>NZ_MBPP01000001.1 GCF_001858325.1 Marinobacter sp. AC-23
ACGTGGATATCTCCGACAGCGCCGATGTGAATCAGGCTGAAGAAAAGAGAATACTGGGTGAGATTTTGACGAATTTGGCAGCCAGAGGCGCCACATTTCACCCGGTCGCACTCTTCGATTTGGCAGATGCTGGTTTTTTGAAGACTCTTGCTGAGAAGTCTCAGGGCAGTTTTAGAGTCGCGGACACCGCAGAATCTCTCAATCTGGCTTTTTTGGACGCCTTGAATAGCGCGGCCCCCCAAGAACAGATTCCGATTGAGGGCAATGCCTTTACGGTTGATAGCGGAGTTAAGGAATTTACCGCACTGATTTTTCGCGACCAGATTAAAGCCGGCGAGACGGCAGAGCCGGCAGGTTTGCAACTGATCCGGCCTGATGGAGAAGCGCTTCTCCAGGCAGCTCAACCCGGCAACGTTCGTTGGGCCAGGGAAGAAGCTTACGATCTGGTGACGATAACTGAGCCCCAAGCCGGCGAGTGGCGCTTAAAAGGTGAGTTGGGTGAGGGCAGCCGCGTGACGGTTGTTAGTGACCTGCGAATGGTTGTTGGCCCCGTTCCCGCCACATTTACAGCCAAATCACCGGTTGAAGTTCGCGTAGCCTTTTTTGAAAAAACAGAGAAAGTGGTAAACCCGGATTTCCTTGATGTAATAAGCGTAGAACTTAGCCTTACCTCAGAAAACGGCCATAGTGGCAAAAAGGCCCTTTCGCCAGAGCAGCCGCCGGAAGATGGTGAGTACACAGACACTATCAACAAGCTGCCGGCTGAAGGGCTGTACCGGCTTGATATTGTCGCGGATGGCAAAACCTTTGCTCGAAAATTCACCGCCACAACCGAGTTCATGGGGCCTGTGGGGCTGGCTGAATCGACGATAGAAGCGCCTATAGATATAAGCTTTGCCGAGCAGGCAGAACAAACTCCTGCGGCAGAACCTGCTCCCCAGCCGGCAGCTGAACCAGAAGAAGAGCCTTCTAACGAAGAGGAGCCTTCAGCGATAAAACAACCCTCAGCGATAAAAGAGCCCTCAGCAATAAAAGACCCCATAGCTGAAAAAGCACAAGAAGATGAGTCGGCATTGCCCATGCCAATCTGGATGATTGGAGCGGGTGGGGGTTTGCTCCTGGTTATTGCACTGATCATTTTCTTGTTGAGGCGCAAGCGCCGCAGCGAACAAGCTGAAGTCTCTACGGCTAGTGAAGAAACCGAAAGCCTGGATGACTTGCAACAGGAAATGGCAGACATTGAGGCTGAAACTCCGATATTGATGCCAGAAGAGCCAGAAGAGCCAGAAGAGCCGGAAGAAAACATCCCCGAGCTCACTGAGCCGGCGCAAGATGATGAAGAAGAATTCGGCCTGGACGATTTCGATCTGTCCGAATTTGACGATTTACCCGAGTACGATTCATCCGATACCCTCGATCCGGACACCAAACCGGGCGAAGAACCAGACGATGAGCAGAAAAAGTAACCAATAGGAATGACACAGATGAAGTTTACCGGTACCGATAATTATGTAGCCACCGATGACCTGCAAATGGCCGTAAATGCGGCCATTACGCTGCAACGCCCACTGCTGATCAAAGGCGAGCCCGGCACCGGCAAAACCTTGCTGGCAGAGGAAATGGCAAGCTCTTTGGGTATGCGGCTGATCCCCTGGCACATCAAATCGACCACCAAGGCTCAGCAAGGCTTGTATGAGTACGATGCGGTCTCCCGTTTACGGGATTCTCAGTTGGGAGATGCGAAGGTAAATGACATCAGCAACTACATCGTTAAAGGTAAGCTCTGGGAAGCCTTTGAGGCCGATGACCAGGTTGTGTTGCTGATTGATGAAATCGACAAAGCCGATATCGAGTTCCCGAACGATCTGCTGCTTGAACTGGATCGCATGGAATTTTATGTGTACGAAACCCAGCAGTTCGTAAAAGCCGCTAAGCGGCCAATCGTGGTTATTACCAGTAACAACGAAAAAGAACTGCCAGACGCCTTCTTGCGTCGTTGCTTTTTCCACTACATCAACTTCCCGGACCGGAACACCATGCAGGACATCGTGGATGTTCATTTTCCGGGTCTTCAGCAGCAGGTTGTAAAGGATGCACTTGAGGTGTTCTTCGATGTGCGCAAGGTACCGGGCCTGAAGAAAAAGCCTTCCACCTCCGAACTGATCGACTGGCTGAAACTGCTCATGGCTGACGAGCTGTCCGCAAAAATGCTGCAAGAAAAAGACAGCAGCTCTGCGCTGCCGCCTCTGTATGGTGCCTTGGTGAAAAACGAGCAGGACGTACACCTGCTGCAAAAGCTGGCGTTTATGGCCCGCCGTCGCGGCTGAATTTCGGCAAGAGTGCAGTTTTATGTTGATTGATTTCTTTCTCGAAGTGCGGCGGGCCAAGGTGCCTGCCAGCCTGCGTGAGTTCCTCGATCTGCTGGAGGCGCTGCAACAGCAGCTTGCCTTTGCGGATATGGAGGAGTTCTATTACTTGGCGCGCTTGTGTCTGGTGAAGGACGAGCGCCACTTCGACAAGTTTGACCGGGCGTTCAAAGTCTATTTCGATGGGATCGAGCACCTGGATGAGTTGTTGGAAGCGCTGATTCCGGATGAGTGGCTTCGCGCTGAGTTTGAGAAGAATCTGAGCGACGAGGAAAAAGCCAAGATCGACTCGCTTGGCGGTCTGGAAGAACTGATTGAAACCTTCAAGAAGCGAATGGAGGAGCAAAAGGAGCGTCACGCCGGCGGTAACAAGTGGATTGGAACCGGTGGTACGTCGCCCTTTGGCGCCGATGGTTACAACCCCGAAGGCTTTCGTATTGGTCAGAAAAAAGGACGTCACGGGCGAGCGATTAAAGTTTGGGAAAAACGTGAGTTCAAAGACCTGGATGACAGCGTCACTCTGGGGATACGCAACATCAAAGTGGCCCTTCGGCGGCTGCGTAAGTTTGCTCGCCAGGGCGCCGCAGACAAATTGGATTTGGACGACACCATTCGATCCACGGCCCGTAATGCGGGTTACTTGGATCTGAAGATGGTGCCCGAGCGCCACAACGCGGCCAAAGTTCTGATCTTTTTCGATGTGGGTGGCTCCATGGATCCCCACGTGCGGGTGTGCGAAGAGCTGTTTTCAGCCGCGCGCATGGAATTTAAGCACATGGAGTACTTCTACTTTCATAACTTTGTGTATGAGAGCGTGTGGACTCAGAACATCCGGCGTATGAATGAGACGACCAGTACGTGGGACGTCCTCCATAAGTACCCATCAGACTACAAAGTGATCTTTGTGGGTGATGCCACTATGGCTCCCTATGAGATCTCTCATCCGGGTGGTTCCATCGAACACTGGAATGAAGAGGCTGGTGCCACTTGGTTTCAGCGCATCAACGAGCACTTCCGTAAGGTGGTGTGGATCAACCCGCTACCCAAGGATTATTGGGGAACGGGAGGCTCGCTGGGTATGACCAAGCAGCTTGTGAATAACCACATGTACCCGCTTACCGTGGAAGGCCTGGAATCGGCCATGAAATATTTGAGCAAATAAAAAAGCCGATGCGGTTGAGACATCGGCAAAGCTCGGCATATCAAACGGGGGTGTATTAGATACATCCCCGTTTTTGTTTATAGCAAATACAAAGCCAAAACGAGAAATCCATATAAACACATATGGTTAGCGATATGTTATGGCGAGATCTTGTCTTCGTTACCTTGTGGTGACGTCTCTTTGTGTCAAATAATCCGACGCTATTTTGTCTCTCCGGTGTGCTTTTGGCCTGGGCCCTGAGTTTCTGATTTGGTGATCTGGATACCGTTCTTCGCTGTTACCAAGTGTTACTCTTTCTGTCGGTTTGTTGCAGAGCCCTGTTGAGTTCACAGAGTCAGCGAGTTCAAGGCGGCACGTTCAGAGACGGCAGGAGCAGGAGGCTTATGTTTGGCCTAGATAAGACAAAAAGATGCCGGGGAAGGCAACGTAAAGGATTGGATGTTGCCCCAATTGCTGTGGCAGTTCTGATGATGCTGGGCAGTGGCCTGGTTACCGCGCTCCCTCTCGATGACGAAATCGCTGAGCTGAAAGCCGAAATCTCCGCCCATGCCGGCGAGGTGTTTCAGCTTGAACAACGGGTGCTTCACCCGGTTAATACGCGCCTGGCCGTTTTCCTGACACTTGCCAATCGAGACGGTCTCGATTTGGATTCAGTGGAATTGTTCGTTGATGGCGAGCCTGTCGCTTCCCACATGTATACCACTCGGGAGGCGGGCTCGTTGCAACAAGGTGGTGTTCAGCAGCTCTTTACCGGCAATCTGGCTAACGGCACACACGAACTGAAAGCGGTGATAACAGCGCGGGCGGCCAATGACCGCTTTGTGCGCAGGGAATCCACCCATCGCTTTCAGAAACGGCCCGGAGCTCTTCGTTTGCAGATGGCTCTGGACGCCAAAGCACCAGACTACGAACCCCGTGTTTCTTTTGTTGAGTGGAAGTAATCAGTCATGAGGCTGACCATGCTTAACAATGCAGGAGTTCGCACGATTATGGTTGCCCTTTCGTGCCTGTGTGGCTTGGTGGCAGCTTCGGCTTATGCCGAGCAGCCCCGACAACAGCAACTTTATGACGATGCTGAACTTGCTCGTACCCGTGGGTCTTCAGAAGAAGCGGGCAAAATACTTGCAGGCATGAACGAGGGGTATTGGTCGGCCGTAGGTTACCTTAACCTTTCCGGCGACTATGCCCGCAATGACTTGAATCCTTCACGGGCACTTGTCGCTCTGCGAGTGGCGCTGGCTATGGCTGATAAGGATGCTGACGCTGAGCGCAAAGCCGCGTTGCGCAGCCGGATTCTATTGCGTGCCGGCTATCTGGCGTATAAAAGCTCAGAGTATGAAAAGGCCTTGGGGTTCTTTGAAAAAATACCACTCGATAGCCACAAAACCCCTCAGGCACTCTACTTCCATGGCTTGGTCTTGGCAGAGCAGGGTAACCACCGTGCGGCCATGCAAAGCTGGCACAGAGCAAAAAAATACCCCTTGCGTACCTGGCGTTGCAGATGCCTGGATTGCCATGGGGCGGGGCTACGATCTTTCTGGTTATCTGGGGCAGGCGGGCGAGGCCTATCTGGCAGCTAATGCGGCCTATGAAGGTGAACGGGTTACTCTGCGCAAACTGGCTGGCCAGATTGAGGAGGAGGGTGCCTACAAGGCGCTTGTTCTGAATGCCCGCGGTTCAGTGTCGGGTGAAGCTGGCTTGGCTGGTGCGAAAGTGCAGTGGTTTCTTGCGGACAGCCGAACACTTGCTCAACCACGCATGGCCTATCTGCTCAGTTTTATGGAGCAACCCGTTGCTCAGCAGGCGGTAGACCGGGTTGTGGGCTTGGCGCAAATAATGGCCGATCTGGAGCGCAAGGCCTGGGATCTTGATGTTTTTAGCACGGCTATTGCAGGCCAGCTTGGGTCGCCAAGTTATTCCAATAAGGCTTCAGAAGCCCTGATAGACGAAAACGCGAAACTAACAGAGCGTTTGAGTGTTCTGTTAGAGCGTGTAGGCGGCGCACAGTTAACCCCAGATCAACGTCTTCTGTTCACAATACTGCAAACAACTCTTTCAGATTCGGGCCAGCAACTCCAAAAGCTTCCCGCCAGCTCAGCTAACCGATCATCCAATCTCAAGACGCTGCTCACTGAAGCCCGAAAGCTGCGCAATCAATCGCTCGCATACCGTGAGTCTGTGCTGTCTCTGCGAGTTCAGGCCGAAGCCCTACTTGATCACCAGGCACTGGAGTTTGTTTCAGCTCAGGACAAAAAGATGGTGTTTGCGCTGGATAAAACCGAGCAACAGATTGCCCACCTTTATGAGTATCTGGCGTTGAAGGAACTGGATTCCGGGGAGCAGGCACAATGAGAGGTTTGCGCATTGTTGTATTGCCGCTGTGTTTGGCCTTTGGCGTAGCTCATGCGCAGGAGTCGTTTCGTGTAGAGCTGGGGAAGGATGGCGAGACCATTGCCGATATGCGCCCGGTGTTCCTGAAGTTCGAGACCCGACCGCTGCCGGCTATTTCGCCAGCGGAAGTGGCCAGGCGTTATCAGCGGTTATTCAATACAACTGATGAACCTGCTGTCCGTGTGGATGCCCTGAATCGACTCACGAATATCCGCGACCGGTCTGGTGAAGATATAGGGTTTACGCCGGCGCAAGAAGCTGAGGTATATCAGCAGGCGATTGAAAGCTATGAGTCCATTCTGGAGCGTGGTGCGTTTGGCGGGCGCCTGGATGAGCTTTTGTACCAAATGGCTAAAGCACACGCCTTAACAGGCCAGAACCATGCCTCGGTAAAACGCTTGCAGCAACTCGTTGGTTTGTATCCGGATTCACCTTTAGTTCCGGAAGCCCGGTTTCGGATTGCAGAATCAGCGTTCGTAGCCGGTAATTATGTGGAAGCCGAGGCTGGGTACCGGGAGCTTGTTGATAGTAGCAGTGATGCTGGTGACCTGAAAAACAAAGCCCGCTACATGCTCGGCTGGTCCCTGTTCAAACAGGGCCCTCATGCCTGGGAGCGCGCGGGGCGTAGATTTGTTGCGGTGTTGGATGAGTCTTTGCCAAGCATTGAAAGCCTTGGGCAGGTCCCTGAGTCCAGCGTAGACAGCGTGGATGACACCCTGCGGGTTCTGGCATTGATGGCCAGCCGCCGCAACGGCGCAGACACACTGATGGGGTGGTTGCAGCCTGAAGCGCTGCGGCCCTGGACACCGCTGGTGTTTGACCGGCTTGCAGATTTGTACGCAGTACAAGGCAATGCAGATGCCAGCGTGGCGACCAATCGGGCCTTCGTAACGACTTTCCCCGGGCATTCTCAGCGGGCGGGCTTTATGGCGCAGGTTGTGGATGTCTGGAACAGGGCCGGCGAGCCGGAACAGGCCCGAGCGGCGATGGCTGATTTCATCGCTCTGTTTGATGAGCAGGGTGATTATGCAGCTCTGGAGCCGGAGCATCGACAAAAATGGCGTAAGTTCACGCGCTTTCTTGCGGATTATCACTACGCGCAAGGCGGCTCGGGAGAGCGCGATGTCGCCACTGACTATGGCGCTGCAGGCATGTATTACGAAGCGCTGGCTCGCCGTAGCGACCACGCAGGAGAGCTTTTCCGGTTGGCAGGCGATGCGCGACTGCAGGCTGGGCAATACACATCGGCGCTTCAAGACTTTCGTTTGGCGGCGTATGAGGCACAAGGTTACGAGCCGGGTGTTGATGCCGGCTGGGCGGCGGTTGTTCTGGTGCGCGAAGGCATGACCGGAGAGAGGGTCTCTGCGGGATTTGAACCGGATCTCGCGGATTTGACGGCTGAAGCCGATCGGTTTACCGAACGCTACGGCTCTGATGGCCGGGTCCCAGGTCTGTTGGCGGATGTGGCAACTCGCTGGCTTGAGGCCGGAAACAACGACCAGGCGCTGCGTTACGCCAAGCAAGCTGTCACTCACCAACAGGCGATGCCCGAAACACGTTACGCCGGTTGGGTAGTTACGGCTCAGGTGCGACAGCACACTGAAGAGCACAGCCTTGCCGAAAGAGCCTGGCGAGAAGCCTTAACGCTGGCCTCCAAAGACGCTGCGAGCAGCGAAATGAAAGCGGACGTTGCAGGCCTCAATGAACAGCTGGCAATAGCCATCTATCGACAGGGTGAGCAGGCCGCGGCGTCCGGGAAGGCAACGATAGCTGTGGCACATTTCCAGAGAGTTGAAGCGGTACTGCCTGGCTCGGAAACCGCTATCAAGGGTCGTTTTGATGCGGCAAATACCTTGCTCAAAGCATCGGAATGGCAGCCGGCAATCAACGAGCTTAATCGCTTTCGCACAGATTACCCAGCGCACGTGCTTGCTGCCGGAATCAGTGAAAAACTGGTGTTGGCGTATACCACATCAAGTCAGCCGTTACGTGCAGCCAATGAGCTGATGGATATGGCCGATACCCGCTCCAAAGAGGCGGCGCAAGCGCCAGGCGATGAATGGAGCTACCGACTAAGGGCTGCTGAGCTGTTCCACAATGCCGAGGCTCAAGGCCAGCGCAATGCGATCTATGAGAACTACCTTTCAGCTAGCCCTGTTGCTGCAGATGCGGATGAGCATATCCGGCTACAAACCATGCGCTTTAGGTTGATAGAAGCGGGAGGTCAGTCAGCAAGACGGCGCGAGGAAATGGTATCGGCAGAACTGCAAAGCAGCTGGCATTCGGAACAAACCTTGCGTTGGGCAGCTCGTGGGGCGCTGACAATGGGGGCTGAAGCAGCCGCACAGTTCGCCGGTATTGAGCTGGGCACTCCGCTTGAGACATCGTTGGATCAAAAGCAGCGCGCCATGGAAAGGGCACAGACATATTTCGATAATGCTGAATCTTTGGGAGGAGCTAACGTATTACCCGAGTGTTTATTCCGGCGCGCAGAGCTTCACCGAATTATGGCCAAAGACCTTATGGCATCCGCAGCGCCCGACGGGCTCAACGAGTTGGAGCAGATGCAATACCGGATGCTACTTGAGGAAGAGGCTTATCCATTTGAAGAGCGTGCTATTTCTTTGCATTCGGAAAACCACCAGCGACTTACCGCTGATGGTTTTAATAGCTGGATAGAAAAAAGCCTGACCGTTTTAGCTGAACTGCACCCGGGCCGTTACGACCGGTCGTTACGTTGGATGAGCGGCACAGCGGAGGGCAATGATGGTGCGTGAACAAAATGTCGTGTACTTGCCACAAATAAGGGCATGGCTGCGTTTTGGTTGTCTAATGGCAACCGTTCTATTGTTTGGCTGCGCAGGTCAGACGATGGATAGCTCTCAACCTGAGTCTTTAAAGTCGACCCAGGTTGAGCCTGACCCGCAGCAAGCGCTTGTGCATGCGCAGGAGGGCACCAAGGCGTATGAGCGGGGAGATATTCCAGCGGCTATCAATGCCTGGCAACTGGCTGTTGAGTTGAACCCGAATGATGCGGTTACTCACAATAATCTGGCCCTATTGTTAAAACAGAAACATCGTTTTAAAGACGCCGCTGCAATGCTGGAAGCGGGCCTTGAGCATTCGCCAGAGGTTGCGGAGTTGCACTACAATCTTGCGGTTATTTCCGAGCTGTACTTGCTTGATTTGAGCAGAGCGCTTGCCTATTACCAAAGGTATCAAGCCCTGACTGCCAATGAGGATAAGAAGGTAACGGGATGGATTGCAGATTTGGAAAGGAGGTTGAACTAGATGATGAGAACAGCTCCTTTTATGCACTGTTTGCTTCTGCTTCTGCTTCTGCTACTCGCGCCTATTGTGTGTAACGCTGAAGGTGGAGCCCAAACCGACAAGCCGGTTCGTTTGAGTATCGAAGGTATCTCCGCCAGCGTGGGCGAAGATGAACCACGAGTGCTGACGATTTTGCTTGGCGTGCGCCCACGTTACCGCGTCGGCCAAGAGCGGAACTGGAGAGCTCTGCTCCCGAACTTGTGCAGCCGTTGGATCCCTTGGCACTTGAACGCCACCGGGAGTTCCGTCGCGACTTAGGCGTTGCAAACTCCGGTGTTGAGCGTTCTGTTGGGCGGGCCGGAGGGCAGCAATGACGGGTATGAACGCTATGCCTGCCAGCTCCGAATTCAGCCTCACAAACCCGCTCGTGCGAGCGGGCTTATCTTCACTGTCGTGGAGCCGGGAGGAGGGCGAGCGCCTGCGCCTGGCGGTTATTACTGCGGTAGCCCTTGTGTTTTTTGTTCCACTTGCCCTGTTGATTCCTATGCTTGACGTTCCAGCCCCTGAGCGCCAAAAGGCAGAAGCATTGCCACCGCAGCTGGCCAAGCTGATTGTGAAACCAAAGGTGATTGAAAAACCAAAAGTGATTGAAAAGCCCAAGCCCGTTGAAAAACCAATCCCGGAACCTGTTGAGGAAACGGCACCGCCTGCGCCAAAACCCACTCCCCAGGCTATTAAGCCAGAACCCGTGCCAGCCCCGGTGACGCCCGCGCCAAAGCCAGCTAGCCAGAGCGTTGAGCAAGCGCGGGAGAAAGCGTCTCGCTCGGGGCTTTTAGCGATGAAGGAGCGCTTGGCCTCCATGCGCCAGACCTCGCCCAAGGTTGCTCCTGCTATTCAGGCGAACACTGGTGATAGATCTGACGCCGAAAGTGGCGTTAAAGCCCAGGCCAAAACCACCGGAGATGCGTTGCAGGGCAGTGGTGGTGTAAAGGATGTGCAGTCTACCAGCCAGGCGAATGTTGACGTTGCGGGGCACGAGGTGAGACAGGTAGACGCGCCGCAGGAGGCGGAGCCAGCTGTGGCGAGCTCAGCTACGTCGAACCAGAAACCCTCGGTGGGTGAGCGCGCCATGAGCAATATCCGACAGGTGTTTGATTCGAGTAAAACGGCGCTCTACTCACTCTACCAGCGAGAGCTACGAAAAGACCCAACCCTGGCGGGTAAGGTATTGCTGGAGCTGGTTATTGAGCCAGATGGGTCTGTCTCAGCATGCAAAGTGGTCAGTTCCGAGCTTGAGAGCCCGGCACTGGAGCAGAAAATCGCTATGCGGGTTCGGCTTTTCAACTTTGGGGCTGCGAGCGTTGAAGCTAGAAAGGTAAGGTTCCCTATAGATTTCCTTCCCGGCTAAGTGAGCTTCAGTGGTTGTCAGTCGCAGCCTTCAATCGTGATTTTGGGAAGCGTGGGTTTATAGAGGATAACCTTCTCCGTGGGGGCTATAACCTTAGCTTCGCCCGTGACAACCTTCTGATTGTTTTGGTTGGTTACAACACACTGGAATATCACTCGGTTTTTTGGCTCTTTGCGCAAAACCGTAAGGCTAACCGTGAGTGTGTCATCCAGCTTTACCGGGCGTTTGAACGAAAGGCTCTGATCCAGATATATAGTGCCCGGGCCGGGCATAACGGTGGCCAGTGCAGCTGAGATCAACGACCCGCTCCACATTCCGTGGGCAATGCGTTCACCGAACATCGAACTTGCAGCAAATTCCGGATCCAGGTGTACCGGATTAACGTCTCCAGACACAGCGGCAAAAAGCACTAACTCGTTTTCCGAGAGGGATCGAGTAAACGTGGCGGTGTCACCCTCGTGAAGTTCGTCATAGGTGAGATTTTCAAGAGTATCAAGGGTGTCGCTCATCAGGTGCTCCGTGCGCAGGGTGTGTAAGTAATGACGTTTCTGGTTACGCTCTGAAACTACCTCATCGTTAACAAAACTGCTATTCTCTCCCAACTTTTTGAGCCTGATACTTATGTCGCGTTGATTTTTATCCTGCACGGCATTCGTAAATCATTATAAAGAAAAGCGCCAGACAGGAGATGGTGATGGACTTTGAAACGTTCTATCAAGACAAATACCCCGCCAGTGTTCCCCGTGAAGTTGATCTGAACAAGTACAGCAGTATGGTGGACGTGTTTGAGCAGGCGGTTAAAAAATACCCAGACCGCCCCGCCTTCAGTGCTGTTGGTGCCACTCTCACGTATCGTGAACTAGACACCCAAACCCGCAATTTTGCGGCTTGGTTGCAAAACAAGACGGACCTTAAGCCGGGTGACCGCATTGCTGTGCAAATGCCCAACCTGACCCAGTATCCGGTTGTGGTATTTGGTGCCATGCGTGCCGGCCTGATTGTGGTGAACACCAACCCGTTGTACACCACCCGCGAGATGGAGCATCAATTTAACGATTCTGGTGCCAAAGCTTTGGTTGTGCTGGCGAACATGGCGGAAAACGCTGAAAAGGTTTTGCCCCACACCAGCATTGAGCACGTCATTGTGACTGAAATTGCCGACATGCACTCGCCCATCAAGCGCACGCTGATGAACGCGGTGGTTAAGCATGTTAAAAAGATGGTGCCACCGTTCAGCATTCCACAGGCCCACAAATTGCCTGCAGTGCTTAGTGCCGGTGCCCGGGGAAAATTCACGCCGGTAGAATGTAAGCGCGATGATATCGCTGTGCTTCAGTACACTGGCGGCACAACCGGTGTTGCCAAGGGTGCCATGCTTACCCACGGCAATCTGGTTGCGAACCTGCTGCAGGTTCGCCCGATGATGGAAGACACCGTAGTAGAAGGTCAGGAAGTGGTGATTGCGCCTCTACCCCTGTACCACATTTATTCGTTCACGCTTAATTGCGGCATTATGCTGGAAGCTGGCGGCCACAACGTTCTTATCCCAAACCCGCGAGATATTCCGGGCTTTGTGAAAGAGCTGCAGAACCACAAGTTCACAGCCTTTCTGGGTTTGAACACGCTGTTCGTTGCACTGTGTAATAACGAAGATTTCAAGAAGCTCGACTTCAGTCATCTTAAGCTAACGTCATCCGGTGGCATGGCACTTACCACTGATACCGCCAAGATGTGGGAGCGTATAACCGGCTGTGCAATTTCTGAAGGTTACGGCATGACTGAAACCTCACCGGTGGTCACCTTTAACCCCCGCAGTGCGATTCAGCTGGGCACGATTGGTTTGCCAGTGCCGTCTACGAAGGTGAAAACCATCGATGACGACGGTAACGAAACACCGCTGGGTGAAGCGGGCGAACTTTGCGTGAAAGGCCCACAGGTTATGCGTGGCTACTGGCAGCGCCCGGAAGACACTCAGAAGTCATTCACTGAGGACGGCTATATCCAGACCGGTGACATTGCGGTGATCCAGGAAGACGGGTTTATCCGCATTGTGGATCGTAAGAAGGATATGATCATCGTTTCCGGGTTTAACGTGTATCCCAACGAGATCGAAGATGTGGTATCCAGCCACCCGAAAGTGGTTGAGTGCGCGGCAGTGGGTATTCCGGATGCTAAAAGCGGCGAAGCCGTGAAAGTGTACCTTGTCGCCACGGCCGAAGGTGTCACCGAAAACGAACTTAAAGAGTTCTGTCGCGAGCGCCTGACCGCCTACAAAGTGCCTCGTTACTTTGAGTTCCGCGATGAGCTGCCGAAAACCAACGTGGGTAAAATCCTGCGCCGTGAGCTGCGCGACGAACCAGGTAACAAGTAATTACGGTGACTTTGCAATCCGACTCCCAGTTTTCAGCTAGCGCTCCAATCAAGGCGATAATGGAGCAGCTGGATGCCTGCAACCAGCAGGAAGCTGCCCGCATCGTTAAGCTGGTGGCGAGAACTAAGGGAAAGCCTGGCCAGAAAAGTCTGGAAAAAATGGCCAACTGGCTAGAGCGTGGCCTGGAAAAAGTGCGAAAGCGCCAGGCCTTGCACAAGCCAGCAAGCTTTCCTGCAGGGTTGCCGGTTTCTGATCGTGTGGATGACATCCGCGAAGCGATCGAAAACCATCAGGTTGTGATTATTGCCGGCGAGACCGGCTCGGGTAAAACCACCCAAATCCCCAAAATCTGCATGAACAGTGGTCGCGGCATACGCGGCCTTATTGGCCATACTCAGCCAAGACGTATCGCTGCCCGCAGCGTGGCGGCCCGTATCGCAGACGAGCTGGGCGAGCAGGTTGGCCAGCAGATTGGCTACCAGGTACGCTTTAGCGATAACACCTCGGAACAGTCCCGGGTCAAGGTGATGACCGACGGGATTTTGCTTGCGGAAGTCCAGAACGATCGTTTTCTTGATCGCTACGACACACTGATTATTGATGAGGCTCACGAGCGCAGTCTGAACATCGATTTTCTGCTAGGTTACCTGAAGCAGCTGCTGCCCAAGCGTCCTGACCTTAAAGTTATCATCACCTCTGCCACCATTGAGTTGGACAGATTCAGCGAGTTTTTCGACAAAGCCCCTGTATTGGAAGTTAGTGGCCGTACCTTCCCGGTAGACATTCGCTATCGCCCATTGGCAGGCGATGAGGATGATCGCGACCAGGGTTGGAACGACGGCGTTCTGGCCGTCATGGATGAAATTGAACAGCACGAGCGCAGCGAAAAGTTACCCCCTGGTGATGTGCTTATATTCCTGCCAGGTGAGCGTGAAATCCGTAACTTGAGCAAAATGCTGCGCCACGCGGAACTAAGACACACAGAAGTGCTTCCACTGTATTCCCGGCTGAGCAACCAGGAACAAAACCGGGTATTTCAGAGCCACAGTGGCCGCAGGATTGTGCTTTCTACCAACGTGGCGGAAACCTCACTTACGGTGCCGGGCATTCGTTACGTTATTGATGCCGGTGTTGCGCGGCTTAGCCGGTACAGTGTTCGGTCCAAAATTCAGCGCCTCCCCATTGAGCCAGTATCCCAAGCCAGCGCAAACCAGCGGGCAGGGCGTTGCGGCCGGGTTGCGCCGGGCATTTGTTTTCGCCTGTACGACGAAGCCGATTTTCTTAACCGCCCTGAGTACACAGATCCGGAAATACTGCGCACCAATCTGGCCGCCGTCATTCTGCAGATGGCTACCTCTGGCCTTGGCGAGATCCGGCATTTTCCGTTTTTGGAAGCGCCAGACAAACGCCTGATTAACGATGGTTACAAGCTGCTGGAAGAACTGAGTGCAGTGGACGGTAAGCGCCGGGTAACACAGCTTGGGCGCACCATGGCTAAGCTGCCGCTAGATCCGCGTCTCGCTCGCATGTTGGTGACGGCCGCAGACCACAGCAGCTTGGCGGAGACGCTGGTGGTTATTGCGGGGTTAACCGTTCAAGACCCCAGAGAGCGTCCTCAAGATAAACAGCAGGCAGCAGATCAGGCCCATGCGCCGTTCAACGACAAGGAATCGGATTTTGTCACCCTGCTTAATATCTGGAACTTCTACGAAGAACAGCGCCAGGAGTTGACCCAGAACCAACTTAAAAAGGTGTGCCAAAAGAGCTTTCTGAGCTGGATGCGTATGCGTGAATGGCGCGACATTCACCGCCAACTTACGCTGATTTGTCGCGATCAGAAGCTGCAGTTCAATAAAGAGGCTGCAACCTACGATGCCATGCACAAGGCTATTCTGGCCGGGCTTTTAGGGCAGGTGGCGGTTAAGGTTGAAAAGAAGGAATACCTGGCCACCCGTAATCGTAAGGTGATGATCTTCCCCGGCTCGAAAGTATCCAAAACTGGGCCAAAGTGGATTGTTGCCACAGAAATTGTTGAGACCAGCCGAGTGTTTGCGCGCATGGTCGCCTCCATTCAGCCCGAATGGATAGAGCCCCTGGCCGGGCATGTGGTGAAGCATCACTACTTTGAACCCCACTGGGAGCAAAAGCGTGCCCAGGTTATGGGGTATGAAAAAATCACCCTGTACGGCCTAGATGTGGTGCCTAAGCGGTCTATTGCGTTCAGTAAAATAGACCCGGTCGAATGCCATAACCTGTTTATACGCCATGCTCTGGTAGACGGTGACTACCGCTCAAAGGCGCCGTTTATAAGCCGCAACCGCGAGATGCTGGCAAGTGTAGAAGACCTGGAAAAGAAGACCCGTCGCCGGGATCTTCTGGTAGACGATGAAGTGCTCGTGGGCTTTTACGATGAGCGCGTACCAGCAGAGATTGTCAGCGGCCGGCACTTTGAAAGCTGGTGGAAAAGCCTATCGGCTGAAGAACTGCGTAATCTTGAGCTTACTGAGGCAGATGTGCTTCAGCGACCGGTTGACGCCCAAGCTGCGGATTTGTACCCGGACTTTCTGGAGTGGGAGGGGGTTCGTTACCCGCTCAGCTATGAGTTTGAACCCACAAGTGAGCGTGATGGCGTGACGCTTCAGGTTCCGCTGATGGCACTCAGGCAAATTCCATCCCGGCGTTTGGAGTGGCTGGTGCCTGGGCTGCTGCGTGAAAAATGTGTGGCATTGGTTAAAGGCCTACCGAAATCGTTGCGGCGTAATTTTGTGCCGGTGCCTGATTTTGTGGATGCGGCAATTGCGAATCTTCAGCCTTCCAACGAGCCTTTGGCCCTGCAGTTAGCTGACCAGTTGCGCCGTATGACGGGGGTGCGTATAGATCCCGAGGCCTGGCCCAGAGATGAGTTGCCACGCCACCTGAGAATGAACCTGAGAGTGCTCGGTGATAACGGTAAAGTGATTGCCGAAAGCCGGGAAACGGGCCAGCTTCAGGATCAGCTTGAAGGGCGAGCCGAGGCAGCTCTTGCCTCCGCAACTAGCGAGAGCCCGAATGAGCCGCCCGCAAGCGAATACACCGAATGGGAGTTCGGCACGCTGCCAAGGCAGGTTCAAACTGAAAAGGGCGGCATGCAAATAACAGTTTACCCGGCTCTTGAGGATATGGGTAAACGGGTAAAGCAGATCCGTTGCCTGGATCGCCTTACAGCAGAAGACACAACCCGCAAGGGGGTTGCGCGGCTTGTGCTGAATCGGTTTGGCAACACCCTGGAGGATCTGGAGCGAAAACTCCCACGCTTCAAACATTCCGCCCTGATGTTTGCCCCCATAGGCCAGGCCAAAGTGCTTTTGGACGATCTGCTTTTGGCCGCGGCCATGGAACACTTTTTACACGACCACATGCCCGAGACCCGCGAAGCGTTTGATGCATTGTTCGATCGCCATCGGGGAGACTTTATTCCCGCGCTTGAGCAGGCAGATGAGCGCCTTTACCAAGCCATGACGGGTTACCAGAAAGTCGCGAAAAAGCTTAAAGGAAAGATTAATCTTGCCCTTGCCAACAGTATGGCCGACTTGAAGTTTCAGCTGCAAAATCTTGTTTACCCGGGATTTCTTGTTACAACGCAGTCCCAATGGTTGGCAGAATTTGGCCGCTATTTTGAGGCGGCGCTGGTAAGGCTCGAAAAAATGCCAAGAGAAATGGGCCGAGAACGGGAGTTTCTGCACGCTATGGAACCGCTGTGGGCTCGCTACGCCAGCAAGCGGGAGGAGCAGCAAAAGCAGGGTGTTCGAGACCCTGAACTTGTGCTTTATCGATGGATGCTGGAGGAGTTCCGGGTATCGTTTTTTGCTCAGCAACTAGGCACAGCCGTGACCGTATCTGCAAAGCGTCTCGATAAACAGTGGGAACTTATCCGGGTCTGATGGCTTGAGGCGATGAATCTGGATTGGAGCCTCGCCCGTAATATGGGATTGTGCGGGGCGGGCAAAGCTTCCGGACTGTGTTAGTATTTCTCAAAGATCTATTTTCTGTCCTTCTGTTTCCTTATTCATGACGTGGGGTTAGCGTGATTAAAGCCGTCATTAGCGGAACCGGCCTGTATACACCGCCGGAGACCATTGATAACGATGAACTGGTGGAAGCTTTTAATCAGTTTGTTGAGATGTACAACTCAGAACATACGGATGCTATTGAGCGCGGTGAACTGGACGCTCTGAATCCGTCGTCTTCGGCGTTTATAGAGAAAGCATCAGGCATCAAGCGCCGACACGTGATCAATAAGTCGGGCATTGTTGATCCCAAGCGTATGGCACCGTACATTCCTGAGCGCGGTAACGATGAACCGTCCGTTCAGTGTGATATGGCTGTTGTGGCCTGCAACGAAGCACTGAAACAAGCTGGCAAGACCGTAAGCGATGTAGATGCGGTGATTGTTGCATGTTCAAACCTGCAACGCGCCTACCCAGCGGTTTCGATTGAAGTTCAATCGGCCTTGGGCATTGCGGGCTTTGCCTACGATATGAACGTGGCGTGCAGCTCTGCCACCTTTGGCCTGCAAGCGGCGGTTAATTCGGTAGAGAATGGTTCTGCCCGCGCTGTGTTGGTGGTTAGCCCGGAAATTTGTTCCGGGCACTTAAATTTCCGTGATCGTGACAGCCACTTTATTTTTGGTGATGCCTGCACCGCCATTTTGGTGGAGCGTGAGGAAAATACTCAGCCAGGGCAGGGGTTCGAGATTTTGGGTACCCGTTTGAGAACGACTTTCTCCAACAATATCCGGAATAATTTTGGCTTTCTGAATCGGGCTGACGAGTCGGGTATTGCCAAACCGGATAAGCTATTTATCCAGCAGGGTCGTAAGGTATTCAAAGAGGTTTCACCGCTGGTTGCAGAAACCATCCAGAATCACCTTCAGAGCCTCTCATTGGTACCGGAAGATTTGCGCAGAATGTGGTTGCATCAGGCTAACTTGAACATGAACCAGCTTATTGCCCGCAGGGTACTTGGCCGGGACGCAAGTGAAGATGAGGCGCCGGTGATTCTTGATGAATACGCCAATACCAGCTCCGCAGGCTCCATTATTGCGTTCCATAAACACAAAGACGACCTCCAAGCCGGCGATACAGGTGTTATCTGCTCATTCGGCGCGGGTTACTCCATTGGCAGTGTTGTTGTACGTCGTCGCTGATAACTAACTACCCAAGAGTTGAGTATGACAAAATTTTCACCCCGGGGCTGGTTGCCTGCCGTGCTGCCTGTCGCTGTGTTGGCGATTCTTTTGTCAGCAGGTTCGGCCACGGCCCAGAATGTTCAGGAACCTCCTCCTGAGGCTCGACGCCCACAAATCCCCAAGATCCCTATGAAAACTGGAACCGCAAGGTATATACCTTCAATGACACAGTGGATCGTTGGGCGCTCAGGCCCGTGGCAAAAACCTACCGAACGTTTATGCCAGATTTTGCCGATCGTGCCATTACCAACTTTTTCAACAACCTGTCGGAAATCCGAAACTTCACGAACAGTATTTTTCAGCTGAAGGGCGAATCCGCAGTTGTTGCAGTTGGCCGGTTTACCTATAACACGGTGTTTGGTCTTGGTGGTCTGATTGATGTTGCAACGGCTTTTGATTTGCCAGAAAGACCAGAAGATTTTGGCCAAACACTAGGATATTGGGGCGCTGGATCCGGCCCCTATCTGATGTTGCCATTTCTTGGGCCTTCCAGCCCGCGGCGATTAGGTGGGTTGGGTATGGACGGCTTTGTATTGCCATCGCTCTGGGACAACGTAGAAAGCCCCGAAAACTACTATGCACGGGGCCTTCAAATTGTAGACAAACGGGCAGATCTGATCCCGGCAGAAGGGTTCATTTCAGGCGACGTTTATATATTTGTTCGTAACGCTTTTATGCAGCGCAGGGAGTTTTTGATCAACGACGGCAAGGTAACCCGAGACCCGTTCGCCAGTGATGACGATGAAGATTTGATGCTGGACGATTTTTGATCCCGACGGCCGGTTTAGGGAGATAGACGGTGTTCAAAGATCCAAAAATTAATAAGTTCCGCAAAATGCTGGCCGAAGCACCAAACTATGAGGTGTGGAAGGCTGCCGCCCTGGAGTTGGATTTTCTGGAAGGCAATGCTGAGTGGAAAGAGGATTTTGCCTCAGAGCATTACAATTATGAGCTGCTCTACGACCGCTTAAGTAATATCAAACAGTATCGCCAGCAGAATGACTTTGAGCGTCTCAAGCGCGCGCTACGTGAGGGCCTTCATCACGATCTTGGCAACATGGGTAACCCGGCTCTTTATACTCATTCCCGGGTGGGTACCAAGCATCTTGTAGAAGAATACATTGCGCAAGCCTGCGAAGCCCTGGATTTTCTGTGCGACCATCCAGTGCCGGGCTTTCCAGTTGCTGACAAGCTCCAGTTTTTCCGCGATACCCTCACCAGTTATGGTCGACCGACCCTTCTGTTGAGTGGCGGGGCCAGCCTCGGCATGTTTCACTTCGGGGTTATCAAAGCACTTTGGGACAGAGGGCTGCTGCCTCAGGTTGTGACCGGATCAAGCGTAGGTGCCATTATTGCCGGCATGCTGGGCGTACACACCGACGCCGAAATCCCCGAGATGCTGGTTCCGGAAAACCACGAGCTGAAGGCCTGGAAATGGCGTGGCCTGCTCAGCGCCATGCGTGGCGACGGTTTGATGGATCAAGAGCAGCTACGCACTTGCCTGAGAGCTAACATTGGTGAGTACACGTTTGAAGAGGCGTACCAGCGCACGGGTCGCTCGATCAATATGAGCGTGTCGCCGGTTCAGGCGAATCAGAAGGCCCGGTTGTTATCGGGTTATACCTCACCCTACTTAATGGTTTGGAGTGCAGCTCTTGCCAGCGCAGCCGTGCCAGGCATTTTTCCGCCGGTTACCCTGATGAAAAAAGATATTCACGGGCAGGCCCTGCCATATATGCCCAGGCTTAAATTTGTGGATGGCTCAGTAGTCAGCGACCTGCCCATCGAACGACTCATGCACCTTTACGATGTGAACTTCACCATCGTCAGCCAAGCAAACCCACATGTTGTGCCGTTTTTGAACGCCCGTGGCCAGGATGAGAAGCTCTCTATGGCCAGCCTGCCCTGGCACCTGATGAAATCAGAAATGCAGTTTCACGGGCAGGGGGTGTTCGACTACCTCCGTAAACGGGCTCACCCTGAACTGCTCCGGCAGGTCTCTGGCCATATGTACACCATCATGGCGCAGAGGTACTCCGGAGACGTAACGATTGCGCCTACCTATACTTTCAAGGACTATCGGCGAATGCTTGCCGACCCTAAACCCGAATTTGTGCGTGAAATGATTCTGGCGGGAGAGCGCGCAACCTGGCCCAAGATCTCCATGATTCGTTCTCATGCGCGCATCTCCAAAACCCTGGAGCGTTGCGTGCGACGCCTGAAACAGAAAAACACTTTGAGTAATTGACTGGACGACCATGTATTACGACTTCTTCGGCTTCAGAGAACCGCCGTTCTCTATTGCGCCTGACCCCCGCTACCTTTATTTGAGCGAGCGTCACAAAGAGGCGCTCGCTCATCTTATGTATGGCGTGCAAGGCCAGGGCGGCTTTATCGTTATCACCGGCGAGGTTGGTACCGGTAAAACCACTGTAAGCCGATGCTTTATTGAGAATGCTCCGGCCCATGTGGACATTGCGCTTATTCTGAATCCTCGGCTTTCCGCCCGGGAGCTGCTTTCTGCTATTTGCGATGAACTGGAAATAGCGCATCCCGCTGGCGCCACCATTAAACAAATGGTCGACCTGATTAATCGAGATCTGCTTAAAGCCCACGGGGCGGGGCGGCACAAGGTTTTGATGATAGACGAAGCGCAAAACCTCTCTGCGGATGTGCTCGAGCAGCTGCGCTTGCTGACCAATCTTGAGACCGCAGAAAAGAAGTTGCTGCAGATTGTGTTGCTGGGCCAGCCAGAGCTGCAGCAGATTCTCGCGCTCCCGAAGTTGCGCCAGCTCAATCAACGGGTAACCGCCCGCTATCACCTGGATGCTATAAACCGCAGCGAATTACCTGCCTACCTCAGTTATCGGCTCGGCGTTGCAGGTATGCGCGGCGATGTGTTCTCGCCGGCTGCCGTACGAAAACTTTACCGTTCAAGCAATGGCATACCTCGGCTGATTAACTTGATCAGCGACCGTGCGCTACTGGGCGCCTATGCAGAAGGCGAGCACGAAGTTACATCTGGGCATATCGCGAAGGCTGCGAAGGAAGTCTCGGGTAGCAATAACCTTGGGCCGAAGTCTTCCGGGGCCAGGGGCAAACTCGATGTCCCCGGCATGTTGGTACTTGCGGCCTCATTTTTGCTGGCCATCGTGAGCACCTTTTGGGTGTACCAACAGTGGACTGGGTCAAAAACCGTCGCTGAAGTGAATGCCGCGCCTGTTGAGCACGTCAGCACTATAGGTACTATACAGCGTGAAAACGAGCCAAAAGAGCAAAAACCGTTGGCTGTGCCGCAGCCTGAGTCGCAGGCTCAAGGCCTCGAAAATGACCGTGCAGAAAGTCCCGCTTTTAGCTTGCAAGAGCAAGCCCTGAATCTACCGGATGCGTTCCGTGAGTTGTTTGGCCTGTGGGGTGTTGAATACAACTCGCAGGAGTCGCCGATTGCCTGTGACTTCGCCCGTGCATCTGGTCTTGGCTGCCTCGAGCGACAGGGTAACCGCAGTAGCCTCGCGTTTCTCGACCGGCCTGCCATGTTGATGCTTCAAAGCGCTAACGGTAAACGTGGTTACGTTGTGCTGCGCCACCTCGAAGGCGACGTTGCCGAGATTGTCCTGCCTGCAGGGCCAGTTCGAGTGTCTTTTGCCAGCCTGGAGCCGTTCTGGTTTGGTGAGTACCGAGTGCTTTGGCAGCGCCCGGATTACACCAGCAACAGTCCCCAAGCCAACGATGCTGCAAGTGAAGAGTTGTGGATAGGAGCCCGTATGATGGAGCTTGCAGATGCCCACGGCGATTCCAACGCCGACAACGCAAGAATCAAGCGCCTGTCCGCCGAAGAGCAGGTGCGTTGGTACCAGTCCTTAAGAGGGCTTACGGAAGATGGTATTGCAGGTGCCATGACGGTTATCCAGATCAATAACGACCTGAATGCAGATGTGCCCAGGCTGAAGAACAACCAGCGCGCAGGGAAGGGGTAAGTCATGTCCTACATTCTTGATGCACTCAGGAAATCGGAAACTGAGCGCCGCCAGGGCAAAGTTCCAGATCTTGGGCAGCAGGTGCAACTGATACACCGCCCCAAAAAACGGCGGTCCTCTCCGGTGGTATGGGTGGCTTTGGCGTTACTGGTGAATGCTGGAGTGTTGGCGGTTGTGTTCTGGCCTGAACCCCAAACTGAACTGCCGGTGGCGAACGCCGCGCCAACGGCCGATGCCGAATTGGAGAAACTTGCAAAGCCGGAAACAACGGAAGTGCTTGCTGAAGAGCCCACACCCGCAGTTGCGAAAGCTCCTCCGGAAACTGAAACAACGGTTGCCCCACAGACAAAGCCAATACCAGAAACCGTGCGCGAACGGCCAACTATCATCACGCCGTCTGTACGCCAGGAGCGCCTTGGGCAAGCGTTGCCTCAGAACGGGACCAGAGCCAGCGCTGGAGCAAGAGTGCCGCACCTGGTTGAGTTGCCCCTTTCATTCCAAAAGAGTATTCCGGACCTGATGTTCAACAGCCATATTTATTCTACCGACCCCTATGCCAGCCGGGTGATGATCAATGGGCACTATCTGCGCCGAGGGGAATCCTTCGCTGGTATCACTGTAGAAGAGATCAATGAAAATGGCGTTGTGCTTAGCAAGCAGGGCAGAGATTTTCGAGTGGGTGTTGTGCGCGATTGGGTGAGCCCGAACTGATGGCGTTATCTGACGAAATCAAACAGGAAATCCAGCAAAGTTACCGTGAGGTTCTGGCCGGCAAAGACGTGCGTGCCCGCTATGGTCAACGCCTGATGATTGCTGAGATTGCCCGCTACATGGGCGACATAACCGAAAACGACGGCCAGCGCACATCGCCGCCGGCCGCCTGTGTGGTTGAAGCTGGCACAGGTACAGGTAAAACCCTGGCCTATTTGATTGCAGCTATTCCCGTGGCCAGGGCCCTGGGCAAAACACTGGTGATATCCACGGCGACGGTGGCGCTGCAGGACCAGATTGTTCTAAAAGATCTTCCGGATCTGAAAAAACACAGCAAGATGAATTTTTCCTGGACCCTGGCCAAAGGCCGCGGCCGTTACCTTTGCATGTCTCGCCTGGAGAGCCGGCTGCACGATGAAGGCAACGGTGACAGCGATACCATGCCGCTGTTCTTGCTGGATAGCCCTGGCACAGAGGAGCCTGGCACCCGGGCATTCTTTGAGGAAATGCTGGCAAGCTACGGCTCCCGCAAGTGGGATGGCGACAGAGATCATTGGCCGGAGCAAATTCCAGATGATGTGTGGCGCCAGGTAACAACCGATCATCGCCAGTGTACCAACCGACACTGCAGCTACTTCGACAGCTGCGCCTTTTTTGATGCCCGCAAGGACCTGGACGAAGTGGACATTGTGGTGGCGAATCACGACCTCGTTCTTGCTGATCTGGCTTTGGGCGGTGGTGCCATTCTACCGGAGCCTGAGAACGCCTTATTTATTTTCGACGAAGCCCATCACCTTCCAGACAAAGCGCTGAACCACTTTGCGGCGTCAGTACCTCTGAACTCGACCCGGCAATGGCTTAAGCAGTTGTCTCAAGCGCTTGCCAAAATGCAGCCCTATTTGGCAGCGGGTACCCAGGGTGCAAAAACGATTGATCGCATAAGTGGTGCGTCTCGAGATGTGGATCTGGTGCTGTCTCGAGTGTATGAAGAAGCCGAGCACAACACCGGATGGGAGTTCAACGACGAGCGCCGTTCGGCCCAATGGCGCTACCCGGAGGGCGAGTTACCAGAAGCATTAGCCGAGCTAGCTTCCGAAAGCCGGATTGCCACCGCGAACCTCGTGCGGCACCTTGGCGCATTGGCAGATGAGCTGCAGGGGGCTTTCGACGAACGCAAACAACACGAGATTGATCGGGATACCGCAGAAGCCTGGTATCCAGTGATTGGTGCGTTCCACAGCCGCTCAGAAGATCAGTTGCGGCTCTGGACAGCCTGGACCGAGCAGGTTGATGGCCCGAACAAAGGCAAAAGCCCCCCGCCGGCGCGCTGGAGTGTGCGGCAGCGCTGGGATCATGCGGAAGACATCGCACTGTTCAGCTCGCCCGTGCTGGCAGACAATCTTTTGTACTCACGGCTTTGGTCGCGGGCCTACGGTGCGGTTCTCACCAGTGCCACTCTGACTGCGCTGGGTACCTTCGATCGCCTCCAATCCCGGGCAGGCTTACCCGCCGCCAGCCGTTTACTGGTGGTTCCGAGTTCCTTCCGTTACGGCGAAATGGCGACAGTAGAAGTGCCTGCGATGGCCTGTATGCCCAGCGACGACGGTTTTGCAGATGAGTTAATCAAACGCTTGCCGGGAGTTTGGGCTGGTGAGACCGCCACGCTTGTGCTGTTCACTTCCCGGAGGCAGATGCACCAGGTGCGGGATGCGCTGGCGCCGGACCACCCGGATTTGATCATTACGCAGGATGATATGTCCCGGGGTGAGGTTTTGCGACAGCACCGAAGCCGGATTGACGAAGGGCGAGCGAGCGTTCTGTTTGGTGTAGCCAGTTTTGCTGAAGGCATAGATTTGCCCGGTAAGTATTTGCACCATGTGGTTATTACACGGTTACCTTTTTCGGTGCCCGACGACCCTATTGAGGCGAGCCTTGCAGAGTGGGTAACTCAGCGTGGTGGTAATCCATTTATGGAAATTACGGTTCCGGGCGCTTCTATCAAGTTGGTACAGGCTGTGGGGCGTTTGCTGCGAACCGAGGAAGATACTGGCAGGGTGACTATTCTTGATCGCCGTATTGTGTCGCGGCGTTATGGTCAATTGCTGCTGGATGCACTACCACCGTTCCGGCGCATTATTGAAAGGTAAAAGGCGAGAGGTAAAAAAAGAGCCAGCCCGAAGGCTGGCTTATATCAAGGGGTCCTACGATAAACCCGGGCGTTGAAACAACGCAATGCAAGAAGTCTGAAGGCCTGAAGTTCCAGAATTCATGGTGAGGGCTTGCCCTACCGTGGAATCAATAATAGGGGAGTAGGGGGCGTAGCCGAATCGTCCAAAGGGCGTAGCGCAGGTAAAAAGTTCTCGCCGAACGTGATGTGCGTCCCAAAAAGACAGCGAAACCTACTGCGTGAGAATCCTCAGCTCCCGTGCCCGGGCAAGGGCTTCCGTTCGCCGGCCAACCCCAAGCTTGCCATAGATATTGCGTATGTGGGCTTTCACCGTTGTTGGCGCTACTCCCATCTTCACAGCAATGTCTTTGTTTGCATGCCCCGCGTGGATCAGTTCCAGCACTTCCAGCTCCCGTTGGCTAAGAGGCTCTGCAAGGTTATTCTCTGGGCTAACCGGTACAGATTCCCTTTCTTTACGCAACTCTGCAGCTGGGGCTTTTTCGCCCTGAAACATGGTTTGGCTCTGCAACAGGGCCTTCAGGTTTCGCTGCCAGCTTCGTTCGCTTTGCAAGGTGGGCAATCCAAGTAACAGGTTTTGTAGGCAGAGGCTCTCTTCCACAAACAAACGCATAAACCCTGCTTCTGCGGCCACACTCAAAGCACGCTCAAGTCGCTCTCGGCATTCGTTGTCCTTTCCCTGCAGCGCAAGCGCTTCACCGCATACCAACAGTGTTTCCACTAGGTGTCGGTTGTGTTCGTTTTGTTCTGTTTCGGCCATAAGCGCTTCAAGAAGGCCCAGGGCCTGCTCAGGCTTGTTCTCCGCAACCAGCAGGCGGGCATAGCAGATGCTGTTCTGCTCCCGGCTTAAGGGGTTGGTAACGGTTTGGCTGTTCAGTGATTCCAGGCTTTGACGGGCTTGTGCTACCTGACCCACCGCCAGATAACACCGTGCCAAAAACGCTGCACTGGCTGGCGGTTCGAAAACAATATGCTCCCTGCGCTTACGGCCAACTTGTTCTGCATCTTCCAAAGCGCTTATGGCTGTTTGAAAGTGGCCACCGCTAAAAGCCAGATGCCCCCGAACATGTTGAATGACCACATGCTGCCCCGGTTCTGTGCCCTGATCTACATGCTCCAGCAAAGGTGCAAGGTGAGCGGCTGCATCCTGTAATTGATTACGTTCCCGGTGAATTTCGGTGAGAGCGGCGTTGAGCAGCATGAGATCAGCCGGGGCTGGCTGGGATCCGAGTAATGCTGATCAACCCAGCGACGCACCTCGGTGCAGGTTTCCAGTGCGAGATCCATGTCGCCGCGGTTGTATTGTATCCAGGCCAGCAAACCGCCGCTGGAAAGAACCGTGGTGGGCTTTCTTTCGACCTGCCCGTAATGGACCGCAGACTTCAGCGCATCTTCAGCACCTGTGAGGTCTCCTTTACCGTAATCGTCCAGCCCCAGGCCGTAATAGGTCACTGACTTTAATGGGATTCGGGTGTGGTCTATATCCGCAAGCACCTGGCGGGTGAGGTCACTGGCACTTTTATCATCGCTGCGCGACCGGGCCAGGTAGGAGCGTATAAGCGATATTTCGCTCTGCAGGCCCAGCGCACCCTCTGCATCCGGGGCGGAATCTGCAACGCGGCGGTCGAGTAAATCCTCAACGTTGGTCAGTAATGGCTCAAGATGATCAAATCGATTGGCAAAAAACCGGCTCCATACGCGCAGCATCTGCAGTTGTGCGCTTTCGTCTATCTGCTCCGTTGGCAGCGCCTCAATCCACGCTAAAACGGGTAGATGGTAACCGCCATGAATCAGGTTGTTGCCGTGGGTTGCCAGAACATCAGCCAACCATGGCCAATCTTGCTTTTGCACAATCTGAGTAATCGCCTCCTGAACCTGGCCGTGGTCTAAAAGCCATTCTGCCGTTCGGTGCCAGAGCAGGTGGGCGCGCTCAGGATCGACGTGGCGAATCCGCTGCAGCAAGGCATCGCGAAATAAATCGTGATAGCGGAACCATTCATTGTGAGTATCCAGAGGAATTAAAAACAGGTTCTGGGAAAGCAGGGTTTCCAGTTTTTCCTGGCTGTCGTCCGTGTTGCGAATGGTGTTGCACATAGAAGCACACAGCCTTGGACAGCAGGCAGTATCCAGCAGGAAGTCGACAATAGCGCTCGGCTGCTTATCCAGCACCTCGCTGAGCACATAATCGCTAATGTGCCGTTCATCTATGCTAAGCGAGGCCTGTGGCGTATCTGAGCCAGAGGTACGCTGGTCTTGATCCAGGCCGCTGTTACTCCCTGACAGCGCGGAGAGTTGCATGGCCGCCACCCAGCCTTCTGTTCGGTGACAAATGGCCTGTACTTCCTGCTCCGAAATGGTAAGCCCCATGGTGCTGTGAAAAAACTCACGACACTCGTCCTCGGAAAATGCCAGTAATGCAGGGTGGATCTCCTGCAGCCAGCGGCGCACGCGCCAGCGGGCAAGCGGCAAGGGAGGTTCGGTGCGGGAGACCAGGGTAACCGTGATACCTGCAGGAAGGTAATCCACAAAGTACCCGAACTGGCGCTGAATCTGGTCGTTGGCAGCAAATTGAAAGTCGTCCAACACCAAAGCCCATGGCCCCCCGTCGGATGCAAGAGTATTGATCAGTGCGGTGATCGCGCTGTTAAGGTGGTCATCTGTATTGCCCGCGAGGCTTTTGTAGCAGCCTTCAAGCCCGGTTAGACCTGCATGCTCAAACGCACCGGCAACATACTGCCAGAAACGCTGGGGTTCATCATCGTGCTCATCCAGGGATAGCCAGGCAATAGGGCCAGTTGTGCGGGCGCACCATTGGCTTACCAGAGTTGTTTTGCCAAACCCTGCCGGAGCTATCACAAGGTTCAGGCGCTTAGGGTGCCCAGGCACCAGAAGCGTGCTAAGGCGTTCACGCCGAACCGCTCGCGGGTCAGAGGCAGGCCTGAGGAACTTGGTGGTTAAAAGCATTGATGTCCTGAATGCCGGGTAAATGATGATCTCGGATTGTGTGCTTTGTCTCGTTCAAGTCAAGGGCCAGAGAAACAAACATCTGCGTCATATAAGCTGCGCAAATGCCATTTTGGTCTAAACTGAGTCAGAGAGCTTATCTATACTAATAAAGAATGAAAAACAGACGTGTTATGCGTATTCTTGAACGCATGGGGCCCGTCTACATTTATATGCAGCCCGTCGAAGGCAGAAAACTCAGGGAGCAACCGATTCAATGAAATTACAACAGTTGCGCTATATTTGGGAAGTTGCGCACCATGACCTCAACGTGTCGGCAACTGCCCAGAGTCTTTTTACGTCTCAGCCCGGCATTTCCAAACAGATTCGTCTTCTTGAAGATGAGCTGGGTTTGGAGATATTTGCCCGCAGCGGTAAACATCTGACCCGTATTACTCCGGGTGGTGAAATCATCGTGCGCGAAGCTGGTGAAATCTTGCGCCGTGCAGAGGGCATTAAAAAGATAGCCCAGGAATTCAGCAATCAGCGTAAGGGTGATCTAAGTATTGCCACAACTCATACCCAGGCGCGTTATGCCTTGCCGCCGGTAATTAGTGGGTTTATTGAAGCTTATCCTGATGTATCCCTGCATATGCACCAGGGCACACCCATGCAGATTTCTGAAATGGCCGCCAACGGCGTTGTTGATTTCGCCATTGCCACAGAGGCTATGGAGCTGTTCAACGACCTGATTATGATGCCTTGCTATCGCTGGAACCGAACGGTGGTTGTGCCTAAAGACCATCCGCTTGCCCAGTTGTCTGAGTTAACGCTGGAGGCTTTGGCGGAGCACCCACTGGTGACTTACGTATTTGGTTTTACAGGCCGCTCAAAGCTTGATGAGGCGTTCCAGTCCAAAGGCCTGACGCCCAAAGTGGTGTTCACAGCTGCCGATGCCGACGTAATTAAAACCTATGTGCGCCTGGGGCTTGGGGTCGGGATCATAGCCAGCATGGCGTTTGACCCCAAAACCGATACCGATCTAGTGGCATTGGATGCCAAGAAATTGTTCAGCCCAAGCGTGACACGCATTGGCTTTCGTAAGGGCACGTTCCTGCGCGGTTATATGTACGACTTCATCCAGCGTTTTGCGCCGCACCTCACGAAAGAGTCCATTGATGAAGCCGTTGCGCGCCAGAGCAGCCGCAGCGAGATCGAGGCCTTGTTCAAAGGCGTAGAGCTGCCTACCTACTGAGCGGTCGGTTTATTAGATAGGTAATCCCCGCCAGTTTTACTGGCGGGCGATAAGGTTACCCGCGTGCAGGCCACACTCTTTTTGTGTGGCTTCTTCCCACCACCAGCGACCTTCGCGCTCGTGTTGCCCAGGCAGTATCGCGCGAGTGCATGGCTGGCAACCAATACTGACAAACCCCTTTTCGTGAAGCTTGTTGTAGGGGGCTTCTGTCATACGGATATAATCCCACACTTCTTTTGATGTCCAGTTGGCCAATGGGTTGAACTTGACCAGTGTTTTACCTGGGCCAGAGAAGGTTGCGTCTTCTTGGGCAACCGGAACCTCATTGCGGGTGCCCGGGCTTTGATCCTTGCGTTGCCCCGTAATCCAGGCGTCCACATCTGCGAGCTTGCGCTTGAGCGGGTTTACCTTGCGAATACCGCAGCATTCGCTGTGGCCGTCTTCGTAAAAGCTGAACAATCCCTTTTTGTTAACCAGTTCCTGAACTTCTTTTGTGTCCGGAAACAGCACCTCTATGTTAATTCCGTAGTGCTTGCGCACGCGTTCGATAAAATCGTAGGTTTCCGGGTGCAGGCGCCCGGTATCGAGTGTGAACACCTGCAGATTGTCGGTTAGTTTGTGGGCCATTTCGATGAGCACCACGTCTTCGGCACCACTGAAAGAAATAGCGATGTTGTCATAACGTTTGAAGGCAGCCTTCAGAATCGCTCTTGGGCTTTCGCCGGCCAGCTCGCCCTGTAGCTCGTGGATATTGCTCATAAAATGTCAGTACCTAATGCGGATTTTGGTGAAGGTTAGCATTAAACGACTAATTCCATAAAGGAATGACAATCTATATGGTTATATCTCGATGTTTTCTTAGAGGCATAAAAACTCGCAGTTTTGTTGCAATGTACAATGCATTCTTCGCCGGTTTTTCTTATGATACCGCGTCAATAATCGGGGAGCGGGCCATGCTCTCATTTAACACTTCTCACTTAGAGCACCAATCAGGAGATCACTGTGGAACTGGCATGTCTTGATCTTGAAGGCGTATTGATCCCGGAAATCTGGATCGCGTTTGCAGAAAAAACCGGTATTGAAGAACTCAAGGCGACTACCCGCGACATTCCTGATTACGATGTTCTGATGACGCAACGGCTAAAGTTGTTGGATCAGCACGGATACGGCCTGCCACAGATTCAGGAAGTGATCGGTGAGCTAGATCCGCTGCCGGGCGCACGGGAGTTTCTGGATTGGCTGCGTGAGCGGTTTCAGGTGGTTATTCTCTCTGACACCTTCTACGAATTCGCCATGCCGCTGATGAAAAAGCTGGGATACCCCGCGTTGCTGTGCCATAAGTTGGAAGTGGCAGAGAACGGCCAGATTACCGACTACCTGCTGCGCCAACGCGACCCTAAGCGCCAGTCGGTACGTGCCTTCCAGCTTTTGAACTATCGCGTTATTGCAGCCGGCGACTCCTATAACGACACCACCATGCTCGGGCAAGCGGAAGCTGGCATTCTGTTCCATGCGCCCAAGAATGTGATCGATGAATTCCCTCAGTACCCGGCTGTGCAGGAGTTTGAGGATTTGAAGCAGGAGTTCCTGAAGGCGAGTGCCGTTCACAGCACCGGCTAATCGTTCCAGTTCAGATGTTCCAGGAAATCCATCAGCGGTTTTACTTTGGTGAGGGTTTCCTGGTATTCGCTTTCCGGATCTGAATCGGCAACGATGCCGCCGCCGCCCCAGCAGCGAATGGTTCCTTGTTCTTCGGTCATATCCTCAGCCCCTTCACTCTCACACAGCATGGTGCGGATAGCGATATTACTATCCAATGTGCCATCCAGCCCGCGATAAAACACTGAGCCGCAGTAGGGGCCACGCCAGTGAGGCTCCAGTTCCCGAATAATCTCCATGGCGCGGATTTTTGGCGCACCGGTTATCGAGCCGCCAGGAAAAGCATCGAACAGTACCTGCATGGGTGAAGCGCCTTCTGCCAATTTGGCGCGAATGTGGCTAACCAAGTGGTGCACATTCCGGTACGACTCAAGTGCAAACAGGCTGTCTACGGTTACCGACCCTGGCGCTGCGTGAACGCTCAGATCATTGCGCAGCAAGTCTACAATCATCAGGTTTTCAGCACGGTCTTTCTCTGACGCTTCCAGCTCTGCAGCATAGGCCGCATCTTCTGAAGGCGTCTTTCCCCTTGGCCGAGTGCCTTTAATGGGGCTGGTTTTAACGGTACGGCCACGGATCTCCAGGAAGCGCTCGGGGGAAATAGATAGCACTGCACCCGCCCCGGCTTGAATAAAAGCGCTGTAAGGCGTTGGGTTAGCTTCTGCCAACGCCTGAAATGCGAGCCACGGGTCTCCTGCATAGTTACCCCGGAATTCCTGGGAAAGGTTGGCCTGGTAACAGTCGCCGGCGTTGATGTAGCGCTGAACCGCGTCTACACCGGCCATAAACTCCTTGGCGGGCTGTCGTGCCTTGAAGGGGGAGACCATGTGCCAGCTGGCTGTTTTTCGGGCTGGCGTGGTGGAGCGCCAGGACTGCAGAATTTTGCGTGTCTGTTCCGGGCATTCAGGGTGAACCCAAAGGTGGTAAGTATTGGTCACCCGGTTGTGGCTGGCGGCCCACAGATAGAAGCCTGTAAAGAGTAGAGGCGTCGCTGGCACTGGGCAGAGTGCTGAAAGGCGCTTTTCTTTCATGTACCCGAATTCGTAACTAAGAAAACCAATCCACCCGCCGGTTAGAAAGCCCTGCGATTCCTGCATCGGAACTTCGTAGCGTTGAACCAGGGTTTCCATCTCTGCAGCCAGCTTGCTCGTGTTCAGAGCACCAACATCCCCTGAATCAACACGCTTTGTTGCAATCGCACAGGCCGTAAACCCGCTGAACGAACCTCGGCCAGCGCCAGCTCCGACACTTCCGAGGTAGGCAAAGTCCTGCTCGTTAGCGGCGTGGCTGAGCAGCCGTGCATAGTCTTCGGGGCTAATCAGGGAGGAAACAGGAACTGGCAAATTAACTCCGGTTAATTAGTAGAATGATACTCAGGCCACAAAACGGGCATTGTCGGATCCAGAGGGCCGCTGGTCTAATGAAAACACTGAGAAACGACAGTTGGCAGCCCAGAATCGGAACATCGCATTCTAGCCGAGTTGGCCAGCCTTAGCGTAGCCATTAACGCAAATACAACAGGAACAAGAATGATGCCTTATCTTGGAAAACCGCTGCTAAAAGCTCTTTTGCTGATTTCGTTTTTTGTTGCCCCCGTGGCAAGTGCAGAGGAAGCACCTTCTGGTGAATTATCTAGCGAGCGGGAAATGGCGATTAAAAAAGAGCTGTCTAAATACGCAGTCCTCGGTCAGCAGCAAATACTTTATCTGACCAAGCAGGCGACTGATGAGTATTCCGGCACTCTGACAGATTCAAAACCTAATATGCCTTCTGCATGGATGCTGCTTGAGGATGGCACTACCATCAAGCGCATTAATCTGGATGAACAGGCGGCGGGTGCACCTGCGCAGATTCGGATTCTCATGTATCGCGCAGCGTTAAAGTCTGTCGCCCGCAGGGGGAAAATACATGCGGCTGTGATCCTGTATACCGGAAAACTAAGCGAAGGCAGCGACGATGAGGCGCTTGTGGTTGAATTCGAACATCGCTTGGGCATTTCCGGAACCAAGGTTGTTCCTTATCAAGTAGAAAACGACAAAGTGGCGTACGCCGATCCGGTGGCCAACGAAAAGCCTTTTCAAATTTTTTACGACAGCAAACCTGACGTTGAAGGCGGCACCCAATAATTTGAGACGCAGTCGCTCTTTGTTACGTGTTGTAAGTTTTGGGTTAAGAACTGTGAATGCAGTCACGGACTAGGACTGTAAAACAATCTTAAATGGATTTGTGGAGCGACGAACTCCACACCCAAAACTAAAAAGCTCAGACAACAACAAAATGAGTTTATAAGGAGATAAAAATGAAAGGCCTGAAAAAAATTGCTCTGGTAACAGCTATCGCTGCTGCACCTTTTGCAGCCCACGCAGAAATGCAAGCTATGAACGACACCGCAATGGGCGATGTAACCGGTCAGGCCGGTGTCACCATTGAACTGGAAACCAAGGTTAGCATCGGTCAGTTCAAGTACACGGATGAAGGCTCCTTCGCGGTTAACGACATCGTTCTTGGCGGTGCTGGTGTGACTGCTGACGGCGCAACTGCCGGTTATAACGATCTGTTGGATCAGCTGAAAATTGATATCGACGTTGCTGACGATGGCGACGCAGTCATTCATGTCGGTTCGCTACAAACGGATCCTGCGACTGGTGCACCTGTTCCTATTGACTGGGGTATGACTGTTGGCTCTATGGAGCTGCTAGCCGGTGGAACTGGTACAGATAGCACAACACTGATCTCCAACTTGAGCGGTTACGGCAACCTGGCTCAACTGGACATCCGGGTTGATACGGCTACTGATCAGTTGAATCTTGTGGCGGCATTTGATGTTCAAGATATGGACTTCGATGTTGACTTCCTGGGTGTTGGCATTCGTGATCTGAAGATCACAGGCGCAGGGTCCGAAGCTAACGACATAGCCTTCTATGCAGCTAATGGTATTGATCTGTCTACCATGAGCCCGCTGGAGCAAGGAATCTTTACTCAGTATGCTAATGTGAATCTGGACATCTACAAAGGCTCTGGCCTGGGTGCATCCACTGCAACTGACGTTCTGCGCATCGACGTAAACAACGTCTTCATGGATATGTCCATCGGCGCAGTTGAAATCGGTGGCACGTCCATCGGTTCATTGGCCATCGACAACCTGGCTGTAACCGACACTAAGCTGGCTGTATACGGTCACTAATCTGATCTGAGCACCAGTCCTGGTGAAGCGCCCCGCAGTGCGGGGCGTTTTTTGTTTATGGGCAAGCAATAAAAAACGACAGCTTAATAATAAAAGCTGCCGTTTAGTGTGATACTTAGGGTGTGTTAAACGTTACCTACTGATCAGGCACCGCAATAGAAAGATCAAACCCACCACCCGGTCGTGGGGTGAGGGTAATCGGACCTTCATTAATCCCCTGTGGAATCTGAATCTGATCTATGCCCGGCGGGTTGCCAATGGAGAAGTTCAGGTTTTGCCCATCGAAACCAATACCCAGCTGATCGTTAAGGAATGACTGGGTAAATGGTTCATCCGGAATCTGCATCTGCTGCCCGAAAACCAGCGGCGGAATGTTCGGGGTGAACTCTGCGGGTGGCTGAGCTCTGGCCAACTCTTCCTGGGGAAGAAGTAATGCCCGGCGAAGAAACTCTTCCTCAGCATTTGCAAGAGCGTCAGATTTGCCTTCGTCCGTAAATCGCTGCAGTGCTTCGCGGTAGGCTTCTTCTTCCGCTTCGGTGATAACGGGCTCGCCCGGCGAAATGGTCAGGGCACGGATAATGCGCTGACGGTCGGCTTCCGATTTGCGGCCCTCTCTGGGTACCACAATAACCGCTGAATCTTTCACGTAGGTTTCGACCATCTCATCGGAGGTCATCGCCTGAACGCCTGCAGTCGCCGGCATTGATGCCGCTGCCGCAAGCGTTGCTGTAATAGCGGCAGCCAATAGGGTCGTGCTTTTGGTAGAGTCAGCCCGGCCGGGGTTATGCCCGGTTGGCGGGGTTGGGTGATTCATAATCTGGCCTCTTGCTGCGATAAACCCAGGTACGAGGCGTGTCTGAGGTTACAGCAATCAGTACGCTTCTCACTTAGTGGGAGTATTCGGGTTGTCCGACAGTTTTTCAAGCCTGTGACCGTTAGTTTGTGATCAGAATCTTCGATTTGTCGTACTGTTACAAAAAGCCTGATGAAGAGGGGGTACCATAGCGGTGAGCATTAGGTGCGTTGATCATTTTAATAAATGAACCGGCCTTAGGGGCATAATGAGTAGACTAATCCGTAGCCGTTTTCCGAACTGGATTAACAACTGGATCAACCGCCGAATTCCGCGGGCCGATGTGCAGGTGCTCACCCAGCGAAACCTTTTCATTTTGCCCACCGCTGCGGGTGTGGTGTTTGGCCTGTTGTTGCTAATTATGCTGCTTACCGGCATTAACTATCAGAATAGTCTGATTTACCTGGTCACCTTTCTACTTGGCGCAGTGTTTGTGGGTGCCATGCACCAGACTCACCGCAACCTCTCAGGCCTGGAGTTAACTCTGGTTCAGGCTGGCGAGGGGTTTGCCGGCGACGACGTTATTTTCCGCCTGCGAGTAGCGGCCGGCAAGGATGACGCCATAGCCCTGACCCTTTCAGGAGATGAGAGAGAGGTGCCCGTGGCCCATGTGCCGGCTGGCCAGTCAGCAGATGTCTCCTTGCCCGTACCTTCTGTATTTCGGGGATATCTGCGGCCGGATCGCATACGTATTGAAACCCGATTTCCCTTTGGTTTGCTCAAGGCCTGGACTTGGATGAGGCCGGTTGCCTCCGCCGTAGTGTTTCCCCGGCCAATCGTCGCGCCGGAGGCAATCAGCGCGGTAGACGATGGGGAACAAACGGCCAGTTCTCGCTCACCAGAGGGGAACGATCACGCGGAACTTCGTCCCTGGCGTGATGGGGATATGAGCCAGCGAGTTATGTGGAAACGTTTTGCTCGCAGCGGCCAGATGGTGGTGGCCGATTGGGAGGCAGATAAGGGCAGCCCGCACTGGCTGGATTTTAATGCCTTTGCCGGTACCGATCATGAATTGCGACTTGGGTATCTGTCCTGGCTTGTTCTTGAGCGCAGCAAGAGTGGGGCGCGATTTGGTTTGAATCTCCCCGGGCAGGTGATAGACCCTGATAGTGGCCCGGCCCACGCAACCCGCTGCCTGAGGGCGCTAGCGGTATGGGGTGAGGAAAAACCACGGGATACTTCCGCAGCACAGCACGGCTCCCGTAAGCGCGCGGATATCCACAAGCCTGAGGAAGCCACGTTGGGGGCGCAGTTATGAGTTTTTTGAGCCGCTCCAATGATGAGGCTGACAATCAAAGCAAAAGCTTACCTTCCCGCGCATTGCTCTGGCTGATTGCCAGCTTTGCGCTACTGATGACTCCTCAACTTGATCGCCTACCTTTATGGCTTATTTTTACCTGCGTTGCATTAGCAGGCTGGCGCTGGCTTGCGCAGCAGGGCCGTGTTCGCCTGCCCGGGCGCTGGTTGCGTACTGGGATCATGTTGGTGTTGGTGGCCGTGTATCTGGTTCGGGTGCAGGGCAGTTTTACGGTGGATACGGCCGCTTCGTTCTTCGTGCTGACAGTAGGGCTGAAGTGGCTCGAAACCCGCACAGCTCGCGACTTCTATGTGCTGTTTTATATTCTGGTGTACTTGGCCACGGTTAATTTTTTGTTTCATCAGGAAATTCACTGGGCGTTGGTTAACATGAGTGCCATCGCCTTATTGCTCATCGGGCTGCAGGTACTAAACGCTCCAGAGCTTCCCGGCGGAATGAAGGCGGGTTGGCGCAGGCTAGGCGTCATGCTCCTGAAGGTGCTGCCGGTGGTCGTGCTTTTGTTCGTGTTTTTCCCTCGCATGGAGCCCTTGTGGAGCGTGCCTTTGGTGTCTGGTCAGGCGCGCACGGGTATAAGTGACACCATGCGCCCCGGTGATATATCCAGCTTGGCGCAAAGTAGTGAGCGGGCCTTCCGTGTGACCTTTGGTGGCCCCATGCCGGCGTACCGGAACAGATATTGGCGCGGGTTGATACTGGATACCCTTGATGATGGAACCTGGCGCCAGGGCACAAACGCCCCCTTTCGTTCACCCGGGCGGGTGAATATTGATGGCGGCGTTGGTGAACTGCAGCCTCGTGAGTACGATGTGCTGATGGAGCCCACAGACCAGCGCTGGGCGTTTGCCCTCGAAGGCTCCGTGGCGGTGTCAGATAATGTAATAAAAGAGTCAGACGATCTGTTCCGCTTCCGGCGGCCGGCTGATAGCTCGATCCGCTACAGGTTGGCGCGCGGGGGCGCAGCTGCACCTGCTAACGCCACTCTGGGACCTGGAGAAGCTGATCGTTATCTGCAGCTACCACCTACAGGAAACCGAAAGGCGCGCGCGTTAGCAGCTGATTTGAAACGCTCAAACAACGATATAGGCGTGATCCGCACGCTGTTAAATCGTTTTCGGGAGCAGCCCTACTACTACACGTTGCGGCCGCCAAAAATGCCAAACGATGGCATAGATAGCCTGCTTTTTGATGAAAAGCGTGGGTTCTGCGCGCACTATGCCGGTGCGACAACGTTTGTACTTCGCGCAGCTGGAATACCCGCTCGGGTTGTGGTGGGGTACCAGGGTGGTGAAAGCGGTGCAGGCGACGAATACCTTATTGTGCGCCAGTATGATGCCCACGCCTGGGTTGAGGCATGGATTGAAGGGAGGGGCTGGATTCGCGTTGATCCGACCGCTGCTATTGCACCCGACAGGATTGAATCGGGCTTGCGGGATGCGGTGGCCGATGAAGGCTCGTTCCTGGAAAACAGCTGGGGCTCTGCCCAGAAATACGGGGACGTGGCGATCATCCAATGGGCAAGTTTGCAACTTGATCGTATCAACTATCAATGGCAGCGGTGGGTTGTTGGGTACCAAGGTCAAAGTCAGCTGAATCTGATGTCTCGCTTGCCTGGTGGGTTTGGTATGCGGGAGCTGGGTTATTTTACCGCAGGCATTGTTGGCGCCGCGCTGCTGATTGCTGGTCTGTTCTCGGCTTTGCAAATGCGCTGGGGTTTAAGCCGGGGTCGCTACCAACGCGTGCTGGGTGCTTGGTATCAACTATGTGTACGAGCGGGTGTGCCGGTAAGGCACGGCGAAACTCCGGCAGCGCTTGCCGCGAGGCTGGCGGTTGCCGAACCAGTAGTGGCGGATTCAGCCCGGCTTTTTGCCCGCATGATCAACAGCCATTACTATAGGCCTCAAACGACACCGCAATCCCCACAGGATGATGCCGAAGATTTGAAGCGCTTGCGCAGGTTGCTGGTTACCATGAAGCGACAATTGCACAGAGCACGCAAAAAGCGGCCCGGAATGCTCCGGCCCAACCCATATTCAGGAAAGCACAGTGACTGATATTGCCCTAGAAATGCCCTGGCTTCAGAAATCCTGGCAGGTTATCCAGCATCGCCTTGCTGAAGGCCGGCTTCCTCATGCGCTGTTGGTTACGGGTGAGTGTGGCGTAGGCAAGCGAGCTTGGGCAGATGCGGTTTCAGGCCTGTTGTTATGTGCCGCGCCAGTTAATATGCAAGCCGGGGCACCGGTTGCCTGCGGCAAGTGTCGCCAATGCAAGCTGCTTGCGGCATCCAGCCACCCGGATGTTCGCGTGTATGCCCCAGAAAAGTCCCGAATGATCAAAGTAGACCAGATACGGTCGCTTTCGACCTTTGCGGTGTCGTCGCCCCAAGTGGCAGGCCGAAAGATTGCGGTTATTGATCGTGCAGACCAGCTCAATATTAACTCGGCCAACGCTCTGCTGAAAACACTTGAAGAGCCGGTATCAGATTTTGTACTCCTATTGCTGCAGGAAAGTGGTCGGCCAGTATTGCCAACGATTCGGTCTCGGTGCCAGGTGTTGTCTATACCTGTTCCTTCAACGGAGCAGGCCAATCAATGGCTGGCAAGCAAGGTAGCCAATCTTGAGAGCGATAAGCAGCCCTCGGCAGAGCTTATGGCCAAGTCACTTGTGTTGGCAGGCAATGCCCCACGCCTGGCGCTTGAGTACGCCACGGGTGAGTTCCCGGCATTGCGGGATGAGGCGTTCGATAAATTTCGACAATTCATGAAGGGGCAAGTTGCGGTCGCTGAAGCGGCAAAAGCCTTCAAGGCATTGGGGCTGGAAGATATGCTCTGGCTATTTGAGGGTTGGGCCGCGGATTTGGCGAGGCTGAGTGCCGGGGGCAAAGCAAACGACCCTGAAGCTGGCGAAATGCTTGGGTTTTTGGCAGGGATCAATCCTGCGTGGCGCGCCCATGAGCTGTTGGACAGGGTTCGGGATGGCCGCGCGGCTGGTGTGTATAACGCCAACCCGGAGCTGGAGGCTAGCCGTTTGCTTTTAGCTTGGCGTGACTTGATGCCCACGAAGCGCCGGGCGTCCTAAATGCGCTTTTGCGCGACACAACTGCTATGATTTGAACATACTAGGAATTAATTCCTACAGGTTTTGTTCAACTATAAAACAATCAATTTTAGAAGGTGTCACATATGGGGCCCGGATTTGGTGCGCGCAGCGGCATTCTTACCCTGACAATCAAAGATAAAGCGGTTTTGTACGCCGCTTACATGCCATACATTCGCCAGGGTGGTCTGTTTATACCAACCCAGAAGCAGTACCAGCTCGGTGATGAGGTTTTTTTGCTGTTAAACCTCATGGATGAGCCAGAAAAGCTCCCCGTTGCGGGCAAGGTTATCTGGATCACCCCCAAGGGTGCCCAAGGCAACCGTGCGGCAGGCATTGGTGTGCAGTTTAGTGGCGATGACGAAAGTGCCAGAACCAAGATTGAAGCCTACCTTGCCGGCTCTCTGAGTTCGGATCGCCCGACTCATACAATGTGAGGTTCACGTCAAATATGCATGATCTTGCTATACCGCCAAACATCCGTGGCAACAGCACCGGATTGCGGGAGGCGCAGTGGCCATTGCAGCACATTACTCTGGCCGGCTTGAGCTGGTTGGTTGAGGGTGCCTCACAAACTGCGAACCCGTCTGTCATCATGCTTCATGGCTGGCTTGATAACAGTCTTACTTTCTCAAAAATTGCACCTGAGCTGGCGCAGATATCACCGTTACACGCAGTGGATATGGCAGGTCACGGGCATTCTGGACATCGCCCACCGGGGCAAAGCTACCAGCTGATGGATTACGTTGCCGACATAGCGGAGCTGATTGAAAAGCACATTTGTGGCCCGGAGCAGGGCGCGAAAGTGGATATTGTCGGGCATTCTCTGGGCGGTATTGTCGGTTCGCTATATGCCGCTGCTTTCCCGGAGCGTGTGCGCAAACTTGTGATGATCGATAGTTTGGGAGCACTCAGCCGTCCTATTGATGACACGATTCCCCAACTTCGCAGATCCATTAACAAGCGAATTGCCGGCTCCGGTCGCTCGGCTGTTTATCCTGATATGGCCGCTGCGGCAAAAGTTCGCGAAGGCGGGATCAGCCCCCTTAGCCACGAGGCGGCGCTTGCACTGATTCCCCGCAACCTGAAGCCCGAGGCGACGGTTACAGCTGGCGTACCGACGCCCGTTTGCGACACCCATCATCACTGATGATGACCGAAGACCAAGTGATGGCTTCTCTCAAGGCAATTCAAGCACCTACTTTGTTTGTGAGCGCAAAAGAAGGCCTGTTGGCTAACCGGAAGGGGCTGGATGATCGGTTGAATGCGATCCCGAATATGCAAAGAGTAGAGGTGCTCGGTGGGCATCACTGTCATCTCGATGGAGACACCCGCCCAGTTGCCGATGTTGTCAAAAATTTCCTTAAAAAAGAGTGATACCTTGCCCAAGCCTTTTGTATTTCGCTTGCTTGCCGCCGCGCTGTTTTTGGTCAGCTCAGGCGCTGCCGTTGCAGCGCTGCCAGAATCTATGCCTAAGGCATTTGCCCAATCAACCCTTGAGGTGACAACTGCCATCGAATCATCTGGCCACCTTGTTCTTTTTAGCCCGGTGCGGGAAGTTAATAACGAGATACGCTCAGACTCCATGGCGCGCTTGCCGGTTTCCGGTGAAGGGCGGCTTTATCAAATTGCCCGGGATGCTAACCGCCGGGAGGCTCGGGAGCACTATCGAGGGCTGCTCCGTGAACGTGGCGCCCAGATTTTGTTTGAGTGCTCGGGCGTTCGCTGTGGGCGAAGCAACGTGTGGGCAAACCAGATATTCAATCAAGCGGTTCTATACGGACGCGATGCGACCCAGGACTATCTGGTGGCCGGCGTAGTGGCAGATGATGGCAGCCGCTGGCTCACGTCTGTGTACACGGTTACCCGGGGCAACCTGAGGCAGTACGTGTGGGTGGAGCATTTTAAGGTAGCACCCGGCGTTGCCGTTCCCGGGCTTGGAGCGGTAAATAGCCGAGTTGTGGGGCCTGTGGTTGTGCCCTGGACAGGGGGTGTTACTTACAGGTTTGACTGGCAGGCCGCGGATCGCCGGAAAGTTAATGAGCTTGCCCGAGGTGAGGGTGCAAAGGTGATTCTTGTGGGCTACTCCGAGCTTGGTGCTACTGAATCATTTGAGGATTCTATGAGGCGTGCACGCGAAGCCACCGAGTCCCTTGCTGAGGTGTTGACCAAAACCGGTGTTTCTCGGCAGCAGCAAGAGCTACTGGTTGTTGGGCCATCGGTGGTTGTCAATGATCTGACTCGCCAGGGTGATCGGGTTGAAGTGATGGTAATAACGAGATAGCTATAACGAGGCAGTTATTAAAGAGGTAGTACAGTGCCAGACAATGATGTGTCCAAGGTTTTGGATAGTTCTGACATATCGACCACCGAGTCGCATGCCAGTAGCGATAAAAAAGTCCCAGAGGCTAGGCGCCAAACAGTTGCCCTTACATTAGGTAGTGGTGGCGCTCGGGGTTATGCCCATATAGGTGCGATCGAGATCCTGGATGAGCGTGGCTATAACATTATTGCCATTTCTGGCTGTTCCATGGGCTCGCTTGTTGGGGGAATGTACGCTGCCGGTAAAATGCAGGACTACAAAGACTGGGTAACCGGACTGGGTCAGTTTGATGTGCTCAAACTGCTGGATTTAACCTTCAATTCCGTTGGGGCTATCCGAGGCGAAAAAATCTTTTCAATCGTTCGGGAAATGCTGGGTGATATCCGCATCGAGAACTTACCACTGCACTACACCGCCGTAGCTACCGATTTGTTGGCTCACAAGGAAGTCTGGTTTCAGGAAGGCCCGTTGGACCGCGCAATCCGCGCATCCGTTGCCATTCCTAGCGTGGTAACGCCCTTGGTTCTTGGAGGCCGGGTGCTGGTAGACGGGGCTTTGCTAAATCCGCTGCCCATTATTCCCACTATATCGGCCCATGCGGATCTGGTGGTAGCGGTGAATCTCAGCGGTGAGGATGACCGACGCCAGAGGATACCAGATGCAGCTTTTTCCAGCGCCGGCGAAGGAGACGACACGGATGTGTGGATGGATGCCCTCCGCGATAAAGCATCTCGTTGGTTCGACTGGGATACACTGAAGTCTTTGGGGGCAAAACGAGCCGTCGAGGGTGAGAGTCCGGAAGAGAGAATTTCAAAAGAGGTTCAGAAAAAAGAACATCATAAGCACAGCGATAAAAAAGTGCAGGAAGACCACGAGACCATTGACTGGGATAAGCTGGGAATCGGCAAGTTTGATGTTATGAACCTGACCATTGAAACCATGCAGAGCGCTCTTGTGCAGTACAAGATCGCTGGTTATCCGCCGGACTTGTTGGTGAATATTCCCAAAAACGTGTGCCGGAGCTATGACTACCACAAGGCACCCGAATTGATTCAGCTGGGTCGCGAGCGTATGGCGGCCGCTTTGGATCGTTTTGAGGAAAGCCGGAACAGCTCCGGGCCCTTGGCTATCTGAGCCGCTTCGGCCAGGTTTAAACCGATGGCTGCAGCAAAGTCCTGAAACAGCGTATAATCCCGCGCTGAATCCGAATTTACAGGAAGCCGCGTTTGTGACCAGTCCGATTGAAGATCTTCACACCGTTCGCGATTACCTTCGTTACGCGTCATCGCAGTTTGCCGCTTCGCCGGTTTTTTTCGGCCATGGCACGGATAACGTGTGGGATGAGGCGGTGCACCTGGTGATGCGCAGCCTTCACCTTCCCCTGGAAGATAACACCCTGTTTCTGGATGCGCGGCTGACCCGAGAAGAGCGGCAGCTCCTTCTTGAGCGCATCAGGCGTCGTATTGATGAGCGTGTTCCTTTGGCCTATCTCCTGGGTGAAGCTTGGTTTATGGGCATGCCATTCCATGTGGATGAGCGGGTTTTAGTGCCGCGCTCGCCTATTGGAGAGCTGATTGAAAACGGGTTTCAGCCTTGGCTGGGTGATAAACCGGTTGAGCGGATTCTTGATCTTTGCACCGGGAGCGGTTGTATTGGCATAGGCGCGGCGTTTGTGTTTGAGGATGCCAGCGTGGACTTGTCTGATATATCAGCAGATGCCTTGGCCGTTGCCGGGTCAAACATAGATCTCCACGAGCTCCAGGGTAGAGTATGCACCGTGCAATCGGACGTGTTCGCCAACATCAGCGGGCAATACGATATCATTGTCAGCAACCCGCCTTATGTCGACGCGGAAGATCTTGCAGGCATGCCAGATGAGTTTCACCATGAGCCCGCGCTGGGTTTAGCGGCCGGTGACGACGGTTTGGACATTGCGCACCGGATTATCGCCGGGGCGGTGGAGCACCTTACGCCGGGTGGCTTGCTAGTGGTCGAGGTGGGGAATAGCTGGGTGGCTTTGGATGAAGCTTACCCGGAGCTCCCATTTACCTGGTTGGAGTTCAGCAATGGCGGTGACGGTGTTTTTGCCATTACTGAGCAGGATCTTCGCACGTGGCAGAACAAACGCTAAACTAATTTCTTACAAAACCCTAACAAGATATTGAATTATGTCAGGAAACTCTTTCGGAAAACTGTTTACCGTTACCACCTTTGGTGAAAGCCATGGCGCTGCGCTGGGCTGCATTATTGATGGGTGCCCGCCCGGGTTAGAGCTCTCAGAAGCTGATATGCAGGCAGATCTGGATCGCCGTAAACCGGGCACCTCCCGGCACACGACCCAGCGCCGTGAGGCAGATGAGGTGCGGATTCTGTCAGGGGTTTTTGAGGGTAAAACCACGGGTACGCCGATTGGGCTGATTATCGAGAACACGGATCAGCGTTCAAAGGATTACTCCAAGATTTCAGAGCAGTTCCGCCCCGCCCACGCCGATTACACATACATGCATAAGTATGGTGTGCGCGATTATCGTGGTGGTGGCCGTTCTTCTGCACGTGAGACGGCTATGCGAGTAGCGGCTGGTGCGGTGGCCCGGAAGTTTCTGCAGCAGCGCCTGGGTATTCGTATCCGCGGATATTTGTCGGAGCTGGGCCCGGTGCGTGCGGAAAAACTGGACTGGGAGCAGGTTCATCAGAACCCGTTTTTCTGCCCCGACGCCGATAAGGTTCCAGAGATGGAGGCTTATATGGATGCGCTGCGTAAAGAAGGAGAGTCTATTGGGGCACGCATCAATGTTGTGGCTGAAGGCGTGCCGCCTGGGCTAGGTGAGCCGGTTTTCGATCGCCTGGATGCAGACTTGGCTCATGCGTTGATGAGTATCAATGCGGTGAAGGGTGTTGAGATTGGTGCGGGCTTTGGGTGCATTACCCAAAAGGGCACTCAGCATCGGGATGAGATGACGCCTGAAGGCTTTTTATCGAATCATGCTGGCGGCGTGCTAGGGGGTATTTCATCTGGGCAGCCGCTGCTTGCGAGTATTGCTTTGAAGCCGACGTCGAGTTTGCGTTTGCCGGGTCGCAGTATTGATGTGCATGGCAATCCGGTGGAGGTTATTACCACTGGGCGGCACGACCCTTGTGTAGGAATTCGCGCAACGCCAATTGCAGAGGCCATGATGGCCATTGTTCTGATGGATCATTATTTGCGCCATCGTGGTCAGAATGGGGATGTTTCTGTTTCAACGCCTGTTCTTGGGCAGCTATAGGCCTGGTTGTTTGGGTGCAGACGCTTGCTGCTGGCCCGGTCATTCAAAAAAACGCCCGTGAATACTTCCCTGTAGGGCTCGATCGCGCCATCCTTGGCGCTCAACGTTTTTGAATGACCGGGCCAGCAGCAAGCTAGCTAGCTTTGTTTATTGGCCTCACTACTCGGCTTCAGCGGGGTGCTCCGCTTCTTCTTCTTGAACAATCCTTAAAAGCGCTTTTGCCGCATTACCTGGTTGCCGGCCGGTGAGGCCGATCCCGCCGAGGACCCTCGTAACCGGATGCCCCGTTTCAGCTTCTGTCGCTAATACCCCTTTAAGTACTTTCAGGCTTCCATCCACCATGCGCAGTGGCAAGACACTCCAGCCGAGGCCAACGTTGGTCATCATTTTCAGGGTTTCCAAGTAGTTGGTGGGCATTTGTGGGTGCAAGGGTAGGTTCGCCTCCAGAAATAGCCGGCTTACTACGCGATAGGTTGAGGTGGATGTGTCGGGTAGAAGGGCCGGGTGTTTTGCCAAGTCGGCGAGCTTTGGTTTTTTCAACGAAGCCAGAGGGTGGTCGGCGCGACCACAAATGCCATAGGGTCGGGCCATTGTGCATATACGTGAAAGTTTGGAAGCATGCTGTCGCTTAGGGTGACGAATGCCAGTTCTGCGTTGCGTTTGCGCATTTGCTCGTAGGCGGCATCGGATTCCATGAATTGCAGGTTTATGGTTACCTGAGGGTGTTCACGCTTGAATCGGCGCAGCCATTTGGGCAGGTGGTGAAGGCCAATGTGGTGGCTGGCAATGATGTGTAGCTCGCCTTCTATGAGGTTTGAATCCGGCGAAAGCGCAATGCGAGCGTTGTGGATTTCGTCGAGAATCTTGCGGGCATGGGGTAGCAGTCTGTTGCCGGAGTCGGTTAGGCGGATTTGCCGGTGGCTGCGGTCGATCAGCGTTGTCCCGAGTTGGTTTTCCAGGGCTGCAAGGCGTTTGCTGATTGCAGGCTGGGTTAGGTGTAGCTGTTCAGCGGCTTCTGAAAAAGAGCCTTGGTCGACAACGGTGAGGAAAGCCTTAAGGGAATTTGAGTCCAAGATGAGTCTTCCTGTTCGGTTCTATCAGGAAAGGCTATCGTATAACCGTTTGGAATGCGATGAATGAAAAACATGAATTGCGGTTATCTGTGGCCCAGCGGTATCATAGACATTAAACGGCAGTAGAGAGCTTCAAAAAAGCGACCTCCAGAGAGTGAGAGAGAATCATGGCGGGCAAGACCTTATACGACAAGTTGTGGGACGATCATTTGGTAAAGCAGCGGGACGATGGTTCTGCGCTGATTTACATCGATCGTCAATTATTGCACGAAGTAACCTCGCCTCAAGCTTTTGAGGGGCTGCGCTTGGCCAACCGTAAGCCTTGGCGCATCGATGCCAACCTGGCCACGCCAGATCACAATGTTCCCACAACTGATCGCGCGAAAGGCATTGAGGGCATTGTTGATCCGGTTTCCCGTATTCAGGTCGAAACTCTGGGCAAGAACTGCGACGAGTTCGGCATTCTTGAATTCAAGATTATGGATAAGCGCCAGGGTATTGTGCATGTGATCGGGCCAGAGCAGGGCGCAACCCTGCCGGGCATGACCATTGTTTGCGGTGACTCTCATACGTCTACTCACGGTGCGTTTGGCTGTCTTGCCCACGGTATAGGTACGTCTGAAGTTGAGCATGTGCTGGCTACCCAGTGCCTGGTTCAGCAAAAGATGAAGAACATGCTGGTTAAAGTGGACGGCCAGCTTGGCAAGGGTGTTACCGGCAAAGATGTGGTACTGGCGATCATTGCAAAAATCGGTACTGCCGGCGGTACTGGCCACGCCATCGAGTTTGGTGGTGAGGCTATTCAGAACCTCAGCATGGAAGGACGAATGACCATTTGTAACATGGCCATTGAAGCCGGTGCGCGTGTGGGAATGGTTGCTGTTGATGGCACCACAATCGAATACGTGAAAGGCCGGCCCTTCTCGCCCAAGGGCGAATCCTGGGACGCTGCCGTTAAATACTGGCGCACGCTGCACAGCGATCTGGATGCGGTATTTGATAAAACTGTTGAGCTAGACGCCGCAGATATTCTGCCGCAGGTTAGCTGGGGCACTTCGCCGGAAATGGTTGTTGGCATTAACGGCCACGTGCCGGATCCCGCGAAAGAAGAAGATCCGATCAAGCGCGAAGGCATTGAGCGGGCCCTGAAATATATGGGCTTGCAGCCAAACCAGGCCATTACAGACATCAAGCTGGACAGGGTGTTTATTGGCTCCTGCACCAACAGCCGTATTGAAGATCTGCGGGAAGCGGCCGTTGTGGTTAAGGGGCGCAAAGTTGCAGACAGTCTCATGCAGGCCATGGTTGTGCCGGGTTCCGGTTTGGTTAAAGCACAGGCAGAAGCGGAAGGGCTTGACCAGATTTTCATTGAAGCAGGCCTTGAGTGGCGTGATCCCGGTTGCTCTATGTGCCTGGCCATGAACGCAGATAAGCTGGGGCAGGGCGAGCACTGTGCCTCTACCTCTAACCGTAACTTTGAGGGCCGGCAAGGCTTTGGTGGACGTACTCACTTAGTGAGCCCCGCCATGGCAGCCGCCGCCGCAATAGCCGGCCATTTTGTTGATGTTCGCGAACTGCTGAACTGAGCCACAGGAGAGAACTGAACCATGCGCGCATTTACGCAACACCAGGGCCTTGTGGCCCCCATGGACCGTTCCAATGTGGATACGGACATGATTATTCCCAAGCAGTTTTTGAAGTCCATCAAGCGTACGGGCTTTGGCCCGAATCTGTTTGATGAGCTGCGCTACCTTGATGAAGGCCAGCCGGACCAAGACAGCTCCCAGCGCCCGTTGAACCCGGATTTTGTGCTTAACCAGCCACGTTATAAAAACGCCAGTGTACTCTTGGCCCGTAGTAACTTTGGCTGTGGCTCTAGCCGCGAACACGCGCCCTGGGCTCTTGATGATTACGGCTTCAGGGTGATTATTGCGCCCAGCTTTGCTGATATTTTCTACAATAACTGCTTTAAGAATGGGTTGTTACCTATTGTTCTTGAAGCAAATATTATGGAGAAGCTGTTTCAGGAAGCTGAGGCTGCGGAAGGCTATGAGCTGACGGTAGACTTGCAAGCGAAAACCGTGATTACACCGTCTGGTGAGTCTTTCAGTTTCGACGTGGATGATTTCCGTCGTCACTGCTTGCTCAATGGTCTCGATGACATTGGCGTTACCCTTGAAGACGCTGAACGCATCAAATCCTACGAAGATCAGCGCCGAGAAACGGCACCTTGGTTGTTTGGTGCTGGGCAATAAGCTTGCCTTTAGCACATCGCTGTACAGGTGATATCTAGTTTAAGCCGGATGTGCTTTGCGCTATCTGGCAACCATTAACTTGTCGGGCCTGTGAGGCCCGGCATTCAGAGATTTGGAAGTTCATTATGTCCAGAACTGTACTTCTTCTGCCGGGTGACGGCATAGGCCCGGAAATCGTTGCGGAAGCTGAAAAAATCCTGCACGCCATTAATGAAAAATTTGACCTGAAACTCACCTTCGAGTCGGGCTTGGTGGGCGGTGCCGCACTGGACGAAACAGATAATCCGTTACCGGATGAGACGCTAGAAAAAGCACGCAAAGCCGATGCTATTTTACTGGGGGCTGTAGGTGGTCCAAAGTGGGACGGCCTGCCCATGGCAAAGCGGCCTGAGAAGGGGCTCCTTGGCCTGCGTTCAAATCTGAAACTGTTCGCTAACCTGCGCCCTGCTATTCTTTACCCGCAATTGGCGTCGGCATCGTCCCTCAAGCCCGAGGTGGTTTCGGGTCTTGATATTATGATTGTGCGCGAGCTTACCGGGGGGATTTACTTCGGTCAGCCACGGGGTGTTCGTGAGCTGGAAAGTGGCGAGCGTCAGGGCTACAACACCTACGCTTATACAGAGTCTGAAATTCGCCGCATTGGCCGTGTTGCGTTCGAAGCCGCGCAGCAGCGCAGCAAAAAATTGTGCTCGGTGGATAAGGCCAACGTGCTGGAAGTAACCGTTTTGTGGCGGGAAATCATGAACGAGCTACAGAGCGAATACCCGGACGTAGAGTTGTCTCATATGTACGTTGATAATGCCGCGATGCAGCTGGTTCGCGCGCCCAAGCAGTTCGACGTGATTGTGACTGGCAACATGTTTGGTGATATTCTATCGGACGAAGCGGCCATGCTTACTGGTTCAATTGGTATGTTGCCATCGGCTTCGTTGAACTCTGAAAAGCAGGGCATGTATGAGCCCTGCCATGGTTCAGCGCCCGATATAGCCGGTAAAGGTATTGCCAATCCGCTGGCTACGATCATCAGCGCCGCAATGATGTTGCGGTACAGCCTTGATGAAGAAAAGGCGGCTGCGGCCATTGAAGCGGCAGTAAATAAAGTATTGGATCAGGGCCTCCGTACGGCCGATATTATGTCGGAAAACGGTACCCGGGTTTCGACCCGTGAAATGGGTGATGCGGTACTGGCTGCTCTGTAATTTACGACAATACCTGATAGCAACACGACGCGGTTGCTGCGGATCATTCATCCTGTCCCTGCCAGCGATAAAGGCTGAGGGCGGGCATAAATTGAGGTTCAAGGGTCGCACATGAAGCGAGTTGGACTTGTAGGTTGGCGTGGCATGGTGGGCTCAGTGCTCATGCAGCGCATGCGCGAAGAAAATGATTTTAGCGATATCGATCCGGTATTTTTCTCCACGTCGCAGACTGGTCAGCCAGCGCCTGATGTGGGCAAAGAGGGGGTTCCTCCCTTACAGGATGCCTTTGATATTGAAACCCTTAAAACCCTGGATGTGGTGCTGACGTGTCAGGGCGGCGATTACACCAATGCGGTTTATCAAAAGCTGCGCGATGCAGGCTGGAAGGGTTACTGGATTGATGCGGCCTCTGCACTGCGGATGGCGGATCACTCGGTTATTGTTCTGGATCCGGTTAACCGCAACGTGATCGACGCAGCTTTGGAAAGCGGCGTGAAAGACTATGTAGGTGGTAACTGCACAGTTAGCCTGATGATGCTCGCCCTTGGTGGTCTGCTGGAACAGGACCTGATCGAGTGGGTGTCTCCCATGACCTACCAGGCCGCATCTGGCTCCGGCGCTCAGAATATGCGCGAACTGCTTAACCAGATGGGTGAGCTTAACCGCAGCGTTGGGGAGGAGCTGGAAAGCCCGTCTTCTGCGATTCTGGAGATTGACCGCAAAGTAACCGAAACCATGCGTTCCGGCGAGTTTCCTACCGAGCACTTCCAGGTGCCTCTGGCAGGCAGCCTTATCCCGTTTATCGACAAGCAACTTGATAACGGCATGAGCAAGGAAGAGTGGAAGGCTGGGGTAGAGACCAACAAAATTCTTGGTCGCTCGGACAACCCGATTCCTATTGATGGCCTTTGTGTGCGAATTGGTGCCATGCGCTCCCACAGCCAGGCGCTGACCATCAAGCTGAAGAAAGATCTGTCGGTCGCGGAAATAGAGTCCATTCTGGCGAAAGCCAACGATTGGGTTAAGGTTATCCCTAATGATCGTGATGCGAGCATTGCGGAACTGACCCCTGCCAAGGTAACTGGCACGTTGAGTGTGCCTATCGGACGCATCCGTAAACTGGCCATGGGGCCGGAGTATATTTCTGCGTTTACTGTAGGCGATCAACTGCTGTGGGGGGCCGCTGAGCCCTTGCGCCGCATGTTACGAATCTTGCAGGAGCGTTAAGAAATGTTACACAGAGGCAATTAATGCCAACTGTGTCCGGTTTCAGGAAACCGGTTAGGGGGCGGAGGCTGATTTCAGGCTCCGCCCCTGTTATTTTCAGGGGCACTAGGGAGTTCCGTGCAACTGATAAATAAATGGTGCAAGGATTGCAGCTGATTGATTGATAAAAGAGGCTTTATCAACAATACTTGCCGGGCTGAAAGTTAAATACGCGACATATTAATCCAGAATAATCCAGACGGAAGTCACCCCACCTCGTCCGATTCTGTTAAAAAAACAGTCGCGGATAACGGAGACTGGAAAGGAAAAAGCATGAAGGTACGCAAGCTTGCGGTTGCACTGGCGTTGGCGGGAGGGCTCGGTTCGGGCGTCGCTCAAGCCTCGGGCTGGGTGAAATTGAACTTCAGTCCTATCTGAATGAACCGATGGACGCCGAAATTGTTCTGCCACAAAGCCAGGGTGTTGATCCCGGCGACGTGTTTGTGAACATAGCCCCAGAAAGGGCTTACCAGCGACTGGGCTTGGAGCGGAACCAATTTCTTGGAAAGCTTCGTTTCGACGTAACGACCCGCGCCAATGGCAGCCTGGTGGTGAATGTCTCCTCACGTGAACCTCTGAGAGAGCCGTACCTCAACTTTCTACTGGAACTCACCTGGCCAAGTGGTCGGTTGATGCGCGAATACGCTGTTCTTGTAGATCCACCGGTTTACGCCGAAGAATCTGGTGTTTCCGAATCGGTACGGGCGCCATCTAATGCGCAATCTCGCCCCGCACCTTCCGCTCGCAGCTCTGAGTCGGTTCGCCGCCAGGCACAGGTAGAACAGTCCAGCGGAAGTGGTTACAGGTCAGATACTTTCGGCCCTACAGGCCCCTCTGACACTCTTTGGACCATTGCCTCCGCGGTTCGCCCAGATAACAGCCTCTCTATGCAGCAAGTCATGCTGGCACTGCAGGATCTGAATCCGGACGCATTTATCGGTAGCAACATCAATCGGCTAAAGCGTGGCCAGGTTTTGCGTGTTCCCACCGCGAACCAGATCCGCCGCCGCAGTCCCGCTGAGGCAATCCAAATAGTTGCGCAGCAGAATCAGGAATTCCAGAAGCCGAAACGCACTGTTGATGCCACACCAGCACAGCAGCCTGAGGGTGGCGGTGCAGGAGAGGTTGCAGCTAGCGGTGATGAGCTAAAGCTCCTGGTTGCAGATGACAAAGGTGGCCGGAGTGAAACCGAGGGTGGTTCGGCAGGTGGTGATAGCCAGCTTGCAGGCGGCGTAGATGCCGGTGCAGCCGTGGCCATGGAGGAGCTCGAAAGCGCCCGCCGCGAAAACGACGAACTCAATAGCCGGGTTGACGATCTGCAGGATCAGGTAAAGACGCTGCAGCGTTTAATCGAGCTCAAGAACAACCAGCTAGCAGAGGTTCAACAAGGCGCTGCTGTGAGTGATGCCGCAGCCCAAGATGCTCCGATGCTGACGCCGATGGTGCCGTGACGGACCAAGCTGAAACGGTTGCCGATGCCACGGAGCAGGGTGTTGAGGCAAGTCAGACGGAAGTTTCTGGCGTGGCGGCTACCGCGGATGACGCCGCCTCTGCCGACATAGGCGCCTCTGAGGCACCTTCAGAATCAGAGCAAGAAGCGTATCCAGCGAGACTGAAGTTGCCGAGGCGGAAGTTGCGTCTGACGCACAACCGGTTGCTGATGATGCTGGTACTGATCAGGATGGTGACGTTGCACGCAGCGATGTAGCTTCGGTTGCAGGCGATCAAACAAAGCAGCCAGCGCAAGCCGAAGTTCCTGAGGCCAAGGCTCAGCCGAAGCCAGAGCCTGTCGTCGACAAAGGCTTTCCGGGTAACGTCATTGATGCGATTACCGGCAATACCATGTATCAGATTGCGCTAGGTGGCGGCCTGATTCTTCTTCTGTTGCTTCTACTGCTGCTTGCGCGGCGCAGTGCAAACCGCGAAAAAGCATTTTATGAGCAACTGAATAGCGATACTGATGGGCCAGACGATAGCTTTGACCTAAGCCTTGACGATGACGAGCCGGAGCAAAGTCAAGCCGGCGACGCGCTTGAAGAAGCTGGTGCCTATGTTGCTTATGGTCGTTACGATCAAGCTGGTGAGGTTTTGGAGACTGCTATTTCCCGTGAGCCCAGCCGCACAGACTTGCGCCTGAAGCTCCTTGGGGTCTATGCAGATAATCAGGACCGTCAGTCGTTTGAGAAGCAGTTTGGCGAAGTTGAGGCCCTAGACGACGATGAAGCGATTGCCCAGGCAAATGAGCTTCGTTCCCGGCTTGAAGAAGCTGAATCAATGCCTAGCATTGATGATCTCGAATCACAGCTTCGCTCCGGGTCGTTTGTCGATGAATCAGAGGCTTCCAATGAATTTGAGGCTGACGAACCAGAGCAAAGAGACAGCGAGTTCAGTGAAATCGATTCTGCTTTTGCCAATTTCGATCTTGATGCCTCCGATGACGTAGAACGGTCTACTGACACTGACACCGATGAAGAGGAAGCGAAAGACGGGGATGATGGCCTGATCGAATACGATCTGTCAGGCTTGAACTACCGGAAGCTGAAGCTAAAGGTGAAGTGCCAGAAGATGTTGCCGAAGAGGAGAGTGATTTCTCTTCCTTGGAAATAGATCTGGATGAGCCAGAGGCTGATGAACCCCTTGAGGACTCACTTGACGATTCGCTGAAGTTTGGTATGGACAACGAAAGCACGGGGATTGATTCTCTCGACGAGTCTTTCCTGGACGAGCTGGATGCTGAGCTGGATAAGGTTGCGGGTGAAGACGAGGAGCTTGGTGGTTCCGAAATGGAAGAGTCTACGCTTGACGATTTGGAGCTTGATGTATCCGATGAGGATCTCGCCCTTATGGAGGAGTTCTCGGATTCTGCAGATTCCGCCAATGCTGTTTTTGAAGGCGACGAGTTGTCTCTGGACGATGAGCTGGAACTTGAAGATAGCCTCCGTGAAGACGACCTGAACGATGACGATCTCGAAGGTATAGAATCCCTTGGGGATTTAACTGAAGAGTCGGATGATGCCCTTGTAGATGAAGAGCTTCCGGTTGCCTCTGATGAAGTTCGGGATGAAGCTCCGAAATCACCCGTTCCCAATCTCGATGAAGACGATCTGGGTGACGACGATGATTTCGATTTTCTCGCCGGAACTGACGAAGCCGCAACCAAGCTTGACTTGGCAAGGGCTTACATCGAGATGGGTGACAGTGACGGTGCCCGTGACATTCTTGAAGAGGTCGCTCTCGAAGGAGATGGCGAGCAGAAATCTGAAGCTCAGGATCTGCTTAAAAATCTGTCCTGATCCGTTATAATCGGATTATCGAGGTAGCAAACGCCGGCCGCCGGGGATTATCCCGGCACTCAGCCGGCGTTTTGTTTTTACAGCAACATACTTTTCGGGTTCACACTTGTTTCTCTACCCTCAGGAACTCACAGCGGATAACGCCATCGGCGGTGGGCGAGTTGCTCTCGCTTTCGAATACGACGGTCGCAGCTTTCATGGCTGGCAGTTGCAGAAGTCCGGAGTTCGTTCGGTAGAGGCAGAGCTGGCGAAAGCCGTAGCGAAAGTTGCAAACCATCCAGTAGATCTGGTTTGTGCCGGTCGCACCGATGCTCGGGTGCACGCAAGTTACCAGGTCGCACACTTTGAGACGCCTTCCATTCGTAGCCTTCGTTCATGGGTTATGGGCATCAACACCGCATTGCCGTTTGACATTGCCGTACACTGGGCAGGAAACGGCAGTGATGATTTTCATGCCAGGTTTTCTGCAATTTACCGGCGTTATCGCTACGTTATCTATAATAGCCCTGTAAGGCCCGGCATACAGCGCGGGCAGGTAAGCTGGATCTTTCGCGAGCTGGACGCAGAGCGTATGCACGAAGCAGCTCAGGCGCTTGTTGGTGAGCATGACTTTTCGTCATTTCGCGCTGCTGGGTGCCAATCCCGAACACCGGTTCGTTTTCTTGAGCAGATAAACGTAACCCGAAAAGGCCACTTCGTCGTAATTGATGTGCAGGCTAACGCTTTTTTGCACCACATGGTTCGAAATATTGCCGGGGCCCTCATGGCTGTAGGCACTGGAAGTAAGTCGTTATCATGGATTCATGACATACTGCTAGCCAAAGATCGAACGCTAGCCGGAGTGACCGCGCCGCCCCATGGCTTGTATTTGGTCGATGTGGGGTATCCGGAAGGTTTTCCTTTGCCAGCAGCTGAATGTGGCCCGGCCTTTTTAAGACCCTGGTTCAACAAAGCCGAAAACAGTCCGGTGTATCCAACGCATATTCATCTGAAGCAAAAACCGGTACAAGCGCCATGAGTACACGCGTCAAAATCTGTGGCTTAACCCGTATTGGGGATGTTGGAGCTGCCGTTGATGCGGGGGCCGATGCCCTGGGGTTTGTGTTTTATGACCCCAGCCCCCGCGCCGTTACCATTGAACAGGCCAAGGTTCTTGCCCGGAACGTGCCTGCGTTTGTTTCTGTTGTTGGGCTGTTTGTGAATCCGTCTGAAGCGTTCGTCAGAGAGGTTCTTGATAGGGTTCCACTGGATTTGCTTCAGTTTCACGGCGATGAAACCGCAGAGTTCTGCAACCGGTTTGGCCGGCGCTGGATAAAGGCTGTGAGGGTTCGCGAAGCCGGGCAGATTGAACGGGCTATGCGCGAATACCGTCAAGCCTCTGGGCTTTTAATAGATGCTTGGGATCCTGACCGTTACGGAGGCACCGGACACTCATTCAACTGGGATTTGATTCCTTCAGAGCGCCCGCTGCCCCTTATATTGGCCGGTGGTTTGTCATCTGCTAATGTGGCCGACGCTGTTGAAAAGGTGAAGCCCTGGGCTGTTGATGTTAGCGGTGGTGTTGAAAAAGCTAAAGGCATCAAAGACATCGAAAAAATTTCTGACTTTGTTAAAGAGGCTCACCGTGCCTAATAGAGAGGCTCACCGTGTCTAATAGAGAGGTTGACCGTGTCTGAAAAACTGACTGAAGAAATGCTGGCTGCATTGCCAGATACGCGGGGGCATTTTGGCGCCTTTGGCGGACGATTCGTTTCCGAGACGTTGATGGATTCCCTGATGACTCTCGAAAAAGAATACCTTCGGCTAAAAAAGGATCCTGAGTTCCAGGCCACCTTCGACAAAGATCTTGCAGATTATGTCGGCCGCCCCAGTCCGCTGTATTTTGCTGAGCGACTGACCCGGGAAACCGGCGGAGCCCAAATCTGGCTGAAGCGCGAAGATCTTAATCACACCGGTGCACACAAGATAAACAACACCATTGGCCAAGCCCTGTTGGCTAGCTTTTTAGGTAAGAAGCGGATCATCGCTGAAACCGGCGCCGGACAGCATGGTGTTGCTACCGCAACGGTGTGTGCGCGCTTGGGGCTTGAGTGCCACGTTTTTATGGGAGCTGAAGACGTACAGCGCCAATCCCTGAACGTTTATCGCATGAAGCTTCTTGGTGCCCAGGTGCACCCGGTAGAAAGCGGAAGCCGCACGCTTAAAGACGCCATGAACGACGCCATGCGTGACTGGGTCACTTATGTTGAAGAGACCTTCTACATTATCGGCACGGTTGCGGGCCCGCATCCGTACCCGCTGCTGGTTCGCGATTTTCAGTCAGTCATCGGTCGTGAAACTCGCCGTCAGTCGTTGGAGAAAACCGGGAAGTTACCAGACGCCCTGGTTGCTTGTGTAGGCGGAGGATCCAACGCTATTGGTATGTTTTATCCGTTTCTGACCGACGAATCCGTACAACTTTACGGTGTGGAAGCCGGTGGGCTTGGTATCGAAACGGGGCAGCATGCGGCGCCTTTGTGTGCTGGCCGCCCGGGGGTGCTTCATGGTAACCGCACGTATTTGATGGAAGATGAAAACGGCCAGATTTCAAGCACTCACTCGGTCAGTGCAGGTCTGGATTATCCCGGTGTAGGGCCAGAGCACAGTTGGTTAAAAGATATCGGGCGGGCTAACTATGTGTCGGTAACCGACGATGAGGCGCTAAAAGCGTTTCGCATGCTCACCTTGGTTGAAGGTATCATGCCTGCACTGGAAACTGCCCACGCGGTCGCTTACGCCGTAAAGCTTGCAGCCACGATGGATAAAGATCAGATGGTCGTCATCAACATATCTGGTCGCGGCGATAAAGACATTCATACCGTTGCACAGTTAGATGGTATTGAAATCTGAATAACTGACAGGAGCAGGCATGAGCCGAATTGAAGGGGTTCTTCAGACCCTCAAAGGACAAGGCCGAAAGGCACTTATTCCCTTTATTACCGCCGGTGATCCTCACCCAGATGAGACCGTGGGGCTAATGCACACTATGGTCGATGCCGGGGTTGATATCATCGAGCTGGGCGTGCCGTTCTCTGATCCCATGGCCGATGGCCCGGTGATTCAGTTGGCCTGTGAGAGGGCACTCAAGCACGGCACGTCGTTGCGCCGGGTTCTGGCGATGGTAAGCAAGTTCAGAGAAACCAATAACACAACACCAGTGGTTTTGATGGGCTATCTTAATCCTATTGAAGCCATGGGCTACGAAACCTTTGCAGATGCTGCAGTAGCAGCGGGAGTCGATGGTGTTCTTACGGTGGATCTACCGCCGGAAGAGGCCGATGAGGTCGCGCCGCTGTTCTCCGAGAAAGGGCTGGATCCCATTTTCTTGCTGGCGCCAACCACTACCGATGAGAGAATTCGTGCAATTGCCGATCACTCTTCGGGATATGTGTACTATGTTTCATTTAACGGCGTGACCGGAGCTGCCAAAATAAACGTGGATGAAGTAGCCGCCAAAGTGGCGCATATCCATGAGTTGACGGCATTGCCCGTTGGCGTTGGCTTTGGTATTCGCGATGCAGAAACAGCCGCAGCCGTGGGACGGGTATCCGATGGTGTAATTGTTGGCAGCGTGTTAGTCGATACAATAGCCAAAAATCAGGCAGATATCGAAGAGCTTAAACGGGCACTGACGGATCTGCTTAACCCGATGCGTGAAGCACTGGACAGCCTGGCTTCCTGACCCGAAAGGTAGAGGCAGACTGGAATCAAAGGACAGGATAAAACCATGAGTAACTGGCTGGACAAGATAATGCCGGGCAAAATTCGCTCGGAATCCAATCGCAGAACAGGCGTACCTGAAGGGCTTTGGAAAAAGTGTCCTAAGTGTGGCGCCTTTCTCTACAAGCCGGAATTGGAGAGAAACCTGGATGTTTGCCCCAAATGCAATCATCACCTGAGGGTTGCTGCCCGTCGCCGTCTCGACATTTTTCTTGATGAAGAGGGGCGGGAAGAAATCGGCGAAAACCTGGAGCTTGGGACAGACTGAAGTTCAAGGACACCAAGCGCTACAAAGATCGTCTTGCCCAGGCTCAGAAAACCACGGGGGAGAAAGATGCCCTTATTGCCAAGAAAGGCAAAACGTTGGGTGTTCCGCTGGTGGCCTGCTCCTTTGAGTTTGGGTTTATGGGTGGCTCCATGGGACAGGTTGTTGGAGAAAAGTTTGTGCAGGCGGCCAATGTTGCACTTGCAGAGCGTATTCCTCTGGTCTGTTTTTCCGCCAGTGGTGGCGCCAGGATGCAAGAAGCCATTCTCTCGCTTATGCAGATGTCCAAAACCGCGGCTGTGCTTGAGCGCATGAAGCAGGAAGGCATACCTTACATCTCGGTGATGACGGATCCGGTATTTGGCGGAGTATCTGCGAGTCTTGCAATGCTTGGGGATCTCAATATTGCCGAACCGAATGCCCTGATTGGCTTTGCGGGCCCGCGAGTAATTGAACAAACGGTTCGCGAAAAATTACCCGAAGGTTTCCAGCGTAGCGAGTTTTTGCTGGAGCACGGGGCAATCGACATGATTCTTCATCGCCATCAGATGCGCGAACGTATTGCGCACGTGCTGGCCAAGTTCGCCGGGCAGGAACGGCCGGGAACAGACGAGCCTATTGAATTTGAGATAACGGAAAAACCAGACGTTGATGTCCCAGCTGAGTAAATCGAAATCACAGCCCCCAAACGCACCGGGGGCTGGTGCTACTCTTCAGCAGTGGTTGTCGTGGCTGGAATCTATCCACCCTACCGAAATTGATCTTGGGCTTGACCGGGTTCTTGTGGTGTTACGCCGCCTGTTCCGGAAAAAGCCAGCGGCACGGGTGATTACAGTTGCCGGAACCAACGGCAAGGGCAGCACCGTTGCCACCCTCGAGGCTCTTTTGCAGGCCTCGGGTCGGCGTACCGGCGCCTATACCTCACCGCACCTTCAGAACTACAACGAACGCATCCGGATTGACGGCAAAGATGTTGACGACGCGACCCTGATATCGGCGTTCGAAAAGGTTGAGTCAGCTCGTGGCTCTGTCACGCTTACCTACTTTGAGTTTGGCACTCTTGCGGCGTTTGTTGCGCTTGGCGAGTCTGGTGTGCAGGACTGGATTCTTGAAGTGGGCCTTGGTGGCCGGCTAGATGCAGTAAACGTAATAGATGCGGATCTTGCGATTATCACCTCTGTGGATATTGATCACGTGGCGTTTCTAGGTGACAACCGTGAAGTCATTGGATTTGAAAAGGCTGGTATTCTTCGGCCGGGTATACCGGCGATTGTCGCCGATATAGATCCGCCAAGCTCCGTTCTGCAACAGGCAGCTGCTCAGAAGGTGGCGCTGGTCAGAGCAGGGCAGGATTACACCATTCGTGAAACGCTAGCAGGCAATGGCGAAGCCTCTGCACTCTGCATTACCAGGGCCATGCCATCAGCTACCCACTGGGCCGTTGCCGGTCCAAAGTGCGGCCGCTGCGGTTATGGCAATGCGGACACTTGATCCGGATATGAGCATATCTGTTCTGGAAAATACTCTGGTTCAAGTAAGTGTACCGGGGCGGTTTGAGCGCCTCGAGCGGAACCCCGATCTGTATGTGGATGTGGGTCATAACCCCCATGCTGCCAATTGGCTATCCGCACGACTTAAAGTGCTGAAAGTTGGTGGCCGGAAGATTCATGCCGTTTACGCAGCACTTATGGATAAGGATGTGGAAGGCGTGGCCCAGGCTATGGCTTCCGTTGTAGATTCCTGGCATTTGGCCGGGCTTGATGTGCCGCGAGGTTTGGGCGCAGAAACATTGAGAGCAAAACTTGCACCTTGTAATCTGGAGCAGGTGAGCGTTCATGATTCTGTAGCTAATGCTGTCGCGGCAGCGAAAGCCGGTGCTGCCTCTAATGACATTCTTATTGTATTTGGCTCATTTTTCACTGTTGCGGAAGCGCGCAGGCTGTTTTTTTAAGCTCGAAGACCCCGTCTTAAACTTTGTCCATAGCCCGCTTCAGGGCTTTGAGTTATTGCGAGTGGGCGGTTAGTATGTCGCAAGAAAAATGAATGGGGAGCCAAGTAACGTGGATGGACTGAAACAGAGAATAATTGGAGCGCTGGTGCTGGTTTCGCTGGCTGTTATCTTTGTTCCTATGGTCTTCGATGAGCCTCACTCAGAGCGCACCTCCACGTCTATCAACATTCCCGAAGAGCCACCTTTCCCGGAAGTTGAAGCGCCGGAGTCGGATATAGCACCGACACCTCCGTACCAGCAAGACCAAGCGTCGAATTCAAATTCAGCCAGCCAGGATTTCCGTATTCTCGAGAACGATGAGCCGGCAGCTCAGCCGGTTCAGCAAACGCGCAACAATACCACCCCTGATGTGGCCGACACTGTTGCCTCTCAACCGGCACCCCCCCAGCCTGAACCCTCGCAACCCAAGCCCGTTCAACAAACGACAGAGTCTCCGAAGAGTGCTGAACAAGCAAATGCCGAGTTTACACGGTCTTTGGAAGGTGCCTGGGTTGTGCAGTTGGGCAGCTTTGGCAATGGCGACAATGCTCGGCGCCTGCGGGATAAGGTTCGTGAGAAAGGTTACAGCTCCCATCTTCAGGAAGTCGTTCGTGGGGATAACACCCTTACGCGAGTTTTCAGCGGCCCTTTCGCTGAGAAATCCAAAGCAGAAGCTGCAAAGCGCACACTTGATAAAGCGTTCAGCCTGAACAGTCTGGTCACTTCTGGCGACAAATAACGCTTTTAATCTGCTTTATATCACTCAGGCGGTTTGGCGCGCCCGGGTTTCCTGATAGAATTCGCGCTTCCTTTTCTCCACCGGGATTTCCATGGACGCGCTGATCTGGATTGACTGGGTCATCATTGCCCTCATTACAGTTTCCACTCTCATCAGCCTGAAACGGGGTTTCGTAAAAGAAGCACTGTCTCTGGTTACTTGGATTGGCGCATTCATACTTGCCCGAACCTTTCACCCCCAGATGCAGGCTCTGCTCGAGAACACGGTTGAAACACCGCTTGTACGATTGATAGCAGCGTTTGCCATTCTCTTTTTCGGAACACTCATCGTTGGCGCGATCATTAACAACATGATTGGCCATCTGGTTCGCGCCACCGGGCTTTCAGCCACCGACCGAGTGCTGGGCATGGGGTTTGGGATGCTGCGTGGCATTGTTGTGGTTATTGTCGCGATTGCGTTTATCCGTTACACGCCTCTGGCCCAGGATACCTGGTGGCGGACGTCGGTGATGATTGACCGCTTAGCGGTGGTTGAAGACTGGTCCAGGCGAACATTCGGTGATGAGTTCGCCCGCTTTCTAGAGACGGATTCTCAAAAGGCCGTGGAACCCACGTCCGCATCTCGCTAACATTCATATTAACGCCCGGAGATTACCTAATCCATGTGTGGCATTGTCGGCATCGTCAGTACTTCCAACGTCAATCAGTCGCTTTATGATGCGCTGACTGTACTTCAGCACCGAGGCCAGGACGCGGCGGGCATTGTTACCTTTCAGGATGAACGTTTTTATCTGCGCAAAGACAACGGTCTGGTTCGGGATGTTTTTCACACGCGTCATATGCACCGGTTGGTGGGCAACGTAGGCATAGGTCATGTGCGTTACCCAACCGCAGGAAGTGCCAGCTCTGCAGAGTCGCAGCCTTTCTATGTGAACAGCCCGTACGGCATTACTCTGGCCCACAACGGAAACCTGACCAACGTCGACGAACTGAGCCGCGATCTGTTCCGTACCGACCTGCGCCATATCAACACCAACTCGGATTCGGAAGTACTACTGAACGTGTTTGCCCACGAACTGCAAAAGTTGGGCAAGCTTGACCCTACAAAGGATGATATTTTTTCAGCTGTAAGCGCTGTTCATCAACGTTGTGCCGGTGCCTATGCGGTTATCGCCATGATTACGGGGCATGGCATTGTTGGTTTCCGCGATCCTAACGGCATCCGCCCAGTATGTTACGGTGAACGGACCGATGAGTCTGGCCGTAAGGAATACATGATTGCGTCCGAGAGCGTTGCCTGAGTGCTGCTGGTTACACGTTGGTGCGGGACATTGCCCCCGGGGAAGCCGTTTATATTGAAACCGACGGCACACTGTATACCCAGCAGTGTGCTCATAATCCTCGCCTTTACCCTTGTATTTTCGAGCATGTCTATTTTGCGCGTCCAGACTCCATCATGGATGGAGTCTCCGTGTATAAGGCTCGTTTGCGCATGGGTGAAACCCTGGCAGATAAAGTGCTGCGTGAGCGCCCGGATCACGATATTGATGTTGTTATGCCTATTCCCGATACCAGCCGGACATCTGCCATGCAAATGGCCCACCGGTTAGGCCTGAAATTCCGCGAAGGCTTCATCAAAAACCGTTATATAGGCCGGACGTTCATCATGCCGGGCCAGACTATGCGCAAAAAGTCTGTGCGCCAAAAACTGAACCCTATCGATCTTGAATTCCGGGGTAAAAACGTAATGCTGGTGGACGATTCCATTGTTCGCGGCACCACCTGCAAGGAAATTGTGCAGATGGCCCGTGATGCGGGTGCCAGGAGGGTTTACTTTGCGTCGGCAGCGCCACCGGTGCGCTATCCCAATGTTTATGGCATTGATATGCCATCGGCCAAAGAGTTGATTGCCCACGATAAAACCGTTGATGAAATCCGCGACTTGATCGGGGCGGACTGGCTGCTGTATCAAGATCTTGAAGATCTTGTGACGTGTGTCAGCGATGTGAATGACAGCATTGATGGCTGGGAGTGTTCGGTGTTTACGGGGGAATATGTGACCGGTGATATTGACGCTGCGTACCTCAATCGCATCGATGAAGCACGTAATGATGTTACTCGCTCGGGAGGCGCCGATGCGACCTCGGGCGACAATGGCATCATTGACCTCCACAACGACGAAGACTGATTACCGAGCCTTATCAGGAGACGCTCATGACTTTTCACCGCGAAGAAACTGTACAGATCCCCGAATCGGATCTTGAGGGTATGTCTCTGGATACTCTGGCGGTGAGGGCAGGGCAGATCCGGACTGCTCAGCTGGAACATAGTGATGCGATTTTTCCCACGTCCAGTTTTGTCTATGGTAGTGCGGCTCAGGCGGCGGCGCGTTTCGGTGGCGAAGAGCCAGGCAATATTTATTCCCGTTTCACAAACCCCACGGTTCAGGCATTTGAGGCCCGAATAGCTGCTATGGAAGGAGGGGATCGCGCTGTTGCAACTTCATCTGGCATGGCTGCCATTCTGAGCACGTGTATGGCACTGCTGAAAAGCGGCGATCATGTCATCTGTTCCCGTGGTGTGTTTGGTACCACCAACGTGTTGTTCCAGAAGTACATGGCAAAGTTTGGTGTTGAAACCACGTTTGTAAGCCTTACAGACACCAAAGAATGGGCATCGGCACTGCGTCCGGAGACCCGCATGCTGTTCGTCGAGACGCCATCCAACCCACTGTGTGAGGTTGCCGATATGGAGGCGCTGGCAAGTCTGGCCCATGGCAATGACGCTCTGTTCGTAGTGGACAACTGTTTTTGCACGCCCGTGTTACAGCGCCCTCTGGAGCATGGCGCGGATGTGGTGATTCATTCGGCTACCAAATACCTGGATGGCCAGGGCCGTTGTGTGGGCGGTGTTGTTGTTGGCCCTGATAAACTCATGGACGAAGTATATGGCTTCCTGAGATCCGCAGGGCCCACCATGAGCCGTTTAATGCTTGGGTCTTCCATAAAGGCTTGGAAACCTTACCAATCCGTATGCGAGCTCACTGCGACAATGCGTTAGAGTTGGCAACGTGGCTGGAGCAGCAGCCGGAAGTGGAGCATGTGTATTACGCAGGGCTTGAAAGCCATCCACAACACGCCCTTGCAAAAAAACAGCAGAAAGGGTTTGGTGGGGTGCTATCGTTTTGTCTCAAGGGTGGCCGTGAAGAAGCCTGGAGCTTTATTGACGCAACCCGGATGATTTCAATTACGGCAAACCTTGGCGATGTAAAAACCACCATTACGCATCCGGCGACCACAACCCACGGGCGGTTGACCCCGGAAGACAAGTCCAGAGCTGGCATAACCGAAAACCTGTTACGCCTCTCGGTGGGTATAGAAGCAGTCGAAGATCTGAAAACAGATTTATACAGAGGTTTTCAGATGCTTCAGAACGCAAGTAACACTTAACGTTTGAGCATTCATGGCCGAATCTGCAAAAGCGAAGAAATCATCACAAGAACTGTCTGAGAAGCAGCTGCGCTTTCGTCGCCTGGCCGCGCAGGGTGCGCGTGAAGGAGCGGTGATCGGGCTCATTGCCCTATGCATTTACCTGTCCATGGCTCTTGTAACGTTTAACCCTGCAGACCCCGGCTGGGCCAGCATAGGGCATGATACCAACGTGCTTAACTCGGCTGGCCGTTCTGGCGCCTGGCTGGCAAGCCTGCTAATGGATTTCTTCGGTCATGTGGCCTATCTGTTTCCAATGATGGTGGCGGGTTACGCCATTATGTTAATCCGCCTCCGAAACGAACCTCTGGATTTGCACTGGCCCTTGTTCATGATGCGGTTTGGCGGGTTTTTGCTGATTCTGCTTTCCGCCACCAGCCTTCTTTCGCTGTATTCAGTATTTGGCTTGGCTGCCTCGTCTGGCGGGGTGCTTGGGACCGCTGTTGCCGATGCCATGGTGCGCTTTTTTAACTTGCCCGCAACCACCTTGCTACTGATAGCGATATTCCTCTTTGCTTTAACGGTTACGGTCGGGCTGTCCTGGTTCTGGCTCATGGATCAGCTGGGTGGGTTAACGTTGCGCTTGGGGCAAGCCCTGAAAAAGCTCGTGAGCTCTGACAAAGCAGAGTCGACCCCAGAGAATACGCCTACCTCAGTGGCGAAAACCGAATCTTTTAAAAAACCGCCCGCGCCAGCTGAACACGATGAACCTCGGCCCCGTTGGTGGCACAAGATTCCAGGCTTTGGTCCGCGCAAGGCAGCCAGCCCACAAACATCTGTGGGTGAGCGGATGGAGCCCGGCCTTGAAGGTTTCTCCGCCGCTGAAGAGGCGGAACCCGCAAGGTTGGAAAGTTTCAGTTCCCGCGATGAAGCGCCGGTTAAAACCAGCAAGCCGTCGCCAGCCCCGGACAAGCCCAAACCTGCTTCGGTGGGCGGACGATCGTTGAAAATATCGCCGTTCAAGAAGGATGATCAAAGGCCCCAGGCGACTAACGGGAAAAGTACACAATCTTCTCTGCTTGAGGATATCGAAAGCCCGATTCCGCCTATTTCGCTCCTTGATCCTCCCGAAGAGCACAAAGAAAGCGGCTACTCAGAAGAAGCCCTTGAGCACATGTCCCGCCTGCTTGAGGAAAAGCTGGGCGATTTTGGCGTGTCTGTTGAAGTGGTTGAGGTGAATCCGGGCCCGGTAATCACTCGTTTCGAGATCAAGCCCGCTGCCGGCGTGAAGGTCAGCAAGATTTCCAACCTCGCCAAAGATCTGGCTCGCTCACTTGCCGTGCTTAGCGTCAGGGTTGTGGAGGTTATCCCGGGCAAGTCTGTGGTAGGTATAGAAATTCCCAACGAAAAACGGGAAATCGTGCGCCTCAGCGAAGTACTCAGCGCAAGAGTATTCAGTGAATCCAGTTCGGCACTTACCATGGCCCTGGGCAACGACATCGGCGGCAACCCCATGGTTGCTAATCTCTCGAAAATGCCTCACCTGCTGGTTGCCGGCACCACTGGCTCTGGTAAGTCGGTGGGTGTTAACGCCATGCTGATCAGCATGTTGTTGAAGGCAGGGCCAGACGAAGTTCGCTTCATTATGGTCGACCCCAAGATGCTGGAACTCAGTATCTACGATGGCATTCCGCACTTGCTGGCACCGGTTGTTACCGATATGAAAGAGGCCGCAAATGCACTTCGCTGGTGCGTAGCGGAAATGGAACGCAGGTACCGTTTGTTGGCGACCTTGGGTGTTCGAAACCTTGCTGGCTACAATCGCAAGGTTAAAGACGCGGCAGAGGCCGGCGAGCCGCTTCTCGATCCATTTTGGAAGCCAGACGAATATCTGGCCAACGACGAGCAAGAGCGCCCGGAACTCGAGCATTTACCGTTCATCGTGGTCGTTATTGATGAATTTGCCGACATGATGATGATTGTCGGTAAAAAAGTGGAAGAACTGATCGCGCGAATTGCCCAGAAGGCGAGGGCGGCCGGTATTCACCTGATCCTGGCAACCCAGCGGCCTTCTGTGGATGTAATTACTGGCCTGATCAAAGCCAACATTCCCACCCGTATGTCGTTCCAGGTGTCATCCAAAATTGATTCGCGCACAGTGCTGGATCAGGGTGGCGCGGAACAGCTTCTGGGCCATGGCGACATGTTGTATCTGCCGCCTGGCTCTGGGCTCCCTGTACGGGTTCATGGTGCGTTTGTCGATGATGACGAGGTTCACCGCGTTGTCAGTGCCTGGAAGGCCAGGGGTGAGCCGGTTTATGTGGATGATGTGCTTAACGGTGCAGAAGGTGAGCATCTGCCAGGCGTGCCGACCTTAACTGAGGGCGGCGATAACGAGGGTGATGCGTTGTTTGATGAAGCCGTAGCCTTTGTAACAGAAGGGCGGCGGGTGTCGATATCCTCCGTACAACGAAAATTCAAGATAGGTTATAACCGGGCGGCCAACATTGTTGAGGCCATGGAAGCATCGGGTGTTGTCAGTGCGGCTGGCCACAACGGTGGCCGTGAAGTTTTGGCGCCGCCCCCACCGAGAGATTAGGAGTTGTATTTTATGCAGAAATTTTCCATAAAGCCCATGTTCGCAGTGGCTGTAGCGCTTTTATTTAGCAGCTCATTAATGGCCGCCGACAAAGACGGTTCGGCGGATGAACTGGCCTCCGTACTGACAAGCTATGAAACCTACCAGGCCGACTTTATTCAAATTGTGGTAAATGAGAACGGCGGCAAAGTGCAGGAAACCCGTGGCTCCCTGAAAGCAAAAAGGCCGGGTCTGTTTTACTGGGAAACCCACGCGCCCATGTCGCAGTTTATTGTAAGCGATGGAGATAAAGTGGAAGTTTATGACCCTGACCTGGAACAGGTTACCGTACATAAACTGGACGATCGGGTTCAGTCCACGCCTGCATTGCTGCTAAGTGGTGAGGTAGGCAACCTGGAGGAGACTTACCGGGTGTCTAGTCGCCAAGTCAGCGACGATGTCCGGGAATTCACCCTTGAGCCCAAAAGCGAAGATTCGCTGTTTGTATCCTTGCAGTTAAAGTTTTTCAAGAATGAACTGCAGGAAATGCGTATGCAGGATTCCCTGTCGCAGCTCAGCGTGCTGAGCTTTGACCACATTCAGCTTAACGAAACCGTCGACAAGAGTGCGTTTACGCTTGAGTATCCGGGGGACGTTGACATAATCCGGGACGCGAGCTGAAGTGCAAAACAGCCTGTTCACTGAGGAGGTCGGGTTCCGACCTCTAGCGGCACGCATGCGCCCGGAATCCCTGGATGACTACGTGGGGCAGATGCACCTTGTGGGGCCAGGGAAACCACTGCGCAGAGCCGTGGAGCAGGGGCAGTTGCACTCCATGATTCTTTGGGGGCCGCCGGGGGTTGGCAAAACCACCTTCGCACGGCTGCTGGCGAGTGTTGGCGACCTTAGTTTTGAAACTGTGTCTGCAGTGCTTAGCGGCGTAAAAGATATCCGTGCGATTGTTGAGCGAGCTCGTAATCGCAAGCTGTCCCAAGGCCAGGATACGCTCTTGTTTGTGGACGAAGTCCACCGGTTCAACAAAAGCCAGCAAGACGCATTTCTTCCCCATATCGAAGACGGCACCTTCATCTTCGTCGGTGCCACCACAGAAAACCCCTCCTTCGAGCTTAACAGCGCTCTGCTTTCCCGCACTCGTGTTTATGTCCTGAAAAATCTCGAAGAGCCTGACATTCTGCGGTTGTTAGGGCGGGCTCTGGCCTCAGAAGAAGGCTTTAGTGGTCAGCTCGCGGTGTCAGACGAGGTGCTAAGCGTAATGGCATCGGCCTCCGGCGGTGATGCCCGGCGTGCCCTGAATATTCTGGAGATTTCTGCTGATTTGGCGGAGCCGGATAGCGATGGCAAAAACCGGGTTACCGCAGAGCAACTTGAGCAGGTGATGCAAACCAGTTTGCGCCGTTTTGATAAGGGCGGAGACGTTTTCTACGATCAGATTTCAGCACTGCACAAATCCGTAAGGGGCTCAGACCCAGATGGCGCGCTGTACTGGTTATGCCGAATGCTTGATGGGGGGTGCGATCCTTTGTATGTCGCCCGTCGCCTGGTGCGTATTGCGAGCGAAGATATAGGCAATGCCGATCCCCGTGCCTTGCAGCTAAGTAAAGATGCCTGGGACGCCCAAGAGCGCCTGGGGAGCCCGGAAGGGGAGCTGGCGCTGGCACAGGCGGTGACTTACCTTGCCCTTTCGCCTAAAAGCGACGCTGTATACAAGGCATTCAACCAGTGTATGGCAGACATAAAACAGGATCCGGATTACGAGGTTCCTGTGCATCTTCGCAATGCCCCCACCAAACTTTTGAAAAGCATGGGGCACGGCGAATCCTATCGCTATGCCCACCATGAGCCGGATGCGTTCGCCGCAGGCGAATCCTATCTGCCGGAGGCCATCCACACCCGTAGGTACTATGAGCCAGTCAACCGTGGCCTGGAAATCAAACTTTCCGAAAAACGCCAGAGGCTTGATGCCCTCAATGAACAAAGCCCCAGAAAACGCCATACCTGAGCTTTTTAGCCGGCGGTAGCCACCAGCGCCGGCACAGGTATAATGGCTAACCAATCTACATACATCGCAAACCGGAAAATCCAGGATAACCATGCTCGACCCCAAACTCGTCCGTAACCAGACTGAAGAGATCGCCCGTCGGCTCGCCATTAAGAATTTCGTATTTGACGTGGCCGCCTTTGAGCAACTTGAAGAGCGCCGCCGGGCCGTTCAGGTAAGTACGGAGACCTTGCAGGGCGAGCAAAACAAAAAGTCGAAATTGATCGGCAAAGCCAAGGCGGCAGGCGAAGACATTCAGCCTTTGCTGGATGAAGTAGATAGCCTTAAATCCCGCAAGTCCGAAGCCGAGGAAGAGTTACGCACTTTGCAGGAAGAGCTCAATAGCTTTCTGGCGGGGATTCCGAACCTTCCGGATGAAGATGTCACCACCGGCGACAGCGAAGAAGACAACGTTGAGGTTCGCACGTGGGGCACACCAAAAGTCTTTGATTTTGAACCCAAGGATCATGTGGCCTTGGGCGACGAGCTCGGCGGCCTGGATTTCGAAACCGCGACGCGGCTTGCCCACTCCCGGTTTGCGGTAATGCGCGGGCCAGTGGCGCGCCTGCATCGCGCGCTTGCGCAGTTTATGCTTAACCTGCACACCGGTGAGCACGGTTATTCTGAAACCTATGTGCCTTACCTGGTTAACGCACAGGCGCTTTACGGCACGGGACAACTGCCTAAGTTTGAAGCAGATTTGTTCAAGATGCAGGGAGAGCATCCGCTTTACTTGATTCCTACGGCGGAAGTTCCGGTTACCAATCTGGTTTCAGATTCGATTCTCGATGCAGCCGAACTGCCCTTGAAAATGGTATGTCATACCCCGTGCTTCCGCAGTGAAGCTGGCTCCTACGGTCGCGATACCCGCGGCATGATCCGCCAACACCAGTTCGACAAGGTTGAGCTGGTGCAGGTGGTTCGCCCGGAAGATTCCGAGGCTGCGCTGGAAGCATTGACTGGCCATGCGGAAAAAGTGCTCCAGTTGCTCGAACTCCCTTATCGGCTGGTTGCGTTGTGCGGCGGCGACATGGGCTTTTCTGCCGCAAAAACCTACGATATTGAAGTGTGGTTGCCGGGACAGAGCAAGTACCGTGAAATTTCATCCTGCTCCAATGCCCGCGATTTCCAGGCTCGGCGTATGCACGCTCGCTGGCGCAACCCGGAAACCGGTAAGCCTGAGCCAGTTCATACGTTGAACGGTTCCGGTCTGGCGGTAGGTCGCGCGCTGATTGCGGTTATGGAAAATTATCAGCAAGCTGATGGCAGCATTCTTGTACCTCAAGTACTCAAGCCCTACATGGGCGGCGTTGAGCGCATTCAATGACAGACCAGCCCCTACTAAAAGGCGCAAGGCCTGCTCCGGTTCGCTACAAGGCCAACCCGGTTACCTCGAACCCGAACAGTTCCGCCGGTGAAGTCGCTCTGGTGGGCGCAGGGCCCGGGGATCCGGAATTGCTCACGCTGAAAGCCTGGCGACTTATTTCGTCGGCGGAAGTTGTGCTCTACGACCGGCTGGTGTCACCAGAGATTCTTGCGCTCATTCCGGATACCGCTGAAATGATCCACGTGGGTAAACAGCGAGCTAATCACGCGGTGCCGCAAGATCAGATCAACCAGAGGTTGGTCGATCTGGCAAAAGAGGGTTATCGGGTTGTTCGGCTCAAGGGTGGAGATCCGTTTATATTTGGCCGTGGTGGTGAGGAGATCGAAACCTTGGCGGCTGCCGGTGTTCGGTTTCAGGTTGTACCTGGCATTACAGCGGCCTCTGGCTGTGCGGCCTATGCGGGCATTCCTCTGACCCACCGTGATTACGCCCAGTCGGTGCGCTTTGTAACTGGCCATCTAAAAAACGATACCTGCGACTTGCCCTGGAAAGACTTTGTACAGAACAACCAGACACTGGTATTTTATATGGGGTTGGTTGGTTTGCCGATTATCTGCGAACAGTTGGTGTTGCACGGCATGGCCCCGGACATGCCGGTTGCTCTGATTTCCAAGGGCACCACTCGGGAGCAGCACGTGGTTACCGGAAATCTCGAAACGATTGTGCAGCGGGTAAAGGAAGAAAAGGTGCAGGCGCCAACATTGGTCATTGTTGGCCATGTGGTTTCGCTGCGAGATCGGTTAGATTGGGTTGGGGGGTTGCCAACCTTGTCGGCCTGAGAACACGCTAGAACATAACCAAAAACGGGGAGCTTTGAGAGCTCCCCGTTTTTTTGTGTAGTGGCCTTGGGCTGACTACACGCATTCATCGTAAAGCTTAGACGGCGGTGCGCTTTGGCAGAACGTCTTTCAGCTTATTGCGCATGTCACGGATGGCTTTTTCTGTCGTGTCCCAGTCAATGCAGGCATCGGTCACTGACACGCCATACTTCAGATCTGCCAGATTTTCCGGAATAGACTGGTTGCCCCAGTTGATATTACTTTCAATCATCAGGCTCTGGATAGACGTGTTGCCTTCAAGAATCTGATGGCTAACGTCCTGCATCACCATTGGCTGAATGGCAGGGTCTTTGCTCGAATTGGCGTGGCTGCAGTCAACCATGATGGATTTGCGCAACCCGGCTTTATCGAGGGCTTGTTCGCAAAGCGTTACGTTGACTGAATCGTAATTGGGTTTGCCTCCGCCTCCGCGCAGAACCACATGACCGTATTGGTTGCCTTTGGTGCGGATGATCGCAACCTGACCTTGCTGGTCGATGCCCAGGAAGTTGTGCGAATAAGAAACAGATTTCATGGCATTCACGGCAACATCAAGGCTGCCATCGGTACCATTTTTGAAGCCGATGGCCATTGAAAGGCCGCTGCTCATCTCACGGTGAGTCTGGGATTCTGTGGTGCGGGCACCAATTGCCGACCAGGCAATGGAATCCTGAAGATACTGGGGCGAAATCGGATCCAGAGCCTCGGTTGCAACCGGCAGCCCAAGTTCGTTGATGTCGAGCAGAAGGCGGCGACCTATATGCAGGCCTCGCTCAATATCAAAAGTGTCGTTCAAGTGCGGGTCGTTGATCAGGCCTTTCCAGCCAACCGTTGTTCGCGGCTTTTCAAAATACACACGCATAACAATGAGTAGCGTGTCGCTGACTTCGTCTGCCAGTTTTTTGAGGCGGGAGGCGTAATCCCGTGCTGCGTCAACATCGTGAATAGAGCAAGGGCCTACCACCAGGAACAAGCGGTGGTCTTTACCGTCAATAATGTCGTAAATCGCCTGGCGGCCATTCGTAACGGTTTGCGCAGCGTTGCCAACGAGCGGCATATCCTGTTTGAGCTTTTCAGGGGTAATCAGTGTTTCCTGGCTCGCCACGTTCAGATCTTCAAGTTTATTGCCGGACATGTTTTGCTGTTTCCCCGATTCTTTTCGTTGCCGCCCGGCTGTACTGTGCAATATTCCAGCAGGACCGCAGATTAACGCGAATAGCGCCGGATCCGGTTGTGGTCAACCCCGGCGAGTTAGTTATACTGCTTTATTTACTGGGCCTTTTCAACGCTTCTTGAGCACGGGGAATGGATGTCACAAAACAGGCCGAAGTCGCACCAGGTGGCCTCGCGGAAGGCGGTTGCCGAAAAAATTGATGATGTGCTTGCCGGTATCCGTGTCCCCGACCTTCCTTATCCTGCCGGAAAGCTGTCGCCAGAAACCACAAACGATTGGCAAGCTTTGCTGTTTTCATGCTGGACAGAACAGCGAAACGAGCGGGTAACCCATGTTCTTCGGTCTGTGCATCTTGACTGGTCTGTGCGTCAGATTAATGCGGCCTATGTGGCCGATCGTATTATGGATGTCTTCCTCAAAACCAGTGGCCTGCATACGGCGCTGGCCTTACGCATTGCCCGGTTGCGATTTTATCTGGCGTGGCGCATGAATCTTGAGGGCAACCTGGCCTTCAGCGATCTATTACTGAACTGGTTGGACAGCTTTCAGGAGTGGCGTGGCTGGAGTGATTCTGGCGGGCGTTCATCCAAAGCACTGCTCGATCAGCTGGATGCATTGGTTGTCGCGGTTTCTGCAAGTTTCAATTCTGGCGCCAGCTCTGCTGTAGATGCATTTTGTAGTCAATGGCAGGAAGACTCAGCCAGGCGAAATGCCCAAACCGGAAAGCTTCGCCAACGGCTGCAGGAAACCGAGCGGGGCGCAGCACGTCAACGGCGCTCCGACCAGACTTCAAGGGCGCTGATTGGGCGGGCGCTGCAGGGGCGAAAGTTGCCACAACCCGTATTGCACTTTATTTTTGATCATTGGCAAAGGTTGCTCAAGCAGGCAGTTTGGGATTCTGGCATTAATGGTGAAACCTGCCGGCATGGCAGCAAGTTGCTGGAATGGCTGGTTTGGATAGGCGATCCGGCCCTCTCAGACAACGACAGAGATCGTTTGTACCATGTGGGTGAGCAAATAGGTGACAGGCTTGTAGATGTGTGGAGCCGCGTTTTCGAACATCCTCTTACACCTAATGCCCTAGCTGGCATTGGGGCCGTGATGATGTCCAGATTGCGTGGCGAAACCCCTGAATTGACCGATGCGCTGCCAGACGATCACAGTTTCCCATGGAACCCGGCCTGGCTCAGTTTTGAGGCGCCCCCGCACAAAGAATTCAAGCCATACGAGGAACAGTGGTTTGTTGAAGGTGAGGGCGCAGCTGAGCAGCGTCGTTTCTTCTGTGCGTTTCTTGAAGACACGGCAGAAATCCTCTGGACAAACGGCACAGGTGTAAAACTTGGTCTACAGCCTTGGCAAGCATTCTGTCAGTCACGGGATGCGGGGAGCATTCGCCCGCTACCGGCCCTCACGCCCTTTGGTGAGGTGCTTGAAGAAACCGTTCACGTACTTGCAGTGGCCTGCGAGAAGCAGCGTAAACAGCGCGAGAAGGCCGCTGAAGCCGCCAAGGCCCGCGCTGATGCCCTGCGAAAAGAGAATCAGGCCGCCGAGCTCAAACGCAAGCAACAGGAAGCTGAGCGGTTGGCATTGCTGGAGCGCCAGCGCCAGGAGTTAGAAGATCAGCGATTAGCAGATGAACAAGCGGAGCAGGAACAGCTGTATACGCAAAAAACACTGCTGGCACAAAAGCAGGTAACCGCGATAAACCTGGGTGGCTGGATTTTGGTGAATGCCGAGCGGCCGGAAAGCGAAGCCACACGGCTCAAGCTCGCCGTTCGAACCAATGCTTCGCGAAAGCTGATATTTGTGGATCGGTTGGGGCTCAACCGCCGGGAATTTCTGGAAGATGAGCTGGTGTTGGGTCTTGTGGAGGAGCGGATTCGGGTTCTGGGTGGCGCTGCTGAGTTCGATGACACGCTAAGTAGAGTGGTCGGCCGTATTCGTGTCGGACGACACTGAGCCGGCTGTACACAAGAAGCCAGGAATAATAATGAAAGACACTGACTACACGTTTGGAACAAAGGACGAACCGGCTGTTGGGCAAGACAGCCGCATGCAGTATCGCTTGACGGCCCGCGCACGAATCACGTTGCAACTGGAGGCAGAATACCCGGCATCTGAAGGCGTACCCAGCTCATCCGGGCGGGCACTGGTGTGTGGCATACGTGACATTTCTGTCTGTGGGCTTTGTCTGATTTCTGCGGAATACCTCGCAATCGGTGCTCTGTTTCCAGCATCTGTTACGTTGGGGCATCAGGCAGAAGTGTTTGTTCTGACCGTGGAGGTTGTCTGGTGTTCCCAAGATGAGGAGGACTACTTGGTAGGAGTCAGTATCGTCGAATCAGATCAGACGGCCTATGTGGAATGGACGGACGCTGTCGCGAGCGCTATGGAAATCCCCTAATTAGTTCGTTAGATAGCAAAAAGCCAGCGTTATGCTGGCTCTTTGCATGCTGCTTGAATATTCGAAATTTAATCTTCCAGTTCGCCCATGCCGGTGATATTGAACCCGGCATCCACGTACATAATCTCACCCGTAATACCGCTGGCCATATCAGACGCCAGGAAGGCGGCCGCGTTGCCCACTTCATCTGTGGTCACATTCCGGCGTAACGGAGCGCGCCTGGCGTTTTCGGCGAGCATTTTGCGGAAGCTCTTGATGCCAGAAGCCGCTAAGGTCCTGATTGGCCCTGCAGAAATACCGTTAACCCGGATACCCTCACGGCCCAGGCTTGCAGCCATGTAGCGCACGTTGGATTCCAGCGAGGCTTTGGCAAGACCCATCACGTTGTAGTTCTGAAGCACTTTCTCGGCACCTAGATAGCTCAGCGTGAGCAGAGAGCTGCCCTCATGCATCATAGACCGTGCGCCCTTGGCCAGGGCGACAAAACTGTAGGAGCTTATATCGTGGGCAATCCGGAAGCCTTCGCGGGTTGTCGCATCCACATAGTTGCCGTCTAGTTCATGCCCCGGCGCAAAGCCAACGGCGTGAACGATGATGTCGATGTTGTCCCAGTGCTTGCCCAGTTCTTTAAATACGTTTTCGATTTCTTCATCACTGGCCACGTCGCAAGGGAAGGTCAGTTCGCTACCCCATCCTGCGGCGAATTTTTCTACCCTTGGCTGAAGCTTTTCATTCTGGTAAGTGAAGGCCAGTTCCGCGCCTTCGCGGGCAAAGGCGTCGGCAATGCCGTATGCAATAGACAGTTTGCTGGCTACGCCAACAATCAGCGCTTTCTTGCCGGTAAGTAATCCCATGGGTCGTTCTCCCTTTGTTCCTGATTTTGGTGCATTATCCCCGAAGTGTCCCGGAAGGCGTAACGCTCAAATAGTCGTAGTGAGGGTGGCATCTTTCTGATGATAGAAAAACGCCGCGTTAAGTAATTCTTGTGTGTAGGGTTCAGCCGGCGCCTGGAAGATCTTGGCGGCCTCTCCATATTCCACAATTTCTCCCTGCTGGAGTACCAGTAATTGATGGCTGAGCGCCCGGACAACGGCCAGATCGTGGCTGATAAAGATATAGCTTAGACCATAGCGTGCCTGAATATCCCGAAGCAGCTCGATTACCTGTTTCTGTACCGTGCGATCCAATGCCGACGTGGGCTCATCCAGAATCATAAGATCTGGCTGTAGAACCAAGGCCCGGGCAATGGCGATGCGTTGGCGCTGCCCACCAGAAAACTCGTGCGGGTAGCGATGCTTTGCCTCAGGATCCAGGCCCACATCAAGTAGGGCCGTAATTACTTTTTGTTCATGTTGCTCATGGTTTTCAGAATCGTGAATTTCCAACCCTTCCCGAACAATTTCGGCAACGGACATGCGTGGGCTTAGGCTACCAAATGGATCTTGAAACACAATCTGAACCCGGCGTCGCCAAGGTCGAAACGCGTTTTGATCCAGCCCTGCCAGCTCCTGCCCATCTAACTCTATACTGCCAGTGCTGGCGGTTAGTTTGAGGAGCGCGTGGCCTATCGTGGTTTTGCCGCTACCACTTTCGCCCACAATGCCGAGGGTTTGGCCGCGATTGAGAGTGAAACTGACACGCTTCACCGCATGAAAATACTCTTTTACCTTGCCGAACAGCCCTTTGCGGGTAGTAAACCGCACATCCAGGTTGCTTACGCTCAGCAATGGTTGGTCACTTTTGGCTTGAGTTAGAGGGGCTTCGGGCGGCTCTGCATTCAAAAGCTTGCGGGTGTATGGATGGCTGGGCGACGCAAATAAGGCAGCCGTTTCCTGCTCCTCAACCAGTTTGCCACGTTCCATAACCGCAACCCGATTGGCGTAGCGGCGCACGATGGTGAGATCGTGAGTAATGAGCAAAATGGCCATGCCAAGTTTCTGCTGCAAATCTTGCAGCAGTTCCAATACCTGTTTCTGGACTGTGACGTCCAGGGCCGTGGTTGGCTCGTCAGCGATCAATAAATCTGGCTCGTTGGCCAGCGCCATGGCAATCATCACCCGCTGTTTTTGGCCACCGGAAAGTTGGTGGGGGTACGCGCCAAGACGAGTTTCCGGGTTTTCGATGCCCACCAGTTGCAACAGTTCCAGGCAGCGCTTTCTGGCTTGAGGGCCACGCATGCCCTTGTGAAGCTCCAGAGTTTCGCTGATCTGCCTCTCCACGCTATGCAGCGGATTCAAGGAGGTCATGGGCTCTTGGAAAATCATGCTGATTTCCCGCCCGCGCACCTGACGCATCCGCTTTTCCGACGCCTGAAGTAGGTCTTCTCCACGGTAGCGGATCTCGCCACCCGGGTAGCTGGCATGCCGCTCATCTAACAGCCGCAATACAGAGAGCGCGGTAACAGATTTACCGGAACCACTTTCGCCAACCAGGGCTAGAGTTTCGCCCTGTTGCAAGGCAAGAGACAGAGAGTCCACGGCCTTCTGGCCTTGGTTGAAGCAGATCGAGAGATTGGTTATCTCTAACAACTCACTCATATCAGCTCTCTTATCCGGTTTTGCGTGGGTCGAAGGCATCACGCACAGCTTCGCCTACAAAAACCAGCAGGGTCAGCATCAGTGATAGGGAAGCGAATGCCGATATACCCAACCAGGGCGCATGTAGATTGGCCTTACCCTGGGCAATCAGTTCTCCGAGGGACGGCGAACCCGTGGGCAAGCCGAAGCCAAGGAAATCCAGGGAGGTGAGGGCGGTAATGGCGCCAGTGAGAATAAATGGCAAAAAGGTCAGCGTTGCCACCATGGCGTTGGGTAGAATGTGGCGGAACATGATCTTCCGGTTATCCAGCCCCAGGGCCCGGGCCGCTTTCACGTATTCGAAGTTCCGGGCTCTCAAAAACTCCGCTCGAACCACATCCACTAATCCCATCCAGCTGAACATCAACATGATGCCCAGAAGCCACCAGAAGTTCGGCTGTACTATGCCCGAGAGGATAATCAAAAGGTATAGAACCGGCAGGCCCGACCAGATTTCGATAAAACGCTGGCCGATCAGATCAATTTTGCCTCCGTAAAAGCCCTGTATGGCACCCACCATCACCCCAACGATGCAGCTGGCAATGGTAAGGGTTAGCCCGAACAAAACGGATATACGGAAGCCGTAAATTACACGCGCAGCCACGTCTCGGCCCTGATCGTCCGTGCCCAACCAGTTTTCCGCGCTGGGTGGTGCAGGCGAGGGCACATCAAGGTCGTAGTTAATAGTGTCATAGCTGAACCGGATGGGCGGCCATATCATCCAGCCATTGGCGAGTATTTCGTCCGCGATGAATGGGTCGCGGTAATCCGTATTGGTAGGCAAAAAGCCGCCAAAGGTCTCCTCCGGCACATTCTCTACTACGGGAAAATACAGCGTGTCTTGATAGGAAATCACAAGCGGCTTGTCGTTGGAGATCAACTCGGCAACCAGGGTCAGCCCAAAAATGGCCAGGAACACCCACAACGACCAGAAGCCGCGGCGGTTATTGCGGAAGTTTCGTAGCCGGCGTTGTTGAATGGGAGTAAGCGCTTTCACGTTACGCGCCCTCCCGGCTTTCAAAGTCGATGCGTGGATCCACCAGCACGTAGGTGATGTCGCTGATCAGCTTGAGCGCCAAGCCCATCAGGGTAAATATGAAGAGAGTGCCGAAAATAACCGGGTAATCCCGATTCAAGGCGGCTTCAAAACCCAACAGGCCGAGGCCATCCAGGGAGAAAATAACTTCAATCAACAATGAACCCGTAAAGAACAGCGAAACCAGTACTCCGGGTAAACTGGCAATCACGATCAGCATGGCGTTGCGAAATACGTGGCCGTACAAAACCTGGTTCTCGTCTAGGCCTTTGGCTCTTGCTGTAACCACGTACTGCTTGCCGATTTCGTCCAGGAACGAGTTTTTGGTAAGCAGAGTAAGGGTGGCAAAGCCCCCGATCACGTTGGCGGTTACTGGCAAAGCAAGGTGCCAAAAATAGTCTCCGGCCTTCTGATACCAGTTGAGCTGATCAAAGTCGGAAGATGTAAGCCCACGCAGTGGAAACCAATCGAAGTAGCTGCCGCCGGCAAACAGAACAATCAACAAAATAGCGAACAAAAAACCCGGAATGGCATAGCCGATTACGATGGCTGAACTGCTCCATACATCGAAACGAGAGCCGTCTGAAACCGCCTTTCGGATACCCAGAGGTATGGAGATAAAGTAGATAACCAACGTGGACCAGAGGCCCAGAGAGATAGACACAGGCATTTTGTCGAGGATCAACTCGGTCACGCTTTTATCGCGAAAAAACGAGTCGCCAAAATTGAAGGTGGCGTAGTCTTTGAGCATTTTGAAGAAACGCTCGTGAGCAGGTTTGTCGAAGCCATACATCACTTCGATTTCTTTCAGCATGTCATCAGGAATGCCGCGGGAGCCACGGCGGTCACTGGAGGCACTGGACACTTCTGCGCCTGTGTCGCCACCAGAGGCGCGCGCCAGAGCGCTGCCGCCATGGCCTTCCATTTCTGCAATCAGTTGCTCAACCGGGCCGCCAGGCGCTGCCTGTACGATCACAAAGTTGAGCAGCAGAATGCCGATCAGAGTAGGGATTATCAGCGCTAAGCGCCGCAGTATATAAATGCCCATTTAGCGGCAGCTTCCTCAGGGCTCAGCCCACCAGTTATCGAGGTCGGTACCGTTTTTGGGTGGTGTTTTCGGATGTTTCAGGTAGTTCCAGTAGGCCACACGATCTTTTGCCAGGTGCCAATGGGGAACCACGTAATAGCCATTGAGTAAAACTCTATCGAGGGCGCGGGTACGTTGCACGAGCTCTTCCCGGTCTGGGGCCTGTATCACCAATCTCACCAATTGATCAACCACCGGGTCACTCACCCCGGCGTAATTACGGGAGCCATTTACATCAACGGTAGACGAGTCCCAGTACTCCCTTTGCTCATTGCCTGGGGAGTCGGACTGGCCGATGACCTGAGCGATCATGTCGTAATCGAATTCGCGCACACGTTGGACATATTGGTTGCTGTCTACCAAGCGCACGGATACATCAATGCCAAGCCTGGCCAGGTTGTTTTTAAAGGGTAGCGCAACTCTTTCAAAGCTTTTCTGGAACAGCAGAATCTCGAATTTTAGAGGTTTGCCGGTCTCGGTATGAATCATTTTGCCGTCGCGAACCTCGTACCCGGCTGAACGCAAAAGCCCCATGGCTGTTCGTAAGTTATGACGAAGGCCTTGCTTGCCGTCGGTGGTGGGTGCTTTGAAGGGTTTGGTGAAAATATCTTCGTCCAGCTGATCCCGGTACTTTTCAAGTATGCTCAGTTCCCGGCCAGAAGGCAGGCCAGTAGAAGCCAGTTCACTGTTCTCGAAGTAACTGTTGGTGCGGGAATACTGGCCATAAAACAGGTTTTTGTTCGTCCACTCGAAATCAAAACCGTAGGTCAGCGCTTCCCGAACTCGCGGGTCCTTGAAAACCTCTTTTCGGGTGTTGAATACGAACCCTTGCATGCCAGTGGGGCGGTGGTGCTCGATGGCCTCTTTAATGATGGTGCCATCGTCGAACTTATCGCCGGTGTAGGCCGTGGCCCAGTTTTTGGCTGAGGTTTCTACTCTGAAATCAAAATTGCCGGCTTTGAATGCCTCCAGCGCAACTGTGTCGTCGGTATAGTAATCGTAGCGAATTAGGTCGAAGTTAAACCTGCCTTTTCGAACGGCAATGTCCTTCGCCCAATAATCCCCTAGCCGTTCATACACAACAGAGCGGCCCGCTTCAAAGTCGCCTATGCGATAGGCTCCGCTGCCCACGGGAGGCGTAAGGCCATTTTCACCAAACTCCCGGTTTTCCCAGTAGTGAGCGGGCAGAATGGGTATTTGTCCGAGAATCAGAGGCAGTTCACGGTTGCTGGTTTCCTGAAAGTCAAAGCGAATACGCAGGTCGTTTTCCACCGTCACCTTGCTCACGTCGGCATAATAATTCCGGTAAAACGGGTGGCCCTTGGTGGTGAGGATCTCGAAGGAAAACTTCACGTCTTCTGCGGTGATGGGTTCGCCATCCTGAAACCGGGCCGATTCCCTCAGGTTGAAAACCACATAACTGCGGTCCTCAGGCGTTTCCAACGACTCTGCAATGAGCCCATACATGGAAAATGGCTCATCTGCAGAGTATTCAAGGAGAGTATCGTAGAGATAGTTGCTGATGCCCGCTGCAGCTACACCGCGGATATCGAATGGATTGAACGAGTCAAAGCCGTTTGCAACGACCGCCATCTTCAGGGTGCCACCCTTGGGAGCCTTGGGGTTAACGTAATCGAAGTGACTGAACCCCTTCGGGTATTTTGGCTCCCCGTGCATGGCCATACCGTGAACAGCCTGAGCGCCCGGCGTTGGGGCCTGGGCGTCAGATGCTGAGCTGGCGGCGGACACAATACCGGAACCGGCCAGCAAGGCGAAGAGTGAAAAAACCGCTGTAAGGCTTGAGACTGTTCGTATTATTGTCATGGGTCTCTCGTAAACCGATGATTCTTAGGGGCTGTTCCTGATGTCGACGTAGAGTACCAGACTTTGCCCGGGTTGCAGATAACGCGAGGTGTTCAGATCGTTCCAGCTTGCGATGTCTTGCACGTTTACCGAAAATCGATTCGCAATGAGCGCCAGGGAATCGCCCTTGCGAACGCGGTACCCCACCTTGCGCACCATGGCTTTACCGCGGGTGCTGTCGGCAGATGCAAGGGTTGGCTGTGCCGTGTTCGACCAGATTACCAATTTTTTACCGGGAATAAGAGGGTCTCCGGGTGCCATGCCGTTCCACGCGGCAACCTGGCGCACAGAAACCCTATGTTCGCGGGCAATATCCCAGAACGTGTCCCCACGACGCACGGTATAGCGCAGTTTGTTGCCATCCCGCTTCTTGGCTTGCTTGCGCTCAAGTCGCTTGGATGCGCTAAGGGCATAGGCGTCGGAGTTCTTCGAAGCCGAAGGGATCATCAGCCGCTGGCCAATGCGAATAAGATCACTGTTGAGGTTATTCACCTGCAGAAGCACGGCCGGCGTGGTCGAGAATTTTCGGGAAATAGTGTTCAGGCTATCTCCTGACTTAACCACATAGTTGCGCCAGGAGACACGCTTTCCCGAAGGTATATCCTTCAAAGCTGTTCGGAAGGCTTCCGCGTTCTGGTGCGGAACCAGCAGGCGGTGGGGGCCTTTGGGTGATGTGGCCCAGCGGTTATAGGACGGGTTAAGCAGGTATATTTCGTCAATATCGACGCCTGCAAGCTCTGCGGCCTGTGCCAGGTCCAGCTGCCCACCGGTATCGACCACTTCGAAATACGGCTCGTCCATCAGAACCGGAAGCTCAATGCCATAGGCTTCGGGATCATCGAATATTTTCGCCAGGGCAATGAGCTTGGGTACGTAATGCCGGGTTTCCTGGGGCAATTGCAACGACCAAAAGTCCTGTGGTTTATTGCTTTTCCGGTTACGGCGCATGGCGCTTGAAACCGTGCCACCACCACTGTTATATGCGGCAAGAGCGAGAGTGTAGTCGCCATCAAACCGCTTGGTCAGCCGGTCAAGATACGTTAGAGCGGCATCTGTAGCGGCAATTACGTCGCGACGGTCATCGTGCCACCAGCTCTGGGTGAGGCCAAAGTATTTACCGGTTGAGGGTATAAACTGCCAAAGGCCCGCGGCTCGACCGTGGGAATAAGCAAAGGGGTCGAAAGCACTCTCCACGACCGGCAGTAGTGCAAATTCGGCGGGCAGACCACGTTTTTCAGTCTCGTTGACGATGTGGTGCAAATACCTGCTGCCGCGCTCGACGACTCGGTTGATATAACCTGGATGTCGCGCATACCAGTTCAACTGATCTCTCACGCGCTTGTTGTCGATATCGTGGTCAAGGACGAACCCGGCCCGCAAACGATTCCACAGGTCTGCCTGCTCCGAGGCCGCATCCGCAAGTTTCTGTTCTGGGTTATCGAGTTTTTCTCGAGCTTCTCTGGCGGCGGCTTTGAGTTCAGGAGCGATAGCGTCGTCCAGCGGCTCGTCGCGAACTGTATCGCTGCCCTTGCCAGTAGCCACCGCTTCCTTTAGTCCTTCATCGCCAGCTGCAAGAGTGACCTCATCTGAGTCAAGAGGGCTCTCGGGCGTTTTTTCCGCAGTTAAATAAAGTGAACTACAGCCGCCTGCCAAGGCACCAAGGAACATCAGCAGGGGTAATCGATTGACCGACATAGGCAATTTCCGGCTCTGGTTTGATGTCGGGCTTGTGTCCAAAAACCCGGCATATTTAGTAAGTTACGAGCAAAAAGTTAAACGATTCTATGGGAGCGCCTTTCCAGCGGTCAACCGATCTCTCGTTACGGTGGTGAGAGAAAGTGTTACCGGCTTAAAAATTATCTTTGCCGTGCCGTATGGCAGCGAAGATTGCGCTGTCGGAATCTGCGGCCAGGCCTTGCTCTGTGCAGTACTGTTTTGCCACCGCTACGACGGCGGGGTCATCCCAACGCAAAAACGGGTTGAGCTGTTTTTCGTCCGCTAGTATTGAGGGCACGGTGGGCTCGCCGGCTTCCCGACGTTCCTTGCACCGGCGTTCAAAGGCTTCGAGCTTGCTGTCGTCTGGCAACCAGCTCCGGGCGAAACGTAGATTGGCCAAAGTATACTCATGGGCACAGTAGACGGCCGTATTGCCGGGAAGCTCCCTGAGGGCTTTAAGGGACTCCATCATTTGGCTGGGAGTGCCTTCAAACAATCGGCCACAGCCAATGACGAATAGTGTGTCGCCACAAAAAAGGGCGGGGTGGCCGGCAATTTCAACATCGGTAAAGAACGCAATGTGGTCCAGGGTATGCCCAGGCACACTCATTACCTGAAATGTAATACCCTCCCACAAAACTTCATCGCCCGGGTGAACGAAGTGGGTGCTACCCTTAAACGGCGAATCTGCAGGACCGACAACACGGCAATCCGGATAGACCTGCATCAGTGCTTTTATTCCGCCCACATGATCTGGGTGGTGATGGGTAGCCAGAATGGTGTCCAGCTGCAACCCGTGTTTAACAAGGTGATCTTGCACCGGCCCGGCTTGGCCAGGATCCACAATCAACGCTTTGCCAGTGTCTGGGTCTGCAAGACACCATATGTAGTTGTCACTGAATGCTGGAATGGCAGAGATGTTGAGCATCAGGTGTCCCCGTATGTGCTTGGCAAGTGTGGCTGATATGATAGAGCATTAAACCCTTAGCCCCAACAACCCCTGAATTGGTGACGTTCTTGCAGGTTCTTTTTAACGCGGGAGTACAGGCAGTGTGAAGAAAGGCCAGGTCGTTGATTATCCGTCCCGAAATGAAAGCTTTGAGAACTGGTTCCAGACGTCCCTTGGGCGGGCCTTGCTGGCAGATCAGCGAGGCTTTCTCGATCGCAAGCTAGCGCGCCTTACGGGGGCACGGCAACTTCAGGTGAGTGTGAGTCACCGGCTACCCCTTACCAGCGGCACTGACTTTTCACAAAAAATAATGACTACGCCCCGATGCTTTACGGGCATACCAGACGGTGTGGTGGTGTGCGATGCAGACGAATTGCCTTTCCCTGGGGATTCTATGGATTTGGTTGTACTTCATCATACTGCCGATTTTTCTGATTATCCTCATCAGGTTTTGCGAGAGGCCGCGAGGGTATTGAGGGGCGAGGGCACCATTGCTCTTATTGCTTTAACCCCATCAGCGTTTGGGGTTTTCGCCGGTTTATCTCTCGACAGCATGCCGGCCCTTGGGGCGGGCGCTTTCTTTTACGGCGGCGCATGGAAGACTGGCTGCATTTATTGGACTTTCAGGTTGAGGTGTCTGTGACACGCTTCTTTCGCCTGCCTGTTCAACGTAGTGGTCGGCACGGCAGCGGCAAGGTTTCGGGCCGGTTCAGCGAGCGAATGTCCAGGTACGGATTCCTGCCGGTTGGGGCGTATTACTGTATCCTTGCGAAAAAACGGGTCTGCGCCCGGATTCCACAGCGCCACGTATGGCGCCAGAACAAAGTCATGGGTTTGACTGGAAATGGCACAGTAGGCGCATCCAGGGGCTGCCCGCCACAGAACCTGAGCCACCCTGAAGATTAACTGGCCACGGTTAGGCCACCGTACCGATAGAGTTGCAGGAGTCGTAATGTCCGAAAAGGTGATTGTGTATACCGATGGAGCCTGCAAAGGCAACCCTGGGCCTGGTGGCTGGGGAGTAGTGCTCCGCTATGGCGGCGCCTGTAAAACCCTGCATGGCGGAGAGCGCCAGACCACGAATAATCGCATGGAGCTGCTGGCAGCGATTCAGGGATTGAAGGCTCTTAATCGTGGCTGTCAGGTCGAGTTGTATACGGATTCTCAGTATGTGCGGAAAGGTATTACCGAGTGGCTTTCAGGATGGAAGCGAAACGGCTGGAAAACGGCATCGAAAAAACCTGTGAAAAATGATGACCTTTGGCGCGAGCTTGATTTGGAAACCGCAAAACACGCGGTTAACTGGCACTGGGTTAAAGGGCACGCAGGCGTTCCGGACAACGAACTCGCAGACGAACTTGCAAATAAGGGTGTTGCCGAACTGATCGGTAGTTAAAGGGCACCCTGAACTAAACCTGTGTGGGAACTATGAGACAAATTGTACTGGATACAGAAACAACGGGTATAGATCCGGCAGAAGGTCACCGGATTATCGAGATTGGTTGCGTTGAAATGGTGGAGCGCCAGCTAACAGGGCGTAACTATCATGTTTACATCAATCCCGAGCGTGAAGTTGAAGCAGAAGCCATCACTATCCACGGGATTACCAATGAATTTCTCGTGGATAAGCCAAAATTCGCAGCCGTCGCCGATGAGTTTTTTGAATTTATAAAAGGCGCTGAGTTGGTTATTCACAACGCAGCGTTTGATATTGGTTTCATGGACACAGAGTTTGCGCGGGTTAAACCGGTACGCAAAACCGCCGACCATTGCGCAGTGGTGGATTCTCTGGCCCTTGCACGGGCAAAGCACCCAGGCCAGAAGAATAACCTGAACGCACTGTGCAAACGCTATGGCGTGGACAACAGCAACCGAGAGCTTCACGGAGCACTTTTGGATGCGGAAATCCTGGCCGAGGTGTACTTACTGCTCACGGGTGGACAAACCGCGCTGTCACTTGATGCCGGGTCTGAAAACGGGGGCAGTTCGGGCGGCATTCGCCGATTAAGCTCCGCTCGGCCTGAGCTGGCGATTGTGAAGGCAAGCGAGGCCGAACATGAAGCCATCAGGCGTTCATGACAGCCCTTGAAAAGAAAGCTGGAGAAACCATTTGGAGCAAGCTTGAAGGTGCAGAATGAGAACTGCGTCTGCCTGTACCAATTGTTACATTCCAGCTTTGTTGAGGCCCTTGAGTTTTATGTTATAAGTAGTGATAAGTTCGCCAGTTTTTCGTTTGCGCACTTTGGTCGGAAGGAGTGACCCGACCCATAATAAAAAAGGTTTGACAGATATTGTTGTCAGATCAGAGCTCACTAAGACGGTGCGGTAGTCTCCGCAAATTAATAGGAAGCGTTTATGGTTCAATCGTCTCTGGCGACGAAATCGCAGTCGTTTGATCTGGTCAAAAGTGAAATAGAACAGACCATCAAGCAGGCAGAATCCACCTTGAGCGCTTTCAGGAAAACCGGGAGAGTGGGGAGGATCTGCAGAACTGTCTGGATTTCCTGAATCAGCTTCGCGGCATCTTTATCCTGGTGGAACTCCGTGGCGGTACGCTGCTCTGCCAAGAAGCTGTCGCCATGGCAAATGATGTTCCGGTTGGCGCAAACGACGACAAGAACATTCTGCTCACGACCCTGAACAGTGCGCTATTTATTCTGCGCCGGTACGTAGAGTACTACCATCACCAGCGTGCGGATCACCCTGAACTGCTGCTGCCGGTTATCAACGAACTGCGAGAAGCTCGCCGCGAAAAACCCTACCCGGAATCCTGTTTCTTCGAAGTTGACGTGAAAGACCAGCCCGATTTTAGCGCTGGCATGTCGATTCAAGCTTTCGAAGGCACCGACACTGAATACGAGATTGTTGCCCGGCGCATGCGGCTTACCTTTCAGGTAGCTCTGCTGGGTGTGCTCAGAGATCGTAACCCCATCGTTAGCCAGAAGCTTATAGGCCGTGCCGCGCGAGGTTTTGTTCGCTTGTGCCAGGGAGCACCCATGGGGCAAATGTGGTGTCTGGTCGCCACTGTCGCGGACACCATGGTAGATCGCACCATGCCTTTCACAAAGGCCCGTAAGCGCATGTTCATACGCATAGAAAAGTATGCCCGTGAAGTGGTTTACGTCGGTAAGGTGGCTACGACCAAGGATGCGCCGGATTCACTCATTCGAGACTTGGTGTACCTGGTTTATCGCAGTGGTTCGGGCAACCCTGAAGCGACCCGTGTTCTGTCTGCTTTCAAGTTGACCCCCGCTGAGTTCCCGGATTCCATCCTTGAGGCTCATGCTAGGCGTTTGTATGGCCCCGGCACGGACGTGTTGGAATCGCTTTCTGAAGCTTTGCAGGATGAGCTCAATCAACTAAAAGATAAGCTCGATATTATAGAGCGAGGGATTGAGCCAGATTTGGCAGAACTTTCCTCCATTGCGGACACGTTGGAGCGACTGGGTAATACATTGGTTATGTTGGACCTCAATCGCCTGGCAACCATAGCCCGCGAAGAGGCAGCCAGGCTCCGTACATGGGAGGCGGAATCCCGACTTCCCGGTGAGGATGAGCTTTACCGCCTTGCGGACTCGGTACTGGGTATTGAAGATGCAGTTATGCAGATTGTCAGCCGTGGTATCACAGCAGAAACAGACGCACTGGCAGGCAGTGAGCGAAGCCGTGAAGAATCTATCTATTTCAAGGAAGCGGTTTACGTAGTAGCCGACGAGGCCCGTGGTGCACTGACGTTAGCCAAGCGTGCCATTACGGCCTTTGTGGAGTCGGATTACGACAAACTTCACCTTGCCAACTTGCCTGCTACTTTGCACAGCATTTGGGGTGGGCTGCAGATGGTAAACGACCCTGGCGCGGCTCATGTGCTTGAGCGCGTTGCTGCATCTATCCAGGACCGTTTTCTGGATGCCCGCGAAGCGCCTGAAGCCCAGGTGCTGGAAGCATTGGCAGATGCTCTCACCTCTCTTGAATATTATATTGAAAGCATCGGTAAGCGGGAGGAGAGCAATGCTGATCTGCTCAGGCTGGCGGAATCGTCTCTGGATGATGTTGGGCTGTAATAACGACCTTCCAAGTTAACTTATAGCCAATAAAAACCCGCGCTAGGCGCGGGTTTTTTGTGAGCTCAACTCAGGGCAATGTTAGCCCATGTTGAATAGCTCACCCAGCTTGGTAGCCAGCATCATGTCGCCTTCGGCGCGGAGCTGGCCTGCCATAAAGGCTTGCATGCCGTCAGTCTCGCCAGACACGATGCCTTCCAGAGTTTCGGCATTCATGATTAGCGTTACAGAAGGGTCAGCGTGAGCACCTTCGTTCAGCTTACAAGTGCCGTCTTTGATAACCAGGTTGTAGGTCTTGTCATCTTCGATATCGAACTGGAATACCAGATCCAGGCCTTGAGCTGCGTCTGCGTTGAAATTCTTCTCGAGCTTTTCAAAGATTTGATCTACAGACATCTTTTTTACCCTTTTAAATGGTTGTCTTGTGATGATAACGGCTTTGTGTGCCTGGCTTTGAAACCGGGGAGAGCCGACTTCGCAAATCGACTTTATGGTGAGATGTTACCCCTGTCAAGCCCGATCGAACGCTTGTTTTAATATTTTTGATCTGCTTATCACCAGAGTTTCGGTAAGCTACACTCTCGTGCTTGCTTAACTGCCTGGAGAAGCGTTTTGGAGTTTTTGACTGAATACGGCTTGTTTTTAGCCAAAGTAATCACCTTTGTCGTTGCAGCAGTGGTTGTTGTGTCCATTATTGTCTCTGTTGCCCGCAAAGACCGGGGCGATCATGAAGATGATGGTGAGCTGCAAATCTTTAAGCTCAATGAAAAATACCGCAAACTTCGTGAGACCATTCAGGCACGACTCATGACTGAACATGAACGTAAAGCCTGGAGCAAAGCGAAAAAGAAAGAAGACAAAGCAGAAAAGAAAGCCGGAAAAGCAAAAAAAGCGGATACCGGTGCTGTTAAAGAGGCGCCAGGCCGAATCTACGTACTGGATTTTGATGGTGACATTAAAGCCAGTGATACAGACCCGCTTCGTCGCGCAATCTCGGCAGTACTCAGCGTTGCAGAGCCAGGCAAAGATGAAGTGGTCATTCGCCTCGAAAGTGGCGGTGGCCTTGTGCATTCCTACGGCCTTGCAGCTGCACAATTAGACCGTATCCGCAGTAAAGGCATACATCTTACGGCCTGTGTCGATAAGGTTGCTGCCAGTGGCGGGTACATGATGGCCTGCGTAGCGGACAAGATCATTGCCTCGCCTTTTGCGGTTCTAGGCTCTATTGGTGTTGTCGCCCAACTTCCGAATTTTCACCGCTTGCTCAAAAAGAATAACGTGGATTTTGAAATACTGACCGCCGGTGAGCACAAGCGCACCATGACAGTATTTGGTGAGAACACCGACAAAGGTCGACAGAAGTTCCTTGACGATCTGGAAGATACCCACGGCCTGTTCAAAGACTACGTAAGTGAGCGCCGTCCGGAACTTGATATTGCAGCGGTGGCTACCGGCGACATTTGGTTCGGCAAGCGGGCACTTGAGGTAAAGCTCATCGACGAGATCAAAACCTCCGACGAATATCTTATTGAAGCATGCGACAGGGCAGACGTAGTCTCTGTGTCGTTCCAACGCAAACGCACTCTCCCGGAAAAACTCGGGTTGGCAACCAGCTCCGCACTAGAGCACACCGTGTGGAAGGTTCTGAGCGCGTTCCGTAACCAAAAAATTCAGTAGCTAACCGCAAGCGGAGAAGATCATGACCAGCACTATCGAATTCAAAGCCTGGCGTGTTGAAGAACAGGACGGCAACTTTAAAGGTGCTGAACAGACCCTTAGCACGGCTGATCTTCCAGCGGGCGAGGTGCTGATTAAAGTCAGCCACTCGTCATTGAATTACAAAGATGCGCTTTCTGCCTCCGGCAACAAAGGCGTAAGCCGCTCTTTCCCTCACACCCCCGGCATTGATGCAGCCGGCGAAGTGGTCGAGTCTGCCACCGGTACCCCAGCCGTTGGCAGCCAGGTTATCGTAACCGGCTACGACTTGGGCATGAACACAGACGGCGGTTTTGGCGAATACATCCGGGTACCTGCCACCTGGTGCGTACCCATGCCCGAAGGTTGGAATGCCAGCACTGCCATGGTCTACGGCACAGCCGGCCTCACAGCAGGTTTGTGCGTCCAAAAGCTCCTCACCATGGGGCAAGGCCAGAGCAGGGCAAGGTAGCTGTATCAGGGGCATCAGGAGCCGTTGGCAGCGTTTCCGTAGAACTTCTCGCAAAGCTGGGCTTTGAAGTGGTCGCTATTAGCGGTAAGGCGGCTGACAGCCTGAAATCCCTGGGCGCAGCTGAAGTGGTTGGCCGTGATGCGCTGGCAGAAGACAAAAAGCCGATGCTGAAGCCGGCCTTCGCTAACGCTGTAGATACAGTTGGTGGCACACCTCTGGCCGAACTGCTAAAGCAGATTCTGCCCGGCGGTTCGGTTTCCTGCTGCGGCCTGGTCGCCGGCCCACAACTCCAAACCACGGTTTTGCCGTTTATCCTGCGTGGGGTGAATCTTCTGGGTGTGGATTCGGTGGAAATCCCGCTGGCGGAGAAAGAAACCGTGTGGGATAAATTTGCAGGTGACTGGAAGTGCCCGAAGGCTGAAGCATCTGCCAAACGAATTGGTCGCGCTGATCTTGATAGTGCACTCAAAGCATTTCTGGAAGGTGAGTCGGCTGGAAAAATCGTTTTAGATCACGCGATCTGAAATACCAAAATCTGAGTAGCAAGAAGCAGGCAGGCAATCAAAACCGTGCGGAGCCATGGATGGCGTAGCCGAGCGTACACGGACGTATTCACAGCGTGTTTTGATTGCCTGCCTGCTTCTTGCTACGTACTCCCAAGTAGTTCTCTTAAGACGCCCGACGCCGAAACAAAGGCAAGTCAGTATCCGTAGCCGCCTGATACCCTTGGCTGAAGAAGTTCAATGACTTTACTGCTTTGCGGATATCCTTATCAGGACGCAGCTCATATGTATCAAAGCCACAGCGCTTCATAAACTGAAGCTGATCCAGCAGCACATCGCCAATTGCTCGCAGCTCGTTTTTATAGCCGAAACGCTCCCGCAGCAACCGGGCAATGCTGTAACCGCGGCCGTCACTAAATTTCGGAAAATTCACCGCAATTAATGGCAATTCATTTACATGATTGGCCAACGTCTCAGGCTCATCATGGCTATCGAGCCACACGCCGACATTCTCATTGCCAGCATACCGCTCACGATTCGCGACCCACAGATCAGCTGGAATCAGCACCTGCCGCTGCTCAGGTATATCCAGTGGTTCGCCACTCTCGGGGCGGAAAACAACAACCCACTGGTTCTGCCGGATGCTGCCATCCTGAAAAATAATATCAGGCATAAACCCGCTCCTTGAAAGGGGTAATTCCAACACGGCGATAGGTATCCAGAAAGGACTCTTCTTCCGTGCGCGTATCCACGTAAACATCAATAATCTTTGCGATCACATCAGGCATATCATCCTGGGCAAAAGAGGGCCCCAGTATTTTCCCGATTGATGCATCGTGTTGTGATGCGCCGCCAAGGCTTACCTGATAGAACTCCTGGCCCTTTTTGTCGACGCCTAAAACACCAATATTACCCACATGGTGGTGGCCGCAGGCGTTCATGCACCCAGATATATTGAGATCGATGTTGCCCAGGTCGTACAGAAAATCGAGATCGTCAAACCTGCGTTGAATAGCTTCAGCAACGGGAATGGACTTGGCGTTGGCCAAGGCGCAGAAATCCCCGCCCGGGCAGCAGATAATGTCTGTTAGCGTGTGTAGGTTAGCCGTGCCAAAGCCCATGGGGCCAAGCTGCTGCCAAAGCTCCAGCAAACGATCCTGGCGCACATCTGCCAACACCACATTTTGATGGTGTGTTACCCGCGCTTCGCCAAAGCTGTATTCGTCTGCCAAGTCGGCAATTTGTTCAAACTGCTGATCGGTGACATCTCCCGGAGGCGTACCGGTCTCTTTCATGGTTAGCGACACAATGGCGTAGCCAGGCTTTTTGTGGGTGTCTATGTTGTGCTGCAGCCACTTATCAAATGCACGGTTTTCGAATCTTTGTTGAGCAAGCAACTGAGTGGCATTGTCCAGCTCTGCATAATCCGGTTCTGTAAAGTAACTCCGGATGCGCTCGATAGCCTCTGGAGTGAGCCGGGTAGGGGAATCTTTAATGTGCGCCCACTCGGATTCTACTTTTTCTGCAAAGCCTTCCGGGGTAAGAGCCTTTACCAGGATCTTAATACGGGCCTTGAACTTGTTATCACGGCGCCCGTAACGGTTATACACCCTGAGAACAGCTTCGAGGTATGTGAGTAGATCCAGTTCCGGTAGGAATTCACGGATTACGGGTGCAACCATAGGTGTGCGCCCAAGCCCGCCGCCTACGTGCACACGAAAACCCAGCTCGCCAGCGTCATTGCGGACGATCTGAAGGCCTATGTCGTGCACCTGAATGGCTGCCCTGTCTGTTTTCTCAGAGGCATTTACAGCTACTTTAAATTTGCGAGGCAGGTATGCGAATTCCGGATGAAAAGTCGACCACTGGCGAATAATTTCGCAGTAAGGGCGGGGATCCGCAATTTCGTCGGCTTGTACACCCGCAAATTGATCTGTGGTGGTGTTTCTTATGCAGTTGCCGCTGGTCTGGTTAGCGTGCATCTCGACTTCTGCAAGCTCAGCCAGGATATCGGGAACATTTTCCACCGCGGGCCAGTTCAGTTGCACGTTCTGGCGGGTGGTGAAGTGTGCGTAGTTTTTATCGTAATCACGTGTAATACGTGCCAGGCGGCGCAGCTGAACAGAGCGGAGCATGCCGTAAGGTACGCAGATACGCAGCATGGGTGCGAGACGCTGAATATAGAGCCCGTTCTGAAGACGCAGAGGCAAAAACTCATCTTCCTCCAGTTCGCCCGCAAGGGCTCGCTGGGTCTGGTCCCGGAATTGTGCAACCCGTTCGGCGGCCATTTTCCGGTCGTGCTCGTCGTATACGTACATAAAGGAAAGTCCTGGATAATAACGTCGTAACGGCATGCACCCGAAAGATTCTGGTTTTGAACTTACGGGCGCGCCCGAAAACCGGGGCCTTATATCTGAAACGAAGGATAGCACCCAGCTCTTATTCTAGAAACGACTTTTTTAAGATAAGTTTATCGACTCAGGCGATAAGGCAGTGCATCGCAGGTTGGACGAATGTCAATTTGCTGCTTTACTGGGAGGGGTGGATACCAGTGGGACCGTTTCCCGAAATTTGGTGATTTAAACTCTAAAAGGAAAAACTAATGAAAAACCTAATGCAATCAGACAGCCAGGTCGATGCCATAGCTTCGGTACTGATTATCGCTCTTGTGGTCGGATTCGCTGTGTTTTGGGTTTCTGGCCAGTAGAGTTACTGGCCAGAAAGAACCGCCTGCACTATCAAAACGAGGGTGCCAATGAAAATGGCGGTAAACAGCAAGCCGCCAATAATATAAGGCAGAGGGCTGTGGCCGGAGAAATCTTCCTCGCGGCGCTTGCTGGACTGTACCCCCAAGGCGCCGGCTGCCACACTCTGCATGACTTTAAGAACGCCAGGGCCCTGAGGTTTTTTGTCCTTGTTTTTCTCCGAATCAGGCACTTGTGTCATAAAATCTATCCTAGATGCATGTGGACTTGGCCTTTACTCAGCAGGATCGTAGGCAAGGCTGGGAGCCAGCCACCGCTCTGCTTCCGCTTTGGAAAGACCTTTACGCTCAGCATAGTCTTCAACCTGATCTACGCCAATTTTACCCACCGCGAAAAATTTCGACTCAGGGTGCGAGAAGTACCAGCCCGAAACCGCTGCCGTTGGGAACATCGCAAAGCTCTCTGTAATCTCGATGCCCGTTTGTGCGGTGGCATCGAGCAGTTCGAACAGGGTCGCTTTCTCGGTGTGGTCGGGGCAGGCCGGGTAGCCGGGGGCGGGGCGAATACCGTGATAGCGCTCTTTAATCAGGTCTTCACTGCCTAGCTGTTCATCTCTGTTATAAGCCCAGAATTCCTTGCGAACTCGCTCATGCATTCGCTCTGCAAACGCCTCGGCTAAGCGGTCTGCCAGGGCCTTTACCATGATCGCGTTGTAGTCATCGTTGGCGTTTTTGTATTCCAGTGACATTTCTTCCGCGCCAATCCCCGTGGTTACCGCAAAGCCGCCAACATAGTCACAGTGTTCTGTGCCTTCTTCAGCCACAAAGTCGGACAGTGTCATCATTGATTTGTTAGGAGCTTTGTCATCCTGCTGGCGCAAATGGTGCAGGATAGTCAGCTCTTCGCTACGGCTTTCGTCTTTGTACACAACAATGTCGTCACCGCGACGGTGTGCGGGCCAGAATCCTATGACGCCAGAAGCGCTTACGCGCTTTTCATCAACCATTTTGCGAAGAATAATCTGAGCGTCGTCAAACAGGCTGCGGGCCGCTTCGCCACGTTTTGGGTCATCAAATACTTGAGGGTATTTTCCGGCAATGTCCCAAGAGATGAAGAAGGGTGTCCAGTCTATGTATGGCTCCAGCTCTTTTAAATCATACTCTTCAAATGATCGGATACCGGTAAAGGTCGGCTTGGGGGGTACATAGTTTTCAAAATTGATTTTTGGGGCCCGCGCACGCGCTTCTTTCAGGCTAACCAGCTTGGTGCGATCGCCTCGTTGTTTACGGCGCTCCCGGATCTTGTCGTATTCCTCGCGAGCGTCACTTACCAGTTTGGGCTTCGCGGTTTTGCTGAGCAACTGCGATGCAACGTTTACGCACCGTGAGGCGTCAGACACATACAGGGCAATGTCGTTCTTATAATGGGGTTCAATTTTTACGGCGGTATGGGCCTTCGATGTGGTTGCGCCACCAATCATTAGCGGAAGGTGGAAGTCGAGTCGCTGCATCTCGCGGGCCACATGCACCATTTCATCGAGCGAGGGCGTAATGAGCCGCTCAAGCCAATAATATCGACGTTATGCTCTATGGCCGCAGCCAGAATTTTATCGCTGGGCACCATAACGCCAAGGTCGATTACTTCGTAGTTGTTGCACTGCAGCACCACGCCTACGATGTTTTTGCCTATGTCGTGCACGTCGCCCTTTACGGTTGCCATCAGGATTTTACCTTTAGCCTGCTGGTCTTCAGATTTCTCCGCTTCAATAAAGGGGATCAGGTGCGCCACCGCCTGTTTCATAACGCGGGCACTTTTCACCACTTGTGGCAAAAACATCTTGCCGTCGCTGAACAGGTCGCCCACCACGTTCATGCCGTCCATGAGCGGACCTTCAATTACGTGAATCGGGCGCTCTGCTTGCTGGCGACACTCTTCCGTGTCTTCAATGATGAAGTTGGTAATACCTTTTACCAGGGAGTGCTCCAGGCGCTTGATCACCGGCCACTCACGCCACGCGAGATCTTCTTCCTGGGTTTTGCCACCTTTACCTTTGAAACGCTCTGCAATTTCCAGAAGGCGGTCGGTGGAATCTTCGCGGCGGTTGAGTACAACATCCTCAACCAGCTCTTTCAGTTCTGGCTCAATCTCATCGTAAATAATCAGCTGGCCGGGGTTGACGATACCCATGTTCATGCCGGCCTTGATTGCATGATAGAGAAAGACTGAGTGGATGGCTTCGCGCACTATGTCGTTGCCACGAAAGGAGAACGAAACGTTGCTTACACCACCTGAAATAGATGCGTAGGGCAGGTTCTTCCGAATCCAGCGGCAGGCGTTTATATAGTCCACTGCGTAGTTGTTGTGCTCTTCGATACCTGTGGCGATGGCGAACACGTTTGGGTCGAAAATAATGTCGCCCGGATTGAAACCAATGCCGACCAGAACGTCATAGGACCGTTTGCAGATCTCGGTTTTGCGCTCATAAGTATCTGCCTGGCCCTGTTCGTCAAAGGCCATAACCACAACTGCAGCGCCGTATCGCATGCAATCACGTGCGCGCTTGATGAACTCTTCTTCGCCTTCTTTCAGGCTGATTGAGTTCACTACTGCCTTGCCCTGGATGCAGCGTAACCCGGCCTCAATCACTTCCCATTTGGATGAGTCGAGCATGATAGGCACGCGGGAAATATCCGGCTCCGAGGCAACCAGGTTCAGGAAGGTGACCATCACCTCCCTGGAATCCAACATGCCTTCATCCATGTTGATGTCGATAATCTGAGCGCCGTTTTCTACCTGATCCCGGGCAACACTCAGGGCTTCCTCGTACTGCTCTTCCTTGATAAGGCGCAGGAACCGTTTGGAGCCAGTTACGTTGGTGCGCTCACCCACGTTAATAAACAGCGTGTTCTCATCGCCGGTGAACGGCTCAAGGCCAGAGAGGCGCAGTACTTCCGGGCGCTCCGGTATTTTTCTGGGCGGGTATTTGGCTACGGCCTTTGCGATGGCTTCTATATGATCTGGGCGGGAACCGCAGCAACCGCCGATAACGTTCACAAAACCATCGCGGGCAAAGCCTTCAATGATCTCGGCCATTTCTTCAGGGGTTTGCTCGTATTCGCCGAATTCGTTAGGCAGGCCCGCATTGGGGTGTGCGCTAACGTAGGTTTTTGCTTTGGCTGACAGTTCTTCAACATAGGGCCGTAACGCATCAGCACCCAAGGCACAGTTAAGGCCCACTGAAATAGGGCGGCAATGGGCAATGGAGTTCCAGAAGGCCTCGGTGGTTTGGCCTGAAAGTGTGCGGCCAGATGCATCGGTAATGGTGCCGGAAATCATGATCGGCAACTCGACGCCACTGTCTTCAAAATATTGCTGAGTGGCGTAAATCGCCGCTTTTGCGTTAAGTGTATCGAAAATGGTCTCGATAAGAATGATGTCGCAACCGCCTTCAACAAGCCCCCCTACCGACTCGTAGTAGTTGTCTACCAGGCTTTGGAAGTCGGTGTTACGAAAACCGGGGTTGTTTACATCCGGGGACAAAGACGCCGTTCGGGAAGTGGGCCCCACTGCGCCCGCAACGAATCTCGGTTTGTCTGGGGTTTTTGCAGTAAACTCGTCCGCCACCTGTCGTGCCAGCTTTGCGGCAGCCACGTTCAGTTCTTTGGAAAACTCTTCCAAACCGTAGTCAGACTGTGACACACGGGTTGAATTGAAAGTGTTGGTTTCAATAATATCCGCGCCAGCATCCAGATAGTCGGCGTGTATGTTTCGCAGAAGGGCAGGCTGGGTGAGGTTAAGCAGGTCATTATTGCCTTGTACCTCACGATCGTAGTCGGCGAACCGATCGCCCCGGAACGCTTGCTCATCTAGCTTCAGGTTCTGGATCATGGTTCCCATGCCGCCGTCGAGAATCACAATGCGCTCCTGCAGGGCTTTGTGAAGTTGTTCCAGGCGAGTGCTACGATCGGTCATAATCAGTATTCCGGATGTCGGTATTTACGGCGTATTTGCATCTATGGCGCGGAATCATAGCAAAATGCGGGTGCGAGTCGTAGATCCCTCCGCAGTTATTCTTCACTTGCGTCAAGTTTGGTGTGCGGCGCAAGTGGTACGGGAAAGTCATAATGCGATTAAAGACCAACTAATTTACTTGGTCTTTCAAGTTGCCGCGAACTGGCTTAAACTGAGGTTAAACTTACTAACGGGTTGCTAATATGGCATTGGTTACTGTGACAGATCCCGCACGGGATTATCTTGCACAACTTATCGAAAAGCAGGATGTGGAAGGCATGGGCGTGCGTATTTTCGTAACTCAGCCGGGTACCAAGAATGCTGAAACTTGCCTAGCCTATTGCCCGCCTAACGAAATTGTGCCCACCGATGAGCAGGTGGATCTTCAAAGGTTCACGCTGTATCTGGATCATAACTCCGTACCTTTCCTTGAAGAAGCGTACGTGGATTATTCCCAAGATCAGATGGGTGGCCAGCTAACAATCAAGGCACCGAACGCCAAAGTTCCAAGCGTTGATGAAAATGCGCCACTGCCAGACCGGGTAAATTACGTGCTGGCTTCCGAGATCAATCCTAACCTGGCCTCCCACGGCGGCGAAGTATCGCTGGTTGAGATTGTTGATGGATCGGTTGCGGTTTTACGTTTTGGTGGTGGCTGTCAGGGCTGTTCAGCGGTAAGCATTACTTTGAAGCAGGGTGTTGAAACCACGCTTAAAGACAGAGTGCCGGAAATAACCGCGGTTCGTGATGTGACGGATCACACACAGACTGAGAACGCTTACTACTAGAAAATAACGTTTTACTTGATTCTGGAAGCACTTGCAGAGGATTTTTCAGGTGCTTCCGGAACACCAATCCTCTTCATCGCCTCCATTGCCAGCACTCTGCAAAACCCGCCTGAACTTTTCTGCTCCCCCTAAATGCTCTGGAAAAATGGCTGTTCGGCCAATGTTACAAAATTCTGGCTGTCGCATGATTTGGTCCACAAGCAGAGGCGGTAGCGCATGGCCCGTCCAACTATAATTGACATAACCTGCAGGTTCTGTACCTGCACCTGTACAACCGGGGTTCCACTTGTTTGACGTTGCGCTTCTGTCCGTACCCATTATGGCCGCCGTGGTAGGTTGGTTCACCAACTGGCTTGCCATACAGATGTCTTTCTATCCCGTGCAGTTCGTGGGTGTTGGCGCTATTGGCTGGCAAGGCGTCATTCCGCGCAAAGCGGAGAAAATGGCCCATATCTGTATCGATCGGACCCTTCGGCAGTTTGGCGACCTGAACGCTGTTTATCAAAAACTGGAGCCCCAACGTATTGTTGAGCAGGTCATTTCACAAGTAACGCCCAGGCTTGACGAGTACATTGACGAAGCCATGTACGAAATCCAGCCAGTGCTCTGGGATAACCTGCCCCTGTTTTTGCGTCGACGGATTTATCAATGGGCTCGGGAGCAATTGCCTGCTCGAATTGAAGGGTTGGTCGATGATTTTGGAGACGATCTTGATGAACTGGTTGATCTCAAAGCACTGTTGAGCCGGGAGCTGAGGCAGCACCCGGATCTGATGAACCGAATATTCAAACAGGCGGGTTCGGTTGAGCTCAGATCTGTGATCAATCGTGGGGCTATTATTGGCGGTATTTTGGGCTGCGTTCTCGCCCCTGCCTGGTCGGTCTACCCGGCGCCATGGCTTCTGCCGATTGGCGGGTTTGTAATTGGCTTTGTTACCAACTGGCTTGCGATTACCCTTATTTTCTCGCCGCTGAAGCCCCGACGGTTTCTGTTCTGGAAGATTCAAGGGCTATTTTTACGCCGCCAGCCAGAAATTAGCGATATTTGGGCAAAGTTGGTGGCAGAAGAGTTAATTACCGTGGAGAAAGTGGCTGATGCCATGATTAACGGTAGCCGGGGCGATCGCACCCGGGCCATTATACAAAAGCACTTGAGGCCATTGCTGGATAACTCTCCGCTGATGAAGCTCGGTGCCCAAGTGACCGTTGGAATGAGCGGTTACACAGAGTTGAAAAAGGCAATGAACGAGCAGGCGATACTCGCGACCCACGATGTGTTCAGCGATCGGAGCTTTAATAAGGAGCGAGCGCCCGTTGTCGCGAGAGTTTTGGCCGGGCAAATGAGGGCCCTGCAGCCTGCTGAGTTTCAGGACATACTTCGCCCCGCATTTCGCGAGGAAGAGGTTCAGCTTATGTTTGTGGGTGGCATATTCGGCGCCCTGGCTGGAGCAGCTCAATTTTTTGCGCTGATGCATTTTCAGCTTTAACCCCAATCATACCGACCAAGAGGAGCGCGCCATGCCTGCCTGGGCACTACTTGTTATGCAGTTTGTCGTGACAGCCGCTGCTGTTTTCTTTGTTCTCTGGGGTTTCTGGGGGGTGGTGGTACGGCCTTATCTGGATCGAAAAGTGGCCGAGCTTGTTGCTGCAACAGAGGAGATTGAACCGCGAGTGGCGCTTGGGGTAAAGAAGGGTGTTGCAGAAACCTTCGAGAGTTACCTGAAAGTGCTTTGGATGGCCCCGTAAAAGAATCTACTCGCCAGTTCCTGAAGTTCGGTTCGGGGTTGTTTGAGAATGGCCTCAGCAGCTTGCTAGGCAGTGCTGCTGACCTGGAGCGCCGAAGAAAACCCTAAAGGCAGTTTGTTGGTCGAGGCAGGCCGGCGATCCGGCACGCTGTTTTTGCAGGTGTGCCCGGAAACAGCTGCATGAGATAGATACTGTTCCCTCGTTCTTCGCCCAGGGCCTCTCTTACTGATTTTACAAACAGCCGATTGGAAGGTGGGGAAATTTCATGTTCTTTATAAAAAGAGCGCAGAAACTCAATGATTTCCCAGTGTTTTTTGTTGAGGCTGATGCTGTCATCTTTAGCAATGACCGTGGCCACTTCGGGTGACCAGTCGTTTGGGTTTTCGAGAAAACCCTCATTGTTTCTTGCCGGCATTATGGAGTCTGTCATGGGTCACCAGCTGATTACGTTTTGAGCCTGGGCCGTCAGATTAACCATGGCAGAGAAATCCACTAGAGTCGTCTCGGTGCCACTCCGACCTAGGCCGCGAGCGACTGCATCTGGCTCTAGGGCATAAACAGGAATGGCGGGGTCATCATGACCACCTGCTACCGAAAGTGCCAGCACCGCGTTCTCAGTAAGCAGTAGCGCGTCTCCAGGCCTGAGTGCATGCTTGCACTGTGCTGTGCGGGGGTGATCAGGTGCTTTGTTTAGGATGTGAAGGGTATTGATTGGCATCATAACGGGCTCTGGCTCTGTTTTGGTGGCTATGGAATCAACCGGCAAAGGCGGTGTGTGTGTGCTCGTGCAGCAATTCGGCGCTGTTTTCAGCCATAGCAACACCTGCCAGCATGTTGTCCAGCCCAAGACCGTATTGGACGCAAGCCTTGGCATCTGCGTAGATAGCCTTCACCCCGAAAATGGGCGCTGCAGAAATATTTTTTTCCACCGATTTTTGTTCAATTTTGCTGGTTGTTTGGGCTTTCCGTAGCCAATTAACCCCGGCACCCGTAAATAGAAGGGATACGGACTGATCAAACGCGGCTAGCGAAAAGGTCATATCGAGGGCTTCACGCCCCTCCCAGGTTCCGTAAGGAGATTGGTCAATCACAATTAGCGTGCTCATGCTCAGCCCCCTGCGTGGAAATAGATAACGCGGCTTGATGCCATAGTGCCTTCAACCCACTCCCCAAGCCCGGCAATGATAAAAGGCTCCAAAAGATTGCTGGCAGGCAGTTCATAGCGCTTTTTTTCCGACTCGTTTACCAGCCCACGCCTTAGCGCAGACGCAATGCAGGCAACGCCGGGGACCGCGTTATCTTTCAGAAACCTGGCCCATTCCTTTGCCCAATGGGTTTCGTCTGAGGGCGGTGCTGAGAGCGATGAAGCGAGATGAACCCCATCACCATAGAGAAAAACCCGGTCCAGAGTATGGCCTGCTGCAATCGCAGCCCGAGCGAACAGCAACGCAGTTTGCGGAGCCTGGGAAGAGTAGGGAGCGCCGGTGATTACCAGCGTGTAGTTTTGCAAAGAGGTGGCAGCCATGGTTGCAGTTCTCGCCAAAAGTGAAGCCAGTGTACCAATAGCAAAAACCCCGGCAAAGGCCGGGGTTTCTGTTAACTACGAATCGCTTGGGCCGTTCCGCATATTAATCGCTGGAGAAGGCTCCAATCAGGTGTAGCAGGCTGACGAACAGGTTGTAGATGTTCAGGTACAAGCCTGTAGTAGCCATGATGTAGTTGGTTTCACCACCGTTCACAATACGGCTTGTGTCATACAGGATGAAGCCAGACATCAGGAACACGATCGCAGCGCTTATGGCCAGGCTGAATGCCGATATTTCAGCGCCGAACATTGCCGCAACCATGGAGCCCAAGGCTGCTACCAATACAACAACCAGACCGGCAACCAGCATGCCACGCATGAAGCTGAAGTCTTTCTTGGTGGTTAGAACATAGCCAGACAGGGCGAAAAATACCAAGCCTGTGCCGCCCAAGGCCTGCATGATGATCTGTCCGCCATTGGGGAACTGCAGGTAATGGTAAAGTATCGGGCCAAGAGAAAGGCCGAGCAGACCTGTGAAGGCAAACACTACGGCAATGCCGGCAGAACTATTTGCAGTGCGCGGCAGTACAAACCAGATCAGGGCAAGGGCGCCCAAGCTGCATACAAGGCTTGCGCCTTGGCTAAGGCCAATGGACATGGACACGCTTGCCATGACCGCACTGAATACCAGCGTCATTGCAAGCAGAGTGTAAGTGTTGCGCAAAACCTTGGTCGCAGAAGCACTGATAGGTGCGGTAGCGGATCCACGGGCAATCATGCCTTTGCGGTTCTGCTGAACATTGTACTGTCTGTTTTGCATTCTGATCTCCGATTTGATCCAGCTTATTTGGTTACGGGTGTCAGGCACAAAGCCTGAGAAACACCAATGACCTAGAATTACACTCCATCATAAGGTCGAATTCTGAACTTTCAATCAATTACGACATTAAAGTGCTCTCTAGATTCCATTAAATGCAGTTAATGTCCAAAAAGCCATCGAGTTTTGCGCAGGGCGTTGACAGCACAGACAATTCCGGTATGATTCACACCGCTGTCGCAAGGCAGCAATGGAAAAACGGTGGGCTGGCAGAGTGGCCGAATGCAGCGGTCTTGAAAACCGCCGAAGGTTTGTAGCCTTCCCGGGGTTCGAATCCCTGGCCCACCGCCATTTTTCCTTTGAGTACAGGCAGTTAAAAGCCCCCCCCTAAGCTGCGAACAAGTCTGTGAAATTCTCGTATACCCCCTATAATATACAGTTGTATATGATCTTTCCCATTTTTTTCGATTCCATGCCTTAATAGTCACGGCTTTCTTTGCCCTCAAATAGCCATTCGTTGTGCGCTTGTCATCGCGCAAAAGGTTCGCGGGTGTTTTGAGTCTCCATTTGCCGTTCTTCCAGTGCACATAAGTCGGCATGTCATGATCACGGCGTCGCCGCCTTCCGGTTAGCCTCACCAGAAAAGATGGTTAGGTGCTCTGAACGCCCCTAGCCCCCAAAACTCGTGTAGCATACAAACCATCGTGAATAGCTACGGAAAACCAGTTGCCAAATGCAAGAATTCCGTTACAACAGTGACTTAATCGGGGGATCTCTATTGGTTAGAGAGTCTCGAATAATCGCCGAATTGCTGCTTGATAACGCTAGCGAGGCTGAGTGGAAACAGGCTGTGATTTTGGATAACCGCCTGCAAAAGCGAAGCCCTGCAACCGCACTGCGCCAGGCCAGAGCATTGCGCCAGCGCTTGGAACTGTTGGATCAGCCTTTCTGGCGAGCATTGCGTGATGGCGACGACGAGCTCGCAACGCAAGTGGCATTCGTTGCCACTCTGGAGCGCAACCTCTTGCTGGTGGAGTTTGTGGAAACCGTGGTGAGAGACGCCTTTTTGCTGCAGGCCGAATCGATAGCTCGTTATAGCTGGTTAGATTTCCTGGAGGAACGCACCGATAGGGATTCGTCGATAACGGGCTGGGCGGAGTCTACAAAAAAGGAGATGGGGCTGGTTGTGTTCCGAAGCTGCGCGAAGTAGGTCTCGTACAGAAAGGCCGCACCCTAAAATTACAGCAGATATTGGTTAGACCAGAAGTGAACATTTTACTGCAAGCCAGCCGCCGTGACCGAATTGAAGCCTGCTTACATGTTGGAGCACGAGCATGAGTCAGTCGTTACAAGACCGGCTAAACCAGATCCCAGGCAAAATTCTTTCCCAAGCGTTTCTGCAAAGCCAGGGTCTGGGCAATGAGATTGGTTTTTGGGTGTTCGACTACGCGCCCGAAGAAGAGCTGAAGGTTCGCGAATATCTAGCATTTCTAACCGGCTTTCTGTCCAAGAAACAGAGCCACCTTAAGGTGATCAGCATCAATCTTTTGGAAATGATGCGGGATTACCTAGAGGAGCGAAAATTCCTCGACAAGGCCGTGCAGATGCAGGAAGGAAAGGGCGACCAAGCCCTGCTGAAGGCACTCGCTGGCCCCATGCACATGGACAAGTTTGCCCCTTACATGATGGAACAGACAAACGCGTCGGAACAGGACATCATTCTGATACATGGGCTAGGTTCTGTGTGGCCGGTACTTCGCGCCCACAGTCTGCTGAACAAGCTGCACGGGCTGCTAGGCCACAAACCCGTTGTGCTGTTTTATCCGGGTGAATACGACGGCCAAAGCCTGACCCTGTTCAACCGTATACCCAGCAATAACTATTATAGGGCCTTCTCGCTAGTGCCCCACAACTGATTCGTAGCACCAGAAGCCGCAACCAAGGATGATCCGTAATGACCATTAAAAACCTCTTCTTCAAGCCCCTGGATCGTTCAATCAACGGTGTGGTTAAAGCCGACCAGGCCGACGATGCAACCGTTTGGCAGGAGCTGGAAGAGTATGTGGTTACCAACGAGCTGGAAAAGCACTTTCGAGCCTTTTTTGAGAGCTACGGAACCAACCTGCAAGACCCCTCTATCTCCAATCGGGTTGGTATTTGGATCTCCGGCTTCTTCGGTTCGGGTAAGTCGCACTTCCTCAAAGCCCTTTCTTACTTGCTCGAAAACAAAGAGGCCTATGATGAGCAGGGCAATACCAAGCACGCGGTAGAGTTTTTCGACGAGCAAAAGCTACGCGATGCCATGATCCGCGCCGATGTGCAGAAAGCGGCGAACACCCTAGCGGATGTCATCCTCTTTAACATCGATTCCAAGGCCAGCTCCAACGATGCCGGTAACCCGATTCTCAGTGTGTTTCTGCGGGTGTTTAACGAACACCAAGGGTTCAGTGGCGACCACCCCCATATTGCACACATGGAGCGCCACCTGGAGCAGAAGGGCGTCTATCAGGCTTTCAAAGACGCGTTCGCAGAATCGACCAACTCCCAATGGGAAGACGAGCGGGATGGCTACCAGTTCTATCAGGACGATATCGAAGGAGCCATCGCCAAGGCGCTGAACCTCTCTGCCGACGCTGCACACAAATGGTTTGAAGAATCTGAAGAAACCTTCTCGGTCTCTGTGGAAAACTTCTGCCATTGGGTCAAAGAGTATCTGGATGCCCAAGGCCCCGAACATCGCATGGTATTCATGGTGGACGAAGTAGGGCAGTTTATTGGTTCCGACACTAAGCTCATGCTCACCCTGCAAACCATCACCGAAAACCTGGGTACCATTTGTAACGGTCGAGCCTGGATTGTTGTCACGTCGCAGGCAGACATGGAAGCTGTACTGGGTGACCTCACTTCATCCAAAGCCAACGACTTCTCCAAGATCGCCGGCCGGTTCAAAACTCGCTTGTCCCTGTCTAGCTCCAACACAGACGAAGTCATCCAGAAGCGTTTGCTGCGGAAAACTCCAGAAGCGGAAACCGAACTAAGGGCGGCCTGGGAGCAGAGCGGCGACATACTCCGCAACCAGATTACCTTTGACCGCTCCGGGCCAACACTCAACAACTTCGATGGCCCGGAAAGCTTTGTGGCCAACTACCCATTCGCGCCATACCACTTCCAATTGGTGCAAAAGGTTTTTGAGGAAATTCGCAAAGTCGGCGCTACCGGTGCCCACCTGGCCTACGGTGAACGTTCCATGCTGGACGCCTTCCAGATGGCAGCCATGAGTGTGGCCAGTGAGCAAATCGGCGCACTGGTTCCCATGCACGCCTTTTACCGTTCCGTAGAAGGTTTTTTGGACACAGCCGTAAAGCGCACCATTGACCAGGCCAGTGAAAACCCCAGCCTGGATGCCTTCGATGTTCAAATTTTGCGTACCCTATTTATGATCCGCTACGTAGAGTTGATCAAGGGCACTTTGGACAACCTGGTAACCCTGTCTATAGCGAAAATCGACGAAGATAAGCTTGGCCTGCGCCGACGCATCGAGGAAGCTCTGCAACGGCTTGAGAAAGAAAGCCTGATCACCCGCAATGGCGACGAGTTTGTCTTTCTTACCAACGAAGAGCGGGACATTACCCGCAAGATCAAAGCCACAGACATAGCAAGCACCGATGAAAACAAGGAACTGGCCAGCCTGATCTATAAAGACCTTCTGAAAGACAAAAACAAATACCGTTACCACGTAAACAAGACCGACTACAGCATTGGCCGTTATTTGGATGGCCACACTCTGGATGGTCGCTACGAATCGGATTTACGAGTCGAAATCGTTTCGCCACTCGATCTGGATTACGTGCAATACAGCGAAGCGGGCTGCATCAACAAGTCCAGCGAAGGTGCCACCGGCCAGGGTGTGATCAAACTGCCCGATGACAAAGTTTTCTTTCAGGAGTTGCGTACCTGGCTCAAGACCAACAAGTTCATTCGCATGAACGACGACGGCAGCAACACTGATCTCACCCGCATTCTTGCCGACCGGGGCCGTGAAAACCAAGAGCGTCGCAAGCGCCTACGCCACACTCTGGAAGACATGCTTCTGCGCGCCGAGTGCTATGCGTTAGGCCAGCACTTGCAGCTCTCCACCAGCAGCCTAACCGTGCGCTTCGATGAGATATGCGAGTACGTGTTAGAGAACACCTACACCAAGCTTGGCTTCCTGAAGGTACTGCAGCAAGAGCCATTGCGTGAACTGAGCGCAGTGCTTACCGTGGACGATATCGCCCAGATGGGCATGGCCCTGGATGGCGAAGAGGGCAACCCGCAGGCCGTCAGAGATGTAGAGCAATACGTTTCACTGCGCACAGGCGGTGACGACCGCTTGTTGGTGAGTGATATCATCGACCGATTCGCCGCACGCCCTTATGGCTGGCCGGATGGTGAAATACTGTTGATACTTGGCAGACTGGCTGCCTCCGGGCGCATCTCCTTCCACACGTCTGGCCCGTCTATGCCGCTGAATGAGGTATTTGATTACCTCAACAATAGCCGCAGGCGCAGAGAAATCTCGGTACAGAAGAAGCGCCAGGTAGACGATGCCATTCTTAAGCAGGCTCGTAACCTGTCCCGAGACTTGTTTAACGCTCTGGGCCCGGATACTGAAAAAGACCTGTTCGAGTTCTACCAGAGCCACTTGAACCAGTGGCTGACCAACCTGCGCAGTTATAAAAGCAAGATAGATGTGGGGCGATTCCCCGGTAAGCAAATCATCGAAGACGGCATCCTCACCTTAGAGCGCTTGCTGGTTAACCGCGAGAGCTTTGACTTTTTCAAAGTCGTTATCAACAACAAAAACGACTACCTGGATTTAGAAGAAGACTATCGCGATATTCACGAATTCTTCAGCAACCAGCTCCACAGCTGGCAACAACTGCAAACCGCGCTCTATCAGTTCGAGAAGAACCACCAGGCATTGAATAAAGATGAGACAGCGCACAAAGCCCTCACTGAACTGAAAAAAATCAATCAAGCCGACACGCCTTACAACCTGCTGCACAAAGTGGCAGGGCTGATAGAAACCGTAGAGGCCGTAAACACCCGAGTTGTCACAGAAAAACGGGACCACGCGCTTGAAAGAGTAGAAGAGCGTATTCAGCAGTTACAAGCGGAAATGCTGAAAAGCGGCATTGCCAGCCCAGATCTCAGTAACCGCCTATTACGGCCGTTGCAGCTTATAAAAGAAGATCTGGAAACCGAAACCAGCATTGCCCAAATTTTCATGCTGCAATCCCAGACCGCCCAGGAAAAACTCGAAGACAGCCTGCTTGAACTGGAACGGGCCATGCGTGCTGAGGCTGAAAAACAAGCCAAGGCCCAAAGAGATGCTCAAGAAGATGCGGAAACTTACACTAACAAGCCCTCGCCAGACGCGCCCGCAATAACCGCACCGGTAGCCATGCCAAAACCTGTTGTGGATGTGAATGCGGCAAAGATATTCAGTAAGCTAGGCAGTGGCATCTATTTAGAAAGCCAGAAAGACGTTGATAGCTTTATCGAAGCCCTGAAAAATGAATTGGATGCCGCTATTGCGATTGGAAAAAGGGCCCGCTTGAAGTAAAAGGCTTGCATTTTGAACATTATCAACACAGGCTTGTCCTTTGTCCAAAAACGCGGGACGCGCGGTATATGAAAGGATTGAGAAGTCAAGATCTGGGGTTGTTGCTAAAGCTTGTTTCACTTCAAAAGCAAGAATCGTTTAGCCCTGCCAGTAAAGCAACAGCTGCCTGGCCCCATGATTGGCAAGACTGGGAGAAGGAAGAGGCCTACCCGACGGAATTATTTAACGGCGGGTTAGCCACTCCTGAATTATTTCGCTCAACAGTTTATACCGTTCGAAATCTGGAAGCTGAAACCGGTATTGGTAAGTCGCAGATAAGTAATGCGCTGCACCGTTGTTTTGATGTTGGCCTGGCCAAAAAAGATCGAAAAACAAACGTGCCAAGAGCGAACACCAAAGCGCTGCTGGAATTTATTGTCTACGGGGTGAAGTATGTGTTTCCTGCCAGATCGGGGAAATTGGCGCGCGGGATAGGGACTGCATTTGCAGCGCCAGTGTTAGAGGATCAACTTTTCAGTGCTGGTGAGCTATCGCCAGTATGGCCAGATGCACGAGGGAACAAGAAGGGGCTTGAAGTGGAGCCTCTATTCAAAACCGTGGGCCATGCAGTTCGGCGAGATCCAGAGCTTTATGCACTGCTGGCCCTGGTTGACGCTATACGAATTGGAAACCCGCGAGAAGCAAATCTGGCGGCAGAGCTTTTGAAGAAACACCTGGAAGTGAAAGTATGAGCATGTCTGCATTACACAAAACAATGGTAACCAAAGTGGCCGAGGCGCTGGGCCCCGAGCTGTTGAAGCAAGTCGCATTTGTGGGTGGGTGCACAACAGGGTTCTTTTTAACCGATGAGTTTGTCATTGAGCAGGTGCGCCACACAGACGATGTCGATCTTATCGTTCATGTAATAGGACATACTGGCTTTTATACTCTTCAGAAGGCCTTGCGTAAAAAAGGCTTCAAAGATGTGTCACCTGATCCCGCCGACGATGCCCTGTATGTGCAATGAAACTGGGTGACCTGCGTGTGGATTTTATGCCAGACGATGCCGCGGTATTAGGGTTTGCAAACCAGTGGTACGCCAAAGCGCTTAATACTGCGACGCCTTTTCAACTTTCTGATGACCTCTCGATAAGATTAGTCACCCCACCGTACTTTTTGGCGACAAAGCTGGAAGCCTATAAGGGACGGGGAAGGGGAGACGCGCTCTCCAGTCATGATATTGAAGATGTGCTTACACTAATTGATGGGCGAGAGTCCTTGATTGGGGAAGTTAGTGAAATCTCCAGTGAACTCCGGTCTTACCTTGCGGATGAGTTTGGCAAGTTACTCAACGACCAGAATTTCGAGTATGCAGTGAACAGTCAGGCAGGTGGCGACCAGGAGCGAGAGGCTATTTTGTTTGAAAGGCTGGAAAACCTAGCGCAGGTGCCAGAGTAATGCAGATCAATTGGGTGAGCCAAACGGGCCGTGAGCGAGCGCACAATTGCGATTTGGCCTGCTGCTGTGTGGCTGAAAACCTAATTGTGATGGGCCTGGTAGATGCCGCTGAGAGCCAAAAGGCACAGGCATTTGCAAACCACTGGGCAAAAACTATCGTTGCTGCTGCATATAACACCGGGTTCAATCCAGATAGCACGGGCATAGTGGATATTCTTAGCAAGGCTCAAAAGATCCAGCGTCACTCCTATCTCAATGAAATCGCAAGTTACTGTTTGGTGGTTGTTGACCGATGCAGTGGTGAAGGAATAGTGCTTTCAGCCGGTGACTGCCTCGTTGGGCTGGCGGGCGCAAGCGCACATCAAGATTATGATGTGAAATGGATAAATAGCCCCCATACCGCAGATGTCCCGTTAAAAGCGTTGGGTGAACCAACGGCTGCTACTTCGGATTTTCAGCACTTGCTAACTCGCAGTATCAATGCCAAGCGATTTACTGAACCAGAAACCAATATGTTTTGGATTAGTACGGGCAGCAAACTCATTTTAGCCAGTGATGGATACTGGCGAGAGCGCGAAAGTGATACCAATACCGAATTCACCAACACCACTGATGACGCAAGCTGTTTAACGCTAACCTGGCGCACGCAAGATCTGGCAATTAATCAGAAAACAGATACAGCAAATCTGCTAATACTGCCAACAGAATGATGATGGGCAGCTGCTAGATGAGTTTTAGTGTAGAAAAAATAGCAAATTGCGGCATTAGTGTAAAAAAAGTGAGCGCAGTGTAAAAAAAGGCCACCCAAGGTAGGCAAGAAAACATGGAGCTGTACCAATGAACACCGCCAACATCAAACGCTACGCCCCAAAAGCGCGTAATGCCTTTATCGCCGCCGTTACCAAACAAGCGGCCCGTTACGGCGTAACTGCCCAAGGCATAACGCCCATCGAACAGCGGGGCGATATAGCACTGATTGGCGAGCAGGCGTTTCCCAAGTCGGCTTTTCAGCCGCGCAAAGCACTGGAGCGCCGGGTAGAGCAGCTGGGTTTTGCTCAAGCGATGGAGCAGGCCGCCTACAGTTGGTTTAACCGCCTGTGCGCCATTCGCTATATGGAAGTACACGGCTACCTGGACCATGGCCGACGGGTGTTGAGCGGTGAAAAACACGACTCTGCCGATGGCGAGGCAGGCACACCGCAAATCCTCCACGACTGCCTGGACATAGACCTGCCAGGTTTGGACAAGCAAAAAGTCACCGACCTGAAGCTAGACGGCACCAAAGACGAAGAGCTCTACCGCGAACTCCTGCTGGCCCAGTGCCATGCACTGCATGAAGCCATGCCCTTCCTGTTTGAGGCAGTAGACGACGCCACCGAATTGCTGCTGCCCGATAACCTCACCAAAACCGACTCTCTGATCCGTGAGCTGGTCAGCGCCATCCCCGAAGAGGACTGGCAGGATGTGGAAATCATCGGCTGGCTTTACCAGTTCTACATCAGTGAGAAGAAAGACCAGGTGATCGGCAAGGTGGTCAAAAGCGAAGACATCCCCGCCGCGACTCAACTGTTCACCCCCAACTGGATTGTTCAGTACCTGGTGCAAAACTCCGTAGGTCGCCAGTGGCTGCAAACCTATCCGGACAGCCCGCTCAGAAACCAGATGCCGTACTACATCGAACCGGGCGAACAGCCACCGGAGGTGCAGGCGCAAATGACTGAGACCATTCCCGCGAGCATTGACCCAGAAAGCATCAAAGTACTCGACCCCGCCTGTGGCTCCGGACACATCCTCACCGAAGTCTACAAAGTGCTCAAAGCCATCTACGAAGAGCGTGGCTACCGCAGCCGGGATATTCCGCAGCTAATCCTGAAGCACAACCTGTTTGGCCTGGATATCGACGACCGGGCAGGGCAGCTAGCCGGCTTCGCCTTGATGATGCTGGCCCGAGAAGACGACCGCCGGCTGTTCAGCCGTGTGGCGGATGGCGATGTAACGCTTAACGTGCTGTCGCTGAAAGAAACTGGCCATCTCGACCTGCCACAACTTTGGCGCGATCTGAACCTGAGTGGGGATTGGCAGCAGGGAAGTTCGCAGAGTTTGTTTGAAAATGACCAAGCTGATCTGAGTGCGGCTAGTGCGGATGAACGCTATCAGTTACTGGAGCGCACCTTAGAGCGCTTCAACGAAGCCAAAACATTTGGTTCTTTGATTGAGGTTCCGAAAGAAGAAGCTGAGCTCCTCAAAGGATTGCGAGATGAGCTGGAGCGTTTGTTACTCAATGGCGACGTTATGCAAAAGTCGGCTGCCGGAATACTGTTACCTTATGTTCGTCAGGCTTGGGTGCTGTCTCAGCGCTACGATGCGGTGATTGCCAACCCACCGTATATGGGCAGTAAGTACCAAGCACCGGCCGTAAAAAAATACCTGAAAGAGGCCTATAAAGGTTATGAAAAGGATTTGTTTTCAGCATTCATTATCCGGAACCTGGGCTTGTCAAAAGAGGGCGCTCAGCTTGGTTTTATGACGCCTTTCGTGTGGATGTTCATCTCTAGCTATGAGCAGTTACGCAAGCACCTGATTACCGAAAAGACAATCACATCGTTGATACAGCTGGAATATTCAGGGTTCGATGGTGCGACAGTTCCCATTTGTACTTTTACGCTGGAGAACGCTTATAACCCTCATTTCAAAGGTGGATACGTGCGGTTATCCGATTTCCGGGGTGCGGCACAACAAGGGCCGCGAGCACTGGAAATCATTCAGGCAGCGAATGAGGTAGGCAAATGATTATTCAAGAGCCAAGCAAGAATGTACCGATGCACAGCGGCCAAACAAATGTCCACGCCCTGAACCAACACCAGATCAGCCACAAACTGAAAGGCAAGGCCGCCAGCCCCACATTGAACCGACTGGCAAACCACAATGTCATCGACAGCACCGCATTGCCCAGAGGAGCAGAACAATGAGCCAGCAAGAAACAAAGGACATGGCGAAGCATTTTTACCGGGCCTCTGCGGCGGATTTTATGAAGATTCCGGGGAGTCCGGTGGCGTATTGGGCTTTAACTGGAGAATTAACAGCTTTTGAAAGCGGCACGCAGTTAGAAGATCTAGCTCCTACACGCAAGGGAATGGTGACCGCTCGGAATTCACTTTATGTGCGTGACTGGCATGAGGTTTCTCTTTCAAAATCAGGACTTAATTATTATTGCTCAAGGGAAAAAGCAAAAAAAAGTGGGAAAAAATGGTTTTCATACCTGAAAGGAGGTGGTTTCCGCCGTTGGTATGGTAATAAATACGATGTCATTAACTGGGAGGACGATGGGTATCTTCTTCAGACAACAAGGCATCCCTCTGAAGATAGAGTTTGGGCAACTAACTTTAATTTGGAATACATATTCCAGCCAAACATTAATTGGGGAGCTGTAACGTCCAGTCGCTTTTCAGCTCGCGCAAGCTCCGGGGGCGAGCTTTTTGATGCGGGAGGGTCTGCTTGCTTTCCAGATGATAAGGACTATTTTCTAGTTCTAGCGTTCTTAAACTCAAAGGTAACTGGGGTTCTTCTTCAAACGCTAAATCCTACTCTTAACTTTCAAGCAGGAAATATATCTAGCCTTCCATTAATTCAGTTTAAAGAAAGAGTTGAGATTGAAGAAAATGCAAAAAAGGCTATAGAAAACGCTAAAGAAGACTGGGATTCATTTGAGACCTCATGGCATTTCACGAAAAATCCATTGCTGAGCTCCAAAGAACATAGCAAGACCATTGAGTTGAGCTACGCCGAAAGTCAGCGGAGGTGTAAATATCTTATAAATTCTCTTCATCATATCGAAGAGGTAAATGATGGGCTGTTTATAGAAGCATATAACCTTCAGGATGTAGTGAATCAAAACACTCCAATGGATGAAATAACTCTAACTTGCAACCCCCATTATCGCTATGGCGGCAAGCGCAGCGAAGAAGAGCTTGAGACCTTGCTCCGGTGTGATACTTTCAAGGAACTGGTAAGCTATGCCATCGGTTGCATGATGGGTCGCTACTCGCTGGACAAGCCAGGCCTAATCCTCGCCAGCCAAGGCGAAACACTCCAAGATTATCTAGAGCAGATTCCATCCCCAAGCTTCGCGTCAGACGAAAATGCCATTGTGCCACTCACCGATCAGGAGTGGTTCCCCGACGATGCCACTAACCGTTTCCGTGAATTTGTCCGGGTAGTGTGGGGCGACGAACACCTACAGGAAAACCTCGATTTCGTCGCCGAAAGCCTCTGCGTGCACGCCATAAAACCCAAGCGTGGCGAGTCGGCCCTCGACACCATCCGCCGCTACTTGAGCACCCAGTTCTATAAAGACCACCTGCGCACCTACAAAAAACGCCCCATCTACTGGCTGTTCAGCTCCGGCAAACAAAAGGCTTTCGAGTGCCTGGTGTACCTGCACCGCTATAACGAGAGCACGCTTGCCCGTATGCGTACCGAATACGTCATCCCCCTCAGCGCCAAGCTCAACGCCTACGCGGAGAAGCTAGAGCAAGACAAAGACGCCAGCACCTCCACCGCAGAAACCAAGCGCCTGGAAAAAGAAGTCGCCACCCTGCACAAACAACAAATCGAACTCGCCGAATTCGACGAAAAACTCCGCCACTACGCCGATCAACGCATCAGCCTGGATCTGGATGATGGCGTGAAGGTGAACTATGGGAAGTTTGGGGATTTGCTGGCTGAGGTTAAGGCAGTGACGGGTGAGAAGCCGGGAGGGCAGTAATGGAGCTTCAAAGTCTTAATAATATTTTCAAAGAAAGAATTTTACGCATTCCGGATTATCAGCGGGGGTACGCTTGGACAACACATCACCTAGAAGACTTTTGGGAGGATCTGGTGCAACTGGAGGCGGATCGTGTTCACTATACTGGCGTAATTACCTAGAGCCTGTGTCAGAGCAGATTTGGTCGAAGTGGGAAAATGATCAATGGTTAATTGAGGACTTGGCGTATAAGCTTTCTACGTGGTAGATGGCCAACAGCGGATTACGACCTCAATGATTCTAATTCAGACCATTCTCGAAACAGTGCCAGAAAGTGAGTTGCTGGCTTCGCAGTCCATCGAAAATATTCGCAAAAAGTTCATACTCTTTAAAGCTGATGATGGTATTCGTGAGAGTTACATTTTTGGATACGAAAAAGATAATCCCAGCGATGAGTTTTTGCGAACTCGTATCTTTGGTATGCATTCATCATCCAATCAGAAAATGGAGACCCTTTACACACGAAATCTTATAGAGGCAAAAAAATTCTTCACTGAAAAACTTTCTCAGCTTCCATTGCTTGAAATTTCAACTCTTTATAAAAAGGCGACCCAGAAATTCAAGTTCAATCTTTATGAAATAAGCGATGAGATTGATGTATTTGTTACTTTCGAAACCATGAATAATCGAGGGAAAGTACTTACTAGTCTAGAGTTGTTGAAAAACCGTTTAATTTATCTCTCTACGCTTTTTAGGAATAACACAGGCAAAGATAAGCTCAGGTCAAATATCAACGATGCTTGGAAATCCATGTATGAATATCTAGGCAAGAATCCCGAAGTGTTGCTTAGTGATAGCCTGTTCCTTCGGAATCATTGGGTGATGTACTTTAAGTACTCCAGAAAAAAAGGTGATGACTACATAAGATTTCTTCTAGATGAGAAGTTTACCGCTCGTAACATCACAAATCCCAAGGGTGAGGAATATGAACTTAAGATCGAAGAAATATCTGATTATGTGAAGAGCCTTCAGCAGTCTATTGTATATTGGTTCTACATGCACAACCCTTTCTATGCTCAAACAGATCAGTTGATTGACTCCCAGAAACGTTGGCTCGACAGACTGGGGCGGCTCAGTTTTAGGTCTTTTAGGCCACTGATCCTGTCTGCATTTGTCTCGCGGCAAGATCCTCGAAAGATTTCCCAATTACTTGAACAGGCTGAAAGATATAACTTCGCCATATTCAACCTTAGTCAGCGGAGATCGAATACGGGGGATACTGAGTTCTTTGGCATGTCCCGAGAGTTATTGACAGGGCAGAAAACAATTGATGAAGTGATCGATTCTATTGAGCGCTGGGTCGACTGGTATTACGATCCGGACAAGTTTCTGAATCATATCAAAGACAAATATGAGCTAGAAAGGGATGGGTTTTATCACTGGGATGGCGTGCGCTATTTTCTGTATGAGCACGAGCAGTGGTTGAGAGAGAAAGGTAAACAGGCAACTAGCAAGCTCTCATGGGAAGCGCTAAAAACTAACAGAAGAGATCATGTGACGCTGGAGCATATTTTCCCGCAGACACCTGTCGATCCTTACTGGACGGAACGTTTTGATCACCTTAAAAGCGAGAAGCAGCGGTATCTGACACACTCACTAGGTAACCTGTTGCCGCTTTCGCGTTCCAAGAACTCATCACTACAAAATGACAGCTTCCCCAAGAAGGTTAACAACGGCAGCGGTGTCGGTTACTACAATGGTTCGGTATCAGAAAATGAGATTGCGCAATGCGAGGAGTGGACACCGACCAAAATCTACGAGCGTGGTTTGGATCTCCTCGCATTTATGGAGGACCGCTGGAACGTAAAGCTTGGTGATAAAGATTTTAAGAAACAACTGCTTCACGTTGTTGACATCGATCTGAACGCAGTTGAAAGCTTTCAAGAATCTGAACCTGATTCAAAACGTTTGCCTCAGTCAATTAGCAACGAGCTTTAAGGAATTTAGCCGATGAGCGAGTCTTTTTTCATTCAACTAAATTCGGAGGAGCTTGCGCTACTTATTGAGAATGCGCAAGGTCACGTTTGCTATGCCGCGCCCGGCATACAAATGAAACCTGCCCAAGCGTTGATTGACTTAGCCGGCCGTCTTGGGCCAGACCTGCTTTTGGTGTTTCTCGATGTGGATGAGAATGTAATTCGCATGGGTTATGGCGAGGTGGAGGCCATTGAGGCTATGCAAGAAGCTGGCATACGTGTTGAACATATTGCCGGCCTGCGAAGTGGTTTGATTGTTACCGATGGAAAGGGCTTCAGTTACACACCGACGGCGTTATTTTTGGAGCGTGAGGCCAGAGGTAATGAAGCGCTCAATGCTATGCGGCTGACCTCGGATCAAGTTGCCGAGGCGATGGCAAGACTTTCACCAGCTTCAAAGTCTATTGCTCTGGCGCAAGCGGACACCAGCGAGAAAAAGCAGACTATTCAAGATGCCACGAGCGAGACAAAGCCTGAGCCAGTAGATCAGAATGTTTTGAGCAATATTAGCGCCAAGCTAAAAGCGGCACCGCCTGCACAGTTTGATGTGGCGCGGCAAGTAAGGGTTTTCCAGCCTCATTTTCAATACATAGAGTTGACCCTGACAGGGGCTGCTATACAAAGGCATAAACTGGCCATTCCAAAATCCATTCAAAACATTGGTAGTGAAAAGGAGCTTGAGGGACGCCTAAAGACGACGTTCGATCTTATTGATAAGGATGCGAGCGTGTCTTCCACGGCATTGGACAGGGAGTTGCGGGAGATTCGCCATAATTTCACCCGATCCCTCGGCAAAAAGCATGGCCGTATTATTCGCAAGGCTACATTGCCAAAGCTGGAAGAGCGGCTTAATGAATTGCGAGTAAAAATTACAGAACATCAAAAGACAGTTAAGGAAAATCTCGAAGCAACATTGTCTAAATCCAAGTTTTTAATGGTCGCCTACTATCTGCCCATCGTCGTGCAGTACCCGCCTGACGAACTTTATGGGTTGTTCGGTAATCCATCTGAATCTGACATTCGGGATTGGCTGGAGGGTATGTTATCAAAAGCATTTCCGAAGCTAGATGACCTGGTTAATAACATGAAGCTGGAAGTGAATTATAAAGACGTAACGTTTGCCACTCTTAATAGAGATGATTTTTTAGAGAGCATTAAGTCCGCATACCCGGAGCTAAATTGGGAAAAGACGTACGAAGAGTTTCAGGCAGCCGGGGAATTCGTTGACGCAGAATCAAGTGAAGACAGAGCGTAGCGTCGCTGAATACACCTCTGCGACAGATATAAAATAGACGTTTGCTTGGGGATACGGCCTGGGCAAGGTAACGAGTGGAAATCTCATGATTACGACGATTCACATAGATAACTTTAAATCCCTAGTCGATTTCAGGGTAAATCTTGCCAAATTTAGTTGTCTAGTCGGCTTGAATGGTGCCGGTAAGTCAACGGTACTCCAAGCAATGGATTTTCTCTCACAGCTCATGCGTGGTGATTTGGACAGCTGGCTAAGCGAGCGGTCTTGGGAAAAAGCAGATTTGAACTCCAAGCTTTCCGCGCGTCTGAATATCGAATTTGAAGTTACCCTGCAGTTGGACTCCTTGGTCGAGTTTGTTTGGAGCGGCAGTGTTAACAGGAACTCTCTGCACTGCACAACTGAAGCTGTTCTGCTCAATGGGGAGCCACTGCTGAAGGTTCAGGAAGGCGAGTGTACCCTTCGCACAAATGGCGGTGGCAAGGCAGACAAGTTCAAAGTGGTTTTCGAGTATCAAGGATCCATTCTGTCTCAGCTTAAAGAAAGCCAAATCAAGGGCCCGTTGCTGGTATTGCGCAATGAACTGCTGAAAGTGCATTCGCTGGATCTGTTGTCTCCGGCGCAACTACGCATGAAAACCCGAAGTGCAGATGGTCAATTAGGGCTTGGCGGCCAGCGCCTATCGGCCTACTTACATGAGCTGGGTAAGGACAAGCGAGAAGCTCTCAAAAGTCGGCTGGCTGGTGTTTATGGGCAGCTCGAGAGCATCGACACCAAATCTCTGCGTTCTGGCTGGAAGCAGCTTGGCATTAAGGAGCGTTTTGGAAAGCAATTGCTGTCAACACCGGCAGAACACATCAACGATGGCATGCTGCGTTTGATGGCGGTTCTTTCGCAACTGGACTCAGACGAGCACTTCCTGATTTTTGATGAGATTGAAAACGGCATTAACCCAGAACTGGTCGAGTTTTTGGTGGATGCGCTGGTAGGCAGCAAACACCAAGTGTTGGTGACAACGCACAGCCCGCTGATCTTGAATTACCTGGAAGATGACATCGCCACAAAGGGTGTGATCTATCTCTACAAAACCCCTAAAGGCGCAACTCAGGCAATACCGTTGTTTTCGATCCCTTCCATGGCTGAAAAGCTTTCTGTGATGGGGCCGGGAGAAGTGTTTGTAGATACCCACCTATCTGAACTCGCTGTCGAGATCAGCGAAATGGAAGGTGCTAGGTAATGGTTCATTTGCTACTCAGTGGTGAGGGGCTGTCTGATATAGTGCGCTGCACAGCGGATACTGGGGACATTTGTCATTCGCAAAACTTTCAGCCTGGGCCTATGGCGTGGTTTGTTGACCAGTGGGTTGAGAAGGTTCTGGGATTTGAGTTCTCTCATATCGATTTTGATCAAGTGGGATTTGTCAGCGAGAAATCGTTGGGTAAGCACTGCAAAAAAACCAGCGGTGGCCGCAATATTCCCCTGCCGGGAAAGAAGACAGATCGTGAAACAGGCTATTTTAGTCGGAACGCCCGAGGCTTGGGCGAGCTAGCACAAAAGTTGGCTAGCGAGCTGCAGGGGACCGTGGTTGCTGTCTTGTTCCGGGATAGCGATGGTACGGCATCTGCCGGAAGAGGCACTCGACGCAAAAAAGTTCAATCGATGGAAAACGGTTTTCAGGATGCTGGCTTTGATTATGGTGTTCCTATGATGCCTGCCCCAAAATCGGAGGCGTGGCTTTTGTGTGCTGTAAAATCACCGTCTCCCTATCAATACTGCGATGCCCTTGAAAAGAACTCCGGAAACGATAAGGCCCCAAACCCACTGAAAGAACAATTAGAAACCGCGCTAGGAAAACACCCTTCAGCCGAAACGCTTTCAGAGATGGTTAAGGACAAACAGATTGATATCTCCCGAATTGATATGCCGTCTTTGCGCGAGTTTAAAGCTGCGCTTGAGGATGCGGTTGTGCGAGCGGCTGCAATCAGGCGCTGATTCGTCAGGACTAAGGGTTCACGCGCCATTGTGAAGTGAACTCAAAGCACAGTGTTGTCTCGCTCTTTACTGGAAAACTAAAACGATAAACAGGAAATAAACATGGAAGAAACAACCCCGGCGGTTGATGCCGTCGTCGTCGTCGTCACCCTTCTTATTTTCTTTACTCCGGTCGTGATCGCGTGGCTTTCCAGGCGTAGCCGAAACGCCATGAAGAAAAAGCTGGCTACGGCAATGGTGGCCTTGAAAGAGGCCAAAGAGAAGAGAAAAGAAGCCGAGCAATACAGCGCTGACCTCGATGCCAAGTACAAGCCAATTACCGACATGGAACAGCACGCGCGGCTGTTACTTGGTAAAGCAGAAATACAGGCACGGACGATCAAGAGTGACGCGGAGCGCGTGTACTCGGAAGCTGAGCAAAGGCTGGGGGCGGCAAAAGAGGAAGCCAGCCATATCAGTATTGAAGCAAAGGCAGCTCTCAAAGATGCAAAATTGAGAGCTGAACAGATTGAGGCCGACGGTCGAGGGGAGTCGGACAGGATGCTCGATTTTGCGAGGCGTCAGGCTGAGGAAGTGGCTGGGGATGCACTGGCTGCCAAGGGTAAGGCCGATCTGTATGAAGCCACGGTGGTGGCCATGCGCAATACCATTCAGGGGTATAAAGACGACTATATTATTCCAAACCATGCGGTTTTGGATGAGCTGGCGGACGAATACAGCCATAAGGAGGCGGGCGAGGAATTAAAACGGGCCCGAAAGCGCGTTCGGGATATGGTGAAAAACGGCTATGCCGGTGCTTGTGATTATGCGGAGGCGAACCGCCGGGCATTTGCGATCCACTTCGCGGTGGATGCCTTCAACGGTAAAGTTGATTCGGCCCTGGCCAAGGTAAAGCACGACAATTACGGCAAGATCAAACAGGAAGTTCTGGATGCCTTTGCTCTAGTTAATCATAACGGCATGCCCTTCCGAAATGCCCGGATTAATCAGGAATACCTTGAAGCCCGGTTGGACGAACTCCAATGGGCGGTTGCCACTCACGAGCTAAGACAGATTGAGCGGGAGGAACAACGGGCTATTCGGGAGCAAATGCGCGAGGAGGAAAAAGCTCGCCGTGAAATGGAAAAGGCCATTAAAGAGGCTGAAAAAGAAGAGCGTATGCTACAAAAAGCCTTGGAAGCCGCCCGAAAAGAATTGGCTTCTGCCCACGGTGAGCAGCGTGCTGAGTATGAGGCGAAACTTGCGGAACTGGAGATCAAATTGGGTGAAGCGGAGAGCAGGGGGCAGCGGGCGCTTTCAATGGCGCAGCAAACAAAACGTGGCCATGTTTATGTTATCAGCAACATCGGTAGTTTTGGTGAGAACGTTTTCAAAATTGGCATGACGCGCAGGCTGGAGCCCACAGACCGAGTGAAAGAGTTGGGCGACGCGTCCGTTCCATTTGATTTCGATGTCCACGCAATGATCTACAGTGACGACGCCCCAGCGTTGGAGAAAGCACTGCACCGTCGGTTTGATGATGCTTCTGTGAACAAGGTAAACCACCGCAAGGAATTCTTTAACCTGAATGTCGCAGAGATTCGACAAGCCGCGGAGCAGCAGGGCATGAATGAAATACACTGGACAATGAAAGCTGAGGCAGCGGAGTATCGGGAGTCTTTGAGCATTTCCAGAAAGCAGGTCACCGAAACTCCGGTTACAGCATGAGTAAAAACACGTCGTTTTAGTTATTGATCCGCTGTAGGCCATTGAGGTTGCGCTCGCAGTCTGGCGCGCTCAGCAACCTGTGGTAAATGCTAAGCTTTTGATTTAACCGATGTTTGGATAAGGCGCAGTAAATGGATTCAAAACAGCTCACCCAAGGGCTTCATCAGGCTTTTTTCTCCGAAAACCACCGCCTGGTGTTCTGGTACGACCCGGAGCAAAGCTTCACCGATGAGCTTTCACAGCTGGATTTGCCCGATGTTCAGCTACTGAATATGGCCGGTGCGTCTGCCCTGGCTGTAAAGCTGAAGCTTGAGCTGGAGGATCCAAAAGGCAAATACCTGCTGTATTTCCCGCAAGCAGAGCCTGAACCTGAGAACGACTGGCTGCTGGATATAAAGCTCTATTCCCGCAGCTTCTACGCCGATCGTATCTCCATCATCTTCAATGAACTGGGATTGCAGCAACAAAGCTTGCGAGCGCACCTTGCCAACCGTGAGAAGTTCTTGAGCAAGGGGCGGATCGCGGCACTCAAGCGGTTTATTCAACCGGACTTCAATGAGGAAGCGCTGGATCTGGCTATGATTGCGGTGGTTGTACGTGCTGAAAGCCCGGACATCGCCAATATTCTGTTTACCTTGGGTGATGAGCTGGCAAAAGCCGGTGAGGGCTTGGAGTGTACTTCTGCATCTCTTGTCGAGTTGCAGAAGTACGGTCTTGTGCCGCCTCTGGTGAGTGCTTTGCAGGGCGAAGTGGGTTATCCCGCCTCTACGGAAGAACTTAGCGGTGCGGCTGCGTTTAATTTCGGCAACTTCCTCATTCGCTTGCTGGCTACGGGTTACTGCGAGAGCATTTCAGATGTCCCAGGCTGGGCCAGCTCCGTTGCCATTTCTTCTGCCAATGCCAGGGCTACGTCCCGGGCCTTGTTGTCTCGCTGGCGTGATAGCTCTCGCTATTATCAGGCCTATGATGAGGTAGCTGGGTGGGTGGCTAACACCCTGAACATCAAGTCCCGCATTGCCGATCTTCCGATTGAAACTTTGACTAATGTGGCGACCTTTCAGGAAGCAGAAACTCAAATCATCGTGGATTTGGTTAAGGCAATTCCCGATGCCCGGCCAGCGGATTTCACTGTTTTCGCTCGTGTAATTTCAGAGCGCTTAGATGGTTATTGGGCCTCTCGTCATAAAGACGACGATACCCGTCGCAAGTACCGGCTGATCTATTCCGCGCTGTCTGCTGCCATCCAGTTATTTTCTCTGCGCCAGGCGCATAGCGCTGGCTTTCATTTCGCCAGTACCGAGGCGCTTTATAAAGCCTATGAAACCGATCTATACCAGTTTGATACCCAATACCGGCACTATTGTGCAGCCTCCCAAAAGGCCCATATCGAGCTGCTAAAACAGCTGGATGACGCGGTAGAGCAATGCTACGCCAACTGGTATCTGGATCAGCTGGCTCGCAACTGGGGCGACTTAGTTGAGTCTGAAAATCGTCTGGAGAATTGGTTTATTTCTGGCGTGCCCAATCAACAGAACTTTTACGAACATTGGGTGAAGGCCAAACAGGATAGCGCCCGCAGTAAACGCCAGGTGGTGATCATCAGCGATGCGTTCCGCTATGAGGCGGCGGTGGAGCTTCGGGATCGTATTAACCTGAAGCGATACAGTGAGGCCAAGTTATCCAGCCAGTTAGGCGTGGTGCCCAGTTATACCACTCTGGGCATGGCGGCTTTGCTGCCGCATCAAACGCTGGAGTACCGCGAAGGCGTGAGTGATGACGTATTTGTAGATGGAAAGTCCAGTAAAGGCAGCGCCAACCGCAGCAAGATTCTGGCGGGCTACAAGGGTATTGCCGTACAGGCAGACACCGTTAAGGCATGGAGCCGGGACGAAGGGCGGGAAGCGCTCAAGGATCAGCAGTTGGTGTATGTGTACCACAACGTGGTCGATGCTCGCGGTGATAGTGCGTCTACCGAGTCTGAGACTTTTGATGCGGTGGAATACGCGATTGAAGAGCTTACGGAACTGACGCGCAAGATTATGATGCACTTCAACACCACCACCGTGTTAATCACGGCAGACCACGGGTTCCTGTTCCAGCACAGCAAGTTGGAAGCCGCGGACAGAACCGCACTGGTCGATAAACCAGGCAATGCGCTGAAGAGCAAAAAGCGCTACGTGATTGGCCACGATCTGGCGGATGCGAAAGATGCCTGGTGCGGCTCTATCAAGCAAACGGCGGGCACAACTTCTGACACGCGATTCTGGATTCCCAAAGGCGCAAACCGTTTCCACTTTGTGGGCGGGGCGCGTTTTGTTCACGGCGGGGCCATGCCGCAGGAGATTGTGGTGCCGGTGCTGTCCGTTAAGCAGCTTCGGGGCGAAAAGGCCGAGAGCCGTTCCAAACGCAAGGCGGAGGTGATATCGCCAAAGCCGAGCCTGAAGATGGTGAACAATATCCAACGCTTTGATCTGATGCAGACAGAGGCGGTTAGCGATCAGGTGCTACCGGTTACCATTGCGGTGGGAATCTACGAGGGTGCCGAGCTGGTGTCCAGCGAAGAGGTAATCACCTTCGACAGTGCCTCGGAATCCATGGGCGAGCGTGTTAAGCCGGTGCGGTTGTCGCTGGCGGGAACAGACTTTGATCGTAAGCGTGATTACTTTCTTGTGCTGAAAGATAAAGACTTGAACACCGAAATTGAACGCTATCGGGTAGTGATCGATCTGGCTTTTACCGACGACTTTTTCTGAAGAGTATGAACGAATGAATGATTTAGCCGCGCAGGCCGACAAGGATCTCGATCAGTTACTCAATGACCATTTCGCGGGCCGTGTGGTGCGCAAGGATCTGACCAAGCAGATCAAGGAAGGCGCGAATGTGCCGGTGTACGTGCTGGAATATTTGCTGGGCATGTACTGCGCCTCGGATGACTCGGAAATCATTGAGACTGGCCTGGATAACGTCAAAAAGGTGCTGTCTGAAAACTACGTGCGCCCGGATGAAGCCGAGAAGGTGAAGTCACTGGTTCGGGAGCGGGGCAGCTACAAAGTGATCGATCGGGTTACCGTGCGCCTGAATGAGAAAAAGGATTGCTACGAGGCGGCGTTTTCCAATCTCGGTATCAAGGATGCGGAGATTGGTGCCGGTATTGTTAAGGAAAATGAGAAGCTGCTTGTTGGCGGTATCTGGGTAATCGCCACGCTTAGCTATTATTACGAAGAAGGACAAAAGGGCTCGCCGTTCGGTGTGAGCACCCTAAAGCCAATTCAAATGCCCAATATGAACATGGCTGAGTTGTTTGCGGGTCGTGCTGCCTTAACCGTAGACCAGTGGCGAGAAACCTTGATTCGTTCTATTGGTATGGAACCGGCGTCGTTGGATGAAACCGTGCAGTGGCACCTGCTGGCGCGGATGATTCCGTTTGTTGAGAACAACTATAACGTGTGTGAGTTAGGGCCAAGGGGCACGGGTAAGAGCCATATCTACAAGGAGTGCTCGCCCAATAGTATTCTTGTTTCGGGCGGCCAGACCACGGTTGCCAATCTGTTCTACAACATGAGCACCCGAAAAATGGGGCTGGTGGGGCTTTGGGATCTGGTCGCTTTTGATGAGGTTGCAGGTATTAACTTCGGCGACAAAGACGGCATCCAGATAATGAAGGATTACATGGCCTCGGGATCGTTTGCCCGTGGTCGAGAGCAGATGGAGGCGAATGCTTCCATGGTGTTTATTGGCAACATCAACCAGTCCGTTGAGTCGCTGGTGAAAACCAGCCATCTTCTGGCGCCGTTCCCTGCTGCGATGGTTGATTCTGCCTTCTTTGATCGTTTTCACGCCTATATCCCTGGTTGGGAAATTCCCAAAATGCGGCCGGAGTTCTTCACCAACCGCTATGGCTTGATCGTGGATTACCTGGCCGAGTTCTATCGGGAGATGCGCAAGCGCAGCTTTGCGGATGCGATAGACAAACATTTCAAGCTTGGCAGTGATCTGAACCAGCGTGATGTGATTGCGGTACGCAAAACGGTTTCCGGCCTGCTGAAGCTGCTGTACCCACACGGCGAGCTTGATAAAGAGGCCGTACGCCAGTGTTTGGAATATGCCTTGGAAGTTCGTCGCCGCGTTAAAGAGCAGCTCAAAAAAATTGGCGGCATGGAGTTCTATGATGTGCATTTTAGCTACATAGACAATGAAAGCCTGGAAGAGCATTTCGTGACGGTGAAAGAGCAGGGCGGTGGCAAGCTGATTCCTGAGGGGCCAAGCAAGCCGGGTGTGGTGCACTTGGTTGGTGTTAGCGCCAAAGGTGTGCCGAGCCTCTACCGCATCGAGCTGCAGGTAACCAAAGGCACTGGCAAACTTGCCACTTCAGGCTTATGGAGCATGCCTCCCCTGCGAGAACAGGTAAAAATGGCGTTTGATTATTTCAAAGCCAACATAACCCGGATCTCAGGTGCTTCCCGTGTGTTGGAGCACGACTTTCACCTTCACCTTGTGGATCTGCAAAACGGTGGCCCCATCCAATCACTGGCGCTACCCAGCATGGTCGCCTTTGCCTCTGGCATCATGTCGCGGCCAACACAGGCACAATCTGTGGTGCTTGGTGATATGAGTCTAGGCGGCAGCGTAAACCCTGTTCAAAGCCTTGCTGAGTGTCTGCAGGTGACTTTTGATGCAGGTGGCAAACGTGTGGCACTGCCTATTACTAGCGCCGCTGATATTCCTACTGTGCCAGGGGAGCTGTTTACTAAGTTTCAGACGAGTTTTTATGCCGACCCTGTGGATGCGGTGTTTAAGGCGTTGGGAGTTGATTGAGAAGATTGACCCTCGATCGAGTTTTTTGGAGTATCGCGCGTATTTATTAAGAATATTCGTAAATTATCGGCCGCGCTTATTCATTCATCTGGCTGCCGGTTAGTATCTCCGTATTTGTTTAATTGTCTTTGTATGGAATTTCTTACATAGAGTGCCGTGTTAGCGGGTGTCGGCTTACCCGGCGTAGGGGGAACCGTTGCCGGAACCCCGTTCTCGGTAACTGCTAGTTTCGAGGAACTTGATAAGCTGTTGTTTCTGTAGTCCAGCGACCATCAATTCCGCGCCCATTCAGCTGTACCAAATGGCCAGCATGCTCGAGTTGTTTATACATTCGTTGTCGTTTTTCCCTACCAATTCCAAATTCTTGTTGGATTTGGGTGGCCCGGACTTCCCAATCCTCCGGTAGGGAGAGGAAATATACGAGTAAACCGATGGTGTCGAGCGGTAATTGCGAATCCCTCAAGATAAAATTTGGGATCGACGCGTAATTGTCAGTTAATTTTTCTTTCTTGATCGCCATTGCTGCTGTACCTGAAGTTTGGATTTGTAAATAGGGCAGCTCCCTGGCTCCAATGCCAAAGATGCTCCCAATGCAGAGTGACCAAATTACTCAGTTACAAGCGGTTCGATTGACAACACGCAGACATGAAAATGGCTGCGTAATGTGTGACAAAAATAAAGAAAATGTATCCGAACGAGGAGAAAAAACGTTTTACGCCGATAGGGCGTGTTCTTGACACCATATCTTGGCCGGCTCGGCCAGGTTATGGCGACATAACCCCTAGTCGTGGCCGCCGCCCTTAAACAAAAGCGAACATTCGAATCAGGATCTTCTTCCGGAACTCCCAAGGGTAAGCCCCAAGCTTACAGCCCCCACAAGAAATCCGATGCCGTTTAACCGTTCAGAGTGTCTGTGTAGTGGTCAACTAATCCCGGACAGTATTTTAAGGTTTTCCTCTGCTGCAACGGGAGAAATGCCACCGTTGAACGTATGAGGTCTTTGCCGGTTGTAGTAGTCCATCAGATAGCCACCTACATCTTTTTTTGCCTCGGGGAGGTTCCGATATCCTAGGACCGGTATCCATTCAGATTTCAGGCTCCGGAACAGCCTCTCCATCGGTGCGTTGTCCCAGCAGTTACCACGTCGGCTCATGCTTTGTGTTATTCGATAGCGCCAGAGCCTCTGACGGAACTTACGGCTGGCATACTGGCTTCCCTGATCCGAGTGGAACATAACTTTCTCTGGCTGACCACGCTGTTCCCAGGCGTGATCCAGAGCTTTTACAACCAGGTCCGCATCCGGACTGGATGACATTGCCCAACCAACAACTCGCCGGGCGTACAGATCCAGTACCACAGCCAGATAGCTCCATCGCTGGCCGCTCCAGATGTACGTAATGTCACCGAAGCGGCCACTTTATGGTGTCAATCTCCGACCACAAGTATGGAGGCATGACCAGGGCGGGAGTAACGTAACCAGTCAATGTGTACGAAATCGTACATACGGTAACCTGGTGTGCGTACATTGAATTCTGAGGAGTTCTATCGTTCCGGATGCGGCCAAATGCGAGTGCGGTCTGGGCTGCAGCATCTTGGTGAGAGTATTCCTGAGCAGTATGGAAGTGCGGTGTTGCGGCTATTTTTTAGTTCGGTCGCAAGTTTAATCATTTTGACAACGACTTGTGACGCTGAATCTGCTTTTTTTCCTGATAACGTGAGAGCAGACACCACGTAGTCAGCAGAGCACCGCCTAAAATTCCGATGGCCATGCCAATGAGTGCTCCAACTTCGATGCTCATCATCGCTTCCTTAACGCCGGATGTTTTATCAATTGATTTACTCGGGATTTGAAATCATCAGGCTCAGTCATTTTGACAGCAACCTCCAACTTCGAGCTCAATAAAACTTTTGACCGTCTCGTATTGCTTCACACTAATTCCCCTGTGCAAACCAAGCTATCCGGTTGGCGAGGACGCCTAAAAAACTGTATATTATGACTGAATTGCTTCGATACAAAACAACAACTTACAAGCTTCACAAGAGCAAAACAAAATATACAGATGCTCATTTAAGTATTTGATTTTTAGAGTAAAAGTCTAACAATATCCGACGGTCTTGAAAACCGCCGAAGGTTTGTAGCCTTCCCGGGGTTCGAATCCCTGGCCCACCGCCATTTTTTCATAGAATTAATCAGTTACCTCTCTTCTTAAGATGCCCTTCATCACCAAGCTCGCTGTGAATCCAGCCCATTATATTTCGACTCACGATCTTCTTTCGTTGTTCTAGGCTTTAAATTTCATGCCTGATACCGATTGAGATACGGGTATTGTCGATCGCCAGCATCGAAAATTTGCTGTTACCACAAGCCTTGGCAAGGTAAACCATCGCAGAGGTTGGCGGCGCAGCATTTGGCTCAGCAGCGTTTGAAGGTGCTACTGAGCCTGGGGGTTAAAGGTTGCGACCGGGGTAGGTTTTATCTTTTTGCTCGTCCGCAAACTTCTGGCGAGCAGCCAACGTTTCTGGCTGGTTGTCCGGAGATTGCCATCCTTGCAGGTTCTCTTCTATCAGCTGTACCAATGCATCAATGTGGCCGGGCGTTGCATTCAGCGCAGTGATGTAGCTAAACCCTTCGCCACCTGCTTCCATAAAGTACCCGCGGTTTTCTTCATCAATTTCTTCGATGGTTTCCAGGCAATCAGATGAAAAGCCGGGGCAAAACACGTCAATTGACTTTATGCCTTGCCCAGGAAAGGCCTTAAGCGTTTCGTCGGTATAGGGTTTTAGCCATTCTTCCTTTCCAAAACGTGATTGAAAAGTGGTGATGTAATCCTCTTTTTTCAGCCCAAGCCGTTCTGCCAGAAATCGTGATGTTTTATGGCATTCGCAGTGGTACGGATCGCCCTTGGTGAGGTATTTCAGAGGCACGCCGTGGTAGGACAGCACCAGCTTTTGTTTGCGCCCATGGTTAGACCAGTGGCTTTCAATATGCTGAGCCATTGCCTCGATATAGGGCAGGTAATCAGGGTAGTGAGAGATAAAGCGTAAATCCGGCAGCCAGCGGCGCTTCGAGAAGTTTTTGGCAATTGCATCGAAGGTCGACGCCGATGTGGATGCAGAATATTGTGGATAAAGCGGCAACACCACCAGCTTCCTCACGCCTTGCTGGTGCATTTCATCGAGCACCCTGGGGATAGAGGGGTTTCCGTAGCGCATAGCAAAGCCAACGACCATGTCAGTGCCATACTTCTTTTTCAAAACCTCCTGAATACCTTGAGCCTGCTTTGCAGTATGAATCAGCAGTGGTGAGCCTTCGGGCTGCCATACACTTGCATAGGCCGCTGCGCTGCGCTTGGGCCGAATACGAAGAATGATGCCGTGGAGTATTAGCCACCACAGTGGCCGGGGCAGTTCGACGACTCTTGGGTCGGAGAGAAATTCCCCCAGATAACGCCGTAAAGCTGAAGGGGTAGGTGCATCCGGAGTGCCAAGGTTGGTTACCAGCACACCAATCCGCTCCGGCTGGTTGTGCCGGAAGTTCTTTGAACCTTTGTATTGCATGAGGGGATGGATCCTGAGCGTTGATCGTTTGAAGCGGAGCGATGATTACCGGTTGCCAGGCTGCTGCGCCATGCGTGGGGCAAGGCCGCTGATGTCGTATCCGGCCTCACGGGCTTTACCGAGGACATCCTCAGTTGGAGTGGTGCGGGCAGCATTCAGTGCCCAAAGCACCGTGCACCGTGTTCCGGAACGACAGAAAGCCAACACGGGCTTATCGGAATCCTGGATCATTGCTCCAAAACGATCAACGTCAGCATCCGACACATTCCCGGATTGGACCGGCATATATACCCAGGTCATGCCATTTTCCAGGGCGGCCGCTTCTATATCAGCCATGGCCGGCTGGCCAAACTCTTCCTGATCCGGGCGGTTGGCAACCAATGTTCTAAAGCCAAGCCTTGCCGCCTCTGCTACGTCTGCGTAGGTGATCTGGGGAGCGACAGAAATGGTGTCATCGATTTTTCGGATATCCATGGGCGTTTGTCTCCGGAATCGTTAAAAATATAACGCCATCATCTCATAGGTAATGAAGTCTGTCAGAACGATAAAATACGAATCGGCTCAGTCTTTTGCCGTTGTGCTCCACCCGTTATTCTGTGCATCAGTGCGAGCACCAGACCTTTTACGTTCGATCAGTTCGAGTATCCCCATAAAGCTCATCAAAGAATAAGCATATAGCTGGGTTTCAGAATGACAAAAAAAGCCCGGCAGGTATGCCGGGCAGAGGCGTGCGAGTAGTATCCATTTAAGACTTCCAGACAAACCGGCGTCAGCAGGGACTCCGGTATCGATAAGTATTGACTATATTTTGAACACTTCAAGTTTGTGGTGGTTTTGGTTAGCAATATTTTGTCATATGCAACGAACTTTTATACTAAAGGCCGTGGTTATGCGGCTTTCAGGCCCGCTGAATTTAGTTGCTACCTGTAATATAATGTCTGTTCAAGCGTATTTTCCCTCCCAGAGGTTGTTACATGTCAGATGAAAACGACAAAAAGCCGGAAAATGACCCGCAATTGGCCGGAAAAATAAAGGGTTCAGCTCGTCAGATCTGGCTTGCTGGCTTAGGTGCCTATACCAAGGCGGAAGAGGATACCGGCCGTTTTTTTGATCGCCTGGTTCAGGAAGGTGAACAGCTGGAAAACAAAACCCGTGGTGTGGTGGAGAAGCAGATCCGCTCGGTGGAAGATCGCGTTGAAGGCGTGCGTGATCGAGCAACCGGCACCTGGGACAGGCTTGAGCACCTGTTTGATGAGCGCGTGTCCGGAGCTTTGCGCCGGCTAGGCATTTATCGCCAGGAAGATATCGCGGCGCTTGAGAAAAGGGTAGCCGCATTGGAGGCAGAGCTTACAGCGATGAAGGATGGCAAAGGCCAAGACGAAGAGGAATAGCGGACAGCCAACGTTTGTTAGAGATAATCCCGGCTGATCAGCTTCGCCTGCTCCTGCACATCGGGCGCGAAATAGGGCAACATCAGATGCATCATTTGATAGACGCCTCGGCCGGGGTCAACGGACTCCCGATCATCAAGGTGAGAAAGCGTATCAAAAGCGCTCCAGTAACACGCAGTCAGGGTTAGCTGCTCACATAGCGCATTCAGATCTTCTCGCTCAATCGCCATCATGTTCTGCCGTCGAAAGCTTTCGCAGATACTCCCGAAGGCGGTTGTTTTCTTCTTTAAAATCCGCTTAAAGCGCACTTGTAAACGCTCATAACGAGACAGCACGTTTACCAGATCCTGGTACAAAAACCGGTACCTGGCCACCGTTTCAAACAACAGGTGCAGGAAAAAACTCTGCTGATCCAGGCTGACATCTACATCGTCGGGCACCGCAAGTAAGTCCAGCATTTCCGCTTCAAATGCTGTGAACAACTCTTCTACGATGTCGCCCTTGCTCTTGAAGTGGTAGTACAAATTGCCCGGGCTTATATCCAGTTCATCCGATATGAGCAGGGTTGTTACGTTAGGTTCGCCCTGACTGTTGAAAAGAGCCAGGCTGGTGTTGCGTATGCGATCCCGGGTTTTATTTTTGTCATAACGAGGCCGGTCAATCCCTAGAATTCAAAACTTGCCCAAACCGGGCAGTGGTCCGATGGCCGTTCCATCGCGCGAAAACCTAAGGACACACCCGCCTCACGTGCTTTTGCCAGCAGGCTGTCGTTCGCCATAATCAGATCAATTCGCAGCCCGCGCTTGGGGTCTTTATCAAAGCCCTTGCTACGATAATCAAACCAACTGAATGTTTGCGCATCTTCCGGATGAAGGTGCCGGAAAATATCCGTGTAACCTCGGCTTTCAATTTGCCCCAGCCATTCCCGCTCTTCTGGCAGGAAGGCGCATTTTCCTGTGCGCAACCAGCGCTTGGCGTTGTCTGCGCCTATGCCTACGTCTTTATCGGTGGGCGCAATGTTCATGTCGCCCATAACAAGCACATGGCCGCCCTGCGCTTTTAGCTCATCCAGGTAGGCCATCAGGTCGGCGTAAAACTTCTTTTTGGCAGGGAATTTCACCGGGTGGTCCCGGGCTTCGCCTTGAGGGAAGTAGCCATTGATAACCGTTAGCTTTTCACCGTTTACGGTGAACTGCCCGGTGATCAGGCGACGCTGAGCGTCTTCGGTATCTCCGGAGTATCCTTTGAAGACCTGCTCAGGCTCTGCGCGCGAAAGCAGCGCAACACCGTAGTGGGTTTTCTGGCCATGAAAGTGCGCGTGATAACCCAGCTCACGAATGGCCTCAATCGGAAACTCTTCGTCCCTTACCTTGGTTTCCTGAATGCCGATAACATCAGGACTGTGGCTTTCTATAAGGGCTTCAAGCTGGTGCAGGCGGGTACGGATACTGTTGGCATTAAAAGACACAAACATCATGGCTGTAAAAGTCTCCGGCGTTGGTTCCGGCAGGAGTTTAACACATTGAAACCGCCGTATTGCGTTCCCGAAGAGGACAGGTTACGGCGTTAGCGCACATTCCGGGTAGGTATTTACGGTGTAGCGGATAGTTGCGATGTAGTTCTGATCACTGTTCTCGCGCACGTTGGTAAGGCCGGAATAGGCTGTGAGTGCACCTTTGTTGTTGTAGCCGAGGATGATGGGGTCTACCAGGAATTTCAGCAAAACGCTGTCTGGGCGAATTTGCACCACGTGATCCGCGTTGACCACTTGGCTCTGGGCGGGTTCGAGGACAAAGGCGTAATCCGTTCCACGAGTCGGCGCCAAAAAACGGAATTTTACCGATTGCCCGCTAACAACCTTGCCCCAGTTCCGGCGCACAAAGTTATCAAAGCCCGCATCCACCACCAGGTTATCGGATACATCTACGCTCGAGCGCTCTTTATCTCCGGTGGGGCGCTGCCATAAAATCTCTGCTGCCTCGGCGCGCTTATAAGATATCTCCAGCGATTCGTTAAAATCTGATTGCTGGTAGCTTACCGTAGGGCGAATGTCAGACGACTGATAGCTCAGAGCCTTCTCGGCGAATGTTTCTTCGCCGCCTGCAGTTTGGCGGACGTAACTCACCCAATGCTCAAGTGGCCGGAAAACACCGTCAGTGCAGGCCCCCTCTACAGTATGTTGCTCCTCATAGAGTGTTTGCCCATCGGCGCCCTCAGCGGCTCCGGTAAACTTAAAAACCTCGGCAAATGCCGGCGCAGCCACCAGCAGAGCAACTGCTACAGACAATAAACACACAGAGCTTCGGTTCATGGTGCAAGTTCCGGGTAAAGTGATTTTCGGGCAAGCAGCAGAAGTGGGAAAACCACCAGCCAACCCAGTGCTAGCGCGACAAGTGACAGCCCCAGCGCGGGCAATTCAACAACACCGATTTTGCTGGCAGACCAATAGGCGAAAGAGCCGGCGAACGGCGCGAATAGACAGGCAAGCCAAAGCTTGCGACTGATCCAGTTCAAAGAGTGGCTTAGAGTGGTCATGAAAAGCGCCCAGATAGCCACCAGCCAGAGCGGGGTGATCAGCACCGCTCCGCTGCCGTCGTCGAGTATTCCCAGGCGAAACCAGAGCCCGTCGAGCAGCGAACCTACAACCGTTCCCAGCCCGATAAACTGAAGTTCTGCAACACGATTCTGGCTCACACATACAAAGTGAATGAGCAGAAACGCCAAAGCCAATGCCGGGCCAAGCAGGTCCGGGTATGCTACACAGGCGAACCAGCCGATTTGAAAGAGTATAAAATTCAGAACATTGCGGGCGGTTTCTGAAGTGATCATACGCTCAATATGTTCGTCCGCTTGTTTTCCGGCTTGGCGAAGACCAACTGTGATACGCCAATGGCGCGCTCACCGAACCCCGCTTCGCAATAAGCAAAATAGAAGTGCCAGAGTTTGCGGAACGCTTGGTCGTATCCAATGGACTCCAGCTTTTCACTGTTGGCCATAAAGCGGCTACACCAGTCGTTTAGCGTGCGGGCATAATGAAACCCGGCATCTTCTGAGTGAGTCAGAACCAGGTTTGATTGGCTGCGTACCGAATCCAGAATGGCACCGAACGACGGGATGAAACTCCCAGGAAAAATAAATCGCTGGATAAAGTCCACGTTTTTCAAGGCACGCTGGTAGCGCTGCTCCGGCATGTTAATAGCCTGAACCAGCGCCAAGCCGTCTGGTTTGAGCAGCGCGTTAATCTGGTTGAAGTAGCTGTTCAGAAACTGTGGCCCCACGGCCTCAATCATTTCGATGGAAACCAGTTTGTCGAACTGGCCTGCCAGATCCCGATAATCATCGAACAGCAGGGTAATTTTGTCTTCCAGGCCTTCACTGCGCACGCGCTGCTGAGCCAGCTCCAGCTGTTCTTTGGAAATTGTGGTGGTCGTTACGTGGCAGCCATAGTGTTTAGCGGCATGTATGGCAAAGCCGCCCCAACCGGTGCCTATCTCGATCACCCTGTCGCTTGGCTGTAGGTCCAGCTTCTGACAAATCGTCTCCAGCTTGTGAACAGCGGCTTCTTCAAGCGTTGATTCTGAACTGGGGTAGATAGCGGAGGAGTACATCATTGTGGAGTCGAGGAATGTCTCGAACAGATCGTTGCCCAGATCATAATGGGCGCTGATGTTTTTTCTGGAGCCGTCTTTGGTATTCCGATTAAGCCAGTGCAGCCCTTTCAACGCCGGCTTGGTGACCCAGCTAAACCGATCCTCAAACTCATTCATTCGGTCGATGTTGCGGGTAAAGAACCGAAGCAGGGCGACTAGGTCGGGTGATGACCAATCGCCGGCCACGTAGGCTTCGGCCGCGCCAACGCTGCCTCCAGTAAGCAGGTCCCGCCATGTACTTTGGTCATGAATAATCAGCTCTGCAGGTTGGTGCTCATCGCTACCATCACCAAACACCAAATCATCCATACCGGATTCACGGATAGTGAGAATGCCTGCTCCCAATTGCCGCAGCTGCTGGATAACCAGGTTTCGTGCTAACCGGCTAACGACTGAGGGGCTCTCCTGAGAATGGGTAATACCATTGGCCGATGTATTTAGGTTCTCCATGAGCTTACCTTTCCTCGAGTTTTGTGTGAGTCGTCTACGCTGGTTACATCTACGCCCTGGTCGTTGCTTCCTAGCCGGTGGGTAGGATCACTTTCGGCGAGTTTGTCCGGGTGGGTATAAAACGGGGCACCCTTGAGCTTCAGTTTGATGGCATGCCAGTAAATGCCGGCAGCAACCTTGAGCGCTTCTACGGGGAACTGGCGCAGGCTTTTATGAAGAGTTTTACGTGTAAGAGGGGTTCTCTGGACTACAAGCGTGGCATCAAAGTGTTTCTTTCCTTCTTCCAACACGTTCATGTGGATTCTCAAGTCCGGCCCCCGAAAGCTGAACGTCCACTCGTAGTGTTGCGCCATCCCATTGAAGGGCGAAACATGAAAGCGTTTGGTAAACCCGAACTGTTCGGTACGCCAGCCCGACGCGTTGGCTTCGCTACCCGTGGTTTCAAGGCAATAGACATGGCGTTCATGCCAGGGAGTGTTGGTGATCTGCGCCACGATCACGGCAGGAACGTCGCCATTGGCGCCGTTTTCACCCAGGCGGTAACAGAAGTAAAAGCTCACCGGATTGAATACATAGCCGGCGTAGCGAGGGTGGGTGATCAACTCCACAGCACCGTCTGGGCGCCAGCCGGTTGCGGTTTCAACCTGTTCCCGCACTGCCTCTGACAGAGCACCAGCTTCGGGCCGGAAATAGTCTTTGCGCTTCAGTGACATCCAGTTGAAGCGCTCCAGAGAAAAGAACGGGCTTACGCTGGCAACCTGATGCCATTCGTCTGTATCCAGCGCCAGCATGCCTGTGTGGTATTCAAACTCGTGCCGAACCGGATACAAGCGCCGGTGCCGGATTGAGCCTTGTAACCATTGGCTGCCCATTGCTAGAGCTCCACGCCAAAATCACGGGTTACCCTAAGGGCACTGCACACGCCATCTTCATGGAAACCATTGAACCAGTACGCCCCGCAATAATGCGTTCGGTTTTTGTTGCCGATTTCCTGGTAGCGTTCCTGAGCTTCAACTGCCGCAAGGGTGAACACGGGATGAGCGTAGCTGAAACGCTTGATTACCTTGTCTGGCGCAATGTCGTGGCTGCGGTTCAGGGTAACGCAAAACGTTTCCGGTGCATTGTGGAAGTTCTGCAAAGTATTCATGTTGTAGGTGACAGAAACTGGCTCGGTGCTGTGGGCCGGGATAAAATAATTCCACGCAGCCCAGGCTCTGCGGTTTTCTGGCAGTACACTGCTATCTGTGTGCAGTAACACATCGTTTTGTTGATAGGGGATGGCGCCCAAAATGTCGCGCTCCTTATCGCTGGGATCGGTGAGCGTAGCCAGAGCTTGATCACTGTGGCAGCCAAAAATCACCTGGTCGAACTCGTGAGTTTGATCTTGGGTTTTCACCGTAACGCCACGCTCATGTCGGCTCACAGCTTGCACTGGCGTATTCAGGTGGGTGCAGCCCCCCAGGCGCTCCATCATGGCCTTTACGTATTGGGCAGAGCCGCCTGAAATGACGCGCCAAGTGGGGCGGTCGTCAACAGATAGCATGCCGTGATTATTGAAAAACTGTAGGAAAAAACGTATCGGGAACTGCTCGAGCACGATTTCCGGCGCCGACCATATAGCTGCGCCCATAGGCACAATATAGTTATTCCGAAAGTACCGGGAATACCCATTGCGGTTCAGGTACTCGCCCAATGTTTCAGTGTTTGTAATCCTGCCGTCAGCCATGTCTGCGCGGGACTCTTTATTAAACCGCAAAATCTCCCGCACCATGTTCAGGAAGGGCAGGTTCAACAGGTTTTTGCGCTGGGCAAACAAGGTGTTCAGGCTGGTTCCGTTGTATTGCAAGCCGGTGGTGCTGCTATCCACACTAAAGCTCATGTCACTGACTTCTGAAGGCACGCCCAAGCGCTCCATCAAGCGCATGAAGTTTGGGTAGGTCCAATCGTTGAACACAATAAAGCCGGTGTTTACCGGCCAGATGCGCCCGCCTGCTTTCACATACTCCGTGTTGGTATGGCCACCGGCGTAATCGCCGGCTTCAAAGATTTCGACATCGTGGTTCTCTGCCAGAAGCCAAGCAGCTGTGAGGCCGGATACACCGGCGCCTATCACAGCAATACGCTGACGTTCGTTGCTCATTACTTGGTTTCCTGTTCGGTGGTGCTTTTGCGAGCCATGGAGGCGGCCATGCGATCAATCAGCGACTGAGGCAGGGCACTCAGGCATTTCATAATCCACGTAAAGCGTTTTGGGAAGGCGATTTCATTGTGGCCATTGGCAAGGCCGCTGATGATGCGTTCGGCCGCAGCATCCGCAGTTACCAGAAACGGCATCGGGAAATCGTTGCGCTCGGTCAGTGGCGTTTTCACAAACCCAGGTGAAACAAGAACCACCTCAATGCCTTCGGCCGCCAGGTCCGCCCGCAAACTGTGTGCAAAGTAGGCCAGTGCTGCTTTGGAAGCGCCGTAGCCTTCTGCGCGGGCGAAGGGGAACCACCAGGCGGAGGAGCCGACAATTACCAGTGTGGCAGGCAATCCTTTGGCGCGGGTGCGGCGCAAGGCGGGCAGGGCGATCTCAACACAGCGAGCTGTACCGATCACGTTGGTTTGAATGTTCTTTTCGATCACATCACTGCTGTAATCAGCGATGTCGAGATACTCGCAGGTACCGGCGTTGAGAATGGCCATATTCAAATTGCCGTGGGATTCCAGTATGGGCGCAATCGAGTGCAGATTTTCCTTGCTGGTTGTGTCCGCCACGGCAGGTGTAATGCGCTCCGGTGCAAGGGCTGATATCTGGGTAAGTGGCTCCGGCCGGCGCCCTGTCAAAACCAGTTTATGTCCGCCCTTTACCAGGGCACGGGCAACAGATTCGCCAATGCCTGAGCTGGCGCCGGTAATCCAGATATTGGATGCGGTAGCAAGGCGTTCACTCATCCTGCATACCCCTTTACCCAGCGAACAATGCCGCCGAGCACCGGCAGGTTTTCATACAACAGTTGGCCGGCATCAAAGTAGTCTCGGTGGTAACAGATTTTTCCGTCTTTCACGACCACATGGCTGATGCCCTCTACGTGTATCTCGCGCCCGCCACGAATGCGTTGGTGGCGTAGGTGCATGACCCAGGGAATAGCAGCACTACTGTTTTGTACTACCGCATCCTCGAAGTCAAAGTGACAGGCAAGAACGTTAGCGTATGCTCCGGCAAAATAACGCGTTAGAGCATCCAGACCTTTTACCGTGCCAAGTGGATCCTGAAACTGGATGTCCTCGCTATACACGTCGGGTAATTTGTTGAGATTGCCTTTGTCCAGCTCGTTAAACAGGCACCTGAATCTTTCCAGTGTGCCGGGCACAGCACAATGTGAGTGGCCCACTTCAATCGTTGGGACGACTGTCATTTTTGCGCCCTCCTTGTTTGGTCACGTTGACGGGTTTCGTCCTGAATGCGCTGAGGTATCGGGTTCAGCTCCCAAATGACGCCTAACTTTGATAGCACCCAGAGCCCGTACCAGGTCACATCGATCTCGTACCAGCGGAACCCTTGGCGAACAGACTGGGGCCAGCGATGGTGGTTGTTATGCCAGCCCTCGCCCAGCGTTAACAAAGCAAGCCAGAAGTTGTTGCGACTGTCATCGGAGGTCTCAAACCTGCGCTTACCCCACACATGGGAAAGTGAGTTTATAGAAACTGTTGCGTGGAATAGCGCTACGGTGGAAATGAAAAACCCCCACACCAGCATTTGTAATCCGTTAGTGCCAAGCCCTGGCGCCCAAACTGCGAGCGCTTCTCCCAGGCCATAAATCAAGCCAGCTGCTGCAGCCGGAACCAGCGCATCAAACCGATTAAGAAGCTTAAGCTCAGGAAACTTTAGCCAGTCACGTATGCGTTTTTCATCGGTAACAAAGCCCGCATCGCAGGTAAACCAACCCATGTGCGACCACCAGAAGCCTCCCTGGTGAGGCGAGTGTAAATCCTGCTCTTTGTCTGAGTGCTGGTGATGATGCCGGTGGTGTGCAGCCCACCATAGTGGCCCACGCTGAGCTGCGCTGGCGCCAAGTACCCCAAACGCGAACTGCGCGGGGCGGCTGGTTTTAAACGTCTTGTGCGCAAAGTACCGGTGGTACAATCCGGTAATGGCAAACATCCTTACCCAAAAAAAGATTAAGGCGAACCCGGCTGCAAACCCACTTACGCCAGTATAAAAGGCCAACAAACATGCCAGATGCAGCGCCAGAAACGGAATGACGCGCACAATGTTAAAGGAGCGGGAGGTTGTATCTATGTGATCCGAACCGGCATCGGAATCGAACCATCTCAGAATATTGATAAACAAGTTTTGCACTCGGGTCATACCCTGATTGCCCTTTTTCTCTGAATTGAACCTGGGGAGCGAGGTTTTCCGAAATCCCGGGCCCTGTCGCTTACTGGTTTGTACGCTCAGACCACAGTACTTGGATGCACCCTATACCATGTTTAATGAGACGTTTTGTAAAGATGACATACGCCGTATCGCTATTGTTGGTTCAGGTCTTGCAGGTTTAACCGCGGCCATCAAACTGAAACAACTGGGCCACGAGGTTACCGTGTTTGAAAAAAGCCGTGGCCCCGGCGGCAGGCTTGCCGCAAAAAGAGTTAGCCTCGGCTCTGCTCAGGGTTCAGTCGATATGGGCGCCCAGTACTTCACTTCTCGCAACCCGGAGTTTCTACCGTTTCTTACTGAGTTTGCCGGCAACAATAGCTTTAGTGCGTGGGATGGCCAGTTTGGTTTTCAGGATGCAAAAGGTCAGTGGCAAGCGTTTCCAGAAGAGCCACGCTATGTTGGCACCCCACGGATGACCGCTATTTCACGAGCACTCTCGGCCCACGCTGCCGTGGTTGCACAAACCCGGATCGAAAGGCTAATCAAAACGGACAGTGGTTGGGCTTTGTTTGATGCCGATAACCAACAAGCGGGTGAGTTTGATCAGGTAGTTATCACCGCGCCACCCGCCCAAGCCAGGGACTTGCTTGCGCAGAGCAGCTTGCCCGAGTTGGCCAACCAGCTGGATGATGCTGTAAGCCGGGTGCTGCCGTGCTGGGCTGTTGCGGCTCACTTTGAAGAAAACCCCTGGGCCCACCACGAGGGCATGCGATGTAACCACCCGGCGCTCTATTGGGTCGCAAACAATTCCAGCAAGCCGGGCCGCAATAACAGCAGTGAGGCTAGCAGTGGCGCCTGGTGGGTTTTGCATGCGACTGCACAGTGGACTGAGCGAAATGTAGAGGCCCCGTCAGAACAGGTGGCAAATGAACTCGTCGCGGCATTTCGGGAGCTGACTGGAACCAAGGTAGCGGTTACAGATACCGTCACCCATCGTTGGTTATACGCCCGCTCTGAAGGCGGCGCCAACCCTGGCCATTTGTGGTTCCAGGAGCAGGGCATTGGCCTGGCGGGCGATTGGCTTAGCGGTGGCCGGGTAGAGGGCGCCTTCGACAGCGCCTGCAGTTTGGTCTCTGCGTTCACGGCACAACCGGTTAGCCGGTAACTCCATGTTCAACACCTTTGGTGATGTCCGGGCGGGTGTAAAAATGGGTAATGGTTCCGTCGCTGAACTTGCTGAAAAAGGCACTGACATCTGTGATCTTTTTCAGCGAACGCGTGCGGTTCACCGGGTCCCGGATAAGTACTTTGATACCGTTAAAGTTGTCCTGAATGTTGGAGAAGCGAGCGTGCATGGAGCAGGTGACCACGTGGGCCGGGTTCAGCTCCATGGCCTTGGCCAGCCACGCGCTATGATCTGCAATGCCCTTGGCTGACAAATCTTCCCGGGTATCCAAATGATTCAGCTTTACCCGGTTCACAATGCAGAATGAAAAGCTCTCTGGGCGTTTGCGCGCCACTTTTCGGAAGGCTTCCCAAAAGAAGTTATCAGTAAGCTCAGCGAAATAACGCATGTTGCTCAGGCAGGTATCAATCCACTCAAAGCTTTCCGGGTCTTCCAGAACTTCGTTGATGGCCTCGCGCAAAAGCCAGTCAAATCCTAAAGCTGTTTTGTGGGCATACACCTTGCGATACATCTGATAGCGGCTGTATACAAAATCTTCCAGCGCCCCCAAGCCCTTCTGCGTAATTGCCAGCCCCAACCAGGCTCTGACTGATCCCAGCCAAAGCGCAGGTTGCTGAGTAGGTGATCCAGGTTAAATCCGCCGATGGTTACAGATGAGTGGAACCCGTCTCGTAGCATGTAATCGGCGCGGTCAGCATCGATTTCCCCGGATACAATGGATGAGAGCAGATCCAGCACCAGGCGCGGAATGTTTTCGCTGATCAGTGAGCCGGCTTCTGCATCCTTGCCGGCAATAAAACCCCAGAATGTTCGAGCATGGCGGCAGAAGGTTTCGCTGGGCGTTACGTCGGTCGTTTCCATAATACCGATAACATCCTGGGCATGAAGACCGGCACCTTCCAGATCGACCGCCGACAGCACATCATGGGCAACCCGAACAGAGTAATGTTCATGTTCCAACTCATCCGGCTCGGCGGTGTGGTAGGCAGAGTAGTCAACGCCTTCCCACAAATCCGAAAACCGTCCCGGCCGGGACATAAGGTCACGAATGCGCTGCGCCTGAGTGAACTGGTGGGAAAAACTGGAGTGGCCGCTGTCGTGAAGCAGGCAGCCGAGGCGAATGGTTTTAGCCAGGTAATCAATGGCGTCTAGTTGGTTCAGGCTCAGATCCGTTTGTTCACTCAGCTGACGTTCGCGAAGATAAGCGTCAATCATCGAGCGGAACATGCGTGTGCCTACATGCATAACGCCAATGCTGTGCAGAAAGCGGGAATGCGTTGCACCCGGGAAAACCAAGCTTAGGATGTCGTTTTGGCAGATGTTCCGCAGACGCTGGAATAGAGGGTGGTCAATCACCTGAATCTCATGCCGGTAGAGCGGAATTGCGCCGTGAACCGGATCCATGATTAGCTTGTCATAGGCACCTAACAGGTCATTTACTGCTCTTCGCATTCGCAGGTTTCTCCGGATTTCGCCAAACTGGCCTTGTTATATCACAGAGGCATGCCAAAATAGGTTTTTGACACGCCATTTTTCGTTTATCGCTGGTAGTTTAGGGCTGTAGCCATGACCTCGCGCACCGGGCGCCTTTTAATTCGTATATTGATTATTGATGCAGACGAAAAGGCTCGCGGCGAACTTGCCCGCTACCTGGAACCGCGTGGGTATTACGTTATTGGTTACCCGGATTTGCGTTCCGCGTTAAAGTCGTTCGACGATAACATGCCCGACATTGTCTTTGCAGACCTTACTCCCTCAGGAATCTGCGAGCTTGCAGGCAGGCTTGATGAGGCTGAAGCGTTTATTCCCATCGTTGCCTGCGCCTCCACGGATGCAAGTATTGATGTAGTAGATGCCCTTCGTGCCGGTGCTTCAGATTTTTTGCTGAAACCCTGCTGCAAAGATAAAACCGCTTTGGGAGATGTTATTCGCCAACTGCTCGAAAGGGTAAGGGTGCGCCGGCTGAATCAGCTTTACAGGCAGGAGCTTGAAGAGGCAAACAGCGATTTGAGAGACGGCATTGCCGAGTTGCGTGCCGACCAGAGAGCAGGGCGCAAGGTTCAGTTGCGTATGTTGCCTGAAAAGGAACAGCTTACTGGCGGCCTGTATATAGATCATCTGATTAAACCGTCGTTGTACTTGAGCGGTGATTTTCTCGACTATTTCCCCCTCACAGAAGACAAAACCCTGGTTTATATTGCTGACGTATCTGGCCATGGCGCCAGTTCAGCATTTGTGACCGTGCTCCTGAAAAACCTCAGCAACCGCTTGCAGCGCAACCTTCGTCGCGGGTCCAGCGACGATATCCTCTATCCTGCCCGGTTTCTTGAGCGAATTAACTCAGAGTTACTCGATACCGGCTTGGGAAAACACGTTACCGTGTTTGTTGGTATCATTTCCCTTAGTGAGCGTATATTAGAGTATGCGGTAGGCGCCCACTTCCCGATGCCTGTGTTGTCGTTTGAAGGTGGGGAAACCGCTTTTCTGGAGGGCAGTGGCCTTCCTGTAGGGCTTTTTGAATCACCAGAGTGGGAAGTGTACAAGGTTCCTCTGGACAAGCCTTTCCACCTGATTCTGTTTTCGGATGGCATTCTTGAAGTCATCCGTCAAAAGAGTCTTGATGAAAAGGAGCAGAGACTACTTGAACTCGTATCTGGAGGTCGTCACACTGTCGCATCTCTTAGCGAGGCTCTCAGTCTCGACGAGATCACAGAGTTACCGGACGATATCGGTATTGTGACGGTTACAGATACAGTTCCTGTGTCAGACAACTCGTCGTTGAAATAGTGGCAGTGTGAGACATGGCTGGTTATAAAATCTTGCAGGCTGATAAACAGGGCATTTATGTCCTGAAGTTTATTGGAGAAATCCGGCTCAACCTTTGTTGTACGCTGGACAATCTGGTCGACTCCATCACCCTGGATCCGCAATTCAAAACCGTGGTGATTGATCTCACAGAAACTGAGATCATCGACAGCACCACCCTCGGCCTGCTCGCCAAGATCGCTATGGCGGCCCAAAAGCAAAGCCACTTTTTACCTACGCTTATTTCCACCAACCCGGACATTACCCGTATTATTGCCTCTATGGGCTTCGACAAGATCTTCATTATTGTCCGTGAGCCTGCCTCACGCATTGAAGAACTGGAAGAAATACCCGTGCTGAAGGCCAGCGAACAAGACGTTCGTGACAAAGTGCTGGACGCCCATAAAGTCCTTATGGGGCTGAACCAGCAAAACCGGGAAGAGTTCAAGAATTTGGTGCGCGCTCTGGAATGTGAAGAACCCGGCTGATACGCCGCGCCTAGCATCCCGAGCCGGCAGATTCAGACCTGATTCAAAAAACGGAACAACTATGCCTGAAAAAAATGAGCCTCTTGCGAACGAGGCCAAAGAGCCGATACACGATGTGGCGGTTCTCGGAGGAGGCAGCTTCGGTTCTGCCATGGCAAAAGTACTGGGGGAGAATGGCCACCGTGTTCACTTCTGGATGCGTGATAAGGGTCAGGTTGAAGAGATCCGCACAACGGGCATAAACAGCCGGTATATGCCGGGCGTAGAGATCAAAGGCGACATTCAGCCCACCACCGATCTTGAATCCGCCGTTAATAAAGCCGAAATCGTATTTGTTGCCATTCCCAGCAAAGCTTTCCGCGCAGTTATACGTGAAAACAGTGATAAATTTCGGGATGGGCAAATTGTTGTAAGTTTAACCAAAGGTATTGAAGCTCAGGGCTTCAAACTGATGAGTGAAATTCTGCAAGAGGAACTTCCTCGCTGTCGCATTGGGGTACTGAGCGGCCCCAATTTGGCCAGTGAGATTGTAAACCGGGATTTAACGGCAACCGTTATTGCTGCCAAAAATCCGGATGTCCGGCGTACAGTTCAGGATTTACTTGGTTGCAAATATTTTCGTGTGTACGCCAACGTAGACATTTACGGTGTTGAGTTGGCGGGCGCCCTGAAGAACATCTATGCCATTGTGGCCGGCCTGGCGTCGGCTTTGGAGATGGGTGAGAACGCCAAGGCCATGTTGATTACCCGCGGGCTGGCGGAAATGAGCCGCTTTGCTGTCAGTTTGGGTGCCAACCCGATGACCTTTATGGGGCTGGCGGGCGTAGGGGATTTGATTGTTACCTGCACCTCGTCAAAAAGCCGTAATTTCAGGGTTGGTTATGCCGTTGGGCAGGGTAAGAAATTGGACGACGCAGTGGCTGAGCTGGGCCAGGTAGCCGAGGGGATTTATACCTTGGAGTTGGTGAAAGAAAAATCCGAGGCGATCGGCATTTATATGCCATTGGTGCGTGGTCTTTATGAAATTCTCTACCGCGATGCGTCTATTAGTGCAGTGATCAACAGTTTGATGATGTCTGTGCAGAATTCGGATGTTGAGTTTATCCTGCCACGGACTATCGCCGAATAACGGATACACCTTCGGGGAGGGGGTAGCTGTGCAACTGCTTATCATGCGTCATGGCGAAGCCGGCTGGCACTCGTTGGATCAGGAACGGACGCTCACGGAAATGGGGCGTCGCCAGGTAGCAGAGTGCGCGGCGCAAATTGCCGCCTCGCCCTGGAGGCCACAACGAATCTGGTGCAGCCCTTACGTGCGGGCACGGCAAACCGCGGCCATTGTGTCCGAAATCCTCAACTGCCCAGTGGAAGAAAAAACATTTATCACTCCTGAAGATGACCCTGGCTATGCCTGAATGCTCTCCTTGAGAACCAGCACTCACCTTTGATGCTGGTCTCCCACATGCCTTTGGTGGGCAGCTTGTCCACATTGCTGGTTGACGGGCACAGGCGCGGCATTCCGTTTATGACCTCCCAGGCCGTTGTTCTCGATATACCGGTGGTTGGCCCCGGTTGCGCCGACTTGAAAACCCAGTTTTTGCCCTGAGTACATTGTAAGCAGGGCTCTTTATATTGACCGAGTGCAGATTATGTACAGTTTTCCTATTGATTATGTGGAGCCAGTGTTTCGGCCTCCCAGTGAAGAAAAATCTCTCATTCTCCCTGTAACTAACGGATGTTCTTGGAATAAATGTACATTTTGTGAGATGTACACTCAGCCCCAAAAGAAATTCCGAGCCCGCAAGCCGGAAGATGTACGCAAAGATATAGACAACGCCGCCCGCAGCTTGGGCGGCGTAAAACGGGTGTTTCTGGCCGATGGCGACGCCATGGTGTTACCAACCCGTCGGTTGCTAGAAATTCTTGGTGAACTGAACGCAGCGTTCCCGGAACTACAGCGAGTCTCCAGTTATTGCCTCCCCAGAAACCTTGCCAAGAAAACCGTAGACGAACTTAAGCAACTGAAGGAAGCCGGGCTCAAGATTCTCTATATAGGCATGGAGTCTGGTGACGATGAAGTACTCCGGCGCATCAACAAAGGCGAAACCTGGGAATCGACACGGTCGGCGCTGCTGAAGATCCGTGAAGCTGGCCTGACCAGTTCTGTGATGGTGCTTAATGGTTTGGGCGGCGAAACGTTGTCGCGCCAACATGCCATTAATACCGCCACCCTATGTAACGAAACTCAACCGGATTACCTGTCTACGCTGGTGGTGAGTTTCCCTCAGGGCGAAGAACGTTTCCGCGAAGGCTTTGGTGACGATTTTGAGCCGCTTTCTCAGCAAGGCTTGTTCGAAGAGATTCGGATATTTTTAGAGCACCTTGAGCTTGAGCGAACCGTATTTAGAAGCGATCACGCCTCGAACTACCTTGTGCTTAAAGGCAACTTGGGGCGCGATAAGCAAAAGCTGTTGGATCAGGTTAACCTTGCCATCACAAGCCCTGGCGCTGTGCCATTGCGAGCTGAATGGCAGCGTGGTTTGTAAATCATCGGTTTACGGAGCAGGAATATGAGCCAGACCCCGGAAAATCTTGTCGAGCAAGTGGAAAAATCTGCGAAAAACCTTAGCCAGCCACCCCTTGAACAATGGCACCCAGAGCTCTCGGGAGACATGGATCTCCGTATAAGCCGAGATGGCGAGTGGATTCATAAGGGTAAACCACTGGGCCGGGAAGCTATTGTAAGGCTGTTTTCCAGCATTCTTCGTCGCGAAGACGATGGCGAGTACTATCTACTGACTCCGGTCGAAAAATGGCGCATTCAGGTGGAGGACACTCCGTTACTTGCTCATTCTCTTGACGTGGAGGGGAGCGGTAACAAACAAGTCGTCAGGTTGACTACCAACGTAGGCGAAACTCTTGAGGTGGGTAATGAACATCCGCTTGAAGTGGGTAGCTATGAAGACTCAGGGCAACCCAGGCCAATTATAAGGGTGCGCCATGGCGTTGACGCCCGCCTTACAACGGCAGCCTACTACGATCTGGCAAAACACGTTGTTGAGCAGATGATCGACGGAAAGGCTGTATTGGGCGTATTTAGCCACGGAAATTTCTACAAAATCGGGTAGGGTGGTTGAAAAGTTTTGGGCTGCCCCCAGAAATGGCAGTGGAAAACGCATTATATCCATTGTTAAACTGTGTTTTCATGCTTGTTATGAGCCTGGCTCTCTAACGAGGCCTGGTGGTCGATAGTCCCTCTGTTCAGTCTGGCTGTTCATGATTACTACGATTACCTTTAATCAAACATACAGTCATTGCGACACTCAAGGAGATCACATGGCCCAACCTCGCGTTGTCACCATCCACTACACGCTTACCAACAACCAGGGAGAAGAGCTGGACTCCTCCCGTGGCGAAGGTCGCGAGCCACTGGCTTATCTGGAAGGTGCACAAAACATCATCGGTGGACTGGAAAGTGCACTGAACGAAAAGAGCGCAGGCGACCAGGTAAAGGTTTCTGTAGAGCCGGCAGAAGGCTACGGCGAAATTAACGAAGAGCTGGTTCAGCCAGTTCCTCTTACCGCCTTTGAAGGTGTAGACACCATCGAGCCGGGTATGCAGTTCCAGGCACAAACTCCGGGCGGCCCCCAGGTAGTTCGTGTTGTGGAAGTTGGCGAAGAAACCGTTACCATCGATGCGAACCACCCGCTGGCTGGCGAAACTCTGCACTTTGATGTAGAAGTTATCGAAGCTCGCGAAGCTAGTGAAGAAGAACAGGAACACGGTCACGCTCACTAAGAAGAGCGTAGAAACTGTTTCTAAAAAAAGGCTCCTACGGGAGCCTTTTTTTGTCTGTGAAAAATGCCCATAAAAAAGCGGAGGCGCAGTCTTTACCGCACCTCCGCTTTTAAAGCACCAATTCCGTTGATGCTTTGGGTTACTAGGCCAAGTTACATGTTGGGGTAGTTTGGCCCACCGCCGCCTTCTGGCGTAACCCACGTAATGTTCTGTGCAGGATCCTTGATGTCGCAGGTCTTGCAGTGAACGCAGTTCTGAGCGTTGATCTGGAACCTTTTACCGCTGCCATCGTCCTTCTCAACCACTTCGTAAACCCCTGCAGGGCAGTAGCGCTGAGCCGGCTCATCGTACTTGGGCAGGTTTTCCTCGATCGGAATATTCGGATCGGTCAGTTTCAGGTGAATCGGCTGGTTTTCTGCATGGTTGGTGTTAGACACGAACACCGACGTTAGGCGATCAAAGGTCAGCTTGTTATCCGGCTTGGGATAATTCAGCTTCTTGCACTCAGATGCGGGCTTCATTGTCGCGTGATCTGGCGTCAAATCGCGCAGGGTAAACGGCAGACTTCTGTGCAGAATGTTCTGCTCAAAGAATGCGATTGCACCACCGATAAAGTTGCCAAACTTGTGCATTGCTGGGCCGAAGTTGCGCTCGTCGTAAAGCTCTTTGTACAGCCAGCTGTTCTCGAAGCGATCCGCAAAGCTGGTGATTTCCTCACCGGATTGGCCATTTTTCAGGGCTTCAAACACTGCTTCAGCACCTAAAAGGCCAGACTTCATGGCGGTATGGGAGCCTTTGATCTTGGAGCTGTTCATCGTGCCGGCATCACAACCCAGCAGCAGGCCGCCCGGGAAGCTCATTTTGGGCAACGAGTTATATCCGCCTTTTGCCAGCGCACGGGCGCCGTAGGACACACGCTTACCGCCTTCCAGATATTGTTTGAACTCCGGGTGAAGCTTCAAGCGCTGAAACTCTTCAAACGGGCTTAAATGTGGGTTGCTGTAGGAAAGATCAGCAATCAGGCCCACATAAACCTGTCCGTTTTCAAGGTGGTAAAGGAAAGAGCCACCGGTAGAGCCGCTTTCAGTCAAAGGCCAGCCAGTCGTGTGTACAACCAGGCCTGGCTCATGCTTGGCCGGGTCTATGTCCCACAGTTCTTTGATGCCGATACCGTAATGCTGGGGATCCTTACCTTCGTCTAGCTTAAAGTCGTTGATCAGGCGTTTGCCCAGGTGACCACGACAGCCCTCTGTAAACAGAGTGTACTTGGCGCGCAGTTCCATGCCTGGCATATAGCCGTCTTTTTCTGAGCCATCGGCTGCGACACCCATGTCGCCAGTGAGAATGCCCTTAACCTGGCCATCTTCTACAATGGTCTCGGCAGCAGCAAAGCCTGGGTAGACTTCAACACCCAAGGCCTCTGCCTGCTCACCTAGCCAGCGGCACAAGTTACCAAGACTGATAATATAGTTGCCGTGGTTGTGCATGTTTTTGGGAACAAACGCGTTTGGAATCTTGGTTCCCTTTTCCTGACTTTTCAGCAGAAAAATATCATCACGGGTAACCGGGGTATTCAGGGGGGCGCCTTTCTCTTTCCAGTCTGGGAAGAGTTCATTGAGGGCGGTAGGCTCAAACACAGTGCCGGCCAGGATATGAGCGCCGATCTCAGAACCTTTTTCTACTACACAGACGGTCAGTTCTTCGCCAGCTTCTTGTGCCAACTGCATAACACGGCAAGCTGCCGACAGGCCAGCAGGGCCGCCGCCGACGATAAGAACATCAAATTCCATCGATTCGCGTTCCACGTTGGTCTCCTCAAACATCTTAGTGAATATTGTATGCCCGCAGGCTTTTATTTCCGGAGCGCCATCATACCGTTAAAATTCTCCTCAGACGACTACTCACAACCGAATACTCTGGTTTTGTACACTACAAAGGGTAGCGCATTTAACAAATCAAACAAACGTTTGTTTGAAATCTGGTCAAGGCTTTGGCATTGTAGATTTGTTTTGTAATACAGCCCGCTGGGCCGGTTTTTGGGCGTCGTAATGCTACTAACCGCTTAAGCAATACCGGCTGACTGGCCCAAGATACACGTGTGGGGCGTCCCACTGGACTATTGACCCATTTTATCTTTGCCGTCAGTATTAGTCCGCCGTGACGGATGGCCCCAGTGTGAGGCCGCTGTTTGTAACGTTCGGCTTGTATACCCGTAACAGGGTATCTTGCGCCGAGACGAAGCAATCGAGAACGCTCTGTAACCCGCCCATACAGGGCCTGTCTTAAGAGTGTTTTTGATTGAGAGTCATTAACCCATCGTAGAAGAACGAGGAATCTATGAAGGTTCTGGTCGCAGTAAAACGAGTAATCGACTACAACGTAAAGGTACGTGTCAAGCCGGATAACACTGGTGTTGATCTCGCCAACGTCAAAATGGCAATGAACCCATTCTGCGAAATCGCTGTTGAAGAAGCGGTTCGTCTGAAGGAAAAGGGTATTGCAAACGAAATCGTCGTGGTTTCCATTGGCCCCAAGGCCTGTCAGGAGCAGATTCGTACTGCGCTGGCGCTGGGTGCCGACCGTGGTATCCACATTGAAGTAGATGAGGACGTTCAGTCTCTTGATGCGGCCAAATTGCTAAAGGCCGTTGTTGAGAAAGAGGAGCCAAAACTCGTCATTCTTGGCAAGCAGTCCATCGATTCTGACAACAACCAAACTGGCCAGATGCTGGCTGCACTGACCGGTATGGGTCAGGGCACCTTCGCCTCCGAAGTGGTTGTTGATGGCGAAAAAGTGAATGTTACCCGTGAGGTAGACGGTGGTCTTATGACCCTTTCTTTGAGCCTGCCAGCGGTTGTAACCACAGACCTGCGTTTGAACGAGCCGCGCTATGCGTCTTTGCCGAACATCATGAAAGCCAAGAAAAAGCAGCTCGATACCATGAGCCCGGCTGACCTTGGTGTTGAAATCGCGTCGCGCCTGACCACTTTGAAAGTTGAAGCACCGGCTGCCCGTCAGGCAGGTGTTAAAGTGGCTGACGTTGCCGAGCTGGTCGATAAACTGAAGAACGAAGCGAAGGTGATCTAAATGAGCATCCTTGTAATTGCTGAACACGACAACAGCAGCCTGAAGCAGGCTACTCTGAGCGTTGTAGCGGCTGCCAAGGCCATCGGTGGCGATATTGATGTACTGGTTGCCGGCGAAAACTGTGGCGCTGTTGCAGAAGCCGCAGCCAAGGCTGAAGGCGTTGCAAAGGTACTGGTTGCCGACAACGCAGCTTATGGCCACTTCCTGGGTGAGAACCTGGGCGAGCTGGTTGCAGAAGTGGGTAAGGGCTATAGCCACATCCTGACCTCTGCCGGCACCACGGGTAAAGACTTCATGCCGCGCGTTGCTGCGCTGCTGGACGTTGCTCAGGTATCTGACATCATCCGTGTTGAATCCGAAGACACCTTCGTTCGTCCGATTTATGCCGGTAACGCGATCGCAACGGTTAAAGCCAGCGATAGCATCAAGGTGATAACCGTACGTCCGACAGGTTTTGATCCGGTAGCGGCTGAAGGTGGCTCTGCTTCCGTTGAGCAGTTAGACGTTGTAAAAGACGCTGGTCTCTCTTCGTTTGTTGGTGAAGAGAAAGCCAAATCCGACCGCCCTGATCTTGCCAGTGCTGGCATTGTTATCTCCGGTGGCCGTGGCATGCAGAACGGCGAAAACTTCAAGATGCTCGAGCAGGTTGCTGATCTGCTGGGCGCTGGCATGGGTGCTTCCCGTGCAGCTGTCGACGCGGGCTTTGTGCCGAACGACATGCAGGTTGGCCAAACCGGTAAGATTGTTGCCCCGCAGCTGTACGTAGCGGTTGGTATTTCTGGTGCCATTCAGCACCTGGCTGGTATGTCTGATTCCAAAGTGATCGTTGCGATCAACAAGGATGAAGAAGCGCCGATCTTCCAGGTTGCCGATTACGGCCTGGTCGCGGATCTGTTTGAAGCAGTACCGCAACTTGAGGAAGAGCTGAAGAAAGTTCTGTAACTTTCTGTCAGGAAACAAAAAAAGGCACCCTCGGGTGTCTTTTTTGTTGCAGAACCATAAACTGTCAGCTGGTATTCGTAATTAGCCTGCCACCTCGGGTATCTCTCAATGACCATCAGTTCGTTTGAAGCTCTTGCTTGCCCTCTCGACGGTACTGCGCTCCAACTAAATGGAAGAAGTTGGCAGTGCGAGGCCGGGCACAGTTTTGATATTGCCCGCCAAGGTTATGTTCACTTGCTACCGGTGCAGAACAAGCGTTCCAAAGATCCGGGTGATAATAAAGCGATGGTGGCAGCACGGCAGAGATTTCTGAGCGCAGGGTTTTACCAGCCCATTGCCGAAGCGCTCGTTGCAGCGGTGTTCCATGAGAATTTCAGTACGGCTTCTATAGCGGCTCTGGATGCCGGGTGTGGGGAGGGCTACTACATGCGTTATCTGGCCGAAAATACGCCAGAAATTACGCACCTTTCTCTGATGGGTCTGGATATCTCGAAGTGGGCCGTGTTGTCCGCCGCCAAACAGGATAATAAACCAGCTTGGATTGTGGGGAGCAATGCCAACCTACCGGTATTGCCGGAAACACTGGATCTTATATTCTGCCTGTTTGGCTTTCCGGTATACCCAGAGTTTGCCCGGGTGCTCCGGCCGGGCGGTGAAATCGTTCAGATAGATGCCGGGCCAGATCACCTTGTACAACTACGAGAAATCATTTATCCGGAACTGAAAGCGCCTCGGCAATTGCCCAGCGCAGCGCCTGATGGTTTCACAACAGTGGGAACATCTGCTATTCGCTATAGCCTGACGCTTCCAGACAAAAGCTCTATTGCCGACTTGCTGGCGATGACACCGCACTTATATCGGGCAGGGGTCGAAGGCCTCGCCCGTGCGGCAGAGCTTGAATCGCTCACCGTTACCGTAGAGGCCACCATCACGCGAATCCGGAAAATCTGACCGGCGTTACTGCTTGTTAGTCTTTTTCCGGCGGCTCTTCACGGGTATCTTTTTTCAATATGACCCGCTTTTCTGCCTTCGTGATAAAGAGGGAGTCGGCGAGAATGTGAATGGCCTTATTGGTGGTGCGCACCGCATGGTAAACCTGCTTACTAGCCTGATCGTGGGTTTTTCGGGCTTTATGGGCACTTTGCCGGAATTCATCATCTTTTGAAAATCGGTCAACAAGGCCGAAGGTAGTATTGGAAATGACTCTGTGCATCTTTTCGACAGCACTGGCACTGCCGGATACCGTGTCTTCCAGCAGCTTCGCCCGGTTGCGAACCTCGTAAATATCCATACGCCGTTTTTGAACCGCACTGTTCGTCGCGATACGATAGGAATTGAGCGTTCGCATAAGCGTTCTGGAGCGCTGAAGCTGCCAAAACCCATAGCAGAGGCTACTGGATGCAACAACCAACAAGAGCAATACGGGAGCTAGCTGAATAGTCACTGTGGGATTCTCCTAGCGATACTCAATATTCATTTCCACCTCAATACCACGCTCAACCATCTCTTCTTCAAGCTCTTTCATTACCTCCTGGTAAACCATTTTGCGCACCATTACAGGGAGCTTGTCCGCCAGCACTCGCGCTGAACGGGATTCGCGCTTCGCTACGGTAATCGGGTTGAGTACCTTCAATGTAAGGATCAAATCGGGCTCTTTTTCCAGATTGGATAACGGATCGCTCTGATGAGTCTCGGTTATCATGCGGGCTACGATCTTGCGCTGCTCAATAACTTGCCAACAAAGAACACCGCTGAACACGGCAAGAAGTAAACTGAGTATCAGGAGGAAAGTGGCCAATTCAGGTCTCCAGGAGTTCGTCTAATCAATATTCAGCAGTGTGCCCTATACACCGCGCCGTGCGATTGGCCGTGACGACGTCGCCAACACGGAGAGTGTGAAGTTAGAACACAGGCACAAAGCTGTTAAGATCGATTTAACACAAAACTCAATAAACATTCCGCAAAATCTGCGTAATTCCCATAAAAGGACAGGCAATGACCAAATCAGCGGAAACCACCTACGACCTTATTGTTTTCGGTGCTACCAGCTTCGTTGGCCAGATACTTACGCAATATTTGTTCGATTCATACGGCGTTTCCGGTGAGGTTAAGTGGGCCATTGCGGGGCGGTCTGAATCCAAACTCAGCGCCCTTAAGTCCGACCTTGGCGATGGTGCCGGCGACCTGCCGGTTATCCTGGCAGATGCCACGGACGACCAGGCTTTGAAGGCACTATGTGAGCAAACTCGCGTCGTTATCTCTACGGTCGGGCCTTATGCATTGTATGGCGAGCCTCTGATAAAAGCCTGCGTGGATACAGGTACCGACTATTGCGACCTGACCGGTGAAGTCCAGTGGATTGGCCGGATGATTGAGCGCTACGAAGACCAGGCAAAAGCCTCAGGCGCACGAATTGTGCATTGTTGCGGGTTTGATTCCATCCCATCAGATATGGGCGTTTGGTTCCTGCAGCAACAGGCAGAAAAGACCTTTGGCGAGCCATGTCAGGACGTGCGTATGCGCGTGAAAGTTGCTAAAGGCGGTCTTTCCGGCGGTACGGTTGCCTCCATGATCAACGTAGCCAAAGAAGCGGCAGCCGACCCGAAATTGCGTAAAGAACTGGCCAACCCTTTCTCTACCTGCCCGCCGGAGCACCGTTCGAAGGTTCGCCAGCCTAGCCTCAAAGGTGCAGAGTTCGATAAGACATTTAATGTGTGGCTGGCGCCGTTTGTTATGGGCACAATCAATACCCGTGTAGTGCATCGCTCTAACGCCATGCAAAACGCCCGTTACGGAATAGAATTCACTTACGACGAGGCCATGATGACGGGCAGTGGTACAAAGGGCCGCTTGACCGCTTACGGTATTACCGCTGCGTTGGCCGGTTTTTTCACAGCCTCTGCTATCAAACCTACACGCTGGCTGGTAGAAAAATTTGTACCGCAGCCTGGTGACGGTCCAGCACCGGAAGCGCAAAAGGCGGGGTTCTATGATCTGCGTTTTGTGGGGCGCACCCAAGACGGCAAAACCATGATCACCAAAGTGACTGGCGACGCGGATCCGGGCTACGGCTCTACCAGTAAAATGCTGGGTGAAGCGGGTATGTGCCTCGCATTCGATGTGCCTGCTGATCAGCCCGGTGGCTTCTGGACACCGGCATCGCTACTCGACGGCAACCTGCTGGATCGCCTGACGAGCAAAGCCGGGCTGACCTTTGAAGTAGTTGAAACCCGTTAAAGTAAAGCGCTAACTCACAAGGTGAATCACACGGTCGGTGCCCGGAAGGGCCTCCGGCCCGTGTGCTGAGCTAAGCACCGTTTTGCCTTCCAGCCACGCATCAATTTGCCGATTTATCTTCTCTCGTGTGGCTGCGTCTACTCCGGTAAACGGTTCATCTAATATCAGTAAAGGCGCAGGCTCAACAGCACCCGCGCAAGGGCAACACGACGTGCCTCGCCGCCGGAAAGACGGCTCCCCGAACTGCCCAGCCAGGTATCTAGCTGATCCCCCTCTGTGCGGAACCGTTCTGCCAGATCAACCATCTCAAGCATGCGCCACAGCGCCGCATCGCTCGCCTCAGGAGCACCCAGCAACAGGTTTGCCCGCAACGTATCTTCAAACAACACAGTGTTTTGGGTGAGGTAGGCGCACGAAACCCTGGCGCAGGAACCGTTTGAAGGAACCAGAATCCCCGCGAAAACGTCTGAAAGGGACGATTTTCCGCTTCCCGAACGCCCGATAATACCCACTCGCTCGCCCGTTTTAACCTGCAGATCAAAGTGCGTCAAAAGTGGTGCATGTTCGGGGTGCTTCACGGTCAAATCTTTTGCCAGTAGAGCAGTTTGGTCCGGCAAGCTTATAATCTGGGGCGTGCTTTCAGCATCCGCATCCCTGCAGTCCCGGTTCAAACGTGCGGCAGAGGCCTGTGTAGCACCCAACTTACCGAAGGCTTCAGGCAGCATGTTGTAGACTTCAGCGAGGCCGAGTAGGGCGATAGGAAGCAAAACCAGAACCGGCCCGGAAATAACTCCCGAGCGGAATAACTCAAAGCCAGCCCAAAGCGCAAACACCGCAGACAGGTTAATCAGTAAATGGGAGCCGGCCTGGTGCCACCCAATACGGGAATCTGCTTTTACCTGCTCCGTTGCAGCCTGGTGCGCTTGGCGCAAAAGCCACGCGCCGTGTTTACCGGTGCGCCCCGCGGCCGTAAGTTCTGCGAAGCCCTCCAGGTGTTCAATTACGGCCATTCGAAGGGACTCCTGCTGATCACTCTGGCGAGAGGTAATCTTTATCGTGCGCACATACACTGCCAGAGTCGAGAGCGCAAAAGCCGCGCCGAGTATCACGCCTATGCCGGCGGCAATTCGAACGTTAAAAAGCATCGCTGCCAGCCCAAAAACGAGCAACGTAACGAAAGCCGCCAGCGCCGCTGGTGCAATAAGGCGTAAGTACAGAGTATCCAGCGCATCAACATCGCTAGTCAGTCTTGAGAGCCACTGAGCCCCCGTTAACTCGCGCCTCTGGCCTCGCCCGGCCAAAGAAAGCTTGCGAAATAGCGCTACGCGAATATCCGTTAAAAGGCGCAGCACTGTATCGTGGTTATACAGCCGTTCTACATAGCGAGAAACTGTGCGGGACACCGCAAAAAAACGGATGCCTCCGCCGGGCACATACAGGTTTATTGTGGCCGGTAAACTGGCCGCCAGCAGAATGCCCACCAACGCAGTTTCTGTAATAAACCAACCTGAGAGAGCCAGAAGCCCAAGCCCAGAGAGCAGGGCAGCCAGCATCAATATAGCGCCAATAAAAAGCCTTCCTGGGCGTGCACAGATCAGCTTCAGCCAGGGCTTGAGCTCAAACATTTTTAACCTCCCCACCAGAAACGAGCAGCACTCGGTTTGCCAGCGCCAGGAGCGCGTGGTGATGGGTGGAAAAAATCAGTGTTTTGCCAGCCAGAGCCAGCTTGTGGAGAGCTTCCAGAACAAAGATCTCACTGTCAGTGTCGAGCCCAGCGGTGGCTCATCCAACAGAATCACATCGTAATCGGCCACAAAAATCCTGGCCAGGCTCAGACGCCTGGCTTGGCCGCCGGATAAGCCCAGGCCATCTTCTGAAACTTTGCTGAAAATGTCGTCTTCCCGGCTGTCGAGCAGCGGCCCAAGGCCAACGTTCCGTAGTGCAGTTTCAATAGCCACATCAGAAGCATCTGGGCTGGTTAACCGAAGGTTGTCCGCCCAGGTGCCATGCACAAGAAAGCCGCTCTGACCAAGCCAACCAAAAGCAAAGTTGCCAGCGGGCCTGCTGAACAGGTTAAGGTTGCCGCTGTCTGGTGCAACAAACCCTGCCAGAAGATTCAGAAGGTGGATTTACCACCTCCTGAAGGCCCGGTCAGGGCAATTACCTCGCCTTTGCTTATGGCCAAAGACACATTGTTCAGAGCCTGATGGCCTGAACGGAAGGCCAGAGATACGGAGTTAAGTTCAATTGTCTCGTTGCCTGCAACAGGTTCACCGGTTAAAGGCTGTGCACCAAGGTTCTCTGCCTGAGTATTGTTGGCTGGGCCTGTCGACTCCTCATTACCCAGCCGGGCCAGAATCTCTGCACCAGCGCCAAGGGCGGCGGCGCGGTCGTGGTAGTGCTGGGAGAGCGTGCGTAACGGCTGAAAGAATTCTGGCGCAAGCAGGAGAATCAAAAGTCCGGAGAAAAGCGTCAAATCTGAGGATGGCCCATAGGTTATGTAGCCCAGAAGACCAAAACCTATGTAGATCGCAATGACCGCAATCGCAACAGACGCGAAAAACTCCAGAACCGCCGATGATAAAAACGCAACGCGCAGGGTTTTCAGGGTAATTCTGCGGTAGTGATCTGAGCGCTGTTGAATCACCTCTGCAGCGCCCTCGGCTTGCCCGAACAGTTGCAGAGTGGTCAAACCTCGCACTTTATCCAGAAACTGACCAGACAGCCGGCTGATGGTTTCGAAGTGCTGTTGGTTAAGCTTCTCGGCACCCATACCCACAAGTGCCATAAAAAACGGGATTAAAGGGGCTGAAAGAAGCAGAAATATCCCGGCAAACCAGTCGAGATAAAACACCAGCACCAGAATCAGAAGAGGAATTAAAAGAGAAAGCGCCATCTGTGGCAGGAAGCGGGCGAAGTATCCGTGCAAGGCATCAACGTGATCAATCCACTCCCGTGCAAGGCTGCCAGCAGACGTTTGCCCCAGAGCCAGAGGCCCGACATTGCGCCAATGCTGATGAATCTGCCGCCGGGCGGTGCGCCGCACCTGCTCACTGCACCGTGCCGCCAGGTGTGTCTGAGCGCCGTGCGCACAGGCCCTGAAGACAATGGCCAGAACAAGCCCGATAAATAAAGGCGCCAGCACGGAGGCCGGCGCCTTTTCTATAACACCAAGGTGAACAATTCGCGCCAGAAAAACCATCTGTATGATGGTCGCGACGCCGGCCAGGGTGCCAGCTGCAACCGTACCTTGAATCCAGCGCCGGTTGCCGCTGGTAAGCCTGAAAGCCAGCGCCTGACTGCACGCTGATCAGGTGCGGGAGGCGTCACTTAGTGGTAACTCTCGCCGGCGCGTACCTTGCCCCGGAATACCCAGTAGGTCCAGGCGGTGTACACCAGCACAAAAGGAATCACTACCAACAAGCCCAGCAGCAGGAAGAGCTGCGAGTTGTAAGCCGACGCGGCGTCCCACAGGGTGTAGTCGGGCGGTATCAGGTAGGGCCAACGGCTTACAATCAAACCAAGATAGGCCGTTATAAACAGCCCCATAGTGGCCACGAAAGGCATGCCTTCAAAACGATTGCGCACAGAGCGGAAAATCTGGAACGCGCACAACAGGGTTAACGCAGGCAACACCCAGATAATGCTCAGATTGCTGAACCAGCGATCGCGAACCATATCGTCAATGAACGGTGTCCATACGCTGATAATACCAAACACAATCAGCACCGCTGCAAGCAAGGGCAGCGTAAGCTTATACGCCCACTCCTGTAGCCGGCCCTCGGTTTTCATGATCAGCCAGGTGGAGCCAAGTAGTGCGTAGCCCGCAAGCAACCCGAAGCCAGTTAACACGGTAAAGGGTGTGAGCCAGTCCAGAGCACCCCCTACAAATACGCCGTTAGCCGTATCGTATCCTTGAATGTAAGTGCCCACCACAATGCCTTGCGCAAACGCTGCCACGGTGGAGCCTCCGGCAAAGGCCCAGTTCCACAGATAACGCGACGTGCGCGCCTTAAAGCGAAACTCGAACGCAATGCCGCGAAAAATAAGCCCCGATAGCATCAGGAAAACCCCAATGTACAACGCCGGCAACAAGATGCTGTAAACCAAAGGAAAAGCAGCTAGAAGTCCGGCACCGCCGAGGACCAGCCAAGTCTCGTTGCCGTCCCATACTGGCGCAACGGAGTTCATCATTGTGTCGCGATCCTCTTCCGATGGAGCGAAAGGGAACAGAATGCCCACGCCCAGATCGAAACCGTCCATCAACACATACATGATGACGCCAAAGCCGATGATAAAAGCCCAGATCAATGTAAGGTCAAACGTTTCCATAATCAGTGATCTCCATGGTTGACTGGCTGGAACTTGGAGTCTTCATGCAATTCAAAAGGAACGTGGCTTGCTGAAAGCGGCCGTTTTGGTCGCTCGGCCTGATCCGGTTCCTCGTCATAATCATCCTCAAGCCCTACATAAAGCACGCGCATCAGGTAATAGACCCCCGCCGAGAACACCATGGAGTAAACGATTATGTAGCCAATTAACGTGAACAAGGCCATGCCACCGGTTAGTGAAGGTGTTACACCTTGCGCCTGGGTCATCATGCCGTACACCAACCAGGGCCCACGGCCGATCTCAGTTACAAACCAGCCGCTGAGTACCGCAATAAAGGGCGTAATACTCATAAAGCGCATGCCTTGAAGGAACCACCGAGTGCGCCAAAACCGATCACCAACCCGCAGAGCCAGCCCTACAAACGCAAACAGAATCATCATCAGCCCCAAGCCGACCATAACCCGGAAAGACCAGAACACGATGGCAACCGGCGGTTGTTCTTCGGGTGCGACTTCGTTCAAACCAAGTATTTCACCGTCCCATTCATGAGTCAGAATAAGGCTGGCCAGGCTCGGTATACCAATTTCAAAATGGTTGGTCTGGTTTGCCTTATCCGGAATCGCAAAGAGCAGCAAAGGTACGTTTTTAGAGGTTTCCCAGTGGCCCTCCATCGCAGCTACTTTCATGGGCTGGTGCTCAAGCGTATTAAGCCCGTGAAAATCGCCAACAACGGCTTGTGCGGGCGCAAGAAACAGCAACAGCCACAGGCTCATTGAAAGCGCCTTTCGATTGGCCTCTACTTCCCGCCCTTTAAGGAGATACCACGCACTTACGCCAGCCACTACGAAACCGCCCGTAAGGAACGACGCAATGACCATATGGGCAAAACGATACTGGAATGACGGATTGAAGATCGCCTCGCTCCAGGAGGTCACAAAAAACACGCCATCACGCAGTTCTGTGCCAGCAGGTGTATGCATCCAGCTGTTCGCGGAGAGAATCCAGAAGGTGGAAATGAGGGTGCCGGTTGCGACCATAATTGCAGCAAACAAGTGAACGCCCGCCGGCACACGGTCCCGCCCGAACAACAGCACTCCCAGGAAAGCCGCCTCCAAGAAGAAGGCCGTAATAACTTCATAGCTCAGCATGGGGCCGAGGAAGTTGGCCGAGGCCTGGGCAAAGTTGCTCCAGTTGGTTCCAAACTGAAACGACATCACGATGCCAGATACCACGCCCATTCCGAAGACCACCGCAAATACCTTGGTCCAAAACGAAGACAGCTTCATCCACACCGGGTTTTTGGTTTTAAACCCAAGCCCCTCAAGCACGGCAATATAGGAAGCTAGGCCAATGGTGAACACCGGGAAAATGGCGTGGAATGACACAACAAACGCGAACTGAATCCGCGATAGGATGAGAGGATCAAGTTCCATAGGAACACTCCGGTAATGTTAACGTCACAATAAACGAGCCCAAAAACCCGTTCAGCCGCTGCCCTAGCTTGAATTGTTATATTGTTATTACCGGCAGATGAGGTAATGCTACTGGCCATGTTAGCAAATCCAATTGAGTAAAGTGTCCGATCCGTTGATTAAAAACAATTATTGGTGAAATACATGAGTTTTTATGAAGAGAAAATCCTGCCACATATCATCGATCGTGCCTGCTCCCTGGGCCAGGTTATGAAGTTGCGCAGCCAGCTTGTACCACGCGCCAAAGGGCGGGTGCTGGAAGTAGGAATGGGCTCGGGCATTAACTTGGAATTTTACAACCCAGACACTGTTGAGATGGTCTACGGGCTGGAACCCTCCGAAGGTATGCGCTGCAAGGCACAACGCAATCTGAAACGCTCGCCGGTTGAAGTGGAATGGCTGAGCCTGCCCGGAGAGAAGATCCCTTTGGAAGACAACAGCGTGGACACGGCTCTGCTGACCTTCACCCTGTGCACCATTCCCGACTGGAGCGCTGCGCTGCTGCAGATGAAGCGCGTACTGAAGCCCGGCGGAGAGCTCCTATTCCTGGAACACGGTGAATCACCCGATGAAAACACCCAAAAATGGCAGAACCGCGTGAACCCCGGGTGGAAAAAACTTGCAGGTGGCTGCAACCTGAACCGCAATATCGCAGACCTTATCCGCCACGCCGGATTTGACGTGGAAGAATTGGAAAACCTCTATATTCCGAAGGCCCCGAAAATTGCCGGTTATATTTATAAAGGAGTGGCAAGAAAGCTTGGCTAAGCTGCTCAACGGGCAACAACTGCGCTGGCGAAAGGCCCGCGAACACCAGGGAATTGCCGAAAAACGAACCCATAATTCCATCAGTGCGGCCAACTGATGGCGTTTTGAATTGCGTTATCGCCCATGGCCTTATACAATTCCGGCCCTCAAAACCTCCCCGAATGCTCCGGTGGTGGAATAGGTAGACACAAGAGACTTAAAATCTCTCGACCCCTGGGTCGTGCCGGTTCGATTCCGGCCCGGAGCACCAATCATTTCAAAAGTTACGCATACTGTTAGGTCGCCGCGAATTTGCTGACTTAGACGACATGCAGCTATTTCCTGTTCCCCGCTTTTACGTACGGTTCTCGTTAGCTTCTTTGCACCAAACGCTTCAAACACTCAAAAACCTCAACTGATTTCTTGCTCAAAATGGTTACAGAGCTAGGATCTATGTTGGGAATAATGGATTGTTGTTGAGAGGTATCCAGATGTTGTAGGGATTACGGCAAGCGAGTACCGGAACTCTAGTTGTATGTTTGGCATTTGTACTCAGCGGTTGCAGTGGCGGTAGCTCAAGCAGTAGTTCTCAGGCCCAAGCGACTGCCTTAAAATCAGGTGTATTCGATATAGGCAGGTTGTTTTCAGACGGATCTACCAAGGAGGGCATTAGTTTGCTTAGCCCAACGGGTAACTTCGTTGTGAATTTGGATCGTAATTCTTATTCTTTTGGTACTTTAGGTTTTTCTGACGCTGGAAATATCTCAGGGCAGATTGTGGAATATATATTGAACTCTACCTGGAGCCTAACCAGTGCAACCCTGTCGGGAGAGGTTAGATCTGCAGCGAGTGCGGATCTGCGCGCAAAGAGTTCTGAGGTTACCTCAAACAGCGTGCTTCAACGAAATCCCAAAATTAGCGACTTAGGTGTCAGCTTAGAGGACCTGTCTGGAACATTTACTATGTTCGATACAGATAATACAAATACATTCACCATAAACACTGATGGTGCCGTTATAGGAGAAGATCAACTCGGCTGTGCTTTCCTCGGACAAGTTGTCATACCTGATAAAACTGTAAATGTTTTTGAGTTGACCTACGACGCGTCAAACTGTCCCGCAGCTCCCAATGAGGAGGCTACAGCAGACGACCGAAATGGTGAATATACTGGTCTTGGCACATATGACTCCTCTGGCAACGAAGTCATTTTTTATAGCCGCAACGGAACAGTGGCGATGTTTTTCAAAGGTGTGAAGTAAAGCTAATCACAGCCTTTGAAGATGTGGAGCCAACCGTAGCAGCCTATAGCACTAACGCAGTCGCCAGAAACAGCATCAGACCCATCCCTATGATGTCAGTAAATGTCGTCAGGAAGATGCTGCTGGCAGTGGCTGGGTCGGCACCGAAGCGTTTGAGCACCAGAGGCACGGCCACCCCGAAGATGCCGCTGCCGATGCAGGCACCAATCATGGCTATGAAGATGACAAGGCCGAGCATGGCGGGGTTGGCAGAATCGGTGGCCAGCGCATAAGCAAACATGGCAATGCCTGCAATTACACCGACAGCGGCACCATTAAGTGCGCCCAGCAAGATTTCCTTACGAAGCAACTGTTTGATCGGGTAGTCGTTGATTTGCCCCAGGGTGATACCGCGCAAGGTGATCGCCAGGGCCTGACAGCCGGTATTGCCACTTTGCCCAGCCAGGACAGGCAGGAAGGCGGCCAAAGTAACAATCTGTGCGATGGTGCTTTCGAACATGCCCACCACAAAGGCGGCGGCGAATGCGGTGATCAGGTTTACCTGCAGCCAGGGGTGGCGCATGCGAAAAGCTGCCAGTACGGGGGTGTTGATCTGTTCTTCCTTCGCCACACCGTATTGGGAACCTGCCTGGGCACTGAGCTCTGTGGCAATGCGTTCGTACAGTTTCCAGCCACGCACTTCACCCACAACGTGCTGCTCTTCGTCCACCACTGGGTACATGCGGTAATGTCGGTAAAGCACCTCGCTGACTGCGTCTTTAACCGGTGTGTCCTGCTGGAAGGCGAAGGGCTCGCGCACCATAATGTCAGACAGCGCATCAGAGGCTTAGCCAGAATAAGATCGCGCATGCCCACCACGCCTACCAGGCCGTCGTTTCGGGTTATAAATATGTAACTGATTTCGGAAACGTCGGCGCTCTTCACCATGAAGGTCAGCGCCTCAGCGACTGTGTAGCTTTCCGGTAAGGTTGCCGTTACCGGGGTCATCAGTTCACCGATGGTTTCTTCCATGCCGGAGAGCACCGCGCGAGTAGCCGCGTCGTCCGGCGCAGCTGCTTCGGCCAGGAGCGACGCGATGGTCAGCGCCTGTTCCGCAGGCAATCGCGAAAGAATAAACTGGATATCGTCTGCTGGCAGCCGAGCCAGCTCTTCGGCAGCATCCAGCGGGGTCAGTTTGCGGATATGCTCAATCCGCTCGATCAGTTCCATGCTCTGTGTCATCTCGCACTCCGGTATCCGCATTGATGCCAGGAATTAGTCCCTGATGACCTTTTTTACCGAATCGGCCTTTGAAGATTTGGAGCCAACCTTCCGCCAGGCTTCATATTCTTCGCTATTGATCCAGGTAACACCGATGTGTTCTTCCCAGTTTTCAAAATCTGCACTTCTATAGCTTTCGCCGCCGCAGCCACCTGCACCAATGGCGAATTCGCATACTCTCAGAATAATATACTCTCCGTCATAGTCTAGCGGCTTCTCGCCACGCCCACTGTTGGTGCAACGGGTGAAAAGCCGAGACGGAACTTTAAATATTACTTTCGCGGTTTTTTCGTTGCCACTTCGGGTTACCTGGGTGATGGAGCAAGTTCCTGCGTAGAACTCGTCACCGTCGATAATCACGTCTGGCTCCAAGGGTTCCCACCAAGGTATGGGTTCTGCCTCTTTCTCGATTTCAGTCGTTCGGCTTTTAAATAAGTCGCAGCCAGTGAGCAGAGCGGTCGCTGCCATTGCAGTGATCAGAGTTCGGGAAAGAGTCATCGTTTATTACTGCTCCGGTTAAGGCCGAATGCTATTGATGTCACCGGTAGGCACGGCCGGCTCATCAAGAACAATCACGTAGATTCCGCCCGCAATTATGGCTATCGCAACAATCGCTTTGAGTAGGTTGGACTTAAACATGGCAACCTCCTGTTTCTGGATTTATTGGGTGTTATACAGAGCCTATGGGCAAAACCCCGCTATAACAAGCCACCTCTGGGCGTTCTACAAAAGTCGCTTCGACAGCAGGGAGATCCTGATCGATACTTATTGTTTCCTGATAGCCCAGTTTTTTGATCAAACGAGGTAGTGAGAAATGACCGATCTGCTGATACAACATACCGATGACAACGGCATCACCACGCTCACATTGAACCAGCCTGATAAGCGCAACAGCCTTTCCATGGACATGCTTAATGCTCTAGCCGAAGCTCTTGCGGAGATTGCGAACGATGAAGCTACGCGGGTAGTCGTTATTGCAGCCGCAGGAAAGGTTTTCTGTGCCGGGCACGATCTCAAGGAAATTCGCGACCAGCTGGATAGCCATGAGTTTCAGTTGGCGCTGTTTAAGCGTTGCAGTGAGGTGATGCAGCAGGTTGTGAATTTGCCAAAGCCGGTGATTGCTCGGGTGGCCGGTGTTGCAACTGCGGCAGGGTGTCAGTTGGTGGCAAGCTGTGATTTGGCTGTGGCCGCAGACTCGGCGCGCTTTGCCACGCCGGGTGTGAACATAGGATTATTCTGTTCAACACCCATGGTGGCGCTTTCTCGCAACGTTTCCCGTAAGCACGCCATGGAAATGCTGCTTACCGGTGAATTGATCAGCGCCGTTCGTGCGGAGCAGTTGGGGCTGGTAAACCGGATTGTGGATGAGTCGGCTCTGGATGAAACGGTATACGCCATGGCCCGCACCATTGCGCAAAAGTCCGGGCACACTCTAAAGATAGGTAAGGGGGCCTTTTACAAGCAGCTGGAAATGCCACTGGCTGATGCCTATGACTATACAGCGAAGGTTATGGCAGAAAATCTGTTGGCAGACGATGCACGGGAAGGTATTTGTGCGTTTCTGGATAAGCGCAAGCCTGAATGGACGGATCGTTAACGGGTTTTGCAATTCTGTTTTCCAAGCTTGAGCCGGTCCCCGGTGCCAATTCCGTTGGCTTCGAAAAATCCGATGTTCATCTCAACGGCGGACACAAACTCAACTTCAGCAGGGTAGCTGGGGCACCTTGCGCCGTTGGATGAATCGCAAGGTTCCATGTGCCGAATGTTGCCGATTACGCCGTTCTCATCCAGGTAGGCGATATCCAGGGGGATGAGGGTCTGGTACATCCAAAAACCGTGATCCGGGCCCTGCTGTTCTTGGTACTGAAACAGCATGCCCGAGCTGGCTGCCAGGGATTCTCTACCCATTAAGCCTTTTCGGCGCTCCTGGGGTGCCTGGGCAAGCTCCAGGCTTATGTTCACGGTGCTTGAGCCCGTTACAAAGCAGCCGGCAGCAACCGGCAGGTTGGCCGAAGGCTCTGCGGCACCAGAGCCGGAACAACCTGCCAACACGGTTGCAGCACAGAGCACAGCGCAGCGAATCTGCATCAGGAGCGCAACCGGTAACCGGTTTTGAAAATCCACCAAATGCCGGCCATGCAAGCCGTTAGGAAAAGCAGAGTCATACCTACGCTGATCCCTATGTGGACATCAGATACACCGTAAAACGCCCACCTAAACCCACTGATCAGGTACACCACTGGGTTGAACAGGCTGACGGTTTGCCAGATTTCCGGAAGCATATCGATGGAATAGAAGGTACCACCGAGAAAGGTCAACGGGGTTACTATCATCATGGGAACAATCTGCAGTTTTTCGAAGCCGTCGGCCCATATGCCGATGATGAAACCAAACAGGCTGAAGGTTACGGCGGTCAGTATGAGGAACGAAAGCATCCAGAAGGGGTGCAATACGCTGTAATCCACGAACAGCCGAGCCGTGGCCAGTATGATCAACCCCAGTATTACGGACTTGGTAGCTGCGGCGCCCACATAACCCAGTACCACTTCAACGTAAGACACTGGCGCAGACAGCACTTCGTAAATCGTGCCCGAGAACTTCGGCATGTAGATACCAAACGAGGCGTTGGAAATACTTTGCATCAGCAGGGAGAGCATGACCAGCCCGGGAATAATATATGCGGCGTATTCAATGCTGTCGATATTGCCCATGCGCGAACCAATGGCCGAGCCGAAAACCACAAAGTACAGACAAGTAGAGATGACCGGCGAGAGCACGCTTTGCATCAAGGTGCGTCTCATGCGCGACATTTCAAAATTGTAGATGGCTTTAACACCGTAAAAATTCATGCCTTTCTCCAGTTAGCCATTGGCTTGTTCATGCACCAGGCCGACAAAAATCTCTTCCAGGGAGCTTTCCCGGGTACGCAGGTCGCGGTAGTCAATTCCGATGTCGCCCAGGGTGCGGAGCAATCGGGCCACACCGGCCTGTTCCTGCTGGGAATCGAAGGTGTAGATCAGCTCATAGCCATCGTCTGAGAGCTCCACCGGTTCCAGTATTAATTCACCGGGAACTTTATCCAGCTTGCTTTGCAACTGCAGGCGCAGTTCCTTCTTGCCCAGCTTGCTCATTAGCAGGCTCTTGTCTTCCACCAGAATGATTTCGCCTTGGCGAATAACCCCAATGCGATCGGCCATTTCTTCGGCTTCTTCGATGTAGTGGGTCGTCAGGATAATGGTTACTTCGTCCTCGCGGAGTTTACGAACCATTTCCCACATATCGCGGCGCAGTTCTACGTCTACGCCTGCCGTGGGCTCATCAAGAAACAATATCCGCGGCTCGTGAGAGAGCGCTTTGGCAATCATCAAACGGCGCTTCATGCCACCAGAGAGAGTCATAATGCGGCTATTGCGCTTATCCCACAGTGATAAGTCCCTCAGCACTTTTTCGATGTGGGTAGGGTTGGGCGCTTTACCAAACAAACCCCGGCTGAATGACACCGCATTCCACACGGTTTCAAACGAGTCGGTACTCAGCTCTTGCGGTACCAAGCCAATGGTTTCGCGGGCTTTGCGGTAATCTTTAACAATGTCATACCCGCCGGCTTTTACCTCACCGGACGACATGTTGGTAATGCCGCAAATGATGCTGATCATCGTGGTTTTGCCCGCCCCGTTTGAGCCGAGCAGGGCAAAAATCTCGCCCCGGTTGATTTCCAGGTTGATGTTTTTCAGGGCCTGAAAACCGCCCTCATAAACCTTGTTGAGGTTCTTAACGGAAATATCCGGCTGCACGGGCGTATCCTGTTGCTGAAAATGAGTCAGTGATAAAGGCGCAGCATTTTCTCATGTCTGGCGCCGGTTTAGAAATCTTTGCCTTAATACAGATAGTGTCCATAATGCCGCTTTGGTATCTGCACGGGTTTCAACGGGCTGTCTGTATGTTACGAGCGATTGTGTTTATAGGTCTCATTTTGGGCCTTATTTCAGTGGTTGTGTTCAGCACTGGTTTGTTGAAAACCACTGATAATGCAGCCCCGGTTAGGGACCAACCTGTCTGTGATCTGTTGGCCGGCCCCTGTGAGTGGAAAACAGAAGCCGGGCTCTGGAAAGTGGGCCTGCAAGTGATGGTCGGCGAGGGGCAGGGTGCACAATACCAGTTAACCGTTCACGCACCCACGGTGCAGGAGCGGTTCCTGGCGGTGTTGCGCGGTGAATCCATGTATATGGGAGAGTACCCAGTACCACTGCGCCAAGGACAGAAAGGCCAATATTCAGCGCATTTTACGGCACCTTTGTGCACAACGGGTGCCGAGATGGTGTGGCGTGTTGATCTTCAGCAAGGGCAGAACGCCCTTTCAGAAGCGGTTCCACTAAAGCTGGTATTTCAGAGTGGGAATCACTGAGGCCACCATATGAGGTTTGTTTGACTAGACATCCCGGCTGACAAAACCTCAGGAAAGTGTAAAATTGTGCGAAAAATTGGGCTAACTTCAGAGAAAACGTGATGGAATACGGGGAAAGTGTACAAAAAGTACTGCTGCGGAAGATTCGCAAAGCAGAACAGGATCTGATGCAGTTGAAGATGGACTATTGTCGCTTTGTTTTCGGCCTGACTCACCGGGCCAGAGTGGTTTCAGAAGGTATTACTTACCTGGTTCTTTCGGTGGATGTGGAATCTATGGCATCAACCGAGGAGGGTGCGTATACCCGCCCGTCCGTTGCAGGCGTACCGGCTGACAAACCAGACCAGGCAGAGCCTATTCCGCTGGGAACAGACTGGGTGCTGGAGCAACATAACAAGCATTAGGAAATCAGATCAGTGCATTTGCAGTAATGGCTGCGTAAAGGCTGTTTTCAGGCTGTACGTACTGGTGGCTCTGCCAGTATTCCGCGCCATCAAGCCCGGCGCGGAAACAGGCCAGCAACACGCCGCAGGATGTTAGTGTTGCAATGGCCTGCACGGCCTCCGCCTGCCGAATTCCGGTTTTTTTGTTGGCAATTTGCGCCACCAAACCAGCAAGTGCATCACTGTGCCGCTCTGATTGGTTGCACAAGGCACAACCGGCGCCGTATAGCCAGGCTGCCGCGTATGCACGAACTGTCTCCGGCGCCTCGCCAAGTTGCAGCCCGCTTATCCGGCAATCCCGCTCCTGAAGCCCTGCAAGGATGTGCAGGTGGGTAAACAACTCTGTACGATCGGCTGAAGCGCGTCGTTTATGCTGTCGTAACACAGGTTTTTCCTTGTGTGCTAGCGGTGCCGGCTGGTGTCCTGGCCTGGCTACCAGCGGTTCGGAGCGCGCCAGCATAAGCATTCGCCATACCAGGGTTGCAAGCAAAATCAGTAGGCCGGCCTGAGTAAGCGCAACAAGTCCGTCGATCATGAGAGGTCTACCTTGAATCTTGCAGAACGTTTCGGGATTGTAACGGATTGTATTCTTCGGTTGCCGCTAACTCTTGGCCATAAACGCCTTTGAAACCGGCTCTGTTGTAAAAGTTGTGACCAAGTTCGCAGAGGTTAGTGAAGGAACCATGGACTCAGTATCCTCAAGGGCAGCCTGATGACCGTTATTCTGTTACTCCACACACTTTTGGTTCTTACCTTCACTATCCGGATCTTGCTCCGTGATGATCTTTCACCTCCCGGGCGACTTGCCTGGTTTATCGTTCTCAACCTCTTGCCTTATTTTGGCAGCGGCATTTATTTTCTGTTCGGCGAAACAGATATTGGTAACCGAGCGAGCAAGCGACACAAAGAGGTATTCCAGGAAATCTGGGCCAAAGCCTCTTGGTTTATGGGGGATGTGGCCAATACTGAAAAACTGATTGAGCCGGTTTACCGACCTGCGTTCCGCTACGCTGGATCAATTAACGGGTTCCACCCATCAACAGGTAACAGGGCAGAGTTGATGCGTGATGGGGATGAAACGCTTACCCGTATGGTTGCCGACATTGATTCAGCAGCAGACCACGTGCACGTGCTGTATTACATATGGCTTGATGACAACACCGGCCACGCCATCGCTGAGGCGTTGATACGCGCAGCTCACAGAGGGATTACCTGTCGCGCCATGGCGGATGGCTTGGGGTCCCGTGCGCTGATTAACTCCGGGCTTTGGCAGCGCATGAAAGAGGCGGGCGTTCATATGGCTGTTGCGCTGTCGCTGAAGCACCCCATCCATACCATTCTGACCAGCCGGATGGATCTGCGAAACCATCGTAAAATCACCGTGATAGACTCACGGATCACTTATTGTGGTAGCCGCAACTCCGCTGATCCGGAGTTTCTGGTTAAGGCCAAGTATGCCCCTGGGTGGATATCATGCTGCGGTTTACCGGGCCGGTGGTGGTCCAGAATCAACTGCTGTTTGCCAGCGATTGGATGCAGGCCACCAACGAATCCCTGGATGGCATCCCGTTATCCTCGGGGCGGGGTAAGGGAGGGTTCCCTGCGCAGGTTATGGGCGTTGGGCCAACCGAGCGTCACGGCGCCACGCCACACCTTTTTGCCAATCTCATTGCGTGCGCCCAAAGTGAGCTCACGCTTTCTACACCTTACTTTGTTCCCGACGCTACGGTTCTTGAGGCGTTGTGTGCCGCTGCCTACAGGGGCGTCAGAGTTGCGCTGATTTTCCCCAAAGTAAATGACAGCTGGATTGTGGCCGCCGCCAGTCGCAGCTATTATCACCGGCTGCTTGATGCTGGCTGTATTGTTCATGAGTTCAAAGGAGGGCTTCTACATGCAAAAACCCTCACCATCGACGGCAAGATTAGCCTGATCGGATCATCGAACCTCGATTTACGTAGTTTTGACCTGAACTACGAAAACAATATTCTGTTGCAGGATAAGGCCACAACACTGGCCATCGCGGAGCGTCAGCAGAGCTATATCACCCGCTCTGAAGTGGTTACCTTGCCCACGGTTCTCGCCTGGCATTACCACAGGCGGATATGGCACAACGTTATCGCCACCATTGGTCCTGTTTTATAAATTGATGGTGTGGGCGATTTACTGAGATCAAAAAATGCGAAAGGGACTAATCGGCCACAGCGTTCTGCTGGGCTTGTGCGTAATGGCAAGTGAAGGTTATGCCGGCCTTCCGGATACCCGCACCTCTGTTAACGACGTACCCGAGGGCACCGTTGGCCTTGGGGCAGCACTGCGCAGAGGAACCAGCCCCTACGTTGGCATGGACAACATTTCTGGTGTGTTGAACGATAATAAAACAGACTTGGTTCCACTGTACCTTTATGAAGGCAAGTGGCTGTTTGCCCATGGAACATCAGCGGGCGCGCATCTTTTAAAGCATGAATGGTTAACGATCGATCTATTGGCCAAATATCGATTTAACCGCCTTCAATCAGATGCCACTCCCTATTTTAATGGCTTACGCGATCGGAACCAGACCGTAGATGTAGCTTTTCAGCCAAGGTGCTCGGGGGCTGGGGGTCACTTTCCACAACGTGGGCCAATGACGTTCTAGGGGTTCATAACGGCTATGAGTGGGACTTTACCTACTCTTATTCCTGGGAGCCTGGCCGTTGGTCTTTGTCGCCGTTTGTCAGTTACGTGTACCAGGACAGTGATCTGACAAACTACTATTACGGAGTTAATGCCGCAGAGGCCCTTGCTGACAGGCCCTTTTACCAACCCGACGCAGCCGGCTTTTGGCGTGCCGGAATTAACACGTCCTATTGGGCAACCTCCCGCTTGCTGCTGTTCTCAAACGTTGCTTCCCAGCATGTAGATAGCGAGATTTTCAACAGCCCGTTGGTCGATGAGTCGCAACTGACTTCGGCTACATTCGGTTTTGCTTATCTGTTTGGTAACGCCCGTGATGACTCAACCAAGCGGCCAGGCTCGGGGCGTTCAGGAGAGTGGTCATGGCGGCTGAATTCTGGTTATCAGGCCGAGGGGCCATTTACCCGAACGCTCACAGGCACTCTGAAACGCAGCGAAGATGTTCACGCTTACATGGCCGGTTTGACTCTGGGAAAGCTGATTTCTGATGGCAAGTACATTGATTACTGGGGAAGGCTTTCGTTGAATCGCAGATTAGAGAATGGTAACCAGAGTGACTTCGGTGAATACAACGCCTACGTGATGGCCATGACCACGGCCACTCGCCCTGGACATCGAAGGAGTGGCTTCGTTTTGGTATTGGCTTCGGGTTTTCTTATGCCTCTGAAGTGCCTTACGTAGAGCAGGTTAAACAAGCTGAACGAGAGCGCAATACTTCGCGTTTTCTCAATTATCTTGAAGGGCAAGTTGATGTGCCGCTCCGGCTGATGTTTGATAATAGAGCTGTGAGGAACTGTTATGTGGGCATTTCCCTCCTTCACCGTTCGGGGATTTTTGCAAAATCCGACATTCTGGGTAGCGTTTCTGGCGGTTCTGATATGGTGACCGGCCACATAGAGTGTAAACGGTAAACAGGCGAAACCTGCCGATCTCTGGAAGGATATTTCAGCAGGTCGGCATGGTTTGCAGGGCGAGCTTGCGGCGAATATACCGCCCAAGCGTATCAACGCCAATGTTGAGCAAGGCAGTTACCAGTATCAGCACCATGGCACGATCAAATCGAATATTCTGTATGGCACTGTCTACATAAAAGCCCAGAGTGTATATTCCCAGAATCCCCAGAATGGCCGTTTCCCGCATGATAATTTCCCAGCGATAGAACAAAAACGCCAGGAAGGAGCGATACACACGGGGAACCAGCTCCCAGCTGTATCGGTTAAACCCGGTTGCTGCGTCGGCGCGAAGTTTTGTTGAGCTGGTTTGCCTACCTATCAGGTGCCCGATAATGCCACCGTTGTGCAACGCCAACGCGACAATTGCGGGCAACATGGAAGGTCCCCAAAGCTGCAATAGAATATAGGCCAGAATGTACTCCGGCGTAGAGCGCGCAATCACCAGTACACGTGGCCGGCATTGCGCCTTATTGGCCCGCCAAAATGGTTGGAAATCAGGGGGAATGCCAACAGTGATATAATTCCTGTCGCCACAAGCGCAATCTGGGTGAGCACAATGGTGTTCCAGATGCCTGGCATGGCCTCATTAACCATCAAATCACTTAGCCAAGGCGTCAGCCCCGCCAGGCCTTCTCCATTGCGCAGTGGAGCCGGGACTATGTCTTCGGTGAAAAAGCGCTGCACGTTGCCCCAAACAATAGGTAAGCCTTCGCCAAGAAAGAAGGGGGCCGCAAGAATGTAGACCGGTAAAAGCTTCGGCCGCACCCACAGAGGCATGGTGGCGATCAATACGTAGAACAGAATCAACATGGCGCCGGCATCGGAATACAAGCCCTGAGAGAACGACGCTTCCAGATAAAAGCCAAGTGTTGGCAAGCCGACGAAACCAAGAATTGCACTGGAGCGCAAACCACACTCCAGCCGATACGCGGTATAGGTGCGCATTTTCACCCAGCAGTCGGGAATGCGGGTGTAGAGAAACGCGGTGATGTTGCTGGTGCCAGGTGGTAGAGCGCGCCCGGGATCGGGGTCGGCTTCTTCCAGGATTTCGGAATACACCTTGGCGAAAATCCCCGCATAGGGGATAGCGATCGCCAGCACACCAGTGAGCGGGTGAAACCCGAAAAACTGCAGAAAGATAAGTGCCCAGAACAGCTCATGGATAGCGCGGACAAATGCACAGAACATCCGCACCGGCAAAGATCGGTAAACCAGGGCCAGCAGGAACCCGGCAGCACCGCCAAGAGCAACCCCAACGAACGCAAAGGCGACCGTTCTTAAAAGCGCGGTCATCAATCCTTCGCTGCTAAAAAAGTTAGGCGTTACCATTCCCAGGAAGAAGTTACCAAGATCCCGCCAGGGGTTGGATGCGGTGATGGCAATATCCGCAAACAGAAGCCCGACCAAGGCGATGGCAAGGAAAATGAGACTGGTACGAACCGTTGGGGAAGAGAACATGGAACGGGCCGTGTTACCTAGTAAAGAGACATAATGTCTGAAGATGTAAGGTCTGCGCTTGGTTGATCCAGCGCCACCTGACCATCGTGAATACCCACGATTCTGGTGCAATAATTCAGCGCCAAATCCACATCGTGCAGTGCAATAATACTGGTTGAGAAGCGCTCCCGCAGAAGCGTCATGACCGAGTTTGCCATTGGGCCATCGAGCGCAGAAACCGGCTCATCTGCCAGCAGCACCGCTGCATTTCGATACAGTGCCCGAGCAATAGCCACACGCTGGCGCTGCCCCCCGGAAAGAGAGGCTGCGGGTGTCCAGAGTTTTTCTGTCATACCAAGGGACTGCAACAGTGTGTTCACCTCGGCACGGTCTTTCGCGAACGGCCGGGCCAGCGTCACCGTGTTGTACCAGGTGGCGTGCTTATCCAGCTGCCCCATAAATACGTTGTGGAACACTGACAGGGCATTCACCAAACCCAGGTCTTGCGGGATAAGTGACGAATCCCGGTTAACTCGTTCGTGAATCAGGCGAATGAGCGTGGATTTACCCGCGCCACTTTTACCCACAAGCCCAATTTTATCGCCCGGATTAACCTTCAGCGACATCGGGCCTATGACCCGCTTGCCGCTGAATGAGGCCTTAAGGCCAGAAAGATCGTAACCTGACATCAATCTAGGATTCCGATCTCTTCAGCTGTTTTACGAATGGGTTCATAGTCGCCGTTGGAGGCAGGAATAAAGCCTGAGCGCGGGAAGCTTTCCAGAAGCTCGGGATCGTCCAGGTTCAACAGAGCTTCGGTAACGCGTTGCTTAAAGCCTTCACCAAAACGCTCGTTCACATCACCACGAATGGTCCACTGGTAATCCGGGTAGGCCGGTGTTTTCCAAATGACTTGAACGGCATCGGTATCAATATTGCCGTCGCCCAGCTCTTTCTGCCAAACCTGGAAGTTAAGCGCGCCAACATCGTAGGTGCCGGACTCTACCAACCGAAGTGTGCGTGTGTGGTTGCCACTGAAACCAACCCGTGAGAAAAAATCTTCGGGCTTTGAATCAAAGGTGTCACGCACATAAAACTCGGGCATGAGGCGGCCAGAAGTGGAGCCTTTGGATCCGAAGGTGAAGGTTTTTCCTTGCAGCTCGTCTTTCAGCTCGGAAAGTTCGTCGGCGGGCTTAATACCTGTGTTGGTATTAGCAATAAAGTAGGTTTCGAACGCTTCGTCTTCAACGCCTTGAGCGATGGCTTCAGAGTCTGGGACCAGCCTGCGGGCCTGTACACCAGAAAGACCGCCAAACCATGCCAACTGAACCTGGTTGTTGCGGAATGCTGAAACCGCAGCGGCGTAGGACTTCACCGGGATATAGCGTACATCAACATCGAGTTGCTCAGAGAGGTAATCCGCTACACCGCGAAAACGTTCTACCAATTTGGTTTCGTCTTCATCTGGGATTGCCGTGAACACGAACGTCTCCGCAGACGCGGCCGCAGCGGTGACACACAAAAAGCTGGAAAGCATCAACTTCCGTATAAGATTCAAAGCCATTTGAAATCCTTGATCGGTTTTATGGTTGATAAAGCAAAGGTGCAGGATACTCTGATTCCCCTTAACCCTGAACAGCTATACGGATTACGGGTTTAAATAGGTCAAGTATCCGGGCACTATTCTATTAAACTGCCATGCAAGTCTATCAAAATTCTATCCAGACCCTGAAAGGGGTAGGTTATACCAAAGAGGCTTATGGATATCATCATGATCACGCCGGCGGCGCCAGGTTCGAAGGCTGGTAACCGGGCAACCGCAGAACGTTGGCAAGCGTTGCTGGAACAGGCAGGGCATAAGATATCCATTGTCACAGCGTATCACGGTGAGCCTTGTGACCTATTTCTTGCGCTGCATGCCTGGCGCAGCCATGAGGCAGTGCGGCTCTTTCGGGAGACATGGCCAGGCAAACCTTTGGTTGTGGCTTTAACCGGAACGGATATTTACCTGCACCAACCCCAATACCCTGAGCAAACTCATTATTCCATGCAGGCGGCCGATGCGCTGATCGGTTTGCATGCGCAGGTGGGTGACGATATTCCGGGGGCTTTCAGGGACAAATTGGTTACGCTTTTTCAGTCTGCTGATAGACCTACAGGCCAGTCGGGAAAAGTGTTCTCTGAATCGCCTTATTTTGATATTTGCGTTATTGGGCATCTTCGAGCCGAAAAAGACTCTCTTCGGGCGGCCAAAGCGGCCCGGCGACTACCCGCTGACTCCCGCATTCGGGTCTCATGCGCGGGCAAGGCTCACAATGAACACTGGGAAAGCCTCGCAAATCAGGAATTGAAGGAAAACCCGCGCTTTAGGTGGCTTGGCGAGTTAGAGAAAACCGATGTCGCCAAGCTGATGGCAGAAAGCCGGTTGCTGGTGATGAGTTCTGTGATGGAGGGTGGGGCTAACGTGGTGTCGGAAGCCTGTCGCGCGGGCTTACCTGTTATTGCCTCGGATATTTCCGGCAATACTGGGCTGCTTGGTGAGGATTACCGCGGTTACTACCCTGTAGGCGATACTCAAGCGCTAGCGAAAGTACTCGAACGTGCAGAGAATGATTCGCGGTTTCTGGAGCAGTTGCGGGAGCATGTTGGACAACTCGCCAGCCGGTTTACGCCGGAGAAAGAGCTGGAATCCCTGGAACAGCGCTTGCACTCGCAGTGCAGCGCCGCTCCAGGAAAAACACTTAAGCTCACTCTGTTAACGTGATTGGCTCAATGGGCCCGCTTTCATCCTGGGGCATTACCCGGCCGATGATTGCGGTGTGCGGATAACCAAGCGCTTTGAGCGCTCGCACACACTCTTCTGCTTTATCTGCCGCAACGCTTGCCAGCAAGCCACCGGCGGTTTGTGGATCAAAAATCAGGGGGTAGCGCGGGTGATTTACCCACTTTTCCTGATCCCTAATACCACGCCGCAGGCGTATATTGGCCGGTTGCAACGAGCTGAGAATGCCCGCTGCTGCGGTTTCTTCCGCGCCAGGCAGGATAGGAATCGCAGAGAGATCCAGCTCGGCATCCACGCCAGACGGCCGGGTCATCTCAACCAAGTGGCCTAACAGGCCGAAACCCGTCACGTCCGTACAGGCTTTGGAGCCGAAGCTTCGCAGGCAGTCTGCTGCAGCTTTATTTGACTGCACCATGGAGGCCAGGGCGACATCAATCCAACGGCCTTTGGCGGCCAGGAGCGCGTGGGCCGCAAACAGCGTTCCGGTACCTATGGGCTTAGTAATGATGAGTACATCGCCGGCGCGCAAGCCGCCTTTGCTCATCACCTCGTCCGGATTAATCAGGCCATTTACTGCAAAGCCCAGTGCAAGCTCACGGCCTTCACCGGTATGCCCGCCAACCAGTGCGCAGCCGGCTTCATTCAGAACATCCACAGCACCAGACATCATCTGGAAGACCACATCTTCCACTTTGGATTCGATACCGTAAGGCACTGTAGCTACCGCAGTAGCGCTCTGAGCTTCAGCACCCATGGCAAAAACGTCACCCAAGGCGTGGTTGGCAGCGACGCGACCAAACGTATAGGGGTCGTCAATAAACGCCCGGAAGAAGTCGACGGTATGCACGACAGCCATTCCCGGTGGAACTCGCAGAACGGCTGCATCATCTGGCGCGTGCAGGCCTATCAGAATATCGTCCCGTTCTATGGGGCGGAGTTCACCCAGTGCCCGTGAAAGCACTGTGCTACCCACTTTGGCGCCGCACCCGCCGCAGCGCATGGCGACAGCAGAAATAGCCTGCGATGCTTCCTCTGGGTTCTGCGCTGCTGCGGTATCGGGCAGGGCAGAGGCTTCTTCCATGGGGGCAGGTCGGTGAATTTATCCATAAACCGGCGGTCTATCCAGTCTTTCCAGCGCCACACCAAGGCACCATCAAACTGCATATCGCCGCGAGAAGCGACCGCGTATTTGTCCCCGGTACTGATCAGCGCTAACCATTTTTTCTGGGGGTGAAAATCTTTGGGTGTTTTGCCTAACGCCATGCGTTTGAGGTTGTCCGCCAAAGGCGGGCCTTGGCGTACCGCAAATACACCGGCTTTTTCCCGGGGGTGGTTAATGACATTGGCTATATCGCCTGCGGCAAAAATGCTGTCGTCGTTTTCAACCTGCAGGGTGTCTCGCACCCGCAGGAACAGGCCATCGTCCAGCGCCAGGCCGGTTTCTTCCAGCCAAGCTGGCCCGCCGGCTCTGGTTACCCAAAGAACTTCGTCTGCTTGCAGGGTTTCGCCGGAGGCCGTGCGCAAAAGCTTGTCACCGACTTTTTCTACCGGAGAGCCCAAGTGGAGCTTTACTCCACGCTCAGAGAGTGTTTTCCGAAATATCTCCCGCACTTTCGTATTGTGAGTGGGAAGGATTTCGTTGGCGGCATCAAATAAATGAAAGTGCAATTGGTCGGAATCCCGACCGCGCTGTTCCAGTTCATTTTTGAGCCGGTACTGCATGGCAAGTGTAAGCTCCACGCCACCCGCACCTGCACCCACAACGCCTATCGTGAGCGGGCCTTCGTGACTTTCAATACGCGAGAGCAGAGCAAGCCATCGGTTGTTGAAACCGGTGATTGGTTTTACCGGTACGGCAAACTCCGAAGCGCCTTCAACGTCATTCACTCTGGGGGATGAGCCGATATTGATCGACAGTATGTCGTAAGGCACATCCGGCCGACCTTTGCAGATCACACGCTTGCTGTTGCGATCAATGCCTGCGGCTTCTGCACGATAAAAACGTGCGCCGGCATATTCCGCCAGGCGGCTCAGGTCAATGTGTACCTCGTCGTAGCTGTAATGTCCTGCCACGTAGCCTGGCAGCATTCCGGAGTAGGGGGTATGTGTATCGCGACAGATGAGGGTCAAGCGCACGCCGGGAACAGGTTTCATTGCAAACCGTTTGAGTACCCCGACGTGGCTGTGCCCGCCGCCAATCAAAACAATGTCTCGTAAAACAGGCTGGTCAGGCGTTCGCATCAGTTAACTTTCTTGGCTTCGGCTGTTAGTTGGTCAAATCCTTTGATGTTCGAGAAGGCGCTCAGTTTTTCCTGATCGGCTGCCGAAGGATCAGCAATCTGATCGATGGACGTAATACCAGCCTCTTGCATCTTTTTGGCCGTAGCAGGCCCAATACCTTTTACCAAGGTAAGGTTGCTTCTATCGGCTGGTTTCTTGGCCGCAGGCGTTTTCTTTGCGGCAGGCTTTTTGGCCGGCGCTTTTTTAGGTGCTACTTTTTTTGCAGCGGTTTTTTCTGCGGGCTTCTTCGCCGGCTTGTTTGCAGCGGGCGCTTTCTTAAGTTCTTTTTTGCTTTCTTTTTCAGCTTTGCGGATGTCTTCTTTAGAGGCGACACCCAAGCGTTCTAGTACGCTGGATTGCAGTTCATGGAACTCATCCATGCGACGCTCAAATTCATCGCTAAAACGTTTCATTTCGCGCTCGCGAAGCTCATCAATTTCTTTCATAAGCTTACGAACCGGATCCTGAACCTGGTGTTGCAATGTGTCGAACTGCTTCATTGCATCGCCGATCAGGTTTTCGATTTGGGATGACGTTTTCTCAAATTCCTTGTTGACCTTTTTTACGATCTTATCAACGCTCGATTTTGCTTTCTTCCCCATGGGGGTGTCTCCTTTCTGGCAGATAGAACGAATAATAGTGATCAGGCCATCTGCCGGAAACCCGGCAAGGAACCTGAGGAACGACGGGATTTTAGCGACTGCTTTTTGGATAGCACTTCTCTGATACGGCGTAGCTTTTCTTCTAGAGCTGCATCACCACCGGGGTTAAAGTCCGAAAAATCAATAGAGTAGAAGAAATTGCTGCAGTGCTTTCTGCGCTCAGTAACCAAGCCTGAAAGGTTCTCCGCGCGGATTTTATCGAACGGCATATCCATGATCAGATCCAATACGACTGTGTCGCCGGGGTTGAACATTTTGTCTGTTTTCATAACGCAACCGTAGGAGTCCAGCTCAAAAAGCTCGGCTTCAACCCGTTCCTTACGGAACAGGCCTCGTCGAACGCTGAAATGGGCTACAAGATCGGGTAACGCTTCCTTCATGGATACAAAATCTCTGCAAAGGCTGGCTTGTTATTGATTAAACAATAGTCGCTGACTAAAAGTTTCGCAACGCCATCAGTGCGCTACGATAGCTCTTTGAGGTCGTTCTTCAATGTCTATTTGGTGATAATTTGGTACATATCAACTCGACGGTCTTTAAGGTTGGTTACCGACCCTTCGTTGCGGACCAATGTGAGCTTTTCCAAATCCATGTCCGAGAACATGATCATCTCGGTATTAGGCGTGGTCTCTGCCAGTACAGCATCGTGAGGAAACGAAAAGTCCGAGGGCGAGAAGGCCGACGACTGAGCGTATTGCACATCTAGGTTTTCTACCTTTGGCAGGTTGCCAACACTGCCAGTGATGACCACGTAGCATTCGTTTTCAATGGCCCGGGCCTGGGCACAGTGGCGTACCCGCAAATAGCTGTTTTTGGTGTCTGTCCAAAATGGCACGCAGATAATATCCACGTCTTTACTGGCTGCAATTCGCCCAAGCTCTGGGAATTCGATGTCGTAGCAGATCATAATCGCAACACGCCCTGCATCTGTATCGAAAACTTCAAACTGATTACCACCTTCTACAACCCAGTCACGGCGCTCGTGGGGCGTAATGTGGATCTTGCGCTGCTCGTCTACCCGTCCATCGCGGTGGCACAGATAGGAGACATTGTAGACGCGGTCGTTTTCAAGCAGGGGCATAGAGCCGGTGATGATGTTGATGTTATAGCTTACCGCCATATCAGACATGCGATCCCGGAACTGCTGAGTGAAACCGGCAAGGAAGCGGATAGCACGGGTTTGGTCTACCTGATCGGTCAGCCCCATCAATGGCGCGTTGAAAAACTCCGGGAACAACGCAAAGTCGCTCTTGTAGTCAGAGAGCGCGTCTACAAAGTACTCAACCTGTTCCAGCACCTCTTCAACCGATCCAAATTCACGCATCTGCCATTGAACGGCGCCCATGCGAACCTGGGTTTTCTTTTCGTTCAACACCGAGGAGGGCGGGGTATAGAGAATGTTCCGCCATTCCAGCAAGGTTGCGTACCCAAGAGATTTTTCATCCTCCGGCAGGTATTTGTGCATCAACCGGGTGACCTGGAAGTCGTTGGAAAGCTGAAAGCTCAGAATCGGATCGTAGATATCTCTACGGTCAACGCGATCAATGTATTCGGCGGGCGAGTGCTGATCTGAGTATTTGTAGTAGCCAGGTATGCGCCCACCAGCAAGGATGGCTCGCAGGTTTATCGAGCGGCAGAGCTCCTTGCGGGCCTCATACAGGCGACGCCCAAGCCGGTACCCGCGGTATTCCGGATGAATGAATACATCCAGCCCATACAGGGAATCGCCTGTAGGGTTATGCCAGATCTGTTCGTTGCGCAGAATCAGGTCATCGTATGTGTGCGGGTTACTAAAACGCTCATATTTAACAGATACCGTCAGGGCAACGGCCACCAACTGGCCCTTATCCTCAATGCAAATCTGTCCATCCGGGAACTGTTCAACCAGTGCCTTAATGGTGTCTCTGGGCCATGCACCGCCTATGTCGTCGTACACACGATCCATAAGTACCTGCAGCTGATCGTAATCATCAAGCGTTAGGTTGCGGAGGTTGAGGTGCAGTTCTTCATGGGCCATTCAGCAGGCTCCTGTATGGCGGTGAGATGGATTAATCACGCAAGTTTATCAGAAGGCATTAAAGAGTTCGCACACGCAGCCGAAAACTAATCAACACCTAAATTTGGAGTACGTCGTGCATCTTAAATTCGGTCAAAAGTTATTGGTCGCCTTCGGTATTCTACTCATCCTAATGATGGCTGCCCTGACAGTTTCCAGTAACCTTCGTTTAAAAAACACCACTGAAACCTACGTGGATGAGTTGATCGAAAGCACAGCAGCCCAGAATACGTCCAGTATTGCAGAATGGCTCAATACGCGGCTTGTAATGACCGAAGCCACCGCCAAGGCGTTAGAAACGGTTGCCGACGACCAGCAGGCACGCTCCCTGCTTATGGCGATTTCCACAGGTGGTAACTTCAAGGATGTGTATGTGGGCCGTAACGATGGCTACATGTTGATGAAAACGCAGGCAGATAGCGATTCGCTACCGGCGGACTACGACCCCCGCACCCGCCCTTGGTACCAAAAAGCAATGGACATGGGCCGTTCGTCTTTTACCCAGCCCTACCTGGATGCCAGTACTGGCGAGTTCGTTATTTCCAGCTTGGCACCTGTAACACGCGGGCCATATCAAGGTGTTGCTGGCGCTGACATTACCCTGACAGCCATCGATGACATGTTGTCTGTGATTGATCTGGCCGGTACGGGTTATGCCACCTTGATCAGCGATGAAGGCACCTTGCTTTATCATCCCGACCAAAAACTTATTGGTAAGAACATTAGGGCATTAATTGGTGAGGCTCCAAATCTCACGGGCAAAGAACACACTTATGTGAAGGATGGCATCCCCTGGAATGCGAGCTTCCACCCGATTAGCCAGGCCCGCGGTGTGGACTGGTACCTGGGTACTTTTGTTAACGAGGATAAAATTAACGCCCCGCTACGCAGTGCCTTAACGACCGGCATATTTATCGCCGTGATTGGGCTGCTGATTTCGCTGGTTGTGCTGCATTTGGGTATTCGTACGCTGATGACCCCGGTTCGCCAGTTGAACGCGGCCATGGCAGATATTGGCTCAAACGATGCAGACCTGACCCAGCGCCTGGACGACAGCGCCCGTGATGAATTTGGCCAGCTGGCTGCAAGCTTTAACCAGTTTGTGGAGAAAATCCACGAAGTAGTCCGTGAAGTGCAGCAAGGCAGTACCGAACTGGCCACCAATGTAACTGCCCTGCGAAACACCGCAAAAACGACCCGCACAAGTGTTCATAGCCAGCAAACAGAGGTGGATATGGTTGCGGCGGCTATCAATGAAATGTCCGCCGCTGCCAATGAAATTGCGCAGAACGCCCAACAAACAGCGGATGCGGCGAACACCGCCGATGATGACAGCCGGGCGTCTCTGGAAACGGTATCCGCATCGCGAGATGCTGTACAGAAACTGTCTCGCGAAGTCAGCGCAGCTGCCGAAGTTATTGATGCTTTGGGCCGCGACGTTACGTCTATCACATCGGTGCTGGAGGTTATTCAGGGCATTGCTCAACAGACCAACCTGCTGGCCTTGAACGCAGCTATTGAAGCTGCAAGAGCCGGGGATGCCGGTCGTGGTTTTGCGGTGGTTGCCGATGAGGTGAGAAATCTTGCTCAGCGCACCCAAACCAGCACTGAAGAAATCAACAGCATGATTGAGCGGCTGCAAAAAGGTGCCAGTGATGCGGTAGACGTTATGAAGGCTTCAACGGCCGTGTCTAACGTCAGCATGGAAAAGGCACAGGATGCTATGGATTCCCTGAACCGAATCGCCGACTCCATTACTGCCATCAGCCAGATGACCTCGCAGATTGCGACGGCTTCTGAAGAACAGACGTCGGTTACCGAAGAGTTGAACGCATCAATTACCCGTATCGCCGACCAAGGCCAGGAAGCTGCAGCGGCAGCGAGCGAGAACGATGTATATAGCGGCCATATTGAGCAGATAGGCCAAGCTCTTGATGGCAACGTTTCCCGCTTCCGGGTCTGACTTGGGGTCAGCGGCGAAGCATCTCGATGCGCCAGCGAAGGTTATTTAGTGTCTGGCGCCCAACATTGCTCGACTCTTCACTCAAAAACGGGTTGTCGAGAACAATGATGGTGCGCCTACCGAGATCGAGGTTTTTGACCGCAGCACCGTAATACCGGTCAAGGAACACACTGAAGCTGCCATCCCGAATGGCACGCTCCATTCCCAGCTGTAAACGGTGAGCGGTTACCTGGTCGTCTGGGCCCACAAACAGATACGATGGCATGGGATAGGCCAACACAAGGCCGGGCTCTATGATCAGCTCGGGGTCATTTTCGAGTTGAAGATCGTTGGCAACCTCGCTGACCCCCCTGGCAAAGCAATCAAAGCGCTTTTTCCTCAGCATTCCAAATAAAATTTCGTAGCGGGAGTGGGTGATCACCGAAATTTCGTTCTTTTTTAGAACAGGGGTGTCGGGCCAGTGATCCCCTTGGCCAATGCGCACACCGCTTTCACGAAGATCCGCGAGGGAGTGTATACCCTGAAACAACGGAAGACTTTCAGGCATGATCACGCACACGCGAAAGCCAAGCAGCCCGCCGTCCACTGGAATCGGTACAGGGGTTAGAACGCTCTCGCGCTCTGCCGATGTCGCCACATTGGCGATGTCTACCAGGCGGTGATCGCCCCGCTCCAGTTCGCGCAATGCCCGCCCCTGGCTCAGCTCACGGCTACGGAGAATGCGAAATTCCCCATACTCGGGCGTTTTTCTCAGTGCCAAATTTACTAAAGCGTAAATTGCGGGGCTGTCGTAATTCCGATACCACAGAATATAGTCGTGTGCAGAAGCGCTTACAGGATTGGCAAAGGCTGCGGATGTTGCGGGCGCCAAGGGCGTCTCAACAATACCTTTGACCCGACTCGCGTGGGTGAAGCCGCTCCATAAGAAGACACAAAGGAACGCCAGAGAGAGCCCGGTGACCGCAAACGGTTTTAAGCCCACATGGCTGCGGGCTAAAGAGCTGAGGGCATATCGCACTATCCGAATCCTTTTGAATATTTTACTGAATCCGTTCCAGCAGCCAACAAGCCGGCTGCGCTGTCACAATCAACATATTTCCGATCCTGACACTTTAGATCAGAAAGCGACGGCGGAGCGGTGAATCCTTTCAAAATATTGTAAAAGAGTGTTGCGATGTGTGTCGGGCGTTGTAATCATCTGACGCAACCAAAATATCAGGAGCGGAATGATGGCCTTAATAGACAGTATTATCGGGGCAACCGGGCAATGGATTTCCACTACAAATCCCAAGGCAACCCTGGCGCAACCGGTGGAGTGGCTAAAGAAAACCGGAGGCTATGCAGCCGTTAACCGCCTCATAGGGCTGTCGATCCCGTTCGCGCCCCGCAATCGGTTCAGCGTGGAAGAAGTCCGCCCCGGCTACGTGCGTGCGCGCATTCAACTTAAAGGCAACAAAAACCACTTTGGCAGCCTGTATGCCGGTGCCTACTTTCTTGTGGCAGAAATTCCTGGTGGGGTGTTGACGCTGTTTGATCTTGGCCCGGCCTACACGCCGATCCTGAAAGAAATGACCCTGCAGTTCCTGCTGCCAGCAAATTCGGATGTCACTGTGGAGTTCTCTTTGTCTCCCGAAGAGGTAGCCGGGATTCTTGCGGATGCCGATGCCACAGGTCGGGCGAAGTTCACTCTGGAAGGAGAGCTGCGCGACATGGAGGGCAATCACGTTGCTACATCCATCGCGCAGTACCGGGTTCGCAAGAAGGGCTTTCAGCCGCTGTATAAAGAACAGATTGGGGCGTTGCCTCAGGCCTGATCTAACTGCGCAATGGCGGCGAGGAAAATTTCGCCGTATTTCTCTAGCTTGGCTGCGCCCACGCCGCTTACGCCGGCAAGATCATCAAGCGTTTGTGGTTTGCGCTCAAGCATGTCGAACAGGGTGGTGTCGTGAAAAATAACGTAGGGTGGCACCCCCTGTTTATCCGCAAGCTCCTTGCGGCAGGCCCGCAATGCTTCCCAGCCGACGTGATCGGTAACCTGATCTTTCACCGCGCTGCCGGTTCTTCCACCTGAGGCGCGGCCAACCGATTTTTTAACCTCCGGGTCTTTGCGCAGCTCAACCTTATGTTCGCCTTTTAGCAGTGGCCTGCATTGCTCGGTAAGTTGTAAAGCGCCATAGCCTTCGGGATCAGCCCGCAGGTAGCCGTTAGCCACCAATTGACGGAATACTGACTTCCATTCGTTAACAGACAACTCGGTTCCGATGCCGTAGGTTGATACCTGGTGATGCCCGGATTGCTTCACCCGTTCGTTTTCCGAGCCGCGCAACACATCAATCAGGTAGGTAACGCCAAAGCGCTGGCCAGTGCGGAACACACAAGACAGAGCTTTTTGTACGGCTACAGTGCCGTCCCAGGTTTCCGGTGGGTTCAGGCAGGTGTCGCAGTTACCGCAGGGGGTCTCCAATTCATCACCAAAATAATTCAGCAAGACTTGCCGGCGGCATTTGGTGACCTCACAAAGGCCCAGCATGGCATCCAGCTTTTGCCGCTCTATACGCTTAAAGTGATCATTACCCTGGGATGCTTCCAACATCTGCCGCAGCTTGATGACATCTTGTAGGCCGTAGACCATCCACGCAGTAGATGGGTTTCCGTCACGACCCGCACGGCCGGTTTCCTGATAATAGGCTTCCAGGCTTTTAGGTAAATCAAGATGCGCCACAAAGCGCACATCGGGTTTATCAATGCCCATGCCGAACGCTATGGTAGCAACGATAATCACGCCGTCTTCCCGCAGAAAACGTTCTTGGTGATGGGCCCTGTCGTTCGCAGGAAGCCCGGCATGGTAGGGCAGAGCGGTATAGCCTTTTTGCGCCAGCATCTTTGCGGTGGCATCAACTTTGTTACGGGATAAGCAGTAAACAATCCCGCAATGCTCTTCATGTTCTGCTTTTATAAACTCAAGCAGCTGCTTGTTTGCATTAGTTTTTGGCGCAATACGATACTGAATGTTTGGGCGATCAAAGCCACTAATAAAGTGCCGTGCTTCTGTAAGAGAGAGCCTTTCTGCAATTTCTTTGCGAGTGCGTTCGTCGGCTGTCGCCGTTAACGCAACCCGGGGAATTGACGGGAATTCGTTGGCCAGTACCGCAAGCTGCAAGTAATCGGAGCGGAAATCATGCCCCCACTGGGACACGCAGTGAGCTTCGTCGATGGCAAACAACGAGATAGACGCATCGTGTAGCAACTCAAGAGTACGGGGTTGTATCAGCCGCTCTGGTGCGCAATACAGAAGATCCAACTCGCCAGTGCTCAGCGCATATTCCGTAGCGCGAGCTTGCTCAAAATCCATGGTGGAATTCAAAAATGCCGCCCGCACACCCAGTTCGCGAAGGGCCGCAACCTGGTCTTGCATCAAGGCGATCAGTGGCGAGATAACAATGGCGGTACCTGAGCGAACAAGGGCAGGTACCTGATAACAAAGCGATTTACCACCGCCGGTGGGCATCAACACCAGCGCATCACCGCCAGACGCCACTTCGTGGATAATCTCCCCCTGCAGCGGCCGGAAGGATTCATACCCGAAAACCTCGTGCAAAACCTGCTCGGGGCTTCTGCCTGAGGTAGTGGGTCGCTCGGCAGAAAGCTGTTCAAAGTCCTGATCGGGATACATAGAATAACCGGTTAATCGCGAAGCTGAGGTGAAATCTGGAAGCGGATCATACCAGATTCAGCGCAAGGAATGGCCGGTTCGAGTAGCTTTTGGGAGGCAAAGACAAGGAAGAAACGATACAATACCGCGGTTTTAAACTACCGCTTCGCGGCTTACCACAACGGTTACAGACAAGAACAGGGCATTCATGCAGGAATTTGACGCCATCCGTCCCTATTCGGACGAAGAAACCGGCCCGGCAATTCAACGGTTGGTCAACGACCAGGAATTTTTGGATATGGTCGGGCGCTTCAAGTCGCCGTTACTGGCTCGCTGGGCCCCGGCACCTTTGCGGTTTTTTACGCGGCGCTGGCTGGCTAGCCGCTTTGGCCACTTCATACAGGTAGACGACCTGCAGGCCGGGCTTTCGGGCTACATTGGTGAATTGATTGAAAGCACCACCACCCGCGTAACAACCAGCGGCATAGAGAACCTCAGCAAGCAGGGCGCCTATCTGCTTATATCCAATCACCGGGATATCGTGTTCGATCCTATGGTGATCAACTATTTGCTATTTCGTAACGGCCTGCGCACAACACGCATCGCCATTGGCGACAACCTCTTGGCCAACCGTGTATTTGCTGAAATGATGCGGCTAAACAAGAGTTTTATCGTTCGCCGAGATATGACCAGCCCCCGTGAAATGCGCGACGCCTACATTACGCTTTCTGGTTTCATCAACCACAGCATCGCAAGCAATGAGAATATCTGGATTGCCCAACGGGAAGGGCGCGCCAAGGATGGCCGGGATTTCACCGATCCTGCGATCATCAAAATGTTCTACATGAGCTGCAAAAAAAGCGGTTTGAGCTTTGCGGAGGCCATGAACAAACTCCGCATCGTTCCTGTGTCCATATCCTATGAATACGATCCATGCGATGTCGACAAAGCCCGCGAGCTTGAAACCAAGGCCCGTGCCGGCAGCTATAAGAAGACGGAAGGGGAAGATACAGAGCAGATCATGAAAGGCCTCACTGAGTTTAAGGGCCATGTGCACGTTCACTTTGGATCCCCAATCGTTGATGCACCCGAGAACGCCAAAGAGCTTGCCGGGTTAATTAACAGGGAAATACACGCGAACTATCACCTGCACGCGTCTAACCTTGTGGCCTACGAAAAACGAGGGCTTCACTCCCCGGAGGCGAAGGATCTCAAAGATGTGCGCGAAACTGTCGTAACTGCGGGGGACGAGTCAGCAGAAGACATGGAGGCCGCCCGCCACGAAATGGACAAGAGGTTGGAGGCTTGTGATCCCGCTATTCGCCCCTACCTACTAGACATGTATGCCAACCCGGTGCAGACCGCGCTGGATGCAAATGCCAGTCAAAACAGCCTGGATTAACCCGGACAATATTCCTTTTCAAAACGAGGTACTGTGTGCAGGATCTTCAATATATTGAGATAGAAACCCAGCCCAATCCAACCGCCGCCGTTATCTGGTTGCACGGGCTTGGTGCCAGTGGTCACGATTTTGAACCTGTAGTACCAGAGCTAGGTTTGCCCGACGACGCTGCCGTGCGATTTATATTCCCGCACGCACCCAATTTGCCGGTAACCATCAACGGCGGCATGAGTATGCCCGCCTGGTATGACATAAAGGCCATGGACATTGACCGAGTTGTGGACACCGACCAGTTGATGGATTCCTCCCGGGCCGTGGGCAAACTGGTTGATCGGGAAATTGAGCGCGGCATTCCTGCCGAGAACATTGTTATTGCCGGGTTCTCACAGGGTGGGGCGGTTGCCTACGAACTAGGCCTTACATACCCCAAGCGGTTGGCAGGTATTCTGGCGCTCTCTACCTACTTCGCCACGGCGAAAACCGTGCAGCCTTCAGAAGCAAACGCAAGTATTCCGATCAACGTGTATCACGGAACGGCCGACCCGATGGTTCCCGAAGCGCTTGGTGAGCGCAGCGTGGAGGCGCTCAAAGAAATGGGCTACGAGCCAGCCTATATGACCTTCCCAATGGAGCACAGCGTGTGCCTTGAGGAGGTTCTGGAGATAGGGCGTTTTATCCGTAAACACGCACTGTAAAACCCCATGAGACACGCCGGCATTCAGCTACGCCAGAATGCCGGCGAAAACACGATCACCACGCTTAAAATTTCGAGCCGCCCCATCAGCATGCCAACAGCCAGAATCCACTTGGCAGGATCGGGCAGGGGGCCGAAGTTCCCCGCAGGACCTATGATCTCACCCAGCCCTGGGCCTACGTTGGTGAGTGCGGTAAGCGCACCAGTCAAAGAGGTCACAAAATCGAGCTGCATAGCGGCCAACGATACTGTGATCAACAACAGGCAAAGCAGGAAGATAAAGGTATAGGCGATCATCGACGCAATAATGTCGTCACTGACCGCCCGGCCGTTGTAGTTACGGGTCAGCACGGCGCGCGGGTGCAATAAGCGAATCAATTGCTCACGCAGTATGATCAGTGAAAGCTGGAAACGGAAAATCTTCATTCCGCCAGACGTGGAGCCAGAACACCCGCCGATAAACATCAGGAAGAAAAACAACACAAACGCTAACGGCCCCCATGCAGAGTAATCCTCAGATGCGTAGCCGGTTGTTGTCACCACAGATGTCACGTTGAACAAAGTGGATATGTAATTATGAATTGGGTCGAAAGGCACCGGCGATACAGCCCAGCGATAGAGAGTTAAAAGCGCCGGTATAACCAGCAGTATGGTTATAAACAGTCTGACCTGCTGATCCTTGAATAGCACCCCCCGTTGGCCATGGAGCTCACGCACAAAGAGGAAGAACGGCAGGCTGCCAATCATCATGAAAAATGAAGCCTCTACCAGTATCAAATCGTTGAATTTGCCCATGCTCAAATCCGACGTGGAGAAGCCACCCGTGGCAATACTGGTTAAGCCGTGGTTAAAGGCATCAAACAGTGTCATGCCCGACAGCCAATAGGTTAAGACTGCTGTTGTGGAAAATATAAGATAAACGAAGAGCAGCCCACGGCTGAGTGTTTTCATTCTGGGCAGTGCTTTATCTGTCCACTCTGAAGACTCGGTGGCAAACAAACGCATGCCCCCAACACGCAAGAATGGAAGCACGGCTACGAACATGCCAATTATCCCGATCCCGCCTATCCACTGCAGAATAGAGCGCCACAGAAGCAAGTCTTTATCCATGGAGTCCAGGCCGCTGAATACAGTGGCGCCTGTGGTAGTAATGCCTGAAGCGCCCTCAAAGAAAGCATCTGCAGCAGAAATGCCGTCGTCACTGAGGTAAAAAGGAAGAGCAGAAAGTAACGCGATGATGAACCAGGACGACACGGTAAGCACGAACATATACCGTGGTTTCAAATCTCGGGGCTTTCGGTAAGTGGAGGCAATGCCCAGCATGCCAATGCTGAAAACGATAACGGCAGATTCCACAAACGACGCCGCATTCGGCGCTTCCGAGCCGAGCATCAGAAATACTGGTAGCGTCATGAATATGCTTAGCAGCACAAACATAATGCTTACAATAAATATTACAGGGTAAAGGTTTCTCAATGGATGCCCGAGCCAGCTGAACCGAGAGAGTGCGCCAGAATACCTGTGGGGGAACACATCCGCAAGGTAACTCCCGGCTTATTGCTTGATTACCTAGGGATTAAAACACCGTCAGTAAGCGCGCTATCGCGGCTCTGCGTATGGAAAAGCGGCGCAGATTGATGCAGTCTTAATAACAGATAGCCATTGGGCCTAACCGGGAAATCAACGTTGAACCATCTTGCACACCTTTTTCTTGCCCCCGACTCGCCCGAAGCGCGAGTGGGTAGTGTTCTTGGGGATTTTACCCGGGGCGTGGATTTGGCGGCGCTCCCATATTCCGTAAGGCTGGGTGTTCGCCATCACTTAGCCGTAGACAGCTTTACGGATAAACACCCAGATGTGTTGGCCAGCAAGAGACTTTTTTCTGCACAGCGCCGCAGGTTTTCGGGAGTCGCGCTGGATGTTCTTTACGACCACTTTCTTTTACGCCATTGGGACAAGTTTACCGATGTCGATCAGCACACCTTTATACGCACCGTGTATACCGAGTTGCAGAACAACGAAAACCTGATGTCGCCCGCCATGAGCAGAACAACCCGCCACATGGTGCGCAACGACTGGTTTGGATCCTACCGCAATCTGGACAACATTGGTTATGCCCTGGACAGAGTGGCTGAACGCATCCGCTTCCATAATGCGTTTGCCGGAATCATTGAAGAAATACGGCCACTGCACTCAGAGCTTGAAGAACGTTTTTTAAGTTTTTTTCCGGATTTACAATCATTTGCAGGAGGAATTGAATGAAGTTTCTGATCCCTTTGTCACTCGCTACGGCGCTCATTATCCCCACAGTGACCCTGGCAGAAACAGCGCCAAAAAACGATGCCACTGTTCCCGAAACTCTCGGCTTCGTAGAGTGGGTGGTAATGAACGACACAGGCCTAAGGCTAAAAGCCCGGCTGGATACAGGCGCTAAAACTTCATCGCTACACGCGGTGAATGTAGAAGGGTTTGAGCAAGATGGACAGAAATGGGTGAAATTCCAAATTCCGCTGGCCGACCACAAAGATCACCCGGTGGACGACGAAAGCAACATTGACCAAGAAGAGATCATTCTTGAGCTTGAGCGACCAGTAGAGCGCACGGTGCTGATAAAGCGCAAAGGCGCGCCATCCCAAAGACGCTACGTTGTGATGATGGATTTCTGCATTGCCGGAACCAGCCACGAAACCCAATTTTCACTGACCGACCGCGGCAACTTCTCCTACCCAGTCTTGTTAGGGCGCCGATTTATGAGGGACGACAACATATTGATCGACTCTGCGGACAGCTTTATCGCCAAGAAAGAGTGTGAGTACATGAGCCTGGAAGAGCTTGTGGAAAAGCAGCAGGCAAAAATTGTTAAGGCTGATGAAACAACCTAGCAGGTGGATTAGGATTAATATTACTGACGGTCTACCGAAACATCATGGAGTATGATTGCGAGCAATAAACTCCGATGTCACGGCAATCACAACATCCGGCTTTTCCTTGTGAGGCACATGCCCGCAATCCTGCAGCAGTTCCATCACACAGGGGCCAGCCGGCAGTGATGTATAAAGTTCAGGATGTAACGCTGAGCCAAATTCGTCGTCCTCACCGTGAATGGCGAGAACAGGGCAGGTAACCTTTGGCAGAATCTCTTTCAGCGTCCAGTTCTTAAAGTCTTCAGAGAGCCAGGTGCCTGTCCAGGCGCGCAGAACCCACTCAGCTTTGTCGCCGTGATACTTCTTGAGGCGGTCTAATTGGTCGTCTTGCGCAAAAACCTGTTCTGCATTCCGAATACCGTCTACCGTACGATCCTCAACAAACGCTTGTGCTGCTTCCGTAATGAGCGCAACACAGTGATCCGGAAAGCTAACCGCACACACCGCTGCCATGGCACCACCAACGCTGTGTCCAAAGGCAATAAAATTCTCTATGCCAAACTCTGCGCGTATTGCGGCAAACGGGCCGCTGGCTTCGTTAATAATAAAGTCTGCTTCTAGCTTGTCCGTGCGCGGATACGATTTACCGAACCCAGGCCGATCGTACGCGATGACCTTACGACCTAACGAAATCGCTAGCTGTTTCGGAAATTCTCTCCAAAGCTCAACGCTTCCCAGGGAGTCGTGAAACAGCACCACAGGTGCTAACGCAGAAGAGCTGGAATCTGCAGCAGCAGGCCCCCAGCTTTTTACATAGAGATTACCGGCAGAGGTAGACACGTAATCTTCGTGAGTTGCGATCGAAAGCATTGGTTTTGACCCCCATCGGGAACAGATAATTAGCGAACAAGATAGTTCAGGACCGATTGTGATGAAAGTAGTGAATGGACTACCATGGATTTTGCTGTATCTGTCTTCACTGTTTCCGAGTACATCACCGTGTCCTTTTTGAACATTTCTTTGCTATCCGCGTTTATCCCGACCTTTTTTGTTGTGTCGATCACACCAGGTATGTGCATGACTCTGGCGCTATCTTTGGGTATTACCGTAGGTGTACGGCGGGCCATGTGGATGATGACAGGGGAGCTGTTAGGGGTAGGGATTGTGGCAGCCACCTCTGCGGTAGGCGTCGCGACGTTTATGCTGCAATACCCAACAGCGTTTGAGCTCTTCAAGTACGCCGGTGGTGCTTACCTGATTTGGTTAGGCATCCAAATGTGGCGCTCTCGAGGCAAGATGGCCATGCCTGAGGTTGGCGCAGAGCCGGTTACGGCTTCCCGCTGGGAATTGGCAGCCCAAGGCTTTGTTACGGCCATCGCCAACCCCAAAGGCTGGGCATTTTTTATTGCGTTGCTACCGCCTTTTATAGACAGTTCTTTGCCAATGACACCCCAGCTAGTGGCATTGGTGCTGATTATTCTCACGCTGGAGTTTTTATGTTTGCAGTTATACGCCCATGGCGGGCGAACGCTGCGCCGAGTGTTGAGTAAAGGGGGCAGTGTACGTGTGGCCAATCGAATTTCTGGCAGTTTGATGGTGCTGGTGGGAGTGTGGCTGGCGCTTGGCTAGTGATAGAAATTGCCATGGCAAGTTATGAGAAAGGCATGTGGTAAGTTTCCGGGGTATGCTGGAAGCATGGTACGTTCGAGCCAGAAGGCCTTTTCAGGCAGGCGGCTCTGCTGACTAATATCTGAACATTGAAACTGGCGGATCGACGTTATGAAAATAGTTATCATCGGCGCGGGGATAATGGGAACAACCTTTGCCACCTTGGCAAAAGAGCTGGCCCCGGATCTGGATATCACGATCCTGGAGAGGCTGGACGCTGCGGGTGCCGGCAACTCATGGGCCTTCAACAACGCCGGTACGGGGCACGAAGCAAACTGCGAGCTTAACTATACGCCAGTGGATGGAGAGGTCATTTCGCTTGAGAAAGCCCTGAAAATCCATGCTCAGTTCAACGTTGCCAAGCAGTTTTGGGCTTACTTGGTAGAGAAGGGTGCCGTTAAACAACCTAAAACATTCATTAATCAGACCAAGCACTGCACTCTTGTTTCCGAATCCTCGATTGAAGAACTGAAATTGCGCTTCGAGGAAATGTCGGTTCATCACTTTTTTGAACACATGCGCTACTCAGAAGACTTTGATGAAATTAAAAGTTGGATTCCCTTCACCATGGACGGACGCCCTCGCCATGAGAAAATGGCAGCTACCGTTATTGAAACAGGCACGGACGTCAACTTCGGGTCTCTAACGGAGCAAATGGCAGCACATGCCGAGCATAGCTTGGGCGTTAAAATCGAATACGGTACACATGTTAAGCGCGCGTACCGCAGCCCCACCGGGCGCTGGATTATCAGCGCTGATACCAAAGGGGATCCGGTTGAATATAAGGCGGATGTGCTCTTTGTAGGTGCTGGTGGGGGCGCATTTCCATTATTGAAAAAGAGTCACTTGCCGTTTCGGAGTCGGTATACCGGCTTTCCTGTGGGCGGTCGATTTTTGCAGGCACCGATCAGCGAAGAGCAGGCCCAACTTTACAAGGCCAAGACCTACGGAAGGGCGAAAGTTGGCGCACCTCCCATGTCTGTTCCGCACCTGGATTTGCGAGCAGTGGAGGGCAAGCACTATTTGCTGTTTGGTCCTTTCGCGTCGTTTAAACCCCTCCTCGAGAAAGGCCGTGGATTTTTTGATTACCTTGGCTCAATTCGCTACATGATATCCCCGGCTTACTGAATGTCGCGTTAAGGCATTCCCACCTGGTTAGATATCTGATTTCAGAGACCTTCAAAGGCGAAAAAAGCATGTTTGAAGAGCTTGAGAGCTTTGCTCCGGGCTTAAGCAAACGGTTTGACTGGAAACCGATTGAAGCTGGCCAGCGGGTGCAAATCATCAAAGACCGGGATTTGCAGATGGGCACAGAAATCCTTGTCTCCAAGGACAAGACTTATGGGACTTTATTAGGGGCATCGCCAGGGGCGTCGGTGTCACCAGAGGTGATGTTGCGCTGCCTGGAGCAATTGTTACCGTCTATTTTTTCTGAAGAAGGCGCCAAGATAAAGAAAAGTCAGATTTTCCCCGAGAGTGACCTGGACACACTAATCAGCCATCCCGACCGTTACCGGGAGATTCGCGATGCGGTTAACAAACAATTAGGAATAATCCAGCCCAAAGCGCTCGGATAACAAATCAACCAGTAGTCGAACCTTGTTCGACATGGACATCATAAAACGCAAGCCTCAGCGCATATTTTGCAGGGCTGTGGCCCAGCGGGCCATAGCTTCTAGCATAGTCTGCGCGCTCTTCTCATGAATCTCCGTTGGCTTGAACGTGTCATCCACGAGGTGATCCGACACCATCGGGATCATCACCTGTTGCTTGATTGGTACCATTTCAAGCGTCGACAGAAGGTGCTTGGCCGTCTCGGTCGAGCGAATACCGCCTGATACGCCGCCATAGCTCACGAAGCCGGCTGGCTTGTAGTTCCATTCCTTGTACAGGTAATCAACCGCGTTAACGAAAGAGGGCGGTGCGGAATAGTTATACTCCGGCAACACAAAGATGAACGCATCCGAGCTATCGATGATCTCAGACCAGCGCTTGGTGTGCTCGTGTTCGTATTTCTTCATGGCTGGGTGATTGGGTTCGTCCAGCAGCGGCAGGTTCACTTCTTCGAGATCTGCGAACCCGATCTCGAACCCGGAGGGGTTTGCTTTAGCATAGTTGTGAAACCAGTCCGCAACGGTTTTGCCAACCCGTCCTGGGCGGGTGCTGGTGAGAATGATGGTTAGTTTCATCGAAAGATCTCCTTGGGCAGCCAATTTTCGAGCTTACCATCCTATACCTGTCTATTGCATGTTGAACCTTAAACCGGCCCGGCGACGATGGATCGGTAGCGCTTCGCCAAACTGCCGGCTATTAATATTAGGGAATCGAATATGTGATTTAACATAATATACATTATGCGCAGTAGCGGATAGCAAGATGGAGTTGTTTGTTCAGGAACCAGTGGTGCAAGATACCGGCATAAACACCTTTATTCCTAGCTGGCCCGATACAGGAGCTTCTCACCGTTATGCGTTATTTTGTGGCTATCTCAATACTCTTACTCACAGGATGCGCATCTACCGGTAATGTGCCACCTTCAGGCACCCAGTTCAGCCTGGACGGTTGCCCACCGTTTTTAAACTGTGTATCGAGCACATCTACCATGGGTCTCTATTCCGTAGCGCCTATTCGTTTAGCCGAACCATTGAATCAGTCTTCCTGGGAGCTTATTAAAGCCGTGGCGATCGAATTGCCTGGTGCTTCGCTCGACAGCGCGCGATTTGGCTATGCAGATATCACCTGTCGCAGCGATTTGTTTGGCTTCCCGGATTATCTCGAACTATTAGTAGCTTCAGACAAGCAACACTTGAACGTAAGATCTCAATCCCTTATTGGGTTCTACGATCTGGGAGTGAATCGACGCAGAGTCGAGTTACTGAGGAGCCGCCTTGTGGAACGCGGCATTGCCATCGACTAAGACCGCCTAATACCTAATGTCCAATATTTAGGAGTATTGGACATTTTTACCATGTAGATATACTCTCCCCAGAAATCCCCAATCAATCAAGGCCTCACGTGTCCAGATCATTCACGGGTCATCCACTGTTCGATACTACGAGCTATCTCGAAGACCTTGCGGACTTTCATTGTCACCCATCAATACCGCAGTTTCTTGGGACGCTTCCCCAGGCAACTGGCCTGCTTCGTCAGGATTATGAGATCAGCCGTCAGTTTCTTCTACGGTATTCCGATGTTGCAGGCACGTTTACGCGATTTCGTAGTGAAGTTCAGCGTTTTCTTAATTATTTGTGGGTTACGTCTGGGCGAACGCTGTCACAAACGGATTCTGATGTGGTTTCCGCCTACTTTAAAACGTTGAAAAATCCGCCTAAGTCCTGGATAAGTCGCGGCGTATTTGCTGCTTTTACGGATTCGGGCGCCTTCGTGTGCCGAATCATGTATGGCGGCCGTTTGCCTTGCGATCGAAGGATGACAACCCAACGTACAGCGCCAGCCAGGCCAGCTTGAATGCCAGTCGAACCGCTCTGCAAACCTTCTTCAAGTTTCTGGTTTCACAGCAATACCTGTTATCGAACCCGCTTGATGAAGTGCGAAAACGTGATCGTAAAGCAAAGCCACAACTGTCTAACGACGTCGAGGCCGATGTGCGCCGTTTGACTGACTGGCAATGGGCCTATTTTCTGGAAACCGTAACGGAGGCCGCTGCGCAAAACTCTAAATACGAACGACATCTCTTTGTTGTCGTCACCATGAAATCATTGTTTTTGCGCGTCGGGGAGCTGGCTCCACGACCACTCGAGGACGGTGCCGAGCGCATTCCAGTATTCGGGGATTTCCGGCGCAAGGTGATTCAGGGTGAAGAATACTGGTCTTACTTTGTGTTTGGTAAGGGCGACAAGGCCCGTTCTGTCACCCTGCCTGATGCCTACCTCCCCTACCTCAGGCGCTGGCGCACGTATCTTGGGTTACCTGGAACCATGCCCGAGCAAAACGAACGCAACCCGATTATTCCCTCAAGCCACGGCAATGCACTGGGCAAGCGACAGGTTCAGCGTATTTACGAACAAGCGGTGATGTTGACCGTAGAGCGAATGCGGGATCACGGCTTTATGGAAGAGGCCAGCCAGTATGAAGCCATTAAGTCGGAAACACACTATCTGCGCCATACGGGAGCCAGCCAGGCGATCGAATCTGGTGCGGATATACGTCATATTAGTGAGGAGCTGGGACACGCCAGTGCGGCTTTTACGGAATCTGTGTATGTGAACTCAGACCAGGCCCGAAAGCGCTTTGAGGGGCGGGGCCGGTCAATATAGATCCCGCAACTATAGCTGGTGGAACACCGAGCCCCTCTCCCCTATTCACATTCCTGCCACCACCGGCTAGAACAGCCGATCGATGTTGGTGCGGGTAGGCTCGTCTAACCCCGTGATGAAGTCACACATCCGGTGCGCCACCGGGCCAAAGCGCGTCATGCCCGGAATGAGGTAATGACGCAACAGGGCCATCCACTTCGGCCGGCCCCGTGCCAAGGTGGTCAGCTTGTCCATGCGGCTGACAACCTCACGATGGACGGGATGACGTAACCGCGCGTAGTCGTTTAGCCGTTCCCAATTGCCGCCGAGCGCGTCCGCCGCGCAAGCCGCGAACACATAGGCGTCCTCAATGCCAAGATTCATGCCTCGCGCACCGACCGGCGAATGGATATGGGCCGCATCTCCAGCGAGCGCGACACGGCCGACCACGATGTTCTCTGCCAGCTTGTCGCCAATATGAAACGACGATTGCCACTCAACCGCGCCGGGGTTTGAGCCTGCCGGAAGATGATCGAGCAGATCGGGAACATTGCCGAAGACCCGCCAAAGCCCTGGCTCGATACATAGCATGAATACGAGCCATCATCGACGAACAGCACATGTGCATGATCGCGATCAAGGGGATCATCGAGGTATATGTCGTAAAGTGGCCAGGACTCCGGGAAGCCGTGCCCCACCCAATCAGCTCCGATTGCCGCACGGGTCGGGCTGTGCGCGCCATCTGTACCCAGAACGATCCGGGATACGATGGTTTCTTCGCCCGACTGTTCGCTGGAGACTAGCGTGCTCACAGCTTCGCCGGTTTGTTTCAGGCTGATAAACTCCCGGCCACGTTCCGGGGCGATGCCACGCAACGCCAACGCTTCGGCAAGCAGTGCCTCGGTGCGCGCCTGCGGGATCGCTGCCATCTTGTAACGTGAAGGGATATCCGTGAAATCCAACGCCGCAACAGGCTTCCAGTCTTCGTAGAAACGCACGCCGAGTACGTCTCGCGATTCCTTCAGGATTTTGGCGGCGACGCCGTTCTCCTCGAGCAGTTCCAAGGACCGGGGATTGACGATTTGCGCTCGTGAGGTGGTACTCGAATTATTACCCTTGTCGATGAGACGGACGCCAACTCCGTGGCTGTCGAGAAACAATGCCGCCGCCAGGCCCACGGGGCCAGCGCCAACGATGAGAATATCAGGCGATTGTTCAGGTAGTGCCGGCATCGGTATCCTCCCGAAACAGTTTTCTCACTACCCAGTTTAGTCGCAAACGAGGAGACGTTCTCTAGTTGTTCAATGCGTTCTATCGATTGATTGATCGCGGAAAATATAAGCGCAATTACGACGAACAGCTAAGATGCGACGATCCACCAAGCTCAAAGAACTCCGACGGCTTCAGCCTATAGTATTTCCCCTCCACATCCTCAGCTTGCTCGGCGTATGGCTGCGTCATGACTTCCTGCAGCTCTCGAATTAAAGAATAGTTCCCCGTAGCCGCTTGCTGATACGCAGGCACAACCAACCACTCCCGCAAACTGTACTTTGGATTGACGAGCTTCATCTGCCGAGAAAGCTCCTCGCGAGAGCTAGGTTGAGTGAGCGACTTCCATTTTGTGAGCCATTCGGACCATCGCTTGTCGATTCCTTCGGGGTCTACACTATAAGCCGAACTCTTGTAGAAGCTTTTTTTCAGCGGGCCAATGTCGTCCGGCACCGTCGAAAGCTCGCGGAAGAACACGGTGTAATCAACAGGCGTTTGTTCCATTAGCGTTAAGAGTTCGCTAAACAACGCCGTGTTAAACGCGCCAAGTCCAAGCTTGGCAGCCCACATCTTTTCCATTTGTGCTTGCATCACCTTTGGGAAATCACTTCGAATCGCGTCGAGTTGGCGCTGAGTGTCCGGATGCGTCGCCAGCAACGGCAGCAATGCCGTACAAAACATGTGGAAGTTGCGTTCTGCTGCTGCCGGTTGATTCAGGAATGCAAAATGATGTCCGCCACCGGTCCATGGCTGGTAGTGCGGATCGAACACCTCGCAGAATCCGAATGGGCCGTAGTCGAGTGTGAAGCCGCCGGCCGCACAGTTGTCACTGTTGAAGTTGCCCTGGCAGTAGCCAACGCGAATCCAGTTCGCCACCAGCGAGGTGAGTCGGTTGAGAAATTCGCGCGCAAGTAACAACACTTTTTCGGGGGTGGTTAGCTCTTGGTCGATGACGTCTGCGTACTCACGATCGATCAAGTGCAACACGATCTTCTCAAGCTCTTCCATCGCTTGCGGGTGTTCTTTCTTGCGAGCGCGGCGACCGAAGAGCTCGAGTTGGCCAACCCGAATGAACGACGGTGCGACGCGCGTCGAGATGGCGACCGGCTCTGATATAAGTATGTCTGGGTCTCTCGAATGCGAGCCCTGTGAATACCATGGCCGCCTGACTCTCTCCGTTTTCGAAACGTACAAACTCAGCGACCGTGACGTAGGCACTCCGAGCGCGTGCATATGCTCCTGTGCCAGGAACTCCCGAACACTCGATCGCAGAACAGCCCGACCGTCCGCGCCGCGGCAGTATGGCGTTCGGCCGCCACCTTTTAGCTGCATTTCCCAGCGTCGACCGTTGATGACGGCCTCAAGTACCGAAATTGCGCGACCGTCGCCGTATCCGTTGCCGGTTTGGAACGGGCACTGCTGGTTGTATTCGGTGCCGAAGATGGAAAGTGCGTAGCCACACGCCCAACCGACCTTGCGCATCGGCTCCGGAACGAATGCGATGTCGCCGGAAAACATCCGAACGAAATCCGCCGACTGCGCCATGCTGTCGGCGAAGCCCAGTTCGCGAAACAGGTTTTTGCTATGCGCGACGTACTCGGGGTTTTCGATTGGCGTCGGAGTGACGGGGACATAGTGGCCCGTAAAGACTTGTCGCGGCGCGTAATCGCGCCCGTCTGCTTTCGCGTCAGGGTCGCAGTTGAGAGTATCCACGAGCGAATAATTTGCCAACGTCGCGAGATCGTCGAGGGTCTCGACCATAGGGGATGTTTCCTGTTGCTGTCGCTTTATCATAAGGGTTCCTCTCATACGTCAAGCGCGACAAGGCCGATCAGGATCTGATGTGCCGTGGCCCATGCAAAAGGGTCGCCCTTCAGCATTCAGTGATACGACCCCTCTAACTCTGAAAACCTGAGCGAGTAGAGTCTCTGTAATCACTTGTCCCGGCGTGCCTGCGGCTTCTATCTGCCCATTCTCCAGTACCATTACATGATCGGCAAATTGAGCGGCCTGATTCAGATCATGCAAGGACATAATCACGGTCAGGCCGCGACTTTTATTGAGTTCGACCAGAAGTTCCAGTACTTCTAGCTGATATCCCCAGTCCAGATAGGTTGTAGGCTCATCCAGCAATAGAATGTCAGTCTGCTGTGCCAGCGCCATGGCGATCCACACGCGCTGTTGCTGCCCTCCGGATAACGACGCTACCGGACGTTCCGCAAGCGCCTCCACACCGGTCATATACATGGCTTGCTGGCATGCTTCGCGGTCTTCTCGCCCATCACGTTGCCACCATTTTCGGTGGGGGAAACGGCCCAGCGCGACCAGGTCCCTCACAAGAATACCTTCGGGCACGATGGGTTTCTGCGGCAACATGGCCAGACGAAGCGCCAGTTCGTTGCGGCTCCACAAAGACAAGGGCTGCTCCTCGAGCAATACTTCGCCCTGGCGTGGGGCTATTAATCCTGCAAGCCCTTTAAGCAACGTACTTTTGCCTGATCCGTTAGGGCCAACCAGGCAGCTGATCTCGCCTGTTGGAATTGCCAGTGATAGCTCGTGCACTACGTCGCTACTGCCGTATGCAAGAGTGAGTCGATCAGTACGTAACATAACTTGTTCCTGGGGCTTTTTCGGATGACGCATTACGGCTGACGGGATAGCAAATAAAGAAAAAATGGCACACCCAGTGCAGCCGACACCACACCAACGGGCAACTCATAAGGCGCGAAAATAGTACGCCCTAACGTATCGGCAACAACAGCCAGGGTGGCCCCCAATGCCGTGCACATCAGGAACTGAACCAACAGACCTGAGCCGGCCAGACGTCGGCTGATATGGGGCACCAATAACCCGATAAACCCCACTGGGCCAACAATGCCCACAGCGCTTGCCGCCATCAGCGCTGCCACCACCAGGGCGATGGCGCGCCAACGATTCAGATTAAGCCCGAGGCTGCGTGCCTGCTCGTCTTCCAGTTGCATAGCGCTAAGTGGCCGCAACAAAATCAACACGCCGATCATTCCTAGTGCTGTCCAGGGTAGCAGCGCCTCCAGGTGCGCCCAGGTAGTGCCGTACAGTGAGCCCGCCAGCCATTGCGCCACCAGTTCGGTGTGTGCGTGCCCCCAAAATGCCAGGCCGCCGGTGGTCAGTGCGTGAAGCATGCCAGCCAATACCGCCCCCGTCAGAGTCAACTTCACCGGAGAGAGCCCTCCGTTACGTAGGCTCAAGCCATAGACGGCCAGTGCGGCCAGCAAACCACCGAGCATGGCCAACAGCGGTAAATACTGAAGGGCAAAGGGAATCCCGCCGTAAGGATTGTCGCCCGACTGAATCCAGTCACCCACCACAAAGGCGGCCACAGCCACCAGACTGGCACCGCCGGAAATGCCAAGTATGCCCGCTTCTGCCAGCGGATTTCGGGTAAGCAATTGCAATAGCCAACCGGACAAAGCGAAGTGAATGCCGATCACCAGGCCAATCAGAGTCCGGGGTAAACGCAGGTCCATCACCACGCGCTCAACGTGACTTGAGCCCTCTCCCAGCAACCCGGCGAGAACTTGCTGCCAGCTCAGGTCCGTGGCGCCAAACTGCAGGCCCAGCCAGGGCGTCAGAAAAATAAGCCCGCACCCAAGCCAGAACAAAATCGTTGTTCGCTGCAGCAACGGCTTTTTATGAGGCTCTCTGGTGTTAGCAACATGGGCAGGCTCACGGGAGTTGAGTAAATACAGCAACCAGGGCGCACCAATCAATGCCGTCAACATCCCCACAGGCAACTCCTGCGGAAATGCCAGTTGCCGTGCCAAGGTGTCGGCCGCCAATAACAGTAGCCCTCCCAGTAGCGCGCTCAATGGCAACCAGTGTTGAAACTGGTTGCGAATCAGGCGCCGCGCGATATGAGGCGCAACCAAGCCAATAAAGATGACCGGGCCCGTCACAGAAACCAGAGCGGCGGCCATGATCAGCGCCAGTACCAGAAACAGCAGCCGCCAGCGCCCGACAGCCAACCCCATGGCCAGCGCCAGTTCGTCATCAAGCTGCAGCACCCGAAAAGGCCGGCGTAGCAGAAGCACTGCCACTAAAGGCAAAATAAGCCACACAGCGACCAGTTTGAGCTGTAGCCAGCCCCGCCCCATCAGGCTACCTGCGAGCCAGTAGTAAAGTTCAGCCGCTTCGGAGCCGGATACCAATAAAGTGCCTGTTGTCAGAGCCGTGCATAATGCAGTGACCGCAATGCCGGCAAGCACAACCCGCTCGGGCTGGAGCCTGCCGCGACCAGCAATAACAAATGTCAGCATGCCACCCAGAAGTCCACCGCAAAGCGAAATGACCGGCAGCCACAAGGCATCGGGAGTAAAGAACGTCTGCGTACCCACCACTCCAAAAGCTGCCGCGGCAATCACTCCCGTCAGCCCTGGTGAGGCCAGCGAATTTCGGGTGACCCCTTGCATGATAGCTCCGGCCGCCCCGAGAGCTGCGCCCCCCAGCATGGCGAGGAGATTGCGAGGTAAGCGAAGCTCCAGCACACTGACTCGCTCAATAATGCTGCCCTGCCCTTGCAAAACACTCCAGAGCGTTTCCGGGGTGGTCCACTGTTGGCCGGACAACAAACCTATCAAAAAAAGCGCAGCGATCACCAATATCGTCGCGCTATAGATAGGCGTGATGTTGGTTTCGGTGGAAGCCCGCCTCATCGCAACGAGGTCTTGACCGGAGTGGTATCCGGGAACAGCAGGCGCGTCATATCGTCAAGCACCAGAGATCGTGCGATAGGCCCGGCACTCTCCTTCCAGTGTTGACCAACCTCAAACACCTGATCGTTCTTTACAGCCTGCAGATAGGGCCAAACCGGGTTTAGGGTAAAACCCCGCCGGCGGTTACTCGGTAGCAAAAAAATGACATCCGGGTTCAGGGTCAAAAGTGTTTCCAGGCTGATGCGATAACCCAGCGGAATACCTGAATCGGGATTGGGTGGTGGCCCACCCACATTATCAAGATGCAGACGCTCCAGCAGCGCCGCCGTCAGAAAGTGATCGTAATAAACAAAAGGCGTTTCTCCACCGCTGGAAAGAATAGCAACAGTACGACCGCCAGGGCTCTGGGCCGCTAGACTTTCCAGTCGCGCAAGAAACTGCTCATTAATTTGCTGCGCCTGCTTGGAGCGGCCAAAAGCATCGCCAGCCAGTGCCACAGCATGCAGGCTGTCTTGTAGAGTAATGAGATCCAGCGCCACCATGGGTGCGATGGCTTCAATTTGGGGGCCATCCTTTTCGGTATAGCGTCGGATGGCAAACACCAGGTCCGGTGCAATGCGGGACAATCGTTCCAGGTTAGGCTGATGCCGCGGTCCCAGACTGGGTACTTTATTCATATCAGGCCCCAGGTAGGCAGGCGCCCCTTCCAGACCAAAATTCGTGATCGCTACAGGCTGAATGCCTAAGGCTTTTGCCACGTCCGCACCAAACGTTGAGATGGCAGCCGGTCTCGTGGCGGGCTGCGTCAACTCAATGGTTTTACCCCGGTCGTCGGTGAGTATAACGGAGCTGGTGGCAGCCTGAGTCAGTACAGGAACTGCAATAAAGACCCAGATTATTGATAGGGCCAATCGGCGCCAAAAGCTTGGGCATGTCTTGGGGCCGGGTCGCTCTTTGGTGGCATTAGTAGCGTTTAATAGCATATTTAAATGAGAATCATTAGTGATGGGATCGGTAGTGTAATCGGCTGCCAAGGGCGATTCAACCGTTTCGACTCAGGAAAGAGTCGCCCTTCCTCGTGATTAAGCCGGAGCCTGCACAACAGACCCCGGCGCCGAATCTCAGGCGACTGAATCAGAAGTCCAGTTGCGCCTCCAAAATCAAACTGCGCCCGGGCTGCGGCACACGGCCAATCGGGCTCACGTCCACACCGCGGAAGTAGGCGTCTTCATCCAGCAGATTGTTGACCGCGAGGGCCAGATTCAAATTACGCCCACCTCCCATCGCGATGTCACGACCAAGGCGAGCGTTCACCAAATGGTAGGCAGGCAGTTCGCCAGCACCGCCATCGGCAGTTTCTTTTTCGGTGTTGTCTGCATCGCTATAGCTGGTACTAACATACAGCCAGTTCAAACTGGCGTTCCAGGCCTGGTAAGAATAGACCGCATCCGCACTTATCTTGTGCTCGGGAGCATTCGGCAACTCGTTGCCGGCGTTGTCGCCGCTCAACTGCTCTGTCTCGAGGAAGGTATACCCCAGACCCAGCTCCAGGTTGGGGTTCACCTGCCAGCGGTTATCCAGTTCAATGCCCTGATGCCGTGTTTCACCGAGATTTTCGAAACGGCTTTCGGTGCGGTTAAATTGGATCTGGTCATCGTAGTCGATACGGAACAGGGTCGCTGATGACAGCATATCAGGCGTGAGCTGTACGCGACCGCCCAGCTCATAGTTCCAGGCCGTTTCATTGGCAACATCGCCGTCACGCGTAGTCTGAGCAATCTGCACCGGTACCAGGGAGCGCTGGCTGTTGGTGAATAGAAAAACGCGGTCTGTCGCCTGGTAGCCAAGGGTCAGTCCTGGTAGCCACTCGTCGGTGTTATTCTCTTCCATGTTTCCGTTCAGGTTGTCACGAAAATCCATGTTAACGTCTTCATAGCGCAAACCCGGGGTCACCGTCAGACGATCGTCCAGAAAGTGCATGGTATCGCTGACGTAAAAAGCCAGCGCCTTGGTGTCGAGATGCCAGTCCCGCGCAACTGAGCGGGTATCGCTGGCAAATTCAACGCGATTGACATCGAACTCGACGTCTTCTGTAAGGTAACGGGCTCCAAGCGTGATGTCATGGCGTCCCTTGCTGATGGCAAGACGTGGCTCGGTACTGTAAACCCGGAAAAGCCGGGGCGAGTCGGCCCGATGAGTAGAGGCGACGTCCGGATCAAAGACACCGCCCGTACCGCTCAGGTTTTGACCAAAAAAGAAAGTACGATCCGCATCATGAACGAAGTTACGCCACTGGAATTCAACATCTGGCGTCGGGTTGTAGGTCCAGGTAAACGTCGCGCGAGTCATGTCAGCTTCATAGGCATCGTAAGGCCGTTGGCTTTGGGTGCGGTCTTGTTCGTAAGCCTCTGGCGCCAATGCACCAGGCAGCTCGGCATCGACGTTGTAGTACTGAAGCTGGGTGGCGAGTTCGTTCTTATTGTTCAGGTAGTAGCGGGCATCTACGATGAAATTGTCAACCTGAGTGTCCGAGCGATCCCGAAAACCATCACCACGCTGGATGTTGGCCTGGAACTGCAGGTCGAGCTTGTCGCTGGCCTGGCCCCCTACGCGGTAATAGGTGTCGGTAAAGACATTTCCGGTCTCTTCCGCGATGGTTATCCGCTCACGCAGGGTGTGGGAGGTTTCAGCCGGAATCGGGCGTGTTACGAAATTGACGACACCACCGACGTTGTTCGGGCCATAGTGAACGGCCGCCCCACCCCGCACGACATCTACGGCTTCCAAACTGGGCAGAGTGACCGGGAACAGCGACACACCCACATTACTGTAGGGGCCAATCGCGATAGGGTAACCATCGGTCAGGATTTGCAGGCGCTCACTGCGCAGTGGGTTCAGGCCGCGGACCCCGATGTTAGGCAGAATACCGGTGCCGGTTTCATCCAGAACCTGAACCCCGGGGGTCGCTCGCAAGGCATCTTCAAGATTAAGAGCGCCGCGCTTGTGCAATTCCTCTTTGTCGACAACGGTGCGTGAACCGGTATAGGTTTTTTCAGATTCTTCCGTGGGCGCACCCAGCCAGTCCCCGGATACGGTGAGAGGCGGTAGCGTAAACAACTCATTTTCGGCATCAGGGGTCTGTTCCTGTGCCAGCGCAGGCGAACTTATAAGCGCGACAAACGACAAAGGTAAAAAGGAACGGGACCGTGGTCGAAAATACTCCAGCCCGGGTGAGCGCTTTATTGTCAGAAAAAACATGAAAACTCCATGGTCAGCACTAGTTGATTATTCGTTCACTCAATGAAGATTCTTAATTATAATGATAACGCTTCCCATTACAATCCATGAGTTGATCTTCGTTAACATTCCGTCTTTCAGATTATCGTGCAGCCAGAAAGTGCTCGACCGGAGAGGGGTGCATCAGAAAATCTTTATGGGAAATATTCCAGGCATACGCGCCGGCATAGGTGAATAGCACCAGATCCCCTACCCGTAGAACCGGCACCCGGACCTGGCGCGCCAATACATCTTTGGGAGTGCACAACTGGCCGACAAATGTGATTGCCTGGTTGTGAAGACCGGAAGACGGATTCACCGCCGGAACGGACAAAGGCAACACTTCACACGGGTGACTGTGGGATTGAGCGGCAGGGGTTCGGAAGTGATGGGTACCGCCGCGGCAGATGGCAAATGCTTCGCCCTGGCTGTGTTTGATATCCAGCACTTCTGTTACATAATAGCCGCAGGCCGCCGTGAGAAAACGGCCACACTCAAACCGGATACGCCACTCAGGAGAGGCTTCGTGTGCCAGCAGCCCGGCCAGTTCCCGGCAAAAATAGGGCCAGTTGAACTGCTGCTCCGGTTCGATGTAATTGATACCAATGCCACCCCCGACGTTGATCTGCCCGATCCGCAGACTGTAGTCGCTCTCCCACTGTCTGACGCGCCGCATGTAGGTCCGCATTAAAGCCAGGTGACGGTCAGGATCCAATTGATGGGACATGAGGTGAAAATGGAAGCCCTCCAGCTCCAGATGTGATGCGCGGGTTAGCAGAGACAGAACCTGCTGAAGCGTATCCTCATCCATACCAAAGGGGGTTGGCACACCGCCCATGGTCAGGCTCGTGGTCGCCATATCCGGTAGGCTCAGATTAATGCGCAGCAAAATTTTCTGGGTTTTTCGGGCCTTCTTCGTTACCTCTGCCAGGCGCTCCAGCTCCAGCAAGCTTTCCACGTGAATCAGCTCAACCTCTGATTGGACGGCGTACTTCAGTTCCGAAATCAGCTTGCCAGGACCGCCAAAGATCACGGGGAGCTCGGGAAAATGACGTCGCACCCATCGCAACTCGCCACCCGATGCCACTTCCAACCCATGAACCCAGGGTGCCAGGGTTTTCAGCAGTGGCAGCGCGGGATTGGCCTTCGTGGCGTAAAACATTTCGCATTGCGGCGGCAGGCACTCGACCACCGCTTGTACGTGGTTGCGCAGGCTGTCTAAATCGTAAATATAGGCGCAGAGAGGGTCGCTGTGCCGGTGCTGTAAATCCAGCGCTGCCTGGTAAATTCTATCTGGGAGTGTTCTATCCGCTACTTTGGTCATGTTCTGCTGCTCGTGCCATTTGCTGTGTCTACTGTCTCAATGCTTGCGATGCAACTGCTCAGTGACGGCGCCGCCGACAACAATAAAGCCAGTGGATTGCGCACCTGCACGTACTCCGAATCCCGGTCTGCCCGCTTGAACAACCGGGTGATCAGGTTACTCTTGTTGGGAATTGACTCGCCTCGGAGTAATCCGCCGAGTACCTGGTGTGCCCAGGCGCTGTCGGAGCCGTCCAGAAACCGTTCCAGATGGGTTTGCCAGACTCGCCACAGCGTTGCTTCCAGGTCTGAATCCTCCAGAGCAAGATAACTGACAGCTTGAAACAGGTTGTTGATCAACAGGCAGTAGGCAATGCGCTGCCATCCCTTGTCGGCGCTGTAGTGAATCGACGCCCGCGCTCGGGCGTCGATTTCGGTGGGGAGCGGTGCGGTCCAGAGATCAACAATCAGCTTGGTGCCCTCCAAATCACGTACAAACACTTGGGCGGGATACCCGTCCTTCAATCCGATAACCACATTTTGCAGATGGGGCTCAAACACCACCCCCCGGGTGAACAGGGCGTCCAGCACAGGCGGCATCAGCAGTTCCAGATAGCGATCGAACCACTCGACTGCCGCCTGGCGCCGGCTGACATCTGCAAATCGCGCCCAGGTACCCACGGCTTCCGCAACCGGGCAGCGGTCGAAGCGATCCTCGCTGAACAGCGACGCTGCCAACACGGGTGTTACCCCTGGCGCCAGCAGAGGCTCCAGCTGTTACGCAAGATCAGGCCGAAACCTTCCATGAGCGACTGACGCCGGGCGTCCTCAGCCTCGGTGAAATCGAGCGTGACATAAGCCGGTTCATACATCAGCCTGAACCCCGGATAGTCGGCGAGCATCGGTTCAAGATGTTCTCGCAACACCTGGGACAGGACCACTGCGCTCTCCAGTTCGTAATACGCGTTCTTGCGCACGCAATTGGTGAGCCGGACATGAGTAGAAAACTTGTAGAAAAACGGATTACCCGGCTGGTAAAGCGTGCGCACGGACGCCGTTGGATAGAAAATGCTGCCGCCCTGCCCCAGCGGCTGAATGCGGCCACTGCGAATGGCCTCCAGCACAAAAGCCTGACGCATCAGATAGCGTGCCTGCCAGGGGTGCACCGGAAGCGCCATGAAGCCCGCCGGCACCTCAAGTCCAGGCGGAGCAGCGAGTGTCTCAAGGTCTTCCGCATCCAGCCCGCGGCTGCGCAAATCGCGTCGCTGTACCGCGAAATAGTAAAGTGCAAACCCAGCTCCCATTTCCGGTGAGTACTGCAGCGTGTCTTCCTCGCTGAAGCCTTCCCTGGCCTTCGGAGCAGGGTGATAACGATGCCCGAAACTCAACGCCTGTTCCGACCACCGGTAACCCGTCAATCCTTGCCCCCAATCCGCAGGCACCTGGCTGTAGCACAGTATTCGTCGCATGACCTCACCGCTGCCTAGAATCTGCTGATACAGTTCGGCATTGAACGGTTGCCCGGAACGCCGGGCGAGATTCTGAAGCAACACTCTCGCCAGCCGGGCCATATCCAGCACTTGCCAACCTCGGGACGGAGATTTGAAAAAAGGGACGGACTGGAAGCGATAGTTCCCCGCCAGAGAATCCCCCGCAACGGCCAACAACAACTCCCCCGCCAACTCTGGCAATTGGACGAGCAAGGCTGAGGCGTTGCAGGTGGCCAGTTTCACCCGCAACGCTTGGGGCCAGCTTTGGCCTTTGCCTATTGGCGCCACCTGCAGTTCGCCGGCTGGGGTCGCGATATCACGGCAATAGCAGTTCAGCAGTGCTTCAATACCACGCTGATCGGCGAGATCCTCCCATCGTTTGTCGCGGTAGTGATGATTAAGCGCTGTGCTGGGCATGGTGGGCGGTCTCCTTCCTGAGAATATTCTGGGGTATCATGTGGTCACCTTTTCGGGGGCTTCGGTAGTCGACGGGATGGACTTATGGAGCATAAGGATGAGCGGTAGCGACACCACCAACACGGCAGCCCCCATCCACAGCGGCGCTGCCAGGCCAGCAGGCCCGCTTAATGCACCAGCAGCCAGGCCAGCTGCCACACCCGCCCATTTGCCTACGCTGTCCAGCGCACCAAAAGTACGGCCAGCGCGAGCCGTTTGGGTCAGTTGCGCAATCCAGCCATGCAAAACAAAAAAGCCGAGCGTCATGCCGACTCCCATGACAAGGCGCCATACTGTCAGCTCAATCAGAGAACTGGACCAAGCCTGGCCAACATAGGAAATCGCCATAAGCACGAAGCCAGCCGCCAACCCGGTTTTATGCCCTTGGCCGACTGTTTTCACAAAGGGCGTCCAGAGCGCGATCAGATAGATCAGGTGTGGCAGGCTGTAAAGCACTCCGGCGGCCAGAGTATCGATTCCGGTCGCGTGCTGGACCCAGGGAATGAAATAGGGAAAGGTGGCCACCATCGAAAAATTGAAGGCGAACTGCACCGCCCATAACCGTCGCCACTCTTTCGGCGGTGTTGGTGTGGTCCTCGTTGAGGTTCCGGCCGTTGTTCCTTCGGACATCGCAGCCTCAGGCCGGGGCTTGTCTGCCGGCGTCGCAAAGCCGAGCAAAAGCGCTGCCAATATGGGTAGCAAGGCCAGGTACAGGTAAATATCCTGCGCCGGGAAGACGCTTATCAGCGCACCGAACAGCACCGGCGCCAGCACCATGGCCGCCCGCGCCGAGCCCTGCATCCAGTTGAGGCCACGGCTAAGGTCGCCACCTTTCATGCTGGTAGACAAGTAGGCACTGGAGGCTGCAAATGTGCCACCGAGCAACCCTTGCAATACTAAAGCCCCCAGGAACATCCAGGCTTCAGGCGATAACCCCGCCAGCGCGAAGCCGATTGCAAGCCCCAACTGCGCCCGCAACAGTGACCAGCGACGCCCCCAGCGATCTGCCGCCCTCCCCCAAAACGGCGCTGCCAGTGCGGCGCACACTGTAGGGACCACATAAAACCACCCTACCCACTGGGTGTCATTCACGGCAAAGGCATCCGACAGGATCAGGCCGAAGAAAGGCGGCATGCCCAGCGCCACCAGAGCCGCTGTAAAGTGGCACAGCAGCACAATTACCAACTGCTTGCGTTGTACGCCAGTCATGCAGGACGCCTGAGGAAGTTGGGGGCACTTTTGCCATAAAACTTATTAATATCGGTGGCGCCGGTGTCCGTTTTGCTCTCCAGGCTGCCGGCCCGCAACAGATATTTTACGTAGAGGTAGTCGTCTTCCAGCAAACACTGCCGAGCAACGTTGGTCGCCACACCCTCCTGCTCAAGTTCTTGTAGAGTGGTTTCGACTTGATCTCGCAACCGGGTATACCAGTCGCGCCGGCTGCCGAGCCCTCGTGCCACCAGTTCCTCCAGCAATACGGCGATGTTGAGCTGCAGGGTGATGGTGGTGAACATCTGCACGAGGGGTTCTTCGGCATCGACCAGTATGCGGCTATCACGCAGCCCATCTACCACTGGCCGAAGCTCGCCCAGACGGGCGCATAAACGGGCAGGCCAAAGACGAGGCGCATCGTTATCCTTCATCAGTAGCCGTAACGGGCCTGCGTCGTCCAGTACCAGCATGGAATTCTGCTGGTTGGACTCAAGCGCAATGCCATACTTCAGCCATAGGCGTAAATGCACCGTCAGAGTCAGCTTGAGGTAGTCCTGCAGGAGGGCCTTCAGGTCGCCGCCATAAAAATGCGAGGCCAGCGCCTCCATCACACAACGCCCATCGCAACCAGAGGCCGACAGAGCCGCCACGGGAACAACCGTTGTGCCATCGAGTTCGCCGGGGTAGCGGCGCACGATCATTCCCAGCCAGTTCAGGTCGTCGACATGGCCGCCGGTCGACTCGTCGGTCAGGCTGTATCGGGCAGCCAGTGTCGGGTCATCGGCCGCCACCGCCGTCAGCAGACGCTGCACCGTGAAACCGTCGTAAATGGTGCTGGGTTTGACCGTACGAATGTTGCGAGCGCCGAGAGTCCTGATCGTTAGCGGCACCTTCAAGTGAATGGAAGGCTCGTCGACCACTTGCAGGGTGCGTACCGACAACGTTGGCGTCACCCGGACAGCGGGCTTCGGGGCTAAAAGAACCTGATTGGCCAGATCCGAATCGGACAGATACAGCGTAAGGGCGATGTCCCATACGTGCGGATGCATCGGTATCAGGCAGTGACTGTCGCTAAGTGAGGCGTCAAGGCCGACCGCCGGAAAACCTGGCCAGCACTCAGGCAATACACCCTGAGCCTGCATGTGAGGTTTCGGAACAGCCAGCCAGCGTAATTGGAAGACCGGCGCGAATTCCGGTGCAAAGGCCCGCAACGCTGTGTTGTCAAAGCCGGTTTTGGCTCGCGCGCTGGGGTAAAAAGGATGATCATGGAATGCCGCCAGACGGTCATAGAACAGCATCCCGGCAACGCCATCGCCAAATGCTGGCCAAGCCTCATCTGACCCGGACAGCTCCAGGAACCATCGGGCCTGCTCGTGCCGACACAACTGATGATGCAAAATGGCCGTATCGCATTCCGCCTCGTAAGTATGGTGCTGAGCGAACTGTTCGTCATCCGCCACCGGGCGTAAGCAGGACAATACCTGCTCATAGCGATCCACTTTCGTCCAGTCATCCCATGCGTCGCCGGCCTGCCACAGCAGCGGATCACCGCTCCAGCACCAGCTTTGCATAAAAGAGGCGGCCCGCACCGGTAACCATAGAACGCCTCGCTCGAGTTCCCATTTCAGCCAGGTTTCGGGAACCACCGGGGTGTGCGGAACCTCGCGCGCGGCTGTAACCATGGCCTTGCTTTGACAGCCCGCCACATCTTCACGAATAAGCGTGTCGATCAGGCGTCTGGTCAAGTGGCGGTTGGCCTCTTCAACCGGAGGGATCACAGGTGCATTCATGAGCGCAGCTCCCACTCGTCGGTCAGCGCCCTACTCCAGTCGTCCAATGCGTGGTCGACCGTTGCCCTGTCACTTGCGAAAAGGTGCAGGATGCCGAGATAATCCTTGTTGGAATGGGTGATCTGAACCTCGTCACCGAGTTTCCGCAAAGGCTTGAACACCAGCTCGCCATCGCCGCAGGATTCCTGGCGCGCACTGCCTGCCCCAACGATCTCGCCAGAACCGGGAGCCATCAGATAGCGAACGTGAGCGGCCTGGCCTGGCGGCTCCAGTGCGGGCAAGGGCTGACCGAGGTGTAGGCGGAGAACACTGTCGAACCAACGGTCATCCAACATCCGATCCAGCAGAAACTCGCGCCCGTCTCCGATGCTGCGGTAATTTATCTCTATTAGCTGAGGGCCGGTTGTGGTCAGCACAAACTCACTGTGACAAGCTCCGAATTGCACGCCAAACGCCCGCACCTGCTCCAGCATCTGGTGTGTTAACGAGTCGTCTGATCGGAACGGGCGCCAGCGGGCGTCCAGTTCCACAAAATGGGGAGGTGCTGACAAGGTAACGTCAAACCCACCCAGCGCTATCAGATCATGCTGGTCTCCGAGGGTTTCCAGCGTATGCACAGACCCTTCAAGAAATGCTTCCAGAAGGAGGGGCTGACCAGGATTCTGACGCCAGAAGCCATCGCAATACTCGTTGAGTTGTGTGAGATTCTCGACCTTCGTCACGTGCAAACTCGCCACCCCTTCCCTGGGCTTTACCACACAGGGATAAGGCACGTCCGCGGGCAACGCGTTCACACTGTGCATATTCTGAAGCTCGGCAAACCAGCAACCGCCCTGTTCTCTGGTTTGTAACTTCGCCCGCATAGCCGCTTTATTTTTGGCCTGATAACACACTCGCCAGTCCTTTCCCGGCAAACCGAAATAGGCTGCAGCGAGCGCCGTGACCGTTTGCAGGTGGTCGCTGTTGGAAAACACACCAGCCAGCGGAGCCATCTGTGCCAGCGCATCCAGAACGGCAATCGGATTGAACACATCGCATTCAACAATATCTACCGGATACGCCGGCAGATCTGGCTGGCTGAAATATCGGTGATGGGCGGCGGTTTGATCGGTAACAATAACCACCCGGCGACCGAGCCGGTGAGATGCGGGCAGAAAGCCATTGTTGACAGCGTCTGTGGGCGCGTGGGCCAGCATAACCAGGGTGTCACTCATCCTGATAATTCCCCTGTTGGTGGAGTTGATATTGAGGCTTTTACCTCACTCATAAAGAATATAATGAGACGTATTATCATATAAGTTCTATAGATATCCGACAGCTATTGTATTTTCAGGTGGTTCCAAGGGTTCGGGGCAAGGTCCGAATTCCAATCAAGCCTTGCTGGTATTGAGGTGGGCCTTGAGTTGTTTGAATAAGAGGCTACGGTCTTCACCCAACAGAAACGCCTGCGCACCCCAGGCACGCCAGTTGGCTAGCTGGTCAGCATTACGGGGCAAGGCGCAGAAATGACGATCTGCCTTTCGACAGGAGTCGGCCAGACCGGCGATCGCCTCCTGTACACTGGAATGAAAGGGATCACCGGAAACCCCAACGACTGGGACAGATCGACAGCGCCCTCCAGCAGCCAGTCTACCCCCGGCACACCGGCAATCTCCTCGCAATTCCGGAGCCCTTCGGCGTCCTCAATCATCAGGACCACCAGTACTTCGCGATTAGCCTCCTCCAGGTATCGGGCCAAAGGAATAGTCCCGAACCCGGTGGTGCGACCGCCGGTAATACCCCGCGTTCCCTCTGGAGCATAGCGTGCCATACTGACCGCTGCCCTAGCCTCGCCGGCGCTGCGCACCCGTGGCACGACAATACCCTGGGCACCGCTATCCAAGGCATGGGCAATGGCACCAACATCCGGCCCTGGAACTCGCACCAACGGCGTGATTCCCGCACATTCAGCCGCCCGGATCATATGCTCAATTGTTTCGGGATTGGTGGACAAGTGCTCCGTATCCAGTATGACAAAGTCATAACCGGCATAACCGATCATCTCTACCAACCAGGGCGAAGGCACAGCGTTTAACAGCCCATAGACTGCTTTCCCTTCGGAAAGTTTGTACTTGGTTGTGTTAGTTGTAAGCATTATCAGGCACTTAGTGTTTCATGATGGAAGTGAATGATAATCATTACTATTACTGGAGTCAACCTATCGCTTTGCACGGTTACAACGTGGAGAGCAAGTACCCGCTTAAAACCCTTTTTGTCTGTTCACAGTCCTATCCCGCACAACAGGATAACTGGGTGACGTCTTTGGTAAATGTCTGGGCACATAATTTCAACCCCTCAACCATGGTCAGATAGGGAAACAATTCATTGGCTATGTCATTCACTGTCATGCGCGCACGCAGCGCCATTACGGCGGTCTGGATCAGTTCGCCGGCCTCCCCCGCCACGGCCTGAACTCCCAATAATCGTCCGCTTTCACGCTCCGCGACAATCTTGATGAAGCCCCCGGTATCAAAGTTAACCAACGCCCGTGGCACGTTATCGAGAGTCAGGGTGCGGCTGTCGGTGTCATACCCCTGAGCCTCAGCGTCGGCCTCGGACAGGCCTACGGTCGCAACCTGCGGATCAGTAAAAATCACCTTAGGCATGGCGCTGAGGTCGAGGCTGGCGTCACCGCCGGTCATATTGATGGCGGCCCGGCTACCACCGGCGGCGGCCACGTAGACGAACTGGGCTGATCGGTGCAATCGCCAGCGGCATAGATGCCCGGCGCAGTGGTTTGCAGATGTTTGTCGATCCGGATCGCTCCGCGCTCGGTGGTAACGCCGATGGCTTCGAGGTTCAGGTTTTCGGTATTGGGTGTGCGACCACTGGCGACCAACAGGTGCTCCGCCTGCAACGTGCCGTTGTTAGTCTGCAGGGTAAACAGCTGGCCGTCGTGGCTCACCTCGCTGGCCTGGGTCTGCTTGAGTACTTCAATGCCCTCGCGACGGAAGGCCGCTTCCACGGCCTCACCCACCGCCGGATCTTCCTGTGACAGCACCCGGCTGCGAGCGAGAACAGTGACGTGGCTGCCGAGGCGGGCAAAAGCCTGTGCCAGTTCGATGGCCACCACCGAGGCGCCGATCACAACGAGGCGCTCGGGAATGTGATCCAGATCCAGTGCACTGGTGGACGTAAGATAGGGGGTCTCGGCCAGCCCCGGAATAGGTGGTTCGGCGGGTCGGGCGCCGGTGCCGATGAAGGCCTGGTCAAAGTTCACCGTCTGCTCGCCGCCGGCGTTGAGCGTAACCGTCAGCGTGCGCTCGTCCACGAACCGCGCCTCGCCCTTGAGGACGGTAATCGCGGCGTTGTCATTGAGAATATTCTGGTACTTGGACTCGCGCAGTTCCTCCACTCGTCCCTGTTGCTGAGCAAGTAGCGCCGGACGATTCACCGCCGGCGCCTGAGCGCTTAGGCCGTCATCAAAAGGGCTTTCCCGGCGAAGGTGGGCGATATGAGCCGCCCGGATCATGATTTTAGAGGGCACACAACCAATGTTGACGCAGGTTCCGCCGATGGTGCCGCGCTCAATCAGCGTCACGCGGGCACCGCGTTCAGTCGCTTTCAGGGCTGCGGCCATGGCACTACCGCCGCTGCCAATCACAGCAATGTGCAATTTGTTGTCACTCATAAATGTTACTCCTGCTTCGCCTGTTTTTGTTTCAGTGTGGACGGATAGCCAGCGTTAGTCGTGGCTTGAGTCAGTGCCTCAACGGAGGTTTTCACGTCGTCGAAGATGACCGTCGCATCGCGTTCTTCATAGCGAATATCGACAGAGCTCACTCCTTCGACCCGGTTGAGAGCGGCTTTAACTGTGATCGGACAGGCCGAACAGGTCATGCCAGGGACCGACAAGGTAACCGTTTGTTGCGCCGCCAGGGCGGGCAAGCTAACTAATAGGAATAACGCCGTGGTGATCAGTGATTTTTTCATGGTGTAGCGCCTCTCAATAAAATAGAGGTAAGACGAAGGGGAAAGCCAGCGCAGTCAGAATGAGCAACGCGACGGACCAGAAAGCGATCTTATAGGCCGTGCGCACTTGCGATACCGCGCAAACATCACCCGGCTGGCAGGCCCCGGTGGGACGGTATATCCGACGCCAAGCAAAGACCATCGCCACCAGGGCCGCACCGATGAACCATGGCCGGTAGGGTTCCAGAACGGCCAGATTGCCGATCCAGGCACCGGAAATGCCCAACGTGATCAAGACCAGGGGACCAAGACAACAGGCAGATGCCAGAACGGCAGCAACCCCCCCTGCGATCAGCGAACCGCGACCGGATTTGGACTCTGACATTACGAAGGCTCCTTTCATGACATGGGTGACTACGCTAAGATTACTCCCGTAGTCAGCTACGGAATCAACCCCTATGTCCAAAAAACAACGCTCAATGACCATTGGCACTCTGGCCAGGGCCGCCGGTATGGGAGTGGAAACCATCCGCTATTACCAACGCCGGGGATTGGTGGCAGAACCTGAAAAGCCTTACGGTAGTATTCGCCACTACGACGATCAGGCGTTGGGGCGCCTTCACTTTATTCGTACGGCTCAATGGCTTGGGTTCAGTCTGGATGAAATCGCGGAATTGCTGACACTGCAGGATGGCACCCATTGCAATGAAGCACGGGTATTGGGCGAGCAAAAATTAACGAGTGTGCGGCAGAAAATCCGAAGCCTGCAAGGCATAGAAAAAGCGCTGGATGGGCTGGTTCAGGAGTGCTCAGCGCAAAGGATGAATGTTGAATGTCCTTTGATTGCCTCTCTGCAGCATGGAGTTGTGCAATACTCTGAGACGGAGACGTCAGGGCGGTCAAATCGTGCTTAAAAATCGGACAAGTGGTTGAGAAAACAGACCTCAACGCACCTGGAAGAGCTTGGCAGGCTACGCGATGAGCTGTACCAACTGACTCATTGATGTGGTGTAAGCTACTTTACCTTTCTATTGCTGTTCAGAGTTTCGATTGCGCCATTGCTGATACTGTTTCCACTCCTGCCATTCCCGAAAACGCTGATATTCAGTGGAATCTTCCGGCATGCGCTGAAATTGTTGGTAACGCTCAAATTCCTCATAATTCTGCTGCTGGCTCGTGGACGGATTAGCTTCCTCCGCGGGCTTGGAAGGCTGTTCCGTTGACTGATTCGGGTGCACCAGTGACTCTTTTGACAGGTCTTTAGAATAAAGAGTATAGCCACCATCGTAATCATCGCCTTTCTGCGAGCCGATAAGGCCCGGACCGTCCGCCATACGGTCACCAGATCCTGGCAGTTTCTCATAGTCGGCTTTTTGCGGGCTCAAAGCGCCACTGCAGCCAGATATAAGCACAGTCACAGAGACTCCAGCGTAGAGAAAAATATGAGGCACACGACTTTTTGCTAACATGATTATCCAAATTTAATAATTAAGCAGATACGCCCAAAAAAAAGGGCGGTTGCAGACAGTCACAAACCTGTCCCAACCGCCTTCGTCGCTCAAATGATATTAAAGAAACTTGACCCGCGCGCCTACATAAAGGTAATTGATATCTTGCGCGTCTATGAGCACGCCACCGCCGTTTTCAACGTTATCTAGCGTAACATGACGGACGCTGCCGAACAGTTCGATATCGCTGCGCAGATCGTATACATAGGCCAATTGGTAGTTGTTACCTTCGCTGCCTTCATTTGCAAGATCGTTGGAGCGACCCCAGCCGATCTGCGTGTGATGCTTGGCCGCGGTATACCCGACACCGACGAAATAGCTCTCGCCTTCGGCAGAGGCCATGTCGCTATCCCGCTTCTTATACATGCCGGAAACGTTCAACCCCGAGGAAAGCAACACCGATGCCGAACCGCCGTATTCCTTGAAGCTGCCATCGAAGGTACGGACGCCGCCCTGGCTTATAAGAGCGTCTTGATCTTGGCTATCGAGGAAATCGACGGCCGCTGCGAACTTACCACCATTGCCAAACTCCGTAGCGTAACGAGCCGCTGTTTCGAAGGCTTTACCACTGGCGACACTAGCGGACAGGACAAGGCCACCGAACGCCGGTGTGTCGTATCGCACGCGATTGTTTCGACTCAGCGCATCGAGGTTATTATACGCCGCACCGCCAATGGTACCAACGACGTTCCCGTTGTCATCCAGAAACGAGATACCACTGGCGTAATAGTGCGCTGAACCGCCGCCCAGATATTGTGTTCCCGACAGGTCCACCTCCGAAGTGCCGTTCGCAGCGCCATCACCCTTGCCCAAACTGACCTTGCCGAAATTACCGCCGAAGTAGACTTCTGTTTTTCGGACATCGAGGAAAGTTTTGTTCGTATCGCTTTTATTAATGTCGAAGCCGGTCGAAATATCGTTGGTCAATCCTACCTCGTAGTTCAAACCAACCGTCATTCCGTTGTCGAAATCCTGACTTCCCAAGACCCGAAATCGGGTATTCGAGCCGTTGTTATCCACGAAGCCAATATCATTGTCTTCGCCGTTATCGGCTGCAACAAAGGCCTTATCGACCTGTCCAGATATTTTAAATTCGACAGCAGATGCTGGAGCAGCAACCGTGAATGCGGTTGTTGCCGCAGCAAAAATCACAGAGCGTGAAGCGAATTTTTTCATTGTTATATTACTCCCCTGACGTTAGTGCTCCGCGTATTCGCGGAGGCGATCATTTACACGTACCAACACCGAAACGGCTCACGCGTCTGGTGCCATTTTTTTTATTTAGTTCAGCGCGTAGTAGTAAAGCATATTATTTGAAGTGTTCAAGGCCGATAGAGTGTAAACCTGCTCTCAAACAAAGTGTTATCTGCATTGACACTGCTTCTCTAATCAAAAAGAACTTATATTGACCCTTGAGCTACTCATAGGTTTAATCTGGCAGACTTAAACAACCCTTTAAGGTCTCAGCCATGGAAAAGCTCACCCAATACACAACACTGTTAGTGCTCGCTTTTTACTCTGTTTTTGCGTTTGCCGACACCTCATCCGGCCCTGGGCGTATGGGCGAATCGGGAATGATGAGCAGTGGAATGATGGATGGCGGCATGATGGGCGGCGGTATGATGATTGTCTGTATGCTTGCAGGCCTATTGGTTTTGACTCTGCTGGTGCTCGGGATTCTGGCACTCGTCAAATTCCTGCGAAGCTGAAAATCTTCAACCAGAGCGGAGATTCGTCACGATGCGCGATTTCATTCCGGCACGTCGAACTTTTTTAAAATCGGTGGGCGGCGCGGCAACCTTTGCGCTGCTGCCGGCATCGTTGGTACTCAGCGGCTGTCAACAAGGTACTGCCAAAACTGATACAGAAGAGTCAGGCATTGACCAAGGCCCTTTCGACGTCGAATTGACATTGCTTGCTCGCCCGGATGTAACCCCTATTCTTCCCGGCGCTGCCAGCGAGGTCTGGCGTTACACTGCCAGGCTCATCAAGGGGCCGGACGATACGCTCACTCACTCAGACAACAGCTATGTCGGTCCATTGATACGGTTGCGCCGTGGCCAGCGTGTCCGGATTCATATTGAAAACCATCTTCCAGAAAGCACTACCGTGCACTGGCACGGGTTGCACGTGCCGCCAGAGGTCGATGGCCAACCGCGCTTTCCCATTCAACCGGGTGCTACAAAAACCGTTGGCTTTGTGGTGGATGATCGTGCTGGGCTTTACTGGTATCACCCTCACCCGCACGGGGATGACGGCGGACGCGTTGGTTTCCAGTCCTATGCCGGGCTTGCAGGCCCGCTTATTATTGAAGATGACCCTGAGCGCGAACTGGATTTGCCAAAGGGCGATCGGGAACGGGTCATGGTGCTACAAGACCGCAGCTTCGCCGGCGAGAATGAACTGAGCTACCTCGCTGACAGCATGGGATCGATGATGACCCGGATGCAAGGGTTCAAAGGCGATCACTTGCTAGTGAATGGTAAACCGGCGACGGTTGAAGAGGTGCAAGCAACAGCTTATCGCTTGCGTATATTGAATGGCTCCAACGCACGTATATACAAACTGATCTGGAGCGATGGTCGCCCCGTCACCGTTATTGGCACGGGCGGCGGGCTGTTGGAAGCACCTGAAGAGCGCCCCTACGTCACCCTGGCGCCTGCCCAGCGCGTTGACCTGTGGGTCAGTTTCGAAGACGACCCTCAAGGTGCCAAGATCCAGTTGATCAATGAACCGCATCGGGCGGGTGAGATGATGGGCGGCATGATGGGAGGCTCTAACAATATGTCTGACAAGCCCACGTCATTGCTGACCCTGGTGGTTAATGGCACAGCCAGGAGGGTTGCGCCCGTGTTACCAGACCAGCTGAGCAGTGACCTGGCCTTCATACCCCACCCGGATAACACGACAAACATTCGGCCTTTCAGACTCAGTATGAAAATGATGCAGGGCTTTGCGATCAATGACCGTCAGTTTGAGGGTGCGACCGTCGCCGATGATGAAGTCGTTTCGCTGGGCGCAACCGAGATATGGGAGTTCTTCAACGACACCATGATGCCCCACCCCATGCATGTACATGGGCTGCAATTTACGGTTATTAGCCGACGAAACGCCAACGCGGGGGGCGCCCGGCAACTTCAGGCAGGGATCGTAGACTCGGGATTGCACGATACCGTACTGGTAATGCCCGGTGAGCGGGTCCGGATTGCTCTGACCTTCAAGGATTTCAAAGGGCTCTATCTGTATCACTGTCACAACATGGAACACGAGGACAACGGAATGATGCGCTATTACGAAGTGCGCAAACCGTGAAGTGCTTGAAAGGAATCAGCGTGTGCCCATACTAAATGTCACGCTTTCTCATTCTGCAGGCTTTACATTGTCCAAATAATGCAGCCACTGCTCTGGTAACCCATGTGTACGCGCACCCTCACGCAGCATCGTGAGATAGCGGAGCGACGGGTTGCCATCGTGCGCCTTCCCCTCGGCGATGTAAGCTACGGCCTGAATCCGGTTGCCCTTGATATCCTCGGCCTCGAGCCAGATCGGCCAGTAACGGGGGCCGGGCACACCTTCACTCGCATCCAGACGTAGCGAGTCGCGGCGGGTTATTTTATAGAGTACGCCCCAGACTTCGGCGTCTGGATCGAGCGCAATATTGGCCGGGGCGGCCCTGCCTTTTGGCCTCCCCTCCAGATTGAAACGAAGCCGATAGCCCTGAATCCGTCCCGGGCGCCACTCGAGCGGGTACATGCCGCGGCGCTCGCGAAAGGCGCTATCGTGCATGTTGGCCCCGAAGGCGAAGTACCAAACCTCGTCCGCCGGTCGCCCGGTAAGCGGGATGCCGTGCAGCCGGTAGTACAGCCCGGACAGTACCCAGGATTTCGTCAGCCAGCGTCGTAATCGAGTTTGTTTCACGGGTAGTGCTCCTTTATCGGGACATTGCGCAGACGGCGAACAAGAAAGAACTGCAGCAGGGCCGCTGCGCCGCTCATCGCGAAGACGACGGCGTAAGAGGTCACGCTCGCCAGAGCCGCGCCAGCGATGGGTAACAGGGCTGCCGGGGCCGACAGCGCGTTGAAGTAACCGCTGTAAGCCGGTCGACGGTCGTCGGGCGAGATTTCCATCAAATAGCCGAGCTGGGCAATTGTGCCGCCATTACCGATTGCTCCAAGGATGACGAAGACGACCGTAAACCAAGGCAAGGTCGCCGCAACAGGATTTGCTATGAGCCAAAAGAGTGTCAGCAGGGGCGCCAATGCACCTATCACGGCCACGCCCTCCAGCAGGCTGTGCTTGCCGCGTACGTCCCCCCACCAGCCCCAAAGCGGGTTGGAGAGCAGCGCGCCGGTGGTCTGCGCACCCAATAGAAAGGCGACCTGTGAGCTCGAAGCCTGTACTGCTATCACCTGCAGGATGTAGAAGGGCAAGGCCATGGCGACCATACCGGCGGCCCAGCGCGAGTAGAGAAACAACCGAAAGCGTTGGTCGCGGCGGAAAACCTCCACGCCACTCTTCAGAAACTCAACAAAGCCGCCAGTGTGTTCAGCCGGTAAAGGGGTCTGTGGTTCGCCAGCAGAAACAAAAGACAGGGTTGAGATCAGCAGCAGTAGCGCCCCGACGATCAATATCGCAGCATACCCTTCGGAGAACGTGAGCACCTCAAGCAATCGCCCGGCAATGGCAGCCACACCGAGAGCCAGCAGTCCGCCGCCGAAAAATCGCAGCGCTAACATACGGCTGCGTTTCCCCGACTCTATCGAGCGTGCCACGATGTCGTTATAGGGCACGGCAACAACGCCGCTGACAAAGGCATATATTGTCCAGAGCACAAAAAAACCTGCAATGGCAAAAGTCCCGGCCGAGTCGCCTGCGAGCGCAACCAGGTCGCCACTCCGGCCAGGCACAGCACGCGCCCGAAGGCGCCGAACATGTAAAACGGCAGCCGCCGTGACCGCCGCTGTGCCAGCAACCTACGATAAGTTGGGGGAACAACCAGCCGTACCGCGCAATAGCCGCCGCCGCGCCGACCGCCATTGCGCTCCCCGTGAGTCCGTGCACCAGCGCCGCCACAATGGTGCTGGTATCAACGGCCGCGGCACCGCCTTGGAAAAAGATGCCCGCGGTGGTAATGCGCCGGAACCGACGCTTGGGCTCAGCCGCAGCGGGCATCATTATCCCCCACCGCCCGCAACTCCCTAAGAGAGACGTTCCTTAGCCACAGGACCGGTGCGCCGATGACTGTCACGGTCAGCATGTTCGCGACCTGAACGGTCAGCACCATGGCAAGCGCCTGCTCCTCACTCAGGCCCAGCACTCCGAGGGCGAACACGGCGCCGACTGTGAAACCTGCGGTGATACGGGCGAAGTGAGTGACAACGGCGAGAAAGCCGAAGACTACCAGTAGGAACAAATACTCCACGGGCTGCAGCAGAACAAGCAGAATGAAACTGCCGCCGGCGCCCCAGCTCAACCCGGCGCTGATGGCACCGGTGGGATCAGGCACCGCCATGAGGATTAATACGACCGGAACAAAGCCGGTGAAGACAATGCCGTCGATCACGCGATCAATCGCCACGGTGGCAAGTACAGAACTTGTCGACAAGTTCTGACGGCGGGCAACGAGCCAGGAACGCACGACAGGACTCGCGCCGATGGGAATGATCAGGTTGGCGAAATAGCCGCCCATGATAGCGCCGAAAAGGTGGAAAGGTCCGACGGGCCGGATCGGGTACAGCAACTGGCGCCATTTCCACGCCCTTAGAAGTTGCTCGCATGCCATCGCTGCCGGCACCATCAGCAAAAACCCAAGATTGGCCCCGGCAAGCATCGCCAGAAAACGGTCATAGTCGATCCGGCCAAACACCCAGAGTAGCGCCGCTATGCCGATGATGCCGCCAATCCAGGGGCCCCATCGCCGCCACCGGCCGTTACTCTGCTTCTTTGTATACTCCGCTTCTTCTGGGGAAGGCGTCACTCTCGGGCCTCTACGCGGTCGAGAAAAGCCCTGTAGTTAGCCGGCAGCCCACGCTGGTGTGCAGCCTCGCGAAGGAGGTCGAGATACTGCTGGCTGGGCTGGCCCTCGGGAACAGTATCCGCCACCTTATAAGTCATTGCCGGAGTCCGTTGACCCCCGGCATCCTCCACGTCGGCCCAGACGTAGGCATACTGCTTGCCTTCGCTGTTGTCGAGGCGCGCGAATTTGCGCGGCGGTAGAAGGTAGAGTACACCGTAGACGCTCTCGCCAGGCGCCTCGACGATGTTGGCCGGCGCCGAGAGCCCGGGATACCGGCCGCCGGCACGACTGAAGACCAAGCGATACCCATCGAGCCGCGCGACCCGGGCGTCCTGCCAAACCATGTGCCGGCGCTTGCGAAAAAGCCGCTCATTCATGTTCGAACCGTAGGCGAAGTACCACACCGGCTCCTGTAGAGAAGCCGGCGGCTGGCGGCCGCGGCGAAGCCGGATCAGTTGACGGACAAGCGACCAAAGCAGCGGGTTCACGACGCTGCCCCTTGGGTGGCACGCCGCGCCTGGCAGCCGACACACGCGCATTCGCCCCTGTCGCAACTCGTGTGCTCGTGCGACAACAGGCTATGGATTACGGTGCGTAGACCGAGTAAATGCGGGATACGCTCTTCAATGGCCGAGAGATACCGCTCGAGTGCTGATGGATTAGCGTCTCACCTTTCATAGGGATCACCTCCTTCATGTTAGGTACCACGTTTAAGCTTCCAGCAACTGGAAGTTCAAGTGTTATTCTCCTTTTATCAGTACATAGGGCTGATTCCTACGACGCGCGATGCGGCATCAATCGGTGTCAGTCCCTATTCGATCAAATCTTGCTCAAATCCCCGTTCCCTGCCAGCGGAATCATGATGTGCGCATACGGTGTTCCCGACCACATAACCCAGGGGCCAGCCCCGCCGGAATCGGTTGGCAGTCCCTTCAGGTCCGTGCTATCGGGTACCACCACCATAATATGAGGCGGGCGGGGGTCTGATTGCCACACGCCTTTGTCCTGCGGGCCCTGGGCGCGCGGGTTGGTATCACTACCTGGTTTGCCGCCTTGCAGCATATACCCAAAGCCGACCCGGTCGGTTTGGGGTTTGCTCTTTTGCATGTAAGCCTTCATAAAGCCTTGATAGGATGGATCAAGGCATCTGGGGCTGTTTCCTGGTTCGGCGGCGTGGTCCGGAAGACACACCCAGCCGTTGCTGCCCTTGCGTAATACCCTGCCATCCATTGTTTTTACGGTCGCGTGTTTGGCGACATCGGAGGGCGCCGCACTCAGTGCGTTCTTGATCAAGTCTGAGTCAGAGGCCGATAACTCCGAAGAGTTCAATGCTGGCGTGTGATCGGTATTCGAACTGGCACAACCTGCCAACAATAAGGCGGTTGCCGACATAGCCAAAAAATTACGTGTACGCATGGTTTTCTCTCCATTTAGGGAATGAGTCATATCAAATCCTTGAGCCCCTGATGTATAAATCCGTAGCCGGTCAGGACTGGCTCACATACTGCCGCTAGCCTGAGTCCTATCCCGACTCGGCCGGCGTCGTGACACCTCGCCCAAGCAGCCAGCGCACCACCGGATAGGCAGTCATAAAACCCAGCAGCAGCCCGCCCCACATGACGAACCAGAACGCGATCGAGGTGGGCGSGTAGCCCAGCACAAACGCCACGATCAGCATCGCAGCGCCCATACCGGTATCGAAGGCGAGAATCGCCAGCACCGATATTTTCAGCGCCACCCACAGCCGCAATCCGGCCGAACGGATCTCGCCCGCTTGGGTCAGCGACCGGTATTCGAAGGCAATCAACAGCGGCAGCGCGAATACGGCAATCAGCAGAATCATCGGCCACACGCCTTTGCCGGCGATTGTCACGCCGGTGCTTATCACGATCGGCACGGCAATCAGATGGCCAATGAACGAAGCAGCACCGCCGGGGATCGTCTCAATGGCAGCGGTTTCTCCCAGACCCATTTGTGCAGGCGCGCCGTGTTGCTGCTGCCATTGCGGGGTGGCCGGACGCCCCCATCGGTAATAAGCCCAAAGCGCCAGCGGACCGGCATAAATGGCTGTAATCGGCCACACCGCCTCCAAGCTTTTCATGGACTGCCGGTAGCCACCGCGATAGATATCGGCAAGGATCACTCCAGCACACAGCAGGCCAATGCCAGTAACAGACCATGAAAGTACGATCAGCCATAGCGGTATTGTCATAACAATCTCCTTTTGAGCATCCGTATTCTGAATACGGGTTGATTGATCCGGAAAAACGCAGAACTGTGTTCCACGCAGAATAGTCTTCCGTTTCGGTTCAATGTGTTGGCCACCCCAGTGATCGAGGTGGTCTCTGATTGGCGCAATTGATGAAGCAGAACCGAGACCAGCCTAGATGTTGGAGCTCAGTCCAGGTCAAGGGCGGATAGCTATTGAAGTAAAAATGACCGCTAATTCCCCCCCCCCAAAAAAAAACTCCTTGACCTGGAGTTAACTCAAGGTCGTATTGTTCTCCTGACGATCATTTAAGAAGGCGACGTTCCCAAGCCGCCAGATTTCAGGAGCAAATCATGAAAACCACGATATTGTCTATCGACGGCATGCACTGCGACGGCTGTGTTCAGGTCGTTCAACACCTGCTGGAACAACAGGTCGGCGTTAACGGCTGCTCAGTGTCTCTGGACTCGAAACAGGCACGTATCGCGCATGATGCTGACCAGGTTTCAGCCGAGACGTTGGCCGAGGCTTTGCGAGCAGCCGGTTATAAGGCATCGCCTAAGGAGAGTTAAGCAACATGGACCTGTTACAAAGCCTGATTTTGGCGACAGGGCTCGGGCTTTTGGGCTTCGTCGAACCGTGTTCCGTTGGCAGTCATCTGATCTTGCTGAAATATCTGGATCGATTGTCGCCAAGGCAACGGCGAATTCAGACTCTGGTTTACACCCTTGTCCGGGCCACGTTCACGGGTCTACTCGGTGTACTCGCCGTCATCATTGGCTCGCGTTTTCTAGGTGTGCAGGAAGGTTTATGGGGCGTGCTCGGCAGCGTATACGTTCTGCTGGGGCTGGTTTATCTCACCGGTGGCGCACCCTGGATGATTCGGCAAATGAATCGGCTACTGCCCCACGTTTCACACAAGGCCGGCGGTGCCAGCCTCGGGGCTGTGTTCGGCCTGAATGTCCCGGCGTGTGCGGCGCCGTTACTGGCGGTGCTGCTGGGCGATGCCGCTGCTCAGGCAGCGGCGGGCACTGGTGTCGCCTACGGCGCCTTGTCGTTATTCGTTTTTGGACTGGCGCTTTCCAGCCCTCTCATACTGGCCGTTTTTACGCGCTCCGGGCGCCGTCTGCTGACCGCGATTGCGGGGCTTGCCGGACGCATGCCGCGCTGGACCGGTGTGGTACTGATAGCGCTGGGGCTTTGGTCCATCACCTTGGCGCTTTGATATGACGCGATTCAAACTATAACCCGGAGGTATCGTATGACACATGCCACAACCCGTTCAGACGAGTTCACACCCTGGAGCGAAGAGGCAACTGATCGTCAAGGAATCAATCGCGTAAGGGCCCATATTGGCGGACTGCACTGCTCACTGTGTACCGGCACTATTGAGCGGGCGCTAGGTAGCAAGCCCGGCGTAAAACGCGTCGCGGTGAGCCTGACCCATGAGCAGGCGCTCGTGGAATACGACAGTGCTCAGGCTAATGCCAAGGATCTGATGGGGACGCTGCAACAGATCGGTTATACCCTGAGCGACCCACGCAAGGTAGAACCCTTCGAACGGCAGGAGAAAGCGCTGGCCGTCGAGCGCAAGCGCTTCGTGGTCGCGCTCGCGATGAGCCTGGCATCAGTCGGACTCATTGTTGATGTCACGAGCATCTGGACCCTCGCGCTCTCAGCCGTGGTCTATGTCAGCCTGGTCGGGTTTGGTTATGCGGTTCTGCGTGGCCAGGGTACCGCCGCCGCACTGGCCGGTAGCGTCGGCCTAGCTGCGGGCGGGGTCGCCTTATTCGCCCTGCGTGCCAGTGGCGTGCTCACCGGGTTCGAGCCCTTACTGGTCGCTGTACTCGCACTGGGCATCATGTTCGGCGTTGCCAGGCATATGTTGATTATGGGGGTACAGGCGCTACGGCGAGGTATTCTCAACCAGCATGTTCTGGTGGAGATCGGGGCCTTTGCGGGACTGACAGGTGGCGGCATCGGGCTCGTTCTTCAGCCTGAAGGCTATCCCACTGCCGCGTTTTTTGCGGTGTCGGTGATGGTGCTTACCTACCATATATTCTCCGAATGGTTATCGCTGATCGTGAAAACGCGCAGTGCACAATCGGTTAAACGATTGCTGGATTTGCAACCCAACACAGCACATGTGGTCACTGAAGATGACGAACGGGATGTGCCTGTAGAGCAAGTGGCATCCGGTATGCAGGTGCGGGTACGACCCGGCGAGCGCATCCCGGTTGACGGTGTTGTTGTCAGTGGTTCATCCGCGGTAGACGAAGCGCTGATTACCGGAGAGTCGCTGCCGGTCGACAAATCGACGGACGATACCGTTGTGGGCGGAGCGATCAATGGCAACGGTACGCTGCTGATCCGGGTCACTGCGGTGGGCACCGAAAGCTTTCTGCACCAGGTGATCAGCAGCGTAGAAGATGCACGAGCCCTCAAACCCGGCCTGCTGCATATCGTGGATCGAGTGCTGCAGGTTTATACGCCCGCTGTTTTGATCATTTCGATCCTGGCTTTTCTGGCCTGGACCTTGGGGCTTTGGTTATTTGGGGCCGAGCCCCTGTTCGAGCGTGCCGTGTTTGCCGCATTAACTGTACTTGTTATGGGTTATCCGTGTGCGGTCGGTATCTCTGCACCGCTGTCGATTGTAAGGGCTGCGGGTGAGGCTGCGGACAAGGGTGTGTTGATGCGTACCGGCGAGGCTTTTCAGGCGCTGCGCACAGTCGGTACAGTCGTTTTCGACAAGACTGGCACCCTCACTGAAGGTCGTCCCGCGGTGCGGTCTGTAATCAGCATCGACGGCGATGAGAACAACTTGCTGGCAATCGCCGCCGCGGTGGAGGCGGCGTCCGAGCATCCACTGGGCCGGGCGGTGGTCGAAAAAGCGCTGGAGGTCGGGGTTAACTTCCCTGACGTGGAAAATTTTCAGGCCGAGTCCGGTCGCGGCGTGAAAGCACAGGTTGATGGCGAGACTGTCTGGGTTGGCAGTCCGTCGTTTCTGGAGTCACAAGGTATCGACCTGAGCGCACTGACCCAAAGTGTAGAAACTGCCGAACAGCAGGGCCATACAGTGATCGTCGTTGCCCGTAAAAATCGTCTGCTCGGTGCGATCGCCCTTGGCGATGCTCTACGCGTTGATACCATTGAGACCATCAGCCGGCTCCACAAACTCGGCATCCGCACTGTCATGCTAACGGGTGACAACGAGCGCACCGCCCGCCACATTGCAGGGCGTGCCGGCATCGACGAGGTGTATGCCGGTGTGCTGCCAGCAGACAAAGCTGAAGTCCTGCGTGAAATGCAACAACAGTCGCGAGTCGCGATGGTCGGCGACGGCATCAATGATGCGCCGGCACTGATGCAGGCCGATGTTGGCATCGCTATGGGCAGCGGCACGGATATTGCCATCGACTCTGCCGACATCATTATTCTCAACGGGCGTTTGGGCGCCGTCATTACGGCTTGGGAAATTAGCCGCTGGGGGTATCGCAAGATGCTGCAGAACGTGAGTCTTGCCTTTTTGTTCAACGGCATTGGCATTCCCCTGGCGACCACCGGGTTGATCTATCCGGTCTGGGCGATGGTTGCAATGGCCACCAGCGTCACCGTTATTTTTATCAATTCGCTATGGCAGCGACCGGGCATGTTTTTCGATGCAGTGGCGAGCGTGGGTGATAGAACTTAATGTAGGGGACGTCACTCTCAAAAGACTGGGGAAACATCATGCTTCAGATTGGTAAGGTTACGGAACAACTCGATATCAGTGCCGATACGCTGCGCTATTACGAAAAAATCAACTTGTTACCCCGGGTTTATCGCAATACCGCTGGTGTTCGACAATATAGCGATAAAGATCTGTCACGCTTGAGCTTTATCAAGCGTGCCCAAAAATGGGCTTTAGCCTGGCGGAGATCTCAGCGCTCCTCAATTTCCGGGAAAATCCTCAAGCAGCCCGACCACAGGTGCGCTCATTAGCGTTTCAGAAGCTGACGGACATTGAGCTTCATCTTGAAGAGCTCGGACGGCTTCGGGATGAGTTGCGACTACTCACGAACCTTTGTGGCGCAAGCCCGGACCGCTGCCCGATTCTGGAATCACTCGATAAGTGAGGAGCCTCTGAATAACTTCTGAATCGCCTCTGGTTTTCAGTCGTGGGCATCCTGGGCGGGTACCGGACAACACCACAAAAACCCGACCTTTCAGGCTCAGCATGAAAATGATGAGAAACCAGAAGGTTTTTGTTGGTTTAACTCCCAAAATGCATGTTATTCTAAAAACGAATTAAACTTTCGTTTTAATACTTGACCTGTGAGCAGCTAAATACTTTTACACTCAGGCCAGCTCAAAAACGACCTTGAAGCATGTGAATCACCCGATAGGAACCCATTAACTTGGAACGCTCACGGCCTAACAAATTCGCACTTTTTCTGCTGACCCTTATTGTGGTTTTTCAGCCGATGGTGTCGTTTGCCGTGACGTTACCGGGACAGCATGTTGGGACCTCAAATGCACCGGTTATGGAAGACTGCCCCAAAGCAATCAGTTTTGGCGTCGCTACAGACCAAACTGATGAAAAATGCGGTGGCATGACGCTGGAAAGCTGCTCTCTGGCAATTAGCCAGGGTAATTGTGGGCTTTCAACAGTTTTGCTTCCTGCTGGCGAATTCAAGCAAGTTATCCAGTCTACGCCTGATCAGCTACCGATCGCTGTCGAGGGCGATTATCGCAGCATCATACTCGATACCCTGACTCCCCCACCGAATACCTCAATAGCCTAATCAATACCTGACTTGTTTGCCCGTCTAACTCCCAGCTAATTCGGCTGAGCGGGCGCATGTGCGCTATTACGAGGAAATATCATGAAATCATCCAGACGTCTTCTGGCGGGACTTACCGTCTCTAATCCCATGATGAACAAACACCTGCAGAAAATGATGAGTCGCATGTCAGCTGACGAACAGCAGACCATGATGTCTCGCTGCACTCCCCCGCACTCAATTTGATGATTTGGAGAGAGAACCAATGCGATTTGCCTTATTAGTGGCACTGGTTGCTATTGCCTTTATAGCCGGTTGGCTGGGCCGTCCATACGTGTTGCCTGAAGTGTCGGGAACAGCAATGAACGTATCCAGCGAGTTGGCAGGCAAAGAAGCACCGCTTTACTGGGTCGCACCAATGGACCTAATTATCGGCGAGACAAACCTGGACAGTCCCCCATGGGGATGGATCTGGTGCCGGTTTACGACGACAACAGCGTAGATAACGAGGACGGTGGCGTCAGTATTAACTCACAGATTCGCGCTAACCTCGGAGTCAAAACCGGTGCTGTGACGCGGGGTGCCGTTGCTGTTCCCGTCTCAACGGTGGGTTACGTCACTGACAATGAAGATCAGCTAACTCTGGTTCACAGTCGAATTTCTGGCTGGGTTGAGATGCTCCATGTGAAGTCCGTCGGCGAAAGCGTTGAGAAAAGCGAACCGCTGTTTGAGATCTATTCACCGGAGTTGGTCAACGCCCAGCAGGAGTTTCTGCTTGCCCTGCGTGTCAGCTCCGGCCCGGTCGCCGAAGCATCTGGAAACAAACTCCGCGCTTTGGGGATGACGGACGCCCAGATTGCATCGCTGAAGAAAAATGGAAAAGCGCTGCAGCGGATAACCATGTTTGCACCCAGCTCCGGTTATGTAACGAGCCTGAATGCCCGTGCGGGTATGTATATTCGCCCGGACACTGAAATCATGGCGATCGGTAGTCGGGATTCGGTTTGGATAATTGCAGAATTTTTTGAGCGTCAGGCGGGGCTGGTGAAAGCTGGGCAAACGGTGCGTTTCACGACCCCGGCACTCCCCAACACGGAATGGCAAGGCACAATTGATTACGTCTACCCGGAGCTCGACCCTCGCACACGGAGTCTTCAGGCAAGAATTCGTGTGCCCAACACGGAGGGTACCCTGCGACCCAATATGTTCGTCCAGTTAACAATGGATGCACCCATTGGTGAAAACTTACTGACCGTTCCAAGGTCCGCGCTGATCCAGCGTACCAATAGTCAGCACGTGCTGGTTGCGGAGGGCGACGGCTATTTTCGTCCTGCACCAGTGCGTATCGGCCAGGAAGTCGGCAATCGCATGGTGATCATTGACGGTCTTAATGAAGGTCAGCGGGTGGTTACATCTGCTCAATTTCTAATCGACTCGGAAACCAACCTGGATGAAGCCCTGTTGCGCTTCGAATCCGGCCAGACCAGCGCATCCAGTGGCATAGAGAACGCCGCAGCCGCAGGGTTGATCACGGGGGTCGGGAGGATTTCAGAACTTGACCTCGGCAGCGAATCCGCAAGCATCACGCTGAATCACGGTCCTATAACGGAACTGAGCTGGCCCGCCATGACAATGGCCTTTGGGCTGTCAGAGTCGGTCAGTACCGATGGGCTAGCGATTGACCAGGAAGTCACCTTTCGCTTTCGCGAAACACCCGAGGGCTATGTGATCGAAGGCCTGACAACCACGCCCAAGCCACAACAAAACATCGGAGAATAAATCATGAAGCTCACCACTCTTGCACTATCAATGACCATCGGCTTTGTCACGATTCCTGCGCTGGCCATTGCGGATGAGCCCATGCCCCCCATGTCGGGCATGGCGTCCGGGCAGTCTGTTGATGCGGTTGATAGCACCGGTGTCATCACAGCCATCGATCCCGAAAGCCGCAAGGTGACGCTCAGCCATGAGCCCATTCCCGAACTGAAATGGCCGCGCATGACCATGGGTTTTCCGGTTGATCCGGGCGTCAATATGGAGGCGGTCAGTAAAGGCGATTCGGTTGCCTTCACTCTCACCCCGACGAAAAGCGGGCAAAAAGTGACCCGCATCGAGAAACAATAGGTCCCTGCGGATGCCTGCGACCACTACCCGGGCGTCCGCGCATTCCAGAACCGGATGAACAATATGATCAATACCGTTATCCACTGGTCACTCCATAACCGTTTTTTTGTGCTTCTTGCCACACTGATCCTTACCGGGTGGGGCCTGTATTCGCTGAAAGAAACGCCGATTGATGCCATTCCGGATCTGTCGGACGTGCAGGTTATCGTTAAAACCAGCTATCCGGGGCAGGCACCGCAGGTTGTGGAAGACCAGGTTACCTACCCCCTTACCACTGCCATGCTGTCAGTACCCGGCGCGAAAACTGTTCGCGGCTATTCCTTTTTCGGGGATTCGTTCGTGTACGTGATATTCGACGACGATACCGACCTGTATTGGGCTCGCTCCCGGGTACTGGAATATCTGAGCCAGGTGGCCGGGCAATTGCCGGCCAGCGCCAAACCGGAACTGGGGCCAGATGCCACAGGTGTGGGCTGGGTGTTTGCCTACGCGCTGGTTGATCGAAGCGGCAACAATGATCTGGTGGACCTAAGGTCCTCCAGGACTGGTTTTTGAAGTTTGAACTTCAAACCGTCCCGGGGGTTTCGGAAGTGGCCAGCGTCGGCGGCATGGTCAAACAATATCAGGTGGTGGTCGACCCCAACCGTCTTCGTGCCCACGATATTACGTTACAACGCATCCAGGTGGCGATTAACCGGGGCAACCAGGAAGCGGGTGCCTCGGTGATTGAGATGGCGGAAGCGGAATACATGGTGCGGGTGACCGGTTATCTGACTAACGCCGATGATCTTCGGCAAATACCCCTCGGCGTAAACGTTAATGGCAAGCCACTGCTGCTTAAGGATGTGGCGGATATCCGGCTGGGGCCCAAGATGCGACGGGGCATTGCCGAGCTCAATGGCGAGGGCGAGGTTGCTGGTGGCATTGTGGTGATGCGGTTTGGCGAGAATGCCCTTGCAACCATTGAGGGCGTGAAGCAGCGCCTGCGCGAAATCGAGCCCAGCTTGCCCGACGGTGTGGAAATTGTGCCCACCTATGACCGCTCGACCCTGATCAACAACGCCGTGGACAATCTTTACACCAAGCTGGTGGAGGAGTTCCTCGTTGTTATTCTGATCTGCGCAGCGTTCCTCTTTCACCTGCGCTCATCCCTGGTTGTGATTGTCAGTCTCCCGGTGGGCATTCTGGCGGCGTTTGTGGTCATGCACTATCAGGTATCAACGCCAATATTATGTCTTTGGGCGGGATCGCCATCGCCATCGGTGCCATGGTGGACGGGGCTATCGTGATGATCGAAAACGTCCATAAACACATCGAAAAAACACCGTTGACGGCTGAGAACCGCTGGTCGGTCATCGCCCGGGCGGCCGGGGAAGTCGGTGCGCCGCTGTTCTTTTCACTGATGATTATCACCGTCAGCTTTTTACCGGTATTCACCCTGGAGGCACAGGAAGGCAAGCTCTTTGCTCCGCTGGCATTCACCAAGACCTACGCAATGGCAGCCGCCGCAGGGCTGGCGATTACACTGGTTCCGGTGTTAATGGGGTATTTCATTCGTGGCAACGTTCTCCCGGAGCACCGCAACCCTCTCAATCGCATGCTGATAGCGCTTTATTCGCCGGTCATTCGCTGGGCGTTGCACCGGCCGGCCATCATGATCATCGGCGGATTGGTCGTGCTCATGATAGGGCTGTGGCCAGCCAATAAACTGGGTAGCGAATTCATGCCGCCACTCAATGAAGGCGACCTGATGTATATGCCGACAACTTACCCGGGCATATCCATCGGCAAGGCACGGCAGATTTTGCAACAGACCGACAAAATGATCGCGACAGTGCCAGAAGTGGCGACAGTTTTCGGCAAGATCGGTCGCGCGGAAACAGCGACCGATCCGGCACCACTGACCATGATTGAGACCTTCATCCAGTTCAAACCCCGTGATCAGTGGCGGCCGGACATGACCCCCGACAAGGTTCGAAAAGAACTGGAACGGATCGTTAAACTGCCGGGGCTGACAAATGCCTGGGTCATGCCCATAAAAACCCGAATCGATATGCTCTCTACCGGCATCAAAACCCCCGTGGGCATCAAGGTGGCCGGTGCAGATCTAGCGGTTATTGAGAGCATCGGCCAGCAGCTTGAAACCATTCTCAACAAAGTCCCTGGAACCGCTTCTGCTTTCTCCGAGCGGGTAGCCGGTGGGCGCTATATCAAAGTGGATATACAACGTGACACCGCCGCCCGTTTTGGTCTCAACATAGAGGATATTCAGTCCATTGTGCGCACGGCGATCGGGGGCATGGATGTGGCAACCACGGTGGAAGGGCTGGAGCGCTACCCCATCAACATGCGCTACCCCCAGAAATACCGGGACTCAGTTGAGCAAATGCGGCTACTGCCGATAGTAACTCCAGACGGACAGCGCATTGCCCTGGCTGATGTCGCCGATGTCCGTATTGATAACGGGCCACCGATGATCAAATCCGAAAATGGTCGCATCAACGGCTGGACCCTCGTGGATATTGCAGACCGGGATCTGGGAACCTGGATTGAGGACGCGCAGGCAAGGGTTCGGGAAGAGCTTGACCTGCCCGCAGGTTATTCCATTACCTGGTCCGGTCAGTATGAGTATATGCAACGGGCAAAAGAACGGCTGACGGTGGTCGTTCCGTTGACGCTTGCCATTATCCTGATACTGCTATACCTGAACTTCCGTAATCTCATTGAGGTGGGCATCATCCTCGGCACCCTGCCCTTCGCCATGATCGGTGGTATCTGGCTGATGTATCTGCTGGGCTACAATCTGTCAGTAGCGGTGGCGGTCGGGTTTATTGCCCTCGCCGGTGTTGCCGTTGAAATCGGCGTGCTGATGCTGGTTTACCTGAACCAAGCCTTGCGCGAGGCGATGGAATCCGTTGACCACCAGATGTCCAGGCTCACTCCGACGTTGCTCAGCGAGGCCGTTTCCCGTGGCGCTGCCCAGCGGGTGCGCCCCATCATGATGACCTTTTCTGCCATCGTCGCGGGTCTCGTGCCCATCATGTTTGGCACTGGTACCGGTTCCGAAGTGATGCAGCGCATTGCCGGCCCCATGATCGGCGGTATGGTTACTACGCTCATTCTCACCCTGCTACTGATTCCTGTGATTTTCTACTTATGGCAGCTTCGTCGCCTGAAGCGCTTTGTACGTGAAGGAGCTCAATCATGACATTCGCTCTAACCCGATCGCTGATCCGTTCTATTCTGGCCGGTTCCATCCTGACGATCGCAGTGTCTGTCAGCTATGTCTGGGCTGAGGTAAAACCCGGACGGCCGGCGGATATTAATGACTGGATTGAAAAGGCACTCGACACCAATGCGTCGCTGGCTGGCACGCGAGAAACGATCTCCGCGGCCCGCGCCGCTGGCGAAGCCAGCGGTACCTGGGATGACCCGGTGGCGAAATACGCGTTAGCCCCACAAACCCTGGAAGGCGGAAGTACAGTAGGCCACCGCTTTGAAATCGCCCAGAAACTCCCGTGGCCAGATCAGTTGGAAGCCTCTGAAAACGCGGCGGCCGCCCAGATAAGAGGTGCCCGCGCGGACGCTCAGTGGGCGGAACGGCAATTAACAGCGCAGGTAAAAGCGGCTTACGCGAACTGGTGGTATATCGACCAAGCCATTCAACTGCACCATCAAACCCGCAACCATGTTGCGCAGCTTATTGAGATCACCGAGCAGCGGCTTGCCTACGGCAAGGCCCCGCAAAGCCAGTTGCTGCGGCTCACAACGGAACTTGATGCGCTGGATGCCCAGTTTATTGGTCTGGGAGAGGAGCAGGACAAACTGCGTGCCAGCCTGTTGCCGCTGTTGGGGGTTGAGCCCGGTTCGCAGCCTGTTTCATTGCGGGTTCCTCCGTTTTCAGCTTTACCACGGACAGCCAGCATCACTGACGCGCACCCGTTGTTGTTGTCTGTCAAAGCCCGAAAAGAAGCCGCCGCCGCCAGGCTAAAAGAAAAAGAAGCCGATCAGCGCCCTTCTTTTACCGCAAATGCGGGCTACAACAGTCTCTGGGCCGACGAGGACAAACGCTGGACCATCGGCTTTGGTGTTCAGATACCCTTCACCGGACGCCGCCAAAGCAGCGCGGTACAACAGGCAAAATCCCAACTGGCACAACAGGAGTGGAACCTGCTCCAGACCCGCCGAGAATGGCAGGCCGCGACCGCCCAGGCGATTGCGGCGATCCGCGCCAGCTATTCGCGACTGGATATTCTTAAGGACCGGCAGGTGCCGAACCAGACCGCACACTGGCAGGCGATGCTGGACGAAATCGGCAGCGGGCGTGGCGATATCGAAGCCGCCATCGACAGCGCCCGAAAACTGACGGCGCTCAAACTGGAGAAAGCGAGACTTCAAAAGCAACTGTTCGCCGCGTTGGGTCAGCTTGAAAGCTGGCTGCCAGAGGCCACGGCTGTTCAATAAGAGGCATGGAGGTCACTTCTTTTGTGATTGACAGGTGCCTCCCTTGTTATTACTTTAGGTTACAAGCTTAGATCATTATGAATTCATCGCAAGGATAAATTTTATGCTGTTCCGTCAGATTTTTGACAAAACGTCCAGCACCTATACCTACCTCATTGCGTCCGGCCGGGGTCGTGAAGCATTGATCATCGACCCTGTAAAAGAGTCTACGGATGCCTATCTTGTATTGATTGACCAACTTGGCCTCAAGCTTGTCAGGGCAATCGACACCCACACGCACGCTGATCACGTCACCGCCCTGGGCGCTCTGCGTGACGCCACCCAGTGCGTCACCGTCATGGGTGAATTTACCAAGGCGGAATGCGTGTCAGAGCATGTGTCGGAAGGCGACCGGATCGACATCGACGGCATCCGCCTGGAAGCCATATACACGCCGGGCCACACGGATGAATCCTTCAGTTTTTACTGGAATCAGGGCAGCCAGCAGGCGGTCTTCACGGGAGATGTGCTATTGATTCGCGGCAGTGGCCGGACGGATTTCCAGGGCGGCGATCCGCGCAAAAGCTACGACTCCATCGTCAACAAGCTGTTCTGCTTGCCAGACGATACGTTGGTTTATCCGGCCCATGACTACAAAGGAATGCTGAGCTCTTCCATCTACGAGGAAAAACATTACAACCCACGTTTGGCGGGCAAATCGGAAGCCGAGTACGCCCAGATTATGAATAATCTGGATTTGCCCGACCCCAAGCTGATGGATATTGCCGTGCCGGCAAATCTGGCATGCGGAAAGCAACAGTGACGCTTGTGAGCAAGGATTTTTACCCAAGGATATATTATTTGAATCGATGAGAATCTCTATTTTGCCAACGCCGACGCAGTAGAGACCTACCTCATACAGAAAGCAGCCTGCAATGATGGCAACCATTAGTCAGCCAAACATGCGTGGAAAGCTCTGGATGACCAAATACACGAGAGTTAGGATTGAGCTTACACGGGGAGAATTTAATGGATTGGACTTCAAATATTCAAGGCCTGATTGGAGGCGGGTTCATCGGCCTGTCTGCCGTTTTTCTGATGGCGACGCTTGGTCGGGTTGCTGGGATTAGTGGCATTCTTGCCGGTCTTTTTTTGGATAAACCCAACCGTGATGAGCTGGGTTGGCGATTGATGTTTCTACTTGGTCTGGTAAGTGGTCCACTACTTTTGATGCTATTTGGCGGCCTTGGCAACGCCGCCGACTCATCACAGGCTGTTATTGGTGCTCCATCCGGCGGTATCCCTTTGATGCTAATCGCAGGACTGCTTGTAGGCATCGGCACTGGCGTCGGCAGCGGCTGTACCAGTGGCCATGGCGTTTGCGGGCTTGCAAGGTTGTCGCGGCGATCGCTGGTCGCAACATTAGTCTTTCTTCTGGCGGCCATGGTCGTCGTTTTCTTGACCCGACATGTGATTGGAGGTGCCGTATGAGAGCATTCTTCGGCTATATCGCCGGGTTACTTTTTGGTGTTGGACTTGGGCTTGGTGGAATGACAGATCCCACACGTGTTTTAGGGTTTCTGGACATCTTCGGGGCTTGGGATCCAACACTGCTATTCGTGCTGGGCGGAGCGGTAATAACGACGTTTATCGGATATCGCGTGATACTCCGTCAAGCCAAGCCAATGTGGGGCGATAGCTTCCGGTTACCAACCCGCCATGATCTGGACGGGAAGCTCCTTATGGGGGCCGCTTTGTTTGGAATTGGCTGGGGACTGTCGGGCTATTGCCCGGGGCCGGCATTCGCCTCGATCGGTAACTCCTCATACCCGCTTATTGCCATGCTGTTTGCAATGATTGCAGGCTGGTGGGTCGCCAGGCGCTCGCCTTTTGTTCAATAGGCTCAACCCTCAAATCCTTGAAGGAGATATTCCATGGATATTAAAAAAATTGACGATCAATACAGCGTAATGGCGCAACCTGGTATTGACGACATTGAACAACTGGCAAACGCGGGTTTCCGCACCATTATTGCCAGCCGACCCAGAAATGAAACCGACGACCAGCCGGATACCGAAACCCTGAAAACGAAGGCAGAGTCGCTGGGTATAACCTGGCGCGAGATTCCGGTCGAACCGGGAAAGTACGCACCTGAAGACATCGAGGCTTTTGCCCGCGCCTTGCAATCATCCACGGACCCGGTTCTGAGCTATTGTCGCACCGGTAAGCGCGCCATCACTTGTGGGCCTATGCCAATGCGGCTCACCATCCGGTCACGGACCTTCTCGGCAAGGCCAGTGCAGCCGGCTTTGACCTGGAGCCGCTGCGAGGCGATCTTGAGGCGTATCGGAATCGGGTGGTGCAAAACTGATCGGAAGATCGTGAGGTTGATAAGATGTACCGATTGGGTATCTTCTCCCCACTTAGAATTCGCACCTACAAGCGCCTTTTCAGTGCCTAGGTAATCGCGCTGGCGCTTAAAATGATCGCCTATGTGGTCATCGCGCCGCTGTTTGGTGCTGTTGCCCAGAAACTTCCGCGCCGCTCTCTGCTGGATATCCTGCGAGCCTGCGTGGTGGCGGCTCTGATTACCATCATGACGTTTGATGTACTGTTTCTGATGAATGGTTTTGCCTTTGTCCTTTCCGCCGCTTTCGTCCTATCCGTCACCTTGCCCGCTCGCACTGACGGCTCTCTCGGTGAGCCCTTCTGGACGAGAGTCACCAAAGGCGCACGTATCTATCTGAAAACACCAAGACTCCGAGGGTTGCTTGCCCTGAGCATGGCGGTCTCTTCTGCGGGGGCCATGCAAATCGTCAACACGAACATGAAGGATGGGAGGCCCAGAACCCCACCACCACACCCACAGACATTCACACAAAATCCATGAACACGACTTCGTGATCGACGATCATCATATCTACTGGCCCAAATAAAAAGGGCGTGCTACCCATTGAGTAGCACGCCCTCATTATGCCGCCTGGATGTTACAGATCGCCGGTGTGGTTCGCCCCAACCGGGTTGCCGAATTCATCGACGAACACGAACAGCCTGGACTTGTTCTCATCCGTAGCCTTGGGGTTGGCGTACTCCACTACCCAAAGGCTACCGGCTGAGCTCGAACGTTGCTGGGCACTACTGCCTTCGATATCGCTCCATGCGGAAGAGACCTGGTTCGAACTGATCAGTTGCTGCTTTACGGTCGCTGCCTTCTGGGTTGCCTGTGCTTTGGAAATAGGCTCCGATACGCCGTGGCTATGCCCGGCACCCGCAAACGCCTGTCCAGCGAATGAAAAAACGAGAGCGACTGTGAACGAAAGAATGATGTTTTTCATGGAATAACTCCTTAACGATGATTAATTGATTACTTCTTGGTGATGCCGTCGTAAAAACCGCTGGTTCGGAGCACGATGGTAACCGTCTCGTCGCCGCGATTTCGCCAATACCAGCCATGGGTGCCGTCAAATGGCGCCTCGAAAGCACCGTTTGCAGCGGGTTCATTTCTTCCCTGCCAGTAGCTGGTGAAATTGTCGCCGTCGTTATAACGCTCACCGTGCATGTCGAAGTTAACGGGGCCGCCTTCCGAGGCCCAGTTGAAAACCATGCGGTCGCCTGCGTTCATGGTGGCCTTTACCTCAAGGCCCTCGTCCGGTTCCAGAGTGACTCTTGTTGTATCGGAACTCAGCTTGCCCGACGTCTTCCACACGGGGCCTGCGGGAAGCGCGAGCAGGTTGTCGGACGATGAGCCAACCTCCGAAGATGCCGGCTCCGCAGCATTTGCCTGGCTGAGCATGGTCAGTCCCATAGCCCCTCCCAGCCCGGTCGGATCAATACCGTATTCTGCAGGCAGAATAGCTATGATCAGAGTCAGCAGGCCAATGACAGCGGCAATACCGGTTGCCTTGATCAGGCTCTTTGTCGATGGCAGCCCTTCGCGATCCATATTTGAAATGTCTTGCATGATCTATGTCCTCAGGAAACGGTGTACAGACCGGTTAGTTGATAACCCATCAACATAAAGCCGGCACTCATAAGAAGAACGTTGGCGGCCAACGCCTGACGCGGGAAAAAGTCGGTTCTGCGCCAGAAATTCATGGCAATCAGAATGACGCTCAAAGCCATCAACTGACCGATCTCGACGCCCACATTGAACGCGAGGATGTTTGCCACCAGGCCATCTTCAGACAGCGTAAAGTCCTGAAGCTTGGTCGCCAGACCAAAGCCGTGGAAGAACCCGAAGATGAGAACGGCCGCTTTGGTGTTGGGTTGAAACCCGAACCAGCGCCGAAAAGCACCGAGGTTATCCATCGCCTTATAGACCACGGAAAATCCGATAATGGCATCGACCATGTAGGCGTTGACGTTGGTCTCGCTGAGCACGCCATACAAAAGCGTGACGCTGTGGCCAACGGCAAAGAGGGTCACGTAGATGCCCACATCTTTCATTCGATACAGGAAGAAAATGACCCCCGCCAGGAACAGTAAGTGGTCATAACCGGTCACCATGTGCTTGGCACCGAGATAGATAAAGGGCAACAGCTGTGCCCCGCTGGCTTGCTCAATGAACAGGGCATCGCCTTCTTCAACGCCATGGGCAAAGAGCAGAGTGGAAAAGAACAGGCTGACGAAGGCAGTCGCAAAAAGCAAAAGCCCACGCCTGTCTACGCCGGAAAAGCGCAGTAACGGCAAAAATGACATCCGGTTATCTCCGAATTGTGAAATCAGAACTTGTGAACGGCGCTGTCTATGGCGCCAAAATCAGGTGTGGACTTCAGGCTTTCGGAGGGCGATACAGCGAGGATGCCTGCTCAGACAGAGGCGACGGAGGTCTTTGCAATTCGGGCGCATCCCGCCCGGAAGGAAGTGGCATCGCTGCAATAGTCAAAGGCATATGGTTTTCAAACGCACCCATCACATGGAGCATCAAGTGGTCGCCGTCGGTCATCTCGACGGAATCGATATGAAGGTGATCAAGAGAAGAGTCGTGAAAATGCCCATGATTTTGAGCGAACTCGATCAAAGACAGGCTTTGGGAAGCCTGGTGAACGCTCTGATCCGAGGCCCACGCACCACGAAAAAGGATAAGCAATGACAGCACTGTGACTACCAAAATTGCTTTGCCAGTGACAGATTGGGTTTGGTTCAGAGACACAGACTCACTTATCAGTTGCTCAAATCAGGTTTGAAGACTATCCAAATACTGTATTCATTGCAAAAGTATGTTTTTGCTAAAGGAAGGCCGGGAAACGGGGTTAAAGCCAGGCTGGAGACAATAGAGATGGTTGGCTATTTCTGGCTATTAATATACCCTAGCCCCCTATTGTATAATTCAGATTACTATCTATGAGTCACCCATGAGCCATATCACTCAAAACAAACCCAAGTTGCTGGGACGCGTACGACGTATGCGTGGTCAAGTCGAAGCACTGGAACGTGCGATCGAGGCGGACAAAGGCTGCGCCGAGGTGCTACACCAGATCGCGGCTGTGCGCGGTGCCATGAATGGCCTCATGGCGGAAGTCATGGAGGATCATATTCAGATGCACGTCGCTCATCCCGACATCGAAAGCGACGCAGAGCGTCGCAAGGGAGCTGACGAGCTGATCAGCGTCATTCGCACATATCTCAAGTAGGGACCATCTCGTCATTCGGGAAATGCCGAACGCCCACCCCCCTGATTAAAGCCCCTTGGCCTGAATACGAGGTGTATTAAGAGGCTCCACTCATTACCAGGAACACAGGCGCATGTACGAAGAAAATATCGCAGGATTGCATCACGATCACACGTTTGGGCAAGATCAACGCCGGTCCGGTGAAAAACGTACGCTGATCGTCGTCATACTAACTCTGGTGATGATGGTCTGGGAAATTGCAGCGGGCTTGATCTATGGCTCCATGGCACTGCTCGCTGACGGATTACACATGGGCTCGCATGCGACTGCATTGGGCATTGCTGCTTTTGCATACACCTATGCCAGGAGAAACGCCACCAACTCCCGCTTCAGTTTTGGTACTGGCAAGGTTAATGCGCTGGGGGGATTCACCGGCGCCATACTGCTGGCCGGCTTCGCATTTTTTATGGTGATTGAAAGCGTCGACCGTTTTCTGAACCCGGCTGCTATATCGTTCAACGGTGCCATTTTTGTTGCAATTGTGGGCCTGATTGTCAATGGCGTATCGGCATGGATTCTCGGCGACGACCATGACCACAGCCATGCACATTACGAAGACGGTTCACACAAACCCCAAGATCACCGGCATCACGACCACAATCGCCGCGCCGCCTATTTTCACGTGCTGGCCGACGCGCTCACCTCTGTTCTGGCCATCGTCGCCTTGCTTGCCGGCAAATACGCCGGTTGGAACTGGATGGACCCCGCGATGGGCATTGTTGGTGCTATTCTCGTCACTCGCTGGTCCTGGGGATTGTTGCAGGCAACTTCGAGCGTATTGCTTGATCAGCAACAGACTGCTATCGAGCAGGACATAAAGCGTGTGGTGGAGTGCGGTGATACGCGGCTAAGTGACCTTCATGTGTGGTCGATCGGGCCGAATCTATACGCTGCTATTGCCGCGGTCGTTACCCATAACCCACAGTCGCCCGGACATTATCGCGAACGCATCCAAAAAAATAATTCATCGCTCGTGCATGTGACCGTGGAAGTCGAGACCTGTCCATTGAATTCCGTCCTTTTTTAATGCCTTCATTTATGAACTATTCGCGGAATCGAAGCTTTTCCGCATTGGAAAAAACGCTTGACCTGGAGTTAACTCCAGCCACTATCCTGTGCTGGTCTGGTTAGTAACCACGCGGACCAGCTGTTTTCAGGGGAGACAAAGGTTGAAATTAAACAGACGGCGGTTCGGAACCTGTGTTCTAGGGCTTTCGCTAGTACCACTGGCGAGTTACGCCCACGATCCGGTTTTCGGATTAGGACCTCACACGCTCTTCAAGGGGGGCTTTGAATTCCACGCCGGTGCCTTGCGGAAAAAAGCGGGCGAGGATTCAGAGAATGAGTACGCAGTGGCTGTCAATTACGGAATTACCAGCGATTGGACTGTGGGTACTGAAGCACCCTACTCCGACCTGAACAGCCCGGGTGCAAGTGTATCGGGGCGTGGCGATATTGGGCTATCCACGAAATACCGATTCTGGCGCAATGACCAGCTTGGGGTGCAGGAATCCGCAGCAGCATCGCTGGCTACCATTCTGGATACCGCCGGTGACGATCAGGTGGGTAATAACGCAACTGATGTGATCGCCGGGCTCACTTACGGTTACGAAGGCCGCAAATGGTACCGCTGGACCGCCCTGCGCTATCGGCGCAACGGCGAAGGTGACGGCGGATTCGAGCGTGGCGACAAAGTGCTTTTCGACCTGGTTGGCGGTATCCGGTTTGCGCCCACGACCTACCTTGAACCCGACTGGGTATGGATGCTTGAGCTCAACGGCGAGTACATCCAGCGCGCCCGGATGAATGGGGCCAGTGTCGCCGATTCCGGAGGCTCCGAATGGTTTATCAGCCCGGGACTTATGTGGACCTACCGCAATGTCGCCGTCAAAACCGGGGTGCAGCTTCCGATCATTCATGACCTCAACGGCGCGCAGCAGAATACAGACTATCGCGCCACTCTGGAGCTGGAGCTCCACTATTAAATCGCGACGGGAACAGCAATCATGAAAAAAATCTTTTACGCCCTGCTACTGTCAGTGACTCTGATCGGAGCGGCGATAGCCGATACCCGTTATTCAATGCGCGTTGATGGGCTTGCCTGCCCCTACTGCGCCTACGGCATTGAGAAAAAGCTCAATCAGGTTGAAGGCGTCACTGATATCGACATTGATCTTAACAAAGGCCTTGTGAGTGTGATCGTCACTGAAGGGGTTGAACTGTCTGAGCCAGAAATGGAAAAGCTGTTTGACGATGCCGGCTTCACCTTTCGCAGCATGGAAAAAGAGACGATCTGAATAGCCGCTTGCCCGGCCAGGACGTTCGATATCACAAGGGTTTAAATGCCAATGCGAAAAACCATCACAGTGGCCACTGTCGCCATATCGGCCCTGCTCTTGCAGAGCTGTGGCGCCTTCAACTGGAATCAGGAAGCGCCCTACACGCAGGTCATGGCCTGGGGCGAAAAAGGCGATCAACCGGGCCAGTTCAATGATCCCACTGGCATTGCCGTTACCGCGACCGAAGTGTTTGTCGCCGACGCCCGCAACAGCCGTATTCAGGTGTTCGACAAAAATGGAAACTTCCGGCGGTCCTTTGGTCAGGACCAGCTTGAGCGTCCGATGAATCTGTCGATTGCTAACGAACGGCTTTATGTACCCGATTACTTCAAGGATGTTGTGCACGTTTTTTCAATCGACGGGCGCTATCTGACCGCGATAGAAAGTGAAGACCCTTTCAACAGCCCCGCAGGCGCGTCAGCGTTCGCCGATGGCAGCCTACTGGTTGCCGACACTTACGGCCAACGGGTCGTTCATGTATCCACTGAGGGTGAGATTCGCAACATTTGGTCCGGGAAAGGCATCTGGTCGGGTGAGTTCAACTACCCAACAGATGTAGCCATCAGCCCAAAGGGCGGATTCTACGTCGCGGATGGCTATAACGACCGGGTTCAGCAGTTTAACGCCAACGGCGAGTATGTGCGTAAATGGGGCGGGCCTTTTGGGCTCAACATCTACGGCCCCTTCAAAGGCTGGTTTGCCACAGTCACTTCCATAACCGTCGGGCCTGAAGGCAACGTATTCGTGGCTGATTTTTATAATGATCGGATTCAGAAATTTACGTCTGACGGCATTTACCTGACGTCATTTGGAAACTCATCAGGCAAACCCGGACAAACCGAGATTGCGGTCGCGGTAGACGGTGACGGCACTGTCTGGACGGCTAATTTTGCTGACAATCATATAGAAAAGTGGCGCCCAAAGAAAAAATAAAGATCGTGGCAATTCTCCTCTTAATCCCCTTAACAACCGTCACCAGATTGCCTGCAGACCCATTCTGAATAGAAATTGTTATCGTTTACATTTACTAAATGGGCCCGTAAACTCATGTCGTCAATCGAGAGCCTCGGTATGGGCACCCACTTCAATGGATGACGGAGATATCATTGTGATTAAAAGAACGGCTTTTGTTTTCGGGCTGGCGGGAAGTTTGGCGACACCTATCGTTATTGCCGAAGAGGCTAGTAATAGCGATGAACAGTTGTGGCAGGTAATCGAAGAGCAGCAGAAGCGGATCGAGACCCTGGAAGATTCGATGAATTCGTCTGGCGAGTCCAAGGTTAGCGACAATGGCTCTGTGCAGTCTGGCGCAAGGGACTTTCATATAGGTGGATACGGTTCGATCCGCGCCGAATCAAACAACTTGGACGCCGACCAGGACACCTTTACTTTTCGACGTTTTGTTTTGACGGGCGACGGTAAAATTAACGACCGCCTTGAAGCTTACTTCGAGTTGGAATTTGAGCGGTTTGGCGCAATTGAGCTGGAAAAAGGAGCTTCGGCAGGGTCTGATGGTTTCTCTGCAGGACAGGCAATCGAAGGAACCAATGGCTCAGAAATATCGATGGAACAGGCCTGGGCAAGATATCGTATCAATGACAGCGTCAATCTGGACATGGGTGCCCTGCTTGTTCCTTTAGGCCGCTTTAATATCAATCATGATGACAATCAATGGAATTTGACTCGTCGTACTCTGGTAGACAGGGGTGCGCCCGTCTTGCCAAACAAGGCCGCATGGCCAGAACTGGGGCTGGGTTTTTCAGGACTGGTAGAAACCCGGGCGGGCCTGGTTGACTACCGACTTTACGCAGTAAACGGCGTCAACCTCGACTTCGAATTCGAGGGCGAAGTAGCAGCCGAACCTGCTGGCAACTCAACGATAGGTGTCACCAAATTTGAAGCTGGATTTGCCCCTTCCCGCGGCGGATTTTCCAACGATCTTAACGGCAATAAAGCCATTACTGGGCGGCTGGGCCTGTTGCCTGAACCGGGACAGGAATTCGCCGTTTCTGGATATTACGGACGCTATACGCCGGATTTCATGGACTCTGAGTCGGTGTGGTCAGTTGCCGTTGATGGGCTTCATACTTTTGGTGGGTTTGAATTTGAATACGAGGTTGTTCACACCGATTGGGGCAATATTGATGACGTTGCTGCCAGTTTCGCCCGTGCCGCTGTAGATAAAGAAGTGGAGGCAAAGATCAGTGCCGAAGGCGGTGAAACCACAGAAGTCGTTAGCGAAATCACGCTCGGCGGGCTCGCTGAAAGCCGCACAGGTTATTGGATAGAAGCTCGTTACCCATTCTGGCCGAAAGCACTGGATAATACCTTTCTAGGGCGTGGTTTCGGCAACCCCTCTCTTGAACCGACCGTTCGCATGGAGCAGGTTGTTATTCGCAATAGGATAACCGGTATTGAGTTCTCCAATCGTCAGATCACCGAACTCGACAAAGAGAAAAGTTCTATTGTTAACCGCGCCACCCTTGGCCTGGCCTATCGTCCGGTTCCAGACTGGGTAATTTCATTTGCCACAGAATACACTTGGACTGACGAACAGACACTGGCCGGTTTAACCAACTTTATTCCGGCTGGAGAAGATGAAGACAGTGTTCTAGCGTTCTCGACGGGCGTAGCATACACCTTTTAAAATGCCGTGTTGTCTGAGGCAGGCGCGTGTGCCGCGCCTGCCTCAGAATTCAATAATAAGGTTGTTCTCATGAGTTACCCGCTTGGGCGCGCCCACCTTTTGCTTGTACTCATTTTGCTGTCTGTTCCGATGCCCCTTCTGGCTGATGAGGTTTATAAAGAACCTCAGGTATTTTTGAGAGAATCGTTTGCCGGTGATATCCCGGAACCCGCCGCACTATGGATTGTGGGCGAAAAAAAGGCGGTTGCCGCAGATGTATTGGGGCATCCACCCGCCGCGTTGCGTGAACGATACTGGAAGCAAGGTTCACGGGTTGCCTGGATACTGGAGGAAGTTGGCAAAGCACGTCCGATTACTGTCGGTATATTGGTGGATAACAATGTCATTCGTAAACTGGACGTACTCGTGTACCGGGAGACGAGAGGATGGGAAGTTCGATACCCCGTTTTTACGAATCAGTTCAAAGGCGCGGAACTTGAGGGCGGCAAAACGCTCAACCAACCCGTAGACGGCATTACCGGTGCCACCTTGTCAGTCTACGCGCTCAAAAAATTGGCACGTTTAGCGCTCTATTACAGCCAGTTGGTTAATGACTCGTGATTTCGTTCACACGCTCCCGGCAAACCCGGCGCAAATTTTTACGCCTGTCGCATCGCTATATCGGTGTAGTTTCAGCTGTTTTCCTGATATTGATTGCAGCAACCGGCACTGCAATCAACCACTTGAAAGATGTTGGTATGGAAGACAGTGTTCTGACCTGGCCCCCACTTCTGAGATGGTACGGACTGAGTAACGGACCACAGGAAATTGTCAGCTTTAACACCGATAGTGGTGTGCTTGTGAGCTGGATGAACAGTCAGCTATTTCTTGGCAAGGAACCTCTACAGCTCGAACAAATCGTCGACAGTCCGCTTTTGGGTATTGTTGAAGGCCCGGGTTTTTTAGCAGCCGCGACGTCGGATTCGATAACCCTCTTGACTCGAACTGGCGTGCTGATTGATCGCCTTGGGCAAGAAAATTTGCCCGGCCGTATCCGGAAATTCGGTTCGAAAGCCGACTCTTTTTTTATTGACACGCCAAACGGACAATTCAGGACGACCTCGTCGTTTCTGAGCTGGACCCAGGCCCCATCTGTAAACGAGCAGGTTGCCTGGTCAAGTCAACGCCCAACACCTGCGGCGGTCAGAAAGCAGCTTCTTGATACCTATCAGGGCGGCGGCATTTCTTTGCAGCAGTTCCTGCTGGATCTCCATTCAGGGCGTATTTTGGGCATTGGGCCGTGGATATCTGACTTGTCAGCATTGGCCATTCTACTGCTAGCAATCTCAGGAATAATTAACTGGAGACGCCTCCCACGCTGATCCAGTCGCATGAGAACACCACCCCGGTGCTTATGGGAAGCGTCGCGCGTTTTCGCATTCCTCTACAGCTTGGCCGGGGAAAAGTACGTTTACCTGCAAGCCACCCAGCGAAGATTCAGAAAATTCCAGACGCCCCTCGTAACGATCCACAATTTCTTTAACGATACTCAACCCCAGCCCATACCCGCTGCCTTGTTCATCGAGCCGGACCCAACGCTCCAACAAGCGTTCCCGATCTTCTTCTTGTATTCCAGGACCGTCATCGCTGATCGATAAATTCAGGCCCTCAGTGGATGTACTAAGCGCAAGATCAACAGCAGATAACGACCATTTACCCGCATTTTCCAGTAGATTTCCCGCGACTTCACTGAAGTCTTGCTCATCGACCTGCCATTTTAACGGCACACCGGGCTTCGGGGAGAATCTGAACTGCTTTTGCGGGAACATTCGGCCAACCAGGTCCACCAGGTCCTCAGTCAGAACAACGACCTGTGTGCTACGACTTATCTGTGGGCCTGACACGTCCCCTCTCCTCATTTGAGAGTCAAGTGTTTTATGTAATGACCTCAACTGTTTTATCATATAGATACGATCATCGGGGCTGATGTGCGACGAATCCGCCTCGAGGACAGCAAGCACCGAGGCCAGCGGCGTTTTAACGCTGTGGGAGAGGTTGGCGATCGTTCTGCGGGAACGCTCAAGGCGGTCGTCCAGAGTTTCAAGCAAACGATTAAATCCGTTTACCAGGTCGGAAAATTCCTGAGGTACCGTATTGTGCAATCGAGCGCGCCTGCCGGAATGCAGATCAGCTAGATCATTGCGAACCCGGGATACCGGCGAAAGCGCAAGATGGACCGCCAGAAAAATCACACACCACAGAACAATCAAAAGCAAAACAGACAGAATGGCAATTGATACATGAACTCGTTCCCATCCGGCTAAGTGCGGTGTTTGTGTCTCAGCAACCACCAGCACAACAGGCAGGCGGTTTGTACGGAACGTACGCCGATAGCCTATCAGCGACCGCTGACCCGACTTGATGTAGACAACTCCGGGGGTCTTTTCAGAGAGCAACGGGCTCATTATCTCTTTATCAACGCCAGCAGAAAAATACAGCGTCTGCCCTATTCTGAACGCAAATGCATGCTGAAAAACAAACTCGAGGCTCTCAATGCTCTTTATGGCCCTTACTGTGTCAGGGTAAGAGTTTGTTAACAGATTCTGAAGCTGGTCGGACTCCTGCGCCAACATGTCTTGCCTCACATCGCGTGAAAACTGCTCCAGCAAGGCTTCATGACCAAACCAGACCGCCAGCATGACAAGAAAACTCAACGGCATAAGCGAGGCCAGCAATCCCAGACGAATGGAACGTCGAAACAATCAATATCTCCCGGTAATACTCTGATGTCGAAAACGACTTTCATGTAGCATCAACTGAATACGTTCCTATTATTGCAGCAAATAACTTTGATGCCTATTTTCCCTTTTGGAGGCTGTAATGAGATTACTGCTGGTAGAAGACGAGGTGGTTTTCGCTGAAAAACTGATGGGGCAGCTCGAGCAGGCGGGGTACGCTGTTGATCATGCAGCCACGGCTCACGCTGCGGAAGTACTGTTTCAGTCGGAAGCCTACCGCGTGGCAATTCTTGATATCGGCCTCCCTGTGACCGATGGCCTCACCCTGCTACGCAGGTGGCGTCTTGAGAACCGCCAAGAACCAGTACTGCTACTAACAGCCCGATCAAAATGGATGGAACGGGTCGAAGGTCTTCGCGCTGGTGCCGATGATTATCTTCCCAAGCCCTTTCATTTTGAAGAGCTTGTGGCAAGGCTTGAGGTTATTGTGCGACGTTCCGAGGGGCGAGTATCGTCACAGATATCGGCCTATGGTTTTACACTCAACGATGAAACCCGGTCTTTGGAGTGTCCTGAAGGCACCAGTTACACCTTGACAGCAACCGAGTATCGGTTACTGCGCTGCTTTATGGCCCGTCCTGGGCGCGTGTTCTCGATAGAGGAACTTATCGACGAACTGTATAACATTGATCGCAGTCCGACATTGAACGTGATTCAGGTCTACATAACTCGTTTAAGAAAAATGGTCGGTAAGGAGTATATCCGCTCGCTGAGGGGCCAAGGCTATTATTTTTCCGGGCCGGATAACGCCGTACGGAAATAGGCTGGTCGCATTCAAGTCTTTCCGGTTACCTGCCTGAATGTTCAAGTTTAATTAAGTTTCGTCGGTTAAAGTTTCGCTTCTGCTAACCCTCGGTATCTGGGTGAAATTTTTAATCTGTGACGGAATATAAGTCTATGAGGCGAACCTCAAAACGATTTTTCCCCATGCTCGCTATTGCGTTAGCAGGCCTGGTGTCTTTTCCAGTGGCAGCGCAGAACAGCGTTTCCCTGAAAGCGTACAAAGCCAGCCAGCCGTCGTTAACATTAACTCTCAATGAAGCGATTGCAAAAGCTTACAACAACAATCCGGCACTCGCCGGGCAAAAAGCGCGCATTGGCATGTTCACGGGGGATGTTCAGCACGCCCGCCGCATTGTTCCCAGCAACCCCGAGTTAGAACTCAGCGGCGGTCGCCGGTCAAATAGATCACAAACCTCAACTGATTATGGAATTCGCCTGTCCCAGGAATTCTGGACCGCGGGCAAAGCTGATTTGAGCGAGAAAGTCGCCAGCGGACAGTTGTCCTCGGCCGAACTCGAGTATGACTTCCTGAGACGGGCAATCGGTGCCCGGGTGCGGGCGGCCTTTTTCGATATTCTTCTGGCGAGAGAGTCCCTTGAGACAGCAAAGCGAACCATCGACCTTATGTCCAGAACTCGTGAACTGATGCGTATTTCGGTAAATCAGGGTAAGCGAACACGGCTTGAGTTGAATACCGCGGTTATTGGGTTTGCCCGCGCCAAAAATCAGGAGGCCGCCGCACAGAGACAGCTTGAAGAATCACGATTAGCCTTAAGTGAAGTGCTTGGCGTTGACCCTCAGGAACCCATACGGGTGGACGGCAATATCTCACTGGACTTCGAAAGCTTGCCCCCGGAAAACCAGTTAGTAGAGCTTGCGTTAAGTCGCAGAACCGACTTGCAGGCCGCCATGGCACTTGTCAGCTCGGCAGAATCAGGTCTTGATCTGGCGCAGAATCAGACAATACCTAATTTGCGAGTGTTTGGTTTTTTTGACCGCGAAGAGGGCAGCAACATCATTGGCGGTGGTATTTCAGTGCCCCTGCCAACCGTTCACCGATTCGGTGGCGAGGTGAAGCGCGCGAGTGCAGAACTTAAAGCCGCCGAAGTCAGATCCGAGCAATTGCGTCTCAGTATTAAAATCGGCGTCTTGAGAGCGCAGGCAAAATACCGTGCAGCCACAGCCCAACTTGAACAGATGAGCGCCTCTATCCTCAAACGGTCAGAGGAAACGCTTGAACTGATGCAGACAGCATTTCGTGCCGGCAAGGTCGGTACAACCGATGTCCTTGCCGCCCAGAATAGTTTGATCTCCGTACGCAATGAGTACATCGAGGCCCAAAGTGATTACATCGCGTCGGTAAAGGCGCTCGAAATCAGCACCGGCGGTGGCATTGTCATGGCCTCCGGCAGCGGCCAGTGACGTTTGCAGATATCAGGAGCCACCAGCCAAACCCCCTTTCCGACCGTATCCATTTCAACTGAGAGTTAAAGTATGTTGCAGATAACCCGGGCTTTTCCGTTAACTCTGTTTGCCGCTACCCTTCTTTTTTCTGGCGTGCCTGCGGCCCAGGAGGTAGACAATGAGGGCAGCGCAGAAGCGTCCCATCAAGGTGAAAGCAAGCACGGCAATGAGAAAGTAAACCAACAAGAACAACGTGAAGAAGAGGGGGCGGTACATCTGACGGAAGCTCAGCAAAACCTTCTGGATATTAACGTTTCGCCCGCCTCGTCAGGTCGTGCGAACGAGACGGTCAGAGCCCCCGTGGAAATTATGTTTGTGCCGGATCTCGTCGCGAAGGTTGGCCCGCTTCTTGAGGCAAAAGTGTCAGAAATCCTGGTAGATCTTGGTGACAAAGTCTCCAAAGGCGACACCATCGCAACGCTCAATAGTGTGGCTCTGGCAAAAGTACGGGCGCGCATGCAGTCATTGACCGCAAGAAAAGCGGCGGCCGAGGCCGAGTACAAACGTGAACGATCACTGCAGAACCAGGGCATATCCAGTGAAGAAGAGTTTCTCTCAGCCAAAGCCCGTTTTCTGACTATGTCCGCCGAGCTGAATGCCGCCAGGGAGGAGTTGAAGGCTTACGGCGTATCGTCAGCAGAATCCGACACAGCGAGTCTGGCCAGCTATGCCCTTAAATCGCCAATCAACGGTGTGCTTGAAAAAAAGGATGTGATGATCGGGCAAACGTTATCATCTTCCGACACGCCTTTTATGGTTGTTAACAATCGGAAAGTCTGGGCCATGATCAGGGTGTCAGAGTCTGCTATCGGTCAGTTGGCGCTCGGGGACACGGTTAGAATCCAGTTACAGCCCGGCGCATCCCGCGCCTATAACGGCCAGATTTCCTGGATATCCACACAGTTGGACGAAACCAGTCGCACCGTTCTGGCGCGAGCGGAAATTGACACACCTGAAGGCTATTTGCGGCCCGGTATGTTTGGCACGGCGGTTATGTCGGCTCAAACCAATGGGGCGTTACCGCTGGTTCCACGAGACGCTGTTCAGACCGTTGAAGGGCGCGATGTTGTGTTTGTGCCCGGCGAAGAGCAAGGCGAGTACAAGGCGACCCCCGTCAGGATCGGGACCGAAGCAAACGGATGGATTGAAATTCGTAGCGGTCTTCGTAGCGGCCAGCCTGTCGTCGCGAAAGGCGCTTTTGATCTCATGTCCGCGCTCACTGCCAAGAATCGTAGCGCCAGCCACGGCCACTAAGGTTTCGATATATGATAAACGCTCTTGTTAATTACGCCCTGGCTAATCGGCTATTGGTGATCGTCTTTGTGATTGGCGTTGCGCTGGCCGGGTATTTTTCGTTCAACAAACTACCGGTTGATGCCTTTCCCGATGCAACGCCGACGATGGTTCAGATTTTCACCACAAGTCCCGGTCTTTCACCTGTTGATGTTGAGACGCTTATTTCCTATCCCGTGGAAGTAAGCATGTATGGGATTCCTGGACTTGAGAGAGTTCAAAGCACTTCCATTTTCGGGCTTTCACGGGTTTCCGTTTACTTTGAAGATGGCACGGACATCTATTTTGCGCGGCGCCTGGTCATGGAACGGCTTGATGAGGCCGTCCGACAGATACCGGCGGGAATGGGCGAACCCGAACTTGGCCCTATCAGCACCGGCCTCGGTCGCATCATGATGTATTCGCTGGTTCAAGAAGAGGGAGCCGATTTTTCGCTGGAAGAGATGCGGACGATTCAGGACTGGATCATAAAGCCCCAGCTCAAAACTGTTCCGGGCGTCACCGGTGTGCTGTCTATCGGTGGCGAAGTAAAACAGTACCAGGTCAACCTTGACGCCCGCGCGTTGCAGGCCCGTGGTCTCACCGTGACGGACGCTCGGGAGGCCATTGTCGCGAGCAACCGGAATGTCGGTGCCTCCTTTATCACCCGCGGCGGTGAAGAATACATTGTGCGCGGCTATGGCTGGGTCAGCCCCGGTGAAAAAGGGCTTGAGGATTTGCGGCAAACACTGGTCGCAGAACGGGAAGGCACACCGGTTTATCTCAATGACGTGGCTGACATTGAGCTGGGGCCGGCAATACGTCGCGGTGCTGAAATATCGTTAGGCGAGGAATCCGTCGGTGGTTACATCATGAAGCTGATCGATACCAATACCAGCCAGGTTCTTCGGGACACCGACACCAAAATAGCGGCGCTCAATCAATCCCTGCCGAAAGGACTGTCAATAAAACCGTACTATTCCCAGGCAACGCTGGTGGAAAAAGCCATCGGTACCGTAGAAAAGGCATTGCTTGAGGGCATAGCGCTTGTTGTCATCTTTCTGTATCTGTTTCTTGGAAATCTGCGCTCGACTCTTATTGTCGTGGCTACCCTACCCCTTTCAGTTCTGGTGGCATTCATTGGCATGAGGTTCGCGGGTTTGTCCGCCAACCTGATGAGCCTGGGTGGGCTGGCGATTGGCATTGGCATGATGGTGGACGGTGCCGTGGTGATGATCGAGAATATTTTCCGTCATCTTGAGGAGCGTTCGGAAGAAAACGTCAGCATGATACGTCTGGTGGGTGAAGCGGCCCGGGAGGTCGCCCGGCCGATTGTATTCGGCATCGGCATCATCATTATTGTTTTTCTGCCGCTGTTCACGCTGGAAGGCGTTGAAGGCAAGCTGTTCTCACCGATGGCTTATGCAATCTGCTTCGCCCTTCTGGGTTCGCTCATACTGGCACTGACGGTGGTGCCGGTACTGAGTTCGCTGGCGTTCAAGATGGGCATCAAGCACAAAGAGCCCCGCCTGGTTGGATGGTTGAGCGCGGCTTATCGGCCCATCCTGCGAAACGTTGTTAAAACACCCAAACTGGTCATGGGGATAGCGCTTGTCCTGTTTTTGGGAAGTTTGACCCTGTTCCCCTTCTTGGCAGCGAGTTCGTACCCACCTTGCGGGAGGGCAACTTCCAGATTCGTTCAACATTACCACCCGGCGCGAGCTGGACTCGGCAATAAGCTACAGCAAAAAAATCCAGGAAGTGCTGGGTGATTTCCCCGAAATTACCGGTAGTTATGCTCGCGTCGGTCGCGCAGAAGTGGGCGGCGATCCGGAACCGGTCAACGTGGTTGCTACCATGGTGGTTCTGAAACCCCTTGATGAGTGGCGGTCAGACATCAGCTACGAGGAATTGCAAAGCCAGATTGCAGAAGCGGTAAATGATCAGATACCCGGCCTTGCCAACAATATTTCCCAACCTATCCAGTTGCGTACCGACGAGCTCTTGTCTGGCGTTCAGGCGCAGCTGGTTGCGAGCGTTTTCGGTGACGATCTGAAAAAGCTTGGTGATATTGGCAAAGAAATTGCCGCCCTCGCCCGCCAGGTTCCCGGCGCAACGGATGTTCGCACTCAGCAACTAGCCGGCAAAAAGCAGATTGTCATTCGCCCGGACCGTGATGCATTGGCGCAATACGGTATCAGTGTGAACGACGTGATGAATACGGTTGAAACCGGCATCGGTGGTCAGGCAGCGGGCCTTGTGTTCGATGGTGTGCGCCGCTTCGAGATTTTTGCCCGCTTGCAGGAAGAATCCCGTGGTTCCATTGATGCGATCCGGAACATGCCGATGCGCGGTGCAAAAGGAGAAATGATTCCGTTGTCACGTATTGCCAGCGTGGAGACCTACTCCGGGCCGAAAAAGATCTCACGTTCCAATGCCAGTCGTCGGCTGTATGTGCAAATGAACGTGCGCGGTCGCGACATGGGCAGCGTGGTGGCAGACCTTAAGCAGCGAATCGCTGAGGAGATGGAAATGCCACCGGGTTATTTTGTGGAATTCGGTGGTCAGTTCGAAAATCAGCAGCGAGCCATGGCCCGTTTGCAAATCGTCGTGCCCATCACCCTTGGCCTCATTTTCCTGCTGTTGTTCTCCGCATTCAGCAGCCTGCGTTACGCCAGCCTGATATTCCTCAACGTTCCGTTTGCGATCACTGGCGGGGTTGTCGCGCTGTTTGTCAGCGGTCTTTACCTGTCCGTGCCGGCAGCGGTTGGTTTTATCGCAGTATTTGGCGTCGCAGTGCTCAATGGCGTGGTGATGGTGAGTTATATCAACCAGCTTCGGGATGAGGGCTATGAGGTTATTGAAGCGGTCAAACTCGGTGCCGAGCGACGTTTGCGACCGGTTCTGATGACCGCAACCGTTGCCATTCTCGGGCTGATACCTCTGTTGCTGGCGGACGGCATTGGCTCCAATGTGCAACGCCCACTTGCCACTGTGGTTGTCGGGGGGCTGATCACGTCAACCCTGCTGACACTGTTGGTGTTGCCGAGTATCTACCGGTGGTTCGCTGCCGAACGTAACGATGTTGAAGTCTGACGAGGAGATGAGCCATGTATGAGATCAAAGCCTACGTACGTGAAACAATGGCTGAGCACGTCATCGATGGATTGGCGGAGGTGCCAGGGGTTACCAGTATTGCTGTGGTCCCATTGAGCGAATTCGGGCATTCAACGGCGGGCGGCGGAAACCACCTTGCAAAAGTACGCATGGTCAAGCTTGAAGTGGATGTGGCTGACGAAGCATCGGCATGGGAAGTTTCAGGCGTAATCGTTGAGAAGGCCCGCACTCAGGACGGGCACCCCGGTGATGGCAAGGTACTTGTTTCCCGGTTGGTGAGGGCTATTCGCATTGAAGACGGGGTTGTTGACGAGGAGGCACTGTCCCGTCCAGGTTGAGTACTACTTCGATGTCGCTTTCTCAACGTAATACGCCACGGCTTTGATCTGCTCGTCAGAGAGCGAGCCGTCAAATGCAGGCATAATGCCAACGCCGCCACTTACGGCGTTGACCACTTGATCGGCGCTGGGTTTGAGTTCATCCAGGTTGGGGCCAATTGCACCAGCAGATCCTGCGTCGTTCAGTGTGTGGCAGACGGTGCAAGACGGTTGCGCCTGTTCCAGAAAGACTTTCTTACCGGCATCAAACTGCTCATCCGCCAGAGCGGAACCGATGGTTAGCAGGCAGGCAGCAAGCGCAAGGGGAGCTCGTAACGTCATAATACTATCCTCGATAGAATGGTACTTGGTATTTTCGCGGTAATCCAAGAGCTGTCGCAGCGGCCCGTCGTTGTAGCGACCGCTGAGTGGTTTTCGGTTAGCCGACTGTGACACTCACGCCATGATCCTTCCAACTGGCGTTGCCGTAACCGCGCTCATTTTCAGTTCGGTTGGGTGGCTGGGTGTTGCCTTCGCTATCGGTGGCCCGGCTAACAATGCGGTACTCGCCCGGAGACAGATCGGTTGCAAGCACAAAAGGCCGCCAGGCGTAGCGCCCCATATCCGGACCCAGGAAGCGGGCCTGTTTCCAGGTTTTGCCACCATCGATGGACACATCGACTTTTGCGACCGCGTTAATGCCGCCAAAGGCTACGCCGTGAATCATGTTGCGGCCCTTGTTTGTATTCGACAGCGGGGCTGTCACCCAGGATTTAACGGGCATCTCCCACATGGACGGCTGCCCTGGCGCACCCTTATCACCAATGGGGCGAATGCGATAACCGGAGGTCTGAATTTTGGCTTCGGATTGATCTTTGGTAAACGCAACCTGCTCTACGTACTTGACGTTGTTAACACCATAATAGCCAGGCATCACCATCCGAAGCGGGCCGCCGTGGGCCAGAGGCATGGGGTCATCGTTCATTTCCCACGCCAGCAGGGCCTGATCAAGGGCCCGGGTCGGCACCGAGCGCTCAACCTGGATGGTCTTGGGATCGAGGCCCGCAGGCAGTGATTCACCACCGGTACTGGTTATGTAATTCATACCCGCCTTTACACCACCAAGCTTCTCAACAACATCCCGCAACCGCACACCGGTCCACACAATACAGCCAGCAGCTCCCGTGCCCCATTGGGTACCACCGGGGCCATGCTCGAAAAAAGCGCGACCGTTACCAGAGCATTGCAGCACCGTCGTTACCGTTTCAATACCCATGTCTTTCAGGTCTGCGATCGTCAGAGTTTTTGGGTTGTTGACGCCCTTGATACTGACTTTCCAGGCATCGCGGTCAGCCACGATCTGCTCGTTCGGTGCAGGCAGATTGTTGCGCACATACAGCTTGTCGCTGGGCGTAACCACGCCGCTCCCAATAGCGCCTCGTTGGGTTTCAATGGTGTTGGCGCTATGGACAATCACATCGTTGGCGTTTTTCCATTTGACGTAATCAGGCAATGTTTTGGGTTCTTCCGCCCTGGCAAGCGACGAAAACCCCAATAAGCTCACTGACGCCATGGCGCCTGCACTACCGAGCAGCAGGCGTCGGCGGCTGAGCTGGATCGGCTCTGCCTGAACGTCGGTATTACTTGGGTACTGATCTGATAAGGACATGACTCTTCTCCTTGTTGTTGGCCTTTCCGGGCCCCTCGCCTTAGGCGCCACACGATACATCCATGCGTCAGTTAGATGCTGGATGTAAAATAATCACGTTTACTGTCTAGATAGATTCTAACTCCAAATCACTGGTTGCTGGCATGGCATTCGCTGGCCCGACAACCAGTAAACCGGATTCCTTCATCGGGATGGCCAGCACCTCCAGCTGGTTTTCGCGAGTACGGTAGTCGCCCATGGTGGCCATCGCCTGCCGCACGTCCGGATTCCTGAACAGAACCTGTTCCGAAATCCGGTACTGAATCACCAGGCTGTTGCCCCGTCGCATGGCAAAGGCCTCAGCGGGTTCGCCACCCACGGTGGTGTGCCAGGAAGCCAATAGACGGCCACCTGCCAGCTTGGCTGGAGCTGATGAGTCAGTGATATTTCCCAGCGCAGGAAGGTCCGAGAGAATCACCTTCTGATAGTCTGCCAACGCATCACTCACCATTGGGATGTGGCCGTGACTCATAACGCCCATGTTGGGCAACCACAGTACCCCGGCAAGCACCAGTGCTACTGCCCATCCTCCGGCACCGACCAACGCTGGGCGGTACAATCCGGTCAGCCATTGCCTGAGATTAAACCTGGAAGTCGTACTGGGCGCTTGTTCAGAATAATCAGGGGCGTTTGCAAGCGCGTTATCAAGTTGCTTATGCAGCTCGATCGGCATGCGGGTTGTCGGCATATCATGAAATCGTCTGCTCGTGGCCTGCTGACGAGCAACGTCCGCACGACAGGCTTCACAGCCTACCAGGTGCGCCTCCACTACGGCGGTGTGATGCTCATTCAGTTCGCCATCCACGTAACCTGCCAGCCAGTCCTGCAGTTCGAGGTGGAGTTCAGAGAAGCGCCTGGCTTCAGTTTTGTCGAGGTCATTCATGTGGATTTACCGCCATGTATAGAGGTTGCTGCTAATCCACCCCCGGATTCCGCCCTGATGAGGAGGCTGGCTAAAAGCCGTCGACCTCTCGATAACCGACTCATAACCGTGCCCTGTGCAATGTTCAGAACCTGCCCAATCTCCTGATAATTCAGCCCTTCAATATCCCGCAACAAAACAACTTGACGGAAATTATCCGGTAGCGCCTGCATCGCTTTCATGAGCTGTTCATTGCTTTGCGTTTGCACGGTTTGTTCGAAGGGTCCGGCGGACGTGCAGGCCTGCTCCTGCAGAAATGCGTCATCGGTGGTAAGCATAGGTGCCAATTGATTCCGCCGTGTGTCCCGCCGTATGTCATCAGCCACTACTCGATTCAGGATTTTCAGTAGCCACGCATACATCGCGCCCTGCTCCGTAAGCTGGCCAAAATCTCGCCACGCCCGGAGCAGCGTCTCCTGTGTCCAGTCTTCAGCCGCCTCCGGCGACCGGGCCTGGCGCTGCGCAACACCGAAAAGCCGATCCCGCCAGGGGCGAGTCAGGGCGTCGAACTGCTGTTTGCTCCGGGCGTTGCGCATCCACAGTGCCTTATCAAGAGTGCTTTATTGGGCTAGCCATTAACCAAAGACGTCACCAGCTTTCACTTTATTCCCAACCGGCAGTCTTTTTTTAAGGGTTGCCGGGTACTGCAAGCCAGAATGGAAACTTCCCGTCAACGGGCTCCTGGCGAACGACCTTCAGCGACTCCATGTCAATAATGGTGATCATATTGTCTGCGGTCACAGACGTATAAAGGTAACGGCCATCGGCGCTGGCACGCACACCATGGGGTCCGGTTCCTACCTCGAGGTTGGCAACAATTGCGAGGCTGTCCGCATCGATCACCGTCACCTGAGACGCGGAGATGGCGCCCGTGGCCACATACCGGCTATTCGGGATCACATCGATGCCACCGTGACCTGCGCCGACCTTGAACACCTTGAGAACCTTTTCACTATCCAGATCAAGAACGCCCACATGGCCGATGAAATCACGAATCCATAATTGACGCCCGTCACTGGAAATATCAATGTTATGGGGGGTTTCCAACCCCGGCGTTGGTATATCTCGCTGTTTGGTGAGCGTTTCCATATCCACCACGGCTAACGCAGCACCGCCCTGCAAGGTGACGTAAGCGAGGTTGCCGTTCGTATTGAAAATGAGGTTGTGAGGCGTGTCACCCACACTGATTTTTTTGACCAGTGCCAGCGTTTCCATATCAATGACCGCAACGATCCCCTGGTTGGGCGCTATCGCAAGGCCGTAACGCCCATCTGGTGATATCTTGACACCCTGCGCCACCTCGCCAATCGAAATACTGCCTTCGATTTCGCCGTTATTCGTGTCCATAACGTACACATTGCCGGTCTTGAACCCCGACACTATGAGCTGTTTCCCGTCCGGACTCAGGGCATCGTAGTGAGCACCCTCAACCCCGGGCCAGGATGATTTTGAAGGAAAGCGCTCAACAACTCCGGTTTTCTGGACTGCGGCATAGATCGGTTTCGGTATAGCCTGTTCAAGTGATACTTCCGACGCCATCTGGGTGGCGTCTGATACTGCCACACTTTGAGAGGTGGGCGGTGACAACGCCGAACCCTGCCCCTGGTTCCCTAGGACCACCTGGCGCAACTGATAGACATCTTTACCGGAGAGGTTCTTCCCTGAGATCGCTTTCACCTCATCGGCAGAGTAAGGGCGAAATTCTCCCGAAAGACGTTCTTTGTTGCCAAATCCTGTCACCACATAATTCAGGGCATCCGCGATTTGCTGGTCGCTGAGCGATCCACCCCAGGCAGGCATATTGCCGTTATACGATGTCCCCTCTACATTAATCGAACCAGTCAGGCCGTATTGCAGCACATGGGCCAAATAGCCTCGCCCGCCAATACCGCCACTGGCATTGAAGACGTTTGCAGTGTGACCTTTTTGAGGCGGAAACGACCCGGGAATGCCCTGACCTTCAGCCTGATGGCAGGCGGCACACTGCTGGTTGTAGACCTGTTTCCCCCGGGCAATACTGTCTTCTCCCGGTGCCGCTATGGCGCCATTAGCGCCGTAGAAAAGGCCTATTGAAAGCACCAGTTTTTGTATCAGCGAGATACGTTGGTTTGCCATTGTTAGAGCCCTGATTCACATGTGGAACCATGAAGCATTCAGTTGATGACGGCCGGTGCTCTCCTTTCGTGGCACATATACCGCGCAAGCTTCACGGAGTCTGTAAAAAATGTTTACAGTCCCTTATCAAGGCGTCACCACTGTCCGATTTATTCCTTTGCAATCTTCAAATTTTTCATCAACCAGAAGGCCTTCAAGCGAAAAGCAATATCAGTCCATATTATGAATACGTACATTTACGAGCATGTCGGTCTATATCCCCCCCCTGATATCACTGAAAATGATGTGTGCTATACCGCTTGGAAATTTTTTTTCCACACCACAAACAGCGAGACTTACTCCCAAGCCAAAGAGGTGAATATCTTTAACTTAATCTGACTGTTTATAAGGTGGAAGCATTACATGAAAGCTGTAAACAAATTTCTTATCGTATTCTCAATCTTCGCATTTTCGGCATTTGCACAAGCAGAGGGAGTCAGCAAAGAAGACATCGAGCGCGGAAACAATCCTGCGTCCGTAACTGCTTCCGTCGTACAAAGCTATTAAGCAATTGAATCTGGATAACAATGGGCGATTACAATTTTCATCCATTGTTTTCTAGTTCCCACCACACGGTGATGCCGTCAAGATTTCTTGCCAACGGGCTAGCATTAAACGTCCAATCTGTTCTCTGACCCAGATCACACTTGGATCACGGTCATGACGGGCATGCCAGATCAAGTACAGGCTGGTAGGGTCCACAGGAAACGGTAGCTCGCCCAACCAGAGACCGTCTATGAATCCGCAATCCTGACTGATTAATTCCGGGACAGCCGCAATCAGATCCGACTGCCTCAAAATATTTGGGACAATTGAGAAATGATTAACGGTTGCCGCGATTCGCCGACTTTGCCCTTTTTCGTCAAGGTAGTTGTCGACGAAACCGTGCGCATCACCAGACATAGAGACAAGAAGGTGGCGAGCTGCCAGGAACTGCTCCATGGTTATCGTCTTACCGGCAAGAGGGTGATCTTCTCGCATGGCTAGCACATACCCATTCTCGAACAACCAAGTACTCCTCAGGCTGTGATCGTGATGGTTCAATACGCCAACAGCGAGATCCACATGCGCCTCTCGAAGCGCAGAGAGTGTTCCATCCGGTGTATACGGTACGGCATGAAGATCCACCCCCGGCGCTTCTCGCTCCAGCAGTTTGATCAGTTGGGGCCAGATCATCTCTACAATCACGTCAGAAACCGCAACACGGAATTTTCTTTTTGAAACTGCAGGGTCGAACTGGGTAGCACTGACCGCATTGGTGAGTGCAAACATGGGCTTTCCAACCTGGTCCCAAAGGCTCAGCGCATACGATGTCGGCTCAATATTACGACCTTTACGCACGAAGAGGGGGTCATTCCAGATCAGACGCATTCTGGAGATGGCATTTGAAACCGCCGGCTGGGTCATCGCAAGCCGTTCAGCGGCGCGGGTCACTGAACGCTCGGTCATAATAGCATCGAAGATGTACAGTAACTGGAGCTCTTGCGTTTTCATTTGATGTCCCTGGTAATTTGGCCCGACCAAGTTTGGCTCTCAATGGTTTGATCACAATGATGGGCCGCGAAAGAGCGGCAGTTCGCCAGTCACTATACGAAGAAGCCTCCTGAACAGGAGGCTTCACGCAGAGAAGTTTACTGAAGACCAGCCTTGATCAGCGCGCCAAAAATTCGAGGATATGGCTTACTGTCTCTCCCGGCTTTTCGTCAGTGACCCAATGTCCTGCGTCCTTGACCCAAATCAGCTCGGCGCCCGGGATGGCATCTGCCAGCATGGGAGCATAACCCGGCTTCTGGAAGTTATCCTTGTCGCCCCACAATACCAGCGTATCGATCTCGATATTCTTGAGGTCACCAGCGATTGCTTGGGTATATTCCTTGTTTAGACGGCGCATGTTTCGGAAGAAAGCTGCCTTACCTTCGGGACTATTCCATGGCGCAACATAACGTTCGGTCATTTCCGGTGTTACCACCGCCGGATCATGCACACCGCTGGGCATGAAGTCACGCATGATGGTTATGAACTCATCGACACTCGTGGCTTCCTCGACGCCTGGCTCGAGTAACTGCTTGAATTCCGGAATTGGCCAGGAATCGAAACAGACGCTGTCAATCAATACCTGACGACGTATACGTTCGGGATGATTGACAGCCATCAGCTGGCCAATACCTCCGCCAATGTCATGGGAGACGACATCAGCACGAGCCACTCCCAGAGCATCCATCAGTTTGACGAAAATACGCGTCTGGGCGTTGATGGACACATCGGCATCCACCGGCATATCCGACTCTCCATAGTTCAGCATATCCGGTGCAATCACACGGTAGTGCTTGGCAAGTTCAGGCATGACATCACGCCACATCAGCTTGTTGGTTGGTATACCGTGAATCAACAGTAGCGTCTGACCTTCGCCCATTTCCTTATAGGCAATCCGGTGACCTTCGATCATCGCATAGCGTGTTTCAAGAGCTTCCATCGTTATGGTGTCGTTACGCATTTTGGCCTCTTCTATCAGGAATAAGCGTGGTTCAATTCAAGTCGTGCTGTACCAGAATCTTGAATTGATGGGCATCTTACGCTTATTTGAGCGATCACTCAAACTTGTTTGAACGATCACTCAAAGTCGGTTTTAATGCATCTTTTCAATCGCAGGAACACACCCCTGAGCCATGTCATCAACCGCAGTTTGCTCGCTCTTCGACGCCTTACCATTAATCTGGTCACCTACCCTGAAGGCCATAGCGTCATGCGTCACAACGACCCAATAGGAAGCGGCGGCTATTACAAGTTCAACATGGTGCTAAAAAAACCACTGAGAAGGGGGCGTTTTCGAGGCTGACAACGTCATCTTCTCCTTTTTCGACCGTATTGCGTTATTAAGAGCCTGGTCATTTGATCTCAATGTCGCGTCTGGAAATGACGGGGTTCGCTTGGCCTTGAAGACTTTATTGCGGCGAAGGTTCGTCATCTTTCTCATAGCTCGCAGCCCAACTGGTGCGCCCCAGCTCCGTTGCTCGCTCAACGTCTGTTTCGGGAACCATCGACACATCTCCCAGTTCTCTTGAGTCGTAATGAAAGACACACAAGCGTGAGGCAAACTCCGCGAATGGCAGTGATGCTTCGCCCTGGCGTTCTCCATAACTCTGAGTTGAGCAGTTAATACCCTGGCCCCAATCCTGGCCGCTGTCATTATTGGGGTTGTAAAAGTAGATGCGCATCTCGCCAAGGCGGTCAAGGCTTACGCGCCTGATTGCTATGGCATGGCGCCCAACCATGCGCCCCCCGCTATCGGTGGCTACGATGCCCGCTGGTTGCGGGTGAATAACAGGTACGTTGCCGTTGTAATACGGATGATAACAAGCGTAAAAATGGCGAATAAAATGCTCATAGTCATCAATCTTCCCCGTTTCGTGGCTAATCACGCTGAGAAATGCATGCCCTACCCACCAGCCATACATTTCCGGGTTGATCCAGCGGTGCAAATCGTCGTCGCGCTCGCCGCACAAGCGCCCCATCTCTGCGTAAATACGGTCGAGGTGGGGCACCAAAATCAATGAAACCGGATCCACATCGGTGGGAGGTTCCTTCGCAAGGCCCGGCTCCAGATGCTGTGAGGTAATTTGATGGCCCTCGAAGCGCATGATCACATCGTCATCACGGGCAGCCCAGGCCACCAGCTGCAACAGATAATCGGCGTCGTTGAAAGCCCACATGGAAAGCCCTATTACCGACTGGCACGTCGGGTTATTGCCTTGGCCGACCCCCGTCGGTTGCCCCAGAAGGCTCATGACACCAGAGAGTAAATACACACGTGGAGGATGCGCATCGCCGAAAGCCTCTGTCAGCGTATTGCAGGCGGTTGCACATAACTTGAGCTCGACTTGCCGCCACAGGCCCGAAGCCACTGCTGGCGTGAACAGACCGCCACGCTCAAGAAACATGGCAAGGCCGTATACTGCCTGAGAGGTCTCCGGATGTATGGCCTCGTCGATCAGTTTGTGAACAATCTCTTGGTAGCATTGAAGAACATCGTTGCCGGTGATGCTCAGCCCCAGTGCCAGAGGTATCAAGTCATCCCAATGCCCGCGCAAGTGTCGTAACAGCATGGGATGGTAGGGAGAAACCATGCCGGTCTTATCCATGGCAGCGGCAAAGTCTTGAGCTTCGTCAGCGAGTGCCGATTCGTCCATGGCAGCGAGTCGTTCGCCATAGACTGTAAAGCCCGGGTCATCGCGACAGCCTTTGGTTGGGCCGAATAAAGCGCTAACAAGGCGCGCAGCTCTGTCCATACCCTCGGTCTCGATTTCGGGATCAAACAGGCATTTAGCTATCTGGCCAACCATCTGTTTGATGCTGCCGGTTTGTATCGGACGTTGGGCCAGCAAACGGCGCACTTCATTAACCAGGCTATCAAGAATGCTTTCATAGCCCAGCCTGTTGAGCAGATACTGGTAGAGTGAATTGACGATTTGCCCTAGCCCTTGGGGCCGCTCCCGATCTGCTTCACTCATCTGGCCAGACAGCAGGTCCAGATTTAACGCTGTTACCTGGGTCAGAAAGTGTCTGGCCTGTTCGGCAGAAATTCCGGGGTGACGATAATCACCCATAGCCACGGCAAGTAGACGAAGCTCACTCAGGGCTTCGATGGCTGTAAAGTCTGGCGCTCCCTGGCGCAAGGTCCGCACGGCAATCGCAGGCCTCAGGATCGCAGGCTGGCCCCAATCACCGTTGGTAAATACGCCCTTAGTTTCCATTGCCGGTACTCTGGCGTACAACGCGTCTAGTCCATCGGGCGCGGCCATAAGGTGAAGTGCCGCCTCCAGCACTTTCCTGTTAGACGCCATAGGCGCGGTCTGACGAGCAACCGCGAGTTGCTCCAAGGCCTCGTCAAACCGAGCGGTAGAGGTGGTGATATCTGGTTCAAAGCCAGGGCCCGTCATAATGATTTCCTTGCTTTTTAATAAGCTATTTAAAACCACCCAAAGATGCCCTTAAGGCATTTTGGAAGCAAACTTTTCCGGGACTTTCGTTTCCAATTGTAACCAAGGCGACTATATTGAAGGTGACGGCACAGCCAAAAGGCCCAGTTTACTTGGTGCGATACGGCACCAAGGCCGTTTGTCTGGGTTAACCAGCAAGGAGATCAATGAATGTCGATTACATCAGAAAAAGAGTTGCCCCAAGATGTGGCAGCCTGGCTCGATCCGAACATGGATTCTGTTAAAGGTACTGAGACTCCCAAAGATCCGAACAAAGGTTATATTGCCCTGCTCGGTTGGAGTGTCAATGCAATCAAGGCCGCACAAAAGTTCGACCGCCGTTATATCGTGGTTGCTCCGGAATGGGCTGCGGATTTCTGTACCGCGAATAATATACCGTTCATTCCATGGGATTTTATCCGACTGAACGATCGCTCCCTGGAGATTGCCCAAAAGCTGAAGGCAGAAGGCGTCGATGTCGCCATACCCTTGTTCGAAGAGACCGTCGAGTGGTCTGGCGCCATTAACTCTGTGCTCCTCGACAGCCCCCGTATGTTTGGCCAGTCTATTCTGTTTCGCGACAAGGCTCTGATGAAGCGCCGTGCTCAGCTCGGCGGTATTCGGGTCGGGATCTTTGAGGAAGCCCACGAAAAAGACGATATCGTGCGCTTCATGAAGCGAGTCAACCAGACTCTGCTAAAGCTTGACGGCGATCCGGACGACCCGATTCACGTTAAGGCGTTCGATAAGGCCGGTTGCCTTGGCCACCGAATGATCCGCAAGATAGAAGAAATTGATAGCATTCCAGCCGAGGAATATCCGCTGCTGATGGAAAGTCATCTGGATGGCTGGGAGTTTGCGGTAGAAGCCTGGATTCACGATGGTAAAATCAAGTTCCTGAACATCTCCGAGTACGTAACCTTGGGCTACTCGGTGTTCGTCCCCGCGACCGAGCAACTAGAGAGCTGGCGTAACGCGATCACCAAGCAGATCGAGTTACTGATTAAAACGTTCGAGATAAAATTCGGGTTGATTCATCCCGAGTACTTCGTCACGGCGGATGGCGAGATGTACTTTGGAGAAGTTGCTTATCGCCCGCCGGGGTTCAAGGCTTTCGAACTGATCGAGCGAGCCTATGGCTTTAGCGCATACCAAGCCTCAATGCTGGTGTTTGATCCTAAAAGCACCAAAGAGGAGGTAGATGCATTCTTCCCCCGCGAAGTGGTTGACGCTAAGGGTTACGCAGGTTGTTTTGGTGTGTACCCAAGGCGCCGCGTAGTCAGCAAGCTAGAGATGCCCAAAGAAACCATTGAGCACCCCTACTTTGAGTCACACGAATTGGTTGCGCCGACAGAAGAAACCGTTCCGGACCGGTCGGCCTTCGGAACCCACTGGGGCTTGATCTTCTTTTTTGGTGAAGACCCCATCAAGATGCGGGATCTGCTGAAGGCTCAGGAGGAGCTGGACTTCTACGTTTAGAAGCCAGCCAAAGCAATTAGTTACGGCAGAGGTACTTTTACAAACAGGTTAACCAGGCGTCCGCGCTTGGTTCTTCCTGTAGTGCTTCTCCATTCCATCGAGAATGTTACGGAGTAACTGATCCAGGCATTCTCGATAGTTTTTATGGTCTGGGCGTCGAAACAAGGCGCTCAGCTCATGTTTGCTTATGTCGAACCCGTTCAGCTTAAGTATCCCAATCAAATCATCTGCATGTAGATTTAAAGCGATTTTCAGCTTACGCAACACCATGTTGTTGCTCAGAAAACGTTCAGGCTCAGGTGCTCCGTCACCCTTAGGCCTCTATTCTTTATGATCAGCCCGTTAAGAAAGCGCGCTAACTTTTCATCTTCACATAAAACAAACTCAGGCTCGCCTTCCCGCGCCAACCAAGACATCAGCTCAGGCTTGCTTGCTTCATACCCGCCCAGCTTAAATATGGAAAGCGTAAGCTGATCGCTAAAATCAAAAATATAGCGCACTCGGCGTAAGACATCGTTATTGTTGATAACTAGCTCTCCTGGGCCGGCAAGCTCTCGCTGGTAGTCATGGCTTTTGGCGTAATTTCTACATAAATGGTCATGATTTTGTTTTCAACAAGTTCATCGATACGTTTCATGAGCAGTGACAGGTGAACCTCAACCGCAGCTTCTTCCGATTGACCAAATTTGCAATCGAAGCCCCAATATACAGCGCCAGATGGCAGAGGTTTTTTACGTTCTTTTTTCAGAAACTTTCTGATGTCATGCTTCATCGAATCGACGACGCGAGGCACTTTGATTTTCGGGTGGTCTAACTTAAAGGTCTTTTTCATTGGGATCCTGCTGAGATGGTAGCCACTGCGCGCTGGAGAATTTCCAATGACGCGCAATGTGAATTTTACACGGGGATTCTACCATTATTTGCAGCACAGCAGGTTGCCGGCTACCTCCATCACTCCATACTGACAGGCACCTTGGTGACAGGTCGACGTTTGACAATTTCTTGATGTTTTACTGACCCGTTACTGACGCGACCTACCCTATTCTGCACTCCCATTAATGATTCGCTCGGGCGAATTCTACAAATGAGAGTGCAGACATGCCTTCACCCCATTCCTTCAAAAATCACTCGTTGCCCGAACGTGTGTACCGTTGGTTCAGCTGGGCTGGTGCCTACGCACCGCTATTAATGCTGTTTTTCGCAATACTTCTCGTCGGTAGCCTGTCCAGGGCAATGTTGGTGGCGTGGCAGTTTGATCGAGTTGCGGATACGTCAGTATGGCCGAGCATTTTTCTCCATGGGCTAAGGGTAGATCTAATCATGGCCGGCATGGCAGTGGCGCCGTTGGTTTTGCTCCTGCCGATTCTGGGCCATCGTTTCAGCTGGACGGTGTGGAAGCGACTAACTGGCCTCTGGTCTCTGATCGTTGTTTTTGTCTTTCTCTTCATGGAACTGTCAACGCCAACCTTTATCGCGGAGTACGATACTCGGCCCAACCGTCTGTTTATCGAATACTTGGATTACCCCAAGGAGGTGTTAAGCATGCTTTGGGAGGGCTATCTTCCACCGTAGTCTTGGGGATCCTTCTTTGTGTGTCACTGACCATTTTGTTCGCCTGGTTAATGCGGCCGTGGTCGCGGGAGGCTCAACCAGGCAGTTACGGTAAAGCGATGCTGGCGTGGCCCATTGTGGTTCTCGCTGTATTTATGAGTGTTCGTTCCACCACCGGCCATCGTCCTGCTAATCCGGCAATGTTCGCGCTGACCTCCGATGCCCTTGTGAACTCCCTGATTCTTAACTCGACCTGGTCCGTGGCATTTGCAATCTATAACCTCAAACACGAGGTAGATGCGAGTGACAGTTACGGCCAAATGGAAATGTCACAAATACTGGGTGAAGTCCGAAGCTCGCCATGGCTCAGTAGCACTGAGTTCAGCTCTCAGAAATTTCCGACACTGCACCATCAAACTCCGGTACAAAAAAGACCGCGTCCTCTTAATTTGGTCATCGTTTTGGAAGAGAGCCTGGGCGCTACATTTGTTGAATCACTCGGCGGCACTCCTGTCACGCCCCGCCTAGAGGCCTTGAAGGAATCTGGGTGGTGGTTCGAGAATTTGTATGCAACGGGCACAAGATCTGTACGGGGCATTGAGGCGGTGGTATCCGGATTTTTACCCTCTCCTGCTCGCAGTGTGGTGAAGCTATCTCTGTCCCAGACCGGATTTTTCACCCTCGGCGATTTGTTGGAACGCAAAGGCTATGACACCGGTTTTATCTATGGCGGAGAAGCCCACTTTGACAACATGCGCAGCTTTTTCACGGGCAATGGATTTGATGAAATAGTAGATCAAAAGGATTACGCCAACCCCGCATTTACCGGAAGCTGGGGTGTCAGTGACGAAGACCTGTTCGCAAAAGCCCATGAAGATCTCCAGAGGCTGCATGCTGCTGGAAAGCCCTTTTTCCGTTTGGTTTTTTCGTCGTCTAATCACACGCCGTTTGAATATCCTGACAACAGAATTGAACGCTACGACGAAGAGAAAAACACCGTTAATAACGCTGTCAAATATGCGGACCATGCTTTAGGCGACTTCATAGATACCGCACGGAACAGCGACTACTGGAAGGATACCCTGTTCCTGATTGTGGCGGATCACGACGCCAGGGTTTGGGGCGATGAATTGGTCCCTATAAAGAATTTTCAGATTCCTGGGCTAATACTTGGAGCAGACATTGAAGGCAGACAGATTGACACGCTAACAAGCCAGATTGATCTTGCCCCAACGCTGCTTTCAATCATGGGAATTGCCAGCGAGCATCCCATGATAGGCCGTGACTTAGCCAGGTTCCCAAATGAACCCGGCCGAGCGATCATGCAGTTCAATGATTATTACGCGTGGATGGACAACGAATTCAACGTAACTGTGTTGCGTCCCGACCAAGAGCCGTTGGCAGGAATTTATTCACCGGAAGCCGGTAGCACTCAGTACCTGACAGATGAACCGCAAGAAATGGCCATAAGGAAAGCTCTGGCACACGCCCTTCTCCCACTGAAGTTGTACCAGGAGCAAGCCTACGGGCTACCTGATTGACATCATCAGTCAAGGCTATGCACATGGATCATAAACTCAGTACCTTCACTGTCTGACTTCGGGATCTCAAGATCCCAGCCTAGCCGTTCACAAACCAAACGGACAATCAGCAACCCGAAGGTGGTGTTGCTGAACTCTCCAGGCTTGGGATTGGTGACGCTGGGCGCATCGGCAGAACTCAGATGCTCAGCAACATTGATTGGAAGCCCGGATCCAAAGTCGCGCACCGAGATTCGGTTTTCCATCATTTGAACCTCCACTTCGGCATGAGTGTGGCGAAGCGCATTTTGCAACAAATTGCGCATCAACATGCGTACCAAAGCGGGATGGTTGTGACTCTCAACCCCGGGCTATTGTTGTAAACCGTGATTCGTCCGGCATGATCCGGATGTCCATGTTCGAGATCATCAATCGTGTTCTGGACGACCTCTTGCAGCAAAATGGTTCTCGCACCGCCTTCGGACGCTTCGCTGCGGGCCAGTTCAAGCAGAACTTCTGTATCGTCTCGCATGGTTTGCATGGCCCGGCGAATACGGGCGAGGGTTTTCTGATCTGCCGCCGACAAACTTTGTCGTTGTTCCAACACATTCAGGGCGCCACTCATCACGGCTAACGGTGTGCGAAGCTCATGACTGGCGAGTTTAACAAACGATTTCTCCCGCTCAATGTGATGTTCCAGCGCTGACAGAAACCGGTTAAACGCTTCGGCAATGTCGCAAAACTCCTGATCACGGTAGCCCGTATCAATTTGCCGCATGGACGATCCGGGGCTCGTGTTCATGACTTCATGGGTTAGCTTCCTGAAGGGTCGTACCAAGTATTGGGCGCCTGTTCGGGCAACAAAAAAGCCGACGAGGAGCATGAAGCCCGCCACGCCGACCAGAGCAAGCTGAACCAGGGATTTACGATTTTCCATGATGGTAATGTCCTGGGCCAGGAAGAGCTTGCCGTCAGGTTGTTCCAGCTGCTCGCCGACTATCAGCAGCGTTGTCTCACCTATCTCGATTTCCTGGGAAAACGGCAGCGAGCGGCTACGGAAATATTCAGGCAGTACAATATCCGCCTCGCCTTTTGGGAGAAAAACGGCCTCCAACTGGGCCGTTTTTATGGGGTGAAACGTCCCTTGTTGAACTTGTTTCGTGAAATACTCGGCTTCAGCCTTAAGCTCCAGACTCAGAATAGTGTCCTCAACGTCGTGAACAAAAATCTCAACAATGAGCATCGAGGCTGCGGTTGTGACGGCAATCAGCAAAAACAGGGTTCGTGCCAAACGGGTGGTCAAAGATGACTTCATGGTGTGTCTGTATTCTCTTTCTCAGGAACTTCCAGGCGGTACCCCCGCCCATGGATGGTTTTTACGAGCGAGCTACCCAGGCCTGCCTGCAGGGATTTCCGAAGCGTATAAATGTGAGTCCGGAGACTGTTGCCTTCGGTTTCTCCATGGCGGGCTCCCCACAACACATCACTCAACGCCTCATGACTGAGAAAACTCGGGTACGCTCGAACGAGTAATTCAAAAAGCCGCGCTGGTGTGCCAGACAACACTGTTTTCGATCCACGCAACTCCACCTCCAGCGTACCCGGATCGAACCGAATATCACCAGCTGCCAAGACCGGTCGCTGCGGCGAGTAGCGCCTATGCAGAGCTTCAATCCGCAGCTGTAACTCGCGTAGCTCAAACGGCTTCACGAGGTAATCATCGGCACCGCAGTCAAACCCTTTCTCTTTATCGTTCAAGGCACTCAGTGCCGTCATTAGAATAATCGGGGTCTGGCATTGCAGGTCCTGGCGAATGCGCCGACAAATATCATACCCATTGACGCCGGGCAGCATCAGGTCGAGTACCACAACGTCATAGCTTTGCGTGCTCAACAGATGCAGAGCGGTTAAACCATCGGCGGCGAAATCCAGTATGTAGCGATCTTCGCCCAGGAACTCGAACAGGTTTTCCGCAAGATCCACCTGGTCTTCGACAATCAATAGCCTGAGCGGTGGTTGGTTAAGTGTCATTCGAGCGAGCTCCATTGGCGTTAGACACCGGCTGCTGATCCGTTAGCAGTCCCTCAATGACCAACAGTTGGTGGCGTCTATTTTCCATAATCTTTCGAGCCGAATTGGATAATTTGGCCACTTTGTCGTCTGACCAGGTTCGAGGAACCGCGACATACAAACGTTGAAACGTGTTATGTCCCTGCAAGTTGTTCAAACCGTTTTTGGTCACTTCGACAGCGGTTCCGTCTGAGTAGAACCTGGCTGAAAATGGCAGAGTATCCAGATAAATCAACGGGCTGTCATCGGCGTTCCTGACCTGCTGATAATAGCTTACCAGTTCTTTCTCTGTTTTCAGTGGCGTCCAGCTACTGCAGCCAGCACAACGAATACCGTCAGTAAAACAGGAACCAGCGCCACCCCCCCAGTCCTCATCCGGGACAACCAGAGAGACTCGCATTCCGACGCCCAACGGCCGATTAAAATGGCGGTGAACGGCAACGAGGGCAATATATACGTCCAGAGAGTATTGCCTGCGAGCGTAAAAAATAGCATTGGTGCCAACGCGCTTGCCAGCAAAAAGCTTACGCCGGGATTCGATATTGTCTTGCTTACGATTCCGTTTCTTTTGCCTCTAAACCACGCCAGTACCAGGCTCACCAGCGCAACGATGCCCCAGGGGAACGAGGCCCACAACCAGAACACCCAGATCATGCCTTTGGGCTGTGTGTGGGCGCTTCCATATAGGTCGCCTGCCCATCCAGGTCCAGAAAGCGGCGAATATGCTCGCCCACAATAAAATAATCCAGAAACCCGGGAGTCTTGAGTTCAGCCAGTATATACCAAGGGCAGACCAGCAGGGCCGTCATCAGGGTGCCTCGCCACCAGGGCAGCCGGCGCAGGTTGCTGATCGCTTCCCTCCATGAAAGCAGCAACCACAGCATGATGGGAATTCCGATTAGAACCAAAGCCAACGGGCCCTTGGAAAGCAGCCCAATGACCAACCCTAAAAAGAAGAGCCATCGCCAAGCACCGCGCTCCCCCGACATCACCAAACAAAAGCTGATTAGAGTAAGAGTGGTGCCCAGCGCCAGGAAAGCGTCGGTCATCACGGCGCCAGCGCTGATGTAAGTTAAGGCCATGGTTGCAAAAACCAGACAACTCCATTGGGCGACCTGAACAGTCCAGAGTTGCTTGGCAAGACGCCAGACCAGCCATACCATAGCGAGCGTTGCCAGCCACGACGGAAAGCGCAGCGAAAATTCCGAGACACCAAACACTTTGATTGCCGCCGCCTGCGCCCAGAACGACAAGGGCGGCTTGCCCCAGAAAGGTACACCGGGCTCAAACCAGGGCGTAATCCAATCGCCGGTTTCGGCCATTAACCGAGCGATTTCGGCGTAGCGAGGCTCGGTGGTGTCGGCAAAGGGGAAAAAAGCCATACCGATAAAACGGCTAACTAACACTGCAGCCAGTATTAGCAGCCACACATTAAACCGCTTTGACATGACGCGTCCCTGTCGTTTTGCGGCTGGCCTTCTGACGCATCCCCTCCCGGTTTTCGATCACTTCCTCTGTCAGGTACACCGGTCGACGCTTTGATTCTATGTAGGTCTTGCCGACGTATTCCCCCACAATGCCCACGCTCATCAACTGAATGCCACCCAAAAAACTAATGATGGCCACAAGCGACGGGTAACCGCTGGTGGCATCGCCCAGCATGAGTGCCTTTACCACAATCCACACTCCGAATACCGCACCCATACTGGCGGCAATAAGCCCGATAACCGTTGCCCAGCGCAGCGGAGATACAGAAAATGACGTTAGCCCCTCCAGTGCCAAACCGACCAGCCCCGGGTAGTCCCATTTAGTCTCACCTGCCGCCCGCGGCTCACGATCGTACTGAATGACCTGAGTGGGCATGCCAATCCAGCAAACAGGCCCTTCATATAGCGGTTGCGTTCCTTCAACACCAGTAAAGCGTTAACGGCTTTTCGACTCATCAGCCGAAAGTCTCCGGTATCTACCGGGATGTTCGTTCGACTGGTTCGGTTCAACAACCGGTAAAACAGGTGCGCGCTCCAGCGTTTGAACGCAGTTTCGCCTACCCGTGAGCGACGCTGCATCAGGACAACATCAGCACCCGACTGCCAGCATTCGACCATGGCCGGAATTTGCTCAGGCGGATCTTGCAGGTCTGCATCCAACACGATCACCGCATCGCCCCTGGCGTGCTCCAACCCTGCGGTCATTGCAGCCTCCTTACCGAAATTGCGACTCAATTTGATAAGCCGAATGCTGGGCGTTCGGTCGATCACTCCACGGATGTACTGGGCGCTACCATCGTCACTGCCATCGTCAATCAGCACGATTTCCCAGTGCAGATCCAACTTGGCAAGCACCGGCAGAACCCGCTCAAAAAACAGCGGCAGCATCGGGCGTTCGTTGTACAGCGGCACCACCAGTGATAGCAGCGATTTATTATGCGAACCATCGAACGGTACGGAGGGGAATTCAACGCGTTTGTTCATGGAAAACCAGCCTCTGGTAGACAATGTAATTCAGTGCAGCAACAAGCCCTGTGGCCACGATTTGTGACAACGAGACAGGCAGCGCCAGAACATTATTGAACAGGAAGAAAAAGAAGAGATTGCATAGCCAAGCGACCATGCAGGAGCCGATGTAGCGCCACAACGTAATTATGTGAGGGCCGGCATTGCGAAAGGCTAAACGCCGCTGGAGGCCATAGTTTAATACCGCTCCGGAAACGCTTCCGCTTGCGGTAGCCAATGTTGGCTCAAGCCCGGCGCTGACCAGTGCAGCCATCACAAGCCAGTGGAACAGCGTAGCAAGGCCTCCGGCCGCTACAAATCCCTGTAATTGGCGAGGAAAGACTGTGTTCATGAGAAAACCCACCACATTGACGGCTGAAACAGTCGCCGTAAGTTTGAGTAGGTATAGTGACCCAACTTACATCATGGCTTTGTGGAGGTTTTATCAGGAAAATGTCAAAACCTGGCGGATTGGGGTTTATCTCATAAGTATTTTCGACAGCCCCTACTTCATCAGTCTACGAAACCCGCCCGAAATCAGCACATTCAACTCGTTAAAGATTTGGGGAGTGGCCAGTCCCCCGGGGGTGGCCAGATAGATCGGGCTCCACTCCGGGTCAAATTTCTCTTTAAACGCCCTGAGCCCTTCGAAGTTGTAAAAATGTTCGCCGTGCTCATAAACAAAACCTCCGATACGGTTCCAGATCGGCGCCAACTGGCGGTTCTCTATGCCCGAAAAAGGCGCAGCACCCAACGAGAACCAGTGATAGCCTTGGGCTGCGCTCCATAGCATGAGTTCCGCAAGCAGCGCATCCACCGCGAACCCGGGCCCGCCCGGGCGGTGCCGCATCAGGTCAAAGGACAGTTCGTTCAAATGAGCGCCTTTAAAGATGTTGGCGAAAGCGACAATCTCACCCGAATTACTGCGCATGACGGCCACATCAAAATTGGAGATATAACCTTCTTCAAAGGCTCCAAGAGCAAACCCCTTCTCCTCCCCTTGCTTGCTTTCAAGCCACGCATTTGAGATGGATCGCAAGTCCGCCATCAATGAAGAGAGCATGGCCGCAGGAACAACTTCAAACACAAAACCGTCCCGGGCTGCACGGTTACGTGCCTGACGCAGGTTTTTCCGGCTCGGACCTTCAAGCGTGAAGGTGCGCAGGTCGACCCGCGCCAGCTCGCCGATCTTTAGGATCGACAGGCCAAGATCGAGAAAAACCGGAATATACCTCAGCGATATAGCGTAGAAGGCGCATCGTTTTCCCTGTCGGTCGGCCATTTCGCGAAGCTGCCAGACAAGTTTCTTTGCCATTTTCGCATCACCTATTGGATCGCCCTTCGCGATCAGCGACCGGCCAGTATCGGCATAAGCGATAAACGCACTCTCGTCGTCAGAAACAAGAAATGCCTTGTCCCCCATCAACGCGATGTTCGCCTCGGTGTCTTCGCTTGCTGTGACAAGCCTGCGCACTACGTTGGGAATCGGCTCCAGGCGCTTGCGGCTGGCCTTACCCGTTATCAGGGAATTGAGCGCGATCACAGCCAGGGTAACCGCCCCGGCAAGACTTGCCCGCAGGAAGCGCGAAGCGTCCCCGTGCCATGTAAAATCCCACCAGAGCGCGTTACGATAAGATAGATGAGATTGGGCAAAAAGCCCTATCCAGAATGCCGCCGCCAGAAGGGCCAATGTGCTGATGATCCAGGTCTCGTTTAGCCGGAACACGGATACGCTGTCAGCACGATAAAATGCGGGGCGGAAAAGCCCCAATACGGCCAGCGTAGCAAGCATCGACAAAGATTCCTCCCAATCCAGTCCTTTCAGCAGCGATGCAAGCAATCCCAGAACAATCAGCCCCATCGCCACCACCCAGGCGCGGTAAAGCTTGCGATAGAGACCCCGTGCCACGACGATCAAAAAAAGTCCGGTGATGCTGCCCACCAGATGCGACACTTCGATAAAAGAAAGGGGCAAGAGTTCGCGCAACACACCCAAGCGCGACTGTTCGGCAGGCAGACTGCCCGATACCAGAAGCAGCACCCCGGCAAGCAGTGCGATTCCCGCTGCAACTGGCGGAACCAGTGGCTGGAATGCGCGCCAGATGGTTTTCGCCCCGCCGGTAAGTTCTCGCCGCCGCGCCATGCCTGCTATCAGGCTTAGGCCCAAAACTGCGGCGATGAAGGGGACGATCGTGTAGATCACGCGATAAAGCAAAAGTGCTGCCAGAACGTCCGAGCGCCCCGAGACGCCCAATCCTGAGATGATTGTTGCCTCAAACACACCCAGCCCGCCCGGGGAGTGGCTGAGGATGCCTAAAGCGACCGCGCCAAAATAGATCGTAATGAAATACGGCAGATTCTGAATTGCATCGGCGGGAATCAGAACGTAAAGCACCAGGGCAGCACTAATGAGATCGAGCAGCCCTGCGCCGGTTAGTACAGCGCCAAGTTTTGCGCCTGGCAAGGGGATGCTGAAACCTCCCGCTTTCAACTGTCGCCTGCCGGTTGCCAGCCAGAAAAGATAGGCAACCAGCCCTCCCAGAATCACGAGACCGGTTCCCGTTTCAACCGCTGGAGGTATTGGCAACACCGCGCTCAAACCCGATGGGTGGAATATCAGCAGACTGCCAAATACCAGCGCCAGGCCAGAACAAAAGCCACTCCAGGATATCGCGATGATTCCTGAGACCGATGCCAGATCGAGACCGAACGACGAATAGACACGGTAACGGGCGGCCGTGCCTGTCAGATACGAGACGCCTAACAATCCGGATATTGCGTAGCCCGCCGCTCCAGCCAGTGCGGCAATGCGGAAAGGCACTTTTGATGGTGCGACCAAGTTGACGGCAAGGGCATCATAAAATGAGATGCCGACAAAACTGATTGCCGTAAAACCGAGCGCTTCGAGCAATGAAACTGATGAAGCCGCGAGCAGGTCGGCTTTCACGTCGACCCATTTCACATGGGCCGCCAAACTGTGCAGGGCGAAAATTGCAATCACCACAATGACAATGGGAACTGCAATCCTGACGGCTGGGTGTTTAATGATCCGCAGCCACCTACCATGAGGCAGCGTGCTTTCAGCGAATGCCATCAGAGCTATCTTCTAACAATTCAATCTGTATCTGCTGTAACTCGACAAGCTTCTGCCATTGGTGGGCGAGCTGGTGATCAATTTTTTCGTGCAGCTGGCGGATTTCCAGCTCAGCCTTCAGGTTCACGCGATAATCGTTTTCAGCTCGCAGCCGATCCTTGGTTCCCTGCCTGCCCTGGCTCATCATGATCACAGGAGCCTGCATCGCTGCAAGGCATGACAATACAAGATTCAGCAGGATGAACGGATAAGGGTCGAAAGGCTTGGCGCTGAGCCCCACGACATTGAGCGTGATCCACGCAATCAAAACAACGGCAAAAGACAGGATGAATGTCCAGCTGCCACCAAATTTGGCAACCTTGTCGGCGGTACGCTCGCCGAACGTGGACCTCTTTTCAATCTCGTCCAAAGGGTTGCGAGATACAAGCTGTCCGGATTCAATGCTTTCGATGACCTGTCGATCGAGCTCGTTCAACTCACCGCGCTCATCTTCGAGTAGTTGCTCGACATATTGGCGTCGAAACCGGACAAGGTCGCGCTTGCAGATTTGCTTTCCTTCGGCCCAGCCCGGTGCGGAACTGGAGATCAGGTCTGATACCCCCGGTCGGACTGAAATCCAGGGGCGTAGCTTTGATTTGGGAAAAGCCTGCCCGCATATATGGCAGACATACAGTTGCTCGGTATTCGGTGGTACAGGCTTGGCTGTCATGTTCGAGGCCTTCTCTCGCGGCTCATGTCAACATAATGAGTGAAAGACAGGTTTACAGGAAGCTCAAATCCTGAAGCCTGAGAAGCCCAGTTCTCATTATGCAACTACACCAAATATTTGACCTACTCCGGCCGTAAGTGCCATTGCGAGTGCACCCCAAAATGTAACTCTGATTGCGCCGATTGCCATGGAAGCCCCACCTGCTCTCGCAGCAATCCCGCCTAGAAGCGCAAGAAAAACCAGTGAGGATCCTGCAACAACAAAAATTAGCTGGTTGCCCGGTACAACCCACGCCGCAGCCAACGGAAGTGCGGCACCAATGGTAAAAGTGCCTGCCGATGAGAAGGCCGCTTGAACGGGCTGGGCGCTAACAGTTTCCGAGATGCCTATTTCATCCCTGGCGTGTGCACCAAGAGCATCGTGAGCCATTAACTGCTCAGCGACTTGCTTCGCGAGAGCTGACTCAAGCCCTCTGCTTTCGTATATTAAAGCGAGCTCCTCTTTTTCAAACTCAAAATCTTGTTCCAATGATTTTTTTTCAATAGCCAGGTCTGCCTTTTCAGTATCGAACTGCGAGCTAACGGACACGTACTCCCCTGCAGCCATAGACATAGCGCCTGCTACCAAACCAGCAAGTCCCGCCAGAAGAATGCCTTGATAAGTACTGCTAGCAGCAGCAACACCAATAATGAGACTTGCTGTAGAAACAATTCCGTCGTTTGCACCCAGTACTGCCGCCCGTAACCAACCTACTCGATGTGATCGATGGATTTCACTATGGCTCATACGCTTCCCCAATCATCTTGCCGAAAAGGACATAATTATCTTCCAAGCTTCACCCCGCGACATCAAGATCCGTGGCCGCTACCGATTGCTTAATCCTGGGCCGAAAAAGAAATCTGTTTCAGCGAAACTCAAAACTTTCCTGGTGAAAGCGTAATGAAATGGACTGCTGCTTCAGTCCGCTTTTCAGGGCTTTTGCCAAGCCTTGCGGCCCACAAAACCAGATATCCACTTTGTGGGCATGAATCTGCAGTTGATTCGAAGTCAATCGCTGCCCCTGCAGGCTGTCGTAGACGTGCAATGATATGCCTGAAAGGTGCTCCGCCAGTTGTTGCAGGCGAGTCAGCATTGGATCATCTACGGCTCCGGCGGTGCAGTAATGCAGTGTGACCGCGGGATGTTTTTGTTCGAAATTGATCAGGCGGTTTTCCAGCGCCGCCAGAAACGGTGTGATACCAATGCCGCCCGCTACCCAGATTTGCTGGGCGTTTTTTCTGCCGCTGTCGGGATCAAAGCGACCATAAGGGCCTCCAGCGTAACGGCCTGGCCACTACGTAGCTTACGGGGGATCTTGCGGGTGTAGTCTCCCAGTGCCTTGATGTGAAAACTGAGCTGCCCGCTGTCGTTGTCAGCACCGGCCAGGCTGAAAGGATGCGCCCCTTCGATTCGGTCGAAGGTCACCAGGGCGAATTGTCCGGCTTGGTGACCTGGCCACCGCTTGCCCATGTCACAGACGACTTCCGTGATGTTGGCTGATGTCTGCCTGACGGCCTGAACCAACCCTTTGTAGCGGCGGCTGCTTCCGATTTGCCCGGTCAGCGATTGCAGGCTTGCGACAGCACCACCCACTATCAACAGCACCATCAGCCAACCCGTCGGTTGTTGCCACCATTTCAGCGGCGCCAGCAACACAGCATGGGCGGCCAGTGCCAGATAAATCAGTGGCATCACCCGGTGCAGATAACGCCAGTAGCCGTAAGGCACCCATCGCAGAAGGGTAATAACAACGAGAAACGCCAGTAAATACAGGCCAGGCTCGCCCAGATCTTCAGCGCCATCCTGAAGGCTGTCCAGCAGGCCCGAAAAGTCAGCTTCCTTCAAGCTCTGATCCGAGCCAAGCAGCGCTTCGAGGCCATCATCCGCCATTTCGATCAGCCAGTGTGTCAGCGCAAAAGTAACGGCCAGAATGCCGGTCCATTTATGCAGTTGATACATGCTGTCCAGACCACCCAACGGGGGTTCCAGCCATCCAGGCCGAGCAGCCAGCACCATGGTGATGGACATAAAATTGATGGCAAGGTAGCCACTGAGTGTCAGTAACTGCTCATAGCTCAGCCCCGGGGTCCAGAAGCTGAGCTGAACCGTCAAAAGCAGTAAAAGGGCGACACTGGTACGTAAGTTAGGCACGAACAAACTCCGGTTGGGTTTGTTTGAATTCTGCAGGGTTAACCTGACACCAGCCTTAAACGTCCGTGTGGCCCACGACAATATTCACTTCTGCTTCGAAACCGTCACTTTGGTCTGAAGCTGGTGATCGGAGCTTCAGACCAGTACCCGCGCCGCTTGCGATGGCTTCCACAATCGCAAGCCCGATACCAGAGCCCAGTGTTTTGGTATCGGAGCGTACAAAGCGGTTTCGCAACAAAGCGAGTTTCTCTGGCGGCACAACCTCACCTGCATTGGCCACTCGCAGGGTGCCCTCACCTGTCAGGCTGATATTTACTGGCCGGTCGGCAGCGCCATGCCTGAGAGCATTCTCCATCAGGTTTCTTACCAGGATGGCAAAGGCATCGGGATCGAGTAATGACATTACGCTATCGTCAGGCAAATTTAGCACGAGGCGACCGGGCGCCTCACGTTCGTAATCGTTAGCGATCATTTGCAGTATGGGTACAAGGTCGTTGTCGTTTTCTGACAGCGCGCTGCCACCTTCTGCCTTTGCCAGTTCGAGCAGCTTCTGCGACAGTCTCGACAAAGTACGAAGCGATTCTTCAATTTCGCCGGTGCGTGATTTAATTTGGACATCCTGCGTTTCGGCATTTAACCGTTGGAGTTTAGCTAGCGCCGTTGCTAGCGGGGTTCGCAATTCATGAGCGCTGTTAGCGGTAAAGCTTCGCTCTGCTTCAAGTGCTCTGCGCAAACGCTCCAATAAGCGGTTGACCGAGACCATGATGGGTTCAAACTCTTTTGGCAGACGGTCGACTGCTACGGGAGAAAGGTCACTACCACCACGGGCTTCTATCGATTGCTGCAACAGAACAACCTGACGAAGTGACCGTTTTATCACCCACCAGACACCAAACCAACTGATTGGAATCAGAAATAGTAGTGGGATGAGTAATGTGAGAGTTGCCTCCAGCACCGCTGCGCGTCTGTGAGCCAGGGGTTCCGCAATTTCGATGTAGATGGTATCGCTGACAGCCGCTTCACCGTAGAACCGGTGCGTGGACGTTTCAAAAAAACCTTCCTGCGGCAGGGCGCCAAAAATATCAGGATCGACATCGTGGGATTGCAGCAGAAGCTTACCGGACGGGTTGCGAACCAGGTAAGTAAGGTACTCGTTATGATCTTTCAACACGGGTGCCCGGTGATGGCCCGTATCATTTTCCCGGTTCAGGATATCGGTAACCGCTAATGGCAGGATACGCTGCGCTGTTTCCTCCAGTGCGCTATCAAACACTTCGTTCATCTCGTGCCGGGCCACCAGGCCTGAGGCAATGACGCCCAACAGCCAGAGCAAGGTCACGCCGATGGTGAGCCAGGTACCAAGGGTTTTCTGTAAGCTGGTTTTAGTGGTCATAAGAGTTTAACCGGTAACCCATACTTCGAACCGTCACTATGGCATCGCGCCCCAGTTTTTTGCGCAAACGGCTGATGTAGACCTCTATGGTATTGCTCTCGATTTCCGCCCCAAATTCGTACAGCCGGTCTTCAAGCTGGGCCCGCGATAGCAGTATTCCGGGGCGCTGTAGAAACCCCTCAAACAGCGCCCATTCCCGTGCGGTGAGCTCTACCGGCTGGCCGTTGCGGCTGAGGCGGTGGTCGCCAAGATCCACTTCAAGATCTCCGATACGCACCAAAGGGTTCGGATTACCACGATAGCGTCGTGCCACGGCGGCCACCCGCGCAGACAGCTCTGATAAATCAAACGGCTTCACCAGATAATCGTCGGCACCTGCATTCAGTCCTGCGATGCGGTCTGACACCTGATCTTTGGCAGTCAGAATGATAATGGGGGTTGCATCACCGGTTGCTCGCAGCTTTTTCAAAAAATCAAACCCATGGCCATCCGGCAGCATCAAGTCGAGCAAAATCAGATTATAAGTGGTGGTTTTTACGCTCGTCTCAGCGAAACAGAGGCTCTGCACCCAATCCACGGCATGACCATCCTCGCTGATCTGATCCCGCACTGCCTCACCCAGTCCGGTTGTATCTTCAACCAACAGTACCCGCATGTTTCACCTTTTGCATGGTCACGATCAGAAGATACTACAGCCGTCACCTGACAGCAGCCTGAACCGCTCAAATGCCCGCTGGCAATCCTGTTATGTGGTCGCCCGTTCAGGCCACTGTCAGGTAACGGCCTTAGGGTTGATTAAACCGATTCAACGGGAGACATGCCATGAATATCAAACCCATTGTGATCAGCCTTTCATTGGTGCTGATGAGCGGTAGCGCCCTGGCTGACGATGACTGCGATGACCCGGTTGCGCAATGGCAGCCACGCGAAAACCTCCGGAAACAGTTGGAAGCCGAAGGCTGGACAGTGTTCCGCATCAAGGTGGACGACGGTTGTTACGAGGTCAAAGGACGGGACCCGAATGGTCGTCGCGTGGAAGCCGAGTACTCTCCGGCGACCTTTGAACTGAAGGAAATGGAGCGGGAGGACGACGATGCCGATGATGACCATCGTGACAAGCCCAAGCGCTACAGCGAACCGACCAATGAAGACCGGGTTCCGCGCAAGGGCATTGTTAAAGGCCGCCCCAGCGTAACGGTTGAGTAATTAAAGGAGATTACATGATGAAAAAGATTCTGTTTGCTCTGGGACTTGCAACTGTAATGGCTTTGCCGGCTTATGCGCAGGCCCGGCAAGTCACCTTTACCACGCAGCTGAAAAACTATGGCGGTGACGGGGCTTACCTGGCGATCTACCTCACCGATGCCGATGGCCAGTACCAAGGGACTCTTTGGATTTCTGGTGAGAAGAGTAAATATTACAAGCACCTGCGTGACTGGGCACGAGGCAGTGGTTTGAATCAGGCTGAATACGACGGCCTGACCGGTGCCAGTGTGACCAGTGGCCGTGCCTTGAAAGTGACCCTGGAACTTGAGGACGCGTTGATCGATTCCGGTTACCAGGTTCGTGTTGACACCTCTGTTGAGGATATGCGCGACAACCGTTCGGATGTGGTAGTGCCTCTGACCACTGAAGGCTCCGGAAAAACGGTTTCTGGCCGCGGCTATGTCCAATCCTTTGTCTATGGCCTCAAGTAAACGACGGGAGACACATTAATGTTGCGCAAGCTCCATGGTTTACCCGGATTGGTCGCCGCGTTGTTGTTGATGGTGCTGGCGACCTCCGGGGTTGTTTTGTCAGTAGTGCCGACACTTGAGAGATCGGCCGCGACGGTTCCCGTTGCCGGCGAGCTGAGCGTTGCCGATCTGGCAGAGCGCGTAGTGGCGAATTATCCGGGTACCGAACAGATCGCACGCTCGCTATCAGGCGAAGTCGTCGTTTATTACACCCGTGATGGCCATCCAGGTGCCGATCTGGTTAACCCCCTGACAGGTCAAGGCATTGCCCCCTATCAGCCATCAGCATTTTTGCGTTGGGTAAAGAACTTGCACCGGTCATTTCTTCTTGATGATGCCGGCCGAATGCTGGCAGGAGTCGTGGCAGCACTGATGGTATTGATCTGCCTGTCCGGAGCGTTTGTGTTGGCTCGACGCCTGGGTGGCTGGAATGCGATGTTAAGACCCATTGCTGGTTCTGGCAGCCCGCGGATTCACGCCGAACTGGCAAGATTTGCCGTAATTGGCTTGTTGTTGTCGGCACTGACCGGCAGCTATATGTCGGCGGTAAGGTTTGGTTTTTTACCGGACGGGGCGAGTACGGAGCTCTCTTTTCCTGCGGATGTCTCAGGAGGTACACCTGCACCGGCAGGTACTTTGAGTGCGCTAAAAGGCGTGGATATCAACGAGCTGCGAGAGCTGGTGTTCCCCTACCCGGATGACCCCACAGACGTCTATTCCCTGAGCACTACTCAGGGTTCCGGGTTCGTTGACCAGGCAACCGGAGAACTGCTGCAGTACCAGCCACACTCTGCAGGCAATCAGTTTCAACATTGGATGGTTCGCTTGCATACGGGCGAAGGCTTGTGGTGGTTAGGTCTGATTCTCGGGGTAGTCGCGCTGACCGTGCCGGTGCTGTCGTTTACCGGGCTACGAATCTGGTGGCAGAGGCGCGCATCCTGCATACGCCTGGGTGAAAGCGCCAGCATCGAAGCCGCTGATGCCGTTATTCTCGTGGGCTCGGAAGGCAATACCACCTGGGGTTTTGCCAAAGATCTTCAGGGAAAACTCAAGCAGGCCGACAAGAAAGTGCACTGTGCGCCGATGAATGATCTGGCGGAGCACTACCCGAAAGCCACGGTGCTGTTCATTCTGACATCAACCTATGGTGACGGTGACGCGCCCTCTTCCGCCAATCAGTTTATGACTCGCCTTGAACACTTTCAGGCGGATAACGGATTGGAGTTTGTGGTTCTCGGCTTTGGTGACCAACAGTTCCCGAAATTCTGCCAGTATGCGCTGGACGTGGATGCAGCTCTCAGCAGCAAAGGACTACAACAACTGCATCCCGCTACCAAAATTAATCGTGGTTCCGCACCGCAGTTTCGGGAATGGGGCGAGGTGATCAGCAAGCACATGGGTATTCCGCTGGTACTAACCCATAATCCCGCGCCTGCCGTCACGTCTGAGTTCGAGCTTGTTGAGCGTGTGGACTACGGCGTTGCTGTGAATGCGCCTACCAGCATATTGCGCTTCAAGCCGCTACAAAGTGACAGAAATCTGTGGCAGAGATTGTGCTTTCGAAACCGGCAACGCCTACCGGATTTTGAGGCTGGCGATCTGTTTGGGGTTGCGCCCCCCGGAGATCAGGCCACCCGGTTTTATTCGCTGGCGTCCTCGTCTTCGGATGATCAGCTGGAAATCTGTGTCCGAAAACAGACCCATGGCCTTTGTTCAGGGTATCTGCACAGCCTCGATCCGGGAGATCGGATTGCCGGGTTTATTCAGAAAAACCCCGGCTTTCGTCCCGCAGGAGGCGCTACGCCGATTATTCTCGTTGGCGCTGGTGCGGGAATCGGACCACTTGCCGGCTTCATCCGAAAGAATACGCAACGCAATCCCATGTACCTTTACTGGGGTGGTCGTAACCCCAAATCGGATTTTCTCTATCAGCCAGAGCTTGGCCGCTATCTGGATGACCAGCGGCTTACCGGGCTGAATACCGCGTTTTCAAGGTCGGCAGAAAGTGCCTATGTTCAGGATGCCATTGTTGCGGATGAGGCCGCGCTGCAACAACTGATTGAAATAGGCGCACAAATATTGGTGTGCGGCGGCCGGGATATGGCCGCCGGTGTACGGCAGGTATTTGACTCAATTTTGCAACCAATGCACCTGGATGTTGATGCATTGAGAACCGAGGGGCGCTACCTCGAGGATGTTTATTAACCATGGCGCGAAGGCATAGCTCAGGTATACGAGCGTCTCCTGCTGACGCTTGCTGGCAGAGGCAGATACATCATTTGAGATGATGTGCTGTATGCCTCATAACAATTTTTTTTCGTTGCACCAAAAAGAGAGAATTTCAATCAAGCCAATGAGGCGACACTGTTTAACTTAACTCTCTGGAAAGGTGGAATATCACATGAACGCACTTACCAAGTTCTTTCTCGTTTTCTCCGTACTCGCTTTCTCTGCACTCGCACAAGCAGAAGGTGTGAGCCAGGAAGATATTGAGCGTGGAAACAACCCTGCGATGGAAATCGTCGACCTGGGAATCGGCAACTAAGTTGGCACTGGCAACATAGGGGCGGGCAAATAGCCCGCCCGTGTTTTCAAGCTTTACCCCCCCCCCAAGAGAAAGTAATGAACCCGCTGTTAAAACCCGGTACACGGGACACGGGTGAAGTTCATTGCGAATCCGTAGCCTGGCGGCATGGAGAAGTGGCCATCATGTCATACCAGATGAGATAGAGACTAGTCGGATCCACTTCAAACGGGATATTCCCCATCCTTAGTCCGTTTACAAACCCGCATTCCTGACTTATCAGTTCGGGGATAGCAGCGATCAGGTTCGATTTCCTCAGCATTTTCGGAACAATTGAGAAATGATTCACCGTCGCGGTTATACGTCTGCTCTGCCCCTTCTGATCGAGATAGTTGTCCACGAAACCATGAGCATTTCCTGACATCGTCACAAGCAGGTGCTCCGCAAACTGCAATCGTGTTGAGTCAGCATGCCCACGGCCAGATCGACAAATCAGTTTGATCGCAATTCCCAGGCTGGTGATTGCCCGGTTTTATCTGGCTCCCAAGCGTTTACTGAACACCAGCCCACCCCATGCAAGGGTACGATTCCCCGTGCCGTTCTTGATTTCGGAACTCTGGGCTCGCAATACGTAACTGAGCGTTGCGCCGGCACCGAAGCTGTAGGTATAGCCTGCCCAGACTTCCGCCAATAGAACATTGAGATCGTTCGCACTCAGTTCATGATCGGAATGCCGGAATTGCCCCTGCAAATATGCGTTGTACGCACGAGCTTTCACAGACATCCCACCCCAGAAGTAACTCTCCCGACCGCCAACCGCCGATACTCCGGGAGCTCGCTCACCATAGGCCATTAACTCAGGTTGAAGCGGTTATCAGGTGATGAAATCAGGCCACCCCGGAAAACCAACGCCGCGCCAAATTCGGTTAGGTACCCCACGGATCCAAAATAGGTCGTTTTTACCTGCTGGTTTGGCTCGTTGGAGCCCATGTAATGATGATAGGCAGCGGAATACCTGAAAGTGGGTTCGCCGCCATTTGAAATCTGGTGATCCCACCCCCGGGCCTGATCACTGCCAACCACTTTGTGGATCGAGTCCTGGCTGGACTTGAATACGTCCAGGCCCATCATCCCGACTGTCATGGACGTGGTCCAACCAGAACCCTCACCCAGGCCCTGGTAACTCTGACTGGAAGATAAGTAAACCAGGCTGCTGTATGGCCGGTCGGTTCTGTCAATAGTCGTCGCGCTGATTTCCTCTGGGGTAAAACCGTATACCCCAAACTCCAGCGCAGCACTTTCCCGGTTTCCGGATTCAGTATGAAAGCCAGACGATAACAGGTTGTCCAGGCCTTGACTGGCTCTGGATACCGGGTTGTTCATGAACTCCCTTGAGTTGGAAGAATAGGTAATCGCAACACCTGCGGTGTAATCCCGATCCGTCTGGGTCGGAGCGAAAAGATCGTTATCAGTAGAAAAAGCAAGCACCGAGTCTGAAGGCTCAGCTATTGCGGCCGAAGACGAAACAGCAATCGCCAGAGAAAACGCCAGTAAACGAAATTTCATAGCCAACTCCCAGAGAGTGTGTTGGTAAGTTGGCTAGTATTTTTCAAACTATTGGCATTCAGGACTAATTACGCGTAGGTATTCAAAACATCACTCAGGCTTATGAATAAGTGGTTTTACGTTCATTTTTCAGAAACTTTTTGATGTCGTGCTTCACGGAGTCGATAACACGAGGCACTTTGATTTTCGGATGTTCTAACTTAACGGTCTTTTTCATTGGAATCTTACTGGGACGGGCAGCATGGCCAGATCTTGCGTTTAGCCTCTCTAACCCAAAGTTCTCAATAACTCATCAAGCGGCGTTCATGCTGGCCGATGCCAAGGGGCGTCAAAACTGATTCGGGAAGTACAAGAGCTCGTAATGATTGAGCCCTCGCACTTTTATGACCTCTTAGTTGGAAAGCGCGCGCCGCCTCCAAAGATAAAACAATACCGGAATCACCAACAACGCCAAAATAACCGCACTGATCATCCCCCCTACCATGGGCGTTGCGATACGCGCCATCACCTCAGAACCTGTTCCGGTGCCAACCATAATCGGAACCAGGCCACCGATGATCGCGGCCGCAGTCATCATCACCGGGCGCACCCGCATACCAGCGCCGTGAAGTACTGCGTGGCGCAGTGTTTCTCGTCTCGGCGTCAGTCCTTTTTGCTCGCAGGTTTCAAGCATTGCCTGGTAGGACTGGTTAAGATACACCAGCATGATAACGCCGATCTCTACCGCGACACCGGCCAGAGCAATAAAGCCAACACCCACCGCAACGGAGAAGTTATAACCCAATAGATACATCAGCCAAATGGCTCCGATCATTGCGAATGGAAGCGTGCCCATAATGATGCCCACTTCCGTAAAGTTTCTGAAGTTCAGAAACAGCAGGATGATGATAATCGCCAATGTTAACGGCACCACGTAGGTCAGTTTTTCTTTAGCGCGGAGCATGTATTCGTATTGGCCCGACCAGGCGATGGAGTAGCCTGCGGGCAAGTCCAATTCTTCCTGCACAACCGCCATTGCCTGCTCCACGTATGTGCCCACGTCAACACCCTCTATATCCACAAAGGACCAACCGTTAAGACGAGCGTTCTCACTTTTGATCGCCGGCGGCCCATCTTCTATTCGGATATCGGCGACATCCGCCAGTGCAATCCTCTGGCCGGAGGCCGTCACTATGGGAAGCTGTTCCAGTTTCTCGGGCGAATCCCGGTAGTCTTCCGGATAGCGAAGGTTAATGGGGTAACGCTCAAGGCCCTCGATGGTTCTGGAGACATTGATCCCGCCAATCGCAGAGGCAACCACTTGCTGTACGTCCGCGATATTCAAGCCATAGCGCGCAGCGCGTTCACGATTAATGTCCACCTTAATGTATCGACCTCCCGCTACTCGCTCGGAGTAAACCGAAGCCGTGCCAGGCACGTCTGCCAGAATTTCCTCCAGGCGTTTTCCGACATCCTGAATGGTGGCAAGATCCGGGCCGGCGATTTTGATGCCTACGGGGGTTTTAATACCCGTTGCCAACATGTCGATGCGGGTGATGATTGGCATAACCCAGGCATTGGTGACACCAGGAAAGCGAATCAGTGTGTTGAGTTCCTGCTTGAGCTTGTCTGTGGTCATACCCTCGCGCCACTGATCTCGAGGCTTGAGCTGGATAAAAGTCTCAATCATGGTCAAAGGTGCCGGGTCGGTTGCCGTATCCGCGCGCCCTACTTTGCCGAACACAGTTTCCACTTCCGGTACCGTCGCAATCAGTTTGTCCGTCTGCTGAAGTAACTGACGGGCTTTGCCGATTGAGATTCCCGGATAGGTCGTGGGCATGTACATCAAGTCCCCTTCGTCCAGTGGGGGGATGAATTCACTACCAATTTTTGTTGCCGGCCATAGGCCTACAGCCAATACCAGTACTGCACCAAACACGGTCGACAGAGGAAACCTGAGCACCAGCTTCAACACCGGCATATAAGCACCGACGAGCAGGCGGTTGATGGGGTTCTTATGCTCGGGTAACACCTTACCCCGGATAAAGTAGCCCATCAGTACCGGAACCAGCGTCACCGCAAGCGCGGCACTGGCCGCCATAGCGTAGGTTTTAGTGAACGCCAGTGGCGCAAACATGCGCCCTTCTTGTGCCTCAAGCGCAAACACCGGCACAAAGCTGACGGTAATGATCAACAGCGAGAAAAACAGCGCCGGCCCGACCTCAGAGGCAGACCTGGCGACAACCTCCCATCGATTCTCCGGGGTGAGCGGCGTTCGCTCCATATGCTTGTGCATGTTCTCTATCATGACTATGGCCCCATCGATCATGGCGCCGATAGCAATGGCGATGCCGCCGAGAGACATAATGTTGGCGTTGATGCCTTGCCAGTACATGATGATAACCGCCGTCAAAATACCCACAGGCAAGCTGAGGATCGCCACTAACGAAGACCGCACGTGGAACAGAAAAACGATACAGACCAGGCCCACCACAAAAAACTCTTCCAGCAGCTTGAACCAGAGGTTGTTGACGGCTCGTTCAATCAGGCCGGAGCGATCGTAAACCGTGACCACTTCAACGCCCTCAGGCAGGCTCGATTGCAGTTCGCCCAGCTTCGCCTTAACGCCATTGATGGTCTCCTGAGCATTTTCGCCGAAGCGCATCACCACTATGCCACCAACGGCCTCCCCTTCTCCGTTAAGCTCGGCAATACCGCGCCTCATCTGTGGCCCGACTTCCACACTGGCCACATCCTGAAGCAGAATCGGTGTGCCGTTCACATCCAGGCCCAGCGGAATCACCATCAGGTCTTCCCGGGATTGAATGTAGCCGGAGGTACGAACCATATATTCCGCCTCCGCCATTTCGATGACCGACGCCCCGACTTCCTGGTTCCCCTGCTTAATCGCCGTCTGGATAAGAGACAGCGGAATCCCCAGTGCTCGGAGCTTTTCCGGGCTAACCTTGACCTGATATTGCTTCACCATGCCGCCAAGCGCAGCAACCTCTGAAACACCGGGCACGGTTTGCAGTTCGTACTTCAGAAACCAGTCCTGGAGACTGCGTAACTGGCTCAGGTCGTTCTGCCCTGTGCGATCAACCAACGCATAGAGATAAACCCAGCCAACACCGGTGGCGTCCGGTCCCAGTTGAGGTCGTGCGGAATCGGGCAGGTTGGGTGCCACTTGGGACAGGTACTCCAGAACTCTGGAACGAGCCCAATACATATCGGTATCTTCATCGAAAATGACGTAAACGTAGGAGTCCCCAAAAAACGAATAGCCACGCACGGTTTCCGCACCGGGAACCGACAGCATGGCGGTCGTTAAGGGATAGGTAACCTGGTCTTCAACGACCTGTGGGGCTTGCCCCGGGAAGCTGGTTTTAATGATAACTTGCACATCGGAAAGGTCTGGAAGCGCATCGACCGGGGTTTTACTGAGTGAGTACAGGCCCAGCCCAGTTATTAATAAACTTGCCAGCAGAACCAGAAAGCGGTTTCGAATGGACCAATAGATAATCGACTGAATCATCAGTTGGCCTCCTCATGATCCATGTTTCCATGACCCATTTCTGCGTGATCCATCGAATCAGCGGGCATGGCCGACATGCGCAGAAAATCCGAGGTCTTGCTGGATTCAGAATCAATCAGGAACTGGGCGGATGTAACTACCGTATCGCCCGACATTACCCCCTTAAGGATTTCGGCGTACTTTTCACCAACACGTCCGACCTTCACCGTGACGGATTTGAACGTGCCGCCATCCAATGCAAGCACCAGTCGATCGCTCTGGCCGGTTCGAATAACCGATTCACGAGGCACCAGAAGCTGTCGGCTAGTACGGGCGCCTGAATGTTCAACTCTGCAAACATGCCCGGCAGCAAGGTGCCATCGGCGTTGTCAAAACGCATTCTCACCCGGGCCGTACGGGTTTTGGGATTAACCTCCGGGTACACATAATCCACCTTCCCGTTCCATTGACGGCCGGGTAAGTAGTCCAGCGTCATCACTACGCGATTGTCAGATGCCACGGAAGACAACTGGCGCTCAAATACTTCGCCAATAACCCACACCTCATCCAGTGCGGCGATGGAGAGAACTCGATCCCCCGGCTTGATAAACATACCTTCGCGCACATTCAGGTTGTCGATAACACCAGAGGTTGGTGCATACACTGTTAACGTGCGCTGCAATTCCCGGGTTTTCGTGATCTGACGGATCAAACTTACGGGTACATTGAGGGCCGTAAGTCGCTCCTTAGCGGCATTAACCAAACGCTCATTGCCCCGGTTTAACGCCAGGATCAGTTCATCCTGGGCGTTGACCAGCGTGGGCGAATAGAGTGTGTAGAGTGGCTTGCCCTTCTCCACCGGTTCGCCCTCTGCCTTCACATAGAGTTTCTCGATCCACCCCTCAACCCGAGGATGGACATGAGCCATATCGTCTTCGCTGTATTGAACGTACCCCACCGTCGTTATATCGTTCGGCAGCCGACCCTGCGTGACTGGCCCCGTCCTTACCCCCAGATTGTTAACCACACCTGGTGAAATACGAACGGTACCAGGGGCGTCCTGCCCTGATCCGCTACCTGCATAAACCGGTATCAAGTCCATCCCCATGGGGGATTTACCCGGTTTGTCACTCTTGAAATTGGGGTCCATGGGCGCTACCCAGTGCGTCGGTTCTTTACTGACACTGCTCGCAGCCTCACCCGTCGAAGCCGGTGAAGCTTCAGGGGCAAGCCAATAGGTTGCGATTGCTCCGGCCACCCCACCTACTAATAAAAAGCCCAATGGGCGCATAACGTTTGCCATGATTGTTAATCCTGGGAATTGTTCAGTGAGAATGAGGGGGAACCAGCGGTACCAGCAGTGAGATAGCGAAAGGTTGCGAGGTTTTTCGCTCGTTCAGCCGTCATCTGTATAAAATCAACTTGTGTGTTCAACTCCGCGATGCGCGCACGGACGGCTTCGGCGAAATCGCCATCATCGTTGTTGTAAGCTGACAGTGCTGCATTGGCCTGCTCCGCCATCTGTGGAAGCAGCGTCTGCTGGTAAAGCATGATGCGCTCATCGAGTCGGTTAACTCGGGCAGCGGCGGCACGACCTTCGGCTCTTATGCGCCGAACCTGCAGCATCCGGTCAGACTTCGCCGCTTCTACGCGCGCGATTGCCGCGCTCACGGTACGGTCCTGGCGATTGCCGGTAAAAATAGGCAAGTCGAACCCGATTCCGATTGAAAAGAGATCCGCCCGATCCTGCCCGTTCGGGGCTTGGTCCCGATATCCATACTGTGCGGACACTGTCCATTCCGGCTTGTAAGCCTGGCGCGCCAGCTCAACATCGATAGACCCAGCATCAATTAACTGGTCTGTAGCGCGAATTGATGCGTGAGTGATCACGGAGTTATTACTGACATCAAGCGCTGGGTATGGAAGCCGGGCTAACAGATTTGGGGGGATGCGCTCGCTTACCTGCAAACGGAAGGTGTCAGTACCAACCCACTCTCCCAACTCTTCCTGGGCTGTTTCCATCTGGGAATGAAGCGCCGTTAAGCGGTCATCAAGACGGGTCAACTCCAAAGACGCACGGATAATATCCTGCTGCCGTGAACCGTTCATTGTTGAGGTGTACCCGGCCTCCGCAACGTCGGCCAACTGTTCAAAAAGTCCGCGATTGCTTTCAATCAATCGAACACTCTCTTGAGTTTTCCATAGTTCAAGCCACAGGTAGGTGACTGACCTGATCACCAATTCCTGTCGATTCTCGCGCTGAAACGACTGGGACTCTGCAAGCTCCTTTTTTTTGTCGCGGGCGAGATACCGACTATCACCACGGGGAAATCGCTGACTGAACCCAACAGTGGCTTGGGTCATGCCCTCTTGGCGGGTATCGAAGGTATCGGTAGGAAGGTTTGCGGCGCCTAGCGTAATTCGTGGATCCGGTAAGGCGCCTGCAACAACAGACTCATCGAGAAGCGCTTTCTGCAGTTGGGTGCTTTGGGCTGACCAGGGATCTCCTCGAATCGCAATATCAATGGCGTCTTCAAGAGCGAGTCTCGGTTCAGCAGAAATGCCAAGACTCGTTAAAAGCAAGGCGCCTATTAGAGCTGGCTTATATATACGAAGAAAATTATTCAAGTTTCATTCTCTACTAAATTGGTGCGTAGCGAAGAATCTTAAAATCGTTATCTGAACTCAGGCTGAAATTTTACAGCTTATTATGTGATTTTGATCTGAGTAAATTACTTTTAATTACTGATATGTATATCAAAAAACATTACATTTTTTTATTATCTATTTCAGGACCAGTTCAGGAAGGAGTGTTTAAATGAAATCATCAACAAACCAACCTGTAGGTGGACTATGAAAAAGCCAATTATATTCCTAGCAGCAATCACTTTATCTTCAGCTGTTTTTGCCGGCAACTCGCATGAAAGTAATAGTGGCGTTCCGATGAGCAGCGATATGAGTTCAATGCACAAAAACATGAACTCGATGCATAACGGGATGGACAAAGAAACGACGCAGACAGAGATCCTAAAAAATAAGGAAATGCAGCGTCTTCACAAAGAAATGACGATCAATGGCCTGTCCGAAAAGGGTATGGAAGCTCGGCGAATGATGATAGGAACAAAAGCAGGAAAGGCATACCACCAAGCGGTGGAGCGAAATCAGAAAAACGCCGCAGGATAACCCTGCGGCTAAATTAACTCGCAAAGCTAGAGAGCATCTGGCGCAACTATGTTGCGCTGATAGCACCCCTAGCAAAGTGTAGTACAACACAACAACCTGAAACGAAACTGAATTACAGTCGTATTTTCCGTAATTCGGCGCAAGGAGCTCACCATGAAAAAATTTATTATCGCTGCAGCAGTAACAACGTTGTTCTCTACTATGGCATATGCCAATTCTGGTTTGGCAGATAGAATAAATGAAGCTCGAAGCTATCCGAACAAAACAGTCGAACATTTAGATTCGAAGACTTTGAGCGATCATCATAAACAGATGCACATGAAAATGAGCAAATCTGAATTAAAGAATCATCAAAAATCCGCAAACTGAAACCATCAGAGCGGCGATGCTCTCGAACACAATGAACGTTGATATTGTAGGGAAATTTATAGCCACGCTTGCAAAAGCGTGGCTTATCATTTTATCCCGTACACACTCCGAACCAGCTCTCTCTTTGGCAATCTTTGAAGCGGCCCAGGCTTCTGGTTTACGCGAGATACTAAAAAACCATTGCATCTCCAGTAAATTCCTGGTCACGTCAGCGAACTCCCCTGCCGTCACGCTGGCAAGGGTTCTGATCGTGCGTGGTCAATACCTGGCAGTCCAACACATGAAGCTGAAACAAGCCCGAAAACAGTTGCTAAACACCTGCCTTAACTAAGAGCTCCAAGTGCAAGACGTAACCCAGGAATGCCAACGAACAAGCAATACCTACGCAGACCAGCTTAACCAGCAGTGCTACTGCGTCACCCTTGACCACAAAGCTCTCACCGAGAGCCTCCGGAATCAATTTGTAGGTGCTGAAAACGATCTCTCCGCGGTTCCTGAACTTCATCACCTTTTTTCAAACACACCGGTTTTCGTCCCCCGAGCTGATATTGAGTCGATGGAACGCATCGTTCAGGCGATCGAATCAACCGCCGAGCTTTCACTCTATCAGGAACACGCTCTGTCTTGGGCGCCGGAGATTGCACATTTCAATCCAGGCCCCATAGGGGCGTTCATGGGCTATGATTTTCACTTGGGTCCCGATGGCCCTCGGTTGATCGAGATCAATACCAATGCCGGCGGCGCGTTTTTGAACACGGTGCTGGCTCGGGCTCAACATTCATGCTGTGGCCCATCTCAACAGACCGTAGAAACCAAACAGGCGCTGGATGGATTTGAGGATGCGGTGTTCGCCATGTTCATACAGGAATGGCAGAGGCAACGTACTGGCTCGATGCCCGGCCACCTGGCCATCGTGGACGATGCCCCGGGAAGCCAGTTTATGTTCCCCGAATTCCAACTGGCCCAACAGCTACTCCAGGCCAGAGGTATTGATACCTTGATACTCGACCCGTCTGAGCTTGAATATGTCGACGGCGCATTGACAGCACAGGGTAAGCCCATAGACATGGTGTACAATCGGCTGGTGGATTTTGCCCTGGAGGCCCCGGCGCATGAAGCGTTAAGACACGCCTATCTCAACGGCGCGGTGGTAGTAACACCTAATCCCCGGGTACACGCGCTCATGGCCGACAAACGAAACTTGATCCTGCTATCCGACCCCCCGTCCCTGCGCGCCTGGGGACTCAGTGAAGCTGAGGCCGGGTATCTGAAGAAGGCCGTGCCCAAGACCCGGCTGGTTTCAGCAAACGATGCGGCGGAGCTATGGAGTGCCCGGCGTCAACTGTTCTTCAAACCGGTTGCCGGCCATGGCAGTAAGGGCGTCTACCGTGGCAACAAGTTAACCCGGCGCGTTTTCGAAACATTCTGCAGGGTGACTATATCGCGCAGAACTTCGTTCCTGCAGGAGAACGAACCATGAGAATTGACGGCACCGTAACCACGAGAAAGGTCGACATTCGCCTTTACACCTACGCGGGAAAACGTTTGCTTGCCGCTGCACGTGTATACCAAGGTCAGACCACCAACTTTCGCACGCCTGGCGGTGGTTTCGCGCCGGTGTTTCAGGTGTAAATGTTTGCCTCCCAGTTGGTGCGCATCAGGCCGAGTTCTCGACGGGTTTGAAAACGTTCTAAAACCACCACCGAACACCCGCCACGAAACTCGAGGCGTCGACGCCCTCGCCTCCGCGTTCACGAAGATCCTTGGTATTACCCAAGTAGCGCGTATAGGAAACACCGATATAAGGAGCGAACTCCCGCGAAAACTGGTATCTCAGCCGAAGTCCGAGGCCAATATTGTTGATGCCGGTGCCCACTCCCCACTCCTCTACGTCACTGAATGCGACCAGGGTTTCCCCGCGGCCCTGAAGAATAAGCCTTTGCGTCAGCAACCAGTCATATTCAGCCTCAAGGTCGTACGATACATCACCGTCGTCGGTAACCCTGAGGTTTGTATCCACCTCAAACCAGTAGGGCGCCAACCCCTGTAAGCCAATGATAGCCGAGTAACGCTCCCTGTTAGGGTCTGCACCGAAGGTCGACTGCGCGCCCAGACCAGTCTGGATGTCCCAAAAAGCATCCAAACGATAACTGTACTGAACATCGAAGTTTTCGATTTCGCCGCTCTCGGTGGACAGATCTGTTTTGCCTCTGTTTCTATCCAGAGCCGTTTGCGATCCTTGCCAAGCCAGGCCTGGGCATCCCACAGGGCGATCTCGTCATTACCGTCTCGCTGATATTCCAGCCGATCAACCAGTATCTGACCAAAGACCTTGTCGTCGTGAACAGGTAACGCCCAGTCCGGTTCGGCTTGCACACCGGTACCAGCGGCGGCTGAGGTCCCGGCTGCTAACATGAAAAGAGAAATGCCCGTAACCTGTTTTATTCGAATCATCATAATAATCACACCCTGAACTCGTTAGACAACCGACACGACACGAAACATCCCTGCCTCCATGTGATAGAGCAGATGGCAATGGAATGCCCAATCTCCAGGCGCATCTACCGTTATCAAGGCAGACACTCGCTCGCCGGGTTTAAGAGAAATCGTGTGCTTACGTGGGCGGTACTCACCCGCACCAGTCTCCAGCTCCATCCACATACCATGCAAGTGGATCGGATGATCCATCATCGAATCGTTGACCAGTATCAACCGTAAGCGCTCACCATTATAAAACTTGACCGGGCCATCCACTTCAGAGAATTTCTTGCCATCGAAGGACCACATATAGCGCTCCATGTTGCCGGTAAGGTGGAGCTCCACTTCCCTTTCCGCAGGACGTTTGTCAGGCCAGCCATCAATACCCTGTAATTGCGAGTAGGTCAGTATGCGATGATTCACGGTTTCAAAACCAATGCCTGGATCATCCAGACGCGATTGCGGTTTAGAAGCCACCATTGCCGCTCCGGGGCCGTGATTGTCCGGACCATGGGATATTGGGCGCCCGGCGGTCGGGACAGCGCTCAGGCTCACTGTGTCGGACGGCGCATCCATTTTGGTCATTTTTTCGCCATTGCCATTCATCTTCATTGGGCCGTGGGCTGTGTCCATGTCGCTGCCCATTTTCATGCTGCCCTTCATGTCCATCGCGCCCATTCCCATGGCCGCCATACCGCGTTCAGTTCTCGGGTACATGGGGGGCACCGGTGCCTCCAGGCCCTGGCGGCTGGCCAGTGTGCCACGCACAAACCCGGATCGGTCCTGTGACTGCGCAAACACGGTATGAGCAATGTCCGTTGGCTCAACAATAACGTCGTAGGTTTCAGCCACACCGATGCGAAACTCATCGGTCTCAACCGGGCGTACGGGCTGGCCGTCAGCGGAAATTACCGTCATTGGGAGCCCGGGAATACGCACATCAAAGAAAGTCATGGCTGATGCGTTGATGAATCTGAGGCGAATTTTTTCGCCTGGCCGGAACAGTCCCGTCCAGTTGGTTGCCGAGGGCGAACCATTCATCAAGTAGGTATATTCGGAACCCGTGACATCGAGAATGTCCCGGGGACTCATGCGCATCTTGCCCCACATGTCGGCTTTGCTCCACGCGGCACCCCAGCCCATGTTTTCTACGTCTTTGAAGAAATCACCAACGGTGCGTTGGTTGTAGTTGTAGTAGCCTTCAGCCACCTTGAGGTTACGAAATACATCGCCGGGAGCATCGAAGGTCCAGTCAGACAGCACCACCACGTATTCACGCTCATAGGCGACCGGTTCGGGTTCGGCAGGGTCAATGATTATCGGCCCATAATGGCCAAGCTGCTCCTGAAAGCCGGAATGGCTGTGGTACCAGTAGGTACCGTGCTGCTTGACCGGAAAACGGTACTCGAAGGTTTCGCCCGGCTTGATGCCGGGAAAACTGACCCCTGGAACACCGTCCATCTGAAATGGCAGTAGCACACCGTGCCAGTGAATCGACGTTGGCTCATCCATCCTGTTGGTAACCCGCATGATCGCATCGCGGCCTTGCTTGAGCCTGACTAGCGGTGCTGGCAAGGTACCGTTGATGGTGATGGGCTGCGAGGAGACTCTCGAACCAATAGTGAGTGGCGTTCGTGCAATCGTCATATCGTAGATATCAGCACCGTCTCGCACGGTATGATAAACATTGGAATTATCCAGCCTCCCCCTGGCAAAAGCCGGCATCATGCTGTCAAAACCGGCGAGAAGCCCCATCGCGGCAGAACCCTGGATTAGCCGCCGCCGGGACAACCTTCTACCAACATCTTTCTGACTCATACATAGCCCCTGTTTTTCGCCTTATCGAAACACCTATGGTGGGTTGCTGCAACCTGACAGGCCACATTAAGGTCCATTTGCTCTCTGGCACTTAACGTCGGCCAGTAACGCCCACTCTACGCTTTGAACCTAAAATGAAACTGAACCGACGTGCATCTAAAAAATTAAACGAGTTTATCGCTTTATGCAAGACAGGGAATAGGCACTCATTACTGAGAACGCAGCCGGAGCCTGTAACTTAGTCAGCGGCCTCACACGCGACGCCATTCGATAATAAAATACGCTTGGTAATCGTTATCATTATCGTTAATAATGCGTACCTATCCACATTCATTAAGGGCGCAATATGGACCGTTTATCTTCAAGACATTTGCTCGCGCTAGCCATCGCAGCAACCGCGATACCAGTTCACGCACAAGAGCGGACACTGGATGAGCTTGTCATCATTGGCGACGAAGTTTCCGCCTCTGCACTACCGGGCTCTGCCCACGTGGTAACCAGTGACGATCTTGAAAACATGAAGTACACCGATATCCAGCGGGCCGCTCGGGAAGTTCCCGGGGTCTATATTCGGGAAGAGGACGGATATGGACTGAGACCAAACATCGGCATCCGTGGCTCAGGCTCCGGCCGCAGTTCCAAGGTTACGTTAATGGAAGACGGCGTGCTTCTCGCCCCGGCTCCCTACTCCGGCCCCTCAGCGTACTATTTTCCTTCCTTCGGCCGCATGAGCGGTATTGAAGTCCTCAAGGGGCCTGATCTATTGCGCTACGGACCTGCTACGGTCGGCGGCACAATTAATCTACGCTCAACCCCCATTCCCAGCAAAGCTCAAGGACATGTAACGGCCGAAATTGCCGAAGATAACGGTAAGCGTATCCATGCTTGGTACGGCGCCAGTAGCGAACAGGTCGGATGGCTGATCGAAACCCACCAGCAGGAAACCGACGGCTATAAAGACATTCGCCAGTCAGACCGTGAAACCGGTTTTGACAAACAGGATTTTGTCGCCAAGTTAAGACTGAACTCATCGTCCAACGCCGACATCTATCAACAGCTTGATCTGAAAGTAGATTACAGTGAAGAGCTCAGCCTGGAGACATATCTGGGGCTAACAGACGCCGATTTCCAATCCGATCCGGACCAACGTTACTTTGCGTCTGAGCGCGACAACATGGACAACCAGCGCGTCGGTTATATGGCACGACACCTGGCTGAGCTCACCAGCGACCTTACATTGACGACAACCGTCTATCGTAATGAGTTTCAACGCAACTGGTACAAGACCGACGGCCTCGGTGCACTGGTTGATGACGCAAACAATGGTGATACAGCGGCCCAGCAGCAGCTACGGGGTGAAGCTGACATTAACGGTTTAAGAATCAAGAACAACAACCGCGAGTACGTGTCTCAAGGCCTGGATTTCAAGGTTGGCTGGAACACATCGCTGGCGGATATGGATCATAATGTCGAGATTGGAACCCGATATCACGAAGACGAAGTCGATCGCTTCCAACCAATCGATACCTTTGATCAGATCATCAACAATGGTCGGCCAACCTTGGAATACGTATCCACGACCTCAGGCACTGGTATCAATGGAAGCAACAATGCGCTTGAACAGGCCGACGCATGGAGCAGTTTCATAGCAGACAGAGTATCCGTCACCGAGCGACTGGCAGTGACCGGCCTGCTGAGATACGAAGACATCACAACCAAGCGCACACGATATAATGAAGAAGCTCGCCTAACAGTCAAGGACAGAGACAGTAACGATACCCGCGAGTTACTGCCAGGCATTGGTGTTACCTACGAGCTGACCCCAGGGTTAACGCTGCTTAGTGGTGTGCATCGCGGCATGGTTCCCGCCGGTGCTGGCGGCACGGATGTCGATCCAGAGATCAGTATCAACTATGAAGCGGGTGCTCGCCTGAACCGCGGTGCCGGGCGCTACGAGTTAATCGGGTTTTACAGCGACTATCAGAATACGGTTCAGAACTGCACGATCGCCACGCCTTGTGCCGGTGGCCAAGATACCGGCAGTGTGAGCCAGGGCGAATCACGCATCCAGGGCATTGAGGCACTGGCTGGCCATGTCTTCACACTACCCAACGGCTTGAGCGTTCCACTCGAAGCAACCTGGACGTATACCGATGCTGAAGTGACCAAGGACAGTGACAGCGGAAACGTACGTAAAGGCGATAACCTTGTCTATCTGCCAGAGAACACAGTTAACCTTCGCGCTGGATTGAAGCGGGGCAATCAATGGGATGTGTATGTCAACGTCACCTACGTCGACAGCATGTGCATCGACAATACCTGCAAGCGCGGTGGTGATAATACCTTCAGTGAGACCGAAGCTCTCACAGTAGTGGATCTGTCGGGAAGCTACGCGGTTGCCGACGGCGCGCGAGTTTTCGCCAAGCTGGACAATGTATTCGACAATCAAAACATTGTCTCCCGGTCACCGGATGGCGCAAGGCCCAACTTGCCTCGTTTGGCGTCAGTTGGCTTCAGTGTTGACTTCTGAGTCCAACAAAAAGAACCAGTCAGCAGAGATGGACGCCTGAGGAGATCTTGCTCGCACGGGCAAAGTCTCCGGTTGAGGTGTCGCCACTATTTCTCAGGTAGTCGGGTTTGTCGGCTTAACAACGCAAACAAAAAAAGGGCAGAAATATCTGCCCTAAACACCTAACTAACTCTCTAACTCGTCACAAAGATTAGCAGGCCAGACTGAATCCAGACTGAATTATCAGATTAACATTCATACAACAACGCTGTTTGTCATTGAGCTCAAGCTAATTACGGGCAAAATCAAGAACCATGCATTGTTAAAACGCATACTGGAACCGCGCACGAACCTCATCGCCACTTGCGCCATTGGCTTCTTCGCCATCCATATAGCTCAAACCGAGTCGAACATTCTTATTGGCGTAGTAGTTGACACCCAGCGTCGTCTGCTCGCCGTCGGTTGTGGCCAGCCCCACGTCACTGTACTTTCCATCACCATCCTCAAAGCGGGCGATCACCTCCCAGGCACCTTTGGGCGACGACGGCTTCACGCGCTTAAACACGCCCGCTTTGTATGGGCGACTTTCCCCGGTAATGACCCAGCCGAGCTGCACGTAGTAGCCATCGACATCAAGCTGGCCTTCCTCGGAATCGAAGTATTCGGCCTGAGCATGGAAGGGCCCCATACGACCCGCCAATTCCAGATTATAGGTATCGACCTCATCAACCTGAACATCTGCATCCCGCGTGGTATAACCTACACCAAGATGAACAACGGCATCCTTCGTCAGAATAGGCGCAAAAGTACCCCGAGCCGTTATCGCCGTATTGTTGAAGTCATTGCTGCCGTCACCATCCGCTTCAAAATAACCGACACCGTAGGTCCAGTTACGCCCTTTCCCACTTAACTGAATACCGCCACTGCGCCCGGGAGCATAGCGCTCAGTCATGGCAGAACGCTCAAGCGCAGAAATGTCTTTCGAACTCGTTAACGCTTCCAAGCCAAAAGGCTCTTTTTGCTTACCAATGGTGACGCTTGCTGCTGAGCCAAATCCGAGATACCGAATGTAAAGGTCTTCGACGTCACCGCCGTCGGCACCCTCACTCTCCGCTACGTTAAACTGAGTCTTGTAGGCCCAGTCGCCATAATGGCCTTTGACGTATAAGCGCGCCCGCCGTACATCAAAATCCTTCGTATCAACGCCGTTGTCATCTGATTGCGTGGCGTCGTAATCCCATTGAATACGGCCACCAAGTTGAAAGGACGCCGAACCATCAGACCTTTTGACCTCAATACCACTGTCGGTATTGATCACCAAATCCTCCCCGTCAGTCGTAACGGTACCTGCGTGTGCAACAGAAACAGTAGAAATCGCCAACGCCAAGCTCAAATATTTCTTACTCATAGTTTTCTCTTACCTTGTCAGTTCGGTTGTGTTCTTTGAAGAACCGAGGTAAGCCTACCCAGATAACATTACAACAAAATTACAAGAAATCAATGTCGTTACGTGAGGTGGACCCACTCAGTAGAACAGCCCGTGTTTGATCAAACAGTAGAAAATATAGCCGAAGGTATCTGGATGGGCATCAAGCACAAGGAGCCCCGCCTGATCGGCTGGTTGAGTGCGGTGTATCGGCCGGTCCTGCGAACTGCTGTCAAAACACCCAAACTGATGATGGGGATAGCCCATATGGTGTTTTTGGGGAGCCTGACGCTGTTTCCCTTTTTGGGCAGTGAGTTCGTACCCACTCGGCGGGAAGGCACCTTCCAGATTCGTTCAACATTACCGCCTGGCGCAGGCCTGGACTCCGCGATCAGCTATAGCAAACGAATTCAGGAGGTGCTCGGTGATTTTCCGGAAATTACCGGCAGCTATGCCCGTGTTGGGCGCGCCGAAATCGGTGGTGATCCGGAGCCAGTTAATGTGGTGGCGACTATGGTGATACAGAAACCGCTGGGTGAATCAACGGATACCCGGTTTGACCTGGTGCGGAAAGTTATCCAGCCTCTCTTTTGAAGTGCTCGTGGATTGTATAGCCAAGTCACAGGCACCCTCGCCGGAACAGGCCGCCCCTTTGAACAGGGCCGGCCTGCTTTACATTTGATGCAGGTTAGCAGTAGATGCTTCGTTGATTAGAAACTTTTACTCCAACCGAGCCAAAACTTGGGGTCATCCGAATTAACGGAGCCAAGCGCATCACCTGACTCGATGTCTGCATACTCCAAATTAACGCTAAAGGACCCAAAATCGCCGGCGTCCTTCGTGACACTGGCCGCAGCGTGACCGTAGCTGGCCTCGCCCACGGACCCTTTCTTATCATCCGTGAAGTCGTAGTAACCAACCAAAAGCCCGGCGCTGAAATTATTCTCAAGCGGCACCTCAACGGCTGCGTAATAGTAGATATCGCCCTGTACAAACAGCCCTTCACCACTTACATCACTGTTTGTTGTATAGGCCAGACCAACCGACCCGATTCCATAGCTCAGCTCACCATAAATCTCGCCAAAATCAATTGAATCGGGCGCATCCGGGTACGCGTAGTAGACATATCCGAAATCATAGCCGAGATCATCAACGGCGCCAGAATAGCCAGCATAGAGATCAAGCTCATAACTGGTTCCATCACCGAAATCCACATTAGACCCCCAGGTACCCGCGTAAAAACCTGACGAGTGCTCGTAGTCCAAACCACCCTGAACAGCCGTCGCGCCGTCGGTCTGGGTTACCCCTCGGAAAAGATAATTGCTGCCGGCACTCACATTGGCGCTCATGTCCGCGCTGGCCACAGAGGGTGCCACCAGAAGCGCAGCGGACAAACCAATGCCGAAAAGTCCAGATCTTGTCAAAGTTTGCTTCTTCATGATTTCCACCTTTTGGTTTCAGTTTTCCTGACCATCAAAGATGCAAACACCTTGCCATAACAAATTAGCCTTTAAATATCATTACGTTATGCTATTTCATGAAAAATATGCATGACGCGGAAATTAAAGAGGCCCAATAATGGCGCAAAACTTCACTGCCAAGGAGAAACACTTCCCATTTCAGGGCAAGCCTGCCGCCAGATTAAGCAGCACATATAAAACGCAGGTAGCAATGCGTTTTATATCAGAAAGATGAGGACTAGATAACGAAGTTACATTGAGTGCATGCCAGGCCATGTTCATGCATCATCTGCCCCCGTCCATGGTTCATCAGCCCGACTGTACTTACAGCCCTCTCTGGGTGCCGCCAATGGCTCACTTCGTAACGCCTTCAACAGGCCTGCCACCATAACCACAATAACCAGCGAAAATGGCAAAGCCGCAAGTATGACCGCATCCTGAAGGACGGCGATGCCACCTGCCACCAGTAACACGGCCGTCAGCACACCATTGCCAATGGCCCAGCCTGCTCTTGCTACTTTGGGGGGCTCAAGTTGCCCTCCAGATAGGATAATATTGATCACTAATGCCCCGGAATCCGCCGATGTTACAAAGTAAACGCTGATAAGTAGCGTCGCGACGAAGCCCATAACAAACTGCACCGAATCGGACGTTTGCAGATGCTCAATCGTCGCAAAAAGCGCATAAGCGACATCTTTATTGACTGCATCGACAATGCCGCCGCCACTAAAGAGTTCGCTGTGAAGCGCGGTTCCCCCCATCACCGAAATCCATACAAAGGTTATCAGCGTCGGCAGCAGGAGAACCCCAAATACAAACTCTCTCAGGGTGCGTCCGCGGGAAATTCGGGCAATAAACAGGCCCACGAATGGCGACCAAGCCAACCACCACCCCCAGAAAAACACGGTCCAGGTCGACTGCCAGCTTCCTGGTTCATTAGCGCCAACATAAAATGTCATGAGCAACAGGTTGTCCAGGTAACCGCCGATTTCCTGCACGAACAACCCTGCCATATAGTCAAAGGGACCAATCACCATAAAAGCAGCAAGTAAAACCAGCGTTAGCAAGAGATTCAGCTCGCTCAATACCTTTACGCCTCTCCTCACCCCGGACACCACCGAAATCGTCGCGATCAAAGTAACCACGGCAACCACTGCCAACTCTAACCAAAGGGAGGCTTCGATAGAGAACAGCCACTTAAGCCCGGTTCCGGTTTGGCGGGCACCCAGTCCCAGCGTTGTTGCCAGACCAAAAACGGTGGCAAAAACAGAAAGCGTATCGACCATATGCCCCCAGAAACCAAAGATTCTCTTGCCGATAAATGGGTACAAAGCGGATCTTGGAGCCAGGGGTAGGTCATGCCGATAACTAAAATATCCGAACGTAATTGCCACCACTGCGAAAATTGACCATCCGTTCAGGCCCCAATGAAAAAAAGACAGTTGAATTGCTGTCGACGCCGCCGCGGGAGTCAGACCCTCTGGGCTAAAAGGATTTCCCTGGAAGTGCATAATTGGCTCTGCAATGCTCCAAAAGAGCAGCCCAACACCGGTGCCGGCGGCAAACAGCATGGCTAGCCAGGGGAAAAGCTGGTACTCCGGTTGTTCATCGTCTTTGCCAAGACGCACATTTTTGTAGCGCCCGAGTCCCAGCCAAAGTACAAAGGCGGTCAGAAATGCAACCAGTGCGACGTACCACCATCGCAGCAAGCCATCCACAGCCGAGGAAATATACGCCAGTGCACTCGCAAATTCGGATTGCCAGATAAGAGCCCCGACAAGGGTCAATCCAATTATAGTAATGCTGAGCAGTGAAGGGAGAATGGGCATCACTGGATGGCTGGCGTCGGTCAACTTCTGCATAAGGATTATTCCGTTTTTTAAGTTTTTTCCTACCAATAGCGATGTTCGTAAAAATTATGTCCGCAATGCAACGGCGAAATAATGCGCCTTTAAACTCATGAGCATTATCTCGCCGGAGCGACCTTGCACGATTACACCCTTCCTAGATTTTCTCGCGCCGTAATCGTAAGGCGTTCATCACCACAGAGAGGGAAGACGCACTCATTGCAAAAGCCGCGAAAATCGGGCCTATCAGAATACCGGTAAAGGGATAGAGCACACCCGCAGCGATGGGAACCCCTGCCCCGTTGTACACCAATGCAAAAAACAGGTTTTGCTTGATGTTGCGCATCGTTGCAACGGAGAGTTTCCTTGCCCGGACAATCCCGTCTAGATTTCCCTTCACCAACGTAAATCCAGCACTTTCAATGGCAACGTCTGCACCTGTCCCCATGGCGATACCGACATCCGCCTGAGCCAACGCGGGGGCGTCATTGACTCCGTCGCCGGCCATCGCCACCTTGTGGCCTTTGGCCTGCAGTTCCTTGATGATGCGGGCCTTGTCTTCTGGCAGGACGTCCGCTCGGATTTCATCGATGCCTAACTTCGCGGCAACAGCTTTAGCAGTTCGCTCGTTATCACCGGTTGCCATAATAATTCGGAAACCCAGTTCATGAAGCGCCCGCAGCGCTGCCGGAGTTGTTTCTTTAACCGGGTCAGCTACGCTGACGAGGCCGGCTACCGCACCATCCAATACCACAAACATCACCGTTTCACCTTCGTCACGTCGGGTGTTGGCAACCTCAACCAAATGGCCACCATCCAGCCCCAGCTCCTCCAGCATTCTGGCATTGCCCAATGCCACCGGCTTGCCGTCAACTACCCCTTTGACGCCCTTCCCGGTTACGGCCTCAAAATCGTCGGCTTTACCGAGGGCGACATTACGCGCTTCGGCACCAGCTACAATCGCTTCAGCCAGAGGATGCTCAGACCCCTTCTCCAGGGTGGCCGCCAGTCGCAGGACCTCTGCCTCATCGTGATTTGATTCTGGCAATACGGCTACGAGCTTGGGTTTTCCCTCCGTCAAGGTACCGGTTTTATCGACAATCAACGTATCAACCTTGGCAAAACGCTCCAGGGCTTCCGCGTTTTTTATAAGCACGCCCAGTTGGGCACCACGGCCGGTCGCAGTCATGATCGACATGGGTGTCGCGAGCCCCAACGCGCATGGGCAGGCAATAATCAGCACCGCAACGGCGGACACCAGTGCATAGGACAACGCCGGCGCTGGTCCCCAAATGGCCCAGGCGATAAAAGACAGCACTGCGATCCCAATAACGGCCGGTACGAATTTTCCGGCCACCATGTCCGCAAACTTCTGGATCGGAGCCCGACTCCGCTGGGCATTGGCGACCATTTCGACAATCTGGCTCAGCATGGTATCCGCTCCCACCCGAGTGGCTTCCATGACGAAGCTGCCCGTACCATTAATCGTGGCGCCAGTGACCTTCTCACCTGCTACCTTTTCCACGGGCAGCGGCTCGCCGGAAATCATCGATTCATCGATGGACGACCGGCCTTCCACAAGCACACCGTCTACCGGCACTTTATCGCCAGGGCGCACACGCAGGTGGTCGCCAACTTGTACATCTTCAAGGGGAACCTCTGCCTCGGTACCATCGGGTTTGATCAGTCGTGCGGTTTTGGCAGCCATATCGAGCAGAGCGCGGATGGCCTTTCCAGTGCCTTCCCGGGCTCGAAGTTCCATCACCTGGCCCAGCAAAACCAACGTGACGATAACGGCGGCCGCTTCAAAATAGACTCCCACGTGACCGCCCGCTCCGCGGAAACCGGCCGGAAATATGCCCGGCGCCAGCACTGCAACAATGCTGAAAATATAGGCGGCACCCACGCCCATACCAATCAGGCTAAACATGTTCAGATTCATGGTTCGAAACGAATTATAGCCACGAGTAAAGAACGGCCAACCCGACCAGAGAATCACCGGTGTCGCAAGGATCAACTCAATCCACTGCGACATGCGCTCACCAAAAAAATCGCGAACTACCATGATACCGACGAACGGGGCCATGGTCAGAATCAGCAACGGTATTGAAAACACCAGTGCGACCCAGAAACGGCGAGTGAAATCTATAAGTTCCGGGTTGGGGCCGTCATCACCCACTGCGGCAGATTCAACCTCCAATCCCATTCCACAAAGCGGGCAGGCCCCGGGCTTGACTTGGCGGACTTGGGGGTGCATGGGGCAGGTGTAGACCGTTCCCTCATAACCGGCGGGCACCTTGTTGTACTTAAGGTCATCGCCCGACGCCTTGGTGTCGCTACCAGAATGGTGATGGCAAGCATGATCAGAATGCACTGTGCTACCAACCTCTTCTAATGGAACAAGATGCATCCCACACTTTGGGCAATCCCCAGGCTCGTCCGAGACCACTTCCGGGTGCATCGGACAGGTGTATTGTGTGGCGACCGGGCTGGACACTGACGCCCCGGAGCCGGCGGTGTTATTTTTTGAGGACATAATTCGACCATCCTTTTGATTATCATCTTCAATTGAGCAATTGACGTTTAAGATTTTTTGCCTGAGACAAACAGATCGAGCGGAGCGTAGATCCGGACCTTATATATCGTTGTCACTCCTGTCCCGCGAAGCAGCTGCGAGTTGGCGCCACTGGCCCCAGCGAGGAATGAACATCGGTACCTGCTGTTGATAGACTCGGTATTCTTCGCCAAACTGCTTCAGCACCTGTTGCTCCTCGCGTCGAGCCAACCATGTGTAAACAAGGACAATGACTGGAAACAGGCCAATCGAGAACAGCGTTGGCCAATGCACCACGCCTTCGCCAAACAGGGCGATGAACAACCCCGTGTACTGCGGATGTCTTACGTACGCATACAACCCGTCTGTCACCAGACGATTTTCCCCGCGAGCCTTATGAACCTGGCGCCACCCCTGAATGAAAAGTCCGATCCCGGTAAAGGCAAGTGCATAACCAAGCAGCATTGAGATCATCATGCCGGTTTCGCCGAGCCCTACCAGAGTCGACCATAAGCTGGCACTCATATATTCGCTGTCCAGACCGAAAAAGCGCACCAACAGATAGATGGTGAGCGGAAAGCCGTACATTTCGGCATAGAGTGCAATTATAAAGGCCTGCACCACCCCAGCACCTGCCCACTCCCGCCAGTTCTTCGGCGCGAAATAACGATAAAAGAACCAGGACACTAATACGATAACGATCAGTGTGAGGCCCCAGGCTCCAGCGTGATTGAAAGATTCATTCATGATTTGATCTACCTGTATTACAGACGAGGCTACCCAGCCGTGACACGATGGCCTGACTGACCGATTGAGGATCACTACCGTTGGCCATCAGCAGGCCTGCGGTATCGAGCGTCCTCCCATGATTGGTGTAACGAAAAGCCAGTGTACGATCTCGCCCCAGATCCAGGGGCCTGCAAACCCCCAACAGGGTTTCCGGGCGCATATGGCACACAAACACCCGCAGCTTTATGTCGCTGGGGAATAGCGCCCCTCTGATGTGGCTGGATGACTGATGTTCTGCCTCCACCACATCCCGAGGATCGCGGAAACGCCCCGGTTCCAGCAGACAGACAATTCCGCATGAAATGCCTTTCTGGCTTAGATCGTCGGCCACCGCCTCACAAACCTGCCGTTGATAGGCACCCACGGCGACTAACTGCACGTCATTACCTTCGCTAAGAGCAACAGCTCCGTCTCTTACTGACTGCTCGGCCTGACGGCTATCCAGTGCTGCTGGCAACCGGCCTTTGGGAATCGTTATGGCCCAGATCTGACCTAGCGTTTTTAACCGGTTTGAAGACTCCATAATCCCTCGATCACAATGGCCGGACACAACTGCTGCGTAACGTAATAATCAGAGATCATCCATCCTGCCAATCTGACGAGCCAGACGCTTGGATTCATTTTTCTCCATCGTCAATAGTGACTCCAGCAGTTCCCTGGCTTTAGGGATCTCGGCCTTTTCAGTCAATGTCTGGTAGAGATCAATAATCTGATCGTGAAAGTCAAATACCTCCCGACAGATACCGTTGAAATCAAGCTTTGCATAGGGCTCATCACAAGTCCGGTGAGTTTTAATGGGGTGATGAGACAGATAGTCATAAACCCTTGTTTCCAAAGCGTTGGTGTCTGCCTGGTGTTCAAACTCGTTCACAATACGTTCAATTTCAGATTCGCGAGTTGCCAGATAGTCCAGAAGCGCCCGGGCCCGTTCTTCTTCGTTCCGTGTCGAACAGTGGGAAAGGTAGCGTGCCAGGTGTGCGTGCAGATCTCGTGTCCAGCCAATCAGCTCTCTAAACGTTTTAATATCCATTCCGGTTTACCTTCCTTACCTTTGATAGACGTTTGACTTTTACGTTATGGGCTCGAGTCGCGCTCCCAGAAACCAGTAAACCCTGAGCAACTGAAATCAACCTGAAAACCGGGAGCGGAACAGTGAAAACATTGATTCTAACGCTGCCGATTTGATGTAAATCAAAATAGAGTCACAATCACTTTTTAAAAATGCTAAATAGCCAAAAAATCCAATATCTTAGCGCCAGCCGACGACCGGCTGCCTCATCTTCACAACCAAGCCGACGTGTAAGAAAATGCAAAAAATCCTGGTGAACATCCACGATGACGTCGTGATCATCGTAAATTGTTGGTAGTGGATGGCCAAACGGCGTATCTCGGAGGCTTCAACATTCATCGTGAAGGTTCCCAACAGTTCTACGGCCCAACACGGTGGGTGGCGTGATGCGCACATTTGCTTTGGCGGGATTCTGGCCGCAGAGGCTGAGGTTCTGTTTGACGCTTTTTGGTGCAGTCACCTGGACTGGGCACCACATGCCCAAGATGAGGGTGACAGCCGGATTATTCCCAATACGTCGCGCAGGTGCCGTATCCAGTTACGGTGTACCATCAAAGACCAGCTGGCCACTGCCGCAAAGAGTATTTGCTTGTGACGCCATATTTTGTTCCTGATCGGGGCTTGCGCAAGCAACTTATCCTCGCCGCGCGCCGAGCGTCGGTGTCTGTGTTCTGACAACGGAAAAAACGGATTCAGCACCCGCACAATGGGCAGCCCGGGCTTTTTACGGTGAGCTCATCGAAAACGCAGAACCGGCACTCCCATTAGGCTTTGGCCGCACAGGCAATGTTAAGGGGCTGGTATCTCGACCAACCAATCAAGGCAAGTCCACCAAGGATCATTGGCAGAGTTAACAACTGCCCCATGGTCATCCAGCCAAAGGCAATGAATCCCAGTTGCGAGTCGGGGAGTCGAACAAACTCGACAGAAAAACGGAAAACCCCGTATAGCAACAAGAACAGGCCGGACGTTGTTCCATTTCGGCGAGGATGGATCGAGAACCACCACAGCACACCGAACAACACGACACCTTCCAGTGCAAACTCATACAGTGACGACGGGTGGCGTGGCGCCAGCCCCATATTCGGGAACACCATGGCCCAAGGTACATCGCTGGCTCGCCCCGGAAGCTCGTAATTGATAAAGTTGCCGATGCGCCCTGCCCCCAGGCCAATCGGCACCAGTGGTGCGATAAAGTCCGTGAGCCGAAAAAAATGTAAGTTTTGCTTGCGGGCGAAAACCAAAGCCGCGACCAATACCCCAACAAAGCCCCCATGAAAACTCATGCCGCCTTCCCAGATTTTGAATAACCAAAGCGGATTGTCGGCCAACTTATCTAAGCCGTAGAACAGCGCATACCCCAGGCGGCCTCCCAGTATGACGCCCATTACGCAGTAGAAAATCAGCGTTTCGACTGCATCAGTACTCAACCCTAATTGATGAGCCCGGCGACGGCCCAGCCACCAGGCAGTCAGAAAGCCAACCAGGTACATCAGGCCGTACCAATGGATTTGCAACGGGCCCAATGAAATCGCAATCGGATCGATTTTTGGATAGTTGAGCATTGGTTATCAGATTCCAGTACGTAAAATGGATCTTTGGGTGGCAGAGGCATTACATTTTATCAGAGTCAACTCAGCCGGTCGGTTGTACCGGGGAGGTTAGAGCCCACTCCTTTCAGACCACGCATCATAAATTCGCTTATCCCATTTACTCTGGAAGAATGCGATCGCGGCTTTTTGATCGTCCTTGGAGAGTACATCTCCGAAGGCAGGCATTTGTCCGCCCATGGGAGCACCACCTTGAGCGATTGTGCCCATCAGCATGTCAAATGGATGGTGCCAGGCGTGGCCTGTTCCATTGAGTGGCGGTGGTGGGTAGGTGCCATCCTCCAGTCGCTTCCTCCAATTGAAGGAGCCTTGAGCCTCGGTGCCGTGGCAGCTTGCGCAATTTTCCTCGAATACGGTTTTACCATGCTCGATCTGGACCTGAGTATACCATCGGCCCTCCACCGTCCCTTCAGTGCAGCCGCTAAGCAATGCAACCAAAAGAACGCCGAATAAGGCTTTTGTCTTAAACATCGTATTTTTGTTCCTTGACTTCTTGGGACACAATCAGCCTTTGCTCATCATCAATCCGCTACCCCTCACCCATTACGCGCCCCTGCTTTGTCTGCCGGCCATTCCGCAAACGCGACGAAGTACAGAAGGACCAGGTTCACAACCGGAATAAGAATCAATATTCCCATCCAGCCTGGGTAACCGGTCCGTTGACAGATTCGCCAGGCCGGTATAATCACTACAATGGCAATGACCAGCATCCATAGCCAATGCCCGGCCCACATAGTGTTACCAAACATATCCCCTTCCATCATAGGATTACCCTCCGATATACGTGTTGAATATTAGTGACTGTGCTCATTAGACTCATCACTTTTCATCGCCTTATTTCTGGCGGACGACTTCAAAAATAGCTGCTCGGAAACTGCAATGACAATCATTGTCGCCACAGCCACACCGATGACAAAGGGGTCAGTGTTCAGCTTGACCCAGACAAAACCGCCCAAAACCACCAAATCCAGAACTATCGCAACCGCTGGCACCCATCTCTTGGCCTTTACGTCCTTGTGTAGATAACGCAGCACGCCCCAATGAATAGATATATCCATGATCAGATAGAACACAATACCCAGCGCCGCGATTCTCGAAAGGTCGAAAAAGGCGGTCAGAATCAGGCCCAGCACCACGGTATATACAAGAGTGTGTTTCTGGATGCTGCCAGGCATTCCAAAGTGGCTGTGGGGCACCAGTTTCATCTCGGTCAGCATGGCCAGCATGCGAGAGACTGCAAAAATACTGGCGAGAATGCCTCCAGCCGTTGCCATCATGGCAAGCACAACTGTGAACCACAGGCCGTATTCACCCAGTGCCGGGCGCGCTGCCGCCGCCAAAGAATAATCCTGAGTTTCAATGATTTCGGCGAGAGATAGATTGCTCGAAACAGCGAATCCCACCAGTGTGTAGAGCACAACGCAGGCGGCAATGGAGATAACAATGGCGCGACCGACGTTGCGATGCGGGTCTTTCACCTCGGATCCGCTGTTGGTAATGGTGGTAAATCCCTTGAAGGCCAGTATGCCCAGCGCCGTTGCGCCCAGGAAGTTACCGAAGGCGCCGGTCTCGCCGCTTCTGGAGAAATCGACAGCAAGACTGTCGGCCAGCCACACACCTACCAGCCCGAAGACAAGAATGCCGCCAATTTTGAGGATTCCAATAAAAGAAGCGACGCCCTGAATCCAGCGATTGCCAAGCAGATTGATCAGGAATGCCGCCAAAATGAGCGATACACCCAGTATGGACACCATGCGTCCACCTTCATCCCCTCCAAAAAGCTGCATGGTGTATGACCCAAATGTTCGAGCAAGGAAGCTCTGCGCGATCACCATGGAGAAATACATCAGCAAGGCATTGAACGCTGTCGCCAAGCCATCGCCGTACGCTTTGTGGAGGTACATGCCAATGCCGCCGGCAGAAGGGTACGCATTGGAGATTTTAATGTAAGAATAAGCACTGAAGGAGATAACGATTGCGGCCGCCAAAAAGGCTAGCGGGAAGAGCGCACCCGCCATCTGAGCCATTTGCCCAGTGAGTGCAAATATGCCAGCGCCAATCATAACACCGGTGCCTAACATAACCGTCCCTGACAATGTCAGGCTGCCCTCTTGGTAGCGAGCGGTTCTGTCTTGTTCCCCGTTCATCTTACCTCCATTTATTTTTTCATTGGTGGGATTTTTGAACAGCAGAAAGGATCGAGGTTGGCATTTGCCCGGACGTTTTCATCACTGAACCTGTACCGTGCAAGTTTTCGGCGCGCCACCAGCCGCCCTTTAAATTGCCACCGCGTGCCTCAATAACGTCAATCAGCGCGTCGGTAGACCAATGTGTGCCATCGAACGTGACAACGAGTTTGCCTTCCGGTTTGCCCTCAGCGAAATCAACACAGGGATGATGGTTCAGCTCCTGGATAACGTCGTCCCACTGATCGTCAGTAAGGCCTTCGACAGTCAGTTTACGCCTGAGCAGAAACTGTTCTTGGTTTGTTGCTTTATGGGCTTTGGCCATAGCCTTACACCTCTCAGCTGATTGATCCAGCCTCTATCACAACACCCCAAACTGAATCCAAGCTGAAAATCGAAGATGCAACCGATCCGTTCACACTCAAAATTGAGTTACATCAATTTATGCATAAACAGGCCAAGGGTTAATGCCCAAGGCCCGTCTACAGCTCTATCAGAAGGAGAGTCGCGCTCCAACCACCGCAAACCAATCTTCTGTACTACCACCGTCCGCTCTCGCGAAATCGGCGCTGTCGCCATATTTACGTTCGTGAACGATGCCAACGTAAGGTGAGACGGCTCGGTCAATAAGATCATAGCTTAACCGCAACCCGACTTCGGTCGACACCAGACCCTTACCTACCCCAATTTCCCGATCCTCACTGAATGCCACCGTTGCATCCAGAGACGCGGTGAGTATCCAGTAATTAGTAAAGAGCAGTTCATACTCTGCATCCAGATCAGCAGATGTGTCCCCATCCTTGCTCATGTAGAGGTTAGCGTCGATTTCAAACCACTGCGGCGCCAACCCTGCAACGCCAAGAACCGCGTAAGTGCGATCCGGGCCTTCCGGTGTGTCGAACCGTACCCCGGCTTTTGCATCGAAGAACTTGGATATCGGGATCTGACCGACTAACTGGTTCTCCAGTGATTCGTAGGCCTGCTCGTCAAAGGAGTACTCGCCACTTGAAAGCCAGCGAGCTTTCAAATTGTCGGTTCCGTAGAAGAAGTCGGCGTCCCAAACGCCAACCTCTTCATCATTGTCGCTGTAACGGTATTCTAGCTCCTCGAATTGCGCGCCCCACACCTTTAACGGCTGCTTCCGCTCAGTGGTGTCCTTTATCCGCTCTTGTGCGGACACTAGCGCGGGTACAACTCCCAGGCCCAAAACCGCACTGACAATCAACGGTGTCCAACGCTTCATGCGTCACCTCCAACATCAACAGATTGCTCGCTAGACGTTGCCTGTGTAGATTCGGGCCCACCTTCAACAATCACCTTACGGAACATACCCGCGGCCATGTGATAAGTCAGATGGCAATGGAAAGCCCACTGACCAGGTGCGTCAACTTCAGTTTCCATATACACCGTGGTACCCGGCTGCACACTGACGGTGTGTTTGATTGGGTTCCATTGGCCTGCGCCGACATCGAGAATCGACCACATACCGTGAAGATGCATGGGGTGCGTCATCATCGTTTCATTCACAAACTTAAAACGAACCCGTTCGCCATACTTGAGGCGGATAGGGTCTGCGTCTTCGTATTTAACGCCATTAATGCTCCAGGTATAGCGCTCCATGTTGCCCGTAAGGCGCAACTCAATTTCGCGCGTTGGCTCACGTTCCTCATAAAGCGGCTTCTGGGCTTTAAGGTCAGCATAGGAAAGAAATTTTCCACCATTCGCCGCTTCTGGAACCAGTCCACTGCCTTGGGCATAAAACGGATCGCTTGGACCACCGTCGGACATCGCCATCGAGCCATGATCCATGCCGGCCATCTTTGAATGATCCATGCCCGTCATCTTCGAATCATCCATACCCTTCATTTTCGAATGGTCCATACCATTCATCTGGGAATGATCCATGTCAGACATACCAGCCATCTCGGTTGAACTGTCCATATCGCCGTGATCCATGCCTGACATGTCGCCATGATCCATGCCGGGCATACCGCCCATGTCAGCCATGGTCAATCGAGCCGGCTCACGCAGTCCTGGAACAGGAGCTTCCATCCCCTCTTCTGGTGCCAGCGTTGCTCTCGCATAGCCGGTGCGCCCCATAGATTCTGCAAAAATTGTATAGGCTTGATCGTCTTTGGGCCGAACGATCACATCGTAGGTTTCCGCGACACCAATCCGAAACTCATCCACGCTAACAGGCTGGACGTTATTGCCATCGGCTTGCACAACGGTCATGTTAAGGCCCGGAATCCGGATATCAAAATAGGTCATAGCAGATGAGTTGATGAAGCGCAGCCGAATGCGCTCGCCAGGCTCAAAGATACCGGTCCAATTCTGTTTTGGACCCTTGCCGTTAATTAGCCCGGTAAAGCCCTGGAGGTCTTCGACATCGGCTTTCATCATCCGCATGTCGCCCCATGCCAGACGATCCTTTACTGTGTTCAGAAAGCCGTTTTCAGAGGCGTCCGAAAAGAACTCCCCCACAGTTTGCTGCTCACGGTTGTAGTAATCCGGCATCACTTTGAGATTACGCATGACCCGTTCGCTGGAATGTGGGTGCTTGTCAGTCAATTGAACGACGTATTCCCGATCATATCGAAACGGCTCACGATCTTTTGGCTCAATAATAATAGAGCCATACGCACCCTCTGGCTCCTGAAAACCTGAGTGGCTGTGAAACCAGTAGGTTCCAGACTGAGTAATGGGAAACTTGTAGGTGAATGTCTCTCCCGGCTTGATGCCCGAGAAGCTGATCCCCGGAACACCATCCTGCTGAAAAGGAAGGATCAGGCCGTGCCAATGAATGGAGGTTTCCTCATCAAGGTTGTTAGTCACATTGATAGAAACTTCTTCGCCTTCTTTAAAACGTAGTACCGGACCAGGAGATTCGCCGTTGTAGCCTACTCCCTCTTTTACAAATTCCCCGGTATCGATTTCAACCCGATCTACTGTCAGGTTGTATTCACCCGCTAGACCGATGGTCGGCAAGAGCAGGATTAGAGCGCCTGTAACAAGCACTTTCTTCATGGACAACAACTCCCTAACTACTTTGCTTTATACATTAGTTTCAGCGCGCCGGCGAATGAGCGGGCGCGATCAACCCTCGCCTGATCCGGATAGATATCAGTTGAAACCTATTTCGCCGTACATGCCAGACTGGTAGTGCCCCGGAACGTTGCAAGCAAACTCGATATTGCTCTCCTCAGAAAATGTCCAGACAACCTCTTGGCTGTCACCTGGCTCTAGCAAAACACTATTTGGATCGTCATGTTTCATGGACTGGCCATCCCCCATGTCCATCTCCATCATGTCGTGGTTAAGCTTGCCTCCCTGAATAATGCCGTGCTTAACCATCATCATCATTTCTTCTTGATGCGACTCATGCATGTCTGGAGTGCCGATATTAAACTCGTGCACCAGGTTTCCTTTGTTCTCAACAACAAAACGTACCGTTTCGCCCGGCTTGACGTTAATTGTTTCAGGCTCGTAGTAGTTGTCGTACATTTTTACTGTGATACTGCGGCTGGCATCCGAGGCTTTACCCGGCTCACCGATCTTAGCGCCATGACCGTGTCCACCATCGTGAGCTCCAGCCCCAAGAGCTGCTGCTGAAATTGACATAGCGAGTACTGCAACGACAAACTTTGATGAAGTCATCAAATTTTCTCCTGTAAAATTGCTCAGGCTTGTACCTGAATGCGATTGCCCAAAAACAAGGGCACTTGGTTAAAACGAGTGTTACCTTGGCGCACTAACCTGAACTCTTTCTGAAAAATACCGAATTATTTTCAGTTCAGGCTGAATTCAGGTTGACCGGCGACACTATTTTAGCCTGTTTTGGCCCAACGAAGGGAGCGACCAATGAGATTACTGCTAGTAGAGGACGACCGATTGCTTGCGGAAGGGCTTGCCAGCCAACTTGAGAAAGCTGGCTTCAGTGTAGACATCACTCGCACCGCCAAAGAGGCAGTTATTTTGGGGGAGCAGGAGGAGTATAAAGCAGGCGTTCTGGATCTCGGGCTACCAGACGGAAATGGCCTGGACGTTCTGAGAAAATGGCGCTCAAGCAAAGCCACCTTTCCGGTACTGATACTGACCGCAAGGGGGGATTGGCAAGATAAAGTAAACGGCTTGAAAGCCGGCGCAGACGACTATCTGGCCAAACCCTTTCAAACCGAAGAACTGATCGCCAGACTGAACGCCATCATGCGAAGAAGTGAAGGAAGAGTGCAGTCATCGGTTAAGGCGGGGCGCTTCGAACTGGATGAGAACCGACAGTGCTTAAAGGTCGACGATGGCTCAGAACACAGCCTAACCGGCACCGAATTTCGGCTGCTGCGATGCCTGATGGGCCGGCCTGGTCATATTTTTTCCAAGGAGCAGCTCATGGAGCAGCTTTACAATCTTAACGAAAGTCCAAATGAAAACATCATCGAAGCCTACATTCGACGCCTGAGAAAGCTGGTTGGGGCGGAAACCATTGCTACGCGTCGCGGTCAAGGATACCTGTTTAATGACGCTGTTTAGAAAGCCTGTCTCCGTAAAAGGTGCGCTTCTGCTCTTACTGCTACCAGCGGGGATTGGCCTGATGGCTGTTGCATGGCTTGTGCACGGTTTACTGCTGGAGCGGATGTCCCGGGAGTTTGTAGAAAGCCGCCTGAAAGACGAAGTGGCCTTTCTGGAGCATCATATTCGCCAAGCCGAAGGCCAAATAGACATGCTTCAAACCGGGGATTATTTTGAGGAAGTGTTTCATCATGCCTTTGCTATCCAGTCCCCAACTCAAACAGTTATATCGCCGGAATCCTGGCGCCCGATCTTGAGCCCCCTGCTACAGTCAGATCAGCAAAAAAGTATCAGAGTACACAATGCGGAAACATCCAACTCGCCCTCCGACATTTTGGCCTATCGGAAATCATTTATTGTGAACAACACCCCTATTACAGTGATCGTTTCAGAAGATTTGGGCGCCCTGCAAAATAGCCAAGCGGAACTGCATGCCTGGACAGCGATCGTATCAATCTTGCTGATCTTTTTGTTGGTGGGAATTATCTGGTTTGGCATTAACCTGTCAATGCGGCCAGTTGTCTCGCTCCAAGCGGCTCTAAAACAATTACAGAGCGGTGAAATATCACGGATTAACGCACAGGCTCCGGAAGAGTTCCGACCACTGGTACAACAGCTAAATCAACTTTTAGATTCACTGGATCAGCGGCTTGAACGTTCCCGCGAAGCGCTCGCAAACCTCTCTCACAGTGTCAAGACACCCATCGCGGCCGTTAGGCAGGTGCTCGAAGATACTAGCCGTCCCTTGGATAATGATTTGAGACATGAAATGGGGTCGCGCCTGAGCGATATTGGCAAACAGTTGGAAGCGGAAATGCGCCGCAGCCAATTTGCCGGTCCACAAGTGGGTAAGAGTGCATACCCAGTGAAGCAGGCGCGCGACCTACTATGGATGCTGGGCAGGCTCTATCCGGAAAAATCGTTCGAGCTATCTACGTCACTCACTGAAGAGTCTCGCTGGCCAATTGAGGAACATGATCTGAACGAAATATTAGGAAATTTGCTCGATAATGCCGGAAAGTGGTCTGCACAGTGCGTTGAACTCTCTTTAGAGCAGCATAACGATTTGGCACACATTATCGTAACGGATGACGGCTCCGGCGTTGCAGAGAATGAAAGGATCTACCTTGGTCAGAGAGGTCGGCGGCTGGATGAACAAACCCCGGGCCATGGACTGGGTCTTGCTATCGTTCGCGACATCGTTGCCCGCTATGAGGGCAACGCCGCCTTTTCAGCTGGCGCGAAAGGCGGCTTAAAGGTATTGGTCGAAATCTCTATTTAATTACTTATCCTTTTTAATCTCCCGGTTGCCATAACTGATTGGCACCCAGTCATAGCCTTCCTGTGCCTTGCGTATATGGCCGACACCCGGGAAAAACAGGTGCGGCGAAGCCACCAAGCTGGAATCATTGGCGAAAGCCGAAAACGCTTCCGAGCGTACATTGCGGGCCATCTTCTCATCGACATCATAGACGATGGTTACCGAGGGGTCCGGTAACTGAACTGCCACTGCATGAATAATGTCGCCAATGAACGTGAGGGTTTGGCCTTGGCTCTCTAACGTGTAAAAAGCACTGCCGGGCGTGTGGCCCGGGCGCAGGCTGGCGGTGAGCCCAGGAAGAATCTCCATGGTTTCATCAAAAACGTCGATTCTCTCTGCGTCGGCATAAGGCGTCAAAATCTGAATAGCTTGCTCGAAAAACCCGGGGTTGTAGTCGAACCGCTCCGCATTTTTGCTATCCAGGAAAAAATCGATATCCGGCTTACCAATATGGACTGTGGCGTTGGAGAATACGATTTGTCCATTTTGGATGAGCCGCCCACATGGTCCGAGTGAGCGTGAGTGATCAAAACGTCGGTCACATCGTCGGGGCTAAACCCCACTGCATCCAGGCTGTCGAGAAGATTGCCGCCGATGCCGGGGCCGAACTGCTCACCCGCGCCTGTGTCTACAAGAACGATCCTGTCGCCCACTTCAAGCAAGAACCCAGTGATTGAGGCCTCAGCAGGGCTGTTTTGATAAGCGTGTGCCAATCGTTCGTCGATCTTCTCTTTGGTGATGCCGTGCAAAAGCTTATGCAGATTCTGTGGCACGGAACCATCTGAAAGCGCCGTGACTCTTACGTCACCAATCGTGAAGGCATAGGAGTCCGCGCCTGTGCCCTGTTGCGTGATCCCCGGCAATTCCAGGGGCTGATCGGCAGCCGCTGCAGTGGCGTTGACACTCAGGCCCATAATAGAAATAACGCTAATCGCTATGGCGAGTTGAGGCCGCATGATCCTGTCCTGTTAAAGTTTATGAATAGGTTTACTCAAACTAGGAGCCGTATCGGCTTGTTTCAAGTTTTTGGTCTATTTAGCACATTCTGAAGACCTTGTTATACAATGCCCGGCTGCCACTTTACCACTCCCGAGGCCCTGTACTTCATGCCTGATCCCTTACCTGCCGCGACCGCCTATTCACGCCAGAAAGTTATGCTGATTATTTTTTCCCTTGCCATGGGCGGGTTCGGAATCGGCACCGGTGAGTTTGCCATCATGGGGCTTATGCCCAACGTGGCACTGGACTTTGGCATTACCGAGCCCCAGGTTGGGCACCTGATCAGTGCGTACGCGTTAGGAGTTGTTGTCGGCGCGCCTCTGCTTGCGATCTTTGGCGCACAATTGTTCCGCAAACACCTACTCATAGCATTGATGGCTTTTTATGCGCTGGGCAATTTCGCAAGTGCGATGGCAGGGAGCTACGAAACGCTGATGATTTCCCGGTTTATAGCCGGTCTGCCCCACGGAGCCTACTTTGGCGTTGCTGCACTGGTCGCGGCATCGCTGGTGCCACTAAACCAAAGAGCCAAAGCTGTTAGCTATATTATGATGGGCTTGGCATTAGCATTGTTGTTCGGCAATCCGCTGGCAACGCTGCTGGGGCAGCATCTCGAATGGCGATACGCCTTTGGTTTTGTGGCCTGTGTGGCCGCACTAACCACGGTTCTTGTTTACGTTTTCCTACCCCTGAACCGTGAAGAAGTTCGCCATAGTTCCCTGAGCGAACTGCGTGCGTTCAATCGCCCACAAATCTGGTATCCCCTCGCCATCGGCTCAGTCGGGTTTGCAGGAATGTTCTGTGTCTTCAGTTATCTGGCACCAACCTATTGAATGTCACCCAGGCGGATCCTGTCTGGATCCCTGTGGCGTTGTTTGTATTTGGCTTGGGGGGCTTTGTTGGCAACATTCTGGGTGGTTGGCTTTTTGACCGCCTGCAATTCAAAAGTGTCGGTGTAATTCTGCTCTGGGCTGCTGTTATGTTGGCACTGTTCCCGCTGGCCACAGGGTCAATCTGGAGTATTTTGATTGCCTGCTTTATGGTTGCACTGATGGTGGCCATGGGCCCTGCCCTCCAAACCCATTTGATGGATGTTGCGCACGGTGCCCAGACCCTGGCGGCGGCTTCTCATCATGCCGCCTTCAATCTTGCCAATGCGATTGGCCCCTGGTTAGGTGGCATGGCCATCAGTGCGGGTATGGGCTGGCAGGTTACCGGTTACGTGGGTTCCGCCACAGCCGTTGCCGGCCTGGCTGTCTTCTTTATGGCTCAGAGCCAACAAAACAACAAATCGGCGAGCGCTGAGGCTGGGTAATGGTGGCTCTAAGCACCACAGTCACTGCCCGTTCAGGGAATGTGGCTCCCCTATTTCTGCCCAGTGAGTAATTCGTTGTTTGTCGCCATCCCAGAAGTATTTCAGGTGTGGCCCTTGCACAGGTATAGAAACAGATTTCGGCTTGAAAGCGGCTATACATTCACTGCCCGGATGCCGGACGCTGTTGTACACCAACCCATTTGATCCCTTTTTGCGCCATCGGCCTGCAAACTTCTGGCTTAAAACGTAATCGTCAGCATCCGGATTATGCAAATCTATGAATTCCGGCCCACGAATATCGTGCATCTCCAATGCCACCCGCCCAATGTAAGCTCTCATGGTGAGCTCTATGGAGTCTTCATTGGCGGCTGCCAGCTCACGTTCTTTGTGGAACACAGTCTCGCGAATAGCCCCTTCAAGCGTGCTGGCAGCGTAGTATGCTCCAAAGTGCTTGTCAGCAAAGCGGCTTCCAAAACCAATATGGGTGAAGGACGCCATCACGGGCGTGCTTCCAGGTCCGCTTACCCGGTCGCCGGGATGCACCAGTTGAATATCCCCAGCTTCGTCACGCAACCGGGGATTTGTCATGCCCTCAATCTCAAACGCCAACTCAAATTCATGCGGCTCGTATATGCGCTCGAAAAGGTCTATGGGTGGGTAATGGCTTTGGATGATTCGGTAAGTTTGCCACTCGGGTACGTGCAGCGGAGGCGTGGCAAACATCACCACCCCCGCTTGGCATCGAAGTATTGGCGAGTCATCATCAGGTTCATCATTGAACCCTGCGTCATGAACTCCATGGCTGACTTGCCGCAAAAGGGTATTTCAGACGTTTTTAGGCGAATTCTGCGGCTTGCTCTCTCATGGGTCGGATACAGAATCTGTAAAGCCTTATAGATACCCAGGATATAGCTGATGCGCTCCATTATGTCATTAGAGAGCTTAGTAGGATTTAGTTTTGAGTAGTTATAGAGCGTTGTTCTGGAAGGACCTCCAAGAAGCTTGCTCCGTTCATCGGCACTACACCCCCACTCCTCCGTTATCCGAAAGAACCCTTTTAACGCCACGCGCCCTTTTTCAGCCTCGCGATCACCTTCTGCGCTTCTACGTTCAACCACTGCTGTCATGGTACACCTCCAGCAACACCTCTGTTCATATGTGAACAATATACCTGTATGTGCACACTTTTGGCAATTAGTGTTTTACCTGATCTATTTGCCTATTCCATACCGCATGAATGGAATAATACCCAACTGCCCACTGTTTCCTTAAAACAAGCCATGTGCGCAGGTCATGATTTCTTGGATAATAGCCGTATCGCTAGATCAGCACGTTCTGAACGCATTTTTGGAGTACAGCAAAATGGTATCTATCAAGTCGCTGCACGGTTCGGCACAACTACTCTTGGATGTTGCTGGCGGTGTTACCCAAATTACAGAAAAGATGCATCGTACTATTGCGCGGGAGGCCAACCCACTGAACCGGCTGCGCGATGTCGCAGGCGTGTCTCATGATGAACGGCAAGGCCACACTTACCGAATTATTCAATCGACCATGTCTGCACTGCAGCAGGGATTGCATCAGTCCCTCGATAAGTTCTCAGTGGAAGATGACCACGCACATTCCCCACAAAGTGTGAGAGTTGCGGCGGCATTGAATGGCGTTTGCGGGGATCACCTGGAAGCCAGTAGCAACCCGCTCGCCATTTCCATGCACTTCAGAAACAATCGTGGCGAGAAGCTGCTGCAAGATTCAGAAAATCTCAAAGTTGTGATCCCAGATGCAAGCTCACGTATCGTCGTATTAGTGCACGGCCTATGCCTCTCACATGAGTACTGGAGAGGCCACAATGAAGGTAATCTAGGTACCGAACTTCAGCGTGCGCATGGCCTCACTCCACTGTATCTTAACTACAATACTGGAAGGCACATTTCCAGCAATGGTAAGGAGTTAAGCGAACAACTTCAGTCATTGGTTGAGGCCTGGCCGGTTGAAGTAAAAGAGCTAACTCTGATTGGTCACAGTATGGGCGGGCTCGTTATCCGCAGCGCCAGCTGGTACGGCAGCGAACTCAGCTTACCTTGGGCTGAGCTGTTGAAAAATGCTCTGTACCTCGGTTCACCTCACCACGGCGCAGCTTGGCCAAAGCCAGCCACCTGCTGACCTTTGTGATGGGGAAATTCCGCTACGCCAGCCCTTTTGCGTTGGGCCAGCACACCAGCGCAGGCATCAAGGATCTGCGGCATGGCAATTTGCTGGACGATGACTGGCAAGGCTTCGATCAGGATGACTTTCACCCAGACCATCGAAAGCCGGTTCCACTGCAGGAAGGGACTCGCCATTATTTCATAGCCGCAACCATCGGCAACAGCGCGTCGGATCTTCCCAGCACTATGGTGGGTGATCTCTTGGTTAGGCTAGATAGCGCCAAAGGGCAGCATGGTGATGATTTAAGAAAGCTATCCATACGCCCGGAAAATTGCCGAGTGTTCGAAAAGCTGAACCACTTGGACCTGCTCGATAACAAGGTGGTGCACGACCAGATCCTTGAATGGCTGGCGTGAGTAGGATCCTGATTAAATGCGCCCCTCTTCCATAATCAACGCAACCAATTCTGCGGCCGGTAACTCCCGCGCTAAGGGGGCGCCCTGTCCTGCCCACTGGGCAGCAAACTCATGGTTACCGAGCTTGGAAGCCGCGGCATTGAGGCGCTTGGTAGCATCGTAGGTTACCGGGTAACCGGCCGTCGGTGGGCTATTTTGCTCCTCGCCGAACGTAATCAGCCGGTTAACAATTCCGCGCGCAGGTCTGCCGGAGAGCACCTTGGTTAGTCGCGTTTGTGTAGATCGTCCGCTTTTCAGTGTTTCGCGGTAAGCGTTATTCGCTGACGACTCGGGGCACAAAACAAATGCTGTGCCGAATTGAACTGCAGCAGCACCTAAGTCCAAAGCGGCTTTCATTGCGAAACCATCCATAATTCCGCCGGCTGCGATAATGGGCAGCGTGGCCTGACGCGCAAGCAACCGAACAAGCACCGCAGTGCTCAGGCGCTCATCTGTTGCATCCGTATTGAATATGCCTCTATGCCCGCCCGCTTCTATGCCCTGAGCCACAATAGCATCAATGCCTGCCGCCTCAATCTCCGCTGCTTCAGCGGGGCATGTAGCCGTTGCCATGGTGTAGATACCGGCCTTCTTCAAAGCAGCAATGTACTCAGCTGCCGGCAATCCGAAGTGAAAGCTGACAACTGTCGGTTTTAATTCAAGCAGTGCTTCTTGCGTATTTTTGTCTTCAATAAAAGAGGTATAGATTTCGTTGAGCGAACTCGGCGGCGCTATGCCGGCCTCAGCAAACAAAGGCGCAAGATGGCGCAGCCATGCCGCTTCTGTTCCTGCATTACGGAGTGCAGGTTGATGACAGAACACGTTCACATTGAACGGACCGGCGGTGAGAGCCTGAGTTTGCTTAATCATTTCCCGGGCCTGGTCGGTAGAGCTGGCACCAAGCCCCAGTGATCCCAGCCCCCCAGCATTAGTGACGGCCGCAGCCAGCTGAGGCGTGGCTACACCTGCCATCGGCGCTTGAATAACAGGATGCTTGATACCCAATCGCTTTAACAATGTTTCACGAGAGTTCATAGGATTGTCCTTATGGGCTACTGGCTGAAAACCACGAGGTGTCCGGAAAGCAAGTCACTTATTATCGATCTGTCCTGAAAAACGAACAGTTGTGTAAAGAATCCCAGACAACATGTACGGAAAGCCAGACTCGCCGGTTAATTTCCATGTAAAAAAGCCTAAGTAACAATGACTTAGTTTAATGGTTCGCTTATTGCTAGCAGGTCTTTGGGCTGCCGGCTCTTTCAACACTCAAACAAAAATAAGGGACAGTACATGCGTCTGCTCATTCTAGCCTTACTACTCGTAAGCCCGTTGTGTTTCAGCAAGACCGTGGTCGTCATTCAAAGCTATCACAAAGAGTACAAGTGGGATCAAGATTATATCGTAGCCATAAAGTCCGTACTGGGAGAACAGCACGACATCACATTTTTCGAATTGGATACAAAACGATTACCCCCAGCTCAGTGGCCTCAGCAAGCGGCTAGCATTCAAAAATCAGTGGCGGAAATTAAGCCGGATATCGCTATTTTGGGCGACGACAATGCGTTTTCACTAATGGCGCAGCATCTAGTTGATCAGAAAATTCCCGTTGTTTTTTTCGGTGTTAACGGTACCCCTGTACAACACCCTGCCCTCGAGCACCCTCTGGTTACCGGGGTTTTGGAACGCCCGTTTTTGAGCAAAGCGTCCGTCATTTACGTAAAGTTCTCCGGCAGAAAGAACGCTTTTTAATTCTGATGGATGACTCGACTACCATGCGCAATGCGGTCGATGATTACTTCGGAGACAAACGCCAGGCTAAGCTGTACGGCTCCCAGGTAGATATTCTACTCACGAATGACAAAGATACTTGGTTGAGCGCCGCTGAAACGGCCTATACCAAGTACGATGCCGTAATAATAGGCACCCACCATACAATTCGGGACAGCGAAAATAATTATGTACCGCCAAAAGAGCTTATAAATCAGGCGTACGTCAGCTCACCGATTCCGATCTTTTCATTCTGGGACATCTCTATCGGAGCACAGGAAGCCTTGGGCGGCTTTACAATTTCAGCTTCTCAGGAAGGTATTACGGGTGCCCGGCTGGCGTCGTTGATTCTCAATGGAGTAGACCCTGAGCGCGTACCGCAGATTAAATCCCTGAGCGGGCATTACGTTTACAGCAAAAGTGGTATGGAACACTGGAACATAAAGCTATCGCCACTAATCGCAAGCCAGGCAAACTTTATTGAGTAGTCCCGGAACAATCCGCCACCGGTTAACCAATCAATGCCTGGCTAACCGGTGACGGATGTATTACGGGCCTATAACTGGCAAAAGTTAAGGTAGCTTATAGGCAATCACATAGTCGCCAAACGTGGTTCCAATGGAACCATGGCCGCCGGCAACAAGCACCACCATTTGCTCACCTTTACTGTTCACGTACGTCATTGGAGTCGCTTGACCACCGGCAGGCAGGCGTGCCTGCCAAAGCTGCTCACCGGTTGTTACGTTGTATGCCCGCAAATAGTCATCAACCGTTGCGGCCATGAATGCGACGCCGCCTCCGGTCATAATGGGGCCACCTATGCCTGGCACACCCATTTCAATGGGTAATGGCAACGGGGTCATATCGTAGACCGTACCGTTTTTCTGTTTCCAGACAACTTCGCCAGTACGAAGATCGGCGCCCGCCACATAACCCCAGGGCGGCTGTTGGCATGGGATGCCCAAAGGTGACAGAAAGGGTTTCATCTCAACCGCATAAGGTGCTCCCGCGTTTTCGTTAACGCCCTGCTCACCCTGATTGGTTTCGCCCAACTCCGCGCCTTCCTTTTGTACCAGCGTGGAGGTAAATGCCAAATAAAGTGGCATACCAAACATCACCTGACGTTCAGGGTCAACGGCGATTCCGCCCCAGTTAAACACCCCAAAGTTACCTGGGTACACGATGGTTCCCTGCTCAGACGGTGGCGTGTACTGCCCTTCATAGCGCAGAGAGCGGAACTGAATACGGCAAATCATCTGATCTACCGCGGTTGCACCCCACATATCGGCCTCTGTCAGTGCCGGAGGCCGGAAGTTCAGGCCCGAAACCGGTTGCGTTGCGGAGGCATAGTCGCCTTCGATCGTGCCTTGGGGCGCCTTCTGTTCGGTCACAGGAACGATGGGCTCCCCTGTTTTCCGGTTGAGCACATAGACATCACCCTGCTTGGTTGGAACAACCAGCGCCGGTTCCACGCCTTTTTCGGTTGTCAGATCGACAAGGCTCGGCTGCGCCGGCGTGTCCATATCCCAAAGATCGTGGTGAACAAACTGCTGAACCCAGGCTGCGCGCCCGGTTTCCAGGCTCAAAGCCACGACAGATGAAGCATACTTTTCTTCCTTTTCAGTCCGGTACATGCCCAACTGATCCGGCGTCCGATTCCCCATAGGAAAATAGATCAACCCGAGCTCTTCATCGGCACTGGCTACCGCCCAGCTGTTGGGAGAACTTTTGCTATAGGTTTCGCCATTTGCAATGGGGTCGGTACTTTCCGGATTGGCAGGTCCCAGTTCCATTTCAGCTTTCCGGTTTTCGCGTCGTAAGCGCGGATCACGCCGGATGGCGAATCAATGTCGTAGTTGTCGTTGACCGCCCCGGCAACCACAACCAAACCATTGGCCACCACAGGTGGTGATGTCGAATAGTAATAACCGTCCTGTTTGAACGGCATGTTGTGCATCAGATCCAATGAGCCATCTTCGGCAAAGCCACTGCAGCGGGCACCTGTTTCGGGATCAAGCGCTAACAACCGAGCATCAGATGTCGGCATAAATAGCTGCGCATCACACTGAACGCTGGCAAGGTCTTCTGCGGGTTCGCTGACTGCCTTAACGCCTATCGCATTTGCATCTCCATCAGACGGTGGTAGATACGATACCCCTCGGCAGGTCTGGTGCTGCCGCTGGCTTTCCATCGGCACTTTTGCATCGTAAACCCACTGTTCTTCGCCGGTATCCGCATCCAGTGCCACCAACCAATTATGCGGTGTGCATAAAAACAAGCTGTTACCCACCTTTACAGGGGTAGCTTCGTAGGTGACCTCGCCAACGTCGTCAGGTCTTTGCAGGTCTCCGGTCTGATACTCCCAGGCTTTCTCGAGAGTACCGACGTTTTCTGCAGTAATCTGATCCAAAGGCGAATAACGCTGCCCCAGATTACTCCGACCATAAGCATGCCAGCTATCATCTGAACTAGTGCCCATATTGGCTCCGCAGTCACGATGTCCTGATTGAGCTCACCATCAATGCGATGCTGATCAAAGGCGAGGCTGGACACGGTAATTAAGCCAACCACAACCCATACCGGAAAGAGAGCCTTCAGGCCTCCTTGCTGAAATTTTTGGCCAGGAAACAGCAGCGGAATCGCCAAAAGCAAGAACACTCCCAGCCGCGTAGCCAAAGGCCACCAATCGAGGCCAGATTCCCATAGTGCCCAGACAGCGGTGCCTGCCAGAAATATGGCGTATGCCCAGCGAGCAATCGGCCGGCGACCTTTAACCGCAACTCCGGTAACAATCAGTGCGATGCCTGCAATCGCGTAGTACAGGCTGCCGCCGAGTGAGACAAGCCAAAGACCACCGCCCAGTAACACCAAACCGAGCAGCAGTAAAAGAACCGAGAATATAATCATGTATTAAGCTCCAGGGTTAGCTAGCTTTCTAATCAGTGTGACTCAACGGGTCGTACACGAAAACCCTGTTTCGGAAAGTGTACGTGCACAAGCCCTACTTCGTGAGTTTCCCGGGCAAGAATGGTGACGTTTTTATCGGTGTAAACAAGCGTTCCACTGACTGGGTCACGGCCATAGTCGTCAGGCGCAATGGTAACTTGTTGGCTCAGCTGAGCATTGCCTTCGGTGGGTGGCAGTGCCCGCGGCTGTGAAATTTTGGCTCGCACGGCCGCATCGTTGGCGCTAAGTTCTTCTGGCTGGCCGTGCCCGAATGCCTTCATTCGTAACAGCCAAGCACTTACCTTCGGGTAGTCTTGCAACCAGGGCTTACCTGCAAGGTCAGAAACAAACCACAGCCCATGATAGGCGGAGAAATCTGCGACACAAGGAGTCGGTCCAAACAGAAAATCGTCCTCAAGGCGCTGGTCCAGGCTGGCAATGTGAGCCATGACTTTTTCTTTCGCAGCTTTGCCTCGCAAGGCTTTTACCCGCGATTTCCGGCCCATATTAATGCGGTCTTTAAGAAATCTAAGTGTGTTCATCAATGAGGTTTCACGGATCAATTTGCGCAGCATCTGTCCGTCGCTGGCAGAAATCACACAAGCCAGAAAAATCTCCAAATCTGCTTCCCGAACAAACGCCTGCACCTCTTCTGGCTGTTCTTCCAGTATCAGTTCCGGCTTGCCAGCAAGGCGTGCTATTTCGCTAGCAATCGCGCGTGAGTCGCAGAAAACATCGGCACCTATCTGTGCCACCGGAACTTTGCGATAACCACCCGTCAGCACACTCAGTTCCGGCCTGGGTGGCATTTCACGAACAGTAACGGAGCACCACGGCAGGTTGGCGTACCCGAGCATTGCTCGGATTTTCTCGGAAAAAGGCGATAACGCATAATTGTAGAGAATCAGATCAGGCATTCGGAGTATGTCCTTGTTTCAAAACTAAAGTGTAACGCAGATTACGGCACATGCCGGCGGTTATGTGAGGCGAAATGGGCCCATCAATGCAGAGTTTTCGCGGGCGTCTTTGACAAACCGCTAATAACAGACAAAGGTTTAGGGGTATAGCATGGTCTAAAGCCAAGGAGCATTTAAAATGCATTCAGTACCTCGGGCCGCAAAAAGGCTCCCGTGAATGCACAAAGCTCACCAATCAGATACACCGTGGGATTTTCGCGAATGACCTTTGCACGCATTGCCGGCACTGGCTCTTATCTGCCAGAGAACATTGTTACGAACAAAGACTTAGAAAAGATGGTTGATACCACGGACAAATGGATCCGTGAGCGCACCGGCATTGAGCAACGGCACATTGCCGTGGAAGGCCAGACCACTGTAGACCTTGCGGAACAGGCAGCATTAAATGCCATTGAAGCCGCCGGCATAAATGCCAGCGAGATCGACCTGATCGTTTTTGCCACCTCCACACCGGATAAAATTTTCCCCAGTTCTGCCTGCATTCTGCAAGCACGCCTGGGCATCCATGGCTGCCCTGCTTTCGACATTCAGGCCGTATGCAGTGGTTTTGTTTACGCGCTCTCTGTCGCCGACAAGTTCATAAAAACTGGGGCCAGTAAAAAAGCGCTGGTTATTGGCGCCGAAGTGTTCTCGCGGATCATTAACTGGAAGGATAGGGGCACCTGCGTGCTGTTCGGGGATGGCGCCGGCGCGGTGATTCTGGAAGCCAATGAAGAAACAGGCATTCTCTCCACGCACATTCATGCCGATGGCCAGTACGAAGAGCTGCTGCACGTGCCCTGCGGTATTGCCGATGGATTTGACCGAGTTAAGGCCGGCGAAGCGTTTGTGGAAATGAAAGGCAACGAAGTGTTCAAAGTTGCCGTGAATACATTGGGCAAAATCGTTGATGAAACGCTTGAGGCCAACCAGATGCAAAAATCCGACATCGACTGGCTGGTTCCCCACCAAGCAAATCTTCGCATTATTTCGGCCACTGCAAAAAAGCTGAGCATGCCGATGGATCAGGTGGTGGTTACTGTTAACAAGCATGGCAATACCTCAGCAGCTTCTATTCCTCTTGCCCTTGATGTCGCTGTTAGAGATGGCCGCATTCAGCGCGATGACGTTGTATTACTTGAAGCCTTTGGAGGAGGCTTTACCTGGGGCTCAGCACTGATGCGTTACTGATCAATGGTACTTTTCTAGCTTTCTCTATGGGCTGATTGCGTTTACCTCAATTGGGTATATTTCTATGTGGGAGTCGGCTACACTGTATTTTTATACAGTAAAGCAGACATTCACTGCGAGGAATGACCATGGCGGTACAAGCAGTCTATTTTTCCGATAGGGACGGCCTGGATATGGCATTAAAAAACCCTGAGACCATGCTTTTCACATCAAAAGCAGATGCCGATGCCAGGGATAAAGTGCTGGAATTGGCGGAAGAAATTCAGGTTTACCTGGCTCGGAAAGTGGAAGGCCTAGGCGACGATATGGCAGAAAAGTGCGCCATGGCCATCGCCGAGGACAAAGACCTCTTCCAGAAGGCCCTGAAAAAGCCAGACCTTCTGAATGCTACTCAGGAATAACCTGAGTAGCAGCCCCCCATATCAAACCGCTTCTGCTCACCCCCTGGGCAGAATTCTGTGCATCCCTGAATTGATGGTTTTATGAGGCGTTCTGGCGCAAATAGACATGACTCAGCGGGCGACAGAAACGTATAGTGAACAAGGCGTCATTATTTTAACAAAGTCGGACCCCTTCGTATGACTCAAATAAAAAGCAGCACGCAGCCCTCGGTCATCATTATAGGGACAGGATTTGGCGGCATCGGCATGGCAATCCAGCTAAAAAATGCCGGTTTCGTAAACGTCATTTTATTGGAAAAGGCCGCGCGTGTCGGTGGCACCTGGCGAGACAACACCTACCCCGGTGCCGCCTGTGACGTGCAGTCGCACTTCTATTCTTACTCATTCGAGCCAAAACACGACTGGTCGCGCAAATTTGGGCTGCAACATGAACTCCTCGGCTATATGGAGCATTGCGTTGAAAAATATGGACTGGGAAACCAGATTCGTTTCAACTGCGAAGTGGCTGAAGCTGTGTTTGACGATGCTGGAAACCACTGGACGCTTAGGTTAACAAATGGCGAAACGCTTGCCGCACAGATAGTCATCACGGCTACCGGCCAGCTCAACCAACCTGCCTGGCCCAATATCGAGGGCATGAATGATTTCGAAGGTGCTTTCTTTCATTCTGCACGCTGGGATCATGATTACGATCTGAAGAACAAGCGGGTTGCGGTTATCGGCACTGGCGCCAGCGCCATTCAGTTTGTACCAAAAATTGTAGACAAAGTGGATTCTCTCGCGCTGTTCCAACGCTCAGCGGCATGGGTTGTGCCGAAGCCAGACCGGCCCTTCAAACGCTGGGAACAAAGCCTGTTTAAGGCCATTCCGGCTTGGGACAGACTGTACCGCTACCTGATCTACTGGAAGAACGAAAGCCGGGGCCTGGCCTTCACGGGGTTCAGTAGCCTATTGAAGGTTTTGTCCCTGCAGGCTAAAAATGAAGCCCGCAAACACGTTACCGATCCGGAAAAACTGACACACATTATTCCGGACTACCAGATTGGCTGTAAGCGGATTCTGATCTCCAACGACTGGTATCCGGCCATCAATCGGCCCAACCTGGATCTCATTACAGACCCCATCACGAAAATAGATACCACCGGTGTGCAAACACAATCAGGCAAACACTACCCCGTTGACGCCATCGTTTTTGGTACCGGCTTCCGTGCCTCAGAGTTTCTATCTCCAATTCGGGTTACCGGGTGCGGCGGCATAACACTTAACCAAGCCTGGCAAGATGGCGCTACAGCTTTCAAGGGCATAACTGTCTCCAACTTTCCGAACCTGTTTATGCTGTATGGGCCAAACACCAACCTGGCACATAATTCAATTCTCTACATGCTCGAGTCGCAATTCCAGTATGTTCTCGGTTGCCTTAGAGTCCTGCAAAAGCACCCGGGCGCGGCCATGGATGTTCGCAAAGACAGTTTAGAGAGATACTCCAGTGTCATTCAGGAAGAGCTTGAAGGCAGTGTGTGGAGCTCTGGATGTTCATCCTGGTATCTTGACGCCAACGGGAAAAACACTCTGAACTGGCCGGGTTTTACATTCTCCTACCGCCGTGCCACGCGCCATGTGGACACAGCGGATTATCAGTTCCTCTACCCGGCCGGGTAGGTTCCGGCACCGGGCTTACCTAGAAGTGCTCGTCCCGCATTCCTGTTTCCAGGATTCCGTTTTTTTGATCCAAGCATTTGCGCTTATCTTAAATTCATAGGATGATTGGTTGATCGGCTAAGCGGATGATAAACATATGTTGAAAAAGATCCAGAAAGGCTCACTGGTGGAAACTGCCATAGAAAGCCTGAGACACGCCATAGAAACAGAGCAATGGGCTGTGGGTGACAAACTACCCGTGGAATCTGAACTCTCTGACGCTCTGGGCGTTAGTCGTAACACCGTGCGCGAGGCTGTGCGCGTTTTGGCCCACGTAGGTATGCTGGAAACCCGGCAGGGAGACGGCACTTACGTAAGAGCAACACGGGATGCGGGAGAAACCCTTAAGCGCATCGCCCGCACCCAACTCACAGATCAGCTGGAAGTGCGCATTATGTTGGAAACTGAAGCGGCTAAACTGGCAGCGCAACGGCGTACCGATCAAGACCTTCGCGCTATGACCACAGCTCTGGATGCAAGGGGTAAGGCCGACTCAGACCTCGCGGCGCGTATCCGCCACGACGAATCCTTTCACCATGCACTGGTGGCCGCATCCCATAACTCAGCACTGGCAGAATTGTACGATTACTTTTCCCACGCCATCACTCAGACCATTGAGCGCACCGAAAGCGATGCAGACCTGCCCGAGCCTTCACAGGAAGATCACGAACTCCTTCTGGCTGCTGTTCGCCGTCAAGATTCAGTAAAAGCAGAAAAGCTTGCTCAGGATCTTCTTGCTCCCAGCCTTAACGCCCTTCAAAAAAGAGGCTCCTGACCATGAAGTTCAGGCCAGACACTTTTACCATCATGTTGCTCGGCGCTATTGTGCTGGCTTCGTTTTTGCCAGCCACAGGCACTGCCGGAGATTTATTGGCGACAGCTGGAACGGTTGCCGTTGCCCTGCTCTTCTTCTTTCACGGCGCAGCACTATCCCGGGAGCAAATTGTTGCAGGGGCATCCCACTGGCGATTGCACATACTTATCACTGCGCTTACGTTCGGGTTCTTTCCTCTTGCAGTGCTGCCCATTAATGGCATGAGCAATTTTGCACCTACCTGGATGCCGGCGGATCTGGGGCTTGGTTTTTTGTATCTGGGGGTATTGCCGTCTGCTGTGTCCTCATCCATTGCCTATACCGCCATGGCCCGAGGTAACGTACCTGCCGCTATCTGCAGCGCTGCCGCATCCAACGTGTTTGGGATGATGCTGACACCCTTCCTGCTATTACTTCTGGTGAGTTCTGCGGGCAGCGGAGACTTTGCGGTGGGCGAAGCGCTTAAGGATATTATTGTGCAGTTGCTGCTGCCTTTCGCGGTCGGCCACGCAATGCGGCCTATTTTAGGAAGCTTCCTGGCCCGCAATGAAGGCCTTATGGCGCGCTACGATAAGTGCGTGATCTGGCTGATCGTGTATTCCGCCTTTTCACATTCGGTGGAAAGCGGCTTGTGGCAAAACCTCCCAGTAAAAGCCGTGGTTCTCACCGTTTTTCTGTGCATCGGGCTGCTGGCGCTGTTTATGTTCTTTGCAAGGTTTTTGGTGCGGCGGTTCGGGTTCAGCTTGGAAGATGAAGCTGCGGTGGTCTTCTGCGGTTCAAAAAAGAGTCTGGCCTCTGGGCTGCCCATGGCAAAAGTGCTGTTTTCCGGGCACCCAGGGTTCGGCATGATCGTTCTGCCAATTATGTGCTACAACCAGGTTCAGGTAATTCTCGGTGCTATTCTGGCTCAGAAATATCGGGAGAAAATCGCCGAATCCAAAGCAGCCGAAACGGAAACACAGTAGAAAAGGGGTGACTATGAGCCGCCCCCCATACCCCCGAACAGAGTGGCGAGTATAACCAAACCGGCAATCCAACCTATCACTGCCGGCCAAAAATTGACCATTTGCGGGGGTTCATCATCCTGTGGCTCTCGCCCCGGATCTGGCACTGGGTCTTCGCGCTCCTCTTCCTGAGCTACGGCATCTTGGAGGCTGTGCCAGTCAAACCATTGAGCAAGAAAGCCAACAACGGGCACTGGAAAACTGCCGTTTTCGGCCATGGGCCGAAGTTGTGGCTCCAGTTGTCGACCAATTTCCCGGCGTAAAGGCATCTGATCAGCCGGCGGTTCACAGAGTATGGCCTTCCAGATACCCACGTCTCGGCTTCTGCCGGAATCGTTCAGCAGTGCCTTGATCTGAATCATCACCTCACGGACTACCTGTCCTTCTGAGGCGTCCAGCTCGCGATCAACTCCACTCAAATTCATACTCCCACCCTATCGATTCATTACGTTTTTGAGAGACAAATGGCGTGTAGTCAAATACGATAGTGAAAACATAAGAAACTACTGCTCTACCTTCCAACTCGGCCGATTATAGAACGACAACCATGCCCGTTACGAATTTCAGTGCTTACCTATTATGGCCGCCGGCGCGCTGCTTAAGCCGTTCTGTACCGACAGCGCTCGTTATGTCCGTATTGTTCAGCTCAGTGATAGCTGAAGTTGCAGCTCAACCTCTATCGGACGAACCCGAACAGATCGGCTTCTATGGGTTTAACGATGAGATACCAGAGGTGCTCACAACCACCAGGCTACGGCAGCCTAAAACACGAGTGCCTGGAAGCACCACGGTGATTGCTGGTGAGATGATCAGGGATCTCGGCATCATGAGCCTGGTTGAGGTATTCCGCCTTGTTCCCGGCATGGTTGTGGCAGAGGTTGGCAGCAGTACCCCCGTCACGACCTATCACGGCACTGTGCATTATGAACAGCGACGCATGCAAGTTCTGGTTGACGGCCGTACTGCGCACCGGGCCACTCTATCTGATATGGACTGGCAAACCATGCCGGTTCCCATGGAGCTCATTGAGCGAATCGAAGTAAGCCGCGGGCCGAATTCAGCCGCCTATGGCATCAATGCGTTTCTGGGTACCATCAACATTATTACTCGCAATCCAGCAGACACCTCCGGTGCAGAGATTCGGGTCATTCGAGGCAGCAGAAACTACACCCGCACGTTTGCTTCGGTTGGCGATACCGATGAAAGTTACGACTGGCGACTGGCTTATGAGAAACGTAAGTTTGGCGGGTTTGACTACCAGATTGAGGATGATGAACGGACCCCTTTCAACGATGGTCACGACATCAACACGTTCAATTATGACTCCCGCTTAAAGATAAATTCCGGGTTCAGCGCAGATATCCGTGTGGGTGTCGTCGATGGGGTTAATGAAGAAGACGTATATAAAAACGGCGAGCTTGGAGCGACGGGCGACCCTGACATTGATGTTCGGGATTATTACCTTCAGACACAGCTCAATTTCACCCCCTCGCAGAGCCACTTTTTTCACTTCCAGGTGAGCTTCGAGAACTACAACCGCAGGCAACGCTGGCCAATCGCGATCCCTGAGTCTGCCGTAGATTGTCTTGCTAACGACGTGCTGGTATTTTACAGACAGAATCGACCTCTTTGTTTCCAGCCGGGCGGAACCCCGCTGATCGCTGAGATAAACGCAGATTCCGAAGACTCCAGGCTGGAATTCGAACTTCAGGACACACTGTTATTCAGTGATGATCTGAAATTGGTTACAGGCTTAGGTTTCCGCAAAGACACGTATCGTTCTGAAACGTTTTTCAACGGGCGCGGCAATAACTATCAATCCAGAGTTTTTGGCAATCTGGAATACACGCCCATCACTTGGCTCACGCTGAACGGAGGCGGAAACTGGGAACGGACGACAACCACCGATCGGGGCTATTTCTCTCCACGTGTTGCTGCAAACTTCATCCTCGGAAATAACCACGCACTCAGATTCGTGTACTCCAAAGCTGTCCGCACACCAGATGGTTTCGAGCAAAACCCCGATTACGGATATACACTAAGGAACGTCAGGCCAGCAAAGTATGCTGCTTACGAAGGCTACCGGGTCAACAGCACTGCTGTTTGGGAGCATGAATCCTACGTCACCTTGGGCAAGAAACTCGAAGAAGAAACCATCGTTTCCAGGGAAATCAGTTATTTCGGACAATTTCCTATGAAGCGGGGACAGTTTTCGTTGGAAGTACGTGTATTCAAAGACGAACTTCGAGATATGATCAGTGGCCTCATCCAGTTTGATGACTGGTCCATTGATAACAATGTAGATATCGACCAAAAAGGCGTAGAGGTCGAAGCGGCCCTTGAGTATCCCGGAACCACCTTTAGAGTCAGCTATGGCTACCTTGATCAAGATGATTGGTACAAAGGTTCAGGCATTCTTGATGGGAACGGCGATATAGACAGCGGCGAACAAGAGTACAACGTCGATCTACTTGGCCGCCTCTCAGTAAAGCACTCAGGCAGTCTGGCGCTCATTCAGAACCTGCCATTTGGCTTGAAGGGCTCCACAGCCTATTACTGGGCAAATAAATTCAAAGATACACGATTTGAGCGCATCGATTTTCGCCTCGCAAAACGGTTCTTCCAGCCGCGATATTCGGCAGAAGTGGCTCTAACCGTGCAACACTATATAAACGATGAGCCAATCATGAGCACTGACAATAATATAGAAGATCAGAACCAGCTCTTCCTGGAAGCAGGCATCCGCTTCTGATCGGTAATCAGGGAACGTTTCTGGCCTGGGATGGTATGAAAGAAAACGTGTATTTTTTAAAGGGCCAGGCCGCAATTACGGTAAAATCGCTGATCTGTGAAGCGCATCTTCTCGTTTTTTTGGCACTGATCACGCTGACGGGGACAACCTTTGCCCAAGCCCAGAGTAACGATCGCTCAACCGTCTATTTAGCAGTCTCCGGCAATACCGCCCTAGACCGGCACATTCAGACCCTGCTTGAGAAATCACTGGGCAGCGAGAGAGATCTGATTGTCATTTCGGATGCACAGGCAGCCCTCACCAAGATAGATCCCATAGTCACCATCGGGCCAGGTGCATTTTCCCGTGTGCGCCAGGCTAACCGCAATGCGCCCATACTTGCCCTGATGGTGGAAAAAGATTTTCTGGAAGGTTTCGCTCGCCGCTCGCAGGGGATGATCTCAGGTATCTATCACGGGGTTCCACTTATACGCCAAGCCCTGATCGGAAAAGCCATTCTGCCTCAGGCTACCCGAATTGCACTGATTGCCACTACCAGTACTGCAGAACTTTACGACACGCTCATTGGCCAGCTTCCTGAATATAATCTGGAGGCGCGCCTATTTGTGGTTAACGATGACAAACAACTCATCCCCACGCTCATCAGAGCACTAAGCTACGGCGATTTTCTGCTAGCCGCTCCAGACAACGCCATATACAACCCCCGAACCATCAAACACATCCTTCTGACGGCCTATCGCAGAAACAGAATTGTTATTGGTCCAAGCCAAACTTATGTAAAAGCCGGCTCTATAGCCTCGGGTTATGCCCCCTTCCCTGCTATGGCAGAGATAGCCGCCAATTATTTGCAGGTGTTTTTTGAAACCGGCCACTTTCCAGAAGCGGATTACACGAGCGTTTTTCGCGTGGAGATCAACCAACAGGTAGCCCGGTCACTCAATATTCCTCTGGCACCTCCTGAGAAAATCATTCAGACCGTCGTGCAGCGGTTAAAGAACCGGGGAGGACAAGCTGATGAGTAAGCACTCCATCGGAACGCTACTATCACGGAAGCTTTTACTACTGGGCGCATTACCCGCCATTGTGATGTTTATTACGCTGATAGGTTTTTTTACCTCGGCACGGCTTGACGATGCACGGCGAGACCTTTCTGAGAGCAGCCAGCTGTTGGCCGACAGCTTGGCACCTTCTTTGGAGTATTCGGTTGTAGCTGGTAACACTCTGGCCCTTCAGGAAATGCTGTCTCAATCTATTCAGTACAGCAAAGCGGACTGGGTTCGTGTAACCGATGTTATGGGTGATCCGATTGGTTTCGCAGCCAGGGACGACACCCCCGCAACGGAGCCAACAGCTGGAGTTACAATCTACGCGGCAGAGATTCTACAGAAGCCCCTGGAGTTTGAAACGAATCGGCAGGCCTCTTGGTTCGCGCCGGAATACGGCTATGCACCGGGAGCACTGCGAGTAGGTACCGTTGAGGTGGGTGTTAGTGACAGGGTTCTGCAAGCGCGACGGAACGACATACTCTGGTCGTCCGTTACGGTTGGGTTGTTATTATTGCTATTTACCATTTTGGTGGTTCGGCATTTCCTGAACACAATTCTCTCCCCCATTTACCAGGTATCTGGCGCATCAGTCGCCTTATTGAAAGGGATTATCGGATTAATGAAGTGAACAGGCGAGGCAACTCTCGTGAGCTTATTGCCATTGAACAACAACTCAATGAACTGGCCGAGCACCTTGGCACACTGAAATCTTCACGGGATCAAACATTGGCTGTTTCGGAGCATGCTCGTGATAAAGCGGAAACCGCAAGCAACGCCAAATCCGAGTTTCTGGCGACTATGAGCCACGAACTACGTACACCACTAAACGGTGTACTAGGTATGATCGACCTGGTTCAGGAAGAAGCACTGAGCTTAAGGCAAAAGGACTACTTGCAAACAGCTCGGCAGTCTACGGACGATCTTCTGACCGTTATCAACGATATTCTTGATTATTCTCGCATAGATAGCGGCGCATTCAATTTGGAGCAACAAGTATTCAATTTGCGCACCCTGATCGGGAATTGCGTTGCGTCGTATCGACATATTTCGGAAGAACACGGGCTAGCACTAACGTTGAACTTCTACGGCGACTGGCCCGAAAAACATCTTGTTCTAGGCGATGCCCCACGGCTTCGCCAGATCCTTGCGTGCTTGCTTGATAACGCAATCAAGTTCACTAACGAGGGTTTTGTAAACGTGCAGGCGGGCTGCTGTGGTGTTGAAGATGGTTGCATCATTCTCACCTGCTCGGTAAGCGACTCAGGTAGCGGTATCCCCCAGGAGCGAGTCTCAGATATGTTCGGCTCATTTGAACAGCTTGATGCCGGTGATAACCGAAGTTTTGGTGGTGCTGGTATGGGGCTATCTCTGGTGCAACGGTTGGTTGAACTTTTGGGGGGGCATGTTCAGGTGGAAACAAGCCTCGGGCAAGGTTCGTCGTTCCGCTTTGAGCTACCTCTCGAACTGGCATCTCCAACAGAAACACCCAGGCCATCTGAACCTGCTATACCAGCAAGTCGATCGCCCTCGATGCAAGCCCTGGTTGTTGAGGACAACCCGGTAAATCAGCGTGTTGCGGTTGCTCTGCTTACACACCTTGGCTTTCATACCGACATGGTTACCAATGGCAAAGAAGCGCTGAATAACGTCCGTACCAGCCACCAGGGTTATGACGTCATTCTTATGGATTGCCAGATGCCAGTAATGGATGGCTATGAAACAACACGCTATATCCGTGAATGGGAATCCGGCAACGATGTGGGCAGAACGCCAGTGATCGCACTAACAGCAGATGTATTACCCGGCACGGAGCTTAACTGTCGTGAAAGCGGTATGGATGATTACCTATCCAAACCGGTGCGAAAGGAACACTTACGAGAAGTTGTGGCGCGCTGGGTGAAGTTACCAGAAAACTAAGCCCCTCCCTGGGCTCCCGTTCTGATCAGGCCACAGGCTCTCGCATGGTGACAAATTCTTCAGCAGACGTCGGGTGTATGCCCATGGTGGCATCAAACTGAGCCTTGGTCGCTCCGGCCTTAATGGCCACAGCAAGACCTTGAGTAATTTCGCCAGCATCAGGCCCGACCATGTGGGCTCCAAGCACCCGATCCGTTGCGTCATCAACCACAAGCTTCATCAGACAGCGCTCATCACGGCCGCTTAGCACGTATTTCATGGGCCGGAATTCAGAACGATAGACCCTCACAGTATGTCCAGCTTCCCGCGCCTCTTCTTCCGTTAATCCCACTGTGCCAATATTTGGCTGGCAGAAGACGGCCGTAGGAATGGCGGTGTAGTCCATCTCGCCCTCACCGTCCCCAAACAGCCTGCGGGAAAGCACCATCCCCTGCGCGAGCGCCACCGGCGTGAGTTGCGGCGTACCAATTACATCGCCAAGCGCGGTTATCGAAGGCACTGAAGTCTGGAAATAGTCGTCCACCATCACATGCCCCGAGGCATTCAGTTCGATGCCCAGTTCGGTCAGGCCCAGACCGTCTACCAGTGCCCTTCTGCCCGTTGCCGCCATCACCAGACCAGTCTCCATAACCTCTCCGTTACTGAGCTTGACTCGGTAGTGAGAGTTTTCAGCTTCTACGGTCTCGATGGTTACGCCAAATTCAAGCCGCACACCCTTTTTACGCATCTCCTGCTCGGTAAATCGACGGACATCGTTATCAAACCCGCGAAGGAACAGGTCGCCCCGGTACAACAGCGTGGTCTCAACGCCCAAGCCGGCCAAAATACCGGCGAACTCTACGGCTATATACCCGCCACCCCAGACAACAGCCTGCTTGGGCAATTGAGGCAAATAGAACATTTCATTCGAGGTGAGGATACATTCCTTACCCGGAATGTCGGGAATAACTGGCCAGCCACCTGTCGCAACCGTTATGTGCGCCGTTGTGTATGCTTTATCGCCTACAACTACGGTATTCGGATCCTTTATGGATGCCGTGCCTTCAATAACCGTAACGCCAGCATTCTCAAGCAGGCGGGCATAAATGCCGTTGAGCCTTTCTATTTCAGTATTTTTATTGGCAACAAGTGTGGGCCAGTCAAAGCTGACACCGTCCATTGGCACATTCCAGCCATAACCTGCTGCGTCTTCCAACTCGTCGTGAACGTGAGCCCCGTAAACAAACAGTTTTTTGGTACGCAACCCACGTTAACGCAGGTACCACCGAGATAGCGGGATTCAACTACTGCGACCCGAGCTCCGCGACCGGCTGACATACGCGCCAAGCGCACACCACCGGAACCGGCACCAATAACAATCAGATCATAATCGAGGCTGTCAGACACTGTGTCTCCTGTTACTTGTTACAACGTTAATTTTGAACGGATTTTGCCTTGGCTTCCGGATGAATTTCCCGGAACAATATGTGATCTTCGAAACCACCCAGGCGAATTTTCCCAAGACTGCGGAAACCTTCCGACTCGTAAAATGGCAAATAGCGACTATTGCCGGTATCCAGGACCAGCCCCGTTCCTCGCGGATTATCTGCACAAAGCCGCTGAACAGCTCTTAGCAAATGCCGGCCGTAACCACGGTTCTGATATTTAGGGTTAACCCCCATCAATGGCAACTGGTGCGCCAACGGCTGAGGCAACATGGCACGTATTTTCTCGTGATAATCCAGGTAACGGCGGGTAGAGGCAAAGCCTGCCGTTAACACCATGCGAATCCTCCAGCTAAGCTGACTTGCCAAATTCAACCGCAAATCCGGATCGCCAATGAACGCCACGGCAACAAGCGAATCGTTGACCATCACGCCGACTGCTTCCTGATCCAGTTCAAAATAGAGATCAACCAGTTCACGTACCGTGGCGCGAACACGCTGGTTATAGCCAGGTTTTCGGTGATTGAACAGATACTGAAACGTTGGTTCGTTTCGGTAAGCATCATACAGAATCGATCTGGCTTCGTTCAAAGCACTGATGTCCAGGCGGACAATAACCGGTTCCGGTTTGTTATCGCTGTCGCTACTCATGCTTGCGCTCCTGCCTCTGTCCGAAGAACCTACCCCGGAACCCAGTTAGTCCGAATCAGATTGCCAGTGTTAAACGAACCGATACCCGGCCGGGTTCGCCTGCGCGGTCCAGAGCTGCTTGGTCAATCGCAACCCCATGTCTACCATTGAGCATTTCAAGCCATGCTGCAACCTCTGAATAGGGAACCGCTTCCAACCACACCCGTATAGCGCCCTCCCCACTGGGCTCAAAACGTTGCAGCGTGAGCCCGGACTCCCTTGCAGAACGAGTGACCAAGCCCATCAACGCGCGGCCATCAGCTGGCACATCTGCTGAAGCGGCGGCAGGCCCGGCGCCATTGTTGCCCAGGCGCCGGATAGCTGGTTCGTTGGATTGCATCCAGGCCGCCAGTTCTACGGCGTTTTCTTTGCTCGCAGCTGCCTGATCGTGAAATTTCGCAACCGGACTCCATACTGCGAAATAGAGAATCCCCAGAAGCACGGCAATACCTAGCACCGTAAGTGCCTGTTGGTCCCGCTTTGGGAGTTGATCATACTGGGCAATCAGCTTTCCCACTGACGGCTGCTCTTTCAGTTTCGTTAACATAGCCTTAACCTCCGGATACCGTCAGGCGGCCACGAGCACCGCTGGGTTCGTTGACAACCGAGCCAATTTTAGCCTCAAGCCCTTGGCTCGACAGGCCATTGCGCAGAGCACTCAAGCGGTCGTAGCTTTCTGCACGCACATCCACCACCAACTCCCCTCGGGATTGGCTGTAATTTATAGAGTTGAACGTTACTGAGCCGGCCCCTGCTACATTCGCATATTGCTGGCCGGTATATTTCATGAGCGTCACAAAGTCTATATCAGGACCATCTGAACCCGCTATGCGCAACTGCCCTTCAATCACTCGCTTTACGTTTCCGGCATGGGTTCTGCGGTCATTGGGAAAGGCCTCTCGGTAGGCGGACATAGCCTGCATCCGCATCTCCTCGGCTTGCTTTTCATAATAAAAGCCCATTCCCGCATCCAGCGCCACCTGCACCACAAACCAGACTGCCGCTACAGCAAAAAGCGGCTTCCAGGGTTTCAGGGGGCTTGTTTTACCGCCAGTTACTGAGAAATTACGCTGACACAGATTGATGGGGCGACAAAGATGGTGGTGGTGAGCATGGGCCAGCAGCTCTAGCGGCATAAGCTCTAACGATTCGCGGCGAACAGAAAGTCGCCCGGGAACCATGAGCTCACCGAGTACGGCCTGTTGCTCTTCAAATTCAATTTCTGTGCCGTAAATCACTACCGGGACTTCAGCAACCACGTCTTCTGAAGGCGGCACAGCCAAGGTGTGAGCAAACATGCCCAGGTTGGCAGACTGCATACTAAGCCATTCGCCGCGATCGCTGGCCATCATGGCAGATTCGCCATCCAGACAAATCGACCAACCACCATCTGTTATTGGCAGCAAGGCAGCGTCGGGATAAATAGCATCCAATCTCGCGTGGGCCCAATGACTAAACAACTCAAGCCATTGGGCCATCCTGCCCCGATCAATCGCTGCAACCCGGAATCCCTCCTGAACGTGGGGGCCGAGTGCCAGGTGAACACTATCGATATCCTGAGCTATCTGCTCTTCAACCGCGTAGGGCAAGGCCTGATTAATGAAACGGCTTTGCTTCGCAGGAATATCCGCCATACAGAAGATGGCTTCATCACCTGGAATAAGACCTACAAGCAACACACCTTCAAGGCCGTTTTGGCTAAGTGTCTGCTCGATTGTGCTGCGGAGATCGCGGCTGCCCTGAGCCTGGGCGTCACCGCCAGCATCGTAAAGCACCCAGTTGTACAGACGGTCTTCCGGGTTTTCCCCAAGGTCCGAAAAAGGTGGCAAAGGCCGCACATAGAGGCGATAAGACATGGTTATCCTTCCGAGATGGTATAGGGCTCTTTGGTAATGCGATTTTTCTGTCCGGTATCCCTGTGAACCGTCCGGACATCACCTTCCTGATTACGGAAAACCGTACTCACCATATTTACAACACGGTCATCGTAGGTAATCCTTGAAACAACTTCAAAAAAACGGGTTTGCAGCCCCAGCCCCACAGGCTTCAGGCCCAGTGCTGCGAACTCTGGGAGTGCCATAAAGTCCTGTAGGTTTTCAAAGGGCTCGTCTTTACGTTTTTCAAGAATAGACGCAGCCTGAGCTGCCGTCAGCTCATCGTGCAAGGACATCAGCACTTCCGCACTGGCGGTATTCACGTTTATACCTAATCCGCTGACCGGCAAGGTCGCCACATGAGGCCGCAACGCTACGTATATTTCTTCGGTCATCCCTTCAATTAACCGGAGTTCAGACACACTTACAAACGGCTGATTCGCAGCACGAAAACCTGGCTCTGCCATTAGGTACTGGCCGTCTTCCGCTCCGTAAGCACTGATTGTTTGATCGTTCGGATCAATCCAATCGACCAAGGCATCTACAGAAATGCCGGTAATACCAAGAGCAATCAGTAAACGGGTAAGACGATCTTTGGTTATTGGGTCCAACTGGCCGTTGGCAGACACCAAATCATTAAGATTTATCCGCCCACCCAGGTCGTCTATCTGAACTTCCGCCACCCCGTTGGCATCCAGAGGCAAAACAGCCGCATTCATCGCCCAGAATTCATCAAGGCTGTCGACCATTAAACTGTCTTCTTTATCTTCTTCAAAGTCTCGTATCAGAATCTGGCGAGCAAAGGCCTCTGCACCCAGAGCGATGCTCCGACCTTGCTGCTGCGCCAGATAATGCCCGGCTTTGAATACTCGTATACTTTGCTGTTGGGTCATCCCCGAGGCGAGCATAACGACAAGCGCCATGGCCAGAAGCACCATGATGAGCGCCACACCCTGCTGTTTTTTTGGCCGTGCATTGGGCAGAGCCAGAGAAGAACATGTCATCACGACTCGTTACCCCCCTGCCCCGTGGTGCCCTCAGCAGGCGACTCTTCATCGTTTCCATCTTTCTCGTTTGGAGCCTCGTTTAGCTGATCAACCAAGCCTTGCGCACCCGAAAAATCAAAGTCCGGAAGCACAAAAACCCGCACCATCTCCCCAAAGCGCTCATGTTCAAGTGTTATTTCTATACCCAAAGGAAACGGAATATCCGGGCGACTGCCGGGGCTCAGTGCGGCCATGGACTCATCCGAGGGCCATTCTTGTTCCCAGCCGTTCTGATCGTTCAAAAACCTAAGATCGAACGCCGTAACGCCCTCAAGCAGCAACAAATCCTGACTATTATCTTCCTGGCCCTGATCCACGGTGGGCCAGTAGCGCCTGCGCAATTCGGTGCCGGTGTACTCCCATCCAACCCTTTGCAGACTGCTGCGCCTCAGGCCCAGCGGATTACGCCAGCCTGGCGGGTCAGCATTAAAGCAAACTCATCTTCACGACTGGTCAATGCCGGTTTGAAATCACCATAAATGTCCCGGGCCGGCCGATTGACTATCTGCGTAATATCCCGTTCCAGCAGCAACATTGCCCGCTGAACACCATCAAAACCTTCGGCAAGCTCATCAACCCGGTCACGGGACAGAATGACCCCACTCAACACTTGCCACACGCCAATACCAATCACGGCAGTGATTGTAATAGCCACCAAAACCTCAAGAAGCGTAAACCCTCGCTGGCTCGTCATTTCTCACCCACAAAGGCAGAAAGCGTGTGCACAGGATATGGCTCTGAACGGCTTTCGCGATAACGGGCAACCTCTACTTCAACCCGGCGCATTTTAGGCTCGGCGGTGGCCAGTACCTTTGTGGTTACTTGCCAGCTAAATGGGCCGTAGTCTGCGTCTTTGGCATTTTCGGAGATGCCCGGCAGGTTAGGCTCCAGGCGGATTTCATTGATACGGTTTTCAGCAAGCCAGCCCGCGAGAGTTTTGTCACGGATACGCTCATAGCTGGAAATATACTGGCTACCCACCTCGGCTGCCGCTGAAGCAATCAGCCCAAACACCAGCAACGCGATCATCACCTCAATCAGCGTGAATCCGCTAGCGGATCTGGGCGAGCTTGATGGATTTTGCCTTATCACCAGTCGTCTGCCTCATCGCCGGGCTTCCGCCACTGAATGGGAGTGATGCCATCTGATGCCAGGGTCTGGTATAATCCGTATCACTACCAACCGTAAACTCCAGCTCAAATGGCGTGGTTTCCCCGCTGGAAAAAAACACTACATCTGGTCGGAGTTTGTCTTCAGCCGACGCCAGGCGGGGAGTGTCACTCTCAATAAATCTTGTCGCGACCAGCCACTCAGGAAACTCTCGAGCCCGGAATATACGCTCCCCGGAAGTCTGCCAATCGTTTGTTTCATCTTGAAAAGCAACAAAGCGGTACCCGTTTTCTTCAAGCAGTAACCCAAGTTCCAGGTTATTCAGTACGGACTGATCCGATGCGGTTTGCATCAATAAATACAACTCCCGCACCTCGTTCTGCAGCTCCCTCTGCTGGGAGTTCCCACCCATGGTGAACACCGCAAGCGCGGCGAGCAGCCCAACCAGAACCAGGACAATTAATATTTCAATAAGCGTGAAACCGCTGCTGTTTCCTGGTTCGGAAGCCATCATAGATTAACTGCCAATGTTCCAAATACTGATATCCGCCGCGTCTCCGTCACCACCTTCCTGGCCGTCGGAACCATAAGAGTAAAGATCGTAGGCGCCTTCAGTGCCAGGACTTACATACTGAAAGTCGTTGTTCCAAGGATCTTGTGGGATGTTGTTCATATAACCGTCCGGGCTCCAGTTTTTTGGCTCTGGCTGCCGGTAGGCTTGGAGCTTAGTGCCTCAAGGCCTTGTTGCGTAGATGGATAATGGCTGTTATCCAAGCGATAGATATCCAACGCCTTTGAGATATTGGTGAGCTGCGTCTCCGCCACAGTTACCTTAGCCTGATCACTCCGGCCCATAATGTTCGGCGCGACAACCGCTACCAACAAGCCAAGAATGACCATCACGACCATGATTTCGATAAGCGTGAAGCCTCGGCTGGATTGCGGCGTACTTAGATGTTTCGTCGTCATTATTTCACTCGTTTTTGGTTGAATTTAGGGGGGTTCTTGAGCGATTACCCAACCAGGTTGCTCATGTTCAATATCGGCAACATGATGGCCATTACAATGATAAGCACCACCACGCCCATCACCAACAGCATCATGGGCTCGAACAGCCCAACAATCGCGGCAATCTTGGACTGCAGCGTGTTTTCCTGCATGTTCGCTGTACGCTCCAGCATGCTGTCCAGTTCGCCACTGGCCTCGCCACTGGCAATCATGTGCAGCATCATTGGTGGAAAGTAACCGGACTGATCCAGCGCCCGGTGCAAAGAGCCACCTTCGCTAACCTTACGTGCGGCCTCTTTCAGCTCCTGACGCAAATAGTCATTGGAAAGCACTTCTCCAGCAATTCTCATGGCATCAACCAGCGGCACACCACTGGTTGTGAGTATGCTAAGCGTACTGGCATACCGGGCCGTATTAACACCTCGAACCATTCCGGAAAATAAGGCAGATGCAGCAGGCGTTTATGAAAACGCATCCTGAAGGCCGCTTGGTGAGCGCGTAACGAAATGTCATAAAGGCCGCCACCAAAAGAATTAAGAGGTAGACACCGTAACTGGAAAGAAATTCCGACATGGCCAACATGGCTGAGTCAGCGCAGGCAATTCCTGACCCTGTTTCAGGAAAACATCAATAATATCCGGTACCACGTAGGTAAGCAGGAACACCACAATGGCAATCGCTACAAAACTCAGAATAATCGGGTAGATTGCAGCCAGCTGGATTTTTTGGCGTGCTTCCTGCCGGTTCTCGGTGTAGTCGGCTAACCGGTTAAGAACCAAATCCAAATGCCCCGCATGCTCGCCTGCTGCTACGGTTGACCGGTAAAGCCGCGGAAACGCTTTGGGAAATTCACCAAGGCTATCTGCCAGCGTATAGCCCTCCATAACCTTGGCGCGAATGGCGATGAGCATGCTGCGAATACGTGGTTTGGTGGTTTGCTGAGCGGTTGCAGATAACGCCTGTTCAATAGGAATTCCCGATTGAATCAACGTTGCCAGTTGGCGTGTAACCAGCGCAAGATCGGCGGCCGCCAGAGAGCCACCGCCGCTTAATGGATTGCTGGGAGTGCGCTTTTGAACCGCAGGTTCAACCGCAAGTGGCGTAAGGCCTTTTTCCCTTAACTGCTGGCGCACAGCGCGAGGTGCATCGGCTTCTACCACGCCCTGCTTCTGTTTTCCCCGTGCATCCAGAGCCTTGTATTCATAGGCAGGCATAGGTCACTTGCCCCGGTGCGTAACGCGGAGCACCTCTTCCACGGTGGTCACACCCTCAAGTATCTTCCGGACACCATCAGCATGAATGCTCGGGCCTTTAAGGCGCGCTTCCCGTTCCAGATCCAGTTCACCCGACCGTTTGTGAATCAATGCGCTGATCTCCTCGGTTACTTCAACCACTTCATAAATACCTATACGCCCCCGGTAGCCAAGTTGGTTGCAGTTATCGCACCCTTTCGCTCGGTAGATGGTTGGCGGCTCGGAAAAATCCTGCTGCAGAAATTCGCAATGCTCTTCAGTTGGCGTGTATGCCTCCCGACATTCTTTACACAACACCCGAACAAGGCGCTGGGCCACGATACCAACCAAGCTTGATGAAATCAGGAAAGGCTCGATCCCCATATCCATAAGTCGGGTGATGGCGCTACCGCAGTGTTCGTGTGCAGAGTTGATAATACAAGGTGACCTGTGAGACTGGCCTGTACAGCAATCTCGGCGGTTTCAAGATCCCGTATTTCACCAATCATCACCACATCAGGATCCTGACGCAGAATGGCGCGCAGCCCTCGGGCAAACGTCATCTCAACCTTGGGGTTTACCTGGGTTTGGCCAATACCCGGCAAGTTGTATTCAATAGGATCTTCAACAGTAAGAATGTTGCGGCTACGGTCGTTTATTTCTTGCAGCGAGGCATAAAGCGTTGTGGATTTACCGGAACCGGTTGGCCCGGTTACAAGCAATATGCCGTAAGGCCGATGGATAAGCCTGCGCAGAATTTTCAGGTCGTCTGGAGCCATGCCCAGGGATTCCAGCCGTATGGCGCCAGCCTGCTTATCCAACAAGCGGAGCACAACCCGCTCGCCACCAGACGAAGGCATTGTAGAAACCCGAATATCCACTTCCCGGCCAGCAACGCGGAGTGCGATTCGACCGTCTTGGGGTACCCGCTTCTCAGCGATATCCAGTTTTGCCATAACCTTTATTCGCGAAACCAACAGCGGCGCCAGTGCCCGCTTGGGCTGAACAACTTCCCGCAGTACCCCATCAACACGAAACCGCACCACCAGGCGCTTTTCATAGGTTTCAATGTGCACATCGGACGCGCTGGATTTTACCGCTTCGGTCAGAATGGCATTGATCAAGCGGATAATCGGCGCGTCGTCTTCCTGTTCCAGAAGATCTTCCGTTTCCGGGACCGAATCGGCGAGAGAGGCCAGATCCATGTCATCGCCAATACCTTCAACCATCTGCATGGCTTCTGCAGAGTCGTTTTGATAGGCAGCGTTCAACGCATGGTCGAAGCGCTCTGGCTCAATAGTGATAAATCGCGCACGGCCACCCCCTATACGGTTGGCCTCCGCCAATGCCGAGTGAGGCGCGCCGGGTCTGACCAAAATAACCGGGTTGCCCTCTTCTGAGCGGGTCAGAATAACGCCGTTGCGCTTTGCAAAGGTAAAAGGGAGACGACCCAGCGGAGCATCCTGCGGCTGAAGTTCGGTTTCTGTGGTCAAGGTTGTCCTCGTTATTATCAGGCAATCAGGGTTTTGTGCGCACGCGCACACTCTGAAACCCTTTCTGTTTCATACGATTCAAGAAGGCTACCACAGGATATAGGCCCGCTGAATAACCCTGTACACTATACTCCCATTAAAAGACGCTATTCTGATAACCTGTGGTACTTTCGGTATTTTCCAGGCCGCGTTTATTAGCCAGCCTTTTCTTAGCTAACAATTCTTTGGCAGCTGGCGAACTTGCATTCAGGACGATCAATGCTTTCTATCAATCCAAAGGTTCCACTCGCTCTGGCTTTTATCGCAGGGTTGGCCATGCTGGGCGCGACTGCGTGGCAGGGTTATAGCTTCTGGCAATCCCAAAACCAACAAACCGCTCTCGGTAACAACGCGGCCTCGCAACCGCTTACCGAAAAGCGCAGCACTCCCACTTTGGCACTTGCATCTTTAGAGTTTTTTGGCACTGCTCAGCCCGACGGCATTCAAACCCAACAAAGCACTGAGGATTTACCAGAAACCAACCTCAAAATCTTTCTTCGAGGCGTTCTCGCGGCCGACGGCGACTTCCCTGGCAGTGCCTTGATAGAAGATGACAAGCGCAATACTGACGTCTTTATTGTGGGTGATGAACTACCTGGCAACGCAAAACTGCGCTCTGTGCATTCCAATCGCGTCATTCTTGACCGCTCGGGCAAGCTGGAAAACCTGTATTTCCCAGAGACCGACAACGATTCCGGAATGAGCTTCTCATCCGACGCTGACAACCTCCAACAAACCTCTGCCGTGCAACGCCCGGAATCCGCAGTCACCCAAAAGCCCACCCAATCGCGGCAACCTGCAGCAAACGACCAACAACGCCGGGAAGAAATTCGCCAGCGCCTCGAACAGCTCCGGGAACGCCTACGCACCAACGGTTAGTCGTTCAATATGTCCGCACTCTGTGCTATGTCGGCAAATGACACTGTTAATGTCGCTATGGGACAGCGTGTGCGCCTTATAAATAGATAAACTGTCTGCTATTCAATTAAAAACGGGAGTGAACTTTGATGCGACGCTGGAACGGTTGGGGCGATGAGCAGTTTAATCTGGAGCTACCGGCACAAGGGCAAAGCTTTCTCGCTGACCGTGTCGGTGCCGGTAAACCTCTGAGTGATGTTTCCCTCGAATCAGTATGCGCAAAGGTTACTGAGACACGCCTTCCAGTTGACGCCGCTGTGGCCAAGTTTATCGACACAAGCGCCGAGGCACGCGTGCGCCACGCCCGCGGCCAAAGCCTGCCAGACTGGCTAGCGATGCGCAGTGGTGATATTGGCGTATTCCCGGACGGCGTCGCGCGCCCTGAAAGCAGTCTGGACGTGCAAAAGCTCCTGCAGTACGCCCAGGCCGGCAATATCGAATTGATTCCCTACGGTGGTGGCACCAGCGTTGCTGGCCACATTAATCCGCTGGCAAGCGACAGGCCGGTTCTCACTGTCGATATGGGTGGCATGAACCGCCTTATTGATCTGGATCGGGAAAGCCAAATAGCAACGTTTGGCGCAGGCACGCCCGGACCACTCGTAGAATCCCAGTTACGGGCTCATGGCTACACACTGGGGCACTTTCCTCAGTCCTTTGAGCTCTCAACCATCGGGGGCTGGGTGGCTTCTCGTTCCAGCGGGCAGCAATCCTTACGTTACGGCAGAATCGAGCAACTGTTTGCCGGCGGCCGGGTTGAAACTCTTAAAGGCACTTTGGACTTGCCAACCATTCCGGCTTCCAGCGCAGGGCCTGATATTCGCGAGATGATTCTGGGCTCCGAGGGGCGCATTGGCCTGATCACCGAAGTAAAGGTAAGAGTCACACGTTTGCCAGAGCAGGAAAGCTTCCATGTTGTGTTTTTCCCAAATTGGGATAGCGCCCAAACTGCCTGCCGCAAGCTGGTGCAGAACCGCACTCAGCTTTCTATGTTGCGACTCAGCAACGCGATTGAAACCGAAACTCAATTGGCATTGGCCGGGCACCCTCACCTGATTGGCATGCTGGAAAAAGTGCTCTCCTTGCGTGGCTCCGCCGACGGCAAGTGCATGATGACCTTTGGGCTCACCGGCAGTAAGCACCAGTGCAGCAGCGCGAAACTGGAAGCCAAGCGCATCTGCAGCGAACACAAAGGAGTTTATACGGGTACTCGGCTTGGCAAAAAATGGGCCGAAAAGCGCTTCACTATGCCTTACCTCCGTGAAGCGCTCTGGCAAATGGGCTACGCCGTGGACACCTTGGAAACCGCAACCGATTGGGACAATGTAGACAACCTTCTTGGGCTGATGGAGAACAGCCTCCGCACGGGTCTTCAAACCCGCGAAGAAAGCAAAAGCGAGCGTGCCCATGTATTTACCCACCTGTCCCATTTTTACGGACAAGGGTGCAGCATCTATACCACGTATGTTTTCCGGGCCGCAGACAGCTACGAAGAAACCCTTGCACGCTGGAAACACCTAAAGAACACAACCTCGGAACTGATCGTGCGCAACCGTGGCACCATCAGCCATCAACACGGTGTTGGCAAAGACCACGCGCCCTTTCTGCCGGTAGAAAAAGGTGAACTGGGCATGCTGGCAATCCGCTCCCTGTGCCAAACCTTCGATCCGGAAGGCATTCTTAACCCGAAAACCTTGCTGGAATAAGCGGGATAAGACCCATGACGCGTAGAGATTCATTGCTCAGGGAGCTCAAAAGCAGCACTCACACATTTGATGTTGTGGTGATTGGCGGCGGCATTACTGGCGCGGGTATAGCGCGGGAAGCAGCCGGTAGCGGTTTGAACACATTGTTGGTCGAACAAAAAGATTTCGCCTGGGGAACATCCAGCAGGTCTTCAAAAATGGTGCACGGAGGCCTTCGGTATCTTGGCAGTGGCCAATACCGGCTGACCCGAGATGCTGTAAACGAACGTCAGCGATTGATGACCGAAGCACCTGGCTTAATTGAACCTTTGCGCTTCATCATGCCGCACTTTCAGCGCCAGTTCCCCGGCCCGTGGCTGTTTCAAATGCTGCTGCGAGTGTACGACTGGATAGCCCGTTCTAAGTCCCGGCACTTCCTGACGCCCGGTGAGACCATGCAATGGGTACCTGGCCTGAACACCACCAAATTGACCGGAGCCAGCGGCTTTACCGATGCGGTAACCGATGATGCCCGCCTGGTTCAACGTGTAATAAAGGAAGCCCGCCAAGACGGCGCCCGGTGCCTGAACTACGTAAAAGCGGTAAGCGTTCTGAGAACGAACGACGAGGTCAGCGGGGTTGAACTGCAGGCAGAACATGACACGTCAGCCTTTACCGTAAACACACCTCTTATCATTAACGCCACAGGCGTATGGGCCGACCGGCTACAACAGCCAGTCGGCGGCCAGAAACCTATGACCATTCGGCCATTGCGCGGCAGCCATTTGGTGATTCCATGGAAAAAACTCCCGGTCTCATGCTCCGTTTCTCTGCTCCACCCGGATGACAAGCGCCCGGTTTTCGCATTCCCGTGGGCGGGCACAACCGTACTGGGAACCACGGATCTCGACCATAACGAAAGTCTGGATAGCGAGCCGCGGATTGCCGATGAGGAGCTGAATTACCTACTTAAAATTTCCAACCGCCTGTTCCCGGGTAACGCGATATCCCGAACGGACGTGCTTTCTACCTGGGCAGGAGTCCGGCCCGTTGTGACCGCGGAGCAAAAGGTTGCTGGTGCCAAGGCGCCCTCCAAAGAAAGCCGCGAGCATGAATTTCGTGAAGACAAAGGCTTAATCAGTATCGCCGGCGGCAAACTCACCACATTTCGCTTAATCGCAAGAGAAGCGCTTGCCAGAGGCCTGGGTGGTAAAGAGCTTTTGCGACCAGAAAACGACCCGGTTTTCCGACCATCTCCCTCGCTGCAAAAACCCAACCGTATCAGTCATCAAAACTGGCAACGGCTTACCGGGTTTTATGGCTCAGACCTGGGCTCTGTGCTTCAAGCAGGGCCAGCCCAACTTGTTAGCTGCGATTCAGACCTTGGCTTTGTTCCTGGTGAGCTGTTATGGGCGGAAGTTGTGTGGGCCTGCAAGCAGGAAGACGTAAACCATTTGGATGACCTAATGCTACGCCGCACCCGGCTTGGCCTGATTCTGCCCGAAGGTGGTCGGGCGATACTGGCTAACGTGAGGCAACACTGCCAGAGCGCACTCAACTGGGATGACGAACAGTGGCGTTCAGAAGAAGCCGGATATCTTGCGCTTTGGGCCCACGCGTATTCATTACCGAGTCATTTGGAGCCAAAGCATGCCATCTGACCCGCTGATTTTAGCCATTGATAATGGCACCCAGAGCATACGCGCCCTGCTCTTCGACACAAGAGGCAACCTTGTTGCCAAAGGCAGGCAGGAGATTCAGCCCTATTTTTCAGAACAGCCGGGCTGGGCTGAACAAGAGCCCGAGTACTTCTGGAAAAACCTGGGCAAGGCCTGCGAACAACTTTGGCAATCAACCGATGTAGCGCCAGACAGAGTTGTGGGCGTTACCGTCACCACTCAACGTGGCACGGTGATTAACCTCGACGAAAACGGCAAGCCACTTCGCCCGGCCATTATCTGGCTAGACCAACGGCACGCACGGGTCGACGGCCCTGTGAAAGGCCCATGGGGCTGGCTCTTCAAACTGACACGGCTTGAAAACACGATTAACCGCTTTCGTGAAAATACCCAAGCCAACTGGATTGCCCAGAACCAACCGGAGATTTGGGATAAAACCCGGCATTTTGTTTTGCTATCTGGCTACCTGAATTACCGCTTAACCGGTGAGTTTCGGGATTCAACTGGCAGCCAAGTAGGCTATCTGCCATTTGATTACAAAAAACACCGCTGGGCGAGCAAACGGGACTTTAAATGGCAAGTCATGCCGGTAAAACGGTCCATGCTGCCCGAGTTGGTCAGCCCTGGCTCCGGATTGGGCAACCTCACTACAGAGGCCGCTCAACACTTGGGGCTTCCCAAGGGCCTGCCCGTAATTGCAGCTGCCTCCGATAAAGCCTGCGAAATACTTGGCTCTGGAGGGTTAACACCTGATATCGGCTGCATGAGCTATGGCACAACCGCCACCATAAATGCCACCAACAAACGCTATGTGGAGCCGGTACGCCTGATGCCGCCCTATCCTTCTGCGTTACCCGGACATTACTCCACGGAAGTGATGATTTACCGGGGCTTTTGGATGGTGAGTTGGTTTAAGCGCGAATTCGGTTTGCGAGAACAAAAAATTGCAGAAGAGCGCGGCATAGAGCCCGAAGTGTTGTTCGATGAACTGGTTAAAGCTGTACCTGCGGGTTCCATGGGCTTAATGCTGCAACCCTATTGGTCGCCGGGCGTACGCCAACCGGGCCTGAAGCCAAAGGGTCCATCATCGGGTTTGGCGATGTTCACACTCGCTCGCATATCTACCGCGCCATATTGGAAGGCTTGGCTTACGCGCTCCGTGAAGGCAAAGAAAAAATCGAAAAGCGCAGCGGCGTTAAAATTACCAAACTCCGAGTGGCCGGCGGAGGCTCCCAGAGTGACGCCGCCATGCAATTAACCGCAGACGTATTTGCTTACCCGCGGAGCGCCCACACACCTATGAAACCTCCGGCCTCGGTGCCGCGATTGATGCGGCAGTTGGCCTTGGCCTGCACCCGGATTTTGAAACAGCAGTGGCAGCAATGACCCGGGTTGGCGATGTATTCCACCCTAACCCGCAAGCTCAAGAGCTATATGAGCGACTCTATACCGAAGTTTACCTACGCATGTATCCCAAGCTTCAACCGCTGTACCAGAAAATCCGGGATATCACCGGTTATCCAAAGTAGGCATTCCGGCTTGGACCAGTCAGGGCGCTCATTTGTACCTTGCCTAACGGCTACAGCCTGGGCAGCGTTGTGCCTTCCGGCACTCGAATCTCAAAGCCAGATTTCACGCTAACCGTTTCGCCTGCCGGTACTTTGCGATCCCAGGCCAAAACGCCCTTTTTATCATCTACATCTCGCTCAACCGGCTCACTGACGTCCAGCGGTTTAACCTTCAGAACATCTTCTTGAGACACAGGAAGCCGGTCAAAGATTCGAATCTGCACGGCTTTTGCGTGATGGTTGGTAATCTCAAACCGGTTTTGGCGGCGCTGAACGTTTTCGCTGTTCCAAATACCTTCCTCTCCCGTTCGCTCAAGCTCATTCACAACGGCTACACGAATGCCTTCATCCACGCCGAAACCGAGAGCTATCTCTTCGCCATTAACCAGGTCATTCAGCTGGCTTTCACCAACACTCTGACCATCCCTGTATAGCGTAACCCGGCCTGCCGGTACGGGCGCATCTGCATTGAAGGTACCAGTTGCATGCAGATACCCGGTGGTGTCCGCTACGGGAGTTGTCCAGGTGGCGACTTCAACGGGAATCTGATGCTGAGCAACCGTTAGCCGTTGGCCTGACGATCCCGAGGGAATCACAACCGGTTCTGACAACCGATAGCTCTGAGTGAAGCTGCTTTGACGCTCAACAACGGCTACGGGGCGCTTGGCTGATTTAAATGATTGTGCCTCCATCTCGGCCATGCCCATATCCTCGCTTGCCCGATACGCCTGAGGCTGCTCAGGCTCACAACCCAGGGATAAATCTCAGGCATTGCGGTACCACGCCGAACATTCGCGGTTGCCAGGCGCAGGTCCACGCCTTCCCAATCTGTACCGGTAGACTGTTGCACGACAGCCAGGTGCTCCAACGTCATCTCAGCGCCAGGCTTACCTTCCAGCTCTGTTTTTAAGCGGGCACTGTACTCACTCCGCCAGCTCGCTTCGTTGGTCTGGAAACGGAGTTTTACGCCAAGCTCGCCGCTCTCAGGCGTTCGGTATCGCACCACCACCGTTTTGGTGGCCCGGGCACCTTGCTTTACCTGGGACAGCCCCCGGATTAAGCGATCTCGCAACGCAACGTCACCCGCCATGTTCTCGCGAATAACCCGCATTTCCGCCAGCGCAGTTTGGGTGGTTTCCTTCAGCGTGGCAGCCATATCAGTCAATTCTGAAGCCGACAGCTCGTGGGTGGATTCTGCAGCCTTACTCATCAAGGTAACCTGCTGCCCCCAAGCCCGAATCGCGTCCTCCTGCTCTTGGATTCGGGATGTAACCACTGCCAGTTCATCGCGAATTCGCCGGGATTCTCCAGCCACAAACTCAGCCTGTTCCACCCGGCTGATCTGAACCTGCTGGATCTGCGACCCAGCCGCACCCTTAAGCCCTACCTGAAGGCTTTGATCCTGCAAGCTTAACGGCAACCCCTTAATCTCCAATGTTCCTGAGCCGGAACTTACCTGCTCGCTTTCTTCCCACGTTAATTCCGCATGTGAGGGGTATAACGTGGCGGTTGTAATGTCTGCATGAGCCATCAGTGGCGTGGTCGCAATAGCAAACGCAAGCAGGCTGTACCTTGTCATCAGAAGCTTCCTTCAGGGGCGCGGCTGTTTTGATGTAAACAATTACTTTGCTTATTAACGTACAGGATAAACATCCATTTAACAGCGACATGTCCATGAAAAACCGGTGTTTTTTGTAATATTTTTGATCTGGCAGGACAAAATATTCCGAACTAGGCTTACGTTTGGCATCGAAGGAAGCAGTGATGCCCGGGGCCTGATTACAACACAATCAAGCGCCCTCTGCTGACAGTCCGCCCCCTGCGGGCCTAACAAAAAAACTCCCAGGATTGGAGAACTCAAATGAACATCAGCACGGTAAGTCGCACTTTGGCGATAGGATCTTTTTTATTCGCCACAACCGCCCTGGCCAGCTCAGGCAACAGATCCACCGCTGACCTATATAATGCCTTCTGGAGCCCCGGTCACCTAAGCCCTTTCGAGTGCCGATTCGGCATTCTCAATAGCACCCCGCTCGGCTTGCCTCGTTGTATGCAAGCCAGCAACATTCAGTATCATCTGGATATGCTCTATGGCATTGCTCAAGCCAACGATGGCAACCGAGCCGCTGGATTATCCGGTTACCAAGCGTCGGTTGATTATATCAAGACCACGCTTGAGGGCGCAGGGTACGACGTTACCATCCAGCCCTTCCCGTTCAACGCATTCTACCCAGCCGGTGATGGCGTACTGCAAGTTACCGCCCCCACTCCGACGGATTACGTATGGGAAGAAGATTTCACCTACCTCTCTCAAACAGAGCCGGGTGATGTATCGGGCACTGCAGTACCCGTCGATGTGGAACTCGGCCCCGACAACATGTCGACCAGCGGCTGTGAAGCAGACGACTTTACCGACTTCCCGGCAGGCTCCATTGCCGTTATTCAGCGTGGTACCTGCGCCTTTGGGCAAAAGGCAACCAATGCCGCCAATGCTGGCGCCCTGGGCGTGGTTATTTTTAACCAGGGCAACACCGACGACCGTAAAGGCTTGCTCAATGCCACTTTGGGTGACGATTACGCCGGAGGCATTCCGGTTTTAGCGACAACTTACGATATAGGCGCAAGCTGGATAGACCAACCAGACCTGCAGTTACGGGTTGTCGCTAACGTGGTAAGAGAGCAAACAGAGACCTTCAACGTAATAACCCAAACCAGCCGCGGCAAGGGCAATAACGTCGTAATGACCGGTGCGCACCTTGACTCGGTGTTTGAAGGCGCCGGTATAAACGACAACGGGTCTGGCAGCGCTGCCTTGCTTGAACTGGCTTTGCAAATGAAGCGAGCACACCCGCGCAATCAAGTCCGCTTTGCCTGGTGGGGTGCCGAAGAAGCTGGCCTCGTGGGCTCAACCTTCTATGTAAACAGCCTTTCTCAGGAAGAGCAGGACAAAATCAAGGTGTACCTGAACTACGACATGATTGGCTCGCCTAACTTTGGCAACTTTATCTACGATGGTGATGGCTCTGACTTTGACCTTGCTGGCCCTCCCGGCTCGGCAGCCACTGAGGCGCTTTTTGAGAAATACTTCAACCTGCGAGGCATAGCATCTGAGGTACTGAGATAAGTTTCCGCTCTGATTACGCTCAGTTCTTTGAAGTCGGCATCGCTTTTGGCGGGTTGTTTACTGGCGCAGAGGGAATAAAAACAGAAGAACAGGCTGCCAAATTCGGTGGCGAAGCAGGCATTGCATACGATCCGTGCTATCACGCGGCGTGTGACGACATCACCAACATTGACGAACTCGCACTGGAGATCCACGGCGATGCCGCAGCGTTTGTTACCAGCTGGCTATCACTCTCAACCAGAGTGATCGACCAAGAAATTGCGGCGGCGGAGGATGCACAACCTGCAGCCGGCGCACGCTCGCTACAAGCTGAGCAAAAGCACGACATTACCCATTGGGGTGATAAGTGGATCAAGTAGTCAGTCTATAGGAAGTCCGCAAAAGAAGGGCCGCTCGCAGGAGTGGCCCTTTCTCTGAATGCGTTATCTATCCCGCTAGGGCACATTCTTCTTGTCAGCCTTCTCGCTCTGGGCAATTTCCTGCGCCAAGTTACGATCATCGTCATCCGGTCGCAGCGGCTCCTGGTCTTGTCCCCGCACCGGTGTAAGCACTACACGAGTCAGAAGCGGGAAATGATCCGAGCCAATAGATGGAAGCCGGGTGATGGAATCAAGCGTGAAATGGTGGCTGTGGAACAGGTGGTCAAGAGGCCATCTTAAAATCCGATAATCCGCGTGAAACGTGCTGTAGAATCCGCGCCCTACCCTTGGGTCTAGTAGGCCGCTGACTTTTCGAAACAGCCGAGTCGTCTCCGACCAGGCCACATCATTCAAATCGCCTGTCACGATCACGGGTTCATCATTGTCAGCAACACGACGCCCAACAATCACAAGCTCTGCATCCCGCTCCGTCGACTCGTCGTTCTCCGTCGGGCTGGGCGGTGCAGGGTGCACAAAGCGAACTCGTATTTTCTCACCAGAGCGCAGCTCGACGAAGGCGTGCATGGACGGAACGCCTTTCTCGATCAGAAAACATACCTCAGGCTCATGCAGCGGCAACCTGGAGAACACGTGCATACCGTACAGATTATCCAGTGGGCACTTGATGCTATAAGGCATTGTTCCTTCCAGCACCGCCAGTTGGTCCTCCCACCATTTATCCGACTCCAACGTAACCAGAATATCGGGCTCGTGTTCGTCGACCAGAGCCAACAATGCCTCGGCGTTCCGGTTATGGGTGAGTACGTTGGACGTCAGTATGGCCAGTGTGCGTTCGGGGTCGGGTGTCGGCGCATCTTTCACTTCCTTGGGCCAGATCGGGGTATACGGCAAAACCCACCAGAGCTGTGCTGCTAGCGACCCTGCAGCTACAAGGAGCAGCACCCAGCTAAGTGGTCGCCCCAAATCCAAAAACATCAACTGGGCAATCACTAAAAGCGCAGCCAAAACAGCCAACTGCAGGCGCGGAAAATCAAAGCTCCGAACGCTCCAGTGGGGGTGACGCCAAAGGGGCAACAGAGTCGCTACCGCGATAACAATCGTACAAATAAGTAAAATAAGTAACATCATGATTTTATTGTACAGCAAGGTCAAAGTGACGCGATTATTATCTGAATTCGGGGTTGATCGCGCTTCAAAGTAGCAAAGCACGAACAAATACAGGATACTTTAAAGGGTTTCACAAATGACCAAGGAGATATCATGACTAATCAAAGTCGTCGTAAATTCATGCGTCAGAGCCTACTCGGCATCGCTGCTCTACCTTTAGGAGCAAGCATTCTCTCTCAGCGTGTTTTCGCCCAGGAACTTACGCCACTTGACCCATCAGTCGCTCAGGCCAAGGCTCTGAACTACGTTAAAAAAGCCGAAGACGCCAGCGACCATCCTGCGTACGAAGCGGGGGAACAATGCTCAAACTGCAGATTCTTCCAGGAAGCCAACAACGGTTGCCAGCTGTTCCCTCAGAATAGCGTGGAACCCGAAGGATGGTGCCAGTCCTGGGTTGCGAAAGCATAATTACAGCCGATTTATAAAAGTCCTTAAATAAGCCTGGGCGGCTTCACTCACTTCGCCGCCCAGGCTTTCTGTAACCACTGCCGTGCGTCTCTTGCTGTCCCGCAGCGTCGTTTATATCGTCATCCATTCGACGGAGTTCAGCACCTTCTGGCACAAATAACCCTCCTTTTTCACGGCCTCACCTCCGGGCTCCTTATTCTGAACAGCACGGAATACAATAGCGGGATTACTACCAATGTCAGTGCTGTCGCAAACAGCAGTCCGAACATAATGGTTACGGCCATACTCTTGAAGAATGGATCCATTAACAATGGAGCCACCCCAAGTATGGTGGTCAGGGCACCCAGCACAACAGGCCTTGCCCGGCTGATAGAAGCATCAACAACGGCATCGAAAGGGGCAATACCCGCCCGAATATCGTTGTCTGCCTGATCCACCAGAACAATCGCATTTTTGACCATCATCCCGATCAGGCTCAGGAAGCCCAAAATCGCCATAAACTCAAACGCGGCCTGAAAGGACGCCAATCCGATAACAACGCCCACCACCGCAAACGGAACCGTCAACCAGATCACCAGTGGCTGCCGGATAGCATTGAACATGAATACGACCACCAGAATCATCGCCGCGAATCCGTAAGGCGCAGAAACCGCCAAGCCGGCATTGGCATCCTTAGAGGCTTTATATTGGCCGTACCAGGTAAGCTCATAACCCGGCGGAAGCTCAATGGACTCGATTTTGGCTCGTATTGAGTTGAAGGCATCGTCGGTGAGAATTCCAGGCGCAGGATCTGATTGCACCATGATGGTCGGCTGCCTATCCATGCGGCGAATCATTGCGTCATCCCACACCACACCGACCGACTCGGCAAGCTCACTTACGGGTACAGATTCATCCAGTTTCTGGCTGTACACCTTGATGCTTCCAATAACCTGCTGGCGGCTGCGCTCGTCAAGCGGCGCACGCACCACCATTGGGATAAGGTCGTCACCTTCACGGTACTGACCCACGGTGCGGCCACTCAAGGTTTGCGCTATGGCTTGGTTAACTTCAACACTTGTCAGCCCAAGCTTTTGCAGCAGAGCGTGGTTGTAGGTGGGCACCACAAAGGGTACCTGCTGACGCCAGTCATCCTGTACTGCTATCAGGCTTTTGTCTTCTGTCATCATGGCTTTGGCGCGTTCGGAAAGCTGGCGCAGCACTGCAGAATCTGGCCCGCTAAACCCAGCTTCAATCTTCTTTCCGCCCCCTCGGCCCAACATAAACTTCCAGGCTTGATGGACGCTTCCGGATGCCTGGCCGTTAACTCGCCCTGCAACTCGGTGATCAACGTGGAAATCTGGCTCTCATCTGCAACGTCGACCAACAGTTGTCCATAGGATGGGTTGCGGGGCTCTGGTGCGTACGTGAGCATAAAGCGCAACCCACCGCCGCCAATAAACGACGTAACATCTGTAATGCCATCGTGGGCCTTTACATCTTCAGCAATCTCATTCAACACCTTAGCTGTGTATGAAATGTCCGAGCCTTGGGGCAAATAAGCATCTACCACGAACTGCGCCCGTTGCGAATCTGGCATAAACCCCGGTGGCACCAAACTGGTGCCGGCGATGCCCGCAGCAAACAGGGCAATCAACACAACCCCAGTGGTTTTGCGGTACTTAAGCACTTGGTACAGCAAGCCGCGATAGGTGCGCAGAACCGCGCCTTCAGTTTCAGGCCCACTGGTCTGTTTTACCTTAAGGAACTGATAACACAGCATGGGGATAACCGTAACGGAAAAAACCCAACTGAGCGCCATGGAATAGAGAATGACCCAAAACAACGAGCCGGCGTATTCGCCATATCACTGGGTGACAGGCCAATCGCGCTGAACGCAAGAATGCCAACAAGTGTGCCACCCAACAGTGGCCACTTTGTTGACTGAACCACATCCAGAACCGACTGATAGCGATCCTCACCATTTTTGAACTTCACCAGCACCGCATCGGTGACCACAATGGCATTATCCACCAGCATGCCTAGTGCAATAATCAACGCACCCAGAGACACACGCTGCATGGCTATGTTGTCTATCAACATAATAATTAATGTGCCAGCAACGGTGAGCAACAGTACAAAACCGATAATGACGCCCGACCGCAGGCCGATAAACGCCAGCAGTACGATGAACACAATCACAACCGCTGCGGCCAGATTGCCGATAAAGTTCGCCACGGAAGCCCGCACGGAATCCGACTGTATGGAAACTGCATTTAGAGAAACCCCGACCGGGCGCTGATCATCCAGCTCGGCCAGGCGGGCCTTAACGGCGTCCCCCATTTCAACCACGTTGCCGCCGGATATGTTGGAGATACCAAGGCCAATAGCCCGCTCGCCGTTGTACTCCATCAGAAACGGCGCCGGTTCCTGGTAGCCTCGCTTCACGCTGGCTACGTTTTCCAGCTTAACGGTCTGCCCATCGCCACCTATGCCCAGTGGCAGTGTTTTGAGCTGCTCAAAGCTCCCGACGGCGTTCTTTGGAATCACCGGAAGTCGCATGGAACCTGCCTGCACTTCACCCGCCACCGTGATGCTGTTCTGCTTCTGCAGCACCTGATACACCTGCTCTGCGGTAACGCCCAGGTTTTCCAGCCGTTCGCTGGAAATTTCGATGTAAATACGATCTTCTCGTTGGCCGATCAGTGCGGTTTTCGCCACGCCATCCACCAGCGCAAGCTCTTTGCTCAAAAAGTCGGCGTAGTTGTGCAGCTGTTTGTTGCTGTATCCGGGGGCGGTAATGGCGTAAAACAACGCATATACATCCGAAAAATCATCGTTCACAAACGAAGGGCCCGCGCCACTAGGTAACGACCGTTGAGCATCGTTTACCTTGCGACGTAACTTATCCCAAACTTGCTCCAGCTCGGCTTTGGTTCGGGAAAATGCCAGATCAATCTCAACATTCACCTCCGAAATTCCCTGCTTGGAGACCGACTTAATCTCCTTTACTTCCTGCATGGATTGCACGGCAGCTTCGATCGGGTCGGTAACCTCGTCGGCCACATCCTGAGCGCTTGCGCCTTCATAAGATGTTGTAATCACTGCTTTGCGAATAGTGAACTCGGGGTCTTCAAAGCGCCCAAGATTGAGGTAACTCAAGTAGCCACCCAGCAGAGTCAAAAAAATGATCACCCACAAGCTGGTTCTTTTCTGAATGGCGTATGCGGCAAGATTCATTACTTTTGCCCCTTAGACTCAAGGGGCCGAACCCTCATACCTTCACTCAAAGCGCTTACGCCAGCGACAACCACCTTGTCGCCCACTGCCAACCCTTCTTTAACAACCACTTGGTCATCAATCAATTCGCCCACACTCACCACGCGCTTTTCAACCGCGCCGTTATCCCCGACCAACCAAACAAATTCGTCACCCGTATTGGTGGGCAAAACCGCCTGAATGGGCACCTGAATAACCGCGTCTTCAACCATTCCACCTTCAGCGGGGTAGATTCGGGCATTCATGCCGGGCAATACGTTTTGACCTTGAAGGTCCGTGATTTCAAGCACCACACGGTAGGTTTGAGACAGGGTATCTGGTTCCGAAGAGTAGCTTTTGTACACAACCGGTAAGCGAATGCTGCCGTTATTCTCAACCAAGGCAAACCCTTCCCTTTGGCCAGTTGGCGAGAAAAACATCTTGCTTGGCACATCTACCACCACTTCAAGATTTTTGAGATCGTGAAGAACATAAATGGCCTGACCGGAATTCACGTTGCGAAAATTGTCCACCGTCTTTTGAGCAATTACGCCAGCAAAGGGCGCTCGAAGGGATGTGTTATCGAGATCCTGCCGGGCGTTAGACAGCTTGTTGTTGGCCAGATCCCGTTTGGTTTTGAGTTTCTCCAGGTCGGTTTTCGCAATGGCCTGGGTCGACTTGAAAATTTGAACACCACGCTGATAATCCGCTTGCGCCTTATCAAACTCGACTTTGGCAGAGTTGACCGCCCGGAGAAACTCGTCCTGTTCGAGTTTAGCCAGCAACTCACCTTTCTCGACTTTGTCACCCTCGTTCACCTCCATGGCCACCATTTTGCCAGGAACACGAAACGCCAACTCGGCCCTTTCTGCAGAACGGACAACACCATTAAAGCTGATGCTGGCCAAGGCGTTATCCCCGATGATTTGGATAACCGCAGGCCTTACAGGTGGGGCAGTTTCAGTTTCGGGTTCAGCTTGGTTATCGGAACAGCCGGCCAGAAGCAATGCGGCTATGATTGTTACAACGCTTGACGTACTCCGGGAAAACGAGCGGTTCATTTTATCTGTTCCTTTAACTCTGATTAGCGCAATGAACGCTAGTCAGATGCCTTTTAAAATTGGTAGTTGATCGCGAGGCTACCATGCCACTGGTTGGCATCACCCACATCTTCAACAATGGAACTATCTGCAGCATCTCCGAACAACCGGCTATATTGGGCCACCGTCGACACACTAAACTTGCGAGTTACCAAGAAGGTCAGCCGGCCGTTCATACTGCCTTGAACGTACTCTCCTTCGGCGCGATAGGGCCTTAACCCGGAGCGCGCAGCATCCTCAATAGAAACATCAAACAGGGCTCGACTCCAGCGGTTGCTGGCCCAGGAAACCCCAGGGCCCGCGGCATAGAGCAGTCGATTTGTAATTTTTCCACAAAAACGCAAGTAACCGCGCACACGCACGCCATCAAGGTCCCCCGAAACCGGGGCAGCAATATCACCATTAATTTGCCATTGGCCGCTCGTCCAGCTGGCTATAGCGCCGGCCAACAAACTGCCGTGCACATCTTCAAACTGCGTGAGCGCACCGGAGTTCTCCCGCCCTCTGGCGTAAGACAATGCGGGCCCCAACTTCCAACGCTCGCTTTTCAAAAAGTCGTAACTGATGCCGGTAACCGGGTTGATAGATAATTGACCTTTACGAGCCTGTATCCAGGGTAGCCCCTCCGCTTTGTAGGTATCCGCGCCAAGATACTCGGGCGACCAGCCACCACCAACACCAAGGCCGACAGACCATTCGCTGGGTTCTGTTTGCTGGCTATCTGTCGCTGCCAACACGGGGCCAGCCAACATTGCGGTAGCTGCAAATATGGAAATGTGAGCCGTCAAACAACATCGACTATTCATCATCTTAGTTCATCACTCCAGATCGCTATTCAGGTGGCGATCACTATACATACATACTTGAATGTATAGAAGTGGTAATATCGTGTTGATAACACCTATGGGAGATAAGCAAGATGGCCCGCCGGACAAAAGAGGAAGCGCAACAGACTCGCGAAAAGCTGATCGACGCCGCTGAAATTGTATTTCATCGCACAGGTGTCGCGCAGGCATCGCTTAATGAAATAGCCCAAGAAGCCAACCTTACCCGAGGTGCTTTCTACTGGCATTTCAAGAACAAACAAGACATATTTAAAGCGATGCTTGATAGGCAGTCAGTGCAGTTAGGGCAGCTGGACCCGACTCTGGATGAGCTTGGCGACGCAGACCCGTTGGCGCGTTTGCGGGCATCGATACTGTTCGTGGTTCGTGAAATAGAGCGGGACCCTAGCCGCAGGCGAGTCTATGAAATAGTGTTTCAGAAGTGCGAGATGACCGCGCAAAACGAGCCCATTGGCACCCTGCTCCGAAACAATGTTTTAATCGGCTCCGAGCGAATGCACGCAGCTTTTACCAGCGCCATCCGGCAAAACTATATGCCAAAAAATCTGGACATCGACAGCGCCATCACGCACCTGCACGTTCAGGTGACGGGTGTGGTTTACCTGTGGCTGTTACTACCAGGTACGTTTGATCTGCAATCCCAGGCAACGCGCTTGGTTGATCTTTTCTTTAGTCAATTACCTGAGCACTTTTTGAGCGGCGAAGTTTAACGCCATACGTCATTATTGCCGATTTACGAATGCGCTCTTCACGTGATTTGCCAGTGCATCACTCACCGGATTGGTACCACGTCGAACAAGTGCCAACTGATAGGAGCCGATCTCAGGCAAGTTCTGGTTGGTAATTTCCTTCAGGGGAGAGTTTACAAGGCTTCGCGGGAAGGGTGCGATCGCCAGATCCGCCATCAAGGCCGCTTCCTGGCCGGAGCAATTTTCACAGGTGTAGGCGATTCGGTACGGAGTACCTGTTTTATCCAGAGCCCGCAGCGTCATCCGGCGCCAAGCACACCCTTCGTGGGCCACGGCAAGCGGCACCGGAGATCGCAAGAATGCGGTCGACTCTTCATGCCCAGCCCAAACCAGGGGCTCTTCATGCACAACCTCCCCCCGAACCCTCTGAACGTCATCCGAAACCGTCACCAGTGCCATGTCCAGTTCCCCGGCATCTAACCGTTCCAGATTCTGTTTACTGGAGCCAACCACAACGTTTACAAGCACCGCAGGGTATGAGCGGGCAAACTGGGAAAGTACTTCCGGCAAAATTCGAGTGCCTATGTCATCTGATGTCCCGATACCCACTTTGCCTTCCAGGGATGGCGCCAGGAAGTATCGCACGGCTTCTTCGTTTAACCGTAACAACCGCCGACTGTAACCCAATAGCGCCTCACCTTCTGGGGTCAATCGAACTTGTCGGGGTTCACGAATAAACAGGCATTTCCCCAGCTTCTGCTCCAGCTGCTTTATCTGCATGCTCAGCGCCGAAGGCGTCCGATGAACAATTTTTGCGGCACCGGTAAAGGTGCCACATTCAGAAATTGTAACGAAGGTTCTGAGCACTTCATTGTCTAGCAGTGGCATGGCCAATTTATCGTACCTCCATCAGGAAGATCGAATCGTCCCCTTAAGAATAACTGAAGGCAAGATTAAATTCTTTTCGTTTGATTGAATGCTTCCGAAGCAGCACTCTCGTATAAGGTACTTGGGTTGCGTAGCGTCGTAGTAGCAACCGGGTTTGGTGGGCAAGCACACATACTTATAGGTGATGGCAATGCTGGGCTTAAAGGCAAATCAACAAACAGCCAAACAGGCTTCCTTCTCATTGGTAGAAAGCTATGCCCGGCGCCAGCATTTTCGGCGTATGGCCAACACGCTCCTTGCTGAAAAAGACGACATTCTCGCGGACTTGGGCTACGAGCGCCAAAGCATTATGGTCGCACTCAACCTGCCACTACGCACGGATGCCGTGAAGTATCTTGAACAACACCACCGAGTATGAGGCTTGCCCCAGAGGCAACAGACAGCCCCCAGTTTGGCTTGTGCTTGGTTCGTATTGCTCGCACTCACCCAGCTCGGGCCAGGTCTCTCAATGGGCCTCGGATCACCTGATGAGCTTACGTTTGAGCACATCTATCATCGACCTGAGTTTGGTCCGGCCTGCACTTATCGGGAATTTCACCCTCTGGTAGAGCCCGGAGACTTCCTCTCCGGAACTGTGCCCTCTGCGTACTCAGCAGACTGGGAAAAAGCTCATGCCGAACGGTTTTAGGCGACTGTCGCTCGCCGCCAATGAAAAAACGCTGGAGAAAGGCCTCTCATGCGGTTACAGGGTTTGAGTGCTGTGATCCATTGTCGCTTTTGCCAGTTCCCGCTGATCCACGCTGGCGCAATGCGCCACAACGGTCCAGCGCCCGTCGTCTTTTGCAATACGCGCTTTTTCTATTAAAACGTCGTGATCCGGCCGTAAAGATACGGCACCCGCGAGAAGAAGGGCCAATATCGTGCCCAGGAAACCCAACGCGACAAACGTCATCACCGGGCTTGATCGGGCCAATGCTGGGCCGATAGCCAACAGCACAGCAGCGATCACCAGCCCAACCACAAGACCTATCAACCCAAACCTCACATGAGTTTTGACCAGAGACCGCGCGATGCCCTTATCGTCCGGCTCTACCTTGTGCCCATATGGGGGTCATGTGGCTGGACGACTCGGATCTGCTCCCGTGGTATTCCAGCCACTTTCAACGATTCTACGGCCCTGCTTGCAGCTATCTGACTGTCAAACTCTGCACTGATTTTATGGGAATAGTGCTCGCCCAATACCGCACCATCATGTTCAGGCATGTTCTCGCCTCCGGTCGCGCTGAAATAAGCTTGCTGTTCCCTTATAACTGCTAGCAGAGGTTCCCAGATTCTGCAATTTAGGGCCGGATCAAAAACGCAAACCGCCAGTAATCGCTCCATCGCCATCAATATCAGCGTGACCCTCAGCATCTGTGGCGGAGGGGCTCGCATTGCCTACGGGATTACTCAAGTGTCCGGGCTTTTATCGCGAGCAGCACCAACACCGGCGCAGGCAACACAAAGGCGGCCATCGCCCGATCCGGGTGTACCTCTAGCAACCAGCCTCCTGCAAGGGTTCCGGCGATGTACCCCAGTGTGTGGGTGCTGGTTAACCGTCCGCCGACTTCTCCGTGCGCATCCGGCTGACACTGACGCACCTGGCTGCCATACCAAGGTGTGAGTACAGCGGCGCCAAAGGCAAGAAAAGCAACACCTACATAGATCTCAAAGACCGTCGTTGCAACACCTAATACCACCCCAGCTATCAGAAGCGCAGCCCCCCAGACCATCGTAAGCGCAACCGTCCCACGTATCCGGGCATGTACCAGAGGGCCTAACACCAGCCCCACAACGGAGGTCAGCATCAGGCAGCCGCCGTCAGAGAAGATCCAGCTTCGGCCGATACCTCTGCAATACGGGTCAGGACTGGGCCAAGCACAAATTGCAAGGAGCCTACCCAGGCTGTTAGCAACAGAGCCATCAGGTAAAACGGCCGCCCCGGCCCCCAAGGTAAACGGCTACGAGGTTGACCATGGAGAAAGCCATTCTCTGGCTCGTGCTCTACTGGGGCAGAACGACTTCCCCGCACCAACAGCACGGCCAGAACGCCTGCCATAAACAACCCCGTCATCATCCCCAGCCAGGTAGCCAAAGCAATCAGTGCGGGGCCGGCAAGACGGCCTGCATGAACTGCTATTTGAAGGCGGGAAAGCCGGTAACTCCAGTCTTTCGGCCCGATTCCTGCAATCGCAAGCCGCTGCGCTGCGGGAAAGATTCCGCCTGCCCCCGCGCCATGGGCCAGTCGTGCCAGCACCAGAAAGACTGCCGCCCACGCCCCCTGGACGTTCAGCCCCAACACCAGCAACACCAGCCCGAAACCTGCCAATACCAGAGCAGATGCCAAGCCAATAACTGGCCGCGCGCCCCGGCGATCAGCCACCCGCCCCCACAGAGGCGCGCCAATCAGTACCGGAACCATTCCGGCGGACAGAACCAGTGACCAAATTCCTGCCGAAAGCCCAGTGCGTTCGATAAGCCAAGGCAAACAAGCAATCAGAGCTGACTGCAGCAACCCCATCATGAGAACCGGTCCCCAGGCATCCTTTCCTCGAATAGTCATCGCTACCTCACTCTAACCTGTCGCCACAATACGCAATTGCGAATCATTATCGTTAACTTTACAGTGTTTCACAACATTACCCAGATAAGGATTTCGTTATGAGTCGACACCGGAAAAAATTTGACCCTCCCATTAACGCTTATTTCAATGCACTGCTCCGGGAAACAGGCCCTTGGCCCTGGCATTCCCAGCACCGTCACTTTTCCATCACCCACCCTCAATCGGGCGAAACACTTCTGATCCCCTGTCGGTTTCGCAGCCTGGGCGGTCGACATCTTCTCGGGCCGGATCTCCTGCTGAATTCGAAGAATGGCCCCAAACCGGTGAGTTTCATGACAGCGGTAGAGTGGACCCTGACTCTGCCTGCGCTTTTAAACGAGTCAACATCCCAGGCCCGGGAGAACTTTTGTGACCGGGTACAACGCAGTGAAGAAAACCTTGGCCTTGCCCTGGGCTACCGTGCGCAGCATTTGCTCGTATCCGACTCCGGGCTCCAAAGCTTTATCGAGTCGGAGCAGGCGCTTGTTAACGGCCACTCCATCCACCCCTGCCCGAAAGACCGGGGAAACATGGATCGGGAGGAAGCAGCGGTATTTTCACCGGAGTACGCGGGCCGGTTTTCGCTAATCTGGTACAGCGTAGATTCCGCCTGTGTCCGCTGTAACGAATCCACGGGGGCGTCGATGGCCCACGCGATTCAATCCTTGCTGGAACGAGAATCTCCATTTGTACGCCGTGCCATACACGCCGCCAAACAGCCTGGACACATGATTATTCCCTGCCATCCCTTCCAGCACCGCCATTGGCAAGCTCATCCGGCTCTTCGCACAATGCAGGCCGAAGGCCGGTTACGGAGCCTGGCCATGGGCACCAGCCCATGGCGCGCGACTTCGTCGCTAAGGGCGATTTGGTCCGACGAACAGGACTGGATGCTGAAGTTCTCCCTCTCTGTTCGCATCACTAATTCCCTTCGCCATTTGCAGCCCCAGGAAGCGTTGCGAGGACCTGCACTGGCCGACCTTCTGGATACAGAGCCCGCCCAGCGTTGGCTGGCAAGACACCCCCAATTCCAGATACTCAATGAACCTCTTGCTCTAGCGCTCTGCGACAATTCAGACAACCCGCTGCCCGAGACCACGCTGGTATTCCGGGATAACCCCTTTCAGGGTGACAATGCCGAGAACTGCGAGCTGCTGGCCTCACTGCTGCAGGACAATCCGTCCACGGGGCTCTCCAGGCTTGGCCACTGTCTGCAAGCTATGAATACCGATGAGGCTGGAGCCATCGCCTGGTTTCGCGCCTACCTGGACCTGGCAGTCAAACCCCTGCTGGATGCCCAGAGCAACCTCGGGCTTTTGTTCGGCGCCCACCAGCAGAACCTGATATTGCGTCTGGACGACCGCTTCCAACCGGTTGCTGCCTGGTTCCGAGATTGCCAGGGCACCGGCTTCTCGGCCCTTGCACACCAGCAGTTCGGCCTGGGCTCGCGGCGTCGGCACAAGCCAGCGGGAATGATTTACCAGATGCCCTGGGGACAAGACTGTTTAGCTATTACCTGTTTATCAACAGCACGTTTAACGTGATCAGCTCCCTGGCTGCCGCCAGCCTTTGTACCGAAACCCACCTCCTGGGTCAGCTTAGGGAGTGGTTGCAGCAACGGAGCGCAGAGGCTCCGGCTGACCCCAGCGCCATCCACTACCTGCTAAACAGCCCACAGCTTTATGCCAAGAACAATTTTCTGTGTTCCCTGAGGGCGCTGAACGAAAACACCCTGGACGATCTCGAATCCATCTATCACCCCATTCCCAATCCGCTGGTGCTTAGCCACCCCCTGAAAACGGAGAATAACGACGCTTATGACACATACGTTCTCACCCATTGAAGTGACTTCCTCATCCGACCGCCAACAACTGCGGATCAGTCTGGACCACCAAGTGTGGCAAGCACGGCATCAAGTGACCGCGACCGGCGGCCGCATTCTGGACTGGGAGGGCCCTGCCCTGAACAGAGAGGCCAGCCACCGCGTGCTGGACTCTCTGTTCTACACATTGGACAGCCGGCAGATTGAACTAACAAATGGAACCTGTGAGTTCTTCGATACGTGTCATCCGGCGTGGGAAGAAACAGAGGGAGGCAAGGCTCTGTTTCGCTCGGACTTCTATCAGATACGGGAGTATTGGCTCGACAAGGCTCTGTGGCCGATTCTGCCAGATCGCATCGTCCAGACCGGCGATATCCGGCACCCTCGGCGCCCAACGGTAGAAAACCAAATCTTGTACAGACGGTTTGCGCCCGGGCTCGGTAAAACCATCACACTGCGCCAGGCGACCGTAGAAGAAGACAGCGAGCGTTTCCATCGCTGGCAGAACAGCCTCGGGTTGCAAAGTTCTGGGAGTACCCCTGGAGCCGCGAGCGCCTCAACGCCATGCTGGATGAGCGCAGGGCAGACTCGCACTCCACACCACTTATTCTGGAAGCCAACGGTGAGGCTGTTGGCTATTTTGAAACCTACTATGCAGTGGAAGACCGACTAGGCCCCTATTGCGATGCAGCCCCTTACGACCAGGGTGTGCACGTACTTGTGGGCGAACAAGCCTTCCTTGGCAAGGGTCAGACACCACACTGGCTCAACGCCGTCAGCCACTTCCTGTTTCTTGCAGAACCCCGCACCCGGCACATTTGGGGGGAACCCAAAGCTGACAACAAAGCAATGCTACGCCATACCGAAACCACCACGTGGGAAAAGCGTGGCGAGTTTGACTTCCCCCATAAACGGGCGGCGCTGCTGTGCAACCCCCGCGACCGCTTCTTCCTCGACACCCAACTGTAATCGACAGGGACAGCCTAGATGGAACAATCCAATCACTGGCGAATCGTTAACCAACGGCTAATGGCCCGTCTGCTGGGCGAATGCACCTACGAAGGAGTGCTTTCGCCCAGGCACCGGGAAGGTGATGTCTACGAACTCAATGCGGGCCAACACTGCTATCGGTTCCAGGCACGGAGAACGCCGTGGGATTTTCTATGGATACGGCCACACACCGTACTCCGGGATGGGGCGCCGTTCAGCGATGCCGTGCAAATGATCCTCGATTGCCGTGACGCATTCGCTATGACCGACATCACCCTCGGCAACTTTATAGAAGAAATAAACAATACACTCACCGGTGACCTGTTGCGTCAGCAGAAACTGGCCGCCAAAACCGCGGGACAACTACTAGACCTTCCGCCCATCAGTCTGGAAGCGCTGTTGGATGGTCACCCCAAGCTGCTGGCAAACCGCGGGCGGCTCGGATGGAGCGTGGATGACTTGCAACAATATAGCCCCGAAGCAAGTCAACCGATCACCCTGCGGTGGCTGGCGGCCCACCGAACCACCGGCATACGCACCTTCGGTACGCCAACCCCGGAAGCCTGTTTGCTGTCAGCAGAGAGGGAGGTTCTCACCGACTATCTTTCTTCCCCAGACTGGTCATTGGTGCCGGTTCACCCCTGGCAGTGGCAGCGCTATATCCAGAGTCAGTATATTGCGATGCTGCAAAGCGGCACCCTGGTTGACCTTGGGGAGTGCGGCCCTGGCTACCTGCCCCAACAGTCCATCCGGACTCTGTCGAACATGGACGAGCCGAATCGGTGCGATTTAAAACTCTCACTGACAGTTCTCAACACCTCTTCTTATCGGGGCATTCCGCCAGAACCCATGGCTTGGGCACCGGAATTGTCAGACTGGCTGGCAACCACTGCCGCCCATGACCCTTTTCTTTGTGCAGCCGGCCTGACCGTGCAACGGGAGCTTGGCGGAGTACACCTGCCGCAGCCCCACCAACAGGGGGTTGAGGGTACGCCGTACCGTTACCGGGAAATGCTGGGAGCCGTCTGGCGAGAAAGCCTGTCCAGTAAAGCCGAGCCCGGCGAGCAGGGCTGGATATTCGCCGTGCTCATGCAAACCGATGCCGCCGGTTTCCCTCTGGCTGCCGAGATGATTCGCTGTTCTGGCTTGTCCGTTGAGGCCTGGCTTACCGAACTGTTCGATCGAATCACACTCCCCCTATACCACTTGTTATGTCGTTACGGTATTGGGCTGGTAGCGCACGGCCAGAACCTGGGGGTTATGTTCCAAAAATTCTGCCCGCAAAGGGTGGTTATCAAGGATTTTCATGGTGATGTAAGGTTGGCCGAGGGCGACCTACCCACTCAGGCCGGACTTACCGAGTCCCTGGCGCAGCATCTACCCCGCCTGCCCCCAGCGCACCTGCTTCACGATCTTTATACCGGGCACCTGGTCACCGGACTAAGGTTTTTATCGCCCTTGCTAGAGGAGCATCTCGGCTTTCCAGAAAGAGCCTTCTATCAGCTGCTTCACGCCCGGCTGAAGCGTTATCAACTGGCTCACCCGGAACTCGCATCGAGCTTTGCGCAATTCGACCTGCTCCGACCGTCTATGGAGCGGGTATGTCTTAACAAGGTGCGCTTTTGTATCGGCTACAGCGACGATGCCGCGCGCCCCACCCCAGCACTAGGCCCAGCGCTACCCAACCCCCTTCACCCCCAAAACCATCAACCCCTGGAGATATGCCATGAGTAAGGACATTCTGGATCTCGCCGGTATCGGCATAGGCCCTTTCAACCTGAGTGTGGCGGCCCTATTGGACCGGCATCCCGACTTGAACGTGGGTTTTTTTGACAGCAAGCCAGCATTCGACTGGCACCCCGGCATGCAACTCCCGGGTGCGCGCTTGCAAACGTCTTGCCTCAAGGATTTGGTTACCAGTGCAGACCCATGCAACCCATGGAGTTTTTTGAATTACCTAGTTCAGAAACGACGAATCTATCCGTTTTTAAGTGCGGATATGGCCACTATCAGCCGCCGGGAATTTGCCGACTATCTGGGATGGGTGGCAAGCCACCTGCCGAATCTGTATTTTAGGCACGAGGTGCAATCCGTTACTTTTGAAGATGGTCTCTTTCAACTGTTTTTCCGACACCGGCCAGAACCAGTCTATAGCCGCAACCTATGCATTGGCACCGGTATCCGCGCGCACATCCCAAAAGCCTGCCAGGCGCTGCCGGAGAATAAGCGCATCCACTGCATTAATTTGAGAAACCGGGACAGGGACTTCACGGGCCAGCACGTTGCAATCATCGGTGGTGGTCAATCCGGAGCAGAGGTAATGCTAGGTTTGCTTGATGGCCTATGGGGCAAGCCTGCCAGCATCCGCTGGTTATCCCGGCGCTCCAACTTCGAACCACTGGATGAAACGCCGTTTACCAACTTGTATTTTACCCCGGGCTATGTGAACACGTTCCATAACTTGCCGGAACAAAGGCGCAGGGAGCTGGTGCATGACCAGAAACTGGCATCCGATGGTATTTCTCCCGATACATTGCAGGCGCTCTATCAGCGCCTATATGAATACCCCTTTGAAGAACCCCAGCGCCCGATGCCCGACTTGCTACCAGGGCGGACGCTTCATGCCGTCAGTGAAGGTTCTCCCATGACGCTACTCACCCACAATAGCCTGGATGACCAGTTCGAGGAATTCCAGGCCGAACAACTGATTCTTTGCACTGGTTTCGACCAGGAGCTTGCGTCATGCCTGGCCCCTCTCGAGCAAAAATTGCACCGGGACACCAAGGGTCATCCGCGCATGAAGCACAGTTTCAATCTGAACTGGGACGGCCCCGACAACCGGGCCATCTATGCCGTCAATCAGGGGCGTTTCAGCCATGGCGTTGCCGACTCCCAGCTCAGTCTGATGAGCTGGCGTTCGGCAATCATCGTTAACCATCTTCTTGGAGAAGCTCATTACCCAGTTGAAGAACAAGGAATACCCGTTCAATGGAGCAGCCAGGCGGTAGGCAGCCGTGTTCAAGAGGAAGCAAAAGGCAAAATTCTTCCACACGCTATTGAATCTATCTGATAATCATTTACAATCGCGTCTTATTTTTATCAGGAGAAACACTCAATGGCTGCCCGACTCACTGCCTCTCGAACCCTACTATCGTTGGCCATGGCTGCACCATTCGCTGTGCATGCCGCGCCAACGTCACTGGATGAATTGGTTGTGGTAGGCAGCCGAGCCCCGGCTCAAATCAGCCAGATTCCGGGTTCTGTTTGGGTCCTGGAGGACGAGGAATTGGAAGAACAATTCCGCTCCGGCCAGGATCTGAAAACAGTGGTCGGCAAACTGGTACCCAGCATGGACTTGGCCCCCGAAACCCGTACCAACTATGGCCAGAACATGCGGGGGCGCAGTGTGTTGGTAATGATTGATGGTGTGTCGCTCAATGGCTCCCGCGGGCTCAGCCGGCAATTCGATTCTATTGACCCCTTCAATGTGGAACGCATTGAGGTGCTTTCAGGTGCTACGGCTGTATACGGTGGGGGCAGCACCGGCGGCATCGTCAACATCATCACCAAAAAAGGCCGGGAGGCGATGCCCAGTTCAGCACTGAAGTAGGAGTTTCCAGCGGTTTTAACGACTCCGAGGACCGAAAATTCCGCTTCGGCCAGTCTATTGCCGGGGGCAATGAGACCATAAAAGGCCGGCTGGCTATTGCAACTGAAGACAATGGCGCGATGTACGATGGTGACGGCAACCCCATCATGCCGGACATTTCGCAGACAGATTTACAATACAATCGCAGCGTAGACGTTCTGGGCAGCACCCAAATCCGCATCAATGAAAACCAGAGCCTGGATTTAACAGCCCAGCTTTACAATTCCCGCTACCAAGGAGACCAAGGCGTTTCGCTGGGCCCCTATCTTTCCGAGATAAACAACCCTGAAATCCGCGATGGGTTCTCCAGCGACCGGGTTCCCCAAACCGAACGTTACATGTTCAACCTCGCATGGCAGCATCTGGATTTTCTGGGCCACACGGCGTATATACAGGCATCCATGCGTAACGAGGAGTCCGGCTTTCACCCCTACCCTTACCAACGCGCGACACTTCCTCAAAGTTATTTCGGTGCCTCACGCCAGGACACCCGCCAATACCTACTCAAAGGCCTACTGGCCAAGGATTTTGGCAGCGTTCGGCTAAACTATGGCATTGACCTTGATCGCGAAGACTTCTCCGCCAACCAGATGATTTTCGACAACGCAACCGCGTTTCCCAGCGGCGGCATGACGTTTGACGAGGAGTTTACGGTCGACCGCTACCCGGACTACCGTGTGGAAGGCATTGCCGCCTACTTTCAAGCTGAATGGCAGGCCACCGACCGGCTCCAGCTGAATGCGGGCATCCGCCAGCGGCATGCCCGCCTCGAGATGGAAGACTTCGTAGGTACTCAACAAGCGGTCGAAGTAGAGCGAGGCTAGCAACCGGTGCCGACGCCATTCCGGGCGGCGAAAACGATTACGATGTCACCCTGCTGAATGCGGGCGCCATCTACAATCTGAATGACGATCAACAGGTCTGGACCAACGTGAGCCAGGGTTTCGAAATCCCGGACCCGGGCAAGGTAGCCGGTCGGGGCAACTATACCCTGAGTGGCGGCCGCTACGTGCTAACCGACTCTCTGAACATTGACGACAACTCCGTGCCCGGGCTGAAAACCAATCAAGTGGAACTGGGCTGGCGCACCTATCGGGCACGGTGGGATGCGCAGGTAGCCGCCTATTACACCTGGTCTGATAAAGAAGCAGTCACCAACCGTACTTCGCTAACCGTGGATGTAGTTGACAACAAAACCCGGGACTACGGCCTGGAAGGTTCCCTCACCTGGCGAGCAAACGAGCAATGGTCGCTGGGTGGAACCGGCCACTATGTCCGTTCCGAAATAGAAGATGAAGACGGCAACTGGCAGAAAAACCTGGTAACCGCTGCGAGCCTGCCTAACGCCACGGCTTTTGTTCAGTGGCGGGACAGCCAGAACTCTGCCCGCCTTCAAGGTTCCCATGCGTTCAACATTGATGACGATGCCGGCGATGAAATCGACGGTTACACCACATTTGATTTACTGACCGCCCGGGAGCTGCCCCTGGGCCGCCTCAACTTCTCTGTAACCAACCTGCTTGATAAACAATACGACACTGTGTGGGGCCAGCGAGCGCAACTTTTCTACGGCTTTGAAAATCTTTTTGATTTCAAGGGCCAGGGCCGTACTTACACCCTGACCTATTCCGTGGACTATTGATGGCATGCTGATTGGTAAGCGCCCAGGGCCCGTGCTGCGAGCCCTTGCTTTCATGTTAATAAGCCTCACGGCCAGTGCAGATAATGTGGGCTCGCCCGGAGCCGGCGGTCCGCAGCCGAGCTCAACGCCCAAACGCATTGTGGCGCTGAACTGGTGGTTGGCAGAACATTTGCTGGCACTGGGCGTCACGCCAGTGGGCGTGGCAGAAGTAGAACGTTACCGGGAATGGGTAGCCCAGCCGCAGGCACCAGAATCGGTAAAGTCCGTGGGTCGTCGTCAGGCTCCTAACCTGGAAGCCATCCGCTCTCTGGAACCGGATCTGATTCTGGTGTCGGGGCACTTGCAGGCAGCTGTACCTGCCCTGCGGGCCATTGCGCCAACATTGGTACAAACCACCTACGAAGCCGATTCGAACCCGTGGGTTAAAGCCCGTGAACATCTGCTTGCTCTGGGAAAGGTGCTCGGTCTTGAAGATAAGGCTCGAGCTGTTATTGCGCAGGCCGAACAGGACCTTGCTGCCACCCGAGAGCAGCTGTCGCAGGCTGGGCTGGCAGGCCATGGGGCATTTATCGTGCGGTTTCTGGACGACCGGCGTGTGCGTATTCATGGCGATAACTCCATGCTTAATCAGGCGCTGGAACAAGCTGGCCTCACTAATGCCTGGCACCGACCTACCAATCTCTGGGGCTTCACTCCGGGAACGATTGCGGATCTGGGCGACCACCCCGATGCCTGGTTGATTTACATACGGCCATGGCCGGAGGCCGACCGGGAACGACTGCAGGCAAGCGGCCTATGGCCATATTTGCCCATGGCCCGCAGTGGCCGCATAACTGGCGTAGGGCCGGTCTGGACGTTTGGCGGCGTGGTCAGCGTGCCCCGAATGGCCCGCATGCTTGCAGAACAACTGCTGGAAGGTACCCGGGAGTTGCAGCCATGAACCCGCGCGCTTTACAGCGACACCCACAGCTTTGGCTGGCATTACTGGCACTGTTATTACTGCTGGCTGGATTGCTGTTGTCGCCCGCCAGCAGCTTTGAAAATTTAATGCGACTGCCCGGCGCTCTTGTACTTACCCAGTCTGCAACCTTCGAACAAGCGGTGCTGCACTACACCCTGTTACCAAGATTAACCATCGCCTTGTTAACAGGCGCCGCCCTTGGCTTTGCGGGCACACTGGTACAGCAAGTACTGCGTAACCCACTGGCGGCGCCTACCACTTTGGGGGTCGCAGCTGGCGCCCAGCTAACGTTGGGACTAGTCATGCTGCTGGCTCCCTCCTTGCTGGTATGGCGGGAGGCTTGGGCTATGGTTGGCGGGCTCGCAGCCCTTGGTCTGGTTTTGCTGATGGGGGCTCGGCGCGGGTTCGATCCGCTTACGCTTACGCTGTGCGGGCTAATTGTAAGCCTTTACCTGGGAGCCATAAATACGGTGATTTTGTTGTTCAATCAGGAGCAACTCGCCGGTTTGTTTATTTGGGGAGCCGGGGAGCTCAGCCAGAACGACTGGCGCAGCACCCTGGAGTTACTACCCCGCTTGCTGGTTGCTGTCGGCGTGGCGTTGGCACTCTGGCGCCCGCTGCAAGCGCTGGATCTAGGCACGGAGGGGGCACGATCGTTAGGATTATCCCCGGGCATCACCCGTATTTTGGCACTGATACTGGCGGTCTACCTCACAGCACTGACAGTAAGCCATGTGGGGGTCGTTGGTTTCATTGGCCTGGCGGCACCTGCCATCGTTCGCCTGTTGGGGGCACGCACGCTGCGACAACGCATGCTGGCCAGCGCTCTCACAGGTGCACTGATTTGTTTGGTGGCCGATGGTATTGCCCAGCAACTGACTCTTGCGTTTGGCCAATTGCTATTTCCCACTGGCGCCGCCACGGCGCTGATAGGCGGGCCGGTGCTGTTATGGGTGTTGACTCGCAACCGATTGATGCCTGCCCGACCCTCCCAGTCGGTATCCATGGCGCCGGCCCGGCGCGAATTCTCGAAAACCGGCTTGCTTTTGCTCGGCCTGATCACTCTGGGAAGTTTGGCAGTCACTCTGTCTCTCGGCCCCACCTGGGAAGGCTGGCGCTGGACCAGCTTTGATGGCGAGACCGCGCTGCTAGCCATGCGCCTGCCTCGAATGATCACCGCACTGATGGCCGGTGCACTGCTCGCCGGCGCCGGCGTGATTGTTCAGAGATTAACCCGCAACCCCATGGCCAGCCCAGAACTACTGGGCATCAGCACCGGCGCTGCTTTGGGTATGGTGTTGTTAATTCTTACGATTGGCACCGGTAGCCGCACCTTACAGATTCTGGCCGGAGGTGTGGGCGGCACCCTGGTTCTACTGGCGCTCCTGCTATTGAGCAGGCGCAGCGGCTTTTCCCCACAACGTTTACTATTGGGTGGCATTGCTCTGTCAGCCCTGTTGGATGCCGGCATTCGCATGATCTTGGCCATGGGCGACGCCCAATCAGTCATGCTGCTCAACTGGCTGGCGGGGTCTACTTGGCTCTCTGGCCAGTCCGACGCCTGGGCCCTTGTCATTGCAACACCCATCCTCGCACTGCTGGCCGTGCTGGCAAGCCGATGGCTGGATCTTTTACCCCTGGGCGACAGCGCTGCCAGCTCACTGGGCCTGCCACTGGCACCGGCTCGGCTTCTGCTTCTACTTCTGGCTGCGCTCATGACCGCCGCAGCCACGTTGGTTGTCGGCCCCTTGTCGTTTGTGGGCTTGATGGCTCCGCATCTTGCACGACTTCTGGGTTACCAGCGAGCCTTGCCACAACTGCTAGGCGCCTTTGTTATCGGCAGTTTGTTGATGCTCTGGGCCGACTGGCTGGCCCGCACACTGGTCTATCCCCATGAGTTGCCCGCGGGGCTAGTGGCCACCCTGATTGGCGGTGGCTATTTTCTGGTACGTATGTACCGAATGCCGAGCCGACACTAATGCCAACATTCTGTTCCTGAAAAACCGACATTACAAAGAGAGCACGAACCATGTTCACACTGGATGCCGCCAGCTACAGGTTGGCAGAGAAAACGTTACTTCATCCCATCGACCTCAATGTTGGCCCCGGCCAGATGGTGGGACTGATTGGTCACAATGGGTCTGGCAAATCGACATTATTGAAACTTCTGGCCCGCCAGCTAACGCCCACTTCCGGGCGAGTCACCCTGGAAGGAAAGGCATTGCACCGATGGGGTGACCGCTCTCTGGCCCAGAAGGTAGCTTATCTGCCACAGCAGCCACCCGCTACGGACGGTCTGACCGCCAGGGAACTGGTATGTTTCGGTCGATACCCTTGGCATGGGGCATTGGGGCGATTCTCACCTGAAGACACAAAACAGGTGGATCAGGCCATGGCGCTCACCGACACTGAAAGCTTCGCGGATCGAAGCGTGGATGAGCTTTCTGGCGGAGAACGGCAGCGGGTGTGGCTGGCTATGCTGTTAGCTCAAAACGCCCGTTTCTTGCTGCTTGATGAACCTACCTCCGCTTTGGACGTGGCTCATCAAATTGAGGTGCTTTCGCTGGTACGCAAACTGGGAAAGGAATTGGATATGGGGGTTGTGGTGGTACTGCACGACATCAATATGGCAGCCGGATTTTGCGACCATCTGGTAGCCCTGCACAGTGGGCGACTGCTAACGGAAGGCTCACCGGATAAACTAATGAACCAGCAAACCCTGAAAGACATTTACGGCGTGACTATGTCCGTACTTCCCCACCCTCACCGTGAAGGCGCCCGTATCGCGGTGGCATGACACTCCAGGGTATTATCGTTTTTCAGGTAACCGTGCACCCTTGGGGGGCCGGTCAATAAGCGGGCAATTCTGGCACAGGGCCAGGCCCGGCAACCGATAACGCAAGCAACATTGTTGCCGCTGGCGTTGCGGTTCAACCCCCTCTCCCCGCTCTACGTAACGAACCGGATTTGCCATAGGGTTCGATTGACCGCTCGGTCGTTTGTCCAGCTTGACCAGTTGCTGACCATCCATCAAAAGGCTATCTGGCACACCAGCTGACTCCAAGGTGCGAATGAGCCACTCGAAATAATTAGCTGCGTTGTTCCACAGCACACGGCGCGAAATTTTTATGTGGGCACACCAACCCTCGATAAGAGGCGCGAAGTTATGATCCAACAGTTCCCCGAAACGCTCAAATGAATCCTGCGGGGTCGTCTCAAAGGGTTGCCCTTCATGAGGCAACCGGAATGCCTCGGGTACCCCGCCCTTACCCAGAATCACCTCGACCTGATCCAGGGCAACGGGCAGCTCATGCCCAGACATTAAGTTGGCGACCACTACAGGTACAGTGAGTTTTGCAAAATAATGTCTGGACCACAGGGAGATAAGAGCGCGCTGATCATCACCAGGCTGAGAGCACCGATACTCCGCAAGCAGTCGGGTAAGCCCCTCTCCCGAAATCAGATCCCTGGCGGGTACGCCTACCCGTTGATCCTGGCCTTTCACCACTAGCACATCCCGGTAGCGCTCGAAATTACCAACAAACAAATGATCGAGAGCAGGAATGGCCATAGTGTGTCTACTTCATCCTTGGATTTAACCTCTTCAAGAGGTTAAATGAGCCTGTTGTTAACGATAATGCGAATATCTATCATTATACATATGAGGTAGCTTACCCGTTAGTGGTAACGCCACAAGCAACGGTAAAAAATAGATTCATGGGTTCCGAATGGGTAGCGAAGGCGCCCTGGGCTGAATCCTACGTCACAGTCAACAAACGGGTACTGTGAAAGCAATTCAACAGTTGATGCATAAGGTAAATTACGACCAACGTGGCCAGAACGGCAACACTGAGAGAGCTGAAGCGGTAAAGATCACTGAAGAACAGGTCTTGGCTTGGTGTCAGGTACTGACCGAACAGAATCGCCATGGTTGTCAAAGCACTGAAGCCCGCACCTGGCACGCCGCCTTCGAGCATATGATAACGGGCAAATAGCATCAGGCTAATCCAAAGCCCGAACGTAACGAACGGCAACACATCAAAATGATTCATTAACAGCAACTGAACCAGCAAACCGAAACTGCACCCAACCAAGGTACCCAGCGCACGATTCCAGCCCGCTGGCCCCGCGCCTTTCCAGTTCAATGGAAACAGTACCAGAATCGTCGCAACTAAGGCAGATAAAGACCCCGGCAGGCTCAGCAGTTGAAAGGCGATAAACGACAAAGTAGCCACGGTGGTTGCCAGCAATACTTCGTGGCGCTGATTGGACAGCGGCTTGGTTGCGACCGGTCGCGCTGGCCGTGCTTCAACGTCGGGAAACAGAGTGTGCATCAAAAAGGCAATAAACAGTGTCAGCAACGACGCCACGATATTAGAAACGACAATGTCGCCGACATTGGCTGTGGGGTAACTGGCAAAGTGGAACTGCATGGACAGATTCACAACGGTCATGGCACCAAAGAGAAAATTTGGCCCGCGAACCATCTCCCGGAATAACCACCCAAACAGCCCCATTACCACCAAAATCATCGGCAATGGCTTGTCGCCAAACATTCCCTGCAATACCAAAACCGCCAGGCTGACCAGGGCAACGTTCGCCACAAATTGACGGATAATATGGGCATTCAACTGAGGTACCAGGCCCAGCAGCAACAAAGGGGTTACCGTAAAGAAAGCCCCGTAATTCCACCCCATAAGCTTACACAGCAAAAACCCCAGCATGCCCCCGAAAGAGATCCGCAAGCACTGGCGTACATCATTGGCATTCAGCTCACGTTTTTTAACGAGGAGGATCGGTCGGAACCTGGACATACCGGTATCCTCAATAAATATAGTGAATGAGGCTGATCAGGCGAATCTGTAATGCCCCCAGCCATGACAGCACCCCGTTAGCTGGGTACAACTGCACCGTGGCCCGGGCGCCAGAGGGGAGACCTTCAAGTGTGGCTCTGTCAGAATCGTTCAGCTTTAGATGCACACGCTGACGCTGGGCATCCCGCACCCAGCGGTCGGTAGACTCCGGTGCCGCCAGAGTGCCATCGGCCATTAGCTGCCCTGCCCTTGTGCCCGCGTCCACTGCGGTAATGGCTGCCGGAAAAACCTGCCCGGGAACGCTATCGAAGACAATCGCGGCACTGTCGCCGGGTATCGCCTGCGACAAAGACTTTTCACGAAAATCAGCGATAATATCCGCACTGTCTGTCACCAAAGCCGCCATGACAAAGCCGGCCTTGGCGTAAACACCGGGCGTAACTTGCAGGTTGGAAACAGTACCATCGGTTTCTGCCTTGACCTCAGTGAAACCCAGGTCGAGCTGCGCGCTTGCCAGCGCATTGCGGGCCTCCCGCACCGCCAGGTTCTCCTCACCGGGTTCACCCCTTTGTGCTTCAAGCTGACGCACCCTGGCTTCCGCTGAAGAGGCCCTTGCGACTGCGGCCTGGTGTTGCGCTTTTGATCGGTCCAGTTGCTGCTCGGAGACGCTACGTTTTGCAGCCAAGCTGCGAATGCGACGGAGCTCACGGGATCGGTCACCCACATCCACTTTCGTTGCCAGCCAGTTGGCTTCCGCTGCGGTAATTGCTGCATCCAGCTGTTCATTCTGAGCACCGGCCTGCTCCAGCGCGAGACGCGCCTTGTCGATTGCCAGCTGATATGAGCGCTGATCAAGTGTAAACAGCAAATCACCGGCACGAACGTGTTGATTATCGGTGACATGGACCTGCACAACATGGCCACTGACCTCAGGTGTCAGCTGAACGACCGGGTGCATAACCCTGGATTGGGGCGTGACAGGCATCCAGATATCCGCGATCAGGAAATAAACGAACAACACAACAAACGCGACCAGAGAAACATGGACCCAGCGCGCAAAACTTTGATCTGGCGTCATAAACACTAAGCAAACGTAGAAGGATCAGTAGAAAACAGACCCAGTTATAAGGATCCGCCATTCTACTAGCATCGATTAAATTAGCAAGCTAACATAAAATGGTAAGCCTTCGGTTGCGTCTGTACCTCTACCTCTGCTTACTGGAGTGAAGGCAATTATTTTCCAAAACGTTGACTGACGCATAGAAATAGAAGCTGGGGATTGCTTGACCAATGTTAGCACTTAACCTAATTTTTAAGACTCAAACACATGTTTTCTCACTAAAGGTAATTCAGAAGTCTTGCTGACGCTTACTTAGGAGTTGTTATGGCAGACCATCCCTTCTCAGGCTCCTCTCATCTTGCGGGCCACTGCCCAATGAGTGGGCTCGCGGTGGCGCCGAATGGATGTCCTGTTTCACCAAAAGCTGCAGATTTCGACCCCTTCGAGAGCGCCTACCAACTCGATCCTCCAGAAGCCCTTCGCTGGTCACGAGACCAAGAACCGGTGTTCTATAGCCCGAAACTTGGGTATTGGGTGGTTAGCCGCTATGCGGATGTAAAAGAGATATTCCGCAACAATCAGATATTCTCGCCGGCCATTGCGCTGGAGAAAATCACTCCGGTATCACAAAAGGCGCAGGACACGCTCAAGCGCTACGATTACGCAATGAATCGCACGCTGGTTAACGAAGATGAACCGGCCCACATGGAACGTCGGCGTGCGCTTATGGAATCATTCACACTTGATGAATTAAAACACCACGAGCCGATGCTCCAAAGCCTGACACAGGAGTATCTGGACAGGATTATCGATAACGGAGAAGCCGATCTCGTCGACGAAATGCTGTGGGAAATTCCTTTGACGGTTGCTCTGAATTTTTTGGGCATTCCCGAAGAAGACATGGACACCCTGCGCAAATATTCCATCGCCCATACGGTAAATACATGGGGCCGCCCGTCAACAGAAGAGCAGGTTGCAGTGGCGGAAGCTGTCGGGAATTTTTGGCAGTATGCCGGTAAGGTGCTGGAGAAAATGCGCCAGGATCCATCAGGTCATGGATGGATGAAATACGCGATCCGCAAGCAAAAGGAGTTGCCTGAGGTTGTTACAGACTCATATCTTCACTCCATGATGATGGCAGGCATTGTTGCTGCGCACGAAACAACCGCGCACGCCTCAGCCAATATGTTCCGGCTGCTTCTGGAAAACAGGGAAGTATGGGAGGACATTTGTGACAACCCCACCCTGATCCCCAATGCAGTGGAAGAATGCCTGCGCTATTCAGGCTCGGTAGCAGCCTGGCGACGTATCGCCACCACGGATACGCGCATTGGCGATACGGAGATTCCAGAAGGCTCCAAACTGCTGATTATCAGTGCATCGGCTAACCACGACGACCGTCACTTCGAGAACCCCGACGATCTGGATATCTATCGGGACAACACCACAGACCACCTGACGTTTGGCTATGGCGCCCACCAATGCATGGGTAAGAATCTGGCGCGGATGGAAATGCGAATCTTCCTTGAGGCATTCACCCGTCGCCTGCCACAACTCGAATTGGTTCCGAATCAGACCTTCACATTTGTGCCCAACACCTCGTTCCGTGGCCCAGAACATCTATGGGTTCGCTGGGATCAAGGCCAGAACCCTGAACGGCGCGATCCCGGCATACTCGAGCGCATCCGCACATTCACCATTGGCGCGCCTGCGCCACACGATTCGGCGCGTCCGGTCCGGGTAGCGATGTGGCAGTCGAGGCCGAAGGTGTGGTCCGCTTAGTACTGGAAGATCCCCGCGGCCGCAAGCTGCCGCGCTGGACGCCCGGTGCTCATATCGATGTCGTTGCCGGTGATTTTGCGCGTAAATATTCTTTGTGTGGCGATCCTGAAGACCCAGACCGGTTGCAGGTTTCAGTTCTGAGAGAAGCCGCCGGACGCGGGGGCTCCACTTTCCTGCACGAGACCGTTAAAGCCGGTTCACTGATTCATATTCGAGGCCTGAAGAATCACTTTCGCCTGGATGAAACAGCAGAGTCATATCTACTGATCGCCGGTGGAATCGGCATCACACCGATCATTGCGATGGCCGACCGCCTCAAACATTTAGGCAAAGACTACACTGTCCACTACTGCGGCCGAGCCAGGGGAACCATGGCGTTCATAAGCCGCCTGGAGCGTGACCACAGCGACCGGTTACACCTTTACCCTGCCAGCGAGAAAAAACGACTCCCCCTATCCACCCTGGTTGGTAAGAGTAACGCAGAGCAGATATACGCGTGTGGTCCAGAGCGGTTACTGGACGCGCTTGAGGAAGCCACATCCGACAACCCGGAAAAACTTCACATCGAGCACTTTACCGCCACCGGCGCTGTCCTGGACCCCGCCAAGGAAATCGGGTTTGACGTGGTGCTGACTGACTCGGAGCTAACGGTTCACGTTGCTCCGGATCAAACTGTGCTTCAGGCCTTGCGGGCAGTTGGTGCGGACATCCCCAGTGACTGCGAAGAAGGAATCTGTGGCACTTGTGAGGTGCCAGTGGCCGCCGGCGATATCGATCATCGGGACAAGGTATTGACTGCGTCGGAACGGGTAGAGAACTGTCGAATGATGACGTGTTGCTCCCGAGCCCGTGGAGAAAAGATCTTTCTGGCTATTTAATAAGCAAAATAATAAGGAGAAGAACCTGTGAAGAATGTACTCAAGCTCTCAGCTCTTGCCAGTGTTTCGTTGCTTTTGGCGGCCCCATCATCGGCACAGACTACTCTTAAACTCAGTCACTTTTTGCCCTCCGTACACGGTATACATACGGATTTTATTGTGCCCTGGACGAAGCAGGTTACCGAGTGTTCCGGCGGAGAGGTACAGTTTGAGATCTTCCCAGGCGGCACTCAACTCGGTAACGTCGCCAAACAGCAGGAACAGGTGCTCGCGGGCGTTGTTGATATCGCGCACGGGCTGCATGGCATTCCACGGGGCCGGTTCCCGCGCACCTCCTTAATAGAACTGCCCTTTCTGACTCGCGATGCCGGCGATGCCAGCGAGACGCTATGGGAGCTTTATCCAGAGTACCTGGCACCGGAATATCAGAATCTTAAGGTGCTCGCGCTCCACGCGCACAATGGCGGCCTTATTCACACCTCCGAAAAGAAAGTGGAAACGATGGAAGATGTGGAGGGGCTTCGTCTGAGAACCCCCAGTCCGGCCATTTCCGACGCGCTGACGGCTTTGGGTGCAACGCCCCAGGGGCTGCCTCCTGGTGCGGTGTACGAGAATATTCAAAAGCATGTTATTGATGGCACGGTCTTTCCCTGGGACCCGGTGAAATCCTTCGGCCTGAACGAAGTGCTGAAGTACCACCTGGATGCCGGTTTCTATACGGTGCCATTCTTCTTTGTGATGAATCAGCGTAAATACGATTCGTTGCCCGAAAATGTACAGACCTGCATAGACGATGCCTCGGGCGCTTCGTTGGTTGCCAAGTTCGGCGACTGGTGGGACAAGTGGGATGCGGCCGGCCGCAAGGAAGCCGTGGAAGCGAACCACGTCATCAGCGAACTGAGCGATGAGGAACGCCAGCGGTGGCGCGAGACTTTGCAACCAACCACTGATGCCTACATTGAGCGTACCACTGAGCAAGGGGTCGAAAATGCCCGTGAAATCTACGAGCGAATGGCTGAGTTGCTCACCGAAAAACAACAATAGGACGACTCTGGCGTTGGCGATAGCCCAATGAAATATGCACTCCAGGCACTGCGCGGATTGGTCATACTATCGGCGGGAACCGGGGTGGCTGCTTATGCCGCCGCGGCGCTGTTCACCGTGGGAGACGTCATCGGTCGCCAAATTGGCATGCCCATTCCCGGGGTGATTGATCTGGTTCAGCTATGCGTTGTGGGTGGCGCCTGGCTTGTTATCCCCTACGCCTTTTTAACGGGTGCCCACGTGGGCGTTGACCTTTTGGTCGAGTCTTTTCCGCGGGCGCTGCAAACGCTTCTGCGCATTGTTGCAGGGCTTGCTGCGATCGCGCTGCTGGTACTGATGTTTAACTACTGCTACGACACTTTTCAACAAAAACGGATGTTCGGCGACCGGTCCCAACAGTTGGGCATTCCGATCTTCTACTTCTGGATTCCTCTGCTATACGGCGTTGGACTGTCCGTTGTCGCCGTTGTGTTGGCCCTCATCACGACACCTCAACAGGAGTCACCGGAATGACACCTGCCACTATGGGCTTTATCGGTTTCGGAGCGACGCTGTTTCTGATTGCGTTCGGTTTTCCTGTTGCGGTTGCCATGGCCCTCACAGGCGTCGTTGGCTTCTGGTTGCTGAACGGTTTGGCCGGTGCCGGATTCATTCTGGGCTCATCTCCCTTCGAAGCTATTTTCCCCTATTCCCTCAGTGTTGTGCCGCTGTTCGTCATGATGGGAGTCTTCGCAGCGCGAGCCGGTTTATCACGCTCATTGTTCGATATGGTCAACAGCTTCCTCGGCCATATCCGAGGAGGCCTGGCAGTTACTGCCGTGGGTGCCTGCGCCCTATTTGGTGCCATCTGCGGTTCGTCGCTTGCAACCGTTGCCACCATGGGTCGCGTTGCCATACCCGAGATGGAGAAGCACGGTTACGATGGGTCGCTGTCTTCAGCTTCTATCGCAGCTGGCGGCACCCTCGGAGTGCTGATACCGCCGTCTATTCTACTTGTGATCTACGGCATTCTGACTCAGACATCCATTGGGCAGCTGTTCATTGGGGCAATTGTGCCGGGCATCATCGGTGCTGTGCTGTACGGTGTGGCCATCGTTGTTCGGGTGCGTATGAAACCGGAACTGGCGCCACCCGCGACCAAAGCGGGATGGGCCACACGGCTAACAAACATCCGGCGGGTTTGGGGAGTATTGCTGCTGTTCTCACTGGTCATCGGGGGCATCTATCTAGGCTGGTTTTCCCCAACGGAGGCCGCTGCGGTTGGGGCCGTGGGTGCTTTCATTCTGGCGCTGATTTCCCGAGAGCTGGACTGGAGTACGCTTTGGGAATCCGTACGAGAGACGGCAGGACTGACCGGTATGATCTTTTTCATCCTGATCGGCGCGTCGCTGTTCAATTATTTCCTGGAAACAACGGGCCTGCCCAGCGCGTTGATAACCGGAATCGAAAACAGCGGTATGGGGCCAACAATGGCACTCATACTGATCCTGCTGTTCTATATCGTGCTGGGTTGTTTTATGGATGCCATGTCCATGATACTTCTAACCGTGCCGTTCCTGGCGCCGGTCGCGGCATCGCTAGGTTTTGACATGGTCTGGTTTGGCATTCTTGTGGTTACCGTTGCTGAAATCGGACTGATCACGCCGCCCATTGGGATGAATCTGTTTGTTGTACAGGCGACGCAACCGGGCCTGACTCAGCGCATGGTCGTGCGAGGTATCCTGCCTTTCATTATCGCGGATATCGTCCGGCTCGTGATTCTGGTCGCCGTGCCAGCTCTTTCCCTCTGGTTACCAGCGATGATGTTCTGACAACGCGACTATGCGCAAATACTAACCTATTGTGCGGACCGCACCCTACCCCGGCATTCCCCAAAACCAATGCTCGGGTAGCCTTCACGCCGACAGCGCGCCCGCAAAATAACTTCATCACCATCCTCTAAAAAGGTGCGCTCTTCGCCACTGGCTAGCGTGAGAGGCTGCTTGCCTCCACCGGTGCTTTCAAGCAGGCTGCCGACCGCATCGGGGCTCTGACCCGACAGGTTCCGGAACCAAACAGGTCGCCTGGTTGCAGCTTGCAGCCACCGACGCTGTGATGCGCGACCATCTGAGCGACTGTCCAGTACATGTTTTGCGTATTGCTCAACGCCAACCGCTGGGGCGGCAAGTTCTGTTCGCGCATGGCGTTAGTGAGTAGCAACACTTCGAGCTCTACATCTAAGGCGCCAGTTGCCTGGTCGGCATCGTCAAGCAAGTATGGCAGTGGTTGTGGATCACCGTCTGGCCGCGCCGGTTGGGCTTTTCGGAACGGTTCCAGCGCTTCTGGCGTGATCACCCATGGGGACACGGTGCTGGCAAAGTTCTTTGCCAGGAAAGGACCGAGAGGCTGGTATTCCCAGGCTTGGATGTCACGGGCCGACCAGTCGTTCAACAAACAGAAACCCGCGACATGGGTGCTGGCTTCACCAATGGCGATGGGTTCGCCCATGTTATTGCCCGGTCCCAGCCAGATACCCAGCTCCAGCTCATAATCCAGCCGTTTACTGGGGCCGAAGCTGGGGGTCTCTTGGCCCGCTGGGAGGGTTTGGCCGTTGGGTCGGCGCACGGAAGTGCCAGAGATGCAGATCGTTGAGGAGCGTCCGTGGTAACCAATGGGCACGTGCTTGTAATTAGGCAGTAATGGATTGTCCGGGCGAAAAAAACTGCCGATGTTCTGGGCGTGATGAATGCCAACGTAGAAGTCGGTGTAGTCGCCTACCTAGCCGGCAGGTGCAATTCACAGCGACTCATCGGCACCAATAACGCCTCGCCGAGCGCCTGCATGGTCGCTTGCTGATCGCTGTGCTCATCCAACAGGTGCAGCAACGCTGTTCGCAACGATTTGCGGCTGGAAGCGCCGAGCCCGAAGAAGCTATTTAGCTGCTCCCCGCTAGCGGCTTCCGCCGCAACGGCAGCGTCTCCGCTGAACAAACCGGCTTCCAGAGCGGCTTGCAAATCGAGAATACTGTCACCGATGGCGACGCCGCCCCTTGCTTTTGCCCAGAACGACTGAAAATGCCCAGTGGCAGATTTTGGATGGGAAAATCGGGATGATCGTTGGCAGAACCGACCCAACTCTTTTGCGGCTGCGTTGTCATTATTCAGAGACTCCCTTTATCGAACGTTTTGCTCATACCAGCCCAGCAGGCGTCGTAGTCCTGCTGTCGTTGTGGGCAATCAAGCGCATGACGACTGGCGCGCAGAACGCTGCCAGTTTCAAACATAAATGCCATGCTTTGATCGATTTTGTGTGGTGCCAGGTCGGCGGCGATGGCCTGTTCTGTGGTGGCATTGTCGGGGCCATGGGCGCTCATGCAGTTGTGCAGGGAAATGCCACCGGGAACAAATCCTTCGGCTTTCGCGTCGTAAGTGCCCTTGATCAGACCCATCAACTCGTTCATTCGATTGCGGTGAAACCAGGGGGGGCGGAAGGTGCCCTCCGCCACCATCCAACGCGGCGGGAAGATCGCGAAGTCGATATTGGCCTGGCCATGAACCGTTCCGGGCGAAGTCAGCACCGTGAAGATGGATGGATCCGGGTGGTCAAAGCTGACTGTGCCGTAAACATTGAAGCGGCGTAGGTCATACTTGTACGGCACGTTATTGCCGTGCCATGCGACGACATCGAAGGGTGAGTGATCAAGATCCGTGGCCCACAGTTCCCCGAGAAATTTCTGCACCAAACCTCAGGTTGGTCACGGTCTTCGTAGCGAGCGACGGGCGTCAGGAAATCTCTCGGGCTGGCCAGCCCATTGCTGCCAATCGGCCCCAAATCAGGCAACCGCAGAGCGCAGCGTGATTCTCGCAAATGTAACCACTGGCACTGGCGTCATGCAACTCTATGCGGAATTTGAGACCACGGGGCAGCACCGCGATTTCCTCTGGTTCAATGGCCAACACGCCGAGTTCAGTGATGATGTTCAAACCGCCCTGTTGCGGCACGATCAGCCATTCTCCGTCGGCGTTGAAGAATGCCTGTGTCATGGATACGTTGGCCTGATACAGGTGCACACTAACGCCGGCAGCCTGATCGGCGGGAGATGTCGCCGCGATAGTGGTCAAGCCAGCCAGGAAGTCAGTGGGTTCGGACGGGACGTCAAAGGGGTTCCAGCGTAGACGGTTGGGGTTGATTGGCCCCAATTCCTGGCCGGCGATTTGCTGGGTTAATCGATGGTATTCGGGATGGGTGGCAGAAGGCTTGATGCGATACATCCACGTGCGCCGGGATTCTGCGCGAGGAACCGTAAACGCCGTGCCCGAGAGCAATTCCGTGTACAGGCCGTAAGGGACTTTCTGCGGTGAGTTTCGCCCAATTGGCAACGCGCCAGGCAATGCTTCCGTGCTGAACTCGTTGCCGAAACCGGATTGGTAGATAAGTGCATCGGACGAAGGCTGTGATGGCATGTTCACCTCTTGTTATAAATCCGGGCGGTCTCTCAACCACCCGGTCGGCTAAGTCGTTTTCAGCACGCCACGACGTACCTGATCACGCTCGATCGATTCGAACAACGCTTTGAAGTTCCCCTCCCCGAAACCTTCGTCGCCTTTGCGCTGGATAAACTCAAAAAACACTGGCCCCATCAGGGCTTCCGAGAAAATCTGCAACAACAGGCGGGAGTCACCGTCGACCGAGCTGCCGTCCAGAAGTATTCCTCGGGCCTGCAGCTCGTTGATCGGTTCATTGTGCTCGGGCAGACGCTCATCAAGCATCTCGTAGTAGGTGGCGGGAGGCGGGGTCATAAACCGCATGCCCAGGGCTTTCAATGCATCCCAAGTACTTAACAGATCGTCGGTAAGAAAAGCCACATGCTGAACGCCTTCACCGTTAAATTGCATGAGAAACTCTTCGATTTGCCCGGCGCCCTGTGGGGATTCCTCGTTCAGCGGAATGCGAATCTTGCCGTCCGGCGCGGCCATGGCCTTGGAGGTCAGACCGGTGTATTCACCTTTAATATCGAAGTACCGGAACTCGCGAAAATTGAACAGCTTCTCGTAGAAGTTCGCCCAATGAGCCATTCGCCCCCGGTAGACATTGTGAGTCAGGTGGTCGATCTCTTTCAGCCCGGTGCCTTCGGGATTGCGATCAACGCCATCAATGTACATGAAATCAATATCGTAGATTGAGGTGCCCTCGCCGAAGCGGTCGATCAGGTACAGCGGCGCGCCTCCGATACCTTTAATCGCCGGCAGCCGCAACTCCATTGGCCCGGTGGGGATGTCCATTGGCTGGGCACCCAGCTCCAGTGCACGAGCGTATGCGGATTGGGCATTCTTGACCCGGAAGGCTATACCGCAAACTGAGGGCCCGTGCTCTGCCGCAAAGTAGGACACCACGCTCTTGGGTTCGCAATTGAGAATCAGGTTGATCTCACCCTGACGATAAAGCGATACGTTCTTGGAGCGGTGGTTAGCCACCTTGGTGAACCCCATCATCGCAAAGAGGGGCTCCAGAACATTTGGGGTCGGTGAGGCGAATTCGATGAATTCAAAACCCATCAGGCCCATGGGGTTATCAAACAGATCAGCCATTGTCCGATTCCTTTATTCACTCATGCGGGTTTGTCCGCTTGAGCATCCGGGTGCGCACGCTGGAATGCCGGATGCTCAAGAGCCAAGCGCTCAACTCTCGCTATTTTTGGGTAGCAATCAAGATCAACTGCGTAGCGCCTCGCTGCATAGACCTGTGGCAACAGGTAGACATCCGCCAGCCCGGGCGCGCCAAAACAGAAGTCGCGGTCATCAATGAGCGCCTCAACAGCATCGAAGCCGAGGTTGATCCAGTGCCCAATCCAATTAGTGATCTCTGTCTCCGAGAGTTGTAATTGGCGCAATTGATTCAGCACCGACACATTGTGCAATGGGTGAATATCACACCCAATGATTGCCGCCACGCCACGCTGCTTAGCACGATCCAGCGGGCTCTCCGGTAACAGCGGCGGCTGCGGATAACACTCCTCCAGATACTCGATGATTGCCGGCGACTGAATCAGTACCTGATCGCTTTCCACGCGCAATGCCGGCACCCGCCCCTGGGGGTTTAAGGCCCGGTATGCAGGCTTAAGCTGTTCGCCGCCATCACCCGCCAGGTTAATGGGTATGGAGTGGTAATCCAGCCCTTTTAACTCCAGCGCAATGCGTAAGCGATAGGAAGAAGTGGAACGGTAGTACGTGTAAAGATCCATCGTGCCTGCCCTGTTTCACGATAGCGTTTGTGCGCCGCTTGGTTGCAGAGAATTTGTTTGCAATGCCTTTACGCATTATTCAATTTGGGTCGAAATAACGCATGTGTCAAGTTGCCGCCGCCGTGGGGTAAGCGCCAGAACGGACCAGAATATGATTCATGGTAATGGGCAAGCAATCGAGTTCAGTGGCTATTATTGGCTTGGCCTTCCTTGCTCGCCTGTTCGGCGGCAAACCGATTATCAATATCCTTCTCCTGATCGACATGGCGAAAGGACGAAGCGGATGAAAAGTCCGTAGCGTTCAGTTTCTCAACGGTTTTACGGAGCTTTCGACGTTGCAGTATTGACGCCAACTGTTTTGTATCCCATGAAGCCGGCCTCAGAGCGAAACGACTCTCACCGACCTTCAGATCAAAACTCCGTTCGGCGCCAATTGGCATATTTTCTGGCCCATAAATACCTATCAGGCGAAGGGTAAGGCGGGTGAACTCAAGATCGCCCTGCGGAACACTTCCACTCATCCGGATACCCTCATCTCGGGCAAGGCGTTGGATCAGTTCGCAAAAAGTTCCAATGTGCAAAAAACCACCGGGTTTTATAGGCCCCTGTCTCGTGTTCTCTATTCCATCCACCGATAGCTGTTCTGCGGATGATTGATTGCGCCTCCCATCAGGATCCTCATCACCTTCACTGTATTCCTGCTCGAAATCCGTGACATCCATCGTGATCGTGCCTTCCGAGGTTTCGAGTTCGGCAATGATATATTCGATGAATACAGATTCCGCGCTCATATTGCTGATAAGACAGAGCGCATTGATATCTTTGTTGCGGCCTCGGTTGATGATAAGTCGTGGACTGCGTTGCCTTCTGAAACCAAGGTACAGAAGTTGAGCATAAACCAGCCATATAATCACCGAGCCTAAACTGGCTAACACAGAAAGCACTTTCTGATGTTCGGCTATCCAGTTATACATAGTGCTGTCGCCTTGTCATTCAAACGTTCGCTCCCTGCTAAAAAATCAATTGCAGCGTTTCTCGAGCGGGATGAAATACAAAATACTACCAAAACCAAGTACACCCAGCGACGATCGCAATAACCAAATATATTAAAGCCCGATAAAGCGCCAGTAATAAGCTGCCATCCTAGCGCGTCCGCTACGTATCTGTTCAGCAGTTGAAGGAAATGGGACTATTATGTCTGCATGACGTTTTTACTGAGCAAGCTCAAAAACGTCGCACCACGGGAAAACAAAAACCATGGCGACCGCCCCAGGTTGCCGACCGCGAGAAAAGGAGAAGGCGATGCAATCCGCAGACGCATTCAAGGCCGCCCGCCAGCAACTGCTGGATCTGCGCGAGGACTACGATCGCGCCTACGAGACTTTCAAATGGCCCGAGTTGGATGAATTCAACTGGGCGCTGGACTGGTTTGACGACTACGCCAAAGACAACGACAAGATCGCGCTTTGGCTCGTGGACGCCGACGGCAGCGATTACCGTTACAGCTTCGAGCAGATGCGACAACGCTCGAACCAGGTGGCCAACTTCCTACGCGGCAACGGGCTTGGTCGGGGCGATACTTTACTGATCATGCTCGACAACGTCATCGAACTCTGGGAGACCATGCTGGCTGCCATTAAGCTGGGTGCCGTCGTGATTCCTGCCAGTACGCTACTATCGCACAAGGATCTTGGCGACCGCTTGGCGCGCGGTGGCGTCACCCATATCCTCGCCGCCGAGGAACATGTCCCGAAATTCGAGGGCGTAGCCGAGGGCCTGACCCGTATTGTCGCTGGCGAACCCAGCGGGCAGTGGATTGGTTACGGGGCCTCGCAGCAATCACCCGTCAAATTTGAGCCCGAGGGCGTGACCCACGCCACCGACCCGATGCTGCTTTATTTCACTTCAGGCACCACTTCCCTCCCCAAGCTGGTGCTGCATACGCATCAGAGCTATCCCGTGGGCTCGCTTTCGACCATGTACTGGCTCGGACTACAGCCTGACGATATCCATTTCAATATCAGCTCGCCTGGCTGGGCCAAGCACGCTTGGTCCAATCTGTTCGCACCCTGGGATGCTGGCTGCACGGTGTTTATCTATCGACAGCCGCGTTTTGACGCGCCCGCCACGCTGCAAGTCATCGCCGACAAGGGCGTGACCTGCATGTGCGCACCGCCCACGGTTTGGCGCATGCTGATCCAGGAGGATCTGTCGGCCTACGACGTCAAGCTGAAGAGCTTGGTTGGTGCAGGCGAACCGCTCAACCCGGAAGTGATTTCGCGGGTGGAGAAACTCTGGGGTCTCAGAATCCGGGACGCTACGGCCAAACCGAAACCACAGCCCAGATTGGCAACCCGCCAGCTCAGGAAATGAAATCCGGTTCGATGGGCCGGCCCTTGCCCGGCTACAAGATTTCGCTGCTCGATGCACACGATAAGGAACAGAACGAAGGCGAAATTGCCATTGATGTGCGCAACCAGCGCCCACTCGGGTTAATGCAGGAATATCGCGACGACCCCGAGCGCATGGCTCAGGCGCTGCACGACGGCTTTTATCGCACCGGCGACGTGGCCAGCCGCGATGAAGACGGTTATTACTGGTACGTCGGCCGCGCGGACGATGTGTTCAAGAGCTCGGACTATCGGGTCAGCCCGTTCGAACTGGAGTCCATTCTCATCGAACATGAATCCGTGGCCGAAGCTGCTGTCGTACCTGCGCCTGATGAACTGCGATTGAGCGTGCCCAAGGCCTATATCGTGCTACGCCGAGACTACGAGCCTGGCCCAGAGGCAGCCAAGGCGTTATTCGCGTTCGCCCGTGCGCGCATGCCGCCGTATATGCGGATTCGCGAGCTGGAATTCGCCGAGTTGCCCAAGACCATCTCCGGCAAGATTCGTCGTGTTGAACTACGCGCTCATGCCGCCAGCGAGGACCGGGGTGAATATGCTTATACCGAAGCGGATTTCCCTGAGTTGAAAGGCTGATCATGAAATAACACCGGCCTCTCTAAGTGCCTCAACCTCCTTTTCAGTCATACATATGACTCGTTTTAGGACCTGAGCCGACTGCTCCCCCAACAGCGGCGGAGCGGTTCGGTACACCCGGTGATTGAGCAATAAATGAGTTTTGGGTTGATCCGTTGCAGGCTCTCGTAGTCAAGACTGTAACGTTTGAGACCACCCACTTTGAAATTCTCAATCACCACATCGGATTCAGCTACCAGCTTACAGATCAGCTTCTGCCTTCAGGATGCGTCAGATCAATCGCAAGGGACTGTTTATTTCGATTGGCGCTCAGGAAATAGGCAGAGATCTCTGCATCAACATCATCCCCCTGGAGATAGGGCGGCCCCCATGAGCGTGTGTCGTCGCCCGTAGCTGGCCGCTCTCTCTTAATGACCTCGCGCCCAGATCGCCCAGGATCTGGGACGCCGAGGGGCCCGCCAAAACCCTGGAAAGATCCAGCACATGCAGGTGTGACAGGGAACCTGACATTCAATTCTCCTTTAATTCGCCTTCTAGCGCATGCCGCCGAGGCAGAGGTATTTGAGCTCCATGAACTCATCCAGACCGTACCGTGAACCCTCCCGGCCAAGGCCACTTTCCTTGACGCCGCCAAAGGGGGCTGTCTCTGTCGAAATAATCCCGTCGTTGATACCAACCATGCCCGTTTCAAGAGCCTCAGCAACGTGCCAGATACGCCGTATGTCATTGCTGTAGAAGTAAGCCGCCAAACCAAACTCCGAATCGTTGGCCTTGGCAATCACCTCCTCTTCTGTCTCAAATCGAAACAGCGGCGCAACCGGACCGAAGGTTTCTTCACTGGCCACCAGCATGTCCTGGGTTACATCCGTAAGAATGGTTGGCGTGAAGAACGTGCCGCCGAGCGCATGTTCCCCGCCGCCCAGAACGACTTTTGCACCTTTGTCTGTTGCATCGGAAATATGCCGTTTGACCTTATCCAGGGCCGCCTGATTGATTAGCGGGCCTTGCTGGGTATCGCCTTCGAGGCCAGCACCGACCACCAGTTTACCGACGGCGTCCTTCAATTTTTCTACGAAAGCATCATAAACGCCGGATTGGACATAGATACGGTTGGCGCAGACGCAGGTTTGCCCGGTGTTACGATATTTGGAGGCCATAAGCCCGGTTACGGCCGCATCAAGATCGGCATCGTCAAAAACGATAAACGGCGCATTGCCACCCAGCTCCAAGCTCACTTTCTTGACCGTGCCGCTGGCCTGGCGCATCAACAGCTTGCCAACCGGCGTTGAGCCCGTGAACGATACTTTGCGAACGATTCGGCTTGTCGTTAACGCCTCACCCACCTCCGGCGCTTGGGCCTTAGAACAGGTTACGATATTAAAAATCCCGGGAGGCACCCCCGCCGACTCTGCCAGCACGGCCAGTGCAAGGGCGCACAAAGGGGTATCTTCCGCAGGTTTGACGACAACCGGGCAACCAGCCGCAAGCGCGGGCGCAACCTTTCTGGTAATCATTGCCACTGGAAAGTTCCACGGAGTAATGGCCGCGACAACCCCTACAGGCTGCTTAATAACCACAATCCGCTTATCCCGACCGTGGCCGGGAATGACATCGCCGTATGCCCGTTTGGCTTCCTCCGCAAACCACTCGATAAAACTCGCTCCGTAGGCCACTTCGCCCCGTGCTTCCGCAAGTGGCTTTCCCTGCTCTGCCGTCATAAGCCGAGCCAAGTCTTCCTGATGGAGCATCACCAGATCAAACCATCGCCGGAGAACGTTCCCACGATCCTTAGCGGTGCGGGCCCGCCACTCAGGCCACGCAGCCTCCGCCGCCTCGATTGCCAGCGCTGTGTCTTGCGCGCCCATGTCCGGCACAACTGCCAGACTCTCCCCATTGGCGGGGTTGCTGACAGAAAAAACCTTACCGGATTGGGCCTGAACCCACTCTCCGTTGATGTAAGCGCTCTCACGTAAAAGTTCAGGATTCGTTAAACGAATAGTCATTACAGTCCTCACAAGAGAGAATCAACGTTCCCAGAGCAAATAGCTTTCAACTACATCTCTGACGAATACAGCGTAGCCATCAACCTCAACGCCTTGATCACGGTACTTACGGCGTTTCAGATACCAGTCTTGCAATAAGGCCTTGATCATCGAGGAAACCAAACGAGCATTTTTGGCTCTGTACACATCCGTTTTGATGCCCTCTTCAATAACGCCCAAAAAGATCGCTTCAATCTCAAGTTCGATCGCAATAGCATCTCGTTTTTCCTGAGCAGGCAGGCTCTTCGCCTCCATATAGGAAAAGTAGAACCAGGCACGCATTTGCTCGCTCAAGTACAAATGCGCCTTGATCGCCGCAAACAGTCGGTCACGTATTCCCTCAACCTGGCTTGTGTAATGCACGAGGGTACGGCGCGTGATGGTGAACCCGTGGCTCTGTATCAGGTGAATCAAGTCGGCTTTATTACCAATATAAGCGTATAGCCCACCCATGCTCATACCTGAATCCGCACACAAATCCCTCAATGTCATCGCGTGAAAACCCTTGGAATTGGCCAGCCGAAGCGTTGACTCAATAATGCGCGTGAGGTTTTTGACCGCTGTTGCCTCTTTTTTTATGCTGATACGTTCCTTGTTCTGACGGAATACATCACGAATAACATCCTCTTGCGACAGACTTAGCCCGCCGCGGAATGCTTCATAATTCTCAATCATAATTCCCACGCTTAATCCGCTCCTGCGGCAATGAATTCCGGCGAAATTACGCCACTGACAAGAACCTGTCCTGGGCTGCCTGGTCAGCTCGAAGCTCGTCGCTATTGGCCTGGTGGACAACCTGTCCTTTTTCCAAAATGTATGCCCTGTGGGCATGTTTCAGTGCAAACCGAACACTCTGGTCCGTGAACAAAATGGTGGTGGTATGACTCAGTTCGTCAATCAACTCCCCAATCTGCTGCACTATAACCGGTGCCAAACCCTCGTTGGGCTCGTCGAGAAGCAGCAGTTTTGGCTGGATCATCAGTGAGCGAGCGACGGCCAACATCTGTTGCTGGCCGCCAGACAAAGTCGCACCATCCTGCCCTTCCCGCTCTCCCAACATTTCGTACTTCTTGAGGACAGCATCCACTGTCCAATGGGCAGCACTGCCTTTGCGTTGATACGCAGCCACTTCGAGATTATCCCGAACCGTCAAGCCCGGGAAAATCCGGCGATCTTCCGGCACATAGCCAATCCCTGCGCGGGCGATTCTGTGCGGAGGCAGACCCTGGACTGGCTTGCCGTCGAAAATAACCTCTCCAGACCTTGGAGGCGTAAGGCCAACAATGCTTTTCAGTGTTGTGCTCTTACCCGATCCATTTCGCCCAAGAAGACAAACCGTTTCACCAGCCTCTAACTGAAGAGTAACGCCTTGAAGCGCCTGGCTTTCGCCATAAAACGTCTGGATATTGCGAACGTCAAGAATCATGCGTTACTTTCCTCTGTCTCGTCGTCTTCTTCGCCCAAGTAGGCGCGGCGAACCTCGGGATGGTTTTTCACTTCCTCCGGGGTCCCTGCAAACAACTTCTCGCCTCGGTGCATCACCAGAATGCGGTCCGCAAGGCCAAACACCACATCCATATCATGCTCAGTAACCAGGAAGGTGTAGTCTCCACTATCAGCCAGACTCTTGACCAGCTTTGTGGTACGCCGCGTTTCGTCCGGCGTCATGCCCGCTGTGGGCTCATCCAACAACACCAGCTTCGGCCGCGTTGCCAAAACCATGGCAATCTCCAGCAAGCGTTTGTCACCATAGCTAATAACCTCAGCACGCTGACCTTTAAGGTTGTCGATACCCAGGCGCTTCAGCAACTCAATGGCTTCGTGCTGAATACCCGTGTTGCGAGAGGCAATGTTAAACAGCTTGCGGCTGTGGCCGTGGTATGCCGATAGAACTACCTCGACATTCTCCTGGACCGTCATCTCCGGGAAAATATTGTTGATCTGGAACGAGCGTGAAACACCCAACCGGCTAATTTTGTGGGGTGGCAGGCCGGTGATGTCCTTGCCATCTAGCACGACGTTGCCCTCAGAGGGCTGCATCCGCCCCGAAACCATGTTGTAGAACGTCGTCTTGCCGGCGCCGTTGGGGCCAATGATGGCAATGGTTTCCTTCGGCATAACGTCCAGGTTAATGCCCGAAACCGCGGTATTTCCGCCAAAACGTTTGGTGAGATTCGATATGGTGAGAACGGGGTTCGTCATTTCCTTACCTCCATCCACCAGTCAAGGACGGTACCAAGCAGCCCTTTGCGAAAGAAAATCACCATCAACGCGAGAATAACACCAAGAACCAGCATCCAGGATTCCGTAAAGCTGGTGATCCAGGTTTCCAGTAACACGAACACGGCGGCGCCAATGAACGGGCCCAAAAAGTAGCCGGTGCCGCCCAGGATAGCCATGAGAATAGGTTCCGCTGACATTGACCAGTGCAGCAACTCAGGGCTTGCCACGCGAAGGAACGGGGCAATGAGGCCACCCGCCAAACCTGCGAACGCCCCAGCAATCACAAAAGCCACCAATCGATACGCACGCACATTCAGCCCGGCAAACGAAACCCGCTCTGGGTTCTGGCGTATGGCTCGAAGGATCATTCCAAATGAGCTTCGGCAAATCACATACAGTATGACCGAGGCAACACCAACGATGGCCAGTACCACGTGGTAATAGACGGCAGGGTTGGCCAACGTCAGATCAAGCCCAAGCCCGAGTGACCCCAGAGAAAAACCAGCCAGCCCGTCACTGCCATTGGTCACGGAACGCCATTGATAGGCAATGGCGAAGACCATCATGCCAAAGGCCAGGGTCAGCATGGCAAAATACACCTCGTTTAGCCGAACGCAGAAAAAGCCAATGATCAAGGCCAATAACGCGGCAGCACCCATGGATACCAGCAGGCTCACGAGGAACGGCCATTCCAGATGAATGAGCACCAGTGCCATAGCGTAGGAGCCGACACCGAAGAAGGCTGCGTGTCCGAAACTCAACATGCCGGTATAACCAAAAACCAGGTTAAAGCTGGCTGCGAACAGACCGAGGATCAGGATTTCGGTGAAGATAAAAATATAGAAATAGGAAGCAACCCAAGGCACCGCAATCAGCCCCGCAATCACCACAGCCAGAATGGCCAACAAAATTCGGGTCTTCATGCGGCTGCTCCTTTACCCATAATTCCATTAGGTTTAAACAATAGAACCAGCGCCATGCCCAGGAATGGCAGTAGCATGTTCACCTCAGGGAAATAACGGCCACCAAAGCATGGATCAGCCCAAGAATAAGGGCCCCGAGCAAGGCGCCAGGAAAACTTCCAAGGCCACCAATAACCACCACAATGAAGGATTCGATAATAATCTTATCGCCCATGCCAGGATCCAGTGCACGCATAGGTGCTGCGACCACACCGCCGACAGCCGCAAGCCAGGCGCCGAAGGCAAACACACCGGTCACAACCAGGCGCGTATTGATACACAAAGCCTCTGCCATATCGCGATCCAGCGCGGCAGCACGCATAATTCGACCGATTCGGGTGCGATTAAACAGGTACCAGAGCCCCGCCAGCAACAGCAGACCCATGGCAATTACAAACAGGCTATACGTCGGCACAAAGCTGCCAAAAATACTCATCGAGCCGGCCAACAACGGTGGTGGCTGAACAACCTGAATGCCGCTCCCCCATATCATTCGCACGCTTTCGTTGATAATTAACAGGAGCGCGAAAGTGAGCAGCAAGCTGTCTGCGACATCTCTGGAATAGATATATCGTAATAAAAAACGGTCAATGAGGACCGCCAAAATAGCAACGCCAAGCGGGGCCAGAAGCAATGCTGCCCAAAACGGCATCCCTACTATGTTGATCAAGGTAAATGCCAGGTACGCCCCCAGCATATAGAGTGCTCCGTGAGCAAAGTTGATGATATTCAGAACACCAAACACGATATTCAGCCCTACTGCGATAATGAACAGCAGAAGCCCGATATCAAGACTATTCAGCAGCGCCGATCCGATGCCAGACATGTATTACCTCACTTCTTTAAGGCCGGTTTCGTGGCGCCCCAAAGAGCGCCACGGCAATCGTTCAAGCAATCTCTGGTTCAGAGCTTGCAACCGGTCTCTTCGACAGAACGGGCCACTTCTTCGCCATCAAAGATTTGAAGGTTAGCTAGTGTGCGGATCGCGTAATCAGGATGCATTGGGCCTGAGACGCCCCAGTTCGGACTGACCATCGCCTGATTATCTGCCTCGCGGAACTTAACCGTGCCGTTCGGAGCCTCCATACTCATGCCGCTAAGTGCCTTTGCAACGGCGGGGCCGTCCGTCGTGCCTGCAGCCTCCATTGCTTTTTTGTAGGCATAAATAGCCGCATAAGCGCCTTCAGCGTTATAACTGGGCGGACCGTCGTAGGCATCGACATAAGCCTTCACAAAAGCAGCATTGATGTCGTTGTCATAGGCGTCGTACCAGTAACGGGTAGACAGATGCACGCCTTCGGGCATTTCATCGCCAAGAGCCGACAACACTTCGGTTGCTGCCCCAACGGTAAATAACAGCTCTAAGTCTTTATCAAAAAAACCGCGATTATTGGCCTGACGAACAAAGTTCACCAGGTCGCCACCCCACACGGAGATAAGAACACCGTCGGCGTCAGAGTTCATAACCCTGTCTATAAAGGGGGTGAAATCTTCAGCCCAAAGCGCGGGAAGTTGGTCTCTGACATCAGATTGACATCAGGCTTGATGTCCTTGAGGTAGTTTCCGAAAAACTCCCAGGACTGGTGGCCGAACGCATAGTCCGGACCAATAGTCGTCCAATTGGTGGCATCAAGTTTTTCAGCCACCAAAGCTGCGGCCTTCATGTTCTGGGCAACGTTTACGCTGATACGATAAGTAAACGGATTGCACAGCTTGCCAGTGACATCCGGTGTAGCAGCGTGAGTAATAATCAGTGGCTTCTGAAGTTCTGGCATTGTCGGCACCAGCCCTTGGGCCACGCCAGAACTGTCCAACCCGACCAAGGCGTCTACACCGCTTGAATAGACCAGTTTTCTAGCTGCCTGGATGGCTACTGAAGCTTTACCTTGACTGTCCTCATACTCCATTTCAATTTGACGACCCAAAATGCCGCCTGACGCATTAATTTCGTCGACTGCCAGGTTAATGCCCCGCTGGGCGAACTCACCGTAGGTCGCGGCACTACCAGAGAGAATATAGATCCCCCCGATACGGATCGGCTCCTCTGCATAGCTGGTACCTGCGGCACCAATCATCGTAGCTGCGGTCATCGCAACCAAGGCTTTTTTTGTGCATATGTTTCTCATGATCATGCTCCTTCCTTATTGTCTTTATTTTCAATGGAATCCACGAGCTTGTTGATTTATGCCCGAAATACTTTGTTCAAAAACGCTCTTGGCGCTATCACGACCTCCTTCTGACCACGGCCAGACCATCATTGAGACAGAGAATCCCGAAGGATATTTTTGCGGATTTTTCCTGTAGCAGTTTTGGGTAACTCACCAAACACCACCTTCCGCGGTGCCTTGAAGTGAGGCATGAGCTCCCTGCAAAATTTTATAATCTCTTCGGGCGCTATCGCTTTGCTGTCTTCGATCAAACTGACAAAGGCACAGGGCACCTCGCCCCACTTTTCATCAGCCATTGCCACCACTGCCGCCTCGGAGACCTGAGGGTGCCGGTAAAGCACTTCCTCCACCTCAAGGCTGGAGATGTTCTCGCCACCGGAAATGATCACATCCTTGGCTCGATCCCGGATCTCGACATAGTGATCAGGGTGCATAACCGCCAAATCGCCTGTGTGAAACCAGCCATGGCTGAAAGCGTTGGCCGTCTCTTCGGGATTTTTCAGGTAGCCTTTCATCACCGTGTTTCCCCGAATACAAATCTCTCCCAGGGTTTTTCCATCTGCAGGCACGGGTTCAGCATTCACAACATCAAGAACCACAACCTCGTCCAGACCGTGTGTGGAAACGCCCTGGCGGGACATCTTCAATGCCCGTTGTTCCAGCGGAAGGGCCTGCCATTCGGGTTGAGGTACACACAACGCGGACGGGCCAAATGTTTCGGTCAAACCGTAAAGATGAGTAATTTGAAAACCGATCTCTTCGGCTTTTCGAATCACACTGCTGGGGGGCGCGGCACCCCCTAAAGCGAATTGCGTTGGCCGCGACAACGTTAGCCCCTCCCGACCGAGCTCCTGCAACAACATATTCATAACAACCGGCGCCCCACACATATGCGTTACCCCGTGCGTCTCGATAGCGCGGTAAACTGCCATCGGATCCACCTCTCTGAGGCAGACATGGGTTCCACCCACGGCCGTAATTGCCCAGGTATAGGCCCAACCGTTGCAATGGAACATTGGAAGCGCCCACAGGTAGACCGTTTCAGGCGTCATCTCAAACACCATGGAATTGGTCATTGCTGCCAGAAAAGCGCCGCGATGGTGGTAGACCACGCCTTTTGGGTTACCCGTTGTGCCCGACGTATAGTTCAATGAAATAGCGTCCCACTCGTCATCTGGACGCTGCCAACTGGCCTTTGCATCACCCTCCATCAAAAGGCTTTCATAGTCCTGCTGCGCCAAACCATCGCTTACGCCGGCTTTGCTTTCGATAGAAATCAGAAGCGGCTGCACCTCCAAATCAGCGACTGCCGCGCGCACCACGTTCTCCCAGGCGGTGTCATAAAACAGCACTCGGGCTTCACCATGGCCCAAAATGAAAGCGAGCGTTGCGGCATCCAGCCGAATGTTTATCGTGTTGATCACAGCACCGGCCATCGGCACCGAGTAATGAGACTCGAGCATCTCGTAGCTATTGGGGCTTAATATCGCAACGGTATCACCGGCGTTTATCCCTCGACGCTTCAACGCATCGCCCATCTGGCAGCAGCGTTGGTATAGCTCACCATAAGAAAGCACTAGATCAGCATCGATAACGGCATCTTTATCCGGATACACCTTTGCCGAACGCTGTAGCAAACTAAGTGGCGTCAACGCTGAAAAGTTGGCTGTTGTTTTGTTTAATGCTTTGTAGTTATTCATGCTTCACCGTTTCAGGTAGCCTGGGCTGTTTATTCCCAAACGAGCCTCCGTTAAAGTTCGGAGTACTTTTCGCAAGGCCACACTTCCACCCTCTAGCTGACGCTCACGAACCGCATCGGCGAGAGAGGACTCGCATTCAACGTTATGCCCAGGAAGCCCGTGCGTCTCCAACAACGAAAGGACCGCTCGATCGGCTTCTTCTGCTTTATTTTGCGCATTGAATTCAAGCTCGCGGATAGCCATACCCATAGCGTTGGCTATCATCAGTGCTTCGTATTTGCGCTCCCCGGTAAGCTCTGGAGCCAGCGACTCCAATAACACCCGGCGAGCTTCCGTCAATAGGTCATGGGCTTCCGGTTGATTGATCACTGGCCGTCCTCCAAGTCCTGAATCTGGGTCAACAAATCAAATTCCATCTGCGCGACCATTCGGCCAGTCAGCGCCAGCTCTAATGAACGTTGTTCGCCAGACATGTGTCGGCGCGCCTGTTGCAGCGCAATCGTCGCCCAACGCACAAGCGCCATGACCTCCCAATAACTGACAGCTGTTGGATCAATCTCAATGCCACCCGCTTCGCGATAGCCGTCGAGAAAATCCTGTTTCTCACCTACCCCACCCGCTTCCCGCTCATTTGCGCCAAACCGCCAACTACGGCTGCAAAACCAACCGAGATCCTCCGCAGGATCGCTCCAGGCGGCGAACTCCCAATCCAGAACGGCCGTCAAGGTTTCACCAGCCATCATGTAATTCCCGGTTCGAAAATCGCAGTGGCACAGCACAGTAGGCCCTGGTTCGGGACTGTTATCTTCCAGCCAGTTCAGCGCCCATTCCAGAACCGGGTGAGGTTCTCCAATTTCTCGAAGGTGGCGCCGATAAATAGCCACCCGGCTCAGTGCAGCATTCTCTGGATCGGGTAACGCCAGGAAATCCAACGATTGCACCGGCGGTCGCACGTTGTGCAACCTGGCCAGTTCAGCGCCTAGCCGTCGCACAATAGTGCGGCGCTGCTCTTCAGTCAGATCTGACTTGACCAATTTGCGGGGGGATGCGCTCCCTTCAGCCCAAGTCATGACGTAAAACATCTGCCCACTGACCTCGAGATTTTCGCAAAGCCAAAGAGGCTCCGGAACGGTAACGCCCGCCTCAAACGCGGCTTGCAACACTCGGAACTCTTCCGGCCGGGACAGGCTTTCTGCGACGCCTGAGGGGGCATCCTGTCGCACAACAAAATGCTGAGTACCTGCCCGCTCCCCACCCTCAATTTCCAGGGTCAATCCGAAGTTGTCTTGAATGGCCCCTCCGGAGAGTTTTTCAAACGTAATCACTTTGGCGCTTCGCGCGCCGGTTTGTTGCACGACAAACCAGCTGAAGGCCTCCGCAAACTCAGACATCAGGCTTATACCCCCCAACGCCAGAAGTCGGCGCGCTCAGCCAACAGTGTTTTTGAGAACACCATCTTATGAATCTCCGAGGCACCATCGACCAACCGCGCTTGGCGCGCATATCGGTAAATCCACTCCAGTGGCGTGTCCTTGGAATAACCTCTCGCACCGCACAATTGAATGGCAGTATCTACCGCCTTGTGCAAGGTATCGGCCACCGCCACTTTGGCCATAGAGACTTCTTTTCTCGCAAAATCACCTTGGTCCAGCTTCCAGGCTGCATGCATAGTGAGTAGACGACCCACCTGGATATCCATCGCCGCTTCACCCAAAAGCCACTGCACGCCTTCACGCTGAGCCAACGTCTGACCAAAGGACTCTCGCGTATTGACGTATTCGGTTGCGATTTCCAGGGAGCGACGCGCCAAGCCAAGCCAGCGCATACAGTGAGTCAGGCGCGCGGTACCAAGACGAATTTGGGTGACCTTCAGGCCATCGCCAACCTCCATTAAACGGTTTTCGTCGGGAATCTCTAAACCATCGAAACGAATTTCGCAGTGCCCGCCGTGCTCTTCCGGGCCCATGATCGGAATGCGCCGAACAATTTCCCAGCCCGGATCATCTTTATGGAACAGAAAGGCCGTTAAACCCTTCCTGGTATCATCTGAGGTTCTGGCAATTAAGATAAAGTGAGCGGCGGCTGCAGCGCCCGTAATAAAGTGCTTGTGTCCGTGAACAACCCACTTGTCCCCCACACGTTTCGCGCTCGTCTGCATCATGCCGGGGTCCGATCCGCAGCCGGGAGGTGGCTCCGTCATAACGAAGGCAGATCGTACCTGTCCTTCCACAATGGGTTTTAGCCACCGCGCCTTCTGCGCTTCAGTGGCCACCTTCGCCAATATCATCATGTTGCCATCATCGGGCGCTGCAGAATTGAAAACCACTGGGCCAAAGATCGAGCGGTTCATTTCTTCGTAACAGGCCGCCATGCCCGAGATATCAAGCCCTTTCCCACCAAGGTGCTCAGGAATCTGCAAACACCACAGCCCCTCCTGCTTGGCCTTGGCCCGCATCTCTTCCAAATGCGCATGCGCAATATTCTCGTGCTCGTCATACGCTTCGGGGTTGTTCTCCAGCGGTAACAGATGCTGCTCCACAAAGGCCCTTACCCGTACTCGGTACGACTCGTTTTTGGCGTTAAGATTGAAATCCACAGGCGAAGCCCTCTAAAGCGAAGATTGAAGATGACCGCCATCCACCACAAGGGTGCTGCCAGTCATATAGCGAGAAAGATCCGATGCCAAGAGCAGCAGCGGTCCACATAGGTCGTCGGGCTGCCCTAGACGCCGCTGAGGAATGCGGCGAATCATTTTTTGGCCGGGATCAGTGGCAAAGAAATCTCGGTTCAAATCAGTTTCTATGTACCCAGGCGCCAGCGCGTTAACACGAATACCGTAGCGAGCCCATTCCAGGGCAAGAACGCGAGTCAGTTGCTCAACACCGGCCTTGGCAACGGCATAGGGTGCGACATTGCCCGCCGAACGATGCCCAAGAATTGAGGAAATCATTATGATGCTTCCTCGACGCTCTTCACCGGACAAGCGGCGGGCCGCCTCGGTGGCAACCAACCAGCAACCTTTGAGGTTTGTATCGATAACGCTATTCCAGTCGTCACCTGTGCAGTCCAGAGCTTTTTTGCTGACGGCCACACCGGCATTGGCAACCACCACATCAGGAACTCCGACTTCATTGGCCATCACATCGAAAGCCTGTGAGACGCTGTTTTCGTCGCTAACGTCCATTGCGACAACGTGAATGCGATCGGCGTGATTGGGGAACTCGGATTTAAGATGTTCGAGCGCTTCGCGACGACGGCCGCTCACGATGACGGTAGCCCCCGTATCAAGTAAACACTGGGTGAAGCTCTTCCCTAAACCCCCTGCCGCGCCAGTAACAAGTGCAATTTTGCTATCTGTGCGAAGGGGCCAGTTCGAGCTGTTAGATTTCGCTTCACTGGAATTGGTCATGTTTAAACCTCCTGCTCTAAAAATAGAACGAGCGCTCGATTTATTCAAGAAAGAAAACAAAAGGAATTTTGAACGCGACCTGACGGGCTAGATTGCGAGTACGCATCAAGAAGAGAGTGCAGGCTGATAAAACGCCAGTCTCGGTATTCCGATGAGCGTGCTCTGCACGCTCATCGATTTCTGGGGTAAAACGGACCATTTGGACCAAGGCAGTGGCGATTGGTTTTTTGGTTGTAATACTGATGGCAACCACGGGTATTTAGAGGGTCGCCACCGGCCCAAATTTCTTATTTGCTCTGGAGTGCCGAATCGCGACTTTGGATAAGATTCGCGTAAGCCGGCAGATGACTTGCGAGGATCCCACCAAAGCCTTCGATATCGTTACGCCAGTCGCGATGCAGCTCACAACCCACGCCGAACCAGCTCATCAACTGGACACCCGCCTGGGACATTCGATCCCACGCAGCATCCCGGGTGGTCTGGTTGAACGTGCCTGACGCATCTGTGACGACGAAGACCTCATAGCCTTCCTCTAGCGCCGACAAAGCTGGGAAGGCGACACAGACCTCAGTTACCACGCCGGCAATCAACAGCTGTTTCTTGCCTGTGTCCTTGATCGCCTTAACAAAATCTTCGTTATCCCAGGCGTTTACCTGGCCTGGCCGGGCAATGTAGGGCGCGTCTGGAAACGCTTCTTTCAATTCGGGCACCATCGGTCCATTTGGACCATCCTCGAAGCTCGTGGTCAGAATCGTTGGGATCTCGAAGAACTGTCCAATATCGGCCAAAGCCATGACGTTGTTCTTGAACTCATCCTGACTAAAGTCCCGTACGAGAGAGAGCAGACCCGCTTGGTGATCAACCATCAGCAGGGCCACATCGTCTTTATTCAAGCGGTTGTAAGTAAATGACATGTTGATTCTCCGTTTCGTCTTCAGGTTGAGAGACACCCGGCAGTTTGGCTGCCAGGTAAAGCGCCAGCGGAAAGCTTTGTCCGCTAGCCGTTCAAGGAACCGTATTTACCACTTTGGAAATCCGTGATGGCTTGCCGGATCTCTTCGTCACTGTTCATCACGAAGGGGCCATGGCCTACTACAGGTTCATTGATGGGCTCGCCGCTAAGCAGTAGCAGCTTGGTTTCGTTGTTCGCCTTCAGGTTCAGTTCATGGTCAGGGCGCTCGAAACTGACTACGGATTCACCACGCACAATGGTCTCATCGTTAATCAGAACCGCCCCATTCAGAACGACCAGCAGCGTGGTATGGCCCTCCGGTACCTGCAACACAACCTCACCTCCGGAAGCGAGCCGAATATCCCACATGTTGATCGGGGTGAAAGTCTTCGCCGGCCCGTTATGCCCACGATAGTTCCCGGCTACCACACGTACGCTCCCGTTCCCGTCGTCCAACGGCACGTTGGGAATGTCGGCGGCGAGCAGCGTTTGGTAAGCCGCTGACGTGCCCTTGTGTTGAGCTGGTAAATTGACCCATAGCTGCACCATCTCAAGCTTGCCGCCTTGTTCGGTGAACGGTTGGGAATGGAATTCGTCGTGGATAATACCGCTGCCGGCCGTCATCCACTGCACGTCACCTTCGCCAATGCGTCCGCCGCTACCGCTAGAATCCCGGTGCTCAAGCTCTCCTTCGTAAACAAGAGTTACGGTCTCAAAGCCACGATGGGGATGCTGGCCTACGCCGCGCGGACGCTTGGCCGGCTTAAAGTCGAAAGGCCCGGCATGATCCAGCAACAGGAAGGGGCTGATGCACTCAGCGCCCATTCGGTCGTAGCTGAAAAGCGAGCGCACAGGGAAACCATCGCCAACCCAATGACCGTGTGGTGCGCTATATACCTCTTTAACCTTCATCATCACCAGGCTCCCAAACTCATTAAAAGAGACACAACGCCTCAACACTCAGAAGTCTACTTTACGACTAATATTTCCGCTAGACTGCAAAAATGACACTCAGCGTCACAAAAATAGGACAATGAAATGCAGGATCTTAATGACCTTTATTACTTCGTTCAGGTTGTAGATTACAAAGGTTTTGCACCAGCTGGCCGTGCGCTGGGCATTACCAAGTCGAAGCTAAGCCGCCGCATTGGGCAACTGGAGGAGCGGCTGGAGACTCGTCTGGTAAGCCGCTCAACACGGCACTTCTCGGTGACGGAGATTGGTCAGGCCTACTACCAACACTGCACAGCCATGTTGGTAGAGGCCGAGGCAGCACAGGAGCTTATTGAGGTGAACCGGGCAGAGCCAAGAGGGGTTGTGCGACTAAGCTGTGCTCCGAGCGTCCTACACTATCTGATCACCCCGATACTGATTCGTTTCATGGCCCGTTACCCAAAGGTGGAGGTACAAGCAGAGGCCACCAGCCGACGTGTTGACGTCGTCAAGGAAGGATTCGATATGGCGATTCGAGTACGCTTCCCGCCTTTAGAAGATAGCGACCTTAATATGAAAGTGTTATCACGCAGCCCACAGCGGTTAATGGCTTCTCCCAACCTGTTTGAAAACCACCCGTTACCAAAAACACCCAGCGATTTAAGCCGGTTGCCTAGCCTGGATTTTGAGCAGCACGATAAACAACATTACTGGGACCTGATCGGCCCCAAGGGTACTACCGTTCAGATTCAGCACAGGCCTCGTCTGGTGACCGACAGTGCTGAGACCCTACACGAGGCGGCCCTCGCCGGGCATGGGGTGGTTAAGCTAGCTATGTTGGTCGGAGGCAAGGATTTACAGGCTGGTCGATTGATTGATGTGCTACCGGGCTGGGAGCCTAGGAGCGGTATCATACATGCGGCTTTTCCGTCTCGGCGGGGACTTCTGCCTCAGTGCGAGCACTGCTGGATTTCCTCGCTGAGACAATCGACGAAGACGACTTTACTACCTCGAACTGAATTCTCTCAGGAACACCGAAAAGTCGTAAAGCGTTGTCGCCATCGCAACACGGATGCTGACATCGGCCGTTCAAGTCATTTAAAAGAAGATAGAAATAATGGAGGCGCGGGTCGGAATCGAACCGGCGTACGCGGAGTTGCAGTCCGCTGCATGACCACTCTGCCACCGCGCCTAAAACAAGATCGAAGGATTCGAGTCTTTTGCTCTCAGGGGGCATTGAGAGACTTGAAGTAATTGGAGCGGGAAACGAGATTCGAACTCGCGACCTCAACCTTGGCAAGGTTGCGCTCTACCAACTGAGCTATTCCCGCTTTTAGCCACCGAAGCAATGCCCCGACAACGGATGCGTATTCTACGGATTACGGATCTTTCGTCAATACTTTTTTTAAGTTTATGTTTTACCGGGAGTTTGTGATTGAATTTTAACCAGAAGCACTCTGGAGCTTTAGTGCCTCAAGATCCCGAGGCTCCACCCCCAGATCCTGCCATTTTTCAGGGTGACAGGTAAACAGCAGTATCTGGTGCCGGGTTGCAGCGTCGAACAGGATACGCTTCATGCCATCCAGGCGCTCAGCATCACTGTGCACCAAGGTATCATCCAGAATGACCAAGGTTGGGCGGCCGGCTTCTTGCAACAAGTCGGCGTACGCCAAGCGGCTGATCAGGCCCATTTGTTCTCGGGCGCCATAACTTAATTCGGCCATCTGCCCCAACTCAGCTCCCCGGCTGAACTTTCCAGGCATCAGGTTTTCATCCACTTCCAGGCTGGCTTCCGGGAACAGCACGGATAAGTAATGATCCAGGTGCTTTTGCAGCGGAGCCTGCAGCCGGCGTGTAAGCGCTTGGCGTTTTTCTTTCAGTAGATTTAGCAGCAAATCGAGCGCTTTTGCTCGCCTATCCAATTCAAGATATCTGCGGTTGACGTGCTCCAGTTCAGCCGCTTGTTCGTTGTGCTGCTCTTCAAGCCCTTCGGCACCCCAAGCTTCCAATCTTGCCCGAATCTCACTCAACTCCAGGGCTCGATTTTGTTGCGCTTTTTCTTGATGTTCAGCGGCAGCCCGGTAGCGTTCAACATCCTGCTTCAGCAGCTCTGGGCGAGCCTCAAGAATTCTCGCTTCTCGCTCTTTCAGGGCAGTCTCAAGTTCTGCCTGTTGCTTTTCAGTGGTCGCAATATCCCGAGCAAGCTCTTCCATTTTCTGCTGTCGCTCGGGGCTGCTCAACTCCTCTTGTATTCGCAGCCACTCGCGGTGGGCCGCATCGCTGGCATAGCGAGCTTTCAAGCACAGGGTTTCCTGTTGGCGCTGGCGGGATTCTACATCCGCCAGCTTTTTTTCCGCCTGTTTCAGCTCAGTTTCCACAACACTTAAGGGTTTACCTTCTCCATCAATCGTCGAAACGGCTGGCAAGGCTTCCAGCTCAGCGATGCGAGCACGCAGCTCGGATTCCATATCAGCTCTCGCTGAATGTAATTGCTCCACTCCGCTGGGGGCCAGGGATCTAAGAAGCTCGTCAAAACGCTTTATCTGTGCCTCTGCATCTTGCAGCCTACCCAGCTTTTGCTCTGCTGCCTCTACCGATTCAACAGCTAGCGCGGCTAGCTGCTGTGATACGGATTGGCCCACCCGCTCAAACTGGCGGCGGAGGCTGGCAAGATCATCACCGCCGGGCTGAATGCCCAGAGTACCCAGGCCAGAAATCTCAAGAACGCCAGGCTCCAGAAGGAGTTTTTCGTTTTGCCCTTCAATGGCCTGCCCATCCAGAGCCAGGCTTTTGCCTGGGTTCAGGTTCCAGGTAACGCGAGTGGCCACGGTCTGAATACGTATATTGGCATCATCCAGTTCCCGCTGATCCTGCTTAAGCTGGCCCAGCGCACCGGCATCTATTTGGTTTTGTTGTTTCTGTTTTCGGGCACTGTTTAGGGATACCTGAATACCTTGGGCTTTTTCCTGGCTTTGCTCCAGCTTTGCCAGCTCAGTGTCCAGCCTCGCGCTCTCCTTTTGCAACCGTTCTCGCTTATCTCTTAGATGCGCCTGCTGTACTACACCGGTAGACAGCTGATATTCCTTACGAGCAGCTTCAACCGCCGCTGCCAGTTCAGGGCTGGCAAGCTCCTCCCGCTCAAGTTGTTTTTTAGCGCTTAGATAACTTTGGTGGCGTTGCTCCAACTGTTCACTTTGGTTTCGCCAATGAGTTTGGTTTTGCAACAATAACGTGAGGTTTTGCTGTAACTGTTTCAGGGCGTCATGGCCGCGACTTTGCTGTTCCTGCAGCGCTTCAACCTCTCGATATTTGGTTTCTGCACGCTGCATGCTGGCCCGGGCTTCTTCCCAGGGACGCTCCTGGCCGGCCTTGTTGTGTTCTAGTGCCAACGAGCCCAACCGGTCAACCTGTGCCTGGTACTGCTCAACCCTGGCCTGCAGATCGTGCACCTGCTGCTGCAGAGTCTCTTGGCTATTGGCCAGGGCTAAATAGTCACCCCGTGGCTTTCCGGTGGCGGTCAGCAATTCTTTCCTCTGCTGCTCCACCGCTTGAACAATTTTGTCCCCACCGGTGCTTGCCACCTCACCCACCAGATTGTTCAAGGCAGATTTCAGATGGCCACCTGCGTGTAAAACGGCCTTTTCGATATCCTGGCCTGTGCCCTGCTCTACCCAGAGCAAACCCGGAATACCCCAATGCTCTTCTTTGCTGGCGCCTTTCTTGGGGAATTGATAGCCCAGTAATTCAGCAAGTTTTTCTTCGGCTTCTTCACCACTGAACGCGGTGCTGTCGATTAACAAATCACAACGGTGCCGCTTGAGGAAGCGCTTATCCAATTGCCATTGCTGGCCGCTGTGCTCGAACGAGAGTTCAACCGTGGGCGCGGCTGAGGAGTCACCCCAAGGGGCCAGGTCTTCAGCCGATTTTGATCGGTAGCGCTCAAAAAATGCGGCTCGAATGGCACGAACCAGGGTGCTTTTACCAGATTCATTGGGGCCGTGGATCAGGTTGATGCCGGGCTGCAGGTTGCCCAGCTCTATGCCGCCCCTGAACTGACGAAACTGCTCTACCCGTATACGTTGAAGTTTCACGGAGCCACCTCCGTGTCTTGCTGTGTCAGCAAGCCCGCAAGAATGGCCAGTGCATCCCGCGCCACCTCTGTATCACCACCGCTGCCCGCGGTTTGTTGTGCTTCTCGAAGTTCCTGAACCACCTCCCCGAGATAGCCATCTGCATGTAGGGCGACAATGTCATCCTCAGTGGGTTCCAGCTGCAAGCCGGTTCGATCACAGGTGACGCTGCGGTATTTTGCTTCTGCTATGGAGAGCGCCTCAGTCAGTTTTTGGGCGCCCGCCAGTGTAAGCGTGCCGCTGAGCTTCAGATCCAGAACCGTGGCTTCGGGTAGCTGGCTTATTCGGTACAGCAATTCATCCAGGTCTGAAGGCACGGACAGGCTTTCGCGCCACTGGTGCCATTGATAGCGAGCCGTTTCGTGAAGGGTAACCATGGGGGTGGCACCCGGCTCTTCGATATCAACAATCAATACGTATCCGGCATCGTTATTACGAAACCGCTCAGGCTCTGGCGTGCCGCTGTACCAGGTGCGTTCGTTGATTTGCTTAACCCCGTGCCAGTCACCCAGGGCCAGGTAATCCAGTTTGGCAGTATCTGTTCTGTCGGGAGCAATAGGGTTGGTAGAATCAATTTCCTCAGGCAGCAAACCCTGAACACTGCCGTGAGCTAACCCTATACGCAGGTACTCTGGCGGGGTCTCCATGTCGCCCAGCGGCTGGGTCAGGTCGCCGTATGTATGTCGCTGGGTCAGGGGCGCAGACAGCACTGAGATGCCCTGCTCCGGCAGCTGCGTAACGCCAGATTCGAGCGCGAGATACACGTTCTCGGGAACCGCCCCAAGGCGTTTTGCCCGGGACCAAACGCTCTCCGCAAGCGCGGCGTCGTGGTTGCCAGGCAGCATGACCCAAGGCCCTTTAAAACCACCGGTGGCATTAAATACCCGCCGTATGGTGCGATCGGAAACCGTTTGGGCATCAAACACATCGCCTGCGACCAGAATGGCATCACACTGATGCTCTACAGCCAACGCAGCCAGTCGCTCAATGGCTTCATAGCGTGCTTCCACCAATGCTGCGCCATCTTCGGCCGCAAACCGGCTGTAGGTTCGGCCCATCTGCCAGTCTGCTGTATGTAAAAATTTTGGCACCTGCCTTCTCCTTGCCTCTTCCCATTGCCAACCGCCAGCATGGTACACTTTATTCAACTCAACGGGGTGCCAGGCAAATGCCAGGCTGAGACCATACCCGCGGAACCTGATCCGGATTATGCCGGCGAAGGGATTGAGCACTCACCGGCTTCGGTGGGTTCCGCGACAGGCCTTTTATGGGCACCCCTCATCTGTTGCGGAGGTTACACCATCATGCTCATTCGGGCGCTCACACTGCTCTTGCTCGCCTTGGCCTCCATGCCTGCAAACGCTCAGAAGGTATCCACGCTCACAATCTACACTCACCCCTCATTCGCTGCTGAGTGGGGCCCTGGGCCCGCCGTGAAAGAAGCCTTCGAACAAACCTGTAATTGCCAGATCAACTATGTGGTTTTGGATAGCAGCGGTGACATCCTTCAGCGCCTGCGACTTGAAGGTAAAAGCAGCCAGGCCGATGTGGTACTGGGGCTAGATACTGGCATTATGGAAACCACCCGGCAAACGGGCTTGCTAGCCAATCATGGAACAGACCTGTCGCGCTTGAACTTGCCCGTAAAATGGCAAGATAAGGTTTTTGTGCCTTACGACTGGGGCTACTTTGCGTTTGTGTACGATACCGAGCAGCTACCCAATCCGCCGGAAAGCCTGGAAGCTCTTATTGCCGCCCCTGATGATCTAAAGATCATTATTCAGGATCCCAGAACCAGCACGCCGGGCTTAGGGTTGCTTTTGTGGATGCGCCACGTATACGGCGATCAGGCTGGGGAAAAGTGGCAGCAACTTAAAGGCAAGATTCTCACCACCACCAAAAGCTGGAGCGATGGCTACTTCTCGCTGTTCATGAATGGTGAGGCACCCATGATTCTCTCCTATAGCACCTCGCCTGCTTACCACATGGCAGTGGATAAAACCGATCGCTACCAAGCGGCTAAATTCAAAGAAGGTCACTACCTGCAAGTGGAGGTTGCGGCCTTGGTGGAATCTTCCAAGCAAAAGGATCTGGGCCGGGCGTTTCTCGATTTCATGCTCAGTGTCGATTTTCAACGCCATATTCCCCTGAAAAACGTCATGTACCCTGCGACGGATCTGGGAGACGAATTGCCAAAAGTATTCGACAAGCTGATTCAGCCGACAAAAGCACTTTATTTTGACCCGAAAGCCGTAACCGACAAACGGCGCGATTGGCTGAATGAGTGGCTCGATGCCATGACGCGTTAAACCAGGAACATGCCCTCTGTGAGTACACCCATCCGCCACTCCGCCGCGCCGTTCAGCCAACCTGGCTGGCGGCTGTGGCCTGGGCTGGCCATAGCCAGTGCATTAATAGTGCTTGCAATGGCCGGGCTGGGTGCATTGGTTTGGGAGACATCTCTACCGGATATGAGCCAACTCTGGCGCAGCCGCTACCTGCGCACCGTGGTTATCTTTACTGCTTGGCAAGCATTTTTATCCGTGGCCCTCAGCCTGCTTGTCGCCTTGCCTGTGGCCAGAATTTTAGCCCGGCAACCGGCCTTTCCCGGCCGTGCTGTTTTGCTCCGTTTGATGGAGCTGAGCTTGGTACTGCCTTCTATTGTCGCGGTATCTGGCCTGGTAAGCGTATATGGTCGACAAGGCTGGTTTACGGGCTTTGCCAACGACTGGCTGGGCGCATCTTGGAACCTCTATGGCATTAATGGCATTGTTCTGGCACACGTGTTTTTTAACGCGCCCTTGGCTGCTCGCATTCTGCTGCAAGGTATTGAAGGTGCACCGGCATCCCAGCGCCGCGTTGCTGCACAATTGGGGCTTGGCCGATGGTGGTACTGGCGCGCTGTAGAGTGGCCGGCGATAAAGCCGGTTTTGCCGGGCCTGGCGGCTCTTGTATTCACTCTGTGTTTTACCAGTTTTGCCATCGTTATGACCTTAGGTGGTGGGCCGGCAGCCACAACCATTGAGGTTGCCATCTATCAGTCCTTACGCTTTGAATTTGATGCCGGCCAAGCTGCACTTCTTGCCATGGTTCAGCTGTTTATTTGCGGGTTTCTTTGGTGGTTGGCAGCTCGCCGTGGGCTCACCGCGTCGCTCCTCCCCGATAGGCGGGTTGCCGCACACCGAAGCAAAGCAGGCAGCTCGGTGTGGGCCCGAATATGCGATGGCGCAGCTCTCGGGCTGTTTGTGCTGTTTCTGTTAATGCCGCTTATAGCCATTTTTCTTAGGGGGCTTCCGGGCATGGGCGCTGCGTTCTTCCCGCAAGGCAGCTTCTCGGGGAACCCCGCTTTACTCGATGCGACCTTAAGAAGCCTTGCCATAGCTTTGCCTGCCGGGTTGATGTCGGTGAGCGCGGCACTGCTTATTCTGGCGTCGGGATCGGTTGGAGCAAAGTCAGCGCTAACACGACTTACCAGTGTGGCGGCCTACCTGCCCTTGATGGTGCCGCCACTGGTATTGGGCACGGGTTTGTTTTTACTGTTCCGCCCCAGCCTTGGCAGCTCCAACCAAGGGCTGATACTGGTCACACTCATCAATGCCATGATGGCGCTACCCTTTGTGCTACAGATGCTCAGAGGGCCCATGGGCAGTTTGGACTTAGGCAGCCGCCAGCAGGCCGACCAGCTCGGCGTGTTGGGTTGGTATCGCTGGCGCTGGCTACATTGGCCCCGGCTGCGTCGGCCGCTAGCACTGGCAATGGCGTATGGCACTGGTTTATCACTGGGAGACTTCGGAGTCATCGCCCTGTTCGGAAGCCCAGGCCACCCCACTCTACCCGTCTTGCTGTATCAGCAACTCGGCAGCTACCGAATTGATGCTGCTGCTGCAACCGGGTTGTGGCTGATTCTCATTCTGCTGGCGCTGTTCAGCCTGTTTAATCGGCTGGGAACGCCCGCACGCAAGCCCGGCTGGACAACCAATTCACCACGCACAGTCACGGAGCCAGAACATGCTTGAAGTTAAAAACCTGGTTTTCGCCTATCCGGGCCAGAAAGCTCCGTGGAACTTCAATTTTACCGTAATGCCCGGACAATGCATCGCCATCCATGGTGCCAGCGGATCTGGAAAATCCACACTCATGAACCTGCTGGCAGGCTTTCTTGAGCCCAATCCGGCGATATTCTGTGGCAGGATAAAAGCATCCGGAATCATGCGCCTTGGCAAAGGCCAATGACCAGCGTGTTTCAGGAGCACAACCTGTTCGAACATTTGAGCGTTGAAGCAAATATTGGCTTGGGCATTCACCCGGGGCTGAAGCTCACGCAGGAGAACCAACACGCCATTGAGCTGGGCCTACAAAGCGTGGGCCTTAGCAGCTTTGGCTCACGACTGCCCGGCGACCTTTCTGGCGGCCAACGGCAACGTGTTGCGTTATTGCGTGCGATTCTTCGCCAGCAACCCGTGCTGTTACTGGATGAGCACTAACCGGGCTGGACAGTGATGCACGGGATCTTTTAAGACAGCTGCTGCTGGAACAAAAATCCCAGGGCACGCTCATTGTACTCGCCAGCCACGACCAGGAAGACCGCCAGGTACTGGCAGATAGCGTCTGTAGTCTCTAAGCTAGTACGCTAACCAACCAACTTTTGGATTTCTGACACCCGTGCCCAATAGTGCCAGTTCCCCAGACCATCAAAACTCACCCCAGGGCCGGCACCAATCCGGAACCCTGGAGTATAAAAACGACACTCTGACTGTCCGTGGTGACTGGGCCCTAGCCAACTACCAAACACTCAAACAGAAGGTTGATGACTATTCTGGCGAGCAGTGGAGCGTCGAAAATGTTGACCTTAAAGGCTTAGGGCGTATCGATACAGCAGGCGCCTCCCTTCTGGTTGCACTGCTAGGGCCCGAAACCCTTAGCGCGCTGGCAAAACATGATGGCACCCTGCCGCAAGAGCAAAGCGCACTCTTACAAGCTGTGGCTGACGCTATGCAAGAGAAGCCGCCACCAGAGCCTGAAGGCCTCGCGCCCATCACGCAGTTCCTAACGGAAACCGGCAAAACCGTGGAGGCGATCTGGCACCTGGTGTATTTGTTGGCAGGGTTTGTTGGGCAAATTCTCGCAACACTTTTTGTGGTTTTGCCCAGGCCAAGCAGATGGCGTGTTACGCCGTTTGTAGCAGCCGTTCAGAACACTGGGCTCAACGCCCTCCCTATCGTGGCTTTGCTCACATTTCTGGTGGGTGCAGTTGTGGCGTTTCTTGGAGCCACGGTATTGAAAGACTTTGGGGCCACCATTTACACCGTAAATCTCGTGGCTTTCTCGTTTTTGCGCGAATTTGGGGTTTTGCTCGCAGCCATTTTGCTTGCCGGGCGTACAGCCAGCGCCTTTACGGCACAAATTGGTGCCATGAAGGTAAACGAAGAGCTAGACGCCATTCGCACGCTGGGGCTGGACCCAGTTGAGCTTCTGGTGATTCCAAGAGTGCTGGCGATGATGATAAGCCTGCCCATTCTTACCTTCGTGGGAATACTCTCAGGCTTGGTTGGCGGCGGCATGGTGTGTGCTATCGCCCTGGACATTTCTCCGGCGCAGTTCATGGCGATTATGGGACGGGACATTGAGCTTAAGCATTTCCTCGTTGGTATGTCGAAAGCCCCAATCTTTGCCTTTCTGATTGCAGCCATTGGCTGTCTGGAAGGATTTAAGGTAGGAGGAAGCGCGCAATCGGTAGGCGTTCATACAACATCCAGCGTGGTCCAGTCCATCTTCATGGTCATTCTTCTGGATGCGGTTGCTGCACTCTTTTTTATGGAAATGGGCTGGTAAGCCATGACGAACTCAAACACTCAAAAACCGGACAACCAGCCAACGCCCGTCATTGAAGTTCGGGGCCTTGATAACCGATTTGGCAGTCATATTGTTCACAAACATCTTGACCTCAATCTTTTCAAAGGAGAAATACTAGGGGTGGTTGGCGGCTCTGGAACGGGCAAGTCAGTCTTACTCAGAAGCATTGTTGGCCTGCATAGACCAACCGCTGGCAGCATTCGGGTGTTTGGGAAAGATCTCGATGGACTAAACGCTGAAGATCGCTCAGAAACCGAACAAAGGTTTGGCGTTCTGTTTCAGCGTGGCGCCCTGTTCACCTCGTTGAACCTTGTGCAGAACATTGCGCTGCCATTAATTGAGCACTGCAGGCTGTCCCGCTCCGATGCAGAGGGACTGGCTCGCATGAAGCTTGCGCTGACAGGCCTACCAAGCGATTCCGCCCTCAAATATCCGTCGGAACTCTCCGGTGGCATGGTCAAGCGCGCTGCATTGGCCCGATCCCTGGCGATGGATCCTGAAATTCTTTTTTTGGACGAACCTACCGCCGGCCTTGACCCAATTGGCGCTGCGGCGTTTGACAAGCTTATCGTTACCCTGCGGGACGCATTGGGGCTAACAGTGTTTTTGGTTACCCACGATTTAGACACGCTGTATACCACCTGCGATAGAGTAGCCGTGCTGTCTCAGAAAAAGGTACTGGTTGCCGACCGAATTGAAACGGTCGCAACAACAGACGACTCATGGATTCAGGATTATTTTCAGGGCCCCCGTGGGCGGGCTGCAAGTTACGCATTTCAGGCTCAAGAACCGAGCCGGCCGCAGGAGTAAGAAACTATGGAACCAAAAGCGCATCACGTAATCATCGGGTTGTTTACGCTGATTGCAGTGGCAGCAGCGCTGATGTTCGCGCTGTGGCTGGCAAAATCATCCGCGGATCGTGAGTGGGCCTACTATGAAATCGTTTTTGATCACGCGGTAAGCGGCTTGGCCAAGGGTAACCCGGTTCTCTATACAGGCGTTGAAGTAGGCGATGTACTAGGGCTACAACTAGATCAGACGAGCCTGGCCAAGTTCGGGTTCTGGTGCGGGTTGAGCAGAGCGTTCCCGTGCGTGAAAACACCCGTGCCGGGCTGGTGCTGGCTAATATTACCGGCAGCATGAGCGTTCAGTTCAGCGGTGGCAGCAAAGACAGCCCTATATTGGAAGGCACCAGAGATGACCCGGCGCGCATTACCGCCGAACCATCGGCGTTTAACAGCCTCCTGACGAACGGTGAGGCACTGTTGACCAAAGCAGAAATGCTGCTCACCAATGCGAACAAGTTGTTTTCACAAAAAAATACCGAAAACATGACAGTGATTTTGCAAAATGCCAGAGAAGCAAGCGACTCTCTCCTTGGCAGCCGTGATCAATTGATAGCGTTACTTGAACGCATGGACGATGCTGGAAAGCGGGCCGCTGAAGCGGCAGTCAAAGTGTCCACCGTCTCGAAAAACGCCAATGCTTTATTACAAAATGAAGGAAAATCGGTGCTAACCAGTATGAGCGCTGCCATGAACACGGTTCAGCAAACCGCAGCACGCATTGATAATTTAACCCGAAATAATGAAGGCGCCCTGGATTCGGGGCTCCAGGGTATGGGGGAATTAGCCCCCGCTTTGAGAGAACTGCGCAGCACTCTGAGAAACCTTAACCAGTTCACCCGCCGCCTGGAAGAAGATCCCACGGGCACCATCTGGGGTGGCCCCAGCATTAAGGAGGTCTCCCAGTGAGCAAGACCGCTATAAACAATTTCAGGGCTGCGGGTACCGCGCTGTTCATTTCTGGCATCATGACAGCTTGCACGGTTTTCCCTACCCCGGAAGCACCAAGAGTAATGGATTTTCCAGTGCCTCAGGGGCTGCAAACAAGTGCAGCCAGTCAACCCCAAAGCCTTCGCGTTGATACACCGTTTGCCTCCGAGCCCTTTAACAGCACAAGAATTTTAGCCAAGCCAGTGCCATGGGAGTTCAGGGTTTATGGAGGTGCGCGGTGGAGGGATACAACCCCAGTAATCCTGCGCGATATGCTGGTAGGCGCATTCAGGGCAACAGCAAGCTTCCATGACGTCACCACAGATACAGGCCCCGGGAATACCGACTTGAGTCTGGCTACTGAGATTACGGCCTTCCATACAATCAGCCAAGGCGACAGCACGCGGGTAACCATAGCCATTTATGGGCAGTTGATCGACAACCGCTCACGGGAAGCCCTTTGCGCTGATAGCTTCATCGTGTCTACGCCGGCAAGAGATCAGACCATCGATTCGATTGTGCAGGCCTTCGGCGGTGCTGGGGAAAGACTTGCGAAAGAAGTTATCAGCTGGGCAACTGCTTGTGAGGCACCGCCGGATCAATCTTTTTCGGGGAACAAATCCGGCCAGGCAGCCTTAATGTAGAGCCCCATGGACCAAAGAGTTAAGGCGGCCGCGATATACAACAAACCCATAGCGACCGCTGAAAGAAATTGGCCGGGAGGAAACGCCAACAGCCCCACAATGGATGCCATCTGTGCCGTGGTCTTGATCTTGCCGATGTAGGATACGGCAACGCTTGCGCGGCTGCCGATTTCTGCCATCCATTCGCGCAATGCGGATATCACAATCTCCCGGCCAATGATGACCGTTGCCGGTATCGTAAGCAGAATTGCGGAATACTCCTGAATCAACAACGCCAACGCCACTGCCACCATCAATTTATCGGCGACTGGGTCGAGAAAAGCACCAAATGGCGTGCTCTGATCCAGCTTTCGCGCGAGATAGCCATCTAGCCAGTCCGTCGCAGCAGCTATGGCGAAAATCGCCGCACTCACCATATAACTCCACTGCATAGGGAGATAAAAAACCACCACAAAGACCGGAATCATGATGATACGGGAGAGTGTGAGCAGGTTGGGTAAATTCATACTGTTATGACTCATCGTGCAGTGCTGCGTATATGTTTTCAGCCAGTGATTTGCTGATGCCCTGAACCTTGGTCATTTCATCAACACTGGCTTTGCGTAATTCTTGTATGCCACCAAAATACCGGATCAACTCCCGACGACGTTTGGGGCCGACCCCCTCAATGCCTTCCAGGGTCGATTGGCGACGCTTCTTGTCGCGTCCTGCTCTGTGGCCGGTAATGGCGAACCGGTGGGATTCATCCCTTATGTGCTGAATCAGGTGCAGTGCTGGGGAATCGGCAGGCGCACGAAACACGTCGCCGGTCATGGCATCAATCAACTGCTCCATGCCTGCTCGCCGGGTTACACCCTTCGCCACACCAATAAGGGGAATATCAGAAACCCCAAGCTCATCAAACACTTCTCGCGCAATGCTCAACTGCCCCTTACCACCATCTATGAACACAAGATCCGGGCGTTTACCTTCGCCCGCCACCATACGGCGGTATCGGCGCGTTAACACCTGGCGCATGGCGCCATAATCGTCTCCGGCCTTTACACCTTCTATGTTATACAGCCGGTAATCACTTTTCAGTGGCCCATTCTCATCGAAAACGACACAGGATGCGACGGTATTTTCACCATGGCTATGACTAATATCAAAGCACTCCATCCGTGACGGCGTTTCCGCAAGCTCCAACATGTCGCGCAGCGCCAATAACCGCCGATAGACGGTCTCTTTGCTGGCGAGGTGGGTAAGCAAGGTTTGCCGAGCGTTGGTCATGGCCAGTTCCAGCCAGCGCCGGCGCTCTCCCCGAACATTTCCACGAATGCGCGTCTCTCGACCTGCCGTTTCAGAAAGCGCTTGAGCAAGCAAGGCCTGCCCTTCAACATCTACCGGCACCAACACATCTTGAGGAATCTCTCGGCGGGCATTGCTGCCAAAATAGTACTGACCAAGAAAGGCGCTGAGCAGCTCATCCTCTGACTGCTCCAGGGAATAACGAGGAAAGTAGTCTTTGGTTCCTAAAACCCTGCCTCCGCGCACGACAATGACCACAATGCACACAACACCGGCATCCTGGGCAATGGCAACCACATCGGCATCACCGCCCTCACCATCCACCGATTGCTGTTCTTGCACGTGGCGCAGATGATTAATTTGATCGCGGTATGCCGCAGCTTTTTCAAACTCAAGGTTTTTAGCGGCCTCTTCCATGGCATCCATCAAATTGCGAATGATGACCGGGTTTTTGCCCTCCAGGAAGAGGCTTGCGTGGCGGATATCCTGTTGGTAGTCCTCAGGAGAAATATACCCCACACAAGGCGCAGTGCAGCGATTAATCTGGTACTGCAAACAAGGGCGAGTACGATTACTGAAATAACTTTCACTACAAGATCTTATGCGGAAAACTTTCTGTAATACATTAAGACTTTCCTTCACCGCTCCCGAGCTCGGAAACGGGCCGTACCAGGTGCCTCCTCCCTTTTTTGTCCGGCCACGCCGGTAGGTCAGCGAAGGGTAGTCTTTGTGAGAGGAAACGTAGATATAAGGGTAGGATTTATCATCCCGGAGCAGGATATTGTAGGGCGGGCGCAGAGACTTGATCAGATTCTGCTCAAGCAGAAGCGCTTCCGTCTCGCTGCCGGTAATGGTTACTTCAATGGAGACAATCTTTGCGACCAAGGCTTCCGTTTTCGGAGCCAGTCCGGTCTTGCGGAAGTAGCTGCTAACCCGTTTTTTGAGGTTGCCTGCCTTTCCTACATACAGCACGGAGCCGCCGTCATCATACATTCGATAGACGCCGGGCCGCTCGGTCAGCCGTTTCAGGAAGTTTTTACTATCGAACTCCCCGCTACTTTCATTCGTAGAGTCAGACCTTGTGGGCATCAAGTAACCCGAAGCGCACTGCCATCAAAGCCAACTCAACATCGCTGGAAATTTCCAGCTTTTCAAAGATCCGATAACGATAGCTGTTTACTGTTTTTGGGCTAAGGCAGAGCTTATCCGAAATGTTCTGCACCTTTTGGCAGTCCACCACCATCATGGCTATCTGCATCTCGCGCTCTGACAGGCGATCAAACAGCGATAACTCGCCCTCATCGTCCTTGTCGCCGCCAAGCTGCTTCAGTGCCATTTTCTGGGCAATTTCAGGGCTAATATAGCGCTGCCCTGAGTGAGCCATACGAATGGCACGGACCATTTCCCGGATATCTGCACCTTTGGTGATATATGCAGTAGCTCCGCTTTGCATAACCCGAGCAGGGTACGGATCGTCGGCGCACGCAGTTACAACGATCACACGGATCGTGTCGTCTATTCTCAGAATTCGTCGCGTAGCCTCCAGACCACCAATACCTGGCATCCGGATATCCATCAACACGATATCCGGGCGGGCTTTCCGCACAAACTCTATAGCGTCTTCACCAGACGGAGACTGACCAATAACATCAATATCTGGATCATCCGCGAGCATCCGGGTTATCCCGGAACGAACCAGCTCATGGTCATCTACAACCAATACCCTGATCAAAATCCACCTCGCAAACCGCTTTCAGAAACCAGCGCGATTGTACCGTTTACTAACGCCTCCGGGTAGGTGCAAACCGAAATACCCTGAGAGGTTAACCGATCACTTCGGCACACCAAGCCCCGCCGTGTTCTCCACCGGATCAAACCAAACAACCAGATCACCCCGTTTAATGGCTGCCAATATGCCGCTCAGCTCAGCGAGAGGGTTTTCGGTATCATTGAGCCCGTGGTAGCGGGTGCAGTACTCCTCTGCCAGGCCATTCAGTTGGTCTTCCGACAACAGTTCCTTGTCTACAACGAACTTTTCCTCTCGGGGGTCGGGTTGTGGCTGATGCGCGGCTTCGTCGTTCATACAATCTCCCATGAATAACACCATCTTAAGGATTATGTACACCAAGGAGAACCCTTGCTCACTTTCAAAACGTGAAACGATTCTCTATTATCCTTCGTTTCAAGAAAGTTTGGATGCTAATGAACTCGTTGGTTTTTCGCCTCACACTTCCGATTCTGTTCGGGTACCTCCCCCTGGGCATGGCGTTTGGGGTCCTGTTCACCACCCAGCTGGATTATGCATGGTGGGCTGCACCGCTGATGGGCGTGGTCATTTATGCCGGCGCGGGCCAGATTCTGGCAGTTAGTCTCCTCGCAGCAAGCGCCGGCTTGCTGGAAGTGTTCATTGCCATGTTCGTGCTCAACGCACGCCATCTTTTCTACGGCTTGTCATTGCTCGGGCAGTTCCGGGGCGCGGGCTGGCGCAAGCTTTACCTGATTTTTGGGCTGACCGATGAGACTTACTCGTTACTTACAAGCCGCCCCCGCTCACAGGACCCAACTCATGAGCTTGATGTGGATGTGCGAATCACGGCATTCAACCAGGTTTATTGGGTTATCGGCTGTATTTTAGGCGCACTACTGGGCCGCAATGTGGCATTCGACAGCACAGGTATTGAGTTTGCGCTTGTAGCCTTGTTTATCGTATTGACCATTGAACAACTCAAAGCTTTGGGAGATGCCTTCCCGGTATGGGCAGGCGCTGCTGCTGCAGGTATCGCCATGTTGTTACTGCCACCGGCTCATCAGCTGATCGGCGCCATTGCTATCGTTACTGCTGTGCTTTTGCTGCAATACCGAAACTTGCGAGCTAGAATTAATGCGGAGAGCAAGAGCCATGTCTGACACCAGCTACCTGGCCGCATTCATCGCAGTGGCTGCGCTCGCGACCTTTGCAACCAGAATTATTCCGTTCCTGTTTTTTGAACGTCATACAGAACACCCTCTCATCAAACACTTGGGGCGTTATCTGCCAGCAGCAGTTATGGCGTTACTGGCCACGGTGTTTTTGCAGCGTTCGGGGGATTGGTCAGCGGCAGTGCCTGGGCTTGATGCCATTTTGGCGGGCGCGCTTGTGATAGCTGTCCATCTTTGGCGGCGCAATGCCCTGATCTCTATTGCGGCAGGCACAGCAACTTACATGCTTATACGCCAAACCGGCGTACTGGAGCTAGGGCTTGTTGGCTGACACGGCTCTCAGCTCTGGGCTTCGAGGTTGGCGACCAGCCTTGAGTCACTCAGGGCAGCCGTGCGGTGTTTCACCACACCTTTGTACTCAGAGCTTTCAATCATTGCCAAAAATGCGCCAATTGACGGATAGCGCACAAGCAACACTTGATCCCAGGATTCATCGGGCGGCGCTATCAGTGAGCCAACACTTCGGCCAGACCATATAACTTCGGCACCTACGGCGCTGACACTGGCAGCAGCTTCGCGCATGTATACCTGATAAGCTTCACGCCCACTCAGCTCCCGGGATTCATCGACATAGCTTGCCTTGTCGCGGAACCTCAGCAAGTTGAGCATCACCACCGGCTGGTCTTTTGGAGTGTCGGCCAAAACCTGCTTTAGCTGTTCCGGTGTAGGATTTACGGCGTTCATGCTGGCCTCTTATTTAGATGAGTTGCGCCTTACTATAGCTTACCGTTCGCGGCTTACGGCAACTGATTTCATTACCTTTCAGTCAGATCTATTATATAAACTTTACCCATCAACTCACTGGCCACTCCGCATGAATTTATTCAGCCTTTTCCAACAAACACTGGAAACCACACTCCCGGTTTTTGCCATGGTATTTATCGGTCTTGGGCTGCGTAAAATTGACTGGATTGATGAGAGGTTCGTTCATACGGCTTCCGCGCTTGTTTTCAAAGCGACACTGCCAACCCTCGTGTTTTTCAGCATCATAAAGGCCGATCTCAGCACATCTCTAAACCCACGCCTGCTCGCCTTTTATCTGCTTGCGACCCTGGCCAGCTTTGCTTTGGCGTGGTTGTGGGCCCGCTGGCGCGTAGCCCGCGAAGATCGCAGCGTGTATGTTCAGGGAGCCTTCCGGGGTAACTGCGGCATTGTAGGGTTGGCATTGGCTGCAAATTTGTATGGTGATTTTGGGCTTTCAGCGGGCAGTATTCTGCTGGGCCTGGTTATTATTTCTTACAATGCCCTTTCGGTGATTGTGCTTGCAGCCTACCAGCCAGGCCGATCCGCGCAGTGGCGCCGCATCCTTCAGGACATCCTGCGCAACCCTCTTATATTGTCTGTGTTTGCGGCCATCCCTGTGGCCTGGCTAAACCTGCAGTTACCAGAGTGGGTAATGACCAGCGGTGATTACTTTGCATCTCTTACACTTCCGCTGGCGCTGCTATGCATTGGCGCAACGGTTTCGCTCAACGCCCTGCGCAGTGACAGCTCCACCGCAGTCAGTTCCTCGCTGCTCAAAATGGTGATGTTGCCCGCACTTTGCACAGGCGCAGCCTGGGTGGTGGGCTTTTCCGGTGCCGAGCTTGGCTTGCTGTTCCTGTTTTTCGCAAGCCCAACCGCCGCCGCCAGTTTTGTAATGGCAAAAGCCTTCGGTGGCAACGACCGGCTTGCGGCAAATATCATTGCAATAACCACACTGATGGCGAGTATCACCGTAACCTTGGGGGTATTTGTCCTGAAAGGCGCTGGCCTGATATAAACGGGCTTCAATTCCGAACGTTCAATATCAAACTAGGGGCACTTACGGTGGAAAGAAAACCCTTTTCTCAAGCCTGCGAGAACAACAAACAAGTTATTCTCGAAAAACTCTCTGTGGTGTTCGATGGCCCCGGTGTCATCCTGGAGATCGGAACGGGCACCGGGCAACACGCGATTCATTTCGCGAGCAACCTGCCACACCTCACGTGGCAGCCAAGTGACCATCCAAGCAACCAGGATTTGTGTAAGCCCTGGCTGAACGAGGCGGGCCTGCAAAATATAAACACCCCCCTGGTCCTGGATGTCAGTGCCCGTGACTGGCATTTACCACCGATTAACGGCGTGTTTTCTGCAAACACTGCACACATCATGTCGTGGCCAGAAGTTAAAGCCATGCTCCGGGGCGCGGCTGCCCATCTTCCAAAAGGCGGCGCCTTTTGCTTGTACGGGCCATTCAATTACGACGGAAAGTTCACAAGCTCCAGCAACCAGCAGTTTGATGCCTCTCTGAGGCAACGAAACCCGGCAATGGGGATTCGGGATATGGACGATCTGAAGCAAATAAGCAGCGAAAGCGGGTTGGCTCTGGAGTCGGATTTCGAGATGCCAGCGAACAATCGCCTGCTTGTATGGAGGCGCAGCTGAACCGTGTTCATCCGATGAATTATTCTCTTAGACACGTGCAGTCACACGAAATTGAATGGCTGTACGATTTGAACAAAGCATCCTTCCATGAGTCGGTGGTTTTGCAGTTCGGTAAGTGGGATGACAATTTCCAGCGTGGAATGTTTTTTTCGAAATGGGAACAACCCCGCCCTGCCTTTATCATAGAGGTAGGAGTGGAACGGGTAGGCGTTGTGATTATTGAACAGCGCCAGGATTGCGACTGGTTACATGAAATCCAACTTTGCCCAAGCAGCCAAGGGCGAGGCCTGGGAACAATTCTTCTTCGTAAATTGATGGCTGAAGCTCGTTCACGCAACGTGCCGCTTCGATTGCAGGTTCTGCATGCGAATCAAGACGCTAAGCGATTGTATGATCGGCTGGGGTTTCTGAAAATCCAAACACTTGAAAACCACCATGTAATGGAAGTTTGCTAATATCACACTTAAGAAGTCCTTGAACGATCACTCAAAATAGATTCAAATACACCTGATTTGTTCTATTTGGAGACTTGAACATGGGTCGCGTCATAAATCGTAGCTTGTTAAACACCCGCCGCCTAAGTGCCAACCTGGTCACCTATCCCGAAGGTCATCGTGTCATGCGTCACAATGATCCCGTGGGCGGTGGAAGCTATTACAAGCTTAATTTTGTGTTGGTCAAGCCCGCAGAAGGCGGAGTTTTTGAGACGGACCGCGTTATTTTCTCCCTGCTTAATCGCGTCATCCTTTTCCGACCAGACCTATATGACCACAGCGTCTCAGCTATCCAGCGCGGCAAACGTGTACTGCTCAGCATTGCGCTGCACGCGCCGTGGGGCGACTAGGCAGTCGCACTCTAAAATTGAGTGATTGTTCAGACATATGTTGAGCGATCGCTCAAAATAAGTTACAGTCACTTCGTTGAACACGCTTAAGGCACTGTTACGCTCAATTTTGAGCGATCACTCAACCTTAAACGAAAACACTTGGATGTGGTTTTTACTATCCCACTCCCCCCTTTACAAGGAGTCATCCCATGACTGATTTTACCCTTCACGACAAGCAAAGCGCTCCAGAAGAAAGCAAAGGCCTTCTCGACAATTCGGTTAAGGCGTTCGGAATGATCCCTGGCTTGCACGCGGTTATGGCCGAAGCACCCGGACTACTTGAAGGCTATCAGCGACTTCACCAGCTGTTTCTCGACAGCAGCTTCAATGACGAAGAAGTCACCGTTGTATGGCAGTCCATCAACGTGGAGCATGCATGCCACTACTGTGTGCCTGCTCATACAGGCATCGCCAAAAGCATGAACGTAGATGATGCGATCACCGATGCCCTACGTAACGAAACGCCTTTGCCAACAGATAAGTTGGAAGCGTTGCGCGATTTCACGTTAGCCATCGTCCGGGGCCGGGGTAACGTCGACGACGACACCGTAGCCGCATTTTTGGAGGCGGGATTCACCAAACGCCACGTTCTTGAAGTCGTACTTGCAACTGCCCAGAAGGTTATGAGCAACTACACCAATCACCTCGCCGACACGCCGGTAGACAAACCGTTCCAGAAGTTTGAGTGGCACAAGGCCGATTGATCCCCAAAACAAGCCGGAGGCGGCCATTAGCGGCCACTCCGGCTTGTCAGGGTTTTATCTATTTTTCGAAAGAGGGCTTGCATCATGTCGGACAAAAATCAATATGAACCGCCACGCATCTGGACTTGGGACGCCGAAAATGGAGGTGAATGGGCTCAGATTAACCGCCCCATCGCCGGTCCTACGCATGAGGCGACGCTTCCCCGTGGAAAGCACCCTTTACAGATCTATTCGCTGGGCACACCTAACGGCCAAAAAGTCACCATCATGGCCGAAGAGCTTCTAGCCATCGGTGAAACAGGGGCCGAATACGACGCTCACTTGATCCGGATTGGCGAAGGCGACCAATTTTCATCAGGCTTTGTCGAGATAAATCCAAATTCGAAAATCCCAGCGCTGTTTGATACGGATACGGGCAGCCGGGTTTTTGAAAGCGGCGCGATTCTTTTTTATCTGGCTGAGAAATTCGGGCATTTCCTTCCAAAAGGCACGGCGGCACGCACTGAAGTATTGAACTGGCTTTTCTGGCTGCAAGGCTCTGCGCCCTATCTGGGCGGTGGGTTTGGTCACTTCTACGCGTATGCGCCCGAGAAATTCGAATACCCGATCAACCGCTTCACCATGGAAGTGAAACGCCAGCTGGATGTACTGGATCGGGAGTTAGCCGAGCACCGCTACCTTGGCGGAGATGAGTACTCCATTGCCGACATAGCGACATGGCCGTGGTATGGCAATCTGGTGCTGGGAGAGGCCTACGGTGCGGGTGAATTCCTACAGGTCGAAAGTTACAAGAACTTGCGCCGTTGGGCGCATGAAATTCTTGAGCGCCCTGCCGTCCAACGTGGTCGCAAGGTAAATCGCACTTGGGGTGAACCTTCGGAGCAATTACACGAGCGCCATGACGCCTCGGATTTTGAGTTAAATACTCAGGACAAGGTCTCGCCTGAAGCCACCGGCTAACTCATCGATTTTGTCGCCGCCCTGCTCTCGCCCCCAAGGCACCGAGAGCAGGCGGAATCTCAGAGTGCTTCCGCCACAGAGTTGAGGCGCAATGCTTCTACCGACAGTGCCATATCTTCAGCAAGAGCATGAACGGCCGCGCTATCAATGTCACGCTGGGCAAAAGCACGCAGCCCCATGACCTCTGCCTGCAGCCGCCGGCCAAGCCGAACTGGATCAAGCCCGCTGTCCAACTCTCCGATTTCCCGAGCCGCAACGAATCGGGCAATGAAGTACTCCTCCATACCCGCCAGCAAGTCTTCCGCCTTGCGCCTTGCAACTTGCTCACGCTGACCAAGCTCCAGCAAACTTTTGACCAGCATGCAGGCACGGCTTGGCAGATCCTGATCGCGAAGCCCGCCGAGCTGGCGTAGATAAGCAGATAGCCCAGCAAGGGGCGAATCGCAGGCATTCAATGTGCGCTCAAGCTCGGCGAGCGCCAAGCGGGCGTAGCGCTCAAGAGACTCCTGAAAAAGCCCGTCCTTGCTGCCAAAGGTTGCGTAAATACTACCCGGCCGCATGTCGAGAGCTTTTTCCAGATCCTTCAGCGAGGTGGCATGAAAGCCTTTTTGCCAGAACACGTTCAGGGCTCGTTCCAGAGAGTCTTGTCGGTTGTGGATTGCTGCGCGCGCCATAAGTTATTTCCGGATTTTCAAGCCGCCACGATACCACGTGGGAGCAAATCTGAATGATTGCTCAATTTTATATTGAGTGATCATTCACGTCCAGTTACAGTTAAGGTCCAATCACCATTTTGACCGACTCCTGCACCCGTTACGGCCAAAGAGGACGCATCATGCCACATAGTCAATCACCGTCGATTATCGTATTTGACGTTAATGAAACACTTCTCGATATAACGACTCTTGAACCCTTGTTTACTCGGGTTTTCGGCGACACGCGGGTTCTGAGAGAATGGTTTGCCCAGTTGGTTCTCTATTCTCAGACAATGACTCTGTCTGGCCTATATACGCCCTTTGGTGAACTTGGAGTGGGAACACTGCAGATGATCGCCGATATCCATCAAGTTACCCTTGCGGATGCCGACATTGTGGAGCTAAAGAAACGGATGAGTAACATGCCCGCCCATCCAGACGCGGAACCCGCCCTCACCCGGTTGCGCGACGCAGGGTTCCGGTTAGTGACACTGACCAACTCCGCCAGTGGTGCTTCGCCTACTCCCTTGGAAAAAGCAGGGTTAAGTCACTTTTTCGAGCGTACTTTCAGCGTCGAGACCGTTGGTAAATTCAAGCCTGCTCCCGAAACCTATCGCCTGGTGGCACAGGAGTTGGAAGTCGAAACATTCGACCTGTGCCTCGTCGCTTGTCACCTTTGGGATACCATAGGCGCCCAAGCCGCCGGCTGTCGCGGTGCGTTTCTCACCCGCCCCGGCAACGCCCCGCTGCAGGCCCCTGGTGTACCACTTCCAGATCTTGTCGCATCTGAACTGAACGTTCTCGCCGATCAGATTATCCTGGGACAAAGCTCGTCTTTCAGGCAATAAAAAAACCCCAGCATTTCTGCTGGGGTTTCGTATTGGCGGAGAGAGAGGGATTCGAACCCTCGAAACGCTATTAACGTTTACACACTTTCCAGGCGTGCGCCTTCAGCCACTCGGCCACCTCTCCAATAACCTGTTTCAAATCAGCCATATCGTCGCTCATTTGAGGGCGCAAACTTTAATGGTTTTGGCGGCGCTTAGCAACTCTCTTGCGATAAATCCCGGCAAAATTTCCCGCCAGAGCCAATAATAGTTTGTATGGTGCTCGCCGCTTTTGTTACGAGTACCATGGTATTTCTAATCTGCTCAGTGTGTTAACCAAGCTTGGAGGCTGGCAATGCTCATGAATTCGGAACAATCGACCCTGTTACTGATAGACGTTCAAGAAAGGCTGATGCCAGCAATTACTCACGGCCAGGAGGTCGTCAGCCAATGCGTCACCCTTGCTACTATAGCTGGGCTTTTGGATATACCCGTTCTGGCTACCGAGCAGTTGCCAGAGAAACTGGGGCCAAATGTGGAAGCCGTAAAAGAGCTCTGCAATCAAACGTTCCCAAAATATCATTTCGACGCCTGCCCTGACGGGTTGGTTGAACGCCTCCCGGAAGGCCGACAACACGTAGTTATTGCCGGCTGCGAAACCCATGTGTGCATGATGCAGACAGCGCTCAGCCTGATTGATGCGGGTTACAAAGTCTGGGTAGTTGCAGACGCAACGGGATCACGCAATGAATTCGACCGCGATGTTGCCCTTGATAGGCTAAGTGTGAGCGGCGCTCGTATCGTCACTGTAGAAATGGTGGCTTTTGAGTGGATGCGTCACTGTAAGCACCCTGCTTTTCGAGACGTTCAGATGTTGATCAAATAGCCGCAAAGAGGTTCGCAATGCTTAACATGGAATTTGACCGTAAGGTTGTTGTCCGCACCAGTGAACAAGAGTGGGCTCCCAGCCCAGCAGGCGGCGTTGTCAGAAAACCACTGGCCAGGGAAGAGGCAGAGCGGGGCCACGCCACCAGTGTTGTTCGCTATGAACCGGGGGCTTCATTCAGCCGGCACGAACATCCTCTTGGCGAGGAGATACTGGTTCTTGAAGGTGTGTTTTCGGATGAGAACGGCGATTACCCTGCTGGCACCTACATACGCAACCCGCCAGGAAGCGGTCATGCACCGTTCAGCACGCCAGGCTGCACGCTGCTGGTTAAACTGCACCAATTCAACGAGCGAGATCTGAGCACCGTGCGGATTGATACTACAAACACCGATTGGTTACCCGGTATCGGTGGTCTTGAGGTCATGCCGCTGCATGAATTTGAGCACGAGCATGTAGCACTTGTGAAATGGCCAGCCAATGAGAAGTTTCAGCCGCACAGACACTTCGGTGGCGAGGAAATATTCGTTCTTTCGGGTGAGTTTTGTGATGAGCACGGGCGCTATTCCGAAGGCACTTGGGTAAGAAGCCCTCATATGAGCCAACACCACCCGTTTGTGGAGAAAGAAACCATCATCTGGGTAAAAACGGGCCATCTACCATTTTGAACCCGGCCATTATCTTCACGCAGCCCCTCTGGCTTCTGCGTCTCCACGAGTTAGCCATAGCACCATCAGCACTCCATGAATAACCAGAAAAGGCACAACAATCGTTACAAGCGCAGCCCAGCCCAACCAGGAGAGAATAACCCCTGCGGACAGAGCAGCTGATGCCTGGAACCCAAACACGAAAATGTCATTAAGGCCCTGAACCCTGAAACGCTCGGCGTCGGTGTAACCGCGAGGCAGCAAGGTAGTGCCTCCCACAAACAGAAAGTTCCAGCCTACGCCCAGTAACAACAAAGCTAGCAGATAATGATGAAAGCTAACGCCACTGGCAGCCAGCACAACACAGCCCAGATAAGCCAACAGCCCGGCAGCCATCATTAGCGGTATGCCGATAACCCTTGTTAGCCAACCGCTAATAAGCGATGGAAGGTACATAGCCATGATGTGTAGCTGAATAACACGCTTAGCATCATCCAGATCGTGCCCGGCCATTTCCGTCATGCTGAGGGGGGTGGCAGTCATCACAAAACTCATTACCGCGTAGCCAATAGCAGCGGCGCTGATGGCGGCCCAGATCAATGGGTTGGCAAGAATTTCCCGCAATGGCCTGCCGCCACCTGCATGAACCTCCCTCACCCTCTCTGCTTTTGCACGGTAACCTAGGCCAAGTATCACAAGGGCTGCGATTTGAACACCGGCAAGGCCGAGCCAGCTTGTGAAGAATGGGAAGGCAGCCTCTGTCCCACTGCCAAGCATGGCAATCTCAGGCCCTAGCCATGCAGCAAACAGGCCGCCGAGCAACACTCGTGCGGCGGCAGAGCCGGCCATATTATCAGACACCGACTCCATGGCGGCAAAGCGGTATTGATGAACCACCGCCAAACCGGTGCCACCCACAACAGCGGCCAGACAAAGCAACGGAAAATAACCAAGCCAGGAAGCCCAAGCCCCCAGGCACCCTGCAAGCGTACCCATGCAGGCACCAAGCAGCATCACCCGTTTGCGGCCAAGCCTTTCCATTAACCAGGTAGCAGGTTTTATGGCAAGCACGGTGCCCAAAACAACCAGCCCCACCGGAAGAGTGGCGTACTCGGGGGCTGGTGCAAGCAGCCGCCCTTGAATGCTCCCGATAAACACTATAAACGGCGCCGTGCACATGGCCAACGCCTGTGCCGCTGCCAGCACCCAAACATTAAACGGCATTGGTTATTTTTTCCTGTAAATAATCCCAGGGTGGCACTGGACCATCTCGTATAGATCCGGCAGGCCGTTGAGTGACTCCGAGGCGCCGAGTATCAGGTAGCCGCCTGGGTTAAGTGTGGCGTGAATACGGGTCAATATGTCTTTTTTGAGGTCTGCAGAAAAATAGATCAACACGTTACGACACATCACTATGTCAAATTTGCCGAACATGTATCGCTCGAGCAAATTGAGCTCCCTGAACTCCACCATGCTCTTTATCTGAGGCCGGATTTGCCAACCCCCGTTGGCGGAGGGAGTAAAGAACAGCTTCTGTCGCTCGGGAGACAGCCCCCTCCCAATCGCTATCATTTCGTATTCACCGCGGCGGGCCACCTCAAGTACGCTTTTTGAGATGTCGGTTGCCGTCACTTTTACATCACGCAGTTTGCCAGGCTTCTGGCGCCGGAACTCGTCGACAATCATGCCAACGGAATACGGTTCCTGGCCAGTGGAACAAGCTGCAGACCAAACACGCAAAGGGGCAGTGGACGCGCGTGAAGCAAACTCGGGAAGCAGTTTTTCCTGTAAAATCCGGAACGGGTGATTGTCGCGAAACCAAAGCGTTTCGTTGGTGGTCATCGCATCGATCACCACCTCTTTCAGGTTACCCCGCCCTGGCCTTTTCAGGCGATCGAGCAATGCCCCTAAAGAGTTAAAATCGTTCTCTTCCAAAATTCGCCGCAATCGGCTTTTCACCAGATACTGCTTGTTATCGCCCAGCAAAATGCCACACGCATCCTGCAGGAACGATTTGAAGGCTTCATATTCCTGTGGGGTAATTTCCGCTTTCATTGGATCCCAGTTCTAGATAAATAACCGAACGAATAAAATCATTTCTGATCAATAATTTCCATGATTCGCTCAGCAAGTTCATCGGGGCTGAATTTGGCCATAAAATCATCCGCTCCGACTTTCTTAACCATGGCCTTGTTGAACACACCGCTAAGCGAGGTATGAAGCATAACAAACAGGCCCGCGAGTGCAGGATCACTTTTAATTCGGGTAACCAGTGTATACCCATCCATTTCAGGCATTTCCACATCAGAGATAATCAGGGAAAGGTGATCCGTTGCTTTTGAACCATCTGCCGTAATTCCCTTAAGATATTCAAGCGCTTGCTTACCGTCATTACGGGATACCACCTCCATACCGATAGCGACCAAGCAGCGCTCAATTTGACGGCGCGCAACCGAGGAGTCGTCTACGACGAGAACCGGCAAGTGCCCCGGCACCCGCTCCGCGCTTTTGCTCAAAATTGCCTCGGTAACATCTTCCCGAAGCGGAGAAACCTCCGAAAGAACCTTCTCTACATCTATGATTTCAGCGAGCTTATCATCAATTTTCGTAACGGCAGTAAGGTAAATATCCTTACCGGTTCCTTTCGGTGGCGGCAGAATATCTTCCCAGTTCATGTTCAGGATTCGGTCTACACCGGTTACCAAAAACCCTTGGGTTTTTCGGTTGTATTCGGTAATGATCACGAAGCTATTGGGCAACTCTTCCTGAGGAATGCCTGGCAGGCCAATAGCCATACCCAGATCAATAACCGGAATGGTTTCGCCACGAGTGTGGGCCACACCTCGAACCACCGGACGGCTATTGGGAATAGACGACAGCTTGGGACACTGAAGAACCTCTTTAACTTTGAACACGTTGATGCCGTATATCTGACGACCGCGCAAACGAAACAGAAGGAGCTCTAGGCGGTTCTGCCCGACCAGCTGCGTGCGCTGGTTTACACTATCCAATACCCCTGCCATAGCAGTCTCTCCTGGCATACCGGATAGCACCGGCATGCATTTTGCTGTTCTATCAAAGTAAGTTGCCAGGACGACGTAATTACGTCGCTCGCAAGCGGATAAGCCTATTTAACGGCCGGAACGCCGCAACCCTTAGGTATTTTCAGTGAATTCTGCCGTATTACTGACAGCATAGGACAAACGAGGATATATGCGCACCCAGCTTTTAGTATTGACCTTGTTCATGTCGGCTCTAGCCAGCTCAGTGCAAGCAAAAACTACTGCGGACGAAATACACCGCGCCACCACGGCGTTTCTTGACGCTTTTGCAGCAACCCAGGCAGAAAGGGGTTATCAGGTTGCATTCGAGACCGGCAGTATTGACAACCGAATCGCACTGGCAGCCTGTAGTGCCGCTCTTGCAGTGGAATTTACCGGCGACCCCTGGAAAAGCGAGCGCCCTTCGCTACAGGTAGCCTGCACTGGGGAGCGCCCTTGGCGAATGTATGTTACTGCCACAGTGTCCATCAGTGGTCCTGCGCTGGTTGCGGCCCGACCGCTCGGCCGAGGCGAGCAGATAACCCGCGGAATGATCAAAACCCGCTCTGTGGTGGTAAATGCCAGCCGGCGGGGAATAATAACAGATGCCAGCCTTGTAGGCGGTATGGTTGTGCGCCGGCCGGTAAATGCGGGCTCCGTTCTAACCCCGGATCTGCTCGAAGCGCCAGATGCCGTTAGCCGAGGCGATCATGTTATTATCACTGCCCGTAACGGGTCATTTTCGGTTCGTTCACGGGGCAAAGCGCTGGCCAATGCGTCTGTGGGTGAGCAGGTTATGGTAGAGAACCTGGGCTCATCTCGCACAGTAAGAGCAAATGTCACGGCACCCGGGCACGTCGAGGTGCCAATGTAGCGCGCAGGTTCGACGACGGCAGGGCCTTTCCGCCGGCAAAAATATGCCGCCGAACCGGCACCGCCTTATGCGACATTCAAGAGTGTGACGATTTGTTAACGAAAAGTGTATATTTGCCCCTAAAGTATGCCGGCGGCATGCCGTTAAGCAGGTATAAACCCGAGCCAGCCCGCACATGCGTGGCTTAACCGTAAAGCAGGTACTGATATGTCAGTTGACTTAAATGGAATTGGCCAAGGCCAGGTCAACACCCAGAGAACCACGGCCGAAAAGCCCGCCAACAGCCAAAGTGCCAAGCAGGCCGCCCCAGAGCAGGCCAACGCAAAGGCCCAGAGTGCGCGCGGCGAAAACGTTAATTTGAGCAGCCAGGCCAGGAATCTAAAACAGCTGGAACAGAAGCTGGGAGACTATCCTGAAATGGACGACGATCGGATCGAACAGATTCGCTCAGCGCTCGAAAACGGCACCTACAAGATTGATGCAGAAAAACTGGCCCAGAAAATGCTTGATATGGATAAAAGCATATTCGGGTGAGTAAAACATGGCTGCAATTGACGATCTGAAGAATCTTCTTTCCCTGGATATCCGCCAGCTCGAAACTCTGGCGGACATTCTACATAAAGAGAACGCCTGCCTTTCCGGCTCCGATACTAGAACCCTCGATATACTGACACGGGAAAAAGACACTATTCTCGGGCAGATCCGTGAGCGTGCAAAACAAAAAATTCACCTGTTAGTGGCTATGGGTTTTCGGCCAGACAGTGGCGAACCTTCTCGTTTTATTCGTAGCGCAGGCCTCAATGACCTGCACACCCTCTGGCAACAAGCCGAAACAAAGCTTCGTGAGTGCCACGCTCTCAACGAGAACAACGGGCGCATAATCAATCATCTACAGAAGCGCCTGGCTCGGCTTACCGATATTTTCCGGGGAGCTTCCGGGCAGCAGAAGCTGTACGGTGCCAAAGGCCAGCAAACAACCGTATCAAACCGCACGGTTCTTGCCAGCGCCTGATCAGCGTGTATAGATTGTCATTCTGGAATCAGGGTGGAAGCGGATGTCTTGAATGCTTACGTTACCCATCGCAGGGCTGCTCCCGCCGCTGACCCGGATATTATCCATACGAATCTCTTCAATGCGCTCAGGAAATGCCATGGTGACCGCACCGTCTTCACTTACCTCGTAGCGTGGCTCCCCATCGCGATAATTCACGCCGGAAATCGAAAAATCCGAGTCCAGAAAATTAAGCGTAGGTACGAACACATTGGCCGTAAGCTTTATGCCTTCGATAACATCGGGTTCTGGCTGGCCAATTCGATCCAGCAACGAGCGATTACCCTGCCCGGCCACCGCGGACAGCTCATCTTCCGTCAATGGTAACATTCCGGCCGTTTCTAAAAGCTCCCCAGCTTCTGCTGCTTGGGCTGCACTGGCACTATTGCTCGCCGCAAACGTAACCAGCGGCTGAAACGGAAGAGCTACCATGGTGACCATTGCCGCTGCGCTACGGTAACGGGATTGGTGCTTCAACACCCGACCGAGCTCTCGTTCGGTTATCCAGCCGGCTGCAATGAATACTTCACCCAGGCGTTTACCGCTGTCGCGCTGCAGCCTAAGGCCGTCATCGAGTTGATCCTCAGACAAATAACCACGATTGACCAGCAACCGCCCAAGCCGCGATTTTTCCTCAAACCCTTTACGGAGTCTCACTAGCCTTTCCTCTTGCTCACAGTGATTACCGTACAACCCGGCCCGGTGAGTGTTTTTCTACGCTCAAAGACTAGCCTATAGCAAGTCATTATGCGCAGCCGTGCTTCCCGAACTGTGAATCAAATCTGTTAAGATCGGGGTACTGTTGAGTCCACTTAATTATTGCAGGAAAACCACCTGCCGCTAACCAACTGAGAGCCTGTTAATGACAAATTCGGTAAAACCATTAAGTAATGTGATGCGTGTCGTGGTTATGTTTCTCGGCTTATTCCTTTTCGCACTACAAGCACACGCCGAAACTGACACTGTAAATGCAAAAGCCGAATTGCCTAAAGTTCGGATCCTGACCAGCGAAGGTGCTATTGAACTGCAGCTTCGCCCCGACGTTGCGCCAAAATCGGTCGAAAACTTTCTGCAATACGCCCGTGATGGTTTTTTTGACGGCACAATTTACCATCGAGTGATTCCCGGCTTCATGGTCCAGGGTGGTGGTTTTACAAATGAGATGACACGCAAAGAAACTCGCGCTCCTATCAAGAATGAAGCCTCACCAACTTTGCCCAACTTGCGTGGTACGGTTTCCATGGCACGAACTAATGCCCCGGACTCCGCAACGTCCCAGTTCTTCATTAATGTAGCAAACAACGATTTTTTGAACGCCGGAGTTCGCGGAGCAGGCTACGCGGTTTTCGCCAAGGTAACCGCGGGCATGGGTGTGGTGGATACCATTGCAAAAGTTAAAACAGCTCGGGTTCGGGGCATGGCCGATGTACCAGTGAATCCGGTGATTATCGAGAGTGTGACAGTGCTGGAATAGAAGGATACGGCAGGACATCCATCATGAGTCTACCCACTGTTCCGCCAGCAATAGAGCCTGCGCAATTAAACTGGCACCATGGCGTACCTGAATTGAAACACTTCTCAGGTGCGCCACTATCCGCAAAAAATGCGCTGGCTGCATTCCACCACGAGTTTATCGAACACAATGATCTGCCCGCGCGTTTTGCCTCGATTCCTGTATCAGGCTCCTTCGTGGTTGCGCAGTGCGGGTTTGGCACCGGCCTGAACTTTCTCGCCACATGGCAAGCTTGGCAAGTGTGGGGCCCATCCCATGCCGCCACACTTCACTTCGTGGCCTCTGAGCCTTGTCCATTGACGCTACAGGATCTTGAGAAGGCGCTCTTTTTGTCTCCAGAGCTTCAAGATTTAGCAGACGAGCTGATTGCCTGCTACCCGCCACTGGTTCGCGGCGCTCACCGCCTCGTTTTAGCAGGCGGTCGAGTTCGCCTGACCCTGTTTTTTGGCGATCAGCAAGCCGCTTGGAACTCACTTAACTTTAAGGCCGACGCATGGTTTTTGGATGGAGCCGAACCAGCTCCAGGCCCTGAACTGGCGCAAGAAATCCCCACCAATCAGCTCCGCGAGCACAGCAAACCCGGGACGACAGTATCTTCATGCTGCGCCACAGAGGAGACACAGAGCTTGCTGGAAAGTGCGGGGTTCCGCATGCGGAAGACGGATGGATTCAAGCCTAACCGGGAAACTCTAAACGGCGTTTTCTTGCCTGAAAACTTACCGCCGGTCCCACCAGAAACGCTCGAAACACATACAAACTCTGTAGCGGTTATTGGCGCTGGCATTGCTGGATGCCTGCTTGCCAACAACCTTGCCCACAGGGGGTACGCCGTTACGTTGATAGACGCGGCAAATGAACCTGGCTCGGCTGCCTCGGGTAACCTTCAGGGCGCGATGTACGTAAAGCTCGGGGTTGAGTTTAACCACCAAACCGAGCTCGCTCTCTCTGCGCTAACGTTTAGCCAGCGATATTATTCCCCTTATCGCGACCAATATTGGCACCCAACCGGCCTGATTCAGCTTGCGTGGAGTGATGCGGAGCAGTCTCGCCAGCGCCGTTTTATTGAGCGCAACCAATACCCAGCGGATTTACTGCGCCCGGTCTCCCGGGAGGAAGCCGAAATTCTTACGGGGGCTCGCCTAATGAGCGGCGGCTTGTGGTTTCCTGGGTGTGGCTGGCTGGAGCCAGCCAAACTCTGTAAAGAGCTGGTATTGCATAGAGGCATTCGCAAAGCGTTCGCTTACTCTGTAACGCAAATCCAACTCTCTGCGGGTAAATGGCATATTTCCGGAGCCGGTTCCGATAGCCCGGACATCCACTCAAACCAAGTCGTTATCTGCGCCGGACATCTCACCCCACAACTTATTCCAAGCCCAGACACATTCCGCTTTAAAGCCATTCGCGGGCAGGTCACTCACGTACCTGGGTCACTGATTGATAGCCCTCGGGCAGTGATTTGCGGTGCGCGCTATTTCAACCCGGCATACGGCCCTCACGGTGAAAAAGTGGCTGTGATCGGTGCTACGTTCGACCTCCACAGCGATGAACCTGAACCCACAATTGAGAGCCACCGGGAAAATATCAGGGAGCTTTCATCCATGGTGCCAAATATACTCTCAGAAAGCATGGCTACGGGTGATCTGCCGGCTCAGCTTGCAGGGCGCGTTGGGTTTCGCTGTACAACCCACGATTATCAGCCTGTAGCTGGGCCGCTTTGTGACTCACAGGGCTTGGAGGTGGAAGGGCTCTATCTTTTGACTGGCATGGGCAGCAAAGGCCTTACCTATGCCCCGCTGCTCGCGGAGTTTGTGGCAGATCAGTTGACGGGGCAGCCGTGCGCCCTGCCGATGTCTCTGGCCAAAAGAGTGGCGACTGGCCGTATGCGGCAGAAGAAGTTGGCGCCAGCATAACCAATTACGGTTAATGCTTTCCGCTCCCGCGCCGATACACTATGTGAGAGCTCTTCCCAGAGGATATGACAGGTGTCTATTTTTGTTAGCGAGCCAGGCCGCCCAGTAGGAACAAGATTGCCAGAAGCACTCCGGGGGCGCCGCGTGGGCAATGTCAGTGAGCTGGCAGAGAGCCAGCCGATCAACCCCGAGCGTGGCGAAGCAACAGATGCTGAATTTCAGCTTGCGGCGCAATCCGGCCGGCATCGTGCCCTGGAAGAATATGGAGCAGCGGCAGCCGGCGAGCGCAAGGAGCAGCGTGCTTACCTGCCAGTCTCTTCTCTATACACGCCCGCTTTATACTCTCTACCCGCCTCAGCCACCGTTGAGGAGGCAATTACCGAGATGAACGAACAAGGTGCCAATCACTTGGTCGTTATGGCCGACACGTATGTGGCCGGGCTAGTAGGGAAACAATGGCTTCTGGCCTGGCTGTATGAAAGCCAAACCCATGCGATGAGTCAAAGCCTGGTACACATTGAATTGCCGGCATTCCTGACGGCCTCCCCTGAAACCGATGCGCACCGGCTTGCCAGGCTAATGCTGGCACACCGGCTCAATGCCGCCCTGGTTATAGACACTCTAGGAGAGCCCGTGGGTGTCATCACCAGCACAGACTACCTTCGCCTGTATGCAAGCGCCGATGGCCAGCAAGGCACCGTTTAGGGTGCCGTCAGCAACTCACCCTCGGGGCTGAACAGCAAAACTACCCACTCTGAGCCCTGGCGCGTCAGCGCCACAACTTCGTCGTCCCTATAGTTGGCAAGCCGTGTGACTGACGAGTTACCTGCGCTCAATTGATAGCGCCATTCGTTGCGGAACACCGAGGTTTCCGTGTTTGGCTCTGGCTCGGGAATCAGTGACATTCGTGCGAGAATTGCAGACCCACCGCCACTTGCAGCATTACTGCCGGTGAAGTCGCCACCGGTATCTCCTGCAGCAATCAGATCCCCCGAAAAGCCGGTCAGTGCAACGAACTGCTCAGTAGAAGTGTCGGCTTCATCGTTCAGGTTAAACGCCCGAACAACCTCACCGCCTGTGGTGTACCCCAGCACAAAACCACTTTGGCTGGTAACGGGCGCACTCGTTAGGCTCAGGTTGTCTTCTGCCTCTGGGGTAACCGCGTATTCATTACTGCCATTACCCAGTAGCCATAAGTTGCTTCCTTCCACGACACCGCCGGTTATACGCTCATTCGCGTCGGTTCCACGCTGGTATACGGTGAGGTTTCCATCTCCCGATGCCGTACTATAAAAATAGGCGTCTTCACCGCCCAGTACTGGCTCACCATTAACAGCCCCCACGGCAGACCCGAACAGTATCGGGCTGACACCTTCCGCGCTTGCGCCAGCCACACGGTCATCCGACGATGATCCGCTTGTCGTGCCCAGGCCGGTACCGGAATAAAATCGCTTCCATCAGCCTGAGAATCTATGCGCTGCAAAAAGCTATCAAAACCGCCAGCATTGGTTTGGCCCGGCCACTCACCATTGGTCGTGCCGGCAATTACAGCAAAACCGCTTGCGGCGTTCAGGCCAACCCAACGAACAACATCGTCGCCTGCGGTGCCTGTACGAGTGACCCAGGATTCAACATACTCACCGCCAGCCGCTGCTTCGTCGTACCAGAACAACGAACTGACAATATCTATGCCGCCATGGCCCGTGGTATCAGCCACCAGCTTGTCAGTGCTATAAGCTACCAAAAGTTCAAGGCGATCACTCTTTACGTTACCCTTGGTTATCTCGCGCTTGGCCACGCTAACTATCGGTTCTGGCTTGTTCAGTTGGTCTCCAGCCGCTGACACTTCAAGTGTCTGAAGCAAGGCGCCCTTCTGGCTGAATATGCGTACCTGCACCCTGTCGCTATCGTTAGTATCGTACCCAGCCACAAACAGCCTGCCGGAATGACCCAGGGTTATATCTGTTGCGACGAAACTGCTTTCAGAACCGACATTAAGTGGCAAGGCCTGCTCATTGATACTGACACGGAGCATGCTCTCAGAGGCGGCCCGGGCGTAGTTCTCCCGACCCAACTGGCGCCGCTCATTCAACCCCAGCAGAATAATACGATCGTTTAGGTTAGGGTTGGAATAGGAGCCAGGGTCGACAACATCAATCGTAAATGTCACCTCATCTACGTCGACCGGAAATTCGAGTCTATTGTCGGGCAGACCGGTGCTGAACTCTGTACCAAGCCGGCCAGTAGCGTTTTCTGAGTCTCCAAGAATGGCGTAAACCACCCCTTCCCGATCCCCCGTCAGACGCGCTACATACGTGCGGGAGCCCCCCACATTCAGCGTGTCTCGTGCTCCGCCTTTCACAGTCTCCAGGCTCACCACTGGCTCATTATCATCAACTACCAGGTTGGTGCGCACACCCCCATTGGTTGGCCCCAGCCCGGCAAGCCCAGAGCGTACTTCCGTAAGGCTTAGTTGGAGTGCTTCCGTGGGTTCCGGGAAGCTATCGTCCACCACTTCCAGCCGAATATAGCACTCGGTAATTCCGGGCTCGAATGTGATAACACCACCGGTATAAACCCCTTCGTTATCTGCTTCGTAGGTCAGATAGGAAAGATCTTCCAGCTTCGGTTCGCTGTTGCTGCCTAGAGCGACTATATCTTGTCCGGGAATGGCATCACCGGCGTTAGCTTTGCTTTGATCGCAGTACTGGTGTGGAGCAGTTTCGCCGGGATCGCAGCTGGCTGCGTCATAATCCGATGTCAGTTCGAATGCAACCGCCACCCGAGTGACTGAAGGTTTATCCAGTAGGACCTTTACGAAAACAGAACGAGTGGGCAAAACAAGGGGGCTAGTGCCGGTAACAACGCCGTTTCCATCATAGGTGTTGATGGTAAACCCGTGCTCTCCAGGGGTATCCAGATCGGGCAATTCACAGCGCTCCCGGCGGGTATCGGGAATAGTTAGCGATTCGCCTTCTGTAAACGTGTCTGCCTCCAGTGACAGGGCGTTGTATTTAACTTCAATATCAAACGCCTGATAACCGGCCATTTGGCCATCGGTGCTTACCAGGTTAATGCCTTCCAGTTTGCCCAAATCCGCATCGCCGCGAGCGCCGCCACTGAGGCCAGGCACACCGCGCATGATAATGCCTTGACGGGCTTTGTTACTGGTCTCTTCGAGCGCCAGCCACGAAGGGGCATTGGTTAGGGTGTAATCGAGTATGCTTTCGCCGCCATACGCTCCAAAATTGTAGTAGTACTCTACCCCCAGGTAGGCAGTTGTCGGAGTGGCGCCCAGAATAGTTGGCTGGTCCGGATCCTTCTCGGTTTTACAACCCGAGACGGTAAGGGCAAGCAGCAAAGTAATAGCCACCTGCATGGCGATGGCAGTGCGGGAAAACAACTCGGCGCGCATGGAAAAATCCGTTTCAGAACGTTGTTGTTATGGCAGTGCATAAGCGCTGGCGCCAGCCAGCGTTTTACACACCGTTACAGAACAACACCATGTTAGCCAGTTTCGGAAACGGGGTATCTGCGCGAGTTCTCAGATTCACCGGCCCACCATCTTCTGGCAGGCTTGAACGACTAAAATCTGTGGCGCGAGTGCTTACAACAATTCGTGTTCTTTCAACATTTCCAGCAAGCCTTGTTCATTCAGTATCTCCACGCCGAGCTGTTCTGCCTTCGCAAGTTTGGAGCCGGCGGCCTCACCTGCCACAACGCAAGCGGTTTTCTTGGAGACACTTCCGGCAACTTTGGCACCCAACGCTTCCAGCTTTTCCCGAGCTTCATCCCGGGTTAGTTCAGACAAGGTGCCGGTAAGCACCCAGGTTTGCCCATGAAGTGGCTTTGCGCCGGCAGTAATCACCTCTTCTTGCCATTTCACGCCGGCGTCACGCAGGGCGTCGAGCGTTTCCCGGTTATGGGGCTGCTCAAAAAAACTACGAATATGGCCGGCGACAATGGGGCCGACATCTTGTACTGCTATAAGCGACTCCTCGTCGGCCTTTGCTACCTCTTCAAGCGAGCCAAAATGCGATGCCAAGGATTTTGCCGTTGCCTCGCCTACCTCTCTGATACCCAGGGCGTAGAGAAAGCGCCAGAGCACCGGCTCGCGGGAACGATCAATAGCCGCAACCAGGTTGCTCGCAGATTTTTCACCCATGCGATCCAGTCGAGTTAAATTCCGGGCGGTTAGGAGGTAAATGTCCGCAACGGTTTTCACCATGCCCTGATCAACCAGAATATCAATCCACTTATCACCCAGGCCTTCGATATCGAGGGCTTTTCTGGAGGCGTAGTGTCGAATCGCCTCTTTTCGCTGGGCGGGACAAAACAAGCCACCGGAGCACCGCGCGACCGCTTCGCCTTCTATCTGAACAACATCCGAGTCGCAAACCGGACACTGTTTTGGGAGTTCTACCACCTTTGCGTTAGCCGGTCGCTTTTCCGTAACCACTTTCACCACTTTCGGGATGACATCGCCTGCCCGGCGAACAAACACTGTATCGCCAATGCGAACATCCAGACGGCGGATCTCATCCATATTATGGAGCGTGGCATTGCTTACCGTAACACCGCCCACAAACACTGGCTTAAGTCTGGCAACGGGTGTGACGGCGCCTGTGCGGCCCACCTGAAACTCAACGTCTTCAATAACTGTTAGCTCTTCCTGGGCGGGAAACTTTTGGGCGATAGCCCAGCGTGGAGCACGTGACACAAACCCTAATGCTTTCTGATAATCCAGCCTGTTTACTTTGAAAACGATGCCGTCAATCCCATACGGAAGTGCATCGCGTTTTTGCATCAACTCTTCATAAGCCAAAAGGCATTCACTCGCCCCTTGGGCCTTGCGCATTTCAGGGTTAATCCGAAACCCCCAGCGCTGGACTTGCTGTAGACACGCCCACTGTGTATCCGGTAACTGGCTTTCATCGGTAACTGCAACGCTGTAGGCGCACATTTCCAATGGCCGCTTGGCAGTGACCGTGGATTTTTTCTGGCGCAGACTGCCGGCAGCGGCATTTCGGGGGTTAACGAAGGCTTTTTCACCCTGATTTTCCAGCCGACTATTCAACGCCTCAAAGCCGACCTTCGGCATATAGACTTCACCGCGGACTTCCACCAGCTCTGGCACAGAATTGCCACGCAGCCGCAGCGGAACCGACGGGATAGTGCGGATATTTGCCGTAATATCCTCACCTGCATACCCATCGCCACGGGTCGCCGCCCGAATAAGAGACCCCTGCTCGTAATGCAGGCTAACAGCCAGCCCATCCAGTTTTGGCTCACACACGTATTCAACATCATTATCACTGCCAAGCCTTTCTCTCACCCGGCGATCAAAGTCGCGAAGTTCGTCTTCACTGAATGCGTTATCCAGAGACAACATGGGCAGGCGATGAACCACTTCCTCAAAGCTGGTCTCGGCCTTACTGCCTACCCGGCGGGTTGGCGAATCGTCCGAGGCCAACTCTGGGTGATCAGCCTCAAGCTTCTGTAGTTCTCGGAACAGGCGATCGTATTCCGCATCCGGAACGCCTGGGTCATCCAGCACATAATACCGGTAGTTATGCTCATCAAGTGCAGACCTCAGTTCTTCTGCCCGCTTGAGACTTTCCGGTGACGGCTTGGTCATAAATTGGTGCTCTTGGCTATCAAAAAAATACCCGGATCACTCCGGGCATTGTTCGTCTCACTCTGACCCAGGCCGGCTCAGTGACGTGGCGACCGCTGCTTTCGCTCATACTCACGAATGCGCTGCCGACAGTGCTCAATTGTTTGAGCCGTCATTACGCTTCGACGCTCATCTTTCAGCTCACCGCCAAGATTTTTAACCACGCACTGGGCAGTTTCAAGCATAAAATCAAAAGCCTGCAATGCACTGGTTGGCCCAGGCATGCTCATGAAGAAGCTAATGCCAGGTGTTGTCATCGCAGCTACGTCATCCGGCTTAAAGGTGCCAGGCTCAACCGCATTCGCGACGCTGAACTGCACGGGGCTAATGGTATCTTCTGCCTCATGGCGGTGATAAATTTTCATGTCGCCATGCACCAAACCGCAGGCTTCGAACAGTTTCTGCAGGGCCGCTCCGCTGAAGTCCTTGCCCTGAGGCGCGAGCACGTTTATTACAATAACTTCACGGGCTTCGGGGCGGTTGGCTCCCGCCAAAGGCTGGTCAGGGGCAGGGTTTTTAGGCTCACGGCGTGCCGTATCTTCTTCTACATCGGCTGCGGCACTTGCAGATGGCTCAGGTGCAGTATCGGGAAAATCCTCTTCTACTGCACCCCAACCGGTATCCACCGTGGCATCTTCTGGCTCAAAAGATGAATACCCTGAGGTATCGGTGCTTTGCTTCTCCCACTCTTCAGCTTCATTCTGAAGAGACTCTGTGGATGAGAAACTCTCTGAGGAAGAAGGTGCCGTGCTTTGCAAAGTGTCCCGAACGGGTCGCGTCGGTTTTTGCTTCTGAACCCGAGGGCGTGACGGTTTCTCACGTCGAACGTACCCTCGCTCCTCAAGCGTATCGTTTGAAATAGTCCTCGCGCCTCCATTTGGAAGCTCCGGATTATGGTGTTCATCCAGCGGAGATTCTTTCAGGTCATCGGCGCCCATACCCGAAGAAATCGCAATGGATTCCTTTCGGGCACGGTGCATTCGCCTCAAACCATCAATAACTATACCGATGATAACCAGGGTGCCGATGGCAATTAACCATTCCCTAAGTGACATAGTGCTGATGTCCTGTTTGCAGATCGGATCCGGGAGCGAATAAAGTGCTCTGGCTGCTACTCTAAAAAAAGCGCGTAATGAATACAACGCAAAGCCACATCACATGGCCTTTTTGTCATTCTTGGCGGAATTCTGGTCAATCCGGTTTTCAAGCCTCCACCAGCGCAACCGCCTCTTCCACATCCACGGTTACCAAGCGCGAACACCCAGGCTCATGCATGGTTACGCCCATCAATTGGTCAGCCATTTCCATGGCAATTTTGTTGTGGGTTATGTAGATAAACTGAACCTGGCTCGACATTTCTTTGACCAGATTGGCATAACGGCCAACGTTGGCATCATCCAAGGGCGCGTCAACTTCATCCAGCATACAGAAGGGCGCTGGATTGAGCTGGAAAATTGAAAACACCAAGGCGATGGCTGTTAACGCCTTTTCACCCCCTGAAAGCAGGTGAATTGTACTATTTTTCTTACCCGGGGGGCGCGCATGATGGTTACCCCTGTCTCCAGGAGGTCTTCACCAGTGAGTTCAAGAGAAGCGTTGCCGCCCCCGAACACTTTCGGGAACAGAGCTTGAAGGCCGCCGTTTACCTGATCAAAGGTTTCCTTGAAGCGCTGGCGAGTTTCCCGGTCAATTTTACGAATGGCGGTATCCAGAATTTCCAGCGCTTCAACCAAGTCTTCGTGCTGGCTATCAAGATAGGTTTTGCGCTCGCTCTGAACCTGGTATTCGTCAATGGCCGCCAGATTGATAGCGCCTAAACGCTGAATACGATTACCGATTCTTTCAAGCTCTGCAGCCCACTCATCCTGACTTGCATCATCAGGTAGCCGCGACAATATGTCCTGCAGCTTCACATCCAACTCTTCAAGCTGCTCAATATAATTACCCGAGCGGATCTCGAGTGCCTGGGACTCCATCTTCAATTTTTCCAGCTTTGAGCGCACATCCTGAATTCGGTGATCAGTACCGCTCCTGCCCTGCTCTTTCTCTCTCACTTCGCGGTCAATTTCTTCCAGCGCATCCCGGGCCAAGCCAAGCTTTTCTTCTTCAGAAAGCCTGCGATCCAACAACCCTTCCAGCTGCATCTGCAAATCTTCCATGGGCTCTTCCGCGCTTTCTCGGGACTCCCTGAGAATTTCCAGGCGTTCCTCAAGCCGCTCTTTTTGCATTTGCATTCGATCTATGGTCTGGCTCAAACCATCTCGCTGACTGCTGAGCGACTGTAACTGTAATTGCAACTGATGGGCGTGATCCCGGTCGTGGCGTGCTTCCTGGCGCAGGCCATCCAGATTTTCCCGAAGCAAGTCACGCTGCTCAAGCAGGCGTTCTTTTTCATCGTCGCTATCTTCCGTTAAGGCGAGCGATTGTTGCCACTCTTCACGGGCAACACCCAGGTTTTCCTGTTGCTCTTCCAGGTTCAGAGCAACCTCTGCCGCATCCTCACGAATACGCGCAAGGCGTGCATCGATTTGCTCGGCTCGGGCGCGGAGGCCACTGACTTTAGAGACCACCAGGCTAAGCTCACGATCGGTTTCACTCAAGCGGGCCTGGGCATCATCTCGGCAGATTCTGCCTTTCAGTAAGCTCGTGCAACGCCTCGTAACGGGCATTCACCTCTTCCAGTGACTGCTCCGCTTGCGCTAACTGCGCTGTTAGCTCATCAACTTTTTTCTGCCGCTCTATAACACCGATCTGGCTGGCGTCAGAGTCTGGCATCAGCACCCAGTCACGAGCCACCCACACACCCGCACGGGTTATAATGCTTCGGCCTTCTGCAAGCTCATTCCTTTGCGATATAGCATCTGAGAGGGTTTCCGCCGTATCAATACCCGTAAGCATGGCGTTTACAGAGGGCATTCCATGGACTTTTTCTGCCAGGCCCTGAGCAGGCGAGCCACTGCCTGAACCAGACTGAATAACGGCAAGGCCCTTGGGTGCACTCTGCAAGGCCTGGGACAACGTATTGATATCGGGCAGCAGCAGCCCCTGACTGAACCGCCCGATGATTTGTTCCAGAGCAAATTCCCAGCCATCGTCGATTCGAAGCTTGCCTGCAACCCTTGGGAAATGGCCCAGCCCATACTCCTCTAGCCATGCCTGCAAGCTGTCGTTCTGCCCGCCCATTTGCTCGTCCAACAGCGATTGCTGGGATTCCAGAGCGGCCTGCAAGCTATGGGCGCGCTGTCGAACCTCCATCAAACTCTGTTCAGTGTCACGCTGATTATGGCGGGCATCGTGTAGTCCGTCCTGTACCGCCTCAATCCGCTCTGCCGCTTCTTCTCGTTGCAACTCCAGCGCTTCCTGCTGCTCGAGAAATTCCTCAAGCTCCACACGGTCAATCTGTGCATCAAGCTGTGCTTGCTCATCGTGCAGCTTGCGCTGGCGCGCCAGCAACTGCTCTATCGCATCATCCAGGGAGCGGATTCGGGATTGCGCAAGCTCTGCCTCGCGGCGAGCGTCGGCTGAGCGCGAGCCGAACTCTTCCCAGCGCTGCTGCCAATCACTCATTGCCTCTTCTGCTTGCTGGAGCTTCTCTGCAGATTCTTCAGAACGGGTGGCCAGAGCCTCCTGTTCAGGCTCAATCATCCCCAATTCTTCACGAATAGCGGCCAGTTTGTCTTCATCTTGGCTCAGCTCCCGGGCAAGCTCACGCTGATTGGCCATGGCCTGATCCAGCTCCGCCGCGGTCTGCCGGCTGCGCTCTCGCTGATGCTCAAGACTTTGCTCAATGCGGGCAATATCCGCACCCGCCTCATAATAACGGGCCTGGGCACGGTTGAAGTGCTCTGTGCGCTCGTGGTGGCTGTCTCGTAGAGACTCGAGGGAGGTTTCCAGGCTGATCCGATCGGTAAGCTGTTTTTCAAGCTCAAGCTCTGTGTCGCGAATTTTACCGCGCCATGTTTGCAGATCGTTATCCAAAGACCGCCAGCGTAGAACCGTGAGTTCTGCTTTTTTTTGGCGCTCATCGTGTTTGTGGGATTTGTATTTCTCCGCGGCAGCTGCCTGACGCTCAAGGTGCTGCAATTGACGCCCCAATTCTTCCCGAAGATCCGTGAGACGCTCAAGGTTTTCCTGGGTGCGGCGCATCCGGTTTTCAGTTTCCCGACGGCGCTCCTTGTATTTCGATATGCCGGCCGCTTCTTCAATGTAGATTCGCAATTCTTCGGGCTTGGCCTCAATCAACCGTGAAATCATGCCCTGTTCAATAATGGCGTAGCTTCGCGGGCCCAGGCCCGTGCCCAAAAACAGGTCAGTAATGTCCCGGCGGCGGCACTTGGAGCCATTAAGAAAGTATTCTGACTGACCTTCCCGGGAAACCCGGCGACGCACGGAGATTTCGTTAAAGCGGACAAACTCGCCCGGAGCAGACCCATCGCTGTTATCAAACAAAAGCTCGATAGAGGCCTGGCCAACCGGCTTGCGGGCACTGGAGCCGTTGAAGATAACATCGGTCATGGATTCGCCGCGCAAATACTTGGCGGAGCTCTCTCCCATCACCCAGCGGACAGCATCAATTATATTGGACTTACCACAACCATTAGGACCAACCACTGCCGTCATATTGGTGGGAAATGGAACCGTTGTTGGGTCGACGAATGACTTGAACCCGGCAAGCTTGATGGATTTCAGGCGCATGTCACGCGCTCTCCTCCTCCCTGAGAATACTCAATATCTGCTGGCGCTGATATTCACCGAATGCCCGTATTGCAGATTGCAAATGATCGGCATCACCGCTAAGCGCAGCCTCACCAAGACGCTGAAAGAATATGGCAGTCTGCCCAATGCCTTCCCGGAAATTCTCAAGAGCCGCAAAATAAGTGCGACTGATCGCCGGTCTGAAGTTTTCCAGGGTTTCTTCAAGAAACGGATTATCTACTAAATCGTAGGCGTACTGCATAACTCCAAAGCCCGCATCAATGACTTTTTCGGCAGCATCGGGTTCGGTAGAGCTCACCGCTTGAATAACAGCCTCAACTTCCCGGACACGCCTCATAACGCCGCCAAGTTCGTCAGCTGCCCAGCGCTCTATCACTTTGCGCCCGAGCATACAGAGCAGATCGATGTAAATATCATAGAGATTATTGACGCTCGCTTCAGTGAGGCTGGAAACCACCGCGCCCCGGCGCGGAAAAATCTCGACCAAGTGCCGGCGCTCCAAAACCAGCAGGGCTTCACGTACAGAACCCCTGCTGACATTCAGATCGCCGGAAACTTTAAGCTCCTGAATTCGGCTTCCGGGCTTCAGATCTCGCGTAACAATACGCTGACCCAAATGCTGGGCGATCTGTTCGGCGAGACTTTCTGGGGCCTGAAACGTCATACGAACTATTGCTCACTTCTGAAAACGGCGCGAATATAAGCCGCTGAGTTTACCACAGGGACTCTTTATCCCCACCCCCCCTGGAAAGGCATTTTGTGCCAGCACGCGCAGCCACCGGAAGAACCTTGCCGTTTTTTTGACGCCCTAGTACAGACGGGGCTACAGCCCCATCAAACTGCTTTAGATATCACGCTTACCCCACTGTTATTTATATATAAAAAATACTTCGGCACGATCAGTGCTATTCACTACTGATAAGTACTGAATAGCCTAAAGCTTTGATGACTTCTGCCGGAGAGTAAGCCGTAGTGAAAAACATTCCATCGATACAACGAAGCATTACTCAGGCAAAAGACCTGGCAGCGTTACGGCAGGCCTATCAGGGATGGTCAAACACGCCAGATCCTCTTACAAGACTCACACGCCGCCTTTCCACTAGCCTTTCCCTGGAAACCCAGCTTGGCATTCTGGCAGAAGAGATAGGCACCACTATTCCATTTGATGCCCTGAGCTATCGCCACCAGGTCGCAAACCGGGACTTCGTATACGCAACCGGAATGGGCGGACCACACCGCTGTGAATACAGACTTAACCTTGAAGGGGTATGCTACGGCACCCTCACTCTAAATCGTCGGCAGAAGTTTTCAGACGAGGAACTACAGGGCATCGAAATATTCATCAGCGCAGCGATTTGCCCTCTACGCAACGCCTGCCAGTTTATGACAATTGAGCAGGCAGCGCTGACCGACGCGTTAACTTCCATTCCTAACAAGCGAGCGTTAGATGAGCATCTTCAGCGCGCCAGCCTGCTTTCTGATCGCCACCGAGAAGAGTATTCGCTGATTCTCTGCGACCTGGATCATTTTAAAACTGTAAACGACCAGCATGGGCACGTGGTGGGTGATCATCTGCTGCGGCTAACCGCAAAAGCTATTGAAAATGCAATCAGAAACTCAGATAGCGTTTATCGGTTTGGGGGTGAAGAGTTTGCGATTTTGCTTCCCCATACAGGTGAGCAGGAAGCACAAGATGTAGCGGATCGAGTACGCAATGCGATTGCGGCCCTGAGGGTGGATTGCGGCGGCACAGATCTTTCGGTAACCACCAGCTGCGGTGTCGCCCGACACCTGGCAGAAGAAGGCGCAAATCAGTGGATAGCCCGCGCCGACGAGGCTCTGTACAGAGCAAAAGGCCAAGGCAGAAACTGCACCAAGGTGTTTGCAAGCATTGGCTGAACAGCCTGCGCAAGCACCACACCCAGGCCATCCATTGAACTTTATCAATTATTTGTCAGAATGAGCCTTGCGAGGCCTGCCTGCCCCTTTCTGAGGCTTGCCGGCACCGCCGCGGGATTTATCAGAACCACCGCTGCGCGTGGGCTTGGTATCGCTTACGTCCCAACGACGGGTCCCTGCTTTTCTGGCGCCACTGCCCGGGCTTTTCCTTCTTTGCCGCTCATGTGCGGCTTTTTCATCCGGAGTTTTCTGGGGTATATCAACGGAGGTGAGCCCCACAGTACTGCTAAGGGTGTCCACCGCCTTTTGGTCTAGCTCTTCCCATTTGCCCAGCGTCAACCTGCTAGGCAGGAAAATAGGCCCGTAACGTACTCGCTTCAAACGGCTTACGCGCACCCCTTGGGATTCCCACAAGCGCCGAACCTCACGGTTACGGCCTTCCAGAAGCGTTACGTGGAACCAGCGGTTTATTCCACTGCCACCAGCTGGACTGATATCACTGAATTTCGCCATGCCGTCCTCAAGCAACACACCTGCCCTCAAACGTTCGATCATTGCATCATCAACCTCACCAAACACCCTTACAGCGTATTCGCGGTCAATTTGGCTGGAAGGATGCATCAGGCGGTTAGCCAACTCACCATCTGTAGTGAAAAGCACAAGCCCAGTGGTATTGATATCCAGACGACCAATGGATATCCAGCGGGTATCCCTGAGCCGTGGCAGGCGGTCGAAAACCGTTGGCCGACCCTCAGGATCTTTACGAGTGGTTAACTCGCCTTCGGGCTTGTTATAGATCAAAACCCGGCGCACCGTAACAGCAGCCGCAGTAACGTCCAGGCGTTTTCCATCCAACTCGAAACGATCGCTCACCGTTGCCTTCTGGCCAGGCTCTGCGGCCTCACCATTTACCATGAGGTGCCCTGATTCCATCCAGCCTTCAATTTCTCTGCGCGAGCCGATACCGGCACGAGCGAGGAGTTTCTGGATCCGTTCCGGACCTTCGTTAGTAACCGAATCGGCAGCCGGTTTGGCGGTCGGTTTTGCCTTTTTCCCGGGGCGTTCTGACGCCATGAAAATAATCCTTAGTCGCTGACTGATGCCCGTATGGTATCAGTGAATTGTCTGGTCCGGCGGGCTATCGCCCGCGGGTTCTGCCGGTGCTGAATCAAACTTGATCTCGGCTTGAATACTCTTTTCGATCTCCCGCCCTATTTCTTCCAGATCCCGAATCTCAGATAGCGGTGGTAATTGATCAAGGCCGGTAAGATTGAAATAGTCAAGAAATTGCCGGGTCGTGGCATACATGGCTGGCCGACCGGGAACGTCCCTGTGCCCCACAACACGAACCCACTCTCGCTCAAGTAATGTGCGAATGATATTGCTGCTTACCGTTACACCACGAACGTCTTCGATCTCGCCGCGAGTGATGGGTTGGCGGTAGGCAATTAACGCGAGGGTTTCCAGTAGTGCCCGGGAATACCGCTGAGGTTTTTCCTCAAAAAGACGGCTGACCCAAGGCGCAAACTCCTCTCTAACCTGAAGGCGGTAGCCACTTGCCACTTTACGCAGCTCGAAACCTCGCCCCTCACACGCTTGACCAAGAAGCATCATGACGTGCTCCATAATTTGCCGGGCGGGGCGATCATCTTCGGTAAACAGTTCACGCAATTGATCAAGGGATAGAGGCCTGCCCGCCGCAAGCAATGCTGCTTCGGCAATAGCCTGAATTCTCGAAAGGTGCTCTTCATTCATGATAATTCAACGTTTTCCATGTGCGGAGTATTCTACCGGGCAGCCCGCGCGCGCACGTGAATCGAGCCCATAACGTCTGTTTGCACTAATTCTATCAGCTGCTCTTTCACCAGTTCCAACGTTGCTATAAAGGTAACCACTACCCCAAGCCGCCCCTCTTCTAAGGTAAACAGGCTCTGAAAGGCAACAAACTGATCGTCCTGCAACGCCGCCAGGATGGCTGACATCCGTTCCCGGGTGGACAGCCTTTCCTTTTCCACATGATGACTGGTAAAAAGATCCGCACGCTTCAGCACGCCCTGGAGCGCAAGCAGCATGTCCCGCATATCAACATCCGGATGGGGTTGATTTGAAGCTAACTGTGGCAAAGCAGCAGATACAGGCAAAGTGTCTCGCTCCATGCGCGGCAGTGCATCAACATCCTCTGCAGCCTGCTTGAACCGTTCGTACTGTTGTAGCCGGCGAATCAATTCTGCTCTTGGATCCACCTCTTCGTCTTCATCGTACTCCTGCCTCGGCAAAAGCATGCGAGATTTGATCTCTGCCAGCGTGGCGGCCATCACCAAGTATTCTGCAGCCAAATCGAAGCGCATGGCCTCAACGGCTCCAATATACTCCATGTATTGCCGGGTTATATCACTTACGTCTATATCCAGAATGTCCATATTCTGGCGCCGGATCAGGTAAAGCAAAAGATCAAGAGGCCCTTCAAAAGCCTCAAGAAACACAGCAAGGGCATCCGGTGGAATATACAAGTCGCTGGGAAGATCTGTCAGCGGCTTTCCGGATACCCGTGCCAATGGCTCTGGCTTAGCGATAGCTCAGACCCATGGCTGCGCGGACTTCCTCAAGCGTATCCCTGGCTGCGTCCCGGGCATGTTCGCGCCCTTCCTGTAAAATCGACTGTACAAGATCCGGGTTACCTTCGTACTCAAGAGCTCGTTCACGCAGTGGCCGCTGCTCTTCCACGATGGACTCAATCAGCGGCGCCTTGCATTCAAGACAGCCAATACCAGCGCTGCGACAGCCAGTCTGAACCCACTCTTTGGTTGTCTTATCGGAATACACTTTATGCAGCCCCCATACCGGGCACTTCTCAGGCTCCCCCGGGTCGGTACGCCGCACTCGCTGGGGATCGGTCTGCATGGTCCGGACTTTCTGGGCCACACTATCTGGTTCTTCCCTCAGGCCAATGTAGTTGTTGTAGGACTTGGACATTTTTTGCCCGTCCAATCCCGGCATTTTGGATTCCGGTGTAAGCAGTGGCTGGGGTTCTGCCAGAATCACCTTGCCGCCACCCTCGATGTAGCCATAAAGGCGTTCACGATCACCAAGGGAAATGTTCTGTTGCTCCATGAGCAAGGCGCGAGCGGTTTCCAGCGCCTCCATGTCACCCTCTTCCTGGTAGCGCTTCTTGAGAGTGCGATAAAGCTTGGCGTTTTTCTTGCCCATCTTAACGATGGCAGACTCAGCCTGTTCTTCAAACCCGGGTTCGCGCCCGTAAATATGGTTGAAACGGCGGGCAATCTCACGGGTGATCTCAACGTGTGACACTTGGTCGGCACCCACAGGCACTTTGCCTGCGCGGTACATCAGTATGTCGGCGGTTTGCAACAGCGGATAGCCGAGGAAACCGTAGGTGGCCAGGTCTTTTTCCCGCAGTTTTTCCTGCTGGTCCTTGTAGGTGGGAATGCGCTCTAACCAACCCAGTGGCGTGATCATCGACAACAGTAGGTGCAGTTCTGCATGCTCCGGCACCTGAGACTGAATAAACATGGTGGAGGAGCCGGGATTAACCCCTGCAGCAAGCCAGTCGATTACCATATCCCAGACACTTTGTTCTATGCCGGAAGGGTCATCATATTGCGTTGTCAGGGCATGCCAGTCGGCGATAAAAAAGAAGCACTCAAATTCGTGCTGGAGTTTCACCCAGTTTTTCAGCACACCGTGGTAGTGGCCAAGGTGAAGCTTGCCGGTCGGACGCATACCGGACAAAACCCGTTGCTGGGAATCTACTGAACTCAAAGCACAAACTCCTTCTTTTGAATGGGATCGCCCATAGTAGATCAGACGACCCGGCATTATAAATAAAAAACCCCCGCTCTGCAGAACAGAACGGGGGTTTTTGTGAAAGAAACCAGCTTACCAGCCAGTTACTTCCTTCAGAGCCTTGCCAATCTCGGCCAGACTGCGCACGGTTTTAACACCGGCGTCGTTCAGAGCCGCAAACTTTTCGTCTGCAGTGCCCTTGCCACCGGAGATAATCGCACCGGCGTGGCCCATACGCTTGCCTGGAGGTGCAGTAACACCAGCAATGTAGGAAACCACAGGCTTGGTAACGTTAGCCTTGATAAAGGCAGCCGCTTCTTCTTCCGCAGTACCGCCAATTTCACCAATCATCACGATGGCTTCAGTTTGCGGGTCGTCCTGCAGCAACTGAAGAATATCGATGAAGCTGGATCCCGGAATCGGGTCGCCACCAATGCCAACACAGGTAGACTGGCCGTAGCCGAAGTCTGTGGTTTGCTTGACCGCTTCGTAAGTCAGGGTGCCGGAACGGGATACAATACCGACCTTGCCTGGCTTGTGAATGTGGCCCGGCATGATACCGATCTTGCTCTCGCCCGGGGTGATAACACCTGGGCAGTTAGGACCAATCATGCGAACGCCTTTACGATCAACGTATTCTTTGGCGTACAGCATGTCGATGGTCGGAATACCTTCGGTGATGCATACGATCAGCTCAAGGCCGGCATCTGCTGCTTCAATGATGGCATCTTTACAGAACGGAGCCGGAACATAGATCACGGTAGCCTGAGCGCCGGTCTTTTCTACAGCTTCGCGTACGGTGTTAAACACGGGCAGACCCAAGTGCTCAGTGCCGCCTTTACCTGGGCTAACGCCACCAACCATTTTAGTGCCGTACTCGATAGCCTGTTCAGAGTGGAATGTACCTGTGCGCCGGTAAAGCCCTGGCAGATAACCTTGGTGTCTTTATTAATCAGGATGCTCATTATTTACCCCCTGCAGCTTTAACGACTTGCTCAGCAGCATCGGCCAAACTGCTAGCGGCGATGATGTTCAGGCCACTTTCAGCCAGTACCTTGGAACCCAGTTCAGCGTTGTTACCTTCAAGGCGAACAACCACGGGCACTTTAACGCCGACTTCTTTAACTGCACCGATGATGCCTTCGGCAATCATGTCGCAACGCACAATACCGCCGAAGATGTTAACCAATACCGCTTGTACTGCATCGTCAGACAGGATGATTTTGAACGCTTCGGATACGCGCTCCTTGGTCGCACCGCCGCCAACGTCCAGGAAGTTGGCCGGGCGGCCACCATTAAGCTTGATGATGTCCATGGTTCCCATGGCCAGACCAGCGCCGTTAACCATGCAGCCAATGTTGCCTTCAAGCGCAACGTAGTTCAGTTCCCAAGCTGCCGCTTCTGCTTCACGAGCGTCTTCCTGGGAAGGATCACGCATTTCCTGTAGCTTCTTCTGACGGTATAGAGCGTTGCCATCAACACCAATCTTGGCGTCCAGGCAGTGCAAATCGCCTTCTGGCGTGATAACCAGCGGGTTGATTTCCAACAACGCCAAGTCGTAGTCTTCAAACAGTTTCGCCAGACCCATGAAGATCTTGGCGAACTGACCAATCTGCTTACCTTCCAGACCAAGCTGGAACGCCAGATCGCGACCCTGGTATGGCTGCGCGCCTACCAGCGGATCAATTTCGGCTCTCAGAATTTTTTCCGGAGTTTCTTCCGCAACCGTTTCAATTTCAACACCACCTTCGGTGGATGCCATGAATACGATACGGCGGGTACCACGGTCAACAACCGCGCCCAAATACAGTTCCTGATCAATATCCGTCAGGGATTCAACCAGAATTCGGCTGACCGGCTGACCGTGTTCGTCAGTCTGGAAGGTAACCAGCTGCTTGCCCAGCCACTGCTCTGCAAACGCGCGGATGTCGTCGGTGTTCTTGACCAGCTTTACACCGCCGGCTTTACCGCGGCCGCCAGCGTGAACCTGAGCCTTAACAACCCAGCTGTTGCCGCCAATCTTCTCTGCAGCTGCTACTGCTTCATCTGGGGTATCGCAAGCAATGCCCTGCGATACTGGCAAGCCATATTCAGCGAAAAGCTGTTTGCCCTGATATTCGTGCAAATTCATAGTTAGTGTCCCGCTTTTTGATGGAGGATAACCACGTACGGAAAGTGAACCCGCGACTCCCCAGCCGGGAAGCCTTTACTGCGAATTCCGTTCGGCGAGCCAGGTTTCAACTCAGCTCGCCATGATCGCAACAGGAAATCAGCTATTTTTATGGTAAAGGGGCGCCATCAAGGGCGCCCCTGCTTCCTGGTTTGCGTTACTTCTTCTTGCGACGGTTCGCAACATGAATTGCGCCACCGTTAACCGCCAGCGCTGCCTCGTGCACAGACTCGGACAGAGTCGGATGTGCAAAACAGGTCAGAGCCAGATCTTCTGCACTGGAGCCAAATTCCATGGCAATAACGCCCTGGGCTACGATTTCCGATGCCTGCGGACCCACAACATGGAAGCCTAAAATCCGGTCGGTCTTCTCGTCGGCAATGATTTTCACCATGCCAGAGGCGGAGTTTGCCGCCATCGCGCGACCGTTAGCCGCAAACGGGAATGTACCAACCTTATAGGCTTCGCCTTCACTCTTGAGCTGCTCTTCCGTTTTACCTACCAGGCCACTTCCGGCGATGTGTAGATCACGTTCGGAATGCAGTCGTAGTTAACCTGAGGCTTTTGGCCCGCGATACGCTCGGCAACCATAACGCCCTCTTCTGAGGCTTTGTGTGCCAACATTGGGCCACGAACAACGTCGCCCACGGCCCAAACCCCAGGAGCCTCGGTTTTGCACTTCTCGTCAACAAAGATAAAGCCACGCTCATCCATGTTAACGCCGGAATCTGCTGCCAGCAGATTGTCCGTGTACGGCCGACGCCCAACGGCAACAATCAGCTTATCGACTTTGAGTTCCTGCTTGCCCTTGCTGTCTTCGTAGCTAACGTTGACCAGCTTGCGCTTGACCTCGGCGCCGGTTACACGGCCACCCATGACAATATCAAGGCCCTGCTTGCGGAACTGCTTCAGGGCATCTTTAGCAACCTGCTGATCTACAGTCGGCAAGAAGGTGTCCTGCGCTTCAAGTACCGTGACTTCGGAACCCAGACGCGCCCAGACACTCCCCAGTTCAAGCCCGATAACACCGGCGCCGATGACGCCAAGACGCTTGGAACTTCCTCAAACTCCAAAGCGCCTTCTGAGTCTACAATATAGCCCTCAGTCATCGGAGCGGGCGGTATTTCGATAGGCTTGGAGCCAGTCGCAATAATGACATTTTCAGCTTCGTAGGTTTTGGTCTTGCCGTCTTTATCTGTCACTTCAACCTGACGATTAGCCAGCAGCTTGCCATGACCAAAAATAGAGGTCACACCGTTAGCCTTAAACAACCCTGCGATACCGCCTGTCAGTTGTTTAACGATGCCGCTTTTGCGCTCCATCATCTTGGCGATGTCGATTTTGACATCCTTTGCAATGATGCCCTGCATCTCGTAATCGTGGCTCGCTTCCTCAAACTTGTGGGAAATTTCGAGCAACGCTTTGGATGGTATACAACCCACGTTCAGGCAGGTGCCACCAAGCACCTGGCTTTTGCCGTCCTCGGAGGTCCACGACTCGACACATGCGGTTTTGAGGCCAAGCTGAGCGGCTTTTATGGCAGCAACATAGCCACCGGGGCCTGCGCCAATGACGATTACGTCGTACTTATCAGACATAGTTAATCCTGTTTTCCGATTCGTTAAGTGTCAGCTCACACGTCCAGCAGAATGCGTGCTGGGTCCTCGAGCATTTCCTTGATGGCCACAAGGAACTGCACCGCCTCCTTGCCATCGACCATGCGGTGGTCATAGGACAGCGCAAGGTACATCATCGGCCGAATTTCCACCTTTCCATTGACGGCCATCGGGCGCTCTTGAATTTTGTGCATACCCAGGATGGCTGTTTGTGGCGGGTTCAGGATCGGCGTAGAAAGCAGCGATCCAAAAATGCCACCGTTGGTAATGGTAAACGTACCACCAGTCATATCATCAATTGCAAGCTTGCCACCTTTTGCTTTGGTGCCATATTCAACAATCTTTTTCTCTATATCGGCCAAGCCCAGTGCATCGACATCGCGAATAACCGGAACCACCAAACCGCGCTCAGTAGAAACTGCAACACCGACATCCTGGTAGCCGTGATAGACCATATCGTTACCGTCGATAGACGCGTTAACGGCAGGGAAACGCTTCAGCGCTTCAGTTGCGGCTTTAGCGAAGAAGGACATAAAGCCCAACTTGATGTCGTGACGCTTCACGAAGCTGTCCTGGTATTGCTTGCGCAGCTCCATAATGGGGCCCATGTCGACCTCGTTAAAGGTCGTCAGCATGGCTGCGGTCTGCTGCGCATTAACCAAACGCTTGGCAATACTAGCTCGCAAGCGAGTCATCGGAACACGCTTTTCAGGGCGCTCACCCGCAGCAACATTCACTTCAGGCATTGCGGTCGACTCTGCAGGCTTTGATGATCCACCTGAAGACTTTCCAGCATCTACATGATTTTGAACATCTTCTTTAGTGACGCGACCGTCTTTCCCGGTGCCTTTTACGGCACTCGGATCAACATCATTTTCATCAGCCAGCTTACGCGCGGCAGGGCTGAGAATGGCGTCACCTGAATTTTGGTTTTGCTCAGCTTTGGCTTCACTTTTATCGGAATCAGAATCGGCATCGGATTCAGCGCTGCTGGCTTTGCTGTCGGAAGAACCTGACTCTCCCTTAGCACCCTCTTTGAATTTGCCGATAACTTCACCGCTTTCTACAGTGTCGCCTTCGCCTTTTAGGATATCTTCAATTACGCCGTCAGCAGGCGCGACAACTTCCAGGACCACTTTGTCGGTTTCGATATCGACAATCAGGTCGTCACGTGAACAGGCTTCACCAGGCTGTTTATGCCAGGTCGCGACGGTACCCTCTGCGACCGACTCCGGGAAAACGGGGGCTTTAATCTCAGTAGACATTACAGTTCCTTAGTTCGGTAGCTCGTCAGATTTCAAACGCGTCGTTAACAAGTTTTTTCTGCTCTTCAATATGCACAGACATATGGCCTGCTGCCGGCGCAGCGGAAGCCTCTCGGCCAGCATACTGAAGATTCAGCTTGGGGTTCAGGCGTTGCAGCGAATTGCGCATATGGTGCTGACTACAATACCAGGCACCTTGGTTCATTGGCTCTTCCTGGCACCAAACAACATGCTTAAGCTTAGAATATTGCGCCAAGGTTTCATCCAGGTCTTCACCGGGGAACGGGTAAAGCTGCTCAATACGTACAATGCTACGTCTTCCCGCTCTTCGGTCTTTTTCTTTTCCAGCAGATCGAAGTAAACCTTGCCACTGCAAAGAACAACCCGAGTAACTTTCTTCGCATCCGGCGCCTCTTTCTCTGGAAGCACAGTCTGGAACGTACCCGAGGTCAGATCTTCCAGGTCCGATGTTGCTTCTTTATGACGCAGTAAGCTCTTCGGAGTAATTGCGATCAGAGGCTTACGCAGGGGGCGCTTCACTTGCCGGCGCAACATGTGAAAGACCTGAGAAGGCGTGGTTGGTACGCATACCTGGATATTGTGCTGAGCGGAGAGCTGAAGGAAGCGCTCAATACGTGCAGAGCTATGTTCAGGCCCTTGCCCCTCATAGCCATGTGGCAGCAACAGAGTGAGCCCGCACAGGCGCCCCCACTTATGCTCACCACTGGTGAGAAACTGGTCGATAACCACTTGGGCGCCGTTTGCAAAATCGCCAAACTGCGCTTCCCAGACCACCAGCGTATCCGGCGTGGTGGTTGAGTAGCCGTATTCGAACGCCATCACTGCTTCTTCAGAGAGCAATGAATCGTATATTTCAAACTTCGGCTGTTTGTCAGAGAGCTGTTCAAGGGCAATATGCCTGGAGCCATCTTTCTGGTTATGCAAAACAGCGTGGCGGTGAGAGAAGGTTCCACGACCCACATCCTGACCGGTCAGCCGGATTGGGTGCCCCTCATTCAGCAGCGTTGCATAAGCCATAATCTCGCCGTAACCCCAGTTAATGGGGAGTGCACCGGCCGTCATTTTTTCACGGTCGGTTACGATCTTGGACACTTGGCGCTGAACACTAAACCCTTCGGGTACCTGAGTCAGTTTCTTACCCAGCTTTTGAATAGTTTTTAGTGCCACACTGGACTTACACTTGGCGGTCCATTCGTGGCCAAGATACGGCGCCCAATCAACATAGAGGTCTTTATTGGGCTCTTTAACCAGAGATTTGACCACGTGCTCGCCATTATCCAGCGCATCGCGGTAGTCATTCTCCATTTGCTTTGCTTCGTCTTCGCTCAAAACACCCGCAGCGATCAGCTTTTCTGCGTAAATATTACGAGTTGTTTTGAGCTTGCGGATTTTCTCATACATCATCGGCTGGGTTGCGGCAGGCTCATCCGCTTCGTTGTGCCCGCGCCTGCGATAACAAACCAGATCGATAACCACGTCACCCTTGAACTCGTTGCGATAATCCATCGCCATTTGAGTCACGAAAACAACCGCATCAGGATCGTCTGCGTTCACATGCAGTATCGGCGCCTGGACCATCTTGGCGATGTCAGTGCAATACTCTGTCGAGCGCGCATCTTCCTGTTTGCTGGTGGTAAAGCCAACCTGGTTATTGATAACAATGTGAATCGTGCCGCCCACCCCGTAACCACGGGTCTGGGACATCTGGAAGGTCTCCATCACCACACCCTGACCGGCAAATGCCGCATCACCGTGCATGATAATGGGAACCACCTGATTGCCTTCTGTATCGGAACGACGGGATTGACGGGCGCGCACAGAGCCTTCAACTACCGGCGATACAATCTCAAGGTGAGATGGATTAAACGCCATCGCCAAGTGTATTTCACCGCCTTCAGTCATTACGTTGGATGAAAATCCTTGGTGGTATTTGACATCACCCGAGCCTGAATCTGCCAGCCTTTTGCCCTCAAATTCGTCAAACAGCTCCTTGGGGTTCTTGCCCAGCGTATTGACCAGAATGTTCAGGCGGCCACGGTGGGCCATACCCAGAACAATTTCCTTGGCGCCATAATAGCCTGCGCGCTGGATAAGCTCGTCCATGCAGGGAATAAGGCTTTCACCGCCCTCAAGCCCGAAACGCTTGACTCCTGGGTAGCGGGAACCAAGATATTTTTCCAGACCCTCGGCCGCCGTGAGACGCTCCAGAATGTGTTTGCGCGTCTTGGCCTCATAACCCGGCTGGGAGCGAACTGGCTCCATGCGCTGCTGAAACCAACGCTTAACGCGGGTATCAATTATGTACATGTACTCGGCGCCAACACTTCCGCAGTAAGTTTGCTGCAGTCCGTCGACGATATCTCCGAGCTTCATGGTTTCAGAGCCAAAGCTCAGCGAACCGGTCTGAAAGGTCAGATCCCGGTCAGCTTCCGATAAGTCATGAAACGCCGGATCAAGGTCTTCTACGCTCGGTCGCTGCCATACTCCAAGTGGATCAAGCTTTGCTTCCTGGTGACCACGAAAGCGATAGGCGTTGATTAGCTGGAGAACACGTGTCTGCTTTTTATCAGCATCCGACGTTGCGCTGACAGGCACGCCGTTATTCGCGAGAAACCGCTGATTACGGGAAATGTGCTCAAACTGCTCCCGGATCGAAGAGTGAATAACGTCACGGCCCTGATAGCCGTCAACGCTTGGAAGCTTGTCAAAATAGCTACGCCACTCTTCGGGAACAGCATTAGGGTCTGTCAGGTAGGTTTCAAAAAGCTGTTCAACATAGGCCAGATTTCCACCCTGCAAGTGGGACGTCTGCCATAACTGCTCCATCATGCTTTCTTGCATTTTGAATAGCTCACCTTGGGCTGGTGCGGGGGAGCCAAGTATGGTCGGCTAGGGGCAACTGCCAGTCAATACGGGTTTTTACGGGATCGACTGTAGCCACCACACCCAACATGGATGTTTTCCGTTCCCCAATGATTTTTTATACTGCAACGCCGTAAGAAAACAAGGTAAGTTCCCGCCACGGCCTGCGTAGTGTGCACCCGGGTAAGACCTTTGACTATAAGCCTTTGGTTGAAGGCCCCGCATTCATGCGGGGCCTTCCGGGGTTCCAACCTGCTCAGACCAGTATAGCGTCTGATTACAACTCTGCTACTTACGTAGCTCGGTGCAACAGAAGATTCCGTATATGACCAATTGCCTTTGTGGGGTTCAGCCCCTTCGGGCAAACGCTGACACAGTTCATGATTCCCCTGCAGCGGAAAACGCTGAACGGATCATCCAGGTCGGCCAAACGCTCTGCCTGTGCGGTATCTCGGCTGTCAGCCAAAAAGCGATAGGCCTGTAGCAGCCCTGCCGGACCAATAAACTTATCCGGATTCCACCAGAACGATGGGCAGGCAGTGGAACAGCATGCACAGAGGATACACTCGTACAAACCATCTAGCTTTTCACGGTCTTCCGGTGACTGCAGGCGCTCCATAGCTGGCGCTGGCTGATCATTCACCAAGTACGGCATCACTTTTTCGTACTGCTTGTAGAACAAACTCATATCCACAACAAGATCGCGGATAACCGGCAGACCCGGCAAAGGACGCAGCACCAGCTTGTCGTTTTTGACAACTTGAGACATAGGTGTAATACATGCCAGACCATTCTTGCCGTTCATGTTCATGCCATCTGAACCACAAACACCTTCACGGCATGAACGGCGATAGGCCATCGACTCATCTTTCTCTTTGATGAGGTTTAGCACGTCAAGAACCATCAGGTCCTTGCCAGCCGGAAGCTCGACATCCACGTCCTGCATATAAGGGGCGCTGTCAGTTTCCGGGTTATAACGGTAAAGGCTTACCAACATAGTGTACGTCCCCCTTAATAAGTCCGGATTTTCGGCTGGAAAGTATCAACAGTTTTCGGCGAAAAGTTAACGTCGCGCTTGCCAATACGTTTGTCCAACGGGAAGTAGAGAGAGTGCTTCAACCAGTTCTCATCATCACGTTCAGTGTAGTCGTTACGGGCGTGAGCACCGCGACTCTCTTTACGCTCATGTGCCGCAATCGCAGTAGCCTGGGCCACTTCAAACAGGTTATCCAGCTCCAGCGCTTCAATACGTGCTGTGTTGAACGCACTGCTGGTATCACCCAGTTTGGTGTTACGAACACGTTCACCTATGGCGTCCAGCTTTTTCAGGCCCTCTTCCATGCTCTTGCCGTCACGGAACACTCCAAAGTAAAGCTGCATACAGCTCTGCAGGTCCTTACGAACCTCTGCAACACTTTCGCCTTCTGATGCACTGTTCAGACGATCCAATCGAGCCATGGCACGCTTGATGTCTTCATCGGTTGCATCGTCTGTTTCAAAACCACCGCGCAACTGCTCTTCAATATGCAGGCCAGCCGAACGACCAAAAACAACGAGATCCAACAGCGAGTTACCGCCCAAACGGTTCGCGCCATGAACAGAAACGCAAGCCGCTTCACCACAGGCAAACAATCCCGGGATCGGCTTGTCACTACCACTGCCATCTTGTGTTAGCGCTTGGCCACCCACGTTTGTAGGAATACCACCCATCATATAGTGACACGTTGGCACTACCGGAACCGGCTCTTTTACGGGATCCACGTGGGCAAACGTACGGGATAGCTCACAGATACCGGGCAAACGCAGATTCAGAGTCTCTTCACCCAGGTGGTCCAACTTCAGCAGCACGTGGTCCTTTTCCGGGCCGCAGCCGCGACCTTCAAGAATCTCGATGACCATGGAGCGAGCAACAACATCGCGGCCTGCCAGGTCTTTCGCGTTAGGAGCATAACGCTCCATGAACCGCTCGCCTTCAGAATTAATCAGGTAACCGCCCTCACCCCTACAGCCTTCCGTTACCAGCGTACCGGCACCGTAGATACCCGTGGGGTGGAACTGCCACATTTCCATGTCCTGCATTGGGAAGCCGGCACGCAGCGCCATGCCAATGCCGTCGCCGGTGTTGATCAGCGCGTTGGTAGTAGAGGCATATATGCGGCCTGCGCCGCCTGTTGCCAGAACCGTAGCCTTGGACTTGATATAAGCCACTTCACCGGTTTCGATTTCAATGGCCACAACACCAACAACTTCATCCTTGCTGTTCTTTACCAGATCAACGGCATACCATTCGTTCAGGAATGTCGTGCCACCTTTAAGGTTTGCCTGGTATAGCGTGTGCAACAGCGCGTGACCTGTACGGTCAGCGGCAGCACAGGTACGTGCTGCCTGAGTAGGATCATCCGGGCCTTTGGATTGACCACCAAACGGACGCTGATAAATACGGCCCTGTTCGGTACGAGAGAACGGCAGCCCCATGTGCTCAAGCTCGAACACAGCCTGTGGTCCCACAGAACACATATATTCAACAGCGTCCTGGTCGGCAATGTAGTCAGACCCCTTTACGGTGTCATACATGTGCCAGCGCCAGTCATCATTGGGGTCAGCGCTTGCAATCGCACAGGTAATACCGCCCTGGGCAGACACCGTGTGCGAACGAGTAGGAAATACTTTTGTAATACACGCGGTTTTGACGCCCGATTCGGTCAACTGCAGGGCCGCTCGCATACCGGCACCGCCGCCGCCGATAACAATCGCGTCGTACGACATGGTCTTAATATTAGACATCGATTAAAGCCCCCAAATAATCTGAATACCCCAGACCACATACACAAAAATCACCAGCATGAATGCCGCCTGAAACAGGAAGCGCTGCATTGCAGATTTGATGTAGTCGGTAGAAACGGTCCAAAGGCCGACCCACGCATGAGCCCCGATTGAAAGCAGTGCCAGCAGCGTAAAGATCTTGAACCAAACTTGATTAAACAAAGCCGACCAAGACTGGTAGTCCACGTCGGTTGTGATAAAAAAGCCCAGCAGAAAAACCGTATAAAAAGCTAATACGTAGGCGGAAACCCGCTGGATGATCCAGTCTTGAATACCGTTTCGACCGATATTGGTCACACTATTCATGCCCATACCCAGACTCCTGCCAAAACGATGAGGACAACGGAAACTCCGATGGTGATTTTAGCGGCCGCACGCCCGCTTTCCAGCTCTTCACCAATGCCCATGTCCATAAGCAGGTGCTTGATACCTGCAACCAGGTGATACAGCAGAGCAGACAGAATGCCCCAGATAATCAGCTTGGCAAGGAAGCTGTTCAGCAGTTCACTGACCTGACTGAAGCCTTCTTCCCCGGAAAGGGAAAGTTGAAGCCCATAAAGCATGAACGCAACACCAACAAAAATGATGATGCCGCTCACGCGGTGCAATATGGACGTAATGGCTGGCAGAGGAAAATGGAACTTGCCGAGATCGAGATTTACTGGTCGTTTGCTATTCACAGCGCTCTCACACTCTCTTTTGGTGCCGCAGAACCGGCGAGCCGGTGGCGGTTAGTGGGTACGTAAGGATCGAATGTTCAATACGACATCAACAGACGATTGGTTCAGGAGGGCGGACACCAACCCGGTAGCTTGCTATGAACAAACCACTCGTAGCGGTGAATCCCCGATTCCGGGCTACGGATTATAAGGAGACGCCCGTATAATTACAAACGCGCAACCCACGCAAAGGCTTTATGCTAAGCGTAACAGGGCCAGCTATTAGGCGTATTGACAAATTCTTTTTTTTGTTGAAAGCCGCCTCATTCGTGGTATCCCTGATTTACAACAAGGCATAATTACGAAGTTTCCCTACTCTTTCATTGACAAAAAAAGCCAACGCCCTATATTTTGCCGCCAGTTTTGCGATAATACGCGCCTTCTCGCGCAACTATAAAGACAGCTAGCGCTGTCAAAGCTGATAAACAGGAGAGCACTATGACCGACAGGAAAGCCACGCTCTCGGTGGGGGACAAGTCCATTGAGCTACCGGTTTATTCCGGCACCGTTGGCCCTGACGTTATCGACGTTCGAGGCCTAGTCCAGCAAGGCGTTTTCACTTACGACCCAGGGTTTGTATCAACAGCCGCCTGCGAGTCGGCCATCACGTATATTGATGGTGAAAACGGCGTTCTCCTACACCGGGGTTATCCGATTGAACAGCTTGCAGAGCACTCAGATTACCTAGAAGTCTGCCACCTGCTACTCAAAGGCGAACTACCTACGGCCGCAGAAAACAAGCAGTTCCACCAAACAATTAAAAACCACACCATGCTGCACGACCAGATGCGCAATTTCTTCCACGCTTCCGCCGGGACGCGCACCCAATGGCCATTATGTGCGGTGTTGTTGGGGCACTTTCTGCGTTTTATCACGACCAGATGGATGTGACCAACGAACATCAGCGCGAAATCACTGCGCATCGCCTGATTGCCAAGATGCCAACGATTGCAGCCTGGTGCTACAAATACAGCATTGGTCAGCCATTTGTGTACCCAAGGAATGACCTTTCCTATTCCGAAAACTTTCTGCAGATGATGTTTGGCGTTCCTTGCGAGACATACAAGCCAAACCCGATCCTGGCGAAAGCCATGGACAAGATCTTTATTCTGCATGCTGATCACGAACAAAATGCATCAACATCCACGGTGCGGCTGGCAGGCTCTTCCGGCGCCAACCCCTACGCCTGCATTGCTTCGGGCATTGCGGCACTCTGGGGCCCGGCTCACGGCGGTGCCAACGAGGCCGTTCTGGACATGCTTGCGGAAATTGGCGACGAGTCCAACATTGACACATTCATTGCCAGGGCCAAGGATAAAGACGATCCTTTCCGCCTGATGGGCTTTGGCCACCGGGTTTACAAGAACTTCGACCCGCGCGCCAAGGTAATGGCGGAAACTGCACACGAGGTTCTGGGCGAGCTTGGCATGAAAGATGATCCACTCCTAAAAATCGCCCAGCGCCTTGAGCAGATTGCCCTTGAAGACGAGTACTTCGTTAAGCGCAAGCTTTACCCGAACGTGGACTTCTATTCTGGCCTGATCCTGAAGGCCATGGGAATTCCGACGTCCATGTTTACGGTAATCTTTGCCATGTCACGGACTATCGGCTGGTACTCCCACTGGAACGAAATGGTCAGCGGCGACTACCGCATTGGCCGCCCGCGCCAGCTGTACACCGGCTCTCCGGCACGGGATTACCCTAAAAAGTAACGCCCTGCCCGTTCTGGAAACCAAAAGGCCGCTGATTCAGCGGCCTTTTTTTTGGAGAGTTTGGCGGGCAATCCATTTGCTCAGGCAACCAGCAAACTCTGTGCTAAGTTAAGTCCCATAACTCTACAAGGAGAAACCAATGACAACCGCAACTTTTATCGGCCTCGGCGTTATGGGATACCCCATGGCTGGCCACCTGGCAAACGCCGGTCTCACAGTTCGGGTATGGAACCGCTCAACAGAAAAGTCTCTACAGTGGGCCAAGGAGTATCCGGGAACCGCTTGTGAGACTATCGAAGAAGCTGTAAAAGGCGCCGATTTTGTCATGACCTGCGTCGGCGCTGACAAAGATCTTATCGCGGTTTATGAAGGGGGCAACAGTATTCTCGCACACGCCCAGCCGGGCGCCATTCTAGTGGATCACACTACCGCTTCCGCAGGGATCGCCGAGAGGCTGGCTCAAGGGGCACGCGAGGCTGGCATGGGCTTTATCGACGCACCAGTATCAGGAGGCCAGCAAGGCGCTCAGAACGGCCAGCTGACCATCATGTGCGGCGGTACGGAGGAAGATTACGCCAAAGCACAGCCACTGTTACAGCACTACTCAAAGGCCTTGAACTTGATGGGCCCAGCGGGCAGTGGTCAAAAAACCAAAATGGTTAACCAGATTGCCATCGCCGGATTGGTCCAGGGACTCTCTGAAGCGCTGCATTTTGCCGAACAGGCCGGTCTCGATGTACGGAAAGTTGTGGATGTCATATCCAAGGGAGCCGCCCAATCCTGGCAGATGGAAAACCGCTCTGGAACCATGATTGACGGCGAATTTGATCACGGATTCGCTGTGGACTGGATGCGCAAAGATTTGGGCATATGCCTGGATGAAGCACGCAAAGTTAACGCTTCACTACCGGTCACAGCCCTAGTAGACCAATTTTACGGAGATGTTCAGGAAATGGGCGGAAAACGCTGGGATACGTCTTCACTGATTCAGAGATTGCGGAAATTCAGATAGGCCCAAAAGACATTGGGGGCAAATAAAAAAAGGGGTCAGAGCATTTGCTCTGACCCCTTTTTTCTACCAACCACACGCAGTCACGATTATTTCTCGCGAGGCTGCCACCTCCCATCAACGTACCAGCCGACCAGCCGGTAGCCTTACCGTCTTTTTCTGACATCACATACTGTTCTTTGGTCTTGCGGCTGTACCGAATGACCGTAGGATTGCCCTCTGGATCGCGCTCCGGCGCCTCCATCAGGTAATCGTGCTTCGGATCGATCTCCTTCCGATGCGGTTTAATCTCCATCACCAGAGGTGGTCGGGTCTCACGATTTTTCGGAAACTTGCTAGCCGCCAAAAACATTCCGGATGCGCCATCGCGCAATACATAGGTGTCATCCACCTTTTGGCATTGCAACTCAGGCATTGGAACCGGGTCCATTTTGGGTGGCGCAGGCTCACCGCTCTTCAAGAGCTTACGAGTGTTTTTACAGGTATCACTCATGCAACCAAAATACTTGCCGAAGCGGCCTGTTTTCAGCTGCATTTCCGAGCCACACTTATCACATTCCAGCGTGGGGCCGTCGTAACCCTTAATACGGAAAGTGCCCTCTTCCACCTCATAGCCGGAACAGTCCGGGTTGTTACCGCATACATGTAGCTTGCGGGTTTCATCCACCAGGTAGCTGTCCATAGCCGTAGAGCATATGGGGCAACGGCGCTTTTTGCGCAATAGCCGGGTTTCACCCTCGCCTTCAACGTCATCATCAGCGCTAACCACCTCATCACCCGAAACCAGGTTGATCGTAGTTTTGCACCGCTCTTTAGGTGGTAACGAGTAGCCGGAACAACCAAGGAACACGCCGGTGCTGGCCACCCGAATCTGCATGTTACGGCCGCAAGTTGGGCACGGAATGGTGGTTTCCGTCGGATCGTTCGGGCGCATTCCGCCCTCACCATCCGCACTCTCGGCTGATTCCAACTGCTTACGGAAGCGCGCGTAAAAATCGTTAAGAACCTTTTTCCAGTCCACGTCGCCTTCAGCAATGTGATCCAGATCACCTTCCATCTTCGCCGTAAAATCGAAGTCCATTAGATTGGAAAACGACTCACACAGACGGTCAGTAACGATCTCACCCATTTTTTCTGCGTAAAAACGCCGGTTCTGCAGACGCACGTATCCCCGGTCCTGAATGGTCGAAATGATCGACGCATAGGTAGAGGGGCGGCCGATGCCCTGCTTTTCAAGCTCTTTTACCAAGCTGGCTTCCGTAAAACGCGGTGCAGGCTTGGTAAAGTGCTGGGTCGGCTCCAGTTTTTCAAGGCTCAGAGCCTCCCCTACCTTTATGTCTGGCAGAGCCACATCTTCTTCTTTTTTAGCCGACTGAGGCGCGACCTTAAGAAAACCATCAAACTTAATGATCCGGCCGCGCGTACGCAGTTCGTAATCGCCATTGGCGACAACGATCGACGTACTGAGAAATTCGGCCTCTGACATCTGGCATGCCACAAACTGGCGCCAAATCAGCTCGTAGAGCTTCTCCGCATCTTTTTCAAGACCGCTGATTTCCGCTGCCTGGCGAGTTGCTTCTGTGGGGCGAATCGCTTCGTGAGCCTCCTGCGCACCTTCTTTGCTGCCATATACCTTGGGCTTCTCTGGCAGATAGCGATCACCGAACTGATCCTGAATATAATCACGGCAGCCACTGACCGCATCCTGGCTCAGATTCGTGGAATCGGTACGCATATATGTAATGTAACCGGCTTCATAAAGTCGCTGGGCCAGCATCATGGTTTTCTTGACGCTGAACCCCAACCGGTTACTTGCCGCCTGCTGCAGGGTCGACGTAATGAACGGCGCACCTGGGCGAGACCTGGTTGGCTTGTCTTCACGCTTGGCAACTTCAAACCCGCCAGCCTTAAGCCGTGCTACATGCTCATCGCTCTGTTGCTCGTTAACCGGACGGTAGGGTTTGTCATTGTAACGGGTAACTTCGAAACCCACGGGCTGCGCGCTGGCTTTTGCACCAAGCCCGGCAAACAGTTGCCAGTACTCTTCCGGAACAAACACCCGAATATCTCGCTCACGCTCTGCAATCAACCGAACCGCTACTGACTGTACCCGGCCTGCAGACAACCCTCGGGCCAGCTTGGCCCATAGCAAGGGCGACACCATGTAACCCACAACACGGTCGAGAAAGCGCCGTGCTTGCTGAGCATTTACCTGGTTGGTATCCAGCTCACCAGGATTCTGAAACGCCTCCTGAATCGCGCGCTTGGTAATCTCGTTGAACACCACACGACGATACTTTTCAGGCTCACCACCAATAGTCTGCTGGAGGTGCCAGGCAATGGCCTCTCCCTCGCGATCCAAATCCGTTGCGAGATAGATATGGTCGGCATTCTTGGCAAGTCGCTTAAGCTCACTGACAACTTTTTCCTTGCCAGGAAGAATTTCGTAACGAGCGCTCCAGTCTTGATCCGGATCCACGCCCATCCGGGCAACCAACTGCTCCCGGGCTTTGCGTTTTTTATGGGCAATCTTGTCGTCCGGGCCGAGCTTACGAGTGATTGCCGCCTGCCTGGCGCGCTCTTTTGGATCAGATGGGGACCCATTGCCACTGACGGGAAGATCACGAATGTGCCCAACACTCGACTTAACAATGAAGTCAGCGCCCAGGTACTTATTGATGGTCTTCGCTTTCGCTGGTGACTCGACAATTACGAGACTTTTACCCATATCGGAGATCTATATCCTTGGCGATAAATCGGTCAGTGAACAAGGAGACCGTAAACTCGCTGTAAAATCAATCGGCTGGAAAAACTATAGGAGCCGCCATTATGTATAGGCTCACTGTTTTACAGGGTCGGGAATAGCAAGACAACCCATTCTTCGCCCCGGTCTTAAATTTCGGCGCCTCAGGAAGCGCTCTTAGATCGCCCTGAAAGCAGAAAGGCCCGGCGCATGCCGGGCCTTCCATGAAAGCGTTGCTGTGCCCGCCTAACGGATCACAGGCGCTCCCAAACCGTCGCAATGCCCTGACCCATACCGATGCACATGGTGGAAACACCAAGCTTACCGCCCTTGGCCTGCATTACGTTCAGCAAGGTTGTGGAGATACGGGCACCAGAACAACCCAGCGGATGGCCAAGAGCAATCGCGCCGCCGTTCAGGTTTACCTTCTCGTCCACTACACCCAACAGTTTCAGGTCCTTCAGTACTGGCAAAGACTGGCCGGCAAAGGCTTCGTTCAGTTCCCAAAAGTCGATATCTTCAACTTTCAGGCCTGCACGCTTGAGTGCCTTTTTGGTTGCCGGCACAGGGCCGTAACCCATGATTGCAGGATCGCAACCAGCAACTGCCATGCCGCGAATCTTCGCGATAGGCTTCAGGCCCAGTGCTTCTGCCCGCTCTGCAGACATCAACACCATAGCCGACGCGCCATCAGTCAACTGCGAGGAAGTACCTGCCGTCACGGTGCCATTCTTAGGATCAAAGGCCGGCTTGAGCTGACCCAGGGATTCCACAGTGGTATCCGGACGAATGGTCTCATCGTGTTCGATCAGCGTTTTAAAGCCATTCTCGTCGTGCCCTTCAATCGGCACGATTTCGTTCTTGAAACGACCTTCAAGGGTCGCTTCTTGCGCTAAACGATGCGACCGAGCACCGAACTCATCCTGTTGCTGACGAGTAATGCCGTGCATTTTTGCCAGCATTTCTGCGGTCAGGCCCATCATGTTCGATGCCTTGGCAGTGTACTTGGACGCCGCCGGGTTATGGTCGAAACCTTCCGTCATGGGCACGTGCCCCATGTGTTCCACACCACCAACCACAAACACATCACCGTTGCCGGTCATGATGGCTTGGGCTGCTGTATGGATTGCGCTCATGGCCGATCCACACAGACGGTTTACGGTCTGGGCTGCAGACTCATGAGGGATACGGGTCAGCACGGAAATCTGCCGGGCCACGTTAAATCCCTGCTCCTTGGTCTGGTTTACACAGCCCCAGATCACATCTTCAACATCTTTCGGGTCGAGCTTCGGGTTGCGATCGAACAGTGCATCGATCAGCGTAGCCGACAGGGTCTCCGCACGCACATTGCGGAAACAACCGTTTTTGGCACGGCCCATCGGAGTCCGCACGCAATCGACGACGACAACGTCTCTCGGATTAAGGCTCATAGATCTTTCTCCGTTCGGAAATCTCGTTCAGGGTTAACCAAAGAACTTTTCGCCAGTTTTGGCCATTTCACGCAGCTTCTCGGTCGGGTGATACAGAGGACCAAGATCTGCAAACTTGTCTGCCAGCTCTACAAACTTGTCTGCGCCCATATCATCGATATAACGCAGGGCACCACCACGGAACGGCGGGAAGCCGATACCGAAGATCAGACCCATATCGGCATCAGCCGGGTCTGCAACAATACCGTCTTCCAGGCAGCGAACGGTTTCGAGGCACAGAGGGAGCATCATGCGAGCAATGATATCCTCATCACTGAAATCGCTCTTACCCTGAACAACCGGTTCGATCAGCTTGTAGGTTTCTTCATCGACAACCTTCTTCTGCTTGCCCTTGCGGTCGAGTTCGTATTTGTAGAAGCCCTTTTCATTCTTCTGGCCGTAACGATCGTTCTCGAACATCACTTCAACGGCCGACTTGTAGTCTGCTTCATGCGCTCAGGGAAGCCTTCAGCCATTACTTCATTGGCGTGCTTAGCGGTGTCCATGCCAACCACGTCAAGCAAGTAAGCAGGCCCCATCGGCCAGCCAAACTTTTCCATCACCTTGTCGACTTTCTGGAAGTCGGCACCGTCACGAATCAAACCGGAAAAGCCACCGAAATACGGGAACAGGACGCGGTTGACCAGAAAGCCCGGGCAATCGTTTACAACAATCGGGGTCTTGCCCATCGCCTTTGCATAAGCAACGGTTGTTGCAATGGCGCGATCGCTTGTCTTCTTGCCACGGATAACTTCAACCAACGGCATCATAGGCACCGGGTTGAAGAAGTGCATGCCGCAGAAGTTTTCAGGCCGCTTAAGGTTCTTGGCCAGAAGGTCGATAGAGATAGTCGATGTGTTAGACGTCAGGATGGCGTCATCACGGGTCATCTCTTCAACTTCACACAGAACAGCGTCTTTTACCTTGGGATTCTCAACGACAGCTTCAACAACCAGATCTACGTTCTTGAAATCACCGTAGTTCAGGGTTGGCGTAATGCTGTTAAGAACATCAGCCATCTGCCCAGCATTCATGCGACCTTTATCAACACGCTTGGTCAGCTGCTTTTTGGCTTCTTTGAGGCCCAGCTCTATGCCGTCCTGGTTGATGTCCTTCATGATGATTGGCGTGCCTTTCAGTGCTGACTGATAAGCAATACCACCACCCATGATTCCGGCGCCCAGTACGGCGGCCAGTTTCACGTCAGACGCTTCTTTTTCCCACGCCTTGGCTTTTTTCTTCAGCTCTTGGTCGTTCAGGAACAAGCCAACCAGACAGGCCGCTACATTGGTCTTTGCCATTTTGGCAAAGCCTTTGGCCTCTACTTCAATTGCCTTGTCGCGGGTCAGGCCTGCGTGCTTCTGCATAACCTTAATAGCTTCTACAGGTGCCGGGTAGTTCTTACCGGCTTTCGCACCCACAAACGCTTTGGAGATCTCGAACGCCATCATGCTTTCCATGGCATTCAATTTAATCTTGCCTTTTTTCTCTTCGCGACGCGCTTGGTAATCCAGCTTGCCTTCGTTGCACTCGTTAATAATTGCAACCGCCGCTTCAACCAGCTTTGCAGGCTCAACGACTGCATCAACAGCGCCGGTTTTCAGAGCTACATCAGCGCGATTTTCAGAGCCACCGCAAATCCATTCAACGGCGTTGTCTACGCCTACCAGACGAGACAAACGAACAGTACCGCCAAAGCCTGGGAAAATACCCAGTTTAACTTCTGGCAAACCGACTTTCGCCTTGGGGGCCATAACCCGATAATCCGTCGCCAGGCACATCTCAAAACCGCCACCCAGCGCCATGCCGTTGATAGCTGTTACGGTCGGGAACGGAAGATCCTCTACCGCACTGAAAATGGCATTAGCCTTCAGGTTATTAGCTACCAGGTCTTCTTCAGAACCGGCAAACAACTCAGTAAACTCTGTAATGTCGGCACCAACAATGAAACTGTCCTTGGAGCTGGTTACTACCAGGCCCTTGAGTTTCTTCTGTGCACTAAGTGCATCAGTCGCGGCGCGGAGCTCTTCAATAGTAAGACGGTTGAACTTGTTTACCGACTCGCCTTGCAAGTCGAAGTCCAACTGAGCGATCCCGCCTTCGATCTCTTTAACCGTGATGGCTTTACCTTCGTAAATCATCAACTGATCTCCAGTCTGTGTTTGGAACTGCTTTCAGCTCCCAGCAGCACTCTTCAACGAGTTGCCGGGGTTGTTTTATGCAGCCAGATTTCGGTCACTGCTCGACCAACCGACCCAAAAAATTCATACAGTCGTTTGAATCGTGAGGGCACACGATGAGAAAAAACCACACGTTTGTCAATTTGTTTCTTGCTAAACCGACACAACACTCATTGATTTTCCAGAAATTTTATCGAATATCCCTTATATTTCATGGAGATATTCGCCACTACAGAGAAAAAACTTGAACTTCGTCACGCAAATTTCAAAGATATTTACATTTCCTGGAACCTACACTCGCAAAACTGCTTGATTGGCTGGTGAAGTTACTTTACCTTCGATCTACGACTTTGGTACACAATAATAAACGCATTACGGAGACACTATCCGATGAAAACCACTCACCTGCGAGCGCGTTCCTCCCTTGTTGGCGCACTATTGTTGCTCTTGCTAACATCCATGAGCATTAAGGCACAGGAGGCAGACGATTTCCTTGCCCAACTTCATACCTTTCGCGTCAGCAACTACACCTCTCTGGATGCATATTACCGATTCATTGGAAGTGGTAGCACCGAGATCCTCAACGAGATCGTAGCAGGCATTAACTCCGCCAACGATTCCATGAATCTTCTCGCAACAAGCACGAGCGGCGTACTGTCTGCAGAGCAACTTGAAAAGCTCAACGGTGAGTTCGACAAATTCAAAAGCCTGATGCGCGACAACATCAACGATGTACGAAAGACCGGTTACCCAGACTTGCGCCTGGTTTCAGACATGGCCAATCAGGCGCTGGTCATGAATGACATGGCAACTGAGCTTTATCAGATCGCCCAAGAAAACTCCCAGATAAAGACAAGCCCACGGGTTGAAGCGGCCAGAATGGGTGCAGTCAAAATATCGCAGATGATGGCCAAATACTCGGTTCGGACCAACTCTTCCGTTGCCCAAACTTTCCAAGGCACCTCTACAGAAACGCCGCTTGACGAACAGGCGAAAGAGTTCGACAAGCTTCTGGAAGCAATGAATAACGGCGACAGCAAAGATGAACTGAAAGCTCTTCTGAATGACGTTACCGCTAAATGGCAGTTCATCCGCGGCTCTTACATCAACTACAACGAGAACAACGTCGGTTTTGTAATCGACAGATACTCAAAGCGTATCCTCGAAAGCCTGACAACGGCTATCACATTGCTCCAACAAAGCAACTGAGCGCCCTTCCCCCGAACGAGCTGGCGTACTATGCTGTAACAAAGTAGATATATTAAGGAGCTAGGGATGTCGGCCTATAAGAACGTGATTGTTGCGATAGATCTTACCGAAGAGGCGCCCCAGGTTCTGGATAAAGCCAGAGCCATGAGCGATGCCCACGGTGCGAATCTTACTCTGGTACACGTTGTAGAACCGGTGGGTTACGCCTACGGCGGCGATATCCCCATGGATCTGACGGAACTTCAGGATCAACTCGACAAAGCAGCGCGAGAGCAGCTTGCGATCTACGGCGACAAATACGGGGTCGATAAGGCCAATCAGATTGTCACCGTAGGCAGACCAGAATCCGAGATTCACCGCTTGGCTCAAGAACAGGCAGCGGATTTGGTAATCGTGGGAAGCCACGGCAGGAAAGGCTTTCAGTTATTACTGGGCTCAACTGCCAATGGGGTATTACACGGAACCGAGTGCGATGTTCTAGCCATCAGAATTCGTTAAGACAGAACCTATCAGGAACACACTGTAAAAAAGCCCGGACGGCACACATTGCCGTCCGGGCTTTTTTATTGACGTAACACTCAACCCAGTGCTTGTTCTTCAAGCTCCATCCATCGCGCGATCACTTTCTCTAAACGCGACTCCTTCTTTTCCAGCTCTTTCAGAGTGGTTGCAATATCGTCGGGCGAACCCGTATAGAAGTCTGCCGACGAGATACGCCCCTTAAGACTGGCAACGCTACTCTCCAGCTCTTCAATCTGCCCCGGCAACTGATCGAGCTCAAGCTTCAGCTTGTAACTCATTTTGGCCGGCTTGGCCTTACTGGCAGGTTCATCTCGCGCCCCTGATTGGCCCTTTGTGGACTTTGACGACCCACCTTGTTTCGCACCGCCGCTTTGCTTACCGGATTTCGCAGCTTTATCGTGCCGATCGGGGCGCGCGCCGCTCGCCTCTGCGGGAAAACAACCACCCTGCCGACGCCAATCGCTGTATCCACCCACGTATTCATCAACACTGCCCGAGCCATCCAGAAAAACAGTTTCCGTGACAACGTTATCCAGAAACTCTCGGTCGTGACTGATCACAATCACTGTGCCAGCAAACTCCGAGAGCTGCTCTTCCAACAGTTCCAGCGTTTCAACATCGAGATCGTTGGTTGGCTCATCGAGCACCAGAATATTCGCCGGCTTGCTGAATAGCTTGGCCAACAAAAGTCTTGCCCGCTCGCCACCGGAAAATACTCTTACAGGCGACCTGGCCCGCTCTGGAGTGAAAAGGAAGTCCTGCAAATACCCGAGTACGTGCTTACTTTGGCCGTTAATATCGATAAATTCCCGACCTTCCGACAGGTTATCCAGAGCATTGCGGTTCAAATCCAACTCACCGCGAAGCTGATCAAAATAGGCAACCTGAAGGTTGGTTCCCAAACGGACCTTGCCTTCTGTCGGCTCAAGATCCCCCAGCAGCAGCCGCACCAGTGTTGTTTTACCTGTTCCGTTTTCTCCCACCAGGCCAATCTTGTCACCTCGGAACACGGTGAGGCTCATATCACTGATAACCGGTGTGCCGTCAGGATACGCAAAGCCAGCATCAATGGTCTCAACCACCAACTTGCCAGAGCGTGCCGCATCCTCCACCGCAAAGGTTGCCGTCCCGCCGCGCACCCTGCGCTGCCGATGCTCTTCACGCATAGCTCTAAGCGCTCGTACCCGCCCCATATTGCGTGTACGACGAGCTTTGATCCCTTGGCGAATCCAGGTTTCTTCCTGCTTCAGTCGTTTGTCAAAAAGCGCGTTCTCTCGATCTTCCTCTTCAAGCGCCTTTTCCTTTAACTCCAGGTAACGATCATAAGAGGCTGCAAAACTGACCAGCTTACCGCGATCCAGCTCCACAACACGGGTAGCCATCCGCCGTATAAAGGCACGATCGTGGCTCACAAACAGCATGGCCCCACGGAAAGCCCCGAGCGCCTCTTCAAGCCACGCAATCGCTGGCACGTCAAGGTGGTTCGTGGGCTCATCCAGCAATAAAATATCTGGCTCTACAACAAGAGCCCGAGCCAACAATACCCTGCGCTGCCAACCTCCAGAGAGCGTATTGAGAGGCCGCTCCGGATCTATACCATATTGCGCCAAAACCGCCGTAACCTTCTGGTCAAGCCGCCATCCATCAAGCGCTTCGATACGCTCCTGAACCTTCATCATACGGTCGAGACTTGCTTCATCTACCTGCTGAGTGAGCATGTGAAACTCGGCCAAGAGCTGGCCTGTTTCAGGAAACGCACCAGAGACAACCTCATACGCCGTTCTTGCGTCATCCGAAGGCAGGTTCTGCGGCAGTACGGCCAGCATAGCGCCGTCGTCGAGGCGAACAACTCCGCCATCCGGCACAACTTCCCCGCTGACAATTTTTAGCAGCGTTGATTTGCCCTCGCCGTTCCTTCCCAAAAGGCACACACGCTCACCGGCATCAATAATAAGAGACGCCTGATTCAGTAGTGGGTGCATCCCGTAGGCCAAGGATATCGAGTCCAGCGTTAACAGTGGCACGTTACTTTTTACTCCGATTCAATAACAGTGACGGAATCATCCACATGGATAACTCCGGGTGTTTCGTGGATTGCGTTCTGGCCGAAAATAACACCGTCTGACGTTCTGCGATAAGAAGAGAGCGTCCTTAACGGTTGCAGGCCGGGATCTTTTATTCCGGTATCCGGGTCAACAGTCGTCAACACACAACGGGAGCTAGGCTTTACGATGTCAAAGCGCTGCGCTCCAAGCTTGAGTTTGCGCCACGTATCTTCCTGCCATGGCGCGAAACCCTCAACAACGATATTGGGCCGAAACCTTCGCATATCTACCGCTGCGTCAAGGCGGCCATTCAACTCATCCAGCGACGCCACGCTGGTGATCAGAAAAGGAAACCCATCGGCAAACCCTACTCGCCTGTACTCCATTACACGCCCGGCATCAACACGCCGGAACGAGGAGTCTGGCATGTACACAAAGCGAAGATCCTTACCGCAAAAGCGGCTCAGCGCTTCGTTGGCAGCTACCGCACCTTCGTAAGCCTTTACCCAATCGCGCCAGACCAGCACTCGCAATTCTTGGTCGGTCGCCCGTAGCGTAAAATCACCCTCGCCCGGTACACGAATACTCACGCTATCACCGTTTAAGGAGGTGACCACCCTTGCCAGCTCGGGTAGTGCTCTCTGAGTAACAAAGTTACGATCGCCATCAACGATCATCCAGCGCCGGTCACCCTTGGGGCCGAAATCATCCATTTCAAACGAAGAAACCTGAATACCGGCGAGAGACTTAACCGGATAAATATGGAGTGAATGAACTTTCACAAGCCGCGCCTCCGGAGCAAAGTTTTAGTGTGGGCGAGGCGGTCAGTATAACTAAAAACAAAAAACCCGACCTCTTTCGAGGCCGGGTTTTCGGAATTTGGAGCGGGAAACGAGATTCGAACTCGCGACCCCGACCTTGGCAAGGTCGTGCTCTACCAACTGAGCTATTCCCGCAGCGCTGATCGGCTTGAGCCGACAACGGAAACGTATTCTACGCATCCTGCCCCTTTCGTCAACCTCCTTTCGAAACTTTTATTGCCCAAACCGGCGAGCTGTGCCCAGATAATCTTTTTCCGCCTCGGTTGAGGTCCGCCCGAGGCTCTGATTTCTATGGGGAAAGCGACCAAAACGCTCGATGATACCTTTATGATCCTGCGCAGATTGCAAAAAGCTCTTCATGAAACCTTGAAGCACACCAGATGTAGAGGCAACCAGTTGCTCGTAGCACTCAACAGAAAGAACCTGATCTTCGAGGCGCTCAGCATGTTCAAGGGGCATATATATAAACGCACGCTGCACGGGAGAAAGCGACATGTCATGGCCTTTGCGCATGGCCTCCTTGCACAGCTTGTTCGCCAACTTGTCCTGCTCGAAGGCCAAAGCGCCACCCCGAAATATATTCCGGGAGAACTGATCAAGCAGTATGATTTCAGCAAGCCGTCCACCCGGCGCCTTTCGCCAGTGATCAAGCCCCTGTTCAGATGCAAACAAAACCATGGAAAGAAACCGGCGGCGGATCTCCTGGTCGAACCTTTTGCTTGAGCGAAACCAACGGTTGCGATGAAAGCTGTCAGGCAAGCCGTTTTCATCTAAATCTCCGAACCAGAAATCCAGAATCTCTTTCCAATCGAACATTAGATGACACCCTGTTATCTTGATAAATGGGACTGGCAAAGAATACCGGCCCGCAAACGAAATTACGACAGGCACCTTTATACCAACTACACCGGAGCTTTAATGAACAGCCGCCGCATTATTTTGTTAGCGCACGGCAGCAGCGACAAACGCTGGTGCGACACCTTTGAAGCACTCGCTGAGCCGACCCTAAAAGCGGTAAACAACTCCCGCATTGCTTACATGGAGCTGGCAGAGCCATCCCTGGACTCAGTTATTCACGAAGGCGTTGCGGCAGGCAACCTTAACTTTACCATCGTACCTCTGTTCCTGGCAGCCGGGCGGCACCTGCGCAAAGATGTTCCGGCCATGATTCAAGCACTCGAGAAATCTACGGGGGCCACCATCAGCCTCTCCCCTCCTATAGGTGAGAACCCGCTACTGGGCCAGGCAATCAAGGATGTTGTGGCGCTCCAGCTTGGCCAAGGCAGTAGCGAATAAGGAGAGCCATTATGCGTAAACGAGTACTGATTACTGGTGGCACTGGATTTATTGGCAGCAGCCTGTGCCCAGAAATGCTGGACCGCGGCTATGAGCTGGCCGTTTTAAGCCGGCAATCTCCCAGTAAAGTGCGCTCAATCTGCGGCCAGGTTAAGGTTATCAACGACCTTGATAGCCTGAGATCCGATGCGGGTTACGATGCGGTGATTAACCTCGCAGGTGAAGGCATCGCGGACAAACGGTGGACTGACGAACGAAAACAGGCATTAAAGAATAGCCGCATAGCTCTCACCAACACACTCATCGAAATCGTCAACAACTGGACCAAGCCGCCAGAAGTCATGGTTTCAGGCTCAGCGGTAGGCTTTTACGGTGCTCAGGGCGACAACCCGGTAACAGAAGACACGCCACCCCACGATGAATTTTCTCACCAACTCTGTAAAGACTGGGAGGATGCAGCTCTGAAACTGCAATCTGCCAATGTGCGGGTATGCCTGTCGAGAACTGGCGTTGTGGTGGGTCCCGGAGGTGGCTTTTTGCAACGCATGATCTTGCCATTCAAATTCGGGCTGGGAGGTCGCTGGGTGATGGCAATCAATATATGCCGTGGGTTCACCGTGATGATGTTGTGGCAGCCCTTATCTGGATGCTGGAGACACCAGAGGCCTCAGGCGCATACAACGTAGTTAGCCCCAATCCGGCCAAAAACCGTGAGTTCACTCAAACCTTGGCCAAGGTGCTGAGGCGGCCTGCGATATTTCCGGTGCCTACAGCCGTTTTGAAAGTAGCTCTAGGAGAAATGTCACGCCTTTTACTGACAGGCCAGCGGGCGATGCCCGCAAGACTCACTGAGTCGGGATTCAAGTTTATCTTCCCCTCGCTTGAGAAGGCGCTTGAAAATGCTACAAATTAAAACGCTTACTTTTCAACAAAAGCGTTGACAGGCGGGTGAGGCTTACTTAATATACGCGCCACCTCGACGAGGCAAGGTTTTAAAGCGTTGCGTCCCCTTCGTCTAGTGGCCTAGGACTCCGCCCTTTCACGGCGGCAACAGGGGTTCGAACCCCCTAGGGGACGCCATTTTTATTTTGCGGCTCAAAAAGCCTAAAAGTAAAAAAACAGCTTAGCCTTCCAAAGCTCCAACCTTGGAGCTGGCCCTTTCAGGCCGCTTTCTCTCCTGTATTTATATCTTTCTTGTGCTGACCGCCCTCGTGGGCTTTTTGATCACGCATAATAAATATGCCCACGCCAACAAAAAACGCCACCATCAGCAATACAGTCGCAATTCCGGCGAAAACCACAACGTCCATATACATAGCTCTTCTCCCGACTTATCTAAAACTTGATTAAGCTCAGGTTACGTCACCCCTGCAGACAAGCATTGATCTGCATCAATGGAGAGCATCACTCCAGAACCGAAAATTCCACCAATACAAAAACGAACACATTTCTCTCATGTTTCCGAGTATTTGCAGGGAATTTGGCAGTCAGTGCTGCTATAGTCAGCGAGCAATTAACTGTCCGTTTTTATCAACAGGTCTGGGTGGCTAAAGTACGACACATGCCGAAACTGCCGACACGCCTCCAACGCTTTCGCTCAGGCTCTCCTCTGACTTTCAGACTGCTTGCCTGGATACTTCTGTTCAGCTCTGCTTTCACCCTGATTGCTTCGGCCATCCAGATTTATTCCGACTATAGAAAAGAGCTTTCCCAGATTGACCAACGCATGCACGTAGTCGAATCCGGGTATGCCTCCAGCCTGGCCAGAAGCCTGTGGGCTCTCGATCAAAAACTGCTTCAAACCCAGATGGAAGGCATTCTAAGCCTGCCAGACATTGTTCACGTGAGGCTTGGAATTGAACCAGGCTCTGAACTGGTTATGGGCGAAATCCCTCGGGGTGCGGACACCAAATCGCACAAATTCGATGTTACCCATCAAGGCGATGGCGTACTTAAGTTAGGTGAGCTCACCGTTACCGCCAACCTGGACCGGGTTTATCAGGACTTGAAGGTAAAGGTTGGCATCATTCTGGCCACTGAGTTTCTGAAAACTTTTTTTGTCTCTATCCTCATTATCCTGGTTTTCCGGCATTTCGTAGCCCGCCACCTGACAACAATGGCAAATTACGCAAAAGACTTTTCACTGAATAATCTCAGCACCCCACTCAAGCTCGACCGCCCGGACACACCTTCGCACCGCAGCGATGAAATCGGCCAAGTAACTGAAGCGTTCAACCAAATGCGTGAACGGCTGAACGACGACATGGTGCGCCAGGAACGAGATGCCGCTGAGATTTACAAGTTCTCCAAAGCTATCGAACAAAGCCCCTCTTCCGTCGTTATGTGCGATCGCCAGTGGCGGGTTGAGTTTGCCAATAAGAAGTTCACGCAACTCACAGGTTACGACGCCAAAGCAATTGTTGGTCGGCACCCCGGTGCTTTGAACGATAACAACCTCGAAAACCGTGATAACCGCAACCTCTGGAAATCTATACGCTTACAGGTGCAGCGAGTCGGGGTCTGGCAGGGTGAAGTAAACAGCGTGCGCCGTAACGGCGAGCGATTCTGGGAACAGTTAATTGTTACGCCGATCAAAGACTCCGCCGGTGATGCCACGGGTTACATCATCCTCGGTGAGGATATCAGCATTCGAAAGCGCTACGAACAACAGCTATTGCGCCAGGCAAACTACGACATCCTGACCGGCCTCCCCAACCGTATGCTCGCACTGGATCGGTTAAAACTCGCACTGGCACAGGCCAGGCGCGAAGCCTCCATGGTTGGCGTCATGTTTCTGGATCTTGACAACTTCAAACATATTAATGACACCCTGGGCCACGACGCAGGCGACAATCTACTCATCGAGGCAGCTCGCCGGATCTCCAGCTGTCTTCGCGGAACCAGCACCGTCGCCCGCCTTGGGGGAGACGAGTTTCTGGTGATTCTGCCAGGTCTTACCGGCCCTGAATCTTCCTCTCAGGTGGCAGAGCGTATTCTTGCGAACTTTACCCCAGCCTATGTCCTCAATGGCCAGGAAATCTTTGTCACTACCAGCATTGGAATTGCAATTTTCCCTACAGACTCCGACAACAGCGGCACCCTGCTCCAACACGCAGACGCCGCCATGTATCAGGCTAAACACCAGGGCAAGAGCTCGTACGCACACTTTACTCCGGAAATGTCTGAGGTATCCCATGAGCGCTTGCAGATGGAATCCCGCATGCGGCGAGCGCTGGAGCTAAATGAGTTTGAACTCTACTTTCAGCCTATCGTAGATACCGCCACTGGCACGCTGCGAGCGGCGGAAGCACTGTTGCGCTGGAACAACCCTGTCATGGGCATGGTTATGCCGGATCGTTTTATCCCGTTGGCCGAAGAAACCGGGTTAATCATTCCTATTGGTGAGTGGGTGCTTGAGCAGGCCTGCCTTGCAGCAAAAAGCTGGACAGAAGCAATCGGTCATGACATTGGCATATCGGTTAACGTATCTCCGCGACAATTTCGCGATCCCGGCTTTTCCAAAGCCGTTATGGGCGCGCTTTCCAACAATGGTTTGGCTCCCGAACGACTGGAATTGGAAATTACAGAACGCCTGTTGCTCGATAATTCAATTGAAACGGCAGAAATTCTCCGGGAATTGGATCGAGCCGGCGTACGCCTATCAGTAGATGACTTCGGCACAGGCTACTCTGCCCTCAGCTACCTTAAAAGCTACCCGTTTGACACCCTGAAAATCGACAAGTCATTTGTCCAGGACGTTATGAAAGCGCCAGATGATGCGTCCCTTGTGCGCGCCATTATCAACATGGCTCACAGCCTTGGACTTACCATCATAGCGGAAGGCGTTGAGGATGAATCCCAAACTTACTTCCTAAAACAGGAAGGCTGTGACTTCGCCCAAGGCTATTTTTACAGTCATCCACTGCCTGCCGGGGAGTTCATCGAGTGGCTAAAAACCAATCACCGTATAGCAACCTGACACAATCCATTCTTGTTGTTAATTGCGGCAGCTCATCCTTAAAGCTCGCCCTATTCGACGAAAATGAAAAAAAGATCGCCTCGGCAATAGCCGAGCGCCTTAACGGGCAAGATGCATTTTCACGGATTGACGGCGACAAGCAGCCTGTAACGTTGCCCACAAACCCCAATCACAAACAGGCGCTGCAAGCACTGGTTTCCGCTTTCCTGGAGCGCCGATTAATGTCTGGGGCTCCCACGTCTATCGGCCACCGCGTTGTGCATGGCGGCGAAACCTTTCGCGAAGCCGTGTTGATTGATGACGATGCGGTAAAGGCTATCAACAGTTGCGCAGGGCTTGCGCCGCTCCATAACCCGGTCAACCTGGCCGGAATCGAAGCCACCCGGGAACAGTTCCCTGACACGCCACAGATTGCCGTGTTTGATACGGCGTACCACCAAACCCTTGCGCCTCGCGCTTTCCTTTATGCCCTACCAGAAGCTTACTACAGTGACTGGGCCGTTCGGCGCTACGGATTTCATGGTATAAGCCACTTTTTTATGGCTAATGAAGCTGCACGGCGGCTTGGTAAAGCGCCTGAAAACACCTCTATCATCTCAGCCCATCTTGGAAACGGCTGCAGCATAACGGCAATTAAGAACGGCCAGAGTGTCGATACCAGCATGGGGCTCACACCTCTTGAAGGGTTGGTCATGGGCACCCGCAGCGGCGACATAGATCCTGGGCTTTTTGAGTATCTACGCACACAAGGTGTTGCTGTTGAGGATGTTCACACCGTGCTTAATCACAAAAGCGGCCTCCTGGGAATCTCTGGGCAAACCAACGATATGCGCACGCTTTGTGAGCTTGCCGATACCGGCCATCAAGCTTCTGCTCTTGCCATTGAAATTTTTTGCTTCCGCCTGGCCAAATACGTCGGCGCTATGATGGCGTCGCTAAGCCAACTGGATGCACTGGTGTTCACAGGTGGAATCGGAGAAAACAGCGTACAGGTGCGTGAGAAAACCTTGGGCCATTTGCAGCTTCTAGGGTTTATTATTGATACTGATCTCAATGAGCACCATGGTCGCCATACTGACGGGCGCATCGAGCACCCCAACTCAAGCTTTCCAGTTCTTGTTCTCCCGACAAACGAAGAGCTGGTCATTGCCCGCGAGGCCTCGCGCTTGGCCCAAGCATACTGAGTGATATCTGCGGCTAAACCGTTTAAAGCAATCTTTTACTGAACCACCGGAAACCCTTTATGGCTAAAAGTCTGTTTATCGCCCCAACATCCATGGGGTCTGGACTCACCTCCGTTTGTTTAGGCCTACTACGTGCCATGGAGCGCGTAGGCATCAGCGTTGGTTTCTACAAACCCTTTTATCAGTCGGTTAATCAGGGAGAATCCCAACACAACAATGGCAAAGACTCGTCCGTTACCTTTGTTCGTTCCCGCAGCCACCTGCAGCCGCCAGACCCGATCACACTAAAAGAAGCGCAACAGTTGCTGAACCGCGGGAAGTCCGACCTGCTAATGGAAACCGTGGTTGGCGAATACCAGAAAGTCGCCAAAGATGTTGATGTTGTGATCATTGAGGGGCTGGTGCCCGATCGTAGTGAAGCGTACATAGCACGGCTTAACGTAGAAGTGGCTCGCAACCTTGGTTCCGACGTGGTGCTGGTAAGCACGCCGGGCAAGTGCAGCCCTGCCCAGCTGGATGCCGATCTCGATTTTGCCGCACGCGTGTTCTCGGATATATCGGCAAAGGATGCCATTGCCGTTATTCTCAACAAACTCGGCGAGCCTGAAAGATCTGGACTGGAACCATATAGCAACGTTACCCAAGCGATCGGCGAAACTGTCGATTACCAGAGCGCTTGCAGTGTCTTCAGGGACGGGCGCTTCAGACTGCTGGCAGAAATTCCCTGGCAGGCAGAGTTGATGGCACCCCGAGTATCCGATATCGCCCGGGAGCTAAACGTTCCTGTGTTGCATGAAGGCCAGATGCTAACCCGCCGGGTGCAGAGAGTGTCTGTGTGTGCTCGGTCGATCCGCAATATGACCCAAACCCTGGGCCCCGGCACACTGATGGTCACCCCCGGGGATCGCGAGGATATTATAGTAGCCACGGCTGTGGCGGCGTTGAATGGCGTGCCTCTTGCCGGCCTGATGCTAACCGGCGGCCTGATGCCAGACCAGCGCGTAATCGATCTATGCTCACGGGCGCTGAATACCGGATTGCCAGTGCTGTCCTCGAACACCAATACCTACGAAACCGCGCACATGCTGGCGAATCTTTCCGCCGCGATTCCAACCGACGACCCGGACAGAATCGAGAAAGCGATGGAAGCGGTCGCCACACAAATTGATACCGATTGGCTTCAGGAGCACCTACGTGTTGCCGTTCAGAGCCGCCTTTCGCCACCGGCATTCCGCTACCAATTATCTGAGCGCGCCCGGGCAGCCAACAAGCGCATCGTACTTCCGGAAGGCTGCGAGCCACGCACCGTGCAAGCTGCCATTATTTGCCACCAACGGAAGCTCGCCCGTTGTGCGCTGATCGGCGACGAGACTGAAATCCGTAACGTTGCCACCTCCCAGGGTCTGGAATTACCCGATGATATTGAAATTATCGACCCTGCCAAAGTACGCAAAAACTACATTGCCCCAATGGTTGAATTACGCCAACACAAAGGGCTAGCACCAGATATGGCGGAAGCTTTGCTTGAAGACAACGTGGTTATGGGCACCATGATGGTCGCGCTGGACGAGGCAGATGGCCTGGTTTCTGGTGCTATTCACACCACTGCCAATACCGTTCGCCCTGCCCTGCAGCTGATCAAAACACACGATCAGGCCAAAGTTGTTTCCTCGGTATTTTTCATGCTGCTGCCACAGCAGGTTGTGGTTTACGGCGATTGCGCGATCAACCCGGACCCAAATGCCGAAGAACTCGCAGATATTGCCATACAAAGTGCGGAGTCAGCAGAAGCCTTTGGCGTTGAGCCAGTGGTTGCCATGATCAGCTATAGCACCGGCGAGTCCGGAAGCGGGCATGATGTTGAGAAGGTGCGCGAAGCAACCAAAATTGCCCGAGAGCGCCGGCCAAACCTGCTTATTGACGGACCACTGCAGTACGATGCTGCGGCTATCGAAAGCGTTGCCCGTAGCAAGGCTCCGAACAGTAAGGTTGCAGGTAAAGCAACGGTGTTTATCTTCCCGGATCTGAATACGGGCAACACCACCTACAAGGCTGTTCAACGTAGCGCCAACGTGGTGAGCATTGGCCCCATGCTTCAGGGTTTAAGAAAGCCGGTTAACGATCTATCGCGAGGTGCATTGGTAGAGGATATTGTGTTTACCATAGCGCTTACAGCGGTTCAGGCAAAGCAAGTAGAGGATGCGGGGCTGGCTTGAGCCGCCCCGCATAACAAAAAGACCTGTCAGCGTTTGAGACTTTTCTGACGGGTTCTTTTCACATGACGCCCTGCCTTCAGATCATTATCTTGCTTGACCTTCTGGCGTGGCGTTTTCCGGTCCACCTTATTGGCAAAAGGGTTTTCACTGGAACGGAACTCGAACCGAATCGGCGAACCCGTCACCTTTAACACTTTGCGGAACGTGTTTTCGAGGTAACGTTTGTAGGAGCCCGGTAGCGCCGCTGTCTGGTTGCCGTGAACAACGATAACCGGAGGATTAGAGCCGCCCTGGTGAGCATAGCGCAACTTGATTCTACGCCCGCGAACCAGGGGCGGCTGATGCTGAGAAATGGCATCTTCAAGGATGGTTGTAAGCCGGTTAGTTGGCCACTTGGCCATAGCTGATTCATAACAGGCCTCCACCGAGTCATACATAACGCCCACGCCCGATCCGTGGAGTGCGGAAATGTAGTGTTTGTCCGCGTAATCAAGAAACTCCAGGCGACGCTTTACCTGCTCTTTAACCTTGGCGCGGTCTTCGGGATCCATCCCATCCCATTTGTTAACCGCAACCACCAATGAACGACCCGCATCAAGAACGAAACCTATCAGGTGCAAATCCTGATCGACCAACCCCTCACGTGCATCAATCACAAGTATGACTACGTGGGCATCATCAATGGCCTTCAGTGTCTTGATAATGGAAAACTTTTCCACTGTCTCATTTACATTCTTGCGACGCCTAACACCGGCGGTATCAATAAGCGTATATTGCTTGTCGTGGCGCTCATAAGGAATGTAGACACTGTCCCGAGTAGTGCCTGGCATGTCATAAACAATGACCCGCTCCTCACCAAGCATACGGTTAACCAGCGTTGACTTACCAACGTTGGGGCGGCCAACAATGCCTATACGGATGCCCGGATACCGGCCTGCGTGGTCGGCTTCAATCCGGTCTTCCTCAGACGGTAGCAGCAACTCGAGCATCGAGCGGACGCCACGGTTATGAGATGCGGCCACCATGAAGGTTGATGCGAACCCGAGGCTATAAAAATCAGCGGCGGCGACATCCGGATCCTGGCCGTCTGTCTTGTTAACAACCAGATGCGCCTGCTTGCCCGATCGGCGCAGGTGGTCGGCTATCATTTCATCACCTACCGTAAGCCCTGCGCGACCATCAACCAAAAAGAGCACAATGTCTGCTTCTTCTACAGCCTGCATGGACTGCCGGGCCATCTCGACATCCAGCCCTTCTTCTGTTCCCGTAAGGCCGCCCGTATCGATCACGATAAAGCGCTGTTCGTCGTACGTGCCCTCACCGTACTTGCGATCCCGGGTCAGGCCAGGAAAATCCGCAACCAGTGCATCGCGAGAGCGCGTCATCTGGTTGAATAATGTCGATTTGCCGACATTTGGCCGGCCGACAAGGGCAATTACTGGGGTCATAATGATTCGCTATACAGTCGTTTTAGGCTCAGCGTGCGGCAGAGCGTTGAAGGCGTGCGGATCAGTTCCGCTCCTTCAGTTTGAATACAGACAGTTTACCGCCATTTCCGAAAACCATCAGGTTTCCGTTGGCCATGCGCTGCAATGGAACCCGCAGGCCATCACTGTCATAACTTTTTTGGCCTACGAGGCTTCCATCTTCCGCTGAAAGCAGGTGCAGGTAACCTTCATAATCGCCCACAACCAAATAGTTCTCGTAAACGGCTGGCTGGGTCAGTTGGCGCCAGGACAAACGATCCTGAAGCCAAAGCTCTCTGCGATCAGAGCCTCGGTAAGCAACCACATCGCCGTTTGCGGAAGACAGGTAAATGTTACCGCCTCCTACCATCGGCGCATGCAAACTCGACGCCTTACGGCTCCAGATTTCCTGGCCGGTACGGATATCAATCAGAGCAAGTTTACCTTGATAGCCAGAAACCATCACAGCGGTATCAAGAACCAGCGGCTGGCCGGCAATATCGACTAGCCTCTCAAGTTCTGTACGACCTTGAGGTTGCCCTACTTCATACTGCCAAAGAGGCTGGCCCGCATCGGCCGATAACGCAATGAGTTTGCCATTGGAAAAAGAAGCAAGCACAACATCCCCCCCTACCAACGGGGCTGCAGCTGCTCGCAAAGAAAGCGCCGGTACCACACCATCGTACTGCCAGCGCTTCTCACCGGTTGCCGTGTCAAAGGCAAGAACTCGACCGTCAGTGGTCTGAGCGACTACCAGTGTCCCGTTTGACTGCGGGGCCGCCAAGGCTTCTGTAGGTAAGCCAATGCGCCAAAGCTCTCCACCGTCTTCACGGGAAAGAGCAATCAGATCCGCCTCACGGGTAACCAAATAAAGTTGGTTCTGGTCTCCGCCAACGCCGGCAAAGATCCTATCCTCCAGTTCTCGCTCCCAGCGCAGCTCCCCAGTCTCGGCATCCACCGCAACCAGTTCACCGTCAGCAGACGCCGCGTACACTGTATCGCCAGCATTCAGGGGCGACAGATACAAAAATTCGTCGTCGTGCCCGTCTCCTACCGACATGCTCCAGACGGTGTCGAATTCCACCGTGCTGTCTACTTCAGGAACCGGCACCGGCTGTTCAAAGGTATCGGTTGTGCTGCAACCGGATACACCCAGTGCCGTTATCACGACTGAGAAAATGCCAGCCCGAACCAGCCCATTACCAGTCAACCGCATCAAGCCTCCTCTCCAACACCAAGGTCAGACAGCTTAAGCTCAAGAATCCCGCTACGGCCTTGCTGGCTCTGTTCACGGGCAGCCAAGTATGCATCCAGGGCACCTTTCTCATCGCCCTGGGCCAACAGAATGTCGCCACGCAGCTCGGAGAAAATTGCGGCAAACGCATCTGCGCTCTCCATGCTACCTGCAGCATCAATTGTCGCCAGTGCATCGTCATAACGCTCGCCAGAAAACTGAGCACGGGCAAGGCGATTGCGTACTACCATGGCCAGCGCTTTATGCTCACCAGCTTTTTCCAGAGCCCACTGGAGTGAGGCAACGGCAGCTTCGGCATCGTTCTCTTCAATCAGTTGTTGACGAGCAAGAACCAGGTTGCCATATACCGCATAGGTACTGTCGGTGTAATCATCGCGCAGAGTTTTCGCGACAAAAGCCACCGTTTCACCAGAGGTTTCGTCTGCCTCGTTGCCGAACGCATTTAACAGGGTTGCAAACTGGTTAGCGGCCTCGGTTCGCTGCTGATCCTGATGGTTTTGCCAGGCCTGCCAGCCAAATACAATGGCGAGGGCGGCACCGATACCCATAAGCAGCGAGCTACCATTTCGCTTCCACCAATCCTTAATCGCTTGCACCTGTTCTTCTTCGGTGTTCAATTCCGCCATGTTGACTCCAGTAATGGTTTTTTAATTTTGTATTCGTACGAATCAGCTCGCCAGGGCTTTCGTAAGCGTCGCTGCCAAATCACTCTGCGCCACGCTGCTTTGATCTTCGTCCGAACGCAGCGGTTTAACGACCGCCGTTGCATTCTCTAACTCATTGTCGCCCAAAATTACAGCGTATAGGGCACCACTTCTATCTGCTTTTTTCATCTGGCTTTTAAAGCTGCCGCCACCACAATGGCTTACAACCACTCGGCTCGGGAGTTCGGTGCGCAACGTTTCTGCAAGCGCCATTGCGGGCGCGACTGCGGCATCACCCATGGCCGTCACATAAATATCTGCATTGCCATTGGCCTCTTCCGGCACCAAGCCAAGGGTGTCCAATAACAGAATGAGGCGTTCCAGCCCCATAGCAAAACCAACAGCAGTGGTCGGCTTACCGCCAAGCTGCTCTACCAAGCCGTCGTAGCGGCCACCAGCACAAATTGTTCCCTGGGCGCCAAGGCTGTCAGTCACCCACTCGAACACAGTTTTGCCGTAGTAGTCGAGCCCTCGAACAAGAGCCGGGTTAACGGTGTAAGCAATACCTGCCGCATCCAGCAACTCTTTAAGCCGGCCAAAATGCTCACGTGATTCTTCATCCAGATAGTTTTCCAGGCGGGGCGCGTCGATGAGTAACTTACGCGTGCCCGGGTCTTTGCTGTCCAGAATACGAAGCGGGTTGGTATCAAGGCGGCGCAGGCTGTCTGCATCAAGCTGCGTCTTGTACTGGGCCAGATACTCCACCAAGGCGCCGCGAAACTCTTTGCGCGCGGTTGATGAGCCGATGGAGTTGATTTCCAGGCGCGCATGCGTGCCCAACCCTAGCTCCTGCCAAAGCCTGGCCGTAAGAATCAGCAGTTCCGCATCAATATCCGGGCCTGGCATACCAAAGCATTCCACGCCAATCTGATGAAACTGACGATAACGCCCTTTTTGCGGACGCTCATGCCGGAACATAGGCCCGGTGTACCAAAGTCTGCGAGTCTGATTAAACAGTAAGCCGTGCTCTTCTGCCGCACGAACACACCCAGCCGTGCCTTCTGGCCGCAGGGTAAGGCTGTCACCGTTGCGATCTGCAAAGGTGTACATTTCTTTTTCTACGATGTCAGTCACTTCACCAATGGAGCGCTTGAACAGGTCAGTCTGTTCCACCACTGGCATGCGAATTTCCTGATAACCGTATTGCCGCAGCACTTTGCGCGCAGTGGATTCGACGAACTGCCAGATTGGTGTCTGTTCTGGCAGAATATCGTTCATCCCGCGTATTGCCTGAATCTTAGCCAATGTAAACCCTTAGTTCTTTCTGGATAATCATGCCGGACCGAGGAGTTAACCGATCACTTGCCTGAACGCACAATAATGGCAGCTTCCTGCTCTTTACGGCGTGCGATCTCTTCCCGGACAAGCCGCTCAAGATCATCAGTAAGATTGGCATTATCAAGTTTTTGGTTCGGCTTACCCGCCCTGTAAAACAGGTTTTTAGGGCTTCCACCGGTCAGCCCAATATCCGCCACTTTGGCTTCACCTGGACCATTCACAATGCAGCCGATAATAGCGACGTCCAGAGCTTCTTTTACATCTTCAAGCCGAACTTCGAGGTCGTTCATGGTCTGAATCACATCAAAATTCTGGCGTGAGCAGCTAGGGCAGGCAATAAAATTAATACCACGGCTTCGCAGCCGCAGACTTTTTAGAATATCGAAACCTACTTTGATTTCCTGGACCGGATCCGCTGCCAAAGAAACCCGGATTGTGTCGCCAATGCCGTCCATCAACAACATACCAAGGCCAATGGATGACTTAACCGTGCCTGATCGCAGGCCACCGGCTTCGGTGATACCAAGGTGCAGGGGTTGATCAATCTGGGTCGCAATTTGGCGATACGCGGCCACAGTCATGAAAACCTCTGAGGCTTTCAGGCTGACTTTGAATTCCTGAAAATCGTGCCGGTCCAGAATGTCGATATGACGCATCGCAGACTCAACCAATGCTTCGTGTGTAGGCTCACCGTATTTGCGCTGAAGATCTTTTTCCAACGAGCCGGCATTTACGCCGATACGCATAGGAATGCCACGATCACGGCACGCACTGATCACCGCACTCACCCGGTCTTCGCGGCCAATATTGCCTGGATTAATCCGCAGGCAATCCACTCCCAGTTCAGCTACCCGTAGTGCTATTTTATGGTCAAAATGGATATCGGCTACCAAGGGAAGGGACACCCGCTCGCGTATCTTGCCGAAAGCATCCGCTGCCTCCATTGAAGGTACTGACACTCTTACTATATCGGCACCCGCATCCTGCAGCGCAGTGATCTGACCCACCGTTGCGTCTACATCGCAGGTGTTAGTGTTTGTCATGCTCTGCACCGCGATTGGCGCATCGCCACCAACGGGTACGTCCCTACCATGATCTGGCGGGATTTGCGTCTCTTGATCGGGGATTCCTGTTTCATTTGCTTATGACCGAAATAGATAAATGCAAAAAGTGTTCAGATTGTCAGCGTGAACTCAGAGCGATTATTCACCGCCGGAAAATCGCTAATGTCCACAGTCTCGCCCTGAAAGCGAATTGTTTTGACGGTGTTTACCGCGCCGATAACCACATTCAAAGGCGCTTTACCTGATACTTCGAGCCGCTCTCCAGCTCTTTTCATAGTGCTTGTCAGGCGATTTCCGCTGGCATCACGAACCTGTACCCAGCAATCACCGGTAAACACTATTTCCAGCTTGCCCGCTACAGGGCTGAGCGCTTCACTTACCGGCGGCTGAGCCAGAGCGGGCTCGGTGGTTTGAGCAACAACCGGTATCTGATCGTCTACTAATTCTTCAGGTGGAGCGGAAGCAGCATGCTCATCTGAAGACACCGCGCCGACATTGTCTGGCTCATTGTTAAAACCACCATCACCCGTCGCTATCTGCATGCCCGATTCGTCCACTGACTCATTGGCATCAACCTGCTGTTCGGATTCAACCGCTGCTGAGCGATCCGCCACGGCCTCTCCATTACCAAGCTTCGGCAAAACAAACATAACAACCAACGCACCAACAATCACAGCCACGGCAACTAACAAAAACAACTTGGCAATCCTGCGCTTTTTGCGCCTGCGACGCTCAAGGTCCACCAACGGGTTTGCCTCCAGCTCGCGTTCCTTTTGCAAACGAGCGGGTTCAAGCTCCAGGTTCAGTTCCGCAATAATTGCGTCTCCATCAAGACCAACCTGCTTCGCATAGGCCCGAGCGTAACCTTTAAGGAACAGCTCGCTGTCAATCTGGTCGTATTCTCCGTTTTCAATGGACTGGATAATACCGTTTCTCAAATGCTGCGCATCAGCAATCTGAGAAACACTCAGCCCAAGTTTCTCTCTTGCCTGCTTCAACTGCTGGCCAACGGGCTTGTTCGCTACGGTTTGTTGAGTGTCATCACTTGTCATTAGAAATCAGCGCCTTGTATTGTTGGTACTCTACTGACTCCGGGAAATTATTCTTTAACTGCAACACCAGGCTAGCTTCCTGGTTTCCATCCCCAAAGTGCCGCGCGATTCTAATGCCTGTTAGCAGACTCTCAGGGGAGTGTTGCAGGCGTTCGCTTCTCTGCATGATTTGTATCAGCCGATCATAATGGCGCGCAGCGCCAGCAATATCGCCAGATTCCACCATAACCCGGGAAAGTGAAAGTAACGAACGAGCATCGCCGCGAGTCAACTCAGTTGCGCGACGATAGGAGACAGCAGCTTCTGCCTTAAGACCAAGACGCTCCTGTGTCATACCAAGATTGTAGAAAACAGAACCACGATCTTTGTAATTGGTATCCTTGGATGCGGCCAGAAACTGGTCACGGGATTCTTTCAGGCGTCCTTGGGAATAAAGAAATGCACCGTAATACACTCTGCCACGGGTGTAACTGGGGTCGTTGGACACAGCTTGTTTGAAACTTTCTTCTGCAAGTTCCGCATCACCGTCGCTATTGTAGATGAGCCCGAACGCGGCAAGCGCCTGCGGGCTATCTGGATCAAGTTCAAGAGCGCGATCCAAGTGGTGCCGGGCCCGTTCGGTATTGCCTTGGCCGATATAAGCGGTGGCAAGCTGAACGTAGTTGTCGATAGCTTTCTGCTCATCGGCTTCGCGGGTGAAGCGGCTATCCGTTGTGGTAACACACCCGGAAATAAAGAGAGCGACCAGCAAGGTTGCTACCGCAGCAAAATATCCATTTACCGATTTCATAGCCACAGATTGCATTCCTCGCAGGTTAAAAAAAACAGCAAGCGCCCGCTCAAGGATTCACTTGCTGAACATTAATGTATCGCTGACTTCTGCGGGTGCGATCCTCTACCTGGCCAACGAGCTGGCCACAAGCAGCATCAATATCATCGCCACGGGGCGTTCTGATTGTCGCGACATAACCGGCTTCGTTCAGCACAGCTTGAAAACGCCGGGTAGCGTTGGTGCTAGGCCGACGAAAATCACTTTCGGGGAACGGATTAAAGGGGATAAGGTTGATCTTACATGGAAGATCCCGAAGCAGCTCAGCAAGCTCGTGAGCGTGCTCTGGTTTATCGTTCATCCCCTCAATAACCGTGTACTCAATCGTCGCTTTGCGCTTTTCGGGCAAACGGCTGAAATAGCGTTTCGTTGCCGCCAGAAGTTCCGCAATCGGATACTTCTTATTGAGCGGAACCAGCTTGTTCCTCAACTCATCATTGGGGGCATGCAGCGAAATGGCCAGTGAAACATCGGTAACTTCGGCTAGCTTATCAATAGCCGGAACAACACCGGAGGTACTCAGCGTAACTCGACGCTTGGAGATGCCATATGCGAGGTCTTCCATCATCAGATTCATCGCATCCACAACGTTGTCAAAGTTCATCAGAGGCTCTCCCATCCCCATCATAACAACGTTGGTGATTGGCCGTTCAGGGCCTGGCTCAAATGGCATAAACGCCTTTCGCGCAACCCATACCTGCCCGATAATCTCTGCTGCAGTCAGGTTACGGTTAAAGCCACGCTTGCCCGTTGAGCAGAAGGTACAGTCAAGGGTGCAACCGATTTGCGAGGAGACACACAACGTACCCCGTTCGCCATCTGGGATTAGCACAGTCTCTACACTGTTGCCGTTATCCATGCGCATGACCCACTTACGGGTGCCGTCTTTTGACGTTTCGTCATAGACAACTTCCGGGCCATGAATCACGGCCACTTGCTTGAGCTTTTCCCGCAGGGGTTTACTCACATTAGTCATTTGATCGAAGTCATCCACACCACGCTGATGCATCCACTGCAGCAACTGAGTGGCGCGAAAGCGCTTTTCTCCCAAGGTTTCAAAGTACGCCTCAAGCTTATCTCTCGGCATCCCCAGAAGGTTGGTTTTTTCAGCGGCCGCTGTCATTTTATAACCTCGATCAAATAACCAATGCGGGGGCTGCCGGCGGCAGCCCCCGACCAACAAAATCAACCGCGTGGGCAGATTTCGTTGTCATTGAAAAAATAGGCGATTTCACGCTCTGCAGACTCTGCAGAATCAGAACCGTGTGCCGCGTTGGCATCGATTGATGTAGCGAAATCAGCGCGGATTGTTCCAGCTTCAGCTTCCTTCGGGTTAGTAGCACCCATCAGGTCACGATTCTTCAGGATGGCGCCTTCGCCTTCCAGAACCTGAACGACAACGGGCCCGGACGTCATGAACGCAACCAGGTCGTTAAAGAACGGACGCTCTTTGTGCTCAGCGTAAAAGCCTTCCGCCTGCTCCTGAGTAAGATGCATCATGCGTGAAGCGACGATGTTCAAGCCAGCCTTCTCGAAACGGCTGTAAATTTCACCGATGACATTCTTTGCAACAGCATCGGGCTTGATAATGGAAAACGTACGTTCATTAGCCATGGTATTTCTCCAGTAGGGTTTAGGTTAATAGGGTACGGGTAAATTTCAGGCCTGAGATTATACGCAGTCGAAGGCCCACTGCCTACCGCACTGCACGAAGGCGGGTAACCACATCAACAATTTGCGCGCTGGCAAAGATGATTTCATCCGCAGTTGTGTAGCGCCCTATTGAAAAACGCAATGCGCGATGTGCCACTTCATCGCTTAACCCGATACCACGGAGCACATAAGACGACTCTACCGCAGCAGAAGCGCAAGCGGAGCCGGAGGAGACTGCCAGATCCCTAAGACCCAGCATCATAGATTCCGCATCCACACCTTCAAATGAAAGGTTGATAATTCCCGGAACACGAAACATCTCCGAACCGTTGAGGGTTACCCCAGACAGCCCACTCAAGCCTTTCAGGAAAGACGCACGCAAGCCTTCCAGGTGCCCGATCTCACTCTCAAGAGAAGATTCGGCGATCGCGAACGCTTTACCCATTCCCGCAATTTGGTGGGTTGGCAAGGTTCCTGAACGCATACCCCGCTCATGACCACCACCATGAATCTGAGCATTTATACGCACATCTGGCGAACGCCGGACATAAAGCGCGCCCACACCCTTGGGGCCGTATACTTTATGGCCGGAAAGAGACAACAGATCCACAGGCATGGCAGTCACATCTATGGGTAGCTTACCAGCGGCCTGAGCAGCGTCTACATGAAATAGCACGCCACGGCTCCGAAGCTCTGCGCCTATAGCGGCCGTATCGGTGACACTGCCTAATTCATTATTTACCAGCATCAGGCTGACAAGAACGGTTTCTGGTTTTAGCGCTTCAAATACCTGCTCTGGCTGTATGCGACCATCGCGACCAGGCTTTAGCCAAGTCACTTCAGCACCTTGCGCCTCTAGCCACTTGCACGTATCAACAACCGCTTTGTGCTCAATTGTGGAGGTTATGAGGTGTGCGTTGTCACGACCGGCCACCGCACCCTTAATAGCCAGGTTATCGGATTCGGTTGCACCAGACGTCCAGACAATTTCGCGGGGATCGGCGTGAATCAATCTTGCGACCTGGCTCCGAGCTGATTCGACTGCAGCTTCCGCTTGCCAACCGAACCCGTGCGACCGTGAGGCCGGATTGCCAAAAAAGCCATCCGGAGTCAGGTACTTGATCATCTCATCAGCGACAGCGGGGTCAACGGGTGTTGTTGCCGCGTAATCGAGGTATACAGGCTTTTTCATAGAATACAGGAGCTTGATTCAGGCGGGCGCCTGATCGATAGTCAGACGCTCGGTATTAATCGTGTCGGAATCGCCTTCAGACTGACGGCGGTTCTGTCGGTCCGCAACTTGGCGGATTTCATGTCTTAGCATCAGATCCCCAAGACTAATCCCGCTGAGGAACTGATGAATCTGATCACTCAGATCGGACCATAGATGATGGGTCAGGCATTTTTCACCATTTTGGCAATCACCTTTATTTCCACATCGGGTCGTATCGAGAGACTCATTCACCGCATCAACAACATCCGCAATGTAGATATCGGCTGCACCCCGGCTCAGATGGTAACCACCACCAGGCCCGCGAATGCTAGCGACCAGGTCACGACGACGAAGACGTGAGAAAAGCTGCTCCAGATAGGAAAGCGATATCTCCTGACGGGCTGAAATATCCGCAAGAGTTACGGGCCCCTGCCCCCCATGGAGAGCAAGATCCAGCATGGCCGTAACAGCGTAGCGGCCTTTGGTAGTCAACTTCATGGCATCAGCCCGTGATGGGATTGAATCTCAGTATGAGAAGTCGAGTATGAATTGACCAAGTAATTCAGTCAAGTATTCAGCCGCGATCCTCGCTTTCATCACGCACGCAGTCAAAGTCATCTTCATCCAGAACCGGCAAATCACCGTTCTGGTATTCGCTGTTAACCTTCCGAAGCGCCTGACACATATTCTCAAGGCGCTCATCCACCGCATGCATGTGGTCAAGCAGTGCGCGTACAGAACGAGCCACCGGGTCAGGCATCTCCTCGGTTACACCGTAGGCATCGAAGCCCATGCGCTCCTCCATAACCTTGCGACGGGCATCGTCTTCCGATTTCTGCCTCACAATGATTCTGCCTGGGATACCCACAACCGTAGCGCCAGCGGGAACGGCCTTGGTAACCACGGAATTCGAGCCGATTTTGGCACCTTCACCCACTTCAAAAGGCCCCAGTATTTTTGCGCCGGCACCCACAACCACGCCATCGCCAATAGTAGGGTGGCGTTTGCCTTTATTCCAACTGGTGCCGCCAAGGGTGACACCCTGGTACAAGGTAACGTCGTCGCCAATAACAGCTGTTTCGCCAATAACCACACCCATGCCATGGTCAATAAAAAACCGCCGACCTATCGTGGCTCCCGGGTGTATTTCTATACCTGTAAGCCACCGAGTCAACGTGGAGATGGTACGAGCTAGCCACTTAAACCCGGCATTCCACAACCAATGGGAAAACCGATGAATTAACAGAGCGTGAAGCCCAGGATAATTCGTCAAAACTTCAAAGGTATTTCGGGCAGCCGGATCCCGATGAAAAACGCTTTTAATGTCTTCACGCAAATGCCTAAACATGGCCATCGTCCTGTCCGGCGGGCGGGTTACCCGCCTGGGTTGATTTGTTATTTCCCGACGCACCTGCAGCCTTCTGCACGGCACTTAAAACGCCTCGAAGAATATTTATTTCCATCTGATCAAGCTTTGCCCGCTGAAACAGCCGGCGCAATCGAGACATCAACTGCCTTGGGTTGTCCCTGCGATGAAAATCAACATCATGCAATGTTTGCTCAAGGTGACTATAAAAGCCCTCAACATCCCCTACCTTGGCGGCAGGTACATCCCAACCATCATCACCTGGCGCCGTCATCGGCTTTAAGTAGTGGCTACCCTCCCCCGTTTCAAGGTTGCGCAGATAAAGCATTCGCAACTCGTAGCACATAATCTGAACCGCCATAGACAAGTTCAACGAACTGTAATCGGGGTTCGACGGGATATGGATATGGTAATGGCAACGATGCAGCTCATCATTACTCAGACCGTGATTTTCTCGCCCGAAAACCAGCGCCACCGGCCCGGCTTGGCTATTTTCTGCGGCAATGACTGCGGCTTCAGGCGGCGGCACTACTGGCCAAGGTATCTTCCGGCCCCGGGCACTGGTACCCAACACCATCACACAATCTTCCAGCGCTTCATCCAGCGTCGATACAACCTTGGCGCGATCGAGTATATCGGAGGCGCCGGCTGCACGGGCGTAAGATGCTTCATCCGGAAAAGATTTCGGATTAACCAGCCATAGATTTGCGAGCTGCATGTTTTTCATGGCCCGAGCCACAGCCCCGATATTGCCTGAGTGCGACGTCTCAACAAGGACAATTCGGATCTGATCCTGAAACGCGTCCGGCCCTTCCAGGGGCGGAGATGGTTTGTGCATTGGTGGCAAGCCCAAAGTTAAAATTTAAGGGCGGCAATGATACCAGAAAGCGGCCGCTTTCTGCGCCCCCGAATAACTGCTGATATCTTGCCGTCCGTGCTTTCACTGAGTCAAAAAGCATACAAGAGGGGGGATCTTTGCTATCATGCCCGGCCTTAACACACCCGGATAATGAACACTCAGATGCAACCAGCTATCAAAATGGCCCTGCGCGTCGCGCGTCAGGGGTCGGATTACCTGAAAGCCCACTTCGAGCGCCAGGAGCCTACCGGAAAGGATGACGAAGAACGTCGCCTCCAGTTGGACCGGGTCGAGCAGTCCATTTATGACAACTTTGCCGAGCAACTCGAAAAAGCTTACAAAGATCACACCATCGCGCCGCTGAACGAAGCAGACGCCGGAACCAGCGAAAGAAGCTGGCATATTTTTCCGGTCATGGGTCGCGAGAATTTCCTCCGAGGCATTCCCGAGTTCGCCTTGGCTTTGGCTCAGAAGAAGAACAACCGCACGGAAAACCTTCTTCTGGTTAATCCGGTTACCGGTGAAGAATACTCGGCTAGCCGCGGTCGTGGCGCCGCACTAAACAGCCGCAGAATAAGAGCGTCTGACATCAAGCACGCTGAAAAAGCTGCGTTCGCAACCAACTTGCTGGACCAGGCGCGCAAAGGCGACAACCCGCTTCTTTGGGGCGAGATGGCCGCAGTTCTGGCCCAGAATTCCTCCATGTTCCGTACATCAGGCTGCGTTGTTCTTGATATTGCGCGGGTATCGGCAGGCCTTTTGGATGCAGCAGTTATATTCCGTCCAGAAGCAGCGGACCTGGATTTCGGTGTAACCTTAGCGATGGAGTCCGGTGCACTTACCGCCGACTTTTCAGGCAACCCGTCAACAGACAAAGCCCGTCAACTGGTGGTTGCGAACCCCAAACTGTTCCGGGAAGTTCTGAAGATCCTGCATCCGTTCCGTGGTCGCATACCTGGCTAAAGCAAATATTCGGGCATAAAAAAACCGCCAACTGAAAAGTGGCGGTTTTTTTATGCCCGGGGTTAACCCCGGATCAGAACTACATACGGTTGAGCCATTCCGGTGGCTCCTCTTCCTCTTCTTCAGAACCGGCAGCACCTTCTTTGGCGGGAACCATAAGATCGTCACGGGAAACGCCCATCGCCATCAGCAGATTAGCGGATACATAGATGGATGAGTAGGTACCCACCACCACACCGATAATCAACGCCAAAGCGAACTTGTTGATGGCTTCGCCTCCCAAGAAATACAGGGCTAGCAGAACCACCAACGTGGTGCCTGAGGTATTTATGGTACGAGCAATGGTCTGATGAATAGACTCATTGATAATATCCCAAGATTCACCCACCCGTATTTTACGGAAGTTCTCGCGAATGCGATCTGCCACAACAATGGTGTCATTCAGCGAGTAGCCGATAATCGCCAGCAGAGCTGCAAGAACCGTAAGATCAAACGTCCATTGGAAAAGTGCAAAAATGCCGAGAACGATAATAACGTCGTGGGCCAAAGGCACTACCGAGGCAATACCGAACTTGAACTGGAACCGCATACCCACATAGATGAGTACCACCGCAAGCGCGATTAGAAGCGCAAGGCCGCTATCCTCTTTAAGCTCGCTACCAACTTGCGACCCCACAAACTCAGAACCTACCAGCTTTAGATCGTCACCACCTGAAGTCAAAGCACCAACAATTTCCTGGGCCAACTGGTCGTTGCCAGCTTCCGACAGGCGCACAAGCACAATCGTATCAGCGCCAAAGTTTTGCACGACAAACTGCTCGTACCCGGCCTCTGAAAGGGTGGAACGTACCTGATCCAGTTGCGGTGTTTGTGCATATTCCAGCTCTACCGACGTACCACCGGTAAAGTCCATGCCCAAGTTAAGACCACGAATTCCCAGAAGGGCGATAGACGTAACTACCAAAATAATGGAGATTACGGAAGCAATCTTCCGAAACCCCATAAAATCAAACGGTTGTTTTTGATCATCAGACATTGGCGAGCTTTCCTCCGATCGACAGTTTCTCGACCTTGCGGCCGCCATAAACCATATTGACGATACTCCGGCTAACCACCAGCCAGAGAACATTGAGGTCAAAATACCGATGCACAATGTCACTGCGAAACCTTTCACCGGGCCGGAGCCCATTGCGAAAAGAATAATGGCTACAAGCAGCGTGGTTATGTTGGCATCGAAAATAGACACGAACGCACGGGAATAGCCTGCGTTAATGGAAAGCTGGGGCGACACCCCTGCCTTGATTTCTTCCTTAATACGTTCAAATATTAATACGTTAGCATCTACCGCCATACCCACAGTCAGCACGATACCGGCAATACCAGGCAGCGTTAACGTAGCAGAGAGAATAGACATGCAAGCAATAAGAAGCATCAGGTTGACGGTCAGAGCGATATTCGCCACAACCCCGAAACCACGGTAGTAAACCAACATATAAAGCAGCACTAGAATAAAGCCGAGAGCCACAGACATCATGCCGGCATCAATGTTTTTCTGCCCCAAGCTTGGCCCAATGGTACGTTCCTGTACAAAGTACATGGGCGCAGCCAAAGCACCAGCCCGCAGAAGCAGGGCAAGCTCTGAAGCTTCAGGTATAGAATCCAACCCTGTGATACGGAAGCTGCTACCTAGAGCAGACTGAACGGTAGCAAGGCTGATAATGCCCTTCTCAACAATCCGCTTATCGGTCTCTACCGGCTCACCGTCCACCATTTTGGTTTCGGTTTCCGTGCGGAACTCGATGAACAAAACCGCCATGCGTCGGCCGATGGCGTTGCGTGTGGAGCGGTTCATCAAATCGCCACCTACGGAATCCATGGTAATGCTGACCTGCGGCTGGCCATTCTCATCGAAGGCCTGCTGTGCGTTCGCCACATTATTACCGGTAGCAATAATTTCACGCTCCAAGCGGGCGTTGCGCTGGCGTTCATCGCGGAAGCTAAATTGCTCCGTTTCGCCTGTTACTGCATCCTGGCGGGCTTCCATACGGAATTCCAGGTTTGCGGTAGCGCCAAGAACCCGCTTAGCCTGAGCCGTATCCTGAACACCCGGAAGCTCGACAATAATCCGATTAGCACCCTGCTGCTGAACCAACGGCTCTGCAACACCAAGCTCGTTCACCCGGTTACGAATGGTGGTCAAGTTTTGCTCAAGAGCGTACTTCCGAATTGCATTTACCTCTCCTTCAGACAAGGTAAGAACAATCTGGAACTCTCCGCCGTTCGTTTGCTCATCCAGCAGAAACTCATTGTACTGGCGTTTGACCAGATCAAAGGCCTCGCTACGAGAAGCCTCATCCCGAAAGCTCAGAACAATGTCACGGGTGCCTTCAACATCACCACCCCGATAGCGAATGCGCTCCTCGCGAAGCTCGCGCTTGATTTGGCCCGAAACAGCCTCAAGCCGCTGACCAACGGCGGTATCCATATCCACCTCCAACAGGAAGTGAACGCCACCACGCAGATCGAGACCAAGTTTCATTGGCCCGGCGCCCAGGCTTTTCAGCCAGGCCGGCGTAGAAGCGGCCATATTCAGTGCAACCAGGTAGTCTCTCCCGAGAGCGGCCTGAACCGCAGGGCGAGCACGCAACTGATCATCGGAACTGTTTAAACGGATAAGGGCATCCCGATCCTCAAGCATACTGCTTTTAACCTCGATACCATCCGACTCCAATGCTTTAACGGCTCTTTCGAGCACAGCAGAGTCAACTTCGGTACTGCTACGGGCACCGGTGATCTGCACAGCGTAGTCATCGGGAAACAGGTTGGGCAAAGCGTAGATAAACCCGATCACGATCGCGACCAGGATAACCAGGTTTTTCCAAAGCGGGTACTTGTTCAGCATGGGATCCCTTGTAGCCGGCTCGGAGGCCGGCCTTGGTGTTTCAGCCAGGAAGGTTCAAGCCGGCGGGTATCAGGCCGGCCAGAGAGTCCTTGCTCAGATGTCTTTGAGCGTACCTTTCGGCAGTGCGGCGGCAACAGCTACTTTTTGTACCTTCACTTCAACGTTGTCAGCAATTTCAACAACGATGAAATCATCAGATACCTTGGTGATCTTTCCAACAATACCGCCGGAGGTAACAACTTCGTCACCCTTGTTAAGGCCAGACATCAGCGATTTGTGTTCTTTTGCACGCTTGGATTGCGGGCGCCAGATCAAGAAGTAAAAAATAAGAATAAAGCCGGCGAAGAAGATTACCTGGCCCATAACACCCATACCACCTGCAGCACCTTCCTGAGCCATGGCCAGGGTGGGCAGCATTGCCAAAAGGCCGACCAAAAACAACTTGACTGATTTCATCAAAACTCTCCGTTGATTAAGCAAAAGGTTTTACTCATTACCCATGGCAGGCACTGTCTCGCCGCGCAGAGCATAGAAGTCATTTATAAAGTCCGACAATGTACCTGCTTCAATGGCCTCGCGCAATCCAGCCATAAGGTTCTGGTAGTAGCTCAGGTTGTGAATAGTATTCAGTTGAGCGCCAAGCATTTCTCCACACTTATCCAGATGATGCAGATAACTTCTCGAAAAGTTCTCGCAAGTATAACAGTCACATCGGTCATCTAAAGGTGCCGTATCATGACGATGACGCGCATTACGGATTTTCACGGTACCGGTAGACGTGAACAAATAGCCATTGCGCGCGTTTCTCGTAGGCATGACGCAGTCGAACATATCGACACCCCGGCGCACCCCCTCTACCAAGTCTTCAGGCCGCCCTACCCCCATCAGGTAACGAGGCTTATCATCAGGCATTTTTGGCGGCAGGTGATCAAGTATGCGAATCATATCTTCTTTCGGTTCGCCAACAGAAAGCCCGCCGATGGCGTAACCGTCGAACCCAATGTCCGTAAGACCTTCCAGCGAACGGTCCCGGAGCGACTCGTACATGCCACCCTGAACGATACCAAAGAGCGCCGATGGGCTGCCCTCATGCGCATCCTTGCTGCGCTTTGCCCAGCGTAGCGACAGTTCCATGGATTCCCGCGCCTGCTTTTCTGTGGCCGGGTAAGGCGTGCACTCATCGAAAATCATAACGACATCAGAGCCCAAATCACGCTGAACCTGAATCGCAATTTCCGGCGACAACTCAACCGGTGAGCCATCTACCGGGGAGCGAAACGTCACTTTTTCTTCGGTTATTTTTCGCATTTCGCCCAAGCTGAACACCTGAAAGCCGCCTGAATCCGTCAGTATCGGCCCTTTCCACTGGGTAAAATCGTGGAGATCACCGTGAGCTTTTACCACCTCTGTTCCGGGGCGTAGCATCAGATGGAACGTGTTGCCAAGAATAATCTCAGCGCCGGTTTCGTGGATATCGCGGGGCAACATCCCTTTAACCGTTCCATAGGTGCCTACCGGCATAAACGCAGGAGTTTCGACGGTTCCGCGAGGGAAGGTAAGCCGGCCACGCCGGGCAAGGCCGTCTTCTCCCAGTTTTTCAAAAGACATAAAGCAGGACTGGCTCACGACTTATCTCCAGTATTGAATGATGATGGGCGGCCTGACGGGACAGGCTCATCGTGTGCACCAAGTAGCATACCCCGGCTAGCTCCTGCCCGGTTATGAACATGGCATCGCCATAACTAAAAAAACGGTACTTTTCGGTAATTGCATCGCGATAGGCGTGCATCACATTCTCGTAACCCGCAAACGCGCTAACCAGCATAATCAGCGTGGATTCTGGCAAGTGGAAATTGGTAACCAACGCATCCACGGTCTGAAACTTGTACCCCGGATGAATAAAAATGTCAGTTTCACCACGGAAAGGTTTCAAGCAACCGCCACGACTTGCAGATTCAAGAGATCGCACAGACGTTGTGCCAACCGCGACCACACGACCACCCCTGGCTCGGGTACGGTTAACTGCGTCTACTGCATCTTCGGGCACGTGCACTATCTCACTGTGCATAACATGATCATCTATGTGGTCTACACGCACTGGCTGAAACGTTCCGGCGCCCACGTGCAGCGTTACAAAAGTGCTCTCCACGCCACGGGCTTTCAGAGCCTGCAGAACCGAGTCATCAAAATGCAAGCCTGCTGTTGGCGCTGCAACGGCGCCAAGCTCCTTCGCGTAAACGGTTTGATAGCGCTCACGATCAGTTGATTCATCAGGCCTGTCGACATATGGCGGAAGGGGCATGTGCCCGATGCGCTCAAGCAGATTCAATACTGGTTCACCGGCCTCACACTCAAGGTGGAACAGAGCATCATTTCTGCCTGTCATGCGCAGCGCAGAGCCGTCCTCAAGAATAACCCTCTGCCCTGTTTTTAGTGCCTTGGACGCGCGAACATGAGCAATAAGATCGTGCTCACCCGTTACTCGCTCTACCAACACTTCAACCTGACCACCGCTTTCCTTTTTACCAAACAGGCGCGCTGGAATCACACGGGTGTTGTTAAACACGAGTAAGTCGCCGGGCTGTAGCAAATTCGGAAGGTCAGTAAACAAACGATGTGCGGTGTCGCCAGCGTTGCCATCTAAGCATAGTAGGCGGGAAGCGCTGCGCTCCTAAGCGGGTACCGGGCGATGAGTTCGTCCGGGAGTTCAAAATGAAAATCGGAGACGTTCATGGACCGGGCTGTTCAATACGTCGCGCTATGCGACTTGAATATGGTAGCGGCGGGCGGACTCGAACCGCCACGCTATTTCTAGCAACGGATTTTGAATCCGTCGTGTCTACCAATTTCACCACGCCGCCAACGAAGAGTGGGGGAATTATACTTAGCTTGATCGTGAAAGCAATACACAGAGCACGCTAGTTTTTACAAAAACCCCTGTATTTACAACCGGTCGAATAATGACAACTGGGAAACCTGTGCAAACGATTGCTGCGCAGCCTGCAGCACAAAGCTCTGGAAGCTCAGATTGCTGATCGCTTCGGCGTAATCCACATCCTGAAGCTGCGAGCGGATTTCGTTTGTATACACCGAAGAGTCGGCCAAAAAGTTCTTGGTGGTTTCTACCGCGTTCATGCGGCCACCAAGCTCAGTCTGCTTAAGGACAACACTCTCTTGGGCATTGTCGAGATTAGCCAAAGACTGCGCGATCAAATCGTCATACTGGGCACGGCCTTCCGGGGTGCTCTTATCAATGGAATCGAGGCCGGAAATAAGGTTTTCGATAGAACCGAACACCGACTGCTTATCATTGATTTTCAATGTGTAGCTATCTGGCGCAGGCGTCGCACCTGGTACAGCACCGGTAATGCTTGCTTCAATCCCGGCGACAACAAAGGGTTCACCGCTCTGATAATCAGAGGGGGTAACCGGAAATGTATTGGTTGAGTCATTTTTGTCGAACGCCACAACTTGTGGGGGAACGCTATTATCTACCTGAAGGACTATGTCATTTGGAAACGACCCAGGAAAAGCCGAGGCCAACGCCGCCTCGCTCGCCACCTTCACCCCGGAAATAAACGTCCCGGTTGTTGGACCTGCGTGCTCGCCAACGACAGCCGCTGGCACATTCACGAAAATGCCTTTGCCATGGTCACTGATCGGCACAGTCACACCATCATCAATTTCCAGAACCCGTTGGCCTTCGTCACCCTGATATACGTACTTGCCTTCATCATTCTGCTGGAACGCCTGAACCGACCCCTGAAATCCACTAAAAATATACTCGCCAGAGGCATCCCGGGTGTTTCCAATGTTGGCCAGTTGGCCCAGCCGCTCTTTCATTTCTGAAGAAATCGACTGGCGATCGTTAGGAGATAGCGACCCGTTACCCGCCTGCACCGTAAGCTCCCGGATACGCTGAATCACATCAACCGCACTTGTCAGCGCATTCTCTTCCTGACTAAGGCGGTTGTCTGCAAGGCTTACGTTGCGCTCATACGTGCTCACCCGTGACAGTTCCTGATCCAGCTTTAAAATGCGGGCTGCAGCCACCGGATCATCTGAAGGCTTGTTCACTCGTTTACCCGAGGCTATCTGCTGTTGCGTGCTGTTCAGATTACTGTTCAGCTCCTGTAACCGGCTGATACCGCTGGAGAATATTTGTTGTGATGAAATTCTGATCATGTCACATCACCTCGTCTGTTACCGGAACGTCTGCAACAGCGTGTTGAACAAATCCTGAGCCACCGAAATCACTTGGGCAGAGGCGTTATAGGCAGCCTGGTACTGAATGAGCTTGCCGGCTTCCTCATCAAGGTTTACCCCTGAAACTGATTCTCTCTGAGCGGAGGATTGCTCCAGCAGGGTTTTGCCCGCCTCCAGATCAAACTGGCTCTGGCGGGTTTTAACACCAACAGCCTCCACCACGCCGGCATAGCCTTCAGCGAAACTCTGGCTTCCACCATTCATGGTGTTGGCAGTGCCCAGCGAAGCTAGCAGTTCCGCGTTCCGGTTGTCTGAAATGCCGTTGCTGTTGTAATCAATCTCAAAGGTGTCTCCAACTGCCGGCTGGCCTGTTAGCTTGAACTGAAAACCTTGATAGTCGTCACCTGCGGCCGGGTCACCACTGAACACAGTGTTAATCTTCCCGGGTTCGTAAGGCTGGTTCGGCGTACCAACAGCTGTGCTGGCCGGCGGAGGCCCGGTAACCGTAAATACTAACGCAGAAGGGTCACCAGGATCGGGGTCAAAACGAATGGTTAATGGCCCGTTAGCCATCTCACCGCTGGTTGCAAAACCGGGCAGTAAGGAGCCAGTGAACGGATTACGCACATTCAACATGGTGCCCTGATCGATTTCTCCAGTCCCAATATTCTGATCACCAGAGGTTGCCCGCACCGGACTGGCAAAGGCCAGGTCTTCTTCCCGGCTCACCTGCAAGCCGATGGACTCCGCAGCGTTACGACTGGGCTGAACCAGGTACTTATCGCCAGCATTGAAGGTTCCGCCTTCAACACGAATGTTAAACCCGGGCATGGAGATTTCAGATTGTACTGGGTCGGGCAACCGGCCCTGATTCACGACTTTTCCAGAGGCCTTGTCAACAAGCTCAAAACTGCGACCGTCGCCACTGAATTGCAAAGTCCAGCTTCCCGCAGGCAGTTTGGTGCTGTCAGTAATCTCAATCGCCAGCTGACCATCTCTTGGTAACTGATTATTAGCGTTAGCCACAACCCGGCTTCTCTGCGCCGCCAGATCGTTCACGTCGTTAAAAAACTGACCTCCGAGATCACCCTCAAGATCCATACCGATTTCATGCTGGCGATTCATACTGGCAGAAATGCTTATCGCGATCCGCCCCAGCTCATCAAACGCAGGCTTAAGCGCCTCATTGTCAAAACGCCTCAACCCGCCAAGTTTGCCGCCAGTGATTTGCTCATCAATATTGAGCGTGCGACCACCGCTTGTGAGCGTAAACTCCAGGCGAGTGGGGTCTTCCGCACTCCCCTGGGTGCCAAGCTGTGCTGCGTTATTACCAACAACCAACGACAAGCCATTGGATAGCGACACGCTTACCTGGCTGCCCTCCGTTGGCGTGACTCGTATGTTGACCAGTTCAGAGAGCTGCCGCAGCGCTTCATCCCGCTGATCCAATAATTCGTTCGGCATTTTGCCCTGGGCCAGGCCCGGGGATTCAGAGATTGCCAGATTAAGCCCAGCGATATTCTTCAACAGGGTATTGGCATCTTTTGCACCCTGCTGCATTTGCGTCTTTATAGACTCCCGCTGCTGAATAAATTCCTGGCTCAATGCCTGAAAGCGATTAACCACCTGCCTGGCCTCGCTCAGCACCAGCTGGCGTTGAGGCAAAGAGGCTGGATCTTCGGCGGCATTTTGCAGGCTTGCAAAGAAATTATTCAGAGCAGTATTCAGCCCGGTAGACTCCCCGCCCAGCAAATTGTCCAACCGGCTAAGTTCGGAGTTCAACGCTTGCTGCTCGCCAGCCAACGTACTGTCTTCACGAACCTGTTGAACAAGATACTCGTTCGCCAACCGGCGGATCTCCGAGATACTTACCCCGGTACCCACGGTGCCAGCGCCAGTACGCTGACCCTGCCGGGTTTCAAACACCACTTCCTGCCGGCTGTAGCCAGGCGTATTCGCGTTGGTGATGTTATTGCCCGTGGTATTCAGGCACTCTGCTGGCCAAGGATACCGCTGAGGCCAATACCGATTAGTCCCGCCATAACGTTACTCCTCGCCTCCATTGCCCATTGACAGTGTCATCAGAGAATCACGGTTCATAATTCGATTAATTTTGTCACCGTACTGGGGGTCAGTCGCGTAGCCTGCTTCCTGCAGTTTTCTGGCAAATACATGCGGCTGGTCGGCACTGGCAAGTACATCCTGATATCGGGGATTGGACTCCAGAAACGAGACGTAATCCCGAAAGCTGGACTCATAATCAGGATAAGCACGAAAATCCGCGCGCTCTTTCATTGGCACACCCTCACGGAATTCTGTGGTGGTTATGGTTACCGCCTCACCCTGCCAACGGCTGTCGGCCTTGATGCCAAAAAGGTTATGGCTAGGCTCGCTACCATCGCCCTTTATCATGTGGCGCCCCCAGCCGGTTTCCAGGGCCGCTTGCGCGACCATCAACCTTGGGTTAATGCCAGTATCTGCTGCAATTTTCTCGGCTATCGGCAGAAGCGTGCTTACAAAGTGCTCTGGAGAGTCAAACGTTTCGGGCAATGCACTGGCTTCTGCCTTTGGCACTAAAGAGTTAGCTTCAGCAACCTCGGTTACTTCTTCAACCCGCTCAGGCAACCTTGGTGAAAGCCGGGGTAAGCTGCGGTCATAGTCCGCCAATTCTGTTTTGCGGGAGGCCAGAGATTCGCCCTGCTTATCTGCTCCGGGAATATCTTCGCTCAGTTGCCGAACCAAGGCTTCCGCCAGCCCGGTACCCTGCCCGCCTGCCATGGTAAGGCTCAGCTGACTGTCGAACATGTCGCGATACATCTCCGACTGGTTGGTGTTCAGGTAGTTACCCTCAGCCAACACATCCCCCGCTTTGCGCATGGACTTCAGCATTTCAGACACAAAGATACTTTCAAACTGGCGTGCGACTTCCTCAAGCGCGCCCTGCTTGTCGTCTTTGGCACCGTTTTTCAGTGCATTCAGCCCACTGAAATCCGTATACACTCTGGCCTGTTGAAGCTGATAGTCCTGCATCATGTCACCTAGATAACAATAAGCTCGGCACGCAAAGCGCCAGCCTGTTTAAGTGCTTCCAGTACCGCCATAACATCCCCCGGGCTGCGCCCACCTGGTTTACCGCCTGAACAATTTCATTCAGCGTAACCGCAGGTCCAAACTTGAACATACGGGCTGGGTCTTCGGTAATGGCAATCTGGGAGTCCTGCTCAATTTCGGTAGTGCCGCCCGCAAACGGGTTAGGCTGCTGAACCGCAGGGTTTTCCTGAATCGTTACCGTAAGGTTGCCGTGGGTAACGGCTGCCGGGCTGACTTTAACGTTCTGCCCTATAACAATGGTGCCTGTACGGCTGTTGATAACCACTTTTGCCGCATCTTCAGCTGGGTCTACCTCAAGGTTCTCCAGAATAGAGAGAAAGCTCACTCTCTGGGATGGGTCACGGGGTGCACGCACAGAAACCGACGTTGCGTCATGGGCATAGGCCATATCTGGCCCCAAGTGCTGATTAACCACTTCCACCACACGGCGAGCGGTTGTGAAATCCGGGCGCATCAGGTTGAAGGTAATCGTGTCACCACGGCTAAAGGGCGAGGCTATTTCCCGCTCAATGGTCGCGCCATTTGGGATACGGCCAACGCTGGGAACATTCACCGTAATGCGCGAGCCGTCTTGCCCCTGGGCTCCAAAGCCGCCTACCACCAAGCTGCCCTGGGCCATCGCATACACGTTACCGTCGGCGCCTTTGAGGGGGCCATCAGCAGGGTTCCGCCCCGCAAGCTGTCGGCATTACCAATGGAGGACGCAGTAATGTCTATTTCCTGGCCGGTTTTGGCAAACGGGGGTAACGTCGCGCTCACGGTAACGGCCGCCACGTTGGCCAGTTTCGGGTTCACCCCCGGCGGCAAGGTAATGCCAAACTGGTTCATCATGTTGCGGAAGGTCTGATTGGTAAACGGCGTTTTATCACCGGTTCCATCCAAACCAACGACCAGGCCATAACCCACAAGCTGGTTGTTACGAACGCCTTTAATCCGCGCCAGGTCCTTCAGGCGATCTGCCATCACAGGCGCAGCCAAAACCGCTAACAACAACGAGAAAACCACGCCTCGGCGTAACATCATAGGGGCCACCACTCACTGTTGAAAAACCGGGCCAGCCAGCCCATTTGGTTCGCCTGATCAAAATCGCCTGTGCCGCCGTACGCAATGCGGGCATCCGCAATGCGGCTGGAAGCCACTATGTTGCCTGGGGCGATATCCTGCGGGCGCACCAAACCGGTAAGCCGCACATATTCATCACCGTTGGTGAGCGACAACCACTTTTCGCCACGAACTTTCAGCACGCCATTTGGCAGCACATCTACTACGGTCACGGTAATACTGCCTGCCAGGCTGTTGCTTTGATCAGCCTCTGCCTGGCCTTGAAAATCCCGCTCGTTTTTTATAGCGGTTGCAATGCCAATGTTGTTTTTACCAAGAATGTTGGGCTCTGGCAGGGAGATATCGCTGTCCTTGGTGATCTTGGTTTCAGCATTTTTGCTGGCTCGTGTTGATTCTTTCAGGGTCACCGTGAGTACATCGCCAATATTCAGGGCCACCGTGTCGCCGTAAAAATTGTAATTGCGGGAGCTTTGGTAGATGGCCCCCGATTCGGGATCACGCTGCATCATCGCCTGAGCACGCACGGGCGCATACGAAGGATCATCCGGCTCAGCGCGCGGCCGGCTCATGGCGGTACATCCCTGCAGCACAGCAAGCACCAAAACCAGAAAACAGGTTCCTGCTGACTTGGTAAACCAGGTTGATGTAGTCGGTTTCATGAGCTCTCCCCTCACACTTTTACCCTCGCGCTTTCACAAAGCGTTCTGCTTCAGCTTATTAGCCAATATTTTGCGTAATGAACTGGAGCATTTGATCGGCTGTGGAAACAACTTTTGAGTTCATCTCGTAAGCACGCTGAGTGGTGATCATATTCACCAGCTCCTCAACCACCTGTACGTTGGATGACTCAACCATGCCCTGCTCCAATGCACCCAACCCGGCAAGCCCGGGCTCGCCTCAGCGGGGTCGCCACTGGCGTTTGTTTCTTTAAACAGGTTGTTACCAATAGCCTGCAGGCCCTGCGGGTTAATGAAACCAACCAGCGTAATCTGGCCCAGGTTAACCGGCGCCGCCTGATCATCCGTAATAGCGGATACGGTGCCATCTTTGCCTATGGTGATGGTTGTCGCGTTATCTGGCACATTGATGTTGGGCTGAAGCAGGTAACCATCCGGGGTCACCACATCGCCATCGGCGTTGAGCTGAAACTGCCCATCGCGGGTGTAGGCAGTCTGGCCATCAGGCATTTGGATCTGTAGAAAGCCACGGCCGTTAACGGCCAAATCCAGAGGCTGCTCCGTTACCTGAAGATTGCCTTGGGAAAACTGTTTTGCCGTACCCACCACGCGTACACCGGTACCCAACTGCAACCCGGAAGGCAGTTCGGAGTTTTGCGTGTTCATGCCACCTGGCTGCCGATTTATCTGGTACAACAAATCCTGGAATACGGCCCTGTCACGCTTGAACCCCGTGGTGTTCACGTTGGCCAGGTTGTTGGAGATGGTCGACATGTTGGTGTCTTGGGCGCTTAGCCCGGTTTTACTAACCCAAAGAGCTGGAAGCATAATCATTACTCCTTGCCGGTGCCTGGCGAGCGGCTAACATTTGCCGCTTCAGGGTTATCCGACTTTGTTTTCAACAGTTATCAGAGGTTCTGCAACAGTCGTGCCGCTGCCTCGGAATTCTCGTTTGCGGTACGCATTACCTTCACTTGCATCTCGTACTGACGGGACAACTGAAGGTTGGAAATCATTTCTTCCACCGCATTTACGTTAGAGCTTTCAAGAAAACCGGAAACCACACGCAACGCAGCATCTGCAGGCTCGCCGCCATCCACGGCCTCGCCTGGCTTGCGGTGAATAAATCCATCCAGGCCTTTTTCAAGAGCTTCCCGGGGGGGGTTAACCAGCTTTAGCCTATCGACCTCAACCAGCTGATCTGGCGGACCGCCCACAGGAATGATGGATACAGTGCCATCGGCACCAACCTGCACATTGTCAAAAGGGGGAAGCGCAACCGGGCCACCGTTACCCAATACCATCTCACCACTGGCCAGGCGCACCATGCCGTTCACATCAATCTGCAAACTGCCAGAGCGGGTAAACACCTCTTCGCCAAGGTTGTTCTGAATGGCCAGCCAGCCGTCACCCTGTAAGGAGATGTCCATCTTCCGGCCGGTTTGCATCAGGCTCCGGCCGACAAATCGGTGCCGGGCCGCTCTGCCATGGCGTATGCACGGGTAGGATGGTGCTCGCCATACACGGGCATGCTCCGGGCCTGGGCAAAGTCTTTCTTGAAGCCTGTGGTGTTTACGTTGGCCAGGTTATTGGCATGGGCGCGTTGGGACAGCATATTCTGCTTGGCGCCAGACATACCGATATAAAGTGCTTTGTCCATGGGACAACTCCTGCCGGAATTTTGACTGTTTCCAGTGCTCTTTCAGACATTCCTGCAGGAGTCGTGCCAAGCTTACATCAAAGCCTTTTAGCGGAGGTTGATGATGGTCTGAGTGACCGCATCGGAGGTTTCAATCGTTTTGGCGTTTGCCTGATAGTTGCGCTGAGCAATGATCAAGTTCACCAGCTCACCAGAAAGATCCACATTGGATTCTTCTACCGAGCTGGCCTTAATACCACCGAGTGTTCCTGTGTCGGGTTTGCCAATAACCGGTTGTCCAGATTCGAAGGTTTCAACCCAGCTGGTATCTCCTACAGCTGACAGCCCATCAGTGTTGCTGAAAGAAGCCAAGGCAACCTGCCCAAGGGACTTAGACTGACCATTGGTATAGCGGGCAAACAGGATCCCCTCGGAAGACACATCAAGACCGGAAAGCCGGCCAGTTGTGTAGCCATTCTGGCGCTGATCATCAACACCAAACGTTGCGCCATACTGGGTGGTTTCTCCCAAGCTCAACACAAAGGCTGATGTGGTTGGGGGATCCGGAATCGGAGTAACCACCGTTGCACCTGCCGCAGGAGGGCCGTCGGAACCGTTAGGCTGACCGTTCTTGTCTTTAGGAACCCAGTCGGTGATTACAATTTCACCGCTGGCATCACCATTAATAGATTGCAGGGTACCGTCTTGGTCAAATCTCGCGGTATAAGGCGTAGCATCAGTACCCGCAACCATTTCACCATCAATCTGCAGATAAACAGACCATTCACTCACCCCCACGCCATTGCCCGGTGAAGGCTCCTTCACGAAAAACTGCGTGAGTTCGTGGGAATTACCCAAGCTATCGAAAATTGACGTTGAGGTGGCGTGGTTATAAGTACGCTGATCCTGCGGGTTGAACTCGTTGGTTATACGTATGGGCGACTGGCCATACTCAGTTACAAAGTTATTGCCAGAGCCACCGGTTGCAGTGACACCTGCAATCGTACGATCGCCAGTTACGTTAATATCGCCGGTCTCCGATACCGTGTTACTCGCGCCACCCGAGCCATCATTGTAAGTAATATCAAGGTTCTCACCTTGGTTATGACTAACACGCAGCACATTGTTACCGGTTCCATCGTCCACAATGGCGGCGGAGATCGCGGTATCGCTTGAATCATTGATCGCGGCCTTGAGTTCTTCAAGGCTGCTCACATTGCTGGTGTCTAGCTGAAGCGGTGCACCGTTGACTCTCAGTTCGAATGAGAAGCCTGCCGCTGCAACATCGGCGTCGCTAAGACCCAAATTTGCAGTTGTGGTCGCTGAGGCACTCAACCCTGGTGCCGTGGTTAGCTTGTCTGCAATTTGGCGGGCAGTGGTCAAACCACTCAAATCCACCGAATAAGCGGGTGTGCCGTCGGTATAGGTCATCTCGAACTGCTCGCCGTTCACATCGCCAAATGCCAGCGGCCCCACATCACGCACCCGGGACTCAAGCACCGACTCGCGGGAATCCAGGTTTAAATCAGAACGCAAGTTGGTGGTGCGACGTGGCGCCAAGTTATCCGTCGCAATTTCGAGGTCACCACGAATACCCGAGAGATTACCATCCCCATCAGCGGTGAAACCCTGAACCCGCATAGACTGGTTATTCACCACAAAACCATCTTTATCAATGGTGAACTGCCCAGCTCGGGAGTAACGGGTTTCACCGCCATTATTCAGAACAAAGAAGCCATCGCCCTCAATGGCCATATCCAATCCATTGTCTGTAAAGCTAATATTGCCCTGGCCAAATGATTGCTTTATGCCCTGTACGTTTACACCATCACCAACAGGGTTAGAGCCGCCGCTGAGAAAACCATTGGCGTAAAGATCGCCGAACTGCACGCGGCTACTCTTAAAACCAACCGTGCTGGCGTTGGCAATATTGTTGCCGGTTACGTCCAGATCTACCGCTGCCGCCCTAAGGCCACTGAGCCCTGTATTAAAAGCCATAATTCACCCCCAGTCTGACACCGGTATTAATTGATTTGTTTAACATCTGACAGCGCAATAGAACCCATGCCTGCCAAGTTAAGGGTCACGGAGCCACCCTGGCCCAACGAAACACTGTCTACATTGGCACTAACAAGGGTTGGAAGCTGCACACTGCCCTGCGGATAAGACCCTTCAGCTACAATCTTGTACGGCCCAGGCGGCAAGCTGTTGCCGTCACCGTCCTTGCCATCCCAGCTGAACGCTTTAACACCCGCCGAGCTACTGCCAAGTTCAATCTGGCGCACCAGCTCACCGCTGGAATTTTGGATAGACACACGCACGTCTCCAGTAGACGCCGGCACCTGAATGTTGCCCGAGATTTCACCCTCAGCGCCTAAAATCCCCACTTCGGAAGGTGCCAATACTGTCTTACCTACCATCGCCGATGCCTGAAGCGCCTGAGTGGAGCGGAACTGCCCAACCACATCATCCACGGTGCCAGAGAGCTTCTGCATCTCTTCCAGCGAGCTGAACTGAGCAAGCTGCGAAATAAACTCGCCGTTATCCTGGGGCTCCAGTGGGTTCTGGTTTTTGAGCTGCGCCAGCATCAATTCCATGAACTCGTTCTTGCCAAGCTCGCCATTGCCACCTGCAGCAGTTTGCGGCTGGGATCTGTAATTACCCAGTACGTCACCGGCCTGCGTTGCGTTAACTGCACTCATGATTCGATCCTCGCCCCGTTACTGCTGACCAAGTGTCAGGATGCGCTGCATCATGGATTTGGCCGTGTTCATAATGTCCACGTTCATCTGAAAACTTCTTGAGGAAGACATCATGTCGGCCATCTCTTCCACCACGTTTACATTGGGATAAAATACATAACCGTCTTCATTCGCTGCCGGGTGATGCGGCTCGTAACGCATCTGTAGCTCGGCATTGCTTTCAACAATACCCTCCACACGAACACCCGCACTTGCATCCTCTCCCGCCTGAACACCAAAGCCCTGCTGACCCGGGTTCATCATGGATTGCTGGATTGCCGAGAAAACCGGCTTGCGTGCGCGGTAAGTGGTCTCCGTACTTGAGCTTGCGGTTTCTGCGTTTGCAATGTTTGAGGCGGTGGTGTTCAGCCGCAGCGATTGCGCTGTCATGCCGGAACCGGCGATGTCAAAGATGCTGCCAAGTGACATGATGTCTCTCCTTCGCTAATCGTGGAACGGCGGCTTACTCGCCTTTCAAGGCTTTGGTCAGGCCGGTAAATTTGCTATTTAAAAACTGGAAACTTGCCTGGTAATCCATCGCGTTGCGCATGAACCGGGTCTGCTCTGCCTGTGCATCAACCGTATTACCATCAACGGAAGGCTGGTTTGGCACCCGGTACATTAAATCCGAATCTCCGGCACCTGCAGACGTATCCATATGGCCGGCGTGGGTTTTCTCCATGCCAAAGCCGCTCATATTGTCCTGGGCCTTTTGCATCATGGCCTGGAAATCGAGATCTCGGGCCTTAAAGCCCGGCGTATCAGCGTTAGCCATGTTGTTTGCCAGAACTTCAGCGCGCTTTACTCTGGCTTCCAGTGCGTGCTCGTGAATGCCAAGAGCCTTATCAAACGTAATCGCCATACAACCTCCGAATCCTGTCGCCGGCCATGAATACGTTGCCGGGTTTGCTCTATGCCAGAACTAAAGCAATGCTAATGCCAGCTTTTGTGATGCAACTGAATTCGGGTGCTTACAGCTGGTTACGAGAGGTGCAAGAAAAGAAAAGCGGAAAAGAAGCGGCAAACGAAAATGAAAGCGGCAAGCTGTTTCCCCCACCCAGTGGGCAGGGAAAACGCGGGTTTACCTACTTTGGCCAACGAGCGACAAACTCAGCTAACTCTGGCCTCGGCACGTCTGGTTTGGTAGAGGAAACGGTGCCCGTGTAGAGAAAGCCGGTAATGGACTCGCCTTTTTCAAGACCAAGCCCTTCAAGAACCACCGGGTTGTACGCCATGTCGCCAGTGCGCCACATAACGCCGTACCCGGCATCCTGCAGAGCCAACCCAAGAAAACTCATGCTCGCGCCCGCAGAGAGCAACTGCTCAACTTCCGGTACCTTGTGATGCTTTTGCACAGAGGCAATCCCAACGATGACCATGGGTGCGCGCATGGCTTTCTTATGCATCTTTTCAAGCTTGGGGCCATCGATGTTATCGGAATAGGCTGCGGCGAACAGATCCCCCAAAGCTTTCAGGTCTTCACCTTCGATAACAAGGTAACGCCAGGGTCGCAACAAGGCATGATCCGGTGCCCGGGAGGCGCAAGAAAATGCGCGCTCGAGTGTTACGGCATCCGGAGCTGGCGCTTCCAGCCGTGGCTCAGATGCCCGGTTGAGCAAGAAGTCAGTGACTGAACTCATATCTATAATTTTCCGGTAGCTGAATTCTGTTCCGTTAACGCTTAAGTAAGTCCCGTGAATTGTGGGTTATACGTAATGCTGTTAACCTTTAGTAGTAGTGCAAACCCTACTCTGCATAACACAATTAAAACCATACGGTTCCAGCGCCATGAGTGACCCGCGTACATGATGAGTGCTCCGGCAGATCTGCGCAATGCCAGCAACAGCGTAGAAAAATCACTGGCATCCGAGGCTTTGAACAGCCCGGTGGTCATACCCCCAATGCCCGATTACAACGGGCGCCTACTGGCCTATACAGCGACAACCGCCATTATTATTGTGGGCGAACTGCAAGGTGTGTTTCCCCAGTGGAACCTTTGGCTGATTGCCGGCGCCTTGATTTGGCCCCACATTGCACACTTGCTCACCCGGCGCACGTTTCTGAGAAACTCCCCCCGCATCCGCCAGAAGATGCTTATTGCGGACTGTGTGATTGGCGGTGGCTTCATCGGCTGTATCGGTTTGGTTGCCATCCCCTCTGCCTCGGTCGCCCTGATGTTGATGTTCAGCGCCCTGATCGTTGGTGGCATTCGGCAATGGCTGATCGGCTCTGGCTTTATGGCCGCCTCTATTGTGGTTTTCTTGGCCCTCTCTGGCCAGGCAGAGTCGTTCCAGTCACCCCTGCTCACCAGCATGCTGTCTATATTATCCACGGGTCTTTATATCTGTGTGACAGCATTTTATTCCCACCAGCAAGCCCGCGCCCTTATGCTGGCAAAAACCCAGATACAAAACCAGCGTGAGCAATCCATCGCGCTCTCCCACAAGCTTTCAAAATACCTTTCACCGCAGGTATGGCAATCTATCTTTACCGGTGAACGAGATGTACGCCTTGAAACTCAGCGCAAAAAACTCGCCATTTTCTTCTCCGATATAAAAGGCTTTACCGAACTCTCCGAAGAAATGGAGCCAGAAGCGCTTACAGAGTTGTTAAACCACTACTTTAACGGAATGTCTGAAGTAGCTCTCAGGTACGGCGGCACCATCGACAAGTTTGTGGGCGATTCCATCATGGTGTTCTTTGGCGACCCTACAAGCCGCGGCCAGAGAGAAGACGCCTTCGCTTGCGTGTCCATGGCAATCGACATGCGCAAGCATATGAAAATCATGCGGCAAAAGTGGCGCAGCCAGGGCATAAAAACCCCGCTAGAGATTCGCATGGGCATCAGCACCGGTTACACAACTGTGGGTAACTTTGGCGCCGAGAACCGCATGGATTACACCATTATTGGCAAGGAGGTTAACCTTGCCAGCAGGCTGGAATCCCTCGCGGAGCCGGGCGAGATTCTTGTCTCCTACGAGACCTTCTCACTGATCAAAGACCGGATTATGTGCCGTGATAAGGGCGAGATTACGGTGAAAGGTTTCGGCAAACCCGTGCCTATTTATGAAGTCGTGGATTTCCGCAGAGATATGGGGCCAAACCGCAGCTTTATGGAGCACGAGCACAGCGGCTTTGCCATGTATCTGGATTCCGACAAAATTACCGAAAGGGAGCGTAAGACCATTCTCAGCGCTCTGGAAGATGCCACAGAGCGCCTGCGCCACGAAGAAGACAGCGCTCGGGACTGATTTTACTGCCGAATCAACCTTGGCCCGGCCTGCTCCTCTGGCTCTGTGCTGCGCCAAGGATTGATATCAAGGCCACCGCGGCGCGTGTAACGGGCACACACAGTCAGGCTTTGAGGCTTGCAGTGGTTTAACAGATCCGTGAATAACGTCTCCACACAATGCTCGTGAAAATCCTGCTTTTGCCGAAAGCTCACGATGTACCGCAATAACCCGGCCCGATCTATTGCGGGCCCGGTATAACTTACCAGTACTGTTCCCCAGTCCGGCTGGCCGGTCACCGGGCAATTGCTCTTCAAAAGGTGAGAACAAAGCTTCTCGGTAACCACAGCCCCTGGCGCAGATAGCGACTCAGGGGCGTAGTCATACACCACATCGTCAACCACCTCGTTATCAACCAACTCGTAACCAGATGGGCGCCCAGTAGCTGTGCCAGAATCATCCACGCTCAAGAACCGCACATTCACCGCGGCACCACAGGCACTGGATAAGTCCCCGGTTACGATTTCAGCAACCTGGCCTGCAGATGAGAACACCGTCTGGTTCAGGGAGTTCAGATAAAGCTTGAACGACTTGGATTCGATAAGCGACGGCGAGGCCGCCGGAAACCGGATTTCTGCCCAAGCCACCTCCGGAATGCCACCAGGCGCAACCAGGAAATTTCCCAGGCCTGCCAAAGATCCCCTCCAAACCACGGCCAACGGCCGTCTTCAAGACCGATGCGGCGCCGATTTTCCTCTCGCGCAACCGGAAAAAGCAGGGCGGGATCGTAGCGATCCGGGTAGTCGCTGGCTTTGCCAAGCGGCGCGTTATCAAGTGCCATAGAATTACCTAAAAATAAGCCTGTCTTAAATTAGTGGCGTATGCCCTTCCCGCGCGCCAGCAACTTCAGCGCAATGAAGGAAAGCACAGCAATGAACACCAGAATCATACCAAGGGACACAAACGGGCTTACATCTGAAACCCCGAGTATGCCAAACCGGAAGCCGTTCACCATATACAGAATGGGGTTCACCATAGAAACGCCTTGCCAAAAATTCGGCAGCAGGTCGATGCTGTAGAACACCCCACCCAGGTACGTGAGAGGCGTGAGAATAAACGTAGGCACAATGGAAACATCGTCAAACTTGGTAGCCAGCAGCGCATTAATAAACCCACCCACCGCAAACAAGGCGGAGGTTAGAAATACGGTTATGACAACCATGGGCAGGTTATGAATCTGCAGACGGGTAAAGGCCAGCGACAACAGAGTTACAATAACGCCTATCCCCAAACCACGCGCCATGCCCCCAGTCACATAGCCTGCCAGTATCACCCAGTTTGGCACCGGCGAAACCAGTAACTCTTCAACGCTGCGCTGAAATTTCATGGAGAAAAACGACGACACCACGTTGGCATACGAGCTGGTAATAACCGCCATCATAATCAGCCCGGGCACGATGAACGACATATAGTCGAAACCGCCCATTTCACCGATTCTGGAACCGATCAGGTTGCCAAAAATAATAAAATACAGGGTCATGGTGACCGCCGGCGGAAGCAGAGTCTGCGGCCAGATGCGGGTAAACCGACGAATCTCTCGCTGCACAATGGTGCCGTACGCGGTGAACAGAGCGTGAGCATTCATGTTCTGCCCTCCGTTATCCCTTCTGCCGTGGGTGCATTGTGCTCAACCATACGGATAAACAATTCCTCCAGCCTGTTTGCCTTGGTTCGCATGCTGACTACTTTTATCCCTTTGCGCTCCAGCTGTATGAACACGTCGTTAAGCGCCTGTCCTTTATGTACATCCACCTCTAGCACGCCTTCGTCGTCTAGCCGACATGAGAAGCCCTCAAGTTCCGGCGCTTTATCCAGAGCCATCTCGGCATCCAGCAAAAACGTCTCAAGGCTGAGCTGCTGCAACAGTTCCCGTTTGCTGGTGTTCCGGATAATACGGCCGTGATCAATAATGGCGATGTTCCGGCACAGGCTTCCGCCTCTTCCAGGTAGTGTGTTGTCAGTATGATGGTGGTGCCCTGCCGATTCATTTCCTCAAGAAACGACCACATGGAGCGCCGCAGCTCGATATCCACACCCGCCGTAGGCTCATCAAGAATAAGCAGCTTAGGCTCATGCACCAGAGCACGGGCAATCATCAGCCTGCGTTTCATGCCACCAGACAGCATTCGCGCTGGGGTGTTGCGCTTATCCCAGAGCCCCAGTTTTTTCAGATATTTTTCAGCAGAAATGGCTGCTTTTTTGAGAGGAATTCCGTAATACCCAGCCTGAATGGTGACAATATCAAACACCTTTTCAAACTGATTGAAATTGAACTCCTGAGGCACAACACCTAAATGGAGCTTGGCATCGGAAAGGTGGGTATCAATATCGTAGCCAAACACCTTTACCTTGCCTGCGGATTTTGTCACCAGTGAACACACAATGCCCAGCGTGGTGGATTTTCCAGCACCGTTTGGCCCCAGCAGTGCAAAGAAGTCGCCTTGTGCTACGTGAAGGTCAATTCCCTTCAGCGCTTCAAATCCGCTGGCGTAGGTTTTGGTGAGCCCCTCAATTTCCAGAGCATTGGTCATAACAGGTTCCGGTTCGAAAAAAAGCGATATTCAAGAGACACTCTTTTATTGAGGCATGTCAGGTTTTTTCAAGGCAGGCGCAATCTCTACAAGCCCCGCAAAATCCGCAAACTGCGACAGGTATCCCGATATAGCCCCAGCTGGCTGCCTATAATGCGGTTACAACAATTTACAATCGGCCGCCCACACCCGTTTCGCTGGCGCGGCCCAAACTCAGGGAATGAAAGACGAACCATGGCTGCCGTTCACCTCACTCGCCCATCATTTACTCTGTCCCGTTCGCTTCTTGCCGCCTTTATTATAAGCCCGCTTCTCACCGGGTGTTTGAGTAGCGACAGTGGTGGCTCCGACAATGACACGAGCACCGGTAAAGTTAATGCTTTGGGAGTTAGCGGGTTAACCTACCAAACCGCCAGCCAGTCCGGCAAAACCAACACCGAAGGCCAATTCCAGTACTACCCAGGTGAAACCCTCAGCCTTTGGGTAGGCGATCTGCCTATCGCAGAAGGCGTACCGGCACAGGAATGGGTCACACCGCTGGAATTCTTTCCGGACATCCGCGCATTGCTACAGATCCCATCTGTTGATGCGGAGGGCTTGAGCACACACACAATTACCGAGCAGCAGCTTATTAACCGTGTGCCCGTGACTAACCTCACCCGCTTTCTTATTGCCCTGAACTGGACTGAGAGCGTGCGGGAAGGCGAAGGAATCGAGATTCGGGATCGTGTTATAAAACAATTGAATGCAGCGCTGCCGAAACTCACCGGGCCAATCGACTTCGGCGTTAGCCAGACCGAATTTGACGCAACCGGCTCCACCCCCTCACCCGCCAACCAGTTACTTGCTGAAATTTGCTTCTACCCAGCCGGCAACGAACTGTGCGAAGAGCCCCCAACCGAAGCCGACATAGACTCAGCACCGGAACGCCCGGAAAACGAGGACGACTGGGACCCAGACGTTGAGTACAAACAGGATTTAAGAGCAAAAAAACAGCGCATCATCGAAGCCGCCCGCTCTATGGAAGAATTTGATGCCGAAAACGCCAGGGACTACCTGAAGCGTGAATTAACGAAGATCACAATCACCATCGGAAACCGCTTTTATCTGGACAATCACACAGCCAAACACTCGGTGAGCGACACAAGCAACAAGCGGGTGAAAATACAGCGCATCGGCGACGGTGTTGAGATTGCAGATATGGATGCCCTCACCACCCGACCACAGGATGTGGTTTTACATTCTTACAGTGCGCAAATGGCAGAAGTAGAGTATTACGTAGGTGGGCCAGTAGACGGTGAATCCGAGATTGTGATCAGTTTTTTACCAGAAAACACGTATCGGTGGGTGCGAAAAACCCTGCGAGTTGTTATTACCAACTAACCAGCCGGCCAAGACTCCAGCGAGATTCTGCACCGGTTACATCGTAACCGGCCGGATCTAAACCCTCAGTTCCGTGGACCAGGCATTCCTTAATGGCCAGGATTTCTGCTGCTGCACGGCTTTCGTTATATTTCGCCAGATCCACAACCTTCGCCGCTTTCAGCGGAGATTGATAACGGTCTGTCATAAGCATTACCCGGGGCCACAGCCGGCGCTCGGGAGAATGAGAGATCACAATGCCTCGCTGGCCATCGGTTAATTCCACAAGACTACCCGTGGGATATATACCAATCGCCCGAATAAAGCCTTCAACCAAATCGTCCTGAAACTCAATGTTGCGCATATCGTAGAGCAGAGTGACCGCTTTTGCTGGCGTCATAGGCTCCGCCGAACTTTCTCTCGGCCCAATAAGTGACTCAAAGAACTCTGCCAGCCCGGCAATTTTCGCCAACAGCGGAATTCTGTCACCGCGAATACCTTCAGGAAAGCCCGAACCGTTGTGGCGCTCACGATGGCCTTGCACAATACTTAACACTGCCCGTGAAAGCCCGCTGAACTCAAGCATCGCCATGCCTTTATCAACATAGGTGCGGTACAGAGCATACTCTTCAGGGCCTAGCTGCCCTTCACGGGTAAGCAAGTCTTCAGGCAGTTGTGTTTTGCCAACCTGAGATAACAAGCAACCCAAGCCAAGGTGGTTCAGCAAGCCTTCGTTCAGCCCCAGCTGGCGCCCGCAAACAAGAGCCCAAACCGATGTGTTCAGCGCGTGCCGGTATACGTGGTTGTCGTGCTGCCGAATGCGACTTAGCCATAGCAACGCATCCGGCTGACGAATCACGCTGCGCACCATTTTATTGATAACCGCAGCCACCGGCCGCAGATCCCTGGCTTCTTGTGAAGTCACAGCTGCATATAGCTGCTCAAGTGCAACGCCCGCATCTTCAAGCAGGTGCTTTGATACCTTCATTTCCCGCTTCAACGTCGTAGCGGCCTGGTACTTTACAGGTTCACGTATACTCAGCGGAGGGAGGTGAAGCTCTTCGCGCCCGCCGCCTCGTTGCCCACCTTTGGCTCCAAACGCCGGCCGAACAACTCTGGAAAGCTCAACGGAATCCCGAGCTTCTGCAACATCAACAGACACCCAACTGCAGTGGGAAACAAGAGCCCGAATATCGTCCTGGGAGCGAATGCGGAACCCTTGAATAGGAAAAGGCGTCTGATGCCACGGGCGATCCAGGTCAGACACAAACATGCCTACCTCCAGATCACGCACCGCTATTTTTTTCTGACAGACGCCCACTACTCTCTCCCTAATAGGATTTTTTTAGTCGGTACCATTCTTGTACGGCGGCAGGAAATAGTCCATTACAGTTTGGTAGCTCAAAGTAACGACAAAAGCACAAATCGTAACGACATTATTCAATCGGAAACAACTTGTAGCAACGTGACCGGCGTCACACCCCATCAATCCGCATTACATTCAGAACGATTAAACTTTGGTGGCCTGGCACTGAGAGCGCCGCGAAGCGTTTTGCGGCTGTAAACCGTGTAAGGCACAGCTGAGGCGCGGATGTAATCAACATTCTCCTTGTCTTCACCCTCGCCTCTAATCGCAGAAACAGGCGCGCACGCAACCAGCAATTCCAGCCGGCCAGATATATCTGCAATTCTTGCGTGAGGATCAGAGGGGTTCACCGACATGCATACATCACTGTCACTTGCCGCCTGAGCTACCTGAACCCGTCGGTCTCTGCTGCGATCACCACAGGCGCGAATACCCGGGCCACAAGCCCCCGCCTCGGCGTGACTACCGTCGTATAACTGCCAAACCCGCTCACTACACTGAGTTTCAAGCGTTAGGGGTGTGGCACGATCGGATACGAACCACCAGGAGGGGTATTCAGCGCTGTGCCAGGACAAGCGGACTGCTCTCGGCTCGCCTTGAGAGTTTTCGGCAGGAAACATGGCGTAATGAGAGTAATAGGTAGCACACCCAGCTTGCACCAAAAGCAACCCGGTTAACGCCAGCGAGCGCGTAACGCTCTTGAAAATTCGATGAAAACCAGAAGCAGTCATGAGTCTCTCGTTGTTCCTTAACGACAATCTCACCGGAGAAACGACATTATCCGTGGAAAAGCGCTGTAAAAATGCCTGTCAGTTAACACTCTCATCAAACTGTAAGCCGTATCCATCACTGGTAATACGAACAACAACCATATTGAGCACGGGTGCCGGTACCGGTAGCCCTTGCACCTGTACCTCTACCTTATCCCCCATCTCGGGAGTAAAGGGGTCATTGTCTACCACAACAAATACGCCACCATCTGATATATCCCGGGTAGAGAAGACAAACTCGCCCAGTTGCTCATGGCTCACTTTTACTTTGGCACTCATCGCTGTGCGACAGTGCCCTCTGCGATCATCTACACCCATCTGCAACGTTCCACTGCTTTACTACGGTACGTAGTAGATTAACGTATGTGCTTGCGAAGCGTATCGTTTATACAACACCACGTAGAATAATACTATTTTGAAAGAAGTACACCAAAGGGAATATTGACTTCATGCGTAACACAAATGAGAATGGTTGGCGTTTTTAGGCGCCTGTGACTCTCAAACACAAGCGCGCACCACACCAGCATCATAAAAGGATGGCATCATGCGCATGAAACTCGCCGCAACTGCGGCAATCGCTCTTACCGCTCTTCCCATTGCCGCGTCTGCCGACGGCGAAGTTAATATCTACTCATATCGCCAGGCCTACCTTCTTGAACCACTATTGAATGCTTTTGAAAAAGAAACTGGCATCAAGAGCAACGTAGTCTTTGCCAAGCAGGGCCTAGCCGAGCGCTTGGAGCGTGAAGGCCGCAACAGCCCCGCAGATGTGGTGATGACCGTAGACATCTCACGCCTCAATGAGCTGGTTGAGCGTGATCTTGTTCAAGCTGTGGACAACGACATTCTGAACAAAAACGTGCCGGCAAGCTTGCGCCATCCAGAGGGCAAGTGGATTGCCCTCACCACACGGGCGCGGCTCATCTATACCTCTAAAGAGCGTGTTGAAGAAGGTGAAATCACCACCTACGAACAGCTGGCCGATGACAAGTGGGATAACCGCATTTGTACCCGCAGCGGCAAGCACCCGTACAACATTGCCCTGATCTCATCGATGATTGCTCATCACGGCGAAGCTGAAACAGAAACCTGGCTAAAAGGGGTTAAAGACAATCTAGCGCGCAAGCCTCAAGGCGGCGATCGCGATCAGATTAAAGCGATTGCAGAAGGCGTGTGCGATGTCTCTATCGGCAACAGCTACTATTACGGCAACATGCTGCAGGATGAAAACCAGCGCCCAGCCGCAGAAGCGGTTCGCCTGGTATTCCCGAACGCAGATGGCCGCGGAACCCACATCAACATCAGTGGCATTTCCCTTACCAAAAGCGCCCCAAACCGGGAGAATGCAATCAAGCTGATGGAGTTCCTGTCGTCGCCGGAAGCCCAGGGCATCTACGCCACGGCTAACACCGAATACCCGGCAAACCCGAACGTAAAGCCCACCGGGCTGGTTGCGGAATGGGGCGAGATCCAGCCAGACAGCCTCTCCCTGCAAGATATCGCAGAAAAACGTAACGCGGCGGTCAAACTGGTTGACCGTGTAGACTACGACGGCGAGTAAGCGCCTTGGCTTGGGCGGCATTGCCGCCCAGGCTTTCACTTTTTATCACCCCTACAAATGATTCTGATCATTGCAGCGGCTATTTGAGCTGATTACAATCGACACCCTTCCGTCTCTTTACCCTTATTAAAAAATAACAGGAACCCTATGAGCGAGGCCGCCACCAGCGTTAACCCCGGGCTTACCCAGCCCTTGCTGGCAAAGCGAACCTCCCGCCGTTGGCTTTTCAGTGCGCTACTAACCACCGCCATCGTCGCTCTGCCGGTTTTGTCCGTCATTTTTCTGGCCTTCTTCCCTGAAGAAAACATCTGGCCACACCTGATAGACACCACACTGCCCCGCTACCTTGTAACAACCATAAAGCTTATGGCCGGGGTTGGCGCTATTACTCTGGTCATCGGCCTTTCAACTGCCTGGGCCGTCACCATGTGCGAATTCCCCGGTCGCAAATTTTTTGAATGGGCCATGCTGCTGCCTTTTGCCGTTCCGGCGTATGTGATCGCCTATGTTTATACCAGCCTTCTGGATTACGCCGGCCCAGTTCAGGGCGCAATGAGGGATGTGTTTGGCTGGACTAACGCAGCCGATTACTGGTTCCCTGAAATTCGCAGCCTGGAAGGGGCCACACTGATGATAGGCCTGGTGCTCTATCCTTATGTGTATCTTCTTGCCCGTGCCGCGTTCCTCGAACAGTCCCCTTCCCTGTTTGCAGTCAGTCGTAGCCTCGGCCACTCGGCACTGAGTACATTTTTCAAAGTGGTTCTGCCCATCGCCCGCCCCGCCGTTGCGGTTGGCCTTTCTTTAGTGCTGATGGAAACACTGAACGACTTCGGCACCGTGGATTTCTTTGCCGTGCAAACACTCACCGCCGGCCTGTTTGATACCTGGATGAACCTGGGCAACCTGGGCGGTGCGGCCCAAATAGCCACAACCATGCTCATCTTTGTGGTTATCCTGGTCACACTGGAACGCTATTCCCGCCGGCGCCAGCAACAGTTCGCCGCCCGAGACAACCGCGACCCAATCCGCCGTTTTACCATGTCATTTCCACGGCAGCTTATCTGCGTTGCCGTCTGTGCTGTCCCTGTCCTGCTCGGGTTTATTATTCCCGGGCTAACCTTGGGCGTATACGCGTGGGAGTACTTCGATGAAAGCTGGAACCCGGTATTTATTCGCAACACCCTTAACAGCCTGTTCCTCTCGGGCACAGCCGCGTTCACCACGCTGCTAATTGGCGTTACCCTGGCCTACAGCCGCAGGCTTCACGACACTCGCGGAATGCAGGTGCTTATGCGCCTCTCAAGCCTGGGTTACGCCATGCCAGGGGCGGTATTGGCCGTGGGTGTCATAGTACCCCTGGCAGGTTTTGATAATTGGGTAGACAGTCTGATGCGGGATTACTTCGGCGTGAGCACTGGCCTGTTACTCAGTGGCTCGGCATTCGCCATCGTGTTTGCTTACACAGTCAGGTTCCTGGCAGTATCTGCCGGTAGCGTAGAAAGCGCATTGCAAAAGATTACCCCGAGCATGGATATGGCATCGCGCTCATTGGGCAACAGCCCGGGCAAAACATTGGTAAAGGTTCACCTGCCTATGCTTCGCGGTACATTGATTACCGCCGCACTGGTGGTTTTCGTGGACTGCATGAAAGAGTTGCCCGCCACGCTGATACTCAGGCCGTTTAACTTTGAAACCCTGGCAACCTACGTGTACCAGTTTGCCTCCGACGAGCGCCTGTACCACAGCGCCCTGCCGGCTCTCATTATTGTCTTGGCTGGCATTATTCCGATCATTCTAATGAGCCGGTCTATCTCCAACACCCGTTCAATAGCCTGACACCCGTTTTAAAGCTGGGACGCTATGGTAGAGCGGGCATCCTGCACAACAAACCGACCCTGAAAAACAGCCACCGGATCACCCTGAGGCGAGCTGTTTGGCGTTCCACAAAACACCTCAGTTGTAAGATCCAATCGGGCTTTGCCGTGCCTTGCCAAGGCTTTCCTGAAGCGCCCGGGAATTTCACCTCCCGGCAGCCTGCAAATGGCGTAAAAATCTGTGGCCACCGGCTCAAGATAATCAATGCTCCCGGTTTGCACCACCACACTGCCCTTCAAGCCAAGGTCGGCCAAGGCCAGCTCCATAAGCCCCCAGGCCGCCGTTACCGCCACCGAATAGACACTGCCACCAAACCCTGTGCCCTGGTGGTTGCTGTTGGGCTCAAGGGGCGCGCTGATCAGCAGTGCGCTGCCGTCCCAAGAATGCAGTTCAATTCCCAGAGCGCGGGTAAGCGGAATTTCCGCCTGAATGCGTTTCTGGAATACAGAAAGCTGAGCCATAAACCCCTCCTGATATGAGTTAATTCTATGCCCGCCGCCCGTTTTTTGCCTATGCGACCAATGTAGGCTCTAAAACGAAACAGGCCCGGCTAAGCCGGGCCTGTTCTGAACAAAAAGGTTACGCGCTACTGCCAGATTACCTTCTCGCGCTTCGCGTACCATTCGTCTACTTTGCTTTCATAAGTGTCTTCCACAACGTTGCGCTTAAGCTTCAGCGTTGGGGTCAGAAAGCTATTACCAATCGACCACTCGTCACTCACAATAATCACAAAGGCCAGCTTCTCGTGGGGATCCACTGTCTTGTTTACGCTATCAACAAGTTCCGTAAAGCTTGCCTCTAGCTCCTTGCGAAAACCTGCATCTGATACCTTTGGCCGGATACCCTCTGCCAGCTGAATCATCGCAAAAGGTTGCGTTTGGTTAGCTCCAGACACGCACACCAATTCGATTGACTGGTGGGCCATCAGCTTATTTTCAATAGGCGCGGGTGCGATGTACTTGCCCTTGCTGGTCTTGAAGATTTCCTTCATCCGGCCAGTAATTTTCAGGCGCCCGAGTTCGTCAATTTCACCCTTATCACCGGTTTTCAGGAAGCCGTCTTCGGTGAAGGTTTCACGGGTTTTCTCCTCATCCTTGTAGTAGCCCACCATAGTGGCAGGGCTCTTGATAAGGATTTCGCCCTCAGGGCCTATTTTCGTTTCCACACCCGGCATGGACTCGCCACATAACCCGTGCGGGAACGCCCCGGTTTATTGATATGGGAGTAGGCAAAGTTCTCCGACATGCCATAGCCTTCCAGCAACTCCAGGCCAAGGTTGCGATACCAATCCAACACATCACCGGCCAACGGAGCAGAACCACTACCGGCCAGCTTAACCTTATCGAGCCCAAGCCCCGTGAGAACCTTTTTCTTGATCAGTTTGCTTACAACAGGAATCTTCAGCAGCGTATTAAGCTTCTTCTGCGGTAGCTTCTGCAGAACACCCTGCTGAAACCTTACCCACAGCCGCGGCACCGAGAGGAACAGCGTTGGCTGAGCCCGCTTCATGTCTTCCACAAACGTGTCGAGGGATTCTGCAAAGAACAAATGAAAGCCCGCGTACAACGACGCCAGCTCAACAAACGTACGCTCAAATACGTGCGCCAGTGGCAGATAGGACAACATGCGCTCGTTGGGGCCTACCTGCAGAACGTCCATGCCACCCGCGGCCGCAAACGCCATATTGCGGAAGCTGAGCATAACGCCTTTCGGCTTTCCGGTACTGCCTGAGGTATACACAATGGTCGCCAGCTCATCTGCATCACGCTGAACGTTCTCTTCCAGCGGCGGGTACTTGGCAACAATGTCATCCCAGGTTTCAAAATCGTTGGATGGGCTCAGAGGGAAGGAAATGCAACGAACCGACTCCGGCACACCCGGCTTCATCATGTCCCAGTCGTCCAACTTGCCCACAAACAGCACGTCACATTCAGCGTGATTCAGCACGTAGTTAACGGTGTCGGCATTCAATGTGGGATACAAAGGCACAGAAACGTGGCCCGCCATCCAGATAGCCCAGTCGGTCATAATCCAGTGAGCGCAGTTTTTAGAGATCAAGCCAACGCGGCTTTTTTCAGGCAAATTCAGTGACTTAATATACGACGCCATACGGCGAGCTTCATCAACCGCCCTTCCCCATGTGTACTCCACCACCTTGCCATCACCAATGGGCTGGGTCATATACAGGGAGTTCGCTTTGGCGGTCTCCCAGTGATAGACCATATCAAGGGGAAGCTTGTTTGTTGTTTCCATGGTTCTTCCTTGCTTATCGTTATTTGATTTATAAGGGCATTATTTAGACTTTAGTAGGGTATTTCAACACATTATGCCCGTCAAAGCGTGACTTGGGCCAACTAGGCAAAAACTCTTTCTGCGGATGTCGGATCAGGCCAACTCCACGTTAACATGCTCTACCACCAAGGGGGCGGGGCTGTGGTAAACTCTCGCACCTTATATCCCGCAAAAAATCTCGGAGATGGGCATATGGCCAAGAAAACCCTGCGCACCCTGTTGGGCGCGTCATTAATGGCAATGGCAAGTCTTTCACAGGCAGCAGAGCCACGTGTTGTCGCCATAACGCAAATTGTGGAGCACCCAGCCTGGATGCCGTTCACCAAGGCGTGAAGGATGAGCTGGCCGAGCGCGGCTATAAAGAAGGCGAAAACCTTAAGCTCATGCACGAGAGCGCTCAGGGAAACGCCGCCATCGCCTCCCAGATTGCCCGTAAATTTGTGGGCGAAAAAACCGACGTAATAGTCGCCATCGCAACGCCTTCCGCTCAGACTGTTGCCGCTGCCGCCCGCAACATCCCGGTGGTTTTTGCTGCCGTAACAGACCCGGTAGGCGCAAAGCTGGTGAAGAGTGCGGAAGCACCGGGTGCAAACATTACCGGCGTAAGCGACATGCTGCCCATCGACAAGCATCTGGACATGCTGCAGCGCATGGTCCCGGATGCCAAGCGCATCGGCACCGTGTACAACCCAGGTGAGGCCAACGCCGTATCCCTGATTGAACTGCTTGAAGAGCGCCTCGAGGCCCGCGGAATGACCCTGGTAAAAGGGGCCGCCACCAAAACCTCCGAAGTGCTGGGCGCAGCCCGCTCGTTAGTAGGTAAAGCCGACGCCATTTACCTAACCACCGATAACACGGTCATCAGCGCTGCTGAAGCAGTTATCTCTGTGGGTGAGCGCGCCAAAATCCCGGTATTTGCAGCCGACACAGCTACCGTTGCCCGTGGCGCCGTTGCCGCACTGGGCTTTGACTACTACGATCACGGCCGCCAAGCCGGCGTAATGGTTGCACGCATTCTTGATGGGGAAAAGCCGAGCGACATGCCGGTAGAAACCATGGATAAGCTCAACCTGTTTGTAAACCCAGAAGCCGGCGAGCGCATGGGCATCACCTTGCCTGATGACGTAATTGCCGACGCTCAAGAAGTGGTAACAAGCACCAAGTAACGCCTGACTTACACGGGTGGGTTCTGTATAAAGAGCCCGCCCGTTTTTCTTTCACAGTGAATCTTTCCCATGCTCAGTGATATTGCATTTTACGGCGCAGTCGAGACAGGCCTCATTTATGGCCTGGTTGCGTTCGGTATCTATATCTCATTTCGTGTACTCGATTTTCCGGACCTTACCGTTGACGGCAGCTTTCCCCTGGGCGCGGCCGTTGCGGCTGTTTTAATTATGGACGGCTGGAACCCCTGGTTGGCAACCGGTTCTGCGGTGCTTGCTGGCATGGCAGCCGGTGCTGTCACCGCCATTTTGAACGTAAAACTGAAGATCCTGAACCTGCTGGCATCCATCCTCACCATGATTGCCCTGTACTCCATTAACCTGCGGGTTATGGGCAGGCCAAACATCGCTCTTCTTGGCGAAGAGACCGTACTCACCCCGTGGTATTCACTGGATCTTGCCTACCACCAAGTGCCGGTACTGCTCTTCGTGATTGTGGTGTTCATCGCCCTGGTTCTTTTGTGGCGCTTCATGAAATCCGAGACCGGCCTTGCCATGCGTGCAACCGGTGCCAACCCAAGAATGGCTCGTGCCCAAGGCATCGCCACCGGCACCATGATCATTCTTGCGTTGCCGTATCTAACGGCCTGGTTGGCCTGGCCGGCGCGCTCTTCGCCCAAAGCCAAGGCGCAGCAGATGTCACTATGGGTGTTGGCGTAATCGTTATAGGCCTGGCGTCATTGATTGGCGGTGAAGCGGTTCTTACACCCTCATCGGTGGTTCGTGCCCTGATAGGCTGCGTGATTGGCGCCATTATTTACCGGCTGGCCATTGCCTTGGCACTGAACGCCGACTTCCTTGGCTTTAAAGCCCAAGATCTGAACCTTATAACCGCCGTTCTGGTTACCTTGGCAATTGTATTGCCCGGTGCCCGCAACTCTCTGGTTAGCAAACTCACCCGCAAAAAGGCCTAAGGAGGCAACATGATCAGCGCAACCGATCTCCAGCTTACCTTTGGTAAGGGCACTCCGCTGGAAAACCCCGCACTCAGGGGCATGAGCCTTACCGTGAATCAAGGTGAGTTTGTTACCGTGATTGGCAGCAACGGCGCCGGAAAATCCACCTTTCTGAACGCCTTGGCGGGCGAAGTTCTGGTTGATAGCGGCACCATTGTTGTCGACAACCTTAACGTGACCAAGCTGTCTACCCACAAACGGGCTGGCCGCGTGGCGCGAGTGTTCCAGGACCCGCTGGCAGGCACCTGTGAAGGCCTGAGCATTGAGGAAAACCTTGCCCTCGCCATCAAGCGCGGCCAACGCCGCACTTTGGGTACAGCGGTTAAAAAGCAGTACCTGGAGCAGTTCCGGGACAGTCTTTCGTCCCTGAACCTGGGGCTGGAAGACCGCCTAAGCGACAAAATGGGCCTGCTCTCTGGCGGCCAGCGCCAAGCTGTAAGCCTGTTGATGGCAAGCCTTACGCCTTCCAACATTTTGCTGCTGGACGAGCACACCGCAGCACTGGACCCCAAAACCGCAGCTTTTGTGTTGGCACTGACCACCAAAATCATCGACGAGCAAAAACTCACGGCTTTGATGGTTACCCACAGCATGAAACAAGCGCTGGAAGTTGGCACCCGCACAGTCATGCTGCATCAGGGCCAAGTGGTGTTTGATATTGAAGGCAAGGATCGCGAAGGTTTGGAGGTGAAGGATCTTCTGGACCTATTTGAAAAGCAGCGTGGGTTATCGGTAGACGACGACAGTTTGCTGCTCGGTTAGTGGAGAAGCCTACTCACTACCACCCATGTAAATCGACATGAGGTGCTCGTCGCTTCGTATATCGTCTCGGCTGCCGGAAAACTGATTTTTGCCACCTGCAAAAATATAAACGCTGTCTGCTACGGGAAGAGCCTCTCGAATGTTCTGCTCTATCAAGATCACACCAACACCACGCTCACGCAAAGACTGAACCCTGTCCATGGTCTCATTGACCAAGGCAGGCGAAAGGCCCGCTGAAGGCTCATCCAGCATCACAAAAGCCGGGTTCGGCACAAGCGCCCGGGCGATTGCCACCATCATTTGCTCTCCACCGGAAAGCGAACCTGCCGCTACGTTGCGGCGTCGTTGCAGGTTCGGGTAGTCGGCTATCAATGTTTCGATGCGATCGTCTACCTCACGGGTATCCTTCAGTGAATAGCCACCCATTCGCAGGTTTCCATGACTGAAAAACGGGGAAACACCCCCCCACCCTGGGGCATCATCACAATGCCTTTGCGAACCATCTCATGAACAGGAAGCCCAGTAAGATCGATATCGCCCAACGTTATCTTTCCTGCCCACGGCGGCAGCAACCCGGCTATGCCTTTGATCACGGTAGATTTGCCACTGCCATTGGGGCCGAACACGCAGGTAATATGGCCGGGCGGCGCCGTGATGGAGATATCATGAACAATTTCCTGCTTACCGTAACCCGTAGTCAGGCCTTCAACTTTAAGCGCCTCACTCATGACTGTCGCCCCAGGTAGGCTTGTTGCACCTCAACGTTGCTCGCTATGTCGTCGAAGCTACCTTCAGCCACAACCTCACCCATGTTCATAACAATGAGTCGGTCACATATTTCACGCACCATTTCCATATCGTGCTCAATAATCAGAAAGGTTATGCCTGTCTGGCGAAGGCGTCGTATGACCTCCAGAATAATGCGGCGGATATTGGGGTGAACACCTGCGGTAACCTCATCAAGTAAAATCACTTTTGGGTCGCGCATACACACCCGGCCAAATTCGAGAAGCTTCTGCTGCCCACCGGACAGCTCCGAGGCCAGATTATTAATAACATGCGTAATCTGAAGCATCTCCGCTACTTCCTCTGCCCTGACCGGCGCGCCTTTCCAGTCACCCTCAACGGCCGCAGCTAACAGGTTTTCACGCACGCTCATGTTGTCGAACAGAGAGGGGATTTGAAAGGTTCGCCCGATGCCCGAGCGAGCAATACGCCAGGTAGGCTGGCCCGTAACATCCACACCATCAAGCCAAATGCGCCCCTCATCCACTGGCAGCCCCCCTGCCGCCAGGCTGAACAGTGTCGACTTGCCGCTTCCATTGGGGCCGATCACACCAACAACCTCACCCGGCGCCACCACCAGACTAACGCCGGCAACCGCGGTAACCCCGCCGAAACGTTTGACTACCGACTCCAGCACCAGAGGTGATTTATCCGCGGAGGATGTCTTAATCGCAGGGGACGACATAATTCCACTCCTAGAACTTGCGAAGAATGCGCGAAATCAATTCACGCCCACGCCGGCGCCCAACAATGAGACTAATCAATCCATTGGGCAGGAAGAGCACCACCATCGCAATGATCAACCCGAGAACGGGCAGGTACACCACGGTATCTCCGAAAGTGGACCAGATATAACGATTGGTAATCCACAGCACCACCGCGCCCAAAGCAGGTCCCCAAATGGTGCCCAGCCCACCCAGCAAAACCATAACAACCATCTGATCCGTAATCTCGGGGCCCATTACAGACATTGGATCAATATAGGTAGTCCAGTAGGCAAACACACTGCCAAACAGCGCGGTGATCGCGGCCGACAGGGCGAACGCCTGCACCTTCACCAGGTTAGTACGGATCCCCATAGCCTCAGCCGCAGGCTCGTGATCACGTAAGGCCTTGAGGCGGAACCCAAAACGGGTGTACTCAATCAGGTACCAAACACCAAGAAAGCTTGCGGCGGCTGCCGCCAGCATCGTGTAGTAAAAGAAAAATTCATTCAAATAGGCTGGTAATGAAAGGCCGCCAGTACCACCGGTTATATCCAGTATGGTGGCCAGCTGCATCAACATCTCCGCAAAGGCCCAGGTTGCGATGGCAAAGTAGGCACCGCGCAGGCGCATCGTAGGCCCGCCGATAATGGCAGCAACAATCATTGCAATAACAACGCTGGGCAACAGGGTCGCCAAAAATGGCATCCCAATGCCAGCCTGCATGAGTATTGCCGTTGTGTAAGCACCGATGCCGAAAAATGCAGAATGGCCGAAGCTTATATAGCCGGCGTAACCACCGACGATATTCCAGGCACACGCCAAACCCGCCCACATCAACGCCCCCGTGACAATGCGCAGGCTGTAGGGGTCGATGAAGGCGGGAACCACCCCTAATGCCAGCAAACCGACCGCAATGGCAGCCAATCGAAATAAATTACCGCGAACTTGGCCAGGATTAGATGCCACGTCCAAGAACCCCCTTTGGCGCGATCAGCAGCACGAGAAACAGCACTCCGAATACAACCAGTAATGAATATCGGGTGCCAACATAGGTGGACACAACAGATTCCATTAGCCCAAGGGCGAGCCCCGCAATCAGCACTCCCCCCACGGATCCCAGGCCAGCCAACACCGCAACGAAAAACGCAAACAAGGTATAACGCACACCAACGGAGGGGTTTACGGAGTAGATTGTGGCGATTAAAACACCCGCCGAGGCCGTTATTCCGGTATAGAGCCCATAGACGTAGGCCGACACTCGCTTTACATCGACACCCATCAACCCGGCATGATCCCGATTTTGAGCAACTGCCCGAACAGCCATGCCGAAACGGGTTCGGTAGAGCAGCAGGAAAACCCCCAGGCTAATAAGAAGGGCCATTAAAAAGGCACTCAGGCGTAACACGGGAATAGTGACAGGCCCAACAGTTAAAAACTCTCCGGAAAAGACGGATTCTACGTTTCGGCTGTTATAAGACCATAGCCAAAGCGCGCCGCCGCGCATCAGCAGGAAAAGGCCAAAGGTAAAGGCCAGCGCCATCAGATCTGGCCGGGCGTAACGACTGGTTCGCACGTGATAGATCAAAGGCCCTACTGCCCGACCAATAAGGGCGAACAGAACGAACACAAGAAAGATACTGATGAACGGATCAATACCCGCCAATGCCACTAACCAGTACGCGGCATACCCACCCAGCATCGCCCATCCACCGACCGCGAAATCGATAACATGCAATACGCCGAACGTCAGCTGAAAACCAATGGTCAGGCAGATCAATATCCCGCCTATCAAAACCCCATTCATGATGGTTTGCAGAAATAGATCCAAGGCGCCGCTCCTGAAAGGTGTTTGCTGCTTCCTTAAACGGCACGCTCCTGTCGTATCCAGAGGGCGTGCCGTCTTGAACTACCACATTCCGGCTTGGTCAGGACGCACCGGGCATGGGGTATTGCAGCTCTCCTTCCGCTGCACTGCTCGGGGCAACGGGCACAACCTTGCCGTCCTTGATCTGAACAACTACGGGTACCGGCTTGATATTGTTGTGAAAGTGATCCCCTTCCTTTGCAAAAGCGACAGGGCCATAGAAGGTTTCAATATCGGTTTCTTCAATGGCTTTCGTCAACTCCACCCGGGTTTTCTGATCCCACGGCGGTGCTTTACCAAGTCGACGGGCCGCGTCCTGCAGCACCAGGCCACTGGCAGAGCACCCTGCCTCGGTATAGTCTGGATGGGTACCCCACCGCGCAAACGAAAGCTCGGAATAGTCGCTGGCGGTACCGAACAAGTCATCACGGTAAGGAAGCCCCGCTGTCCACACTGACACCCCGAGCGCGCCATTGGCTTTTTCACCTAACTGATTAATGAAGGCAGCCGAGGTTACGCCGTAATGCATGATGAGTGCTTTCGGCCGGTAATCGAGAGACACCGCCGCATTGACGAAATTTATAAAGACACTTTCATGACCGCCAACGGCAACAATGTCAGGATTGTCATCCTTGAGCTTGGAGATAATGGGGGTAAGATCCGCGTTGGCCGGGAACAGCTCGAAACGCTTCAGCTCCAGACCTGCTTCTTGCACGCCGTGGCGAAAGCCTTCTGCGGTCTCTTTGGAGAAAGGCTCATCGACACCAACCACTGCCACGGATTTCGCCTTCGAACCAAGGTTCTCGGCAAGTACCTTGATCGATTTATCAGAAGTAAGATCCACAGCCGGTATCATGCCGAAGTTGAAAGCCGGCTTCGACAGCCAAACATTGGGCGACTCCGCCGAGCCTGAGATCATCGGCACCTGGTATTTCGCGCTGATTGGCTGAACGGCGAGCGTTACGCCCGACGTATAGGGCCCAAACAACACATCAACCTTGTCCTGAATAATTAACCGCACTGCAGCGTCAGCACCCGAGGCCGGGCGTGATTGAGCATCACCGTAAAACATTTTTACCGGATAGCGCTGACCCGCTATCTCTATACCACCGAGTTTATTAATTTCCTCCGCCCACAAATCGTATCCCCGGCGGGTAAGGTTGCCACCAAACCGGTTGTCTCCGGAAAGCGACGTAACCACACCGCAACGAATAACTTTCTCCTGCCCTTGGGCAGAAACAACCGGAGCCCCCAAGACCAGGGCACCGGAACCGAGCACGGTTCCGCGCAGCAATGCCCTTCGTGAAAATTTTCCAGCCATGCTCTTCTCCCTGCGACGTACCGAATATCGGATTAGCTCATCGGTAGGTTGTGCGTTTTATGTACAAGTCATACCACTATTACCATCTATAGTTCATATTCGTGGGCCTGCCTAGTAAACAGCGGAGGATTGCCGTGCCTTGTTTGGGCTGGCTAATGGGTGTGCCGATTCTCCTCCCCAAGCTCAGCCTCAGAGATTCTTGCCTCAAGCACCGGATTTGCCGGAGTTTTCCTTCTTGCAAGCCATTTTCCATTGATTTTTTTTGCCAAAAACCAGTTATCAATAGTCCCGCTTAAATTCACAAACCACTATATCCTGTTATACTCACCGAAAATAAACCCACATATAGTGATTTTACTGGTACTAGCACCTATGCAGGTGCTTCCAGCGCTTTACAGAGGTATGGCACCGCCACACGGTGTCACCGACAACCGAAATACTTGAAGATTGAGGGTGGCAATGAACGCTAAGGCAGAGGCAGTGGTTACAACAATTCCGATGCAGGACACTTCGCTCGATATTTGGACCAGCAAATATCAGCTAAAAACCAAGACCGGCGAAGCCGTAGATAAGGACATCAACGCCACTTACCACCGCGTTGCCGTTGCTCTGTCGCAGGTAGAAAACAAAGATGTGCGCGCCGAGCACATGAAAAGCTTTGCCTGGGCCCTCAAGAACGGCGCCATTCCTGCTGGCCGGATTACCTCCAACGCTGGTGCCGAAGCGCACAAGCCAGCAACCTCTACCATTAACTGCACCGTATCTGGCTCTGTTCAGGATTCCATGAACGACATCCTGGAGAAAAACCACGAAGCAGGCCTAACCCTCAAGGCAGGCTGTGGTATCGGTTACGAGTTCTCTACCCTGCGCCCTAAAGGTGCCTACGTAGCTGGCGCCGGTGCCACCACATCTGGCCCGCTGTCCTTCATGGATATCTTCGACCGCATGTGCTTTACCGTGTCTTCAGCCGGTGGCCGTCGTGGTGCCCAAATGGCCACGTTTGATGTACACCATCCGGACGTCATCGATTTTATTCAGGCCAAGCGCGAAGACGGTCGCCTGCGCCAGTTCAACCTCTCGCTGCTGATCACCGAAGACTTCATTGAAGCCGTTCGTAACGACAGCGACTGGAACCTCTCCTTCCCCGTTACCCAGAAGGAAGCAGAAGAAGAAGGCCTGGACCTTACAGACACCAGCAAGTTCGTGTATCGCGACTTCCCGGTACTGACCGGCTATGTGGTTAACGAAGAAGGCAAGGTGGCGTGCCGTATTTACCGCACCCTGAAAGCCCAGTTCATCTGGGACACCATCATGACCTCCACCTACGATTACGCAGAGCCTGGCTTCATCCTGATCGACAAAGTTAACCAGATGAACAACAACTGGTTCTGTGAAGACATCCGCGCCACCAACCCCTGTGGCGAGCAGCCCCTGCCCCCTTACGGCAGCTGCCTGCTGGGCTCTGTGAACCTGACCATGTTTGTAGACTACCCGTTTACCGACAAAGCCAGCTTCAACTACGAAAAGTACCGCAAGGTTGTGGGCATCTTCACCCGCATGCTGGACAACGTAGTAGAAATCAACGGCCTGCCCCTGGCCGAACAACGCCACGAAATTACCAACAAGCGCCGCCACGGCATGGGTATTCTGGGCCTGGGTTCAACCCTCGCCATGCTGCGCATGCCTTATGGCTCGGCAGAATCTGTACAGTTCACAGAAGAAGTTGTTAAAGAAATGGCCGTGGAAGGCTGGCGCCAGTCGCTTTCTCTCGCAGAAGAGAAAGGCGTAGCCCCGGTTATGAACGAAGACTTCGAAATTACCCCGAAAATGCTGGGCAAATGCCCACAACTGTCGAAAGACGGTTACAAGCTCGGCGACAAACTGCCAGGCCGCGTACTGCACGCCAAGTACAGCCGCTACATGCAGGAAATTGCCAAGGTTGAGCCAAGCTGGTAGAAGCACTGGCAGAGAAAGGTGGCCGCTTTACCCACCACACCTCCATTGCCCCCACTGGCACCATCAGCCTGTCGCTGGCCAACAACGCCAGTAACGGTATTGAGCCAAGCTTCTCGCACCATTACGCCCGTAACGTAATCCGCGAAGGCCGCAAGACTAAAGAAAAAGTCGACGTGTTCTCCTTCGAGCTGCTGGCCTACCGCCACCTGGTTAACCCAGGCGCTATGCCCTTCTCAGACGAAGAAGACAAAAAGCTGCCCAGCTACTTCACCACCTCGGATGACGTAAGCCCGGCGCAGCATGTAGATATCCAGGCCGCCGCACAGAAGTGGGTAGATTCCTCGATTTCCAAAACCGCGAACGTACCTACCGACTTCGCCTACAAGGATTTCAAGAGCATTTACCTCTACGCCTACGACATGGGCCTGAAAGGCTGCACCACCTTCCGCTTTAACCCGGAAGCCTTCCAGGGCGTACTGGTTAAAGAAACAGACCTTGAAAACACCCTCTACGAGTTCACCCTCGACGACGGCAGCAAGGTGGAGCTGAAAGGCAACGAACAGGTAGAGTACGATGGCGAGATGCATACCGCCGCCAACCTGTTTGACGCGCTGAAAGAAGGCACCTACGGAAAGTATTGATCCGGAACACCGACACAGGACATAGAGACATGACAGTTAAAATCAGCAATAAAATCGTCGGCTACCGGGTGAAAAAAGCCAACACCGACGCGCCCAGCGAACCGCAAGTAGCGGCACAGCCGGAAACCCAGCTCGTTAGAATGAACGAGTACATCGAGCGGCCGGACTTTCTTGTAGGCACCACCTACAAGATCAAGCCGCCCGTGGCCGAGCACGCGATGTACATCACCATTAACGACATCCTGCTGAACGAAGACACAGACCACGAAAGCCGACAGCCGTACGAAGTGTTCATAAACTCCAAATCCATGGAGCACTTCCAGTGGGTAATCGCCCTCACCCGCGTAATCTCTGCGGTATTCCGCAAAGGCGGCGATTTGACCTTCCTGGTGGAAGAGCTGCGCTCCGTATACGACCCCAACGGCGGCTACTTCAAAAAGGGCGGCGTATTCATGCCCTCCCTGGTAGCTGAAATCGGTGCCGTTATCGAGAAGCACCTGAAGGCCGTAGGCCTGATGGAAAGCGAGGAAATGAGCGAAACCACCAAGCGCATCCTCGCCGAAAAGCGTGCGGAGTTTGAAGCCAACAACGCCAAAGCCACCAACGACGACAAAGCCGGCGACTTCCCGCCCAACTCCACCATGTGCGGCAAGTGCAGCACCAAGGCGGTGATTGTGATGGATGGTTGTGCGACTTGCTTGTCTTGTGGGGATAGTAAGTGTGGCTAAGGTAGTGATTGATAGGTAAACAGAAAGGCCCGGAGTTTGCGCTTCGGGCCTTTTTTATGACCGCACTCACTGATGTTTCGTATTCGCGTGACCGCTTCGTTATTACGCGGTGATATTACGAAATTTGACGCGCCCACACTGGTAATTGTCTGGTTTTGGGCTAGTTTTGTGGTTAGGTTGCTTAGGAAAAGCGTAATAACGACGCGTGAAAACGAAGACGTCTAAGCTTGGAATAATGAGGAATGCAGCCTAATACGCTGTTATGCACAGGGAGAATTCGGTGCAATTGTTTGAAACGGAAAGATTGATTGCAAGGCAGCTATGCCACCAAGACGTTCCGGTGCTCACTGAAATTCTGAGCGACCCGGAAGTCATGAAATATTCCGTTCGTGGAGTTTGCGACGAGGAAGCTACCCGGAAATTATAGACTGGTG
>NZ_MBPP01000002.1 GCF_001858325.1 Marinobacter sp. AC-23
ATGCCTCACCCGTATTGGATGTTGGCCCTATGCTGAAAGACGATGGATGGAAGGAAAAAGCCTAGGCCTTCTCCTTTCACCGGTTTAGTGCACAGACGAGTCTGTTCGGGGTTTGTTGCCAAAGCACACCTGAAACACATCGTTGTAATGCTTGGCGAAGTTTACAGTTAGGCCTTCCCGAAGATAGTCCGGCAGCTCCTCATAATCTCCGCGGTTTGCGTCTGGCAGAATCAAATTGCTGATTTTCTGCCTGCGTGCCGCGATGACTTTCTCGCGAATGCCACCAACGGGTAGCACCTGGCCGGTGAGTGTTAGCTCGCCGGTCATCGCCGTGTTCGGCTGAGGGGACTCCTTGCGAGCAATCGAAAGCAGGGCAGTTGCCATGGTGACGCCGGCACTGGGGCCGTCTTTTGGGGTTGCGCCCTCCGGCACATGAAGGTGTACGAAAGATTTATCAAAAAACCCGGGGTCGCCCTTGAACCGTTTCAGGTTTGAGCAAACGTAGCTGTATGCTATTTCTGCCGACTCCTTCATGACATCCCCAAGTTGGCCGGTCAGTTTGAAACTATGCTGGTTACTGTGGATCCTTGAGGCTTCAATGCTCAGGGTTGCCCCGCCCATGGCTGTCCAGGCCAGGCCGGTTACCACGCCAATACCCTTCAGAGATTTCTCTTTCCGGAACGCTGGCTGGCCAAGATATTCCTGCAAATCGGACACGCCCACCTTCACGGGCTCATTCGGGGATTTCAGCAGTTTTACAATGCCCTTGCGCATAACCTTGTGCAGGAGCTTCTCCAGATTCCGAACACCCGCTTCGCGGGCATGGCCTTCGATTATCTGGCGGATTGCGGCATCGGTGATGTTGAATTGCTTTTTAAGTAGCCCGGCCCGTTTCAGCAGCCGCGGCAGCAAATGATGCTTGGCAATAGCCAGCTTTTCTTCGCCTATATAGCCAGACAGGCGGATGACATCCATCCTGTCCAGCAGTGGCCGGGGAATGGTGTCGAGCTGGTTTGCCGTGCAGATGAACAGCACCTTGGATAGTCCATACGGACATCCAGGTAGTGATCCAGAAAATCCTTGTTCTGCTCCGGGTCCAGAGTCTCCAGAAGGGCTGAGGCCGGGTCGCCCTGGTAGGAGGTACCGATTTTGTCGATTTCATCCAGCATGATCACCGGGTTGGCTACTTTGGTGTCTTTCAGTGCTTGCACGAACTTGCCTGGCATAGCGCCGATATACGTGCGCCTATGGCCTTTGATTTCTGCCTCATCGCGCATGCCGCCAACGCTAAATCGATAAAACTCGCGCCCAAGTGCATCCGCAACCGAGTGGCCAATGGAGGTTTTGCCAACGCCCGGCGGGCCAACGAGAAGCAAAATTGAGCCGCTGACTTCACCTTTGAAGGTGCCCTCGGCAAGGAACTCAATAATCCGGTCTTTTACATCATCAAGACCGTCGTGATCCCGATCCAGAATGCGGCGGCCTTCTGCCAGATCAAACTGATCTTCAGAATGCTGACCCCAGGGCACCTGGGTCAACCAATCCAGATAGTTGCGGGTAACACCGTATTCCGGCGAGCCCTGCTCCAGGATCTGCAACTTTTGTAATTCGTCGTTAAAGCGCTCCTGCACGGCTTCGGGTGGGCTCAGCTCTGCCATGCGGGCGTCGAAGCGCTCGGCGTCTGCCGTTTTGTCGTCTTTCGACATGCCCAGCTCGCGCTGGATAACCTTCAGCTGCTCTTTCAGGAAAAAATCGCGTTGGTGTTTCTGTACTTTCTCGTTTACTTCTTCACTGATTTCAGACTGCAGGCGGGCTACCTCCAGCTCTTTGCGCATTAACAGAAGTACTTTTTCCATGCGCCGGAGCAAAGGCACCGTGTTCAAAATATCCTGAAGTTCTTGGCCACGGGCGCTGGTCATGGATGCGCCAAAATCGGTCAGTGGGGAGCTGTCTTCCGGGCCGAAGCGCGACAGGTATTGCTTTACCTCCTCGCCATACAGCGGATTGGTGCGCAGTAGCTCCTTGATAGCGCTGATGATAGCCAGTGTGTAGGCCTTGGTTTCATCCGCATCTTCTTCGGGTTCCTGCGGGTATTCCACCTCTACCAGGTAGGGCGGCTTACGGCGTAGCCATCGCACAATCCGAAAGCGTTGCAGGCCCTGGGCAATAAACTGAACATTGCCGTCCTTGTTTTGAGCGTGATGAACGCGCACCGCGCATCCAACCTCGGCCAATTCATCGCTCTGTGGAACACTCTGGTCTGATTGAAGATCATCAACAAAGCAAATGCCCAGCAGCTTGTGATCGGTCTCGCCCACGCGCTTGAGTGTCTCGTGCCAATGGTTCTGGTTGACCATAACAGGCTGTACCTGCGCGGGGAAAAACGGCCGATTTGATACCGGCAGCACGTACATCTGTTTGGGGAGAGATTGCTGCGGCAGGGCAAGATCCTTGCTTTTCTGGTTCTCACCAATGTATTCAGTCAGGTCTTCCTCGAATTCTTCCAGCGAGTGGTTATCGTGATTCATACCGTATCTGCTTCCTGATCAGAGGAGTGTCTTGCTACTAACTAGAGCCTAAAGTCATATTTTCAAGCATAGGCCGTATTAATGCCCTGTTTCTGCGCTCTTGAAATCTTGTGTCGGGCGCCCATCTACGCCTTAATCAATAATGAACATTTCAGGTGCCCGACATGAGCAGCTCTCCCCATATATTTGAAGCCACCATGGAAAACTTCCAGCAGGAGGTGATGGACGCATCTTCGTCCACGCCCGTGCTGGTGGATGTTTGGGCCGAATGGTGCGCGCCCTGCAAGCAGCTTATGCCCGTACTGGAAAAACTGGTTAACGAGTACCAGGGGGCGTTCCGCCTTGCCAAGGTGAACGCAGATGAGCAAGAGCAGCTTACATCCAGCTTGGGTGTGCGTAGCCTGCCAACCATTATTCTGGTGAAGGATGGTCAGGCCGTTGATGGGTTTAGCTCAGCATTGCCTGAAAGTGAGATCCGTAAGGTGTTGGACAAGCACGTGGAACTGCCCGAGGAAGATCCTTACGAAAAAGCGCACCGCATCTGGGACGAAGGCGATATTGATGGCGCACTGGAAATTCTTTCCGAGATGAACCAAAAAGATCCGGAGAACCTGAAGGTGCTGATCGACCTTGCCCAGCTAAAAGCTGAAAGTGGCGATATAGAAACCGCTGAACAGGTGCTCGAAAGCTTGCCGCCAGAGGAAAAACTGCAGCACCAGGCAAAGCAGCTGGCGGCTCGAATAAAGTTCTTGAAACAGTCTGCAGAGCTCCCGCCTGCGAAAGATCTTGAAATGGCACTGGAGCAGGATCCGAAAGACCCTAACGCCTTACACCAGCTGGCACTTCATAACGTGCTGCAGGAAAAAAATGCAGAAGCGATGGAGTTACTGATTCGGCTTATGCGGGTCAACAGTAAATACAAAGAAGAGGTAGCGAAAACCACGTTGGTTGAGCTATTTGAGAAGCTGGGGAATAACAACCCGGATGTGCGGACTTATCGGCGCAAGTTATACACGCTGATGCATTGATCAGTAGCCTGAGAAGGGCAAGCGCCACTAAAAAGCCGGGCATAATGCCCGGCTTTTTAGTGGCAAGGTGTTTAGGGTTTACCCATTACCTCTTTTCATTTCTTCAAACTCATCCTCAAAGAAAAACTTCTCTTCCCCAAAGGCAGGCTCCAGCTCATGCAGCCAGGTGGCTGTTTCGCTGTATTTGGCAAAGAATGGGCGCTGCACCCAGTCCGGATTGCGGCCCTGCAAAAAACGCAGCACAAAGACCTTTTCGCCGTGCACTTGCGCAATCCCCTGAATTTCCACTTTGCCTGGGCCGGCACTCATGCTGGGGCCGCGGGCGGTGCGGGCCAGGCCGCTGACTTTTTTCATGGCTTCGCGGTAAATGTTAAAGGCTTCCGCTAGCGGTACTTCAAAGTAGTTCTTGGCGCCTGTGTCGCGCTCTACAAACATGTAGTACGGGATGATGCCGAGCTGTACTTCTTTTTTCCACAGTTTGGCCCATGCGTCGGCATCGTCGTTAACGTGCTTAATCAACGGGCCTTGCGCGCGAATCTCAGCACCGGTCGCGCGGATGCGGCGGATCGCTTCTTCGGCAATGTCGGTGGTGATTTCCTGCCAATGGTTATAGTGAGCCATGATCGCAACGTGCTTGCCTGCATCTACAAGTTTGGCGAACAAGTCGATCAGCTCGTCGGCATCTTTATCCGTCACGAAACGGTATGGCCAGAAGGTGAGGGCCTTGGTGCCGATGCGGATAGTCTGGATATGGTCGAGCTCCGGCTGTAGCAGAGGCTCAAGGTACTGAGCCAAGCTCTTGGTTTTCATTACCATGGGGTCGCCACCGGTAACCAGTAAGTCGGTTACTTCGGTGTGTTCCTGCAGGTACCCGTGCAGCTTGTCTGCCTCGGTGCTCGACATTTTCAGGTCTTTGTCGCCTACAAACTGCGCCCAGCGGAAGCAGAAGGTGCAATAAGAGTGGCAGGTCTGGCCTTGGGCCGGGAAGAACAGCACTGTCTCGCGGTACTTGTGCTGCACGCCGTCGAGCACTTCGCCCTCCAGTTCCGGCATGTTCATTTCCATCTGGCCGGCCGGGTGAGGGTTTAGTTCATCGCGGATCTCTTTTGCGACGGCCTGAATCTCTTTTTTCTCGGCGCCATCCCGGTGCATCTTGGCCATGCGATCAAAGTGTTCGTCTTTGAGCATGCCTTTTTGCGGGAAGACCAACTGATAGATGGGGTCGTTGGGCACTTTGTCCCAGTTGATCAGTTCGTTGATCACATACTCATTCACCCGAAACGGCAGCACGCTTGCTACTACTTTCATTTCGAACAGAGTGTCTTCGGGAAGGCTCTGAATAATCTCAATCTTGTCTAGCTGGCGGTCTGTATAAACCTTGAAACGTCGTTCCTCGAACTCTGTGGTGGGAATCCGATTAGGAAAAGTGACGATTGAATTCATGGTTCGCCCTCTGTGGTTAAAGGTATGAAATGACCGGAGGGCAAAACGGGCGCCGCTCCGATGGTCAAAAAATGGGCAGGCGAGTATACATAAATTGCTGTTTAGTTTCAGGTCTAATTAAAAAGTTGGAAGAAAAATAAAAATCGCTTTTTGGATGTTTTTCAACTGATTGAAATAACTTATTAAATTATAATATGTGGTAGAAATAGGGGGTGTCCATATCATTTAGCACGGTAATGAAAAGTCAGGTGATACAGCGACTACGACAATGGTCTGAGCCTAGTTGTTTGATGCGCTTAAAAAAGGCATTATTACGTAAGTAATCGTAATTATTTTTAGATTTTTCGAGATGTCTTCGGGTTTTATCTGATTTTTCGGGAAGTGCGTAGTAAAAATACTACGAAATCTGCACCTTGATTTGACAGTCCAGTCAGTTTTTGGCTAAAAAACGGCCATTAGGCGGGGTTGGGCAGTAAAACTATAAAAGCTGTTCTATGCTTGGAGGATGCTGAACGTGGCACCTACGGCACTACTTTGATGCGAAAGGGGGAGGTTTGATGTACCAGGATGATGATCCCATTGAAACGAGCGAATGGCTTGATGCACTTGAGTCGCTCATGGAGAACGAAGGTATAGACCGGGTTAAATACATTCTGGAGCGCCTTTCTGAGCGAGCCAGCCGGGATGGCACCGAGCTGCCTTACTCTATTACCACTCCGTTCCGGAACACTATTCCGGCCACGCAAGAAGCCCGAATGCCGGGTGACCTGTTTATGGAGCGCCGGATTCGCTCGCTGATTCGTTGGAACGCCATGGCAATGGTGGTGCGGGCCAGCAAGCGCCCCGGCGATCTGGGCGGTCACATTTCCACGTTCTCATCAGCTGCCACTCTTTACGATGTGGGCTTCAACTACTTTTTCCACGGTGGCGATGACAAGCGTGAGTCAGATCTGGTCTATTTCCAGGGCCATGCCTCACCGGGTAACTATGCGCGCTCCTTTTTGGAAGGGCGGTTTACCGAAGAGCAGCTTGATAAATACCGTGAGGAAGTGGATGGCGATGGCCTGTCGTCCTACCCGCACCCATGGCTGATGCCGGATTATTGGCAGTTCCCTACTGTATCCATGGGGCTTGGGCCCATTCAGGCCATTTATCAGGCCCACGTAATGAAGTACCTGGATGGCCGCGAGCTCATTGAAATGGGCGATCGCAAGGTTTGGTGCTTTGTGGGTGATGGTGAAACCGACGAGCCCGAAACCCTTGGGTGTATTTCTAAAGCCGGTCGGGAAAATCTCGATAACCTGGTGTTCGTGGTGAACTGTAACCTGCAGCGCCTGGACGGACCGGTGCGCGGTAACGGCAAGATTATCCAGGAACTGGAGGGAGCATTCCGTGGTGCCGGCTGGAACGTTATCAAAGTGGTTTGGGGCCGGGTGTGGGACACTCTGTTCGATCAGGATGAGAACGGCGTTATGCAGCGGGCCATGGATGAAATCTGCGACGGTGATTTGCAGAACTTTACCCACAATGGTCCCGCGCATACCCGCAAGCATTTCTTCGGCAAGTACCCCCAGATGGCCAAGCTGGTTGAAGGCTGGTCAGATGACGACATCAACAAGCTGAATCGCGGTGGTCACGATCCTTATAAGGTTTACGCGGCCTATCAAAAGGCCGCAACCGAGACCAATGGCAAGCCAACGGTGATTCTTGCTCACACCATCAAAGGCTATGGCTTTGGCGCGGCGGGTGAATCCCAGAATACGGCGCACTCTCTGAAAAAACTGGATATGGATACTCTCAAGGCGTTCCGTGACCGGTTTGCGATCCCGCTAAAAGACGAAGAGCTCGAAAGTGCACCCTACTACCGCCCGGCGCCCGATAGCCCCGAGTTGGTATACATGAAGAAGCGTCGCCAGGAGTTAGGAGGTTTCTATCCCCGGCGCCGTAAGGACAGTCAGCCCCTGAAAATTCCCGAGCTGGATGTTTTCAAGCAGGTTCTGGACGGCTCAAACGGCCGGGAAATCTCCCTGACCATGGTATTTGTTCGCCTGCTGAATGCGTTGGTCAAAGACAAGCGTATTGGCAAGCGTGTCGTGCCGATCGTTCCGGATGAGGCCCGCACGTTTGGTATGGAAGGCATGTTCCGGCAACTCGGCATTTATACCGCCGAAGGCCAGAAATACGTGCCTCAGGATCGTGATCAGATTATGTATTACCGTGAGGACAAAAAAGGCCAGATTCTGCAGGAAGGTATTAACGAGGGCGGCGCAATGGCCGCGTGGATGGCCGCCGCAACCTCCTACAGCACCAACAATTTTCCGCTGATTCCGTTCTATGCGTTCTATTCCATGTTTGGTTTTCAGCGCGTTGGCGATCTGGCCTGGGCTTCCGGCGACATGCAGGCGCGGGGCTTCCTGATTGGCGGTACCGCGGGCAGGACTACTCTCAACGGTGAGGGTTTGCAGCACCAGGATGGCCACAGCCACATTCTGGCGAACACCATCCCGAACTGCAGAGCTTATGACCCGTCTTACGGTTATGAAATGGCGGTGATCATTCACCATGGCATGAAGGAAATGTTTGAAGAGAACAAAAACGTTTTCTATTACATCACCATGGAAAACGAGAACTACGAACACCCCGCTATGCCCAAGGGATGTGAAGACGGCATCATCAAAGGCATGTACAAGTTCGAGTCGGTAGAAGTAAAAGGCGCCAAGAAAAAGTTGCGCGTGCAGTTGCTGAGCGCCGGCGCCATCATGAACGAGGTTCGCGCAGCGGCTCAAATGCTGAAAGATGACTGGGGCGTAGCGTCGGATGTGTGGAGCGTGACCAGCTATAACGAACTGGCCCGTGATGGGCAACACGTTGAGCGCTGGAACCTGCTGCATCCGGACGACAAAGGCCGTACCGCTTACGTTACCAAGTGTCTGGAAGCCCAAACCGGCCCGGTTGTGTCCGCTACGGACTATATCAAGCTGCACTCCGATCAGTTGCGTGGATTTATCCCGAAAACGTTCCTTACCCTGGGAACAGACGGCTTCGGCCGCAGTGATACGCGGGAGAAGTTGCGCAGTTTCTTTGAGGTGGATCGTTATCACGTAACCGTAACCGCCCTGTCTGCTCTGGCCAAAGACGGCGAGATCAAGGAAGAGCAGGTTCTCGACGCCATGCGCAAGTACGGAATCGATCGCAACAAACCGAACCCGGCGCAAAGCTAAGGAGGCCGTTATGAGTGAACAGGAAATCAAGGTTCCCGATCTCGGCGGGGCAGACGAAGTTGAGGTTATCGAGCTTCTGGTCAGCGCTGGCGATTCGGTTGAAGCAGAAGATCCGATTCTGACCATTGAGACCGACAAAGCCTCCGTAGAACTGCCATCCCCTGGCGCCGGCAAAATCATTAAGCTCACCGTAAAGGTGGGCGACAAGGTGAAAGAAGGCGACGTCGTTGGTGTGATGGACGCTGGAGAGGGATCTGACAGCGACGCGGGCGGCTCTGATGAAAGCTCCGATGAAGGCTCAGGTGATGAGCCGGAACCGAAAGCCGAGGAAAAGCCGCAGGCCAAATCCAGCGCCAAAAGCCAGGATGAACCGGTCGAGAGCAAACCTGCGCCTGCGAAAAAATCTGGTGGCTCTCGCAAGGAAATCGTTTTGGTTCCGCCGCTGGATGGCATGGAAAACGTGCCGGTTATCGAGATCAACGTGTCAGAAGGCGATACCGTTGAGGCTGACGATGCCTTGGTAACCGTTGAGTCCGACAAGGCCTCTATGGAAATCCCGTCGCCTTACGGCGGCAAAGTCGTCAAGATTCTGGTGGCCGAAGGCGACAAGTTGTCTGAAGGCGATAAGCTTTTGGAGTTGACCGTTGCCGAAGAAGGCGCAGAAGAAGACGAAGAACAGGGCGAAGAGCAGGGCGCAGCTTCTGCCGATTCCGAGCAAGAAGCAAAGCCTGAGCCGGATGACAAGGCTCAGCCAAAAGAACCTGAGGCGCAGCCGCAGGGTTCAACTTACGAGCCGCCTGCGCCGGGAGCCAAGATTCATGCTGGCCCCGCGGTGCGCAAACTTGCCCGGGAGCTGGGCGCAGACATGACCCGCATCAAAGGGTCTGGTCCCAAAAGCCGGATTCTTAAAGACGATGTGCAAGCGTATGTGAAAAATCAGCTGCAACAGACCCAGCAGGGCAGCACCGTTGCGACCGGGTCTGGTATTCCTGGCGTTAAGCTGCCGGACTTCAGCCAGTTTGGTGACATTGAGAAAGAAGCGATGTCGCGGATGATGGCAGTCACCGCAGCTAACATGCAGCGCAACTGGCTAAACGTGCCCCACGTGACCCAGTTTGAGGATGCGGACATCACCGATATGGAGGCATTTCGCAAATCGCTGAAAGCCGCCGGTGAGAAAAAAGGCGCGAAGATGACGCCGCTACCTTTCATCCTGAAAGCCTGTGCAACGGCGTTGGCAGAGTTGTCGCAGTTCAATGTGTCTCTGGACATGGAACGCAAAGAGGTAATTCGCAAGCACTACATTCACATTGGTATTGCTGTGGACACGCCGAACGGATTGATGGTTCCGGTGATTCGCGATGTCGACAAGAAGGGTCTTTGGGAGCTGGCAGCAGAAAGTGCGGAGCTTGCCCAGAAAGCCCGGGACAAGAAACTGAAGCCTGCAGAGATGCAGGGTGCCTGTTTCACCATTACAAGCCTCGGCGGTATCGGAGGCACGGCGTTCACGCCCATTGTGAATGCTCCGGAAGTCGCGATTTTGGGTGTTTCCAAGGCCGCCATGAAGCCGGTGTGGGATGGCAGTGCGTTTCAGCCAAGGCTGATGCTGCCACTGTCGTTGTCTTACGATCATCGTGCGGTAAACGGGGCGGACGCAGCGCGGTTTACGGCCGCGCTGAGTCAGTTGCTTGGGGACATTCGCTCGCTTCTTCTCTGATGTTCGGTGACTAGCCGCTCTGCATCCTGCAGGTTGTGGGGCGGCCTTTTGATGTACGTCAGAAATTTCCTGTAAGTGGACACGAAAAACACGTTAAAGCGTCAAGTCAGACCATCTTGATTTATTACTTGATTTATTATGTGGACATTAACTGCATGAAAAGATGTAGTTATCGCCAATCAAGAGGTTGAGATGAAACAATCAGATGCCATCAAACGCTTGGCGACCCTCCAACGGTGTGTACGTCTACACTCTTTCCCGCCTATACGGCTGTTCCGCAACAGCTGGTCCGTGTCCTTCTCCATGGTTTATCCGTGAGCTTTGTATCTCCAACTGAATATCGTTCATCGTTTTCCAAAAAAAACCCTGGCAAATGCCAGGGTTTCGGTTTTTAAACTTCTGACTGGTTCAGAAGCTGTACTGGGCGGCAAACATCAGTCGACTTGCGTCGCCATCGTCACCGTTAACGTCATCAACCATGTAGTAGCCGTATTGAACGCCCATGGTCACAGCTTTCGCAGGAGTCCACTGGTAGTTAATTATAGCACTGGTGTTGGTCTCTTGTTTGCTACCAATGTTAGCTGAGGCGGGGAGGTCACGCAGCGCGTCGTCCCAGTCTACGTCTACCATGCCAACGCCGGTGTTTATTGAACGGCCGCCGCCAAGGTCAAAGGACGCGCCGAGCGACGCACTGTACCCGCTGATCAGTTCAAGGTTGCCCGAGCTGTCCACATAAGCGTCCTCTACCGCATAATTTTCACCGGAACGGTATAAGTAGATGTCGCCACCGGTTACGTAGTTGATAACGCCATGCAGTGAGACTGTGTCCGTGACTGCCACGGTAAGCGCGCCAAATGCGCCGTAACCGATCGCGCTGTCGTCCTGTGTGCCAGTATCGTAATCAATCTGGCGCACGAATGCGGCAGTCGAGTAAGAGACGGCGCCAGCGCTGTCCTGCAAGCGTGCGGTTACAATGGGCAGACTTGTTTTTTGCTCTATGTTTGAGCCAGCAGGCGTGATAAGACCTGCGAAATTAAAGGGTTGTTCGAGGGAAACGGAAAACGGGCCGCTGGTGTAACGCAGCTGAGATGTCCGGAACTGGCTGCCTGCGTTGCCCGGCATGCCGTCAAATTCGAGCGTTGGGACGTAGCCAACAAAACTGAGGTAGTTTGACCAGTTGCGGCCAGCCATAACCCCCTTGTATTCGCCATAGGCATGGCGAATACGCAGTGTACCCCCACCATTACCACGAAAATCGCCTTCAACGACTATTTTGACACCTTGTGGCGTCGTTGCTTGCACGCCAAGGCGGCTCTGGAAGGCGTCAGCGCCAAAGAAGCCCGTCGCCTCATTGTTTTCGGCTGCACCGGTGTTCACCTTACTGAAGTCGCCGGCACGGGTTGACGTCGAAATGTCCTCGTTAATGTCGTAGCTTGCGTTAAGGCGGGCATAACCGTAAACATCAATCTCGTAGCCCTTCAGATCATCCATATGGTCCGTGTCGCCCAGGATTTTCATCGCACTTGCCTGACCAGCCATTCCAAAAACGGTCACAGCAGCCGCCACACGAATGGCCATTCTCAGTTTGTTGCTTTGCATTGTTGTAATCTCCACACATTAGACAATTATTTTTGTAGGACCCACGACCAAGATAGTTACCATTTCGTGACAATTCAAATAAATTTTCACATTGTTTAGACAAAGGTCTAGGAGAGCTTTTTGTTTCTATACAGGTATCTGCACTTCCTTTTAGGTATTAACATTGATTAATGACATCTAAAAATAGTGATTTGAAGCTAACCACATTTGCGTTTCTTGATATTGAGACTACCGGTGGGAGTGTGTCCCACGACCGCATTACCGAGATTGGCATCCGGTTCTGGCGCGCGGGTGAAACGGTAGATGAGTGGCAAACGTTGCTGAACCCCGGCACGCGAATATCCCCGTTCATCGAGCAACTGACGGGAATTTCCAATGCCATGGTTTCCGATGCGCCTGCGTTTGAGGACGTGGCAAATACCCTGGAAGAAAAACTGCGAGATACGGTGTTCGTTGCTCACAATGCCCGCTTTGATTACGGTTTTATTAAATCTGAGTTCCGCCGTCTGGGGCGGCTGTTTTCAGCCCCGGTGCTTTGCACCGTGAAGCTTTCCCGGCGACTGTACCCCGAGTTTCGCCGCCACAATATGGATGCGTTGATTGAGCGCCACGGGCTTGAGCAGGTGCAGCGGCATCGGGCCATGGGGGATGTGTCTGCCATGCTCGCGTTCTTTACTCATGCTCTTGCCCAGAAGGGTCATGAGCAAACAGGCGAGGCTATTGCTGCGCTGATGCAGCGCCCCAGCATTCCCTCACACCTTCCTCTGGATACGCTGAATAATCTTCCGCGCGCACCGGGCGTGTACCGGTTTTACGGCGAAAGCGACGTGCTTTTGTACGTTGGCAAGAGCACAAACATCGCCCAGCGGGTGGCGTCGCATTTTTCCGGGGATCACAACACCAGCCGCGGTCTTAGAATTTCGGAAAGCCTGCGGCGCGTGGAATGCACAGAAACCGCCGGAGAGCTCGGGGCCTTGTTGCTGGAACTTCAGCAGATCAAAACGTTGAGCCCGCTTTTCAACCGTCGGTCCCGGGCGGCTAAAAATCTGGTGAGCATTGAATTGGCTCTGAACGATTCCGGTTATTTGCAGGCGCGGTTAGTTCGGGAGGTAGAGCCGCATCGGCTGGGTTATTACTTCGGATTGTTTCGCAGCAAGCGCGATGCGGAACGGGCGCTCAGCGGTATTGCGGCGAAAAATGAGTTATGCAATCGGTTGCTGGGTCTGGAGCCGGAACACGAAGGCCCCTGCTTTCAGCGTGCGCTGGGTCGCTGCAAAGGCGCCTGTGAGGGCACAGAGAATGTCGCACGCTATAACCTTCGGGTGCAGATTGCGTTTCACGAGCTACGCTTGCGAACCTGGCCCTGGCCCGGGCCGGTGGCGATTGTGGAGCGGCGCGAGGGGCGGAATCAGCCTGACATTCTGGTTGTCTACAACTGGATGCACGTTGCCACGTTGCATGATGAAAACGAGCTGCACGAGCTTTCCCTGCGAGGCCAGTCGGTTACCTTTGATCTGGACTCCTACAAGCTGCTGGTGAAGGCGTTGATGGGGCGCACGGAAACCGCGCATTCAATAATCGAGCTGCCGGCGGTTGGCGAGCCGGATGTGCTTATGCCCTGAGTGGCGTATCATAAGCTATTGATCCGCACACCTACTTACTTGCCCGCGCAGGCAATTTTACTGTTTTGTAGGCCTAACTGTTTTCCTGAGAGAGATCTATGAACAAAGAACCTGTCAGCCGCGAGCTTTTTGATGATGTCATGGTGCCCAATTACGCTCCCGGTTCGATTATCCCGGTGCGAGGCGAGGGTTCCCGAATCTGGGATCAAGAGGGGCGCGAGTTTATAGATCTTCAGGGCGGCATTGCCGTGAATTGCCTGGGGCATTCACACCCCGGACTGGTTGGGGCTCTGCAGGAACAGTCAGAGAAAATCTGGCACCTTTCCAACGTGATGACCAACGAGCCGGCTTTGCGCTTGGCGAAAACCTTGTGCGATCTTACTTTTGCGGAACGGGTGTTTTTTGCCAACTCCGGAGGCGAGGCCAACGAAGCGGCTTTCAAACTGGCACGCCGGTATGCGTGGGAACACTCCGGGCCGGAAAAACACGAGATCATTTCCTTTAAGGGCGCCTTCCATGGCCGCACACTGTTTACTGTGAGTGTTGGCGGCCAGCCCAAATACCTAGAAGGATTTGAACCGGCGCCGGGCGGCATTCACCACGCCGACTTCAATGATCTGGAATCCGTCAGAAAATTGATCTCGAAGAAAAAAACCTGTGCGGTGGTGGTTGAACCGATTCAGGGCGAAAGCGGTGTTATACCCGGTGACCTCGAGTTTCTGAAAGGTTTGCGCCAGCTCTGCGACGATCACGATGCACTGCTGATTTTTGATGAGGTGCAGTCTGGCGTGGGCCGTACTGGCCATCTTTATGCGTACCAGATGTACGGGGTAGTGCCAGACATTCTCACCAGTGCCAAAGGCCTGGGCGGTGGCTTCCCGGTTGCCGCCATGCTGACCACCGCAAACATTGCGGCCAGCCTTGGAGTTGGCACCCATGGCAGCACCTATGGCGGTAACGCGCTGGCGTGCGCCGTTGCGCAGAAGGTAATCGATACCGTCAGCCAGCCTGAGATCCTCAAGGGCGTTAAAGCCCGTTCCGACTACCTGCGCAAAGGCATGATGGATATCGGGGAGCGCTATGACATATTCAGTGAGGTTCGCGGCGCAGGTCTTTTGCTGGGTTGCGTGCTGACCGAGAAATGGCAGGGCAAAGCCAAGGATTTCCTGAACGCAGGCCTGGATGAGGGCGTGATGGTGCTGATCGCAGGCGCCAATGTGATTCGCTTGGCGCCCTCGCTGATCATTCCCGAGACCGACATTGATGAAGCGCTAGAGCGCTTTGAAGCGGCTGTTAAAAAACTGACGGCGTAGGAGCTTTTATGTGGCTGGTACGTCCGGCCTTGCCGGGTGATGTAAACCAGATACTTGAGATTGCGGGCACGGCCGGTTCAGAGACCGCCCGCCTCTCGTCCACGCTGCCCAGGCAGTGCGAAGCGCTTGCGAAAAAAATAGACCACTCACTTGCCTCCCTGGCTGGCAAAACAACGGCCGGTGGCCAACCGCCAAGATTTCTGTTTGTTCTGGAAGATACCGCCACGGGCAAGATACATGGTACAGCGGGTATCGATGCCCGGGCGGGTAACGGTCAGCCGTTTTATAACTATCGCCGCGATGCGCTTATTCATGCCTCCCACGAGCTTGGAATCTCCAGCCGGGTTGATGTTCTTTACCCCAGCCATGGGCTGACAGATCACACACTACTTTGCTCGTTTTCCATTACGCCCGAGCTGCGAAACACCGAAGCGTTTGAGCTGCTATCCCGAGCCCGAATACTGTTTATTGCCAGTCATCGCGAATGGTTTGCCCAGAGGGTTGCGGTGGAAATTCAGGGAGTTCAGCTTGCCGATGGCAGTGTGCCTTTCTGGGACAGCCTGGGGCGTCATTTTTTCAATATGGATTTTGAGACCGCCGATCAGTATTCCGGCAGACTTAGTAAAACCTTTATTGCGGAGCTAATGCCGCCCAACCCGGTGTATGTCACTTTGCTTTCCGAGGCTGCCCAGGCCGCGCTTGGTCAGCCCCATGAGCTAACTGTGCCGAACCTTGAGCTACTGCAGCGGGAAGGGTTTCAGGCGGGTTGTTATTTGGATATTTTCGATGGAGGGCCGGTTTTGGAGGCCCGCACCGATGCCTTGCACACGCTGGTAACCAGTCAACCCAAAAGGCTTCATGGCGCCAGCGAAGATGGCGGCGATGCCTGCCTGATTTCTGCGGGTGAGGGTGCGAGGTTCCGCTGCACACTGGCTAATGTGGCCGACACCTTGAGGGGACGCTTAAGGTACCCGTAGAGATCTGGAACCTGCTTGGCAAAACCGCCGGTGGTGAAGTGAGGGTGGCACCATGTTAGTGATCCGCCCGCTCCAGCAAACGGATCTTGACGATCTTTACGCCATGGCTCAAAAAGCTGGCAAGGGGCTAACCACGTTGCCTGCCAACAGAGACCTGTTGCAGCGCAAAATCAATCTGGCTCAGGAAACCTTCAACCAACGCTGCGCTCCGGAAGCTGGCTTGTACCTGTTCGCCCTGGAAGATACAGAAGCCGGAAAAGCCGTAGGTATCAGTGGCATTCAGGCCCGGGTTGGTTTGGATGAGGTGTTCTACAACTATCGGCTAAGCGTCACCGTAAACGCCTCGAAAGAGCTGGGTGTGCACGTGCGTACTCCCACGCTGCACCTTTCAAACGACATGACAGACACCAGTGAGATCTGCTCGCTGTTGCTTTCCAGCAACTACCACGGCGGTGGCAACGGGTTGCTTCTTTCTCGCAGTCGCTTCATGTTTCTGGACGAGTTTCGCAAGCACTTTTCCGAGAAGGTGTTTGCGGAAATGCGCGGTGTGTCTGACGAGCAAGGCTTGAGCCCGCTTTGGGATGCGCTGGGTAGCAAGTTTTTTGATATGGAGTTTATAGAAGCCGATATGCTGTCCGGGCTTGGCAACAAAGCGTTTATTGCGGAGCTGATGCCCAAGTATCCTATTTACTTGCCCATGTTGCCGGATTCGGCGCGTGCGGTTATTGGCCGTGTTCATGGTAATACGGCTCCGGCGCTCAAGATGCTGCAGGCTGAAGGGTTCAACTTCAATGGCATGGTGGATATCTTTGACGGCGGGCCGGTGGTTGAAGCATTTGTGAACACGATACGTACGGTTCGCGACAGTGTTAATCGCTATGCCACGGTGACCCGAAAAGCGGTTAATCTTGATGTTCCGGCTGCAGAGCGGGTGATGGTCTCCAATCGTTCATTCCGCAACTTCCGGGTCACAACGGTGCCGGCCAGTTGCGTTGGCATAGACACTGTTAGCCTGCCGCCGGCCGTGGCAGAAGCCTTGCAGATTGAGTCTGGCGACCCAGTGCGGCTGGCGCCGCTGAAGGAAAAAGTAAAGGCAGCAGCAAAAACAGTAGGCTGAAAGCCTTAAAGTTTCAGTAACGGGAGTGGTAGTGATATGGCAAATCTGACAGGCGAACTGTTTATCGGCGGGCTTTGGCTGCAAGGCCATGGAACTGCTTTTGAGTCGGTTCAGCCCGTTACCGGCGAAACTGTCTGGGAAGGTTCCGGAGCCAGCCTCGCGGATGTGGATGCGGCCGTGCGTGGAGCCCGGGATGCTTTCGTGAAATGGCGGCGCAAGAGCTTTGCTGAACGCCTGGCTGTTGTTGAAGCGTTTGGTGAGTTGTTGGGAGCTAACAAGGAAGAACTGGCCCACCAGATTGGCCTGGAAACCGGCAAGCCTCTGTGGGAGTCGCGCACGGAAGTGGCAGCCATGGCCGGTAAGATAGGTATTTCTGTGAAAGCCTATAACGATCGCACCGGCCACTCTGAATCGGATGTGGCGGGCGGCCACGCTGTGCTGCGTCACAGGCCCCACGGAGTTGTTGCCGTGTTTGGCCCCTATAACTTCCCTGGCCACCTCCCAAACGGCCATATTGTGCCGGCGCTGCTTGCAGGCAATACGGTTGTATTCAAACCCAGTGAATTGACCCCCGGCGTGGCGGAGCTTACGGTTAAATTATGGGAAAAGGCCGGCCTGCCCGATGGTGTGATCAATCTGGTTCAGGGCGCTGCTGATACGGGTAAGTCGCTTGCGGGCCACCCGGCGATTGACGGCCTGTTCTTTACTGGCAGTTCAACGGTGGGTCATAAGCTGCATGAGCAACTTGGCGGCCAGCCGGAGAAAATTCTTGCTCTGGAAATGGGCGGTAACAACGCGCTGATTGTTCAGGATGTTGCGGATATTGATGGCGCGGTACATCACGCTCTGCAGTCAGCGTTTCTGTCAGCTGGCCAGCGCTGCACTTGCGCCCGAAGACTGCTGGTTCCAAAGGGCACGAAGGGCGATGAGTTTCTGGATCGCCTTGTGGCTGTGTCTGCACGTATTCAGGTGGGCGAGTTTGATGCCAAGCCTCAGCCGTTTATGGGGTCGGTAATTTCTGCACAAGCGGCAGAAAAGCTTTTGGCTGCTCAGGCTAGCATGCTGGAAAAGGGTGCAATATCGCTATTAGAGATGAAACAGCTCAGGCCAAACACCGGTCTTCTTTCCCCAGGCATTGTGGATGTAACCGGGTTAGAGTTGCCTGATGAAGAGTTTTTCGGGCCGCTGTTAACGGTCTATCGTTACAAAGGTTTTGACGATGCTTTGGCGCTCGCCAACAATACCCGCTACGGGCTTTCTGCAGGCTTGCTTTCAGACGACAAGAAGCTATACGAGCGATTGCTGGAGGAGGCAAGGGCCGGCATTGTGAACTGGAACCGCCCGTTAACCGGGGCCAGCAGTGCAGCGCCCTTTGGCGGCGTGGGGGCCAGTGGTAACCATCGCGCCAGCGCTTACTATGCGGCAGATTACTGCGCTTGGCCCATGGCCTCTCTTGAAGCGGGTAAAAGCGAGGTGCCGGAAAGCCTGGCACCTGGTTTGAATTTTGATTCCTGAATAGCAGTTTCTGAGCCTTACTCCCTGAATCCGGACGGACGGAATTCCAAGTCATGGCAAAACATGCGGTAGAAGCAAATTTTGATGGCCTGGTTGGCCCCACCCACAATTATGCGGGCCTGTCCTGGGGTAATGTGGCTTCGAAATCCAATGTGAATGCGGTGTCCAACCCCCGCGAGGCTGCGCTTCAGGGACTGGCGAAAATGAAGCGCCTGGCAGATCGTGGGTACGTTCAGGGTGTTTTGCCGCCCCATGAGCGCCCTCACATTCCATCCTTGAAAACGCTTGGGTTCAGCGGTGCGGAGGCACAAATCCTGGCGCGGGCGGCCAAATCCAGCCCGTCTATTTTCGCTGCGGTATCGTCAGCGTCTTCCATGTGGACAGCCAACGCAGCTACTGTTTCGCCCAGTGCCGATACCGCCGATCACAGGGTGCACTTCACGCCTGCCAATTTGAGCGCCAAGTTCCACCGCTCCATTGAGCATACGGTAACCGGGCGCATGCTTAAGTCTATCTTCGCAGACGACGGATATTTCGCCCATCACCCGGCGCTGCCTTCGGTTAGCCATTTTGGCGATGAAGGCGCAGCCAATCACACCCGGCTTTGTGGCGGTTACGGTGAGCCGGGGGTGGAGTTGTTTGTGTATGGGCAGGCTGCATTTAACGAGCAAGCGCCAGCGCCACAGAAATATCCGGCCCGGCAGACCCTTGAGGCCTCACAGGCCATCGCGCGCCTGCACGGCCTGAAAGACGAAAATCTAGTGTTCGCCCAACAAAATCCGGCGGCGATTGATGCCGGCGTATTCCATAACGACGTTATTGCCGTGGGCAACGGTAATACCTTGTTCTACCACGACATGGCATTTTTGAACGAAGAGCAGACGCTGTCAGATATTCGTGCACGCCTGACCAAAGCGGAACTTGAGGCTGTTCGTGTAAGCAGTACGGAGGTACCCCTTGAAGATGCCGTAGCTTCGTACCTGTTCAACAGCCAATTGTTGAATACCCCCGATGGCATGCTGCTGGCGGTTCCGGGGGAGTGCAGAGAGGTGGAGTCTGTCAGCAAGTATCTGGATAAAATGCTGGCCGATGGCGGGCCAATTACGGCGGTAGAGGTGTTTGATGTGAAGCAATCCATGCGTAATGGCGGCGGTCCTGCCTGCCTGCGTTTGCGTGTGGTTCTGAATGACGACGAGCTGAAGGCCATGCATCGCGGCGTGATTCTTACCGATGCGCTATACGAGCGCCTGACCAGCTGGGTTGAAGCCCATTACCGCAACGAACTTGCCCGCGAGGATCTGGCTGACCCAATGTTGCTGGAGGAAGTGCGCAAAGCCTTGGATGAGTTGACCGGTATTTTGGGGTTGGGTTCTATCTACGATTTCCAGATGTAGCCACTTTTTCAAGGGGCTACTCAGGAAGCGGCGATTGAACAGCTAAGCATGTCCATGGTGTGCCGTATAAGGCTCTCGGCGGGAAAGCTATCGCCGCTCTCACTTGCTTCCGACTGACACAGCAAAATGGTGCCATGCAGGGCCCCTCGCAGATAAAGCGCGGTCTGCTCCGGGTTCTGGATGCGCTCACGGCTCATGGTGCCGTCTTCAAGCCCCAATTCGATGGCTTCTGTCATCAGCTCCATCAGTTCTGACTTCGAGCAAAGCATTTCCTTAGCTTGGGTTTCGTCGGCCTCCGCCATGGCGGTTGAGGCTTTTGTGAGTGCCGAGAAATAGTCCGGCTCATCCAGATAGAAACGGTAATAGGATTCCCCCATCGCACGTATCTGTGCCAACCCGGTACTGGCAGTTTGCCTGGCGTTCCTGAAACGATCAGACAGACTGTGCCCGGCCCTCAGCATAATGTCCCGCTGAATGGCGGCTTTATCTTTGAAATACACATACAGCAATGCCCGGCTCAGGCTGGCTGTGCGTGCAATGTCATCCATTGATGTGCGCTCGTAGCCCTTCTCTGAGAAGGCCCGCTCTGCGGCGTCCAGAATGGCGTCATAACGGGCCTGTTTCTCCCGTTCGCGGCGTGTTTTCAGCGGTTCGTTCATTCGGTTCTCTCATCAGGTTTTTCGCAGACTACCTAGCCCGGTAGAAATGACGCAAGCGCATTATTGGTTTGAGGGATGAAAGCTGATTATTGACATAATGTCAAAGAATGACATTATGTCGCAATCAACAAACCGGATTTCCGCAGGACGCGGTATCAACACCAACATGAGCAAGGATGAAAGGACACCCTATGACATCACTCCGTATCCCAGTCGCCCTTATTATTTCCGCTGTGTTCGGGTTTATTCTATCTGGCTGCAAAGCAAACGATACGCCTGAAACATCTGGCGAGCATGTGGTGTCGGTGCGGGTTTCCGAGGTGACCGGCGGCGAGGCTCAGGAAATAACCCTGCGCTTTTCCGGTATTGTGCGTTCAACTCAAAGGGCAACACTCACGTTTCAGATCAACGGCACCCTGAAAGAGCGTGCGGTGGAGCTGGGCCAAACGGTTGCTGCCGGTGATGTGCTTGCGCGGGCGTACAACCCGGCACTTGAGCCAGCGCGGGATTCGGCTAAAGCCAAGCTGGACGAGCTGAACACCCGTTACGATCAAGCCAAACGCGAGTGGGAGCGTTCGAGCCGACTGCACGAGCGTGGTGTCGTTTCTGAGCAAAATCTGGAGCAGATTGCAGCCCGCCGGGATTCCCTGAGAGCCAGCGTAGCGACAGCTCAGGCCTCGCTGGCCGAGGCCACTCAGTTGCTGCAGGAAAGCACGTTGCGAGCGCCGTTTGCCGGGCGTGTTGAAGCACTGCTGGTAGAAAAGGATGAGTTTGTAGCAGCTGGCCAGCCAGTTGTGCGCATGTCCTCCCCAGAGGGCAAAGAAGTGGAAGTTCGGGTGCCGGCTTATTTGCTGGGGCATGTGTCGTTGGACCAGGAGCTGCCGGTGTGGTCTGTGCAGAATCGTAGTGAGGCTCCTGTTGTCGGTTCTGTCGTTGAAATTGCCCAGGCCGGTGCCATTCGGGGTGAGCTGCACTCGGTTCTGGTCAGCTTGCCGATTAACACCCTGGATGCGGGTGAGCCAGTTGAAGTCGGCATTACGCCGAAGCGGGAATCGGCCATCACCGTGCCGCTTTTGTCGGTGATCCGCAGCGCCGATGGCATGACGGTTTTCCGGGTGCGAGAAGGTGTAGCCCGGCGAGTGCCGATACAGGTTGAGCGAGTGGTGGGTGAACGAGTTGTAGTGCGCACGGGCGAGCTGGAGCCAGGTGATCAAGTGGTCTATGCGGGCATAACCCGCCTCGCTGACGGTGACGCCGTGGAGGTGCGCTAATGACGCGCCGGCTGCTCAACTTCCAGCGTTTATTGGGCATGGTGGTTACCATGCTTTGCCTGCTGGGTATTGCGGCTTACAGCACTATGCCGCGCCAGGAAGACCCCTCATTTCCGTACAGGCTGGTCTGGTTTCGGTGAGCTATCCTGGTGCTAGCGCCGATGCCGTAGAGCGGTTGGTGCTAAGACCGCTGACCGATGAGCTGCGCCAGGTTGAAGAGGTGGACTTCTCCCAAAGTACAGCGCGCACTGGCGTGGCGCTTGTAAGGCTGCGCCTCAATGATGACATATACGATACCGACCCTGCCTGGGATCGAATCCGACAGGCGATGGAGCGTGCAAGGCAAGATTTTCCGGACGACGTTGGCCAAATGATTCTGGATGACCGGCTGATCGACAATCCTGCCATTGTGCTGGCCATTGGCGGTGCGCCTTCGGTGAGTGAGCTTTCGGATGTGGCGGAACGGCTGAAACAGAACCTTTCAGACCTTGCCGGTGTTTCCCGCATTGAGCTGGAAGGCGATGCCGACGAACAAATTACCCTGGCGCTGGACGATGCCGCACTGTACCGACTGGGTATTTCACCGGCGCGAATTCTCGACACCCTGGCCCAACGCAACCAGACCACCCCTGGCGGTTTTGTGGTTGTAGACGGTCGTCGCTTATCAGTACTTCCCAACACCGAATTTGCAGATATTGATGCCATTCGCGCCACCCCTATTGAGCTTCCCGATGGCTCCCAAGTGCCGCTGGCGGCGGCTGCGGATGTGTGGCGCGGCCCCGTCGAACCGCGCCAGCCAGAAACCTGGTTTGACGGTGAGCGGGTCGTACTGCTCTCGTTGGTTATGGAAGAGGGCACCACCGACGCGATTCGCTTTGGTGAACGGGTGCGAGAGCGGGTAGCCGAGATACGATCTGATTTTAAACCCTACGAAATTCGCGAGATGTTCTTTCAGCCGGATAAGGTCTCGGATCGCCTGGATAACCTGGCCTGGAGCCTGGTGCTCTCTGTGCTGATTATTGTAGCTGTGGTGTTCACCGGCATGGGCATCCGAATGGGCTTGCTTGTGGCTTCCATATTGCCAATGGTGGCGTTGATCAGTGTGGGGCTCTACGACCTTGGCGGTGGCGTTCTGCACCAGATTGCGGTGATCGGCATGGTTATCTCTCTGGGTATCCTGATCGACAACGCCATAGTGGTGGTCGAAAACATTCAGGGCCATTTGGACGAAGGCATGCGCCGCCTGGACGCCCTGCGCAAAGCCGTCAGCGAGCTTGCGGGGCCACTCGGAGCCTCCACTGGCACCACGTTGGCAGCTTTTGCGCCTATGCTGCTTGCTAAAGGCGGTGCGGCCGACTTCACCCGGGGCGTGCCGGTGATGATCATGCTCACGCTTTCCGTTAGTTATTTGTTGGCGATTTCAGTGGTTCCCCTGCTGGCGGCACGGTTTCTAAAACCCCGACGCAATGCGGAGGCCGACCGGCTGCTCGGCCTGGCGCGTTTCCTTGGTAGCCTGGTTTACCGGCACCCGAAGCGGCTGATTGCGGCTGGCGCTTTGCTGGTTGTGATTAGCCTGGCCATGACAACGTTTATGGCGCAGCAGTTCTTCCCCAATGCCGACCGGCCGCAAGTGATTGTTGAACTGTTTATGCCAGAAGGCACAGATCAGTCGCGCACCTCTGAAGTTGCTGCCAACCTGGAGGAGGCCATACGCACTCGAGCGAATGCATTGACGGTTCATCGGTTTGTTGGCTATACCGGCCCATCATTTTATTACAACCTCCAGCGTGCACCACAGGCGCCAAATAGAGGCCGGCTAGTAATAACGACGCCGACGCTGGATGACACCACTGAGATGATTCGCTGGGTTCGAGCCCATGTGAATGAACAGATGCCCGAGCTGAACGTAAGTGTGGGTGTTCTGGGGCAGGGGCCGCCAAGCATTGCCCCGGTCGAGGTGCGCGTGTATCACGCCGATGATCAAGCCCGCACCCACGCGGTCGAGCAGCTGTTCAGTGCGTTGCGCCAGGTGGAGGGCACCGTGGATGTCCGGCATGATTTGGATATTGGTGTGCCAAGCATTGCGATAAACGTAGACGATGCCATAGCTGCAAGGTACGGGCTTACCCGGGCCGATGTGGCGCAGAGCCTTTATGGCCAGAGCTTCGGTGTTGTCGCCGAGCGTTACCGGCAGGAAAAAGACCCAATTCCGCTGGTGCTACGATCGCAGGAAGGCACCTCGCTGCCACTGGAGCGTCTGCTTTCGGTAAATATCTATAATGATCGCGGACAAGCGGTACCGCTCTCCGCCGTTGCCAGTGTAGAAACCACCTGGGAACCAGCAGCGCGCTATTTGCGTAACGGTACCCGGCTAAATACTGTGACAGCGAACTTGCTGACAGGTTACAGCTTCAGCCAGGCGCTGGACGGCCTGCAACTTGCGCTGGGCGACAACCTTTTACCTGAAGGTACTCGCCTGGAAATGGGCGGCGATGCGGAAGGCTCCGGCGACGCTAACGGTGCTCTGTTAACAGCCGCGCCAATCGGCATACTCTTGCTGCTCTTTTTCCTGTTGCTGCAGTTCAACTCATTCCGGCGTGTGGGCATTATTCTGCTGACCGTACCCTTGGCTACTGTTGGCATATTCCCCGGCCTGGTGCTCTCGGGCTCGCCCTTCGGGTTTCAGTCGCTGTTGGGCGTGATCGCATTGGTAGGCATTGTGGTGAACAACGCCATCGTGCTGCTCGATGTAATGGACAGAGAGCTGGAAAGCGGCGAAAGCATCCACGAAGCCATGCGTAAAGCTGTTGTACAAAGAACCCGGCCGATCCTGCTGACCACGGCAACTACCGTGGCCGGCTTGTTGCCGCTGGCGTTCTCCAGCTCCACACTCTGGCCACCCATGGCCTGGGCGATTATCTCAGGGCTGCTGGCCTCAACCGTACTGACCTTGCTGGTGATCCCGGCGGTGTGCACACAGGTTATCAAGGTGAAAGTTGCAGAACCGGAAAACGCACCAGCCTAACCGGTCTTGGTGCGGGCTGGCTTACCGTGACCTGATCATCAGGCCCACTCGTTGGCCAACCGGCACATCCCGGTTGGGAAACACAATTGCCTGAGGCGAGCGCTCCACCCGATAACAGGTGTCATTATCTTCCCAGATGACGGTGCCTGGCGGGTACTCGGTAAAATTGGCCACATCATCGGGAATGTGAAACTGGAAATTCTTGCCGGTATTCAGGATCTCATGCACCACCTCAAACACCTTGAGCTGGTTGAACGATGATTGTTTTGCGGGAGCCGCCTCGCCACAAAAACGACGCCTCAGAGCCTTCTTGATTCCGTCAAAACGCCCAGGATCGTTCTCACCAAACGGCCTTACCTTGCCTAATTCCACGGTAAAGCTCTCAGCGCCCAGTTCAGAGGATGAAAACGACGAGAACGTAGTCCCTGCCTTGTGCTGTAGCAACAGCGTTTTCACTTCTGCTTCCAGCAGAAAATCACACTGTGCTTCCGGCACCGGCCGACCCTCAACAAACGGATAGAGCGCAAACTTCTCCCGTTGGGATGGCCTTATGGCGGTGTGCAAATCGTAATGGGATAAAGCTTGCGGATGCGCAATGGCAAACTGGCGACAAGCCGCCTCAAGAAATTGTGCCCTAGCCGCTTCTGGCAGCCCCTTGTACTCCGGTTTGCCGTGAGCACCGTGGAACAAACGATTAAGGTTTACTTCCAAAAAACGCTCTCCGGCTGCCATAGCCGGCGGGTTCCCCAACATTAGCAGTAGTGGGCAAGCCAGCTGCCATTGCCCATTTAGCAGTTCGCTAACCAGTGCGTTCAAAACCTCAATGGGCGCGGTTTCATTACCATGAATACCGGCAGAAACAATCAACGCTTCCTGGTTCGGGTTGGCGCGGCCAACTGGGGGGATTACCTGCAGAACGCCCAGGCTTTGGCGATTTACGAGAGTGCCGTCGGGAAGCGTGGTTTTGATTTCTGGAAGGTTAGCTGTGGCGTTAGTGAGCGTATGTGACAGCCAGTCAGAGTTGGGTTCAAAAAGGTCTGGGCGAGCGGTCATATGGCCTCCTGTATATTCAGGAGCCCACAGGCCGCTGATGCCGCAACAAGTGATTTTCAAGTTTGCGGAACGCAAACACCATCGTAAACGTGAGTGCCATGTAGCAAAATGCCACAAAGATAAACGCATCAAACGGCGCGTAAAACCGCGAGTAAATATTCCGCGCTGCACCCGTAAGATCTACAATGGTTACCACACTCGCAATCGCACTCGAATGCAGCATGAAAATAACCTCATTAGAGTAGGCCTGAACCGCCCGCCTTGCTGCACTGGGAAGCACAATACGCCGCATACGCAAAAACCAACTCATACCGTAAGCCTTCGCCGCCTCAATCTCACCGTGGGGCGTGGAAATAATCGCACCACGAATAATCTCTGTGGTATAGGCGCACGTATTCAAGGTGAAGGCCAACAGCGCGGGGTAGAAAGGCTCGCGAAAAATCTCCCACCAGAACGTCTCTTGAATACCAGGAATCTGGGCCACGCCATAGTAAATAATATAGAGTTGAATCAGCAGCGGCGTGCCACGGAAAAGATAGGTGTAAAACCACACCGGGCCAGATACGAACGGGTTTTTAACCGTACGCATAATGGCCAGAGGAACCGCAAAAACTAGCCCGATAATCAGGCACAGAAACACCAGCTGAACGGTCGTAACCATCCCATCCCAGTACTCCATGATGGTCATGGCTGTAAAAATGTCATTTTTGTTAAGCCAGGCGGCGATAAAGTCGGGTGGCATTATCAGCTCTCCTGAATTACGCCGGCGTTAGCTCGTTTATCGAGCCACTTTATGAAAAGCTCCGAGCCTGCCGTAAGGGCGAGATACACAAACGCCACCGGAATGAAAAAATGGAACGGCATGCGCTCTGCTTGGCAGCTTCTTCCGCCACACGCACCATATCTGTGAGGCCGATGATGGAAACCAGCGCTGTGGTTTTCAGCAGCACCTGCCAGTTGTTACCAATGCCGGGCAGGGCATGGCGCAGCATTTGTGGAACCATCACCCGACGAAAGGTGTGCCAGTTGCTGAATCCATAAGCGCGTGCAGCTTCAATCTGGCCGGTTTCAACCGCCAGAAACGCACCACGGAACGTTTCCGTCATGTAGGCGCCAAAAATCAGCCCGATGGTGATAACACCGGAAATGAACGGATTAAACTGGAAGAAAAAGTCGACTTCGTAGGTTTCCCAAATATAGTCGGAGATCATGTTTACGCCCACCTGGCCGCCATAGTAGAACAGCAGCATCATCACCAGGTCGGGGACGCCCCGAATCAAGGTGGTATAGGTGGTGGCAATGCCAACAGCTACACGGCTGTTCGACAGCTTTGCAGCCGCACCGATTAGCCCGAGGGCTAATGCGAGGGCAAGAGACAGGAAGGCAAGTTCTATGGTAACAACTGCTCCGCTCAGCAGTTCCGGGCCATAGCCTTTCAAATCAAACATGGACGCGTCCGGTAGTCAGGGGCAGCCACAAAGGTTACCCCTGAGGCTGGTGTTTTTCAGATCTTTACGTCGTACGCGAAGTACTTCTGCATGATGGTGTCATAGGTACCATCTTCTTTCAGGGTGCGAAGGGCAGAGTTCACTTCCCGAGCAATATCTGCGTCGCGCTTGCGCATGGCAACACCAACGCCTTCACCCAGCTTGACCGACTCGCCAACTTCCTTGAAGCCATCTTTGGATAGAACAGTCTGCTCGCCTACCGGGTAATCCACGAACACCACGTCAAGGCGCTGGCCTTCCAGATCCAGAACCATATCGTCAGCCGTGGTATAGCGCTTTATAGATACAACGTTACCCATCTTTTCGGTTACGAAGGTGTCCATGGTGGTGCCACGCTGAACGCCTACGGTTTTGCCATTCATGGCGTCCATGTCGGTCACGTCGGTATTAAAATCTTCAGGGCCAAACCAGCCGCCTGGAGTAATGTAGTACGGCTCGGAAAATAGAACCCGCTTTGCACGTTCCTCAGTTATGGACATGGACGACATGATCAGATCGAACTTGCGAGCGAGCAGGCCGGGGATCATGCCGTCCCATGCCTGGATCACGAACTTGCAAGTTGCGTTCATCTGGTCACACATCGCCTCAGCCAGTTCCACTTCGAAACCGGTCAACTCGCCATTTTCATCTTTGTACTCGAAAGGCTCATAAGGCACGTCGAATGCGATGCGCAGGCTTCTGGGGTCGGAACTTCCGATGCTCGTGTCCTGGGCTTGAACACTTCCAGCCATAAAGGCGAGAGCACAGCTTGCTGCAATCATCAATTTTTTCATGTGTCACTTCTCCAATGGCTCGCCTCATGGGCGTTATTTTTGTGGAAAATTTATATCTGACAACGGTCAAGATAGCACTGCACGTCAGAACTTGGGAGCCAGAAACTGCCTCATGCGTTCCGAATCGGGATTATCAAATACCTTCGTGGGAGTGCCCTGTTCTTCAATGACGCCTTGGTGCAAAAACAACACCTGAGACGACACATCCTTTGCAAACGCCATTTCGTGAGTAACCACGATCATCGTGCGGCCTTCCTCGGCCAGGCTCTGCATAACTTTCAACACTTCTCCAACCAGTTCCGGGTCCAGCGCTGACGTTGGTTCGTCAAAAAGCATGACTTCTGGCTCCATGGCCAGAGCCCGGGCAATGGCTGCGCGCTGCTGCTGGCCACCGGACATTTGGGCTGGATAATAGTCTTTGCGCTCATAGATGCCCACTTTATTCAGGTAGGCCTCGGCACGCTCGATGGCTTCTTTTTTGGGAACCTTGAGCACGTTGATAGGTGCTTCAGTAATGTTTTCCAGCACGGTCATGTGTGACCACAGGTTAAAGCTCTGGAACACCATGGAAAGCTTGGCGCGAATCAATTCTACTTGCTTGTTATCCGCCGGAATGCGTTCGCCTTTGCGGTTGTTGGTAAACCGGATAGGGTCGCCGTGAACAATAATGTCACCGGAGGTAGGTGTTTCCAGCAGGTTAATGCAGCGAAGGAAGGTGCTTTTACCAGAGCCGGAACTGCCGATCAGCGAAACCACATCGCCTTTGCGAGTCTCTAATGAGATACCTTTGAGCACCTCAAGCTGGGCGAAGGTTTTGTGTATGTCCCTGCAGATCAAAGGCGCTTGGTCCGCCATGGGTGGCTCCTGAAGCTGTAATTCAAAGGCGCTTGTTTTACTGACTGTGGAGGCGGAAATCAATACCTTCTATGCACAGTTTGGCTATTTTTCAGCGACGATATGTGCGACTTATTGTGGCGCACTGAGTGTTCAATGCAAGTAATTTGCGGGTTTCAGCTGTGTGGATGAAGATGACTGCCCGGCACCTCCTCCTGCTCAATCGGGGTACGGATCAGCGTGCTGCCCTCCTGCTCCATGTCACGCATGGCTTTGCTTACGAAGCGTACATGGGCCATGGCGACCTTCTGGGCACTGGCTGGCCTGCCGGAAATGATCGCCTCGTACAGCTGGCGGTGCTGGAGGACTATTTTTTTGCGCATCTCCGCCCGGGGGTTCAGGTTTGCAACCGATGCTTGCACGGTCATCAGCATCATGTTTTTGAGGCTGTTGAGCACGTGGACCAGAATCGGGTTGTGGGAGGCCTCGACAATCGCCTGGTGAAAGCCGTGATCCGGGCGGGCGTTGCTTAGTGGGTCGGTTTCCTCCAGGTCGCGGAAGGCTTTGGTTATGCGGTGGCGATCCACACCTGTTGCCCGCTGCGCGGCCAGGTAAGCGGCCTGTCCCTCCAATTGCTCACGCACCTCCAGTAGGTCGTACAGAGTTCTCGGGTGCCCTTCAAACAAGTGCATCAGAGGGCCTTGTGCACTGAGATCGCCTGACCCCGGCACCATTGTGGAAACAAAGGAGCCTTTGCCGTGCCGGGTTTCGATCACGCCACGACCCTGTAACTCGTGAAGTGCTTCGCGGATAACCGATCGTGACACCCGAAGGCTTGCAGCCAGTTGCCGCTCCGACGGTATTTTTTGTTCGGGCGCCAACCCGCCGTCAAGAATCAGTCGTTCCAGCCGGTAGGAGATTTCCTGTGAAATAGCCATCAGATAGCCTGCGTACCCACTGGTCGGACCAGCGGCTCTTGTCATTGTTGTTATTCGGTTTTCGCACCTAATTGTGTGCAAGCCCTTTGAATATGGCTGATCCGGAGGGATTCGTCCATTTTTGTGAATTCAAAAACTGGTCGGACCAGTGCGGTTCCCGCTGGACTAATCGGGAACCGCCTACGAATATCCTTTCTGATACCGGACTTTATGCCGGTGCTGCTCTGACCTCTATAAAAACAATTTTAGCGGAGATGTTTCAATGAAACCGAGCAAGACCACCCCAAATAATTGCGAAGCCGGCATTGCCCCGCCGAGCAGACGTTTTCTCAAAGCTGCAGTTCTTGGTACAGCTTTTGTCGGCGCCCTGATGATGGGAGCAGGCCAGGCTTATGCCGCAACCACCTGGAAAATCCAGTCAGTCTGGGATGCGGGTACTGTTGGCTACGATCTGTTTGAAGAATGGTGTGAGGGCATCGAAGAAAAAAGCGGCGGAGAGCTTATTTTCAAACCCTTTCCTGCCAAAGCCGTTGCCGCTGACAACAATGCGTTGTTTGAGGCTGTGCGCAATGGCGTGTTGCAGGGCATGAATCCGTTCACCCTGTATTGGTCGGGTAAGATTCCTGCATCTGTTTTCCTTTCTTCCTATCCGGCCGGCCCAGACCAGCCGCACCAGTGGGACACCATGTTCTACTCCCTGGGAATGCTGGAGAAGACCCGGGAAATCTATAAAAAATATGGTCTGTTTTACGTGGGGCCAATCCAGCACGACGCCAACATCATTCACTCAAAAAAGCCGGTTAATAACCTCAAAGATCTCAAGGGCATGAAGATGCGCGTGCCGGGTGGCATGGTTGCGGAAGTGTTCCAGCAATTCGGTGTGTCTACCGTCAGCTTGCCGGGCTCGGATATTTTCCCGGCCCTGGAAAAAGGCACCATCGATGCGGCGGACTATGTTGGCCCTGCGGTGAACTACGAGCTGGGTTTCTCCCAGGTTACTGACTACATCATGTTTGGTCCTCCGGGCGTTATGTCCATCTACCAGCCGTGGACTTGATGGATCTTACCGTTAACCTGCGGAACTGGAACAACCTGGATCCGAAACTGCAAACGCTGGTGGAAGAGGAAGTCCGCAACTATTCCCAGCGCCATTACCTCACCATTCAGAAGCGCAACATCGAAGCTATGAAGAAGTTCAAAAAAGACGGCGATACGGTCACCCGGCTTAGCCAGGCGGATCTCTCGGAATTTCGCCGTGCAGCTATTCCCATTTGGTACAAGTGGGCCAACAAGGATAAGGATGCCCGCGCCATATTCGATCTGCAACTGGAATACATGATGAACGATACGGTTGGCTATGTGACAGAAGCTGATATTGAAGGCGTGGAAGGCAGGTAAGTCTGCGTTATCCAATAACAATAAAGCAGAAGGGGAGGGCTGGAGCTGCTCTGGAAGAGAGACGCTCCGCCTTCCCTGTTTTGTGGCTGAGGTAGTATCAATATGTCTGACCTAGAAGGCTTCGGATTTGTAATGCCGCACTGGTTTTACTGGGGCTGGCTGGCGGTGATGCCGTTGATGATGATGGCTTGGGATAGATGGGCCCGCGCCCGAGGCGGGGAGCCCGTAGAGCCTGGAATGACCCCCGGCGAGCTGCAGGCGGAAGAAGACGACCCTTTGATCTACCTTAAGTTTGAAGGCAACTGGTTTACCCGCGTGATTGACTGGATCTGTGATAAATCCGGTGAGTTTGTGGCTTTCTGGACCATTAACGCGGTGGTGTTTTACTTTTTTGAAGTGATCATGCGTTACATCTTCAACCAGCCTACGGTTTGGGTGCATGAAGCCAGCTTCTTGCTGCTGGGGATGCAATATGTACTGGCAGGCGCATTTGCGATGCTGCACGGCGCCCACGTGCGCGTGGACGTGGTGTACAACCTCTTGCCGGTGCGCGGCAGGGTAGGGATGGATATCTTCACTTCTATGTTTTTCTTCGTGTTTGCGTTGGTGCTGATGATCACGTCCTGGACTTTTTTCGAGAATTCTTACTCCATGAGCGAAACCACGGTTGAGACCTGGGGCATTCAGTATTGGCCCGTTAAAGGCATGATGCTGCTCGGCTCTACTTTGCTTCTGCTGGCGGGTGTATCCAAATTTATCAAGGATGTTGTTCTGTTTATGCGCCTCGGCCAGGAGCGTGTCGCATGACGACCAATACAACAACGGCTACAGGCTCCGGCCTGGCGGGTAAGCTTGGCACCTGGCTAATGATTCTGGCCACCGTAGGGTTCGGGCTGATCATCTGTGTCGAGATGATCAACATCCTGTTCTACGACCCATTCAGTGATGAAAAATTCCTGTTCAAATTGGCAGGCAGTCTTTCCAGCGTTGAAATTGGTCCGCTGACATACCTGATGTTTGGTTCGCTTTTTGTGGCCTTGATGATGGGCTTACCACTGGCCTTCGTGACTGGCGGGCTTGGGGTGCTGTTCGTTTATCTGGTGGGTGACTCGATGATGTTGAACATCGTGCCCAGCCGCATTTTTCCGATGATGACCAACTCTGATCTGGCTGCGATTCCACTGTTTATTTTTATGGCCTCTATGCTGGAGCGTGCAGGGCTGATCGAGGAAATGTTCAGTGTGGTCTACAAGTGGATGGGTGGGCTCAGTGGCGGCCTGGCTACGGCAACCATTCTGGCTTCCACCCTCTTGGCAGCTATGGTTGGGGTTATCGGCGCGGCGGTGGTAACCATGGGCATTATTGCGCTGCCTGCGATGTTAAAGCGGGGCTACGATCACAAAATCGCGATTGGCTCCATTATGGCCGGCGGCACGCTGGGTATTCTTATCCCTCCGTCTATCCTGGCTATTCTGTATGCAGTAGTGGCTCAGCAGTCAGTGGGTGAATTGTACCTGGGCTCGGTGATTCCGGGGCTGATGCTCTCAAGCCTGTATATTGCTTATGTTCTGATTCGCAGCTGGTTAAACCCAAGCCTCGGGCCGCCGATACCAATAGATGAGCGTATTTCTCTACGCGAAAAACTGCGTCTCCTGAAGGGGCTTGTTGCGCCCCTGATTCTTGTGGCTCTGGTTCTTGGGTTGCTGTTCGGCGGCATCGCAACTCCGGTTGAAGCGGCGGGTATCGGTTCGTTCGGTGCCATAGTGGTCGCGCTGATGCACCGTAAGTTCACTATCGGCGGCCTGCGCGAGGCCTCAATAACCACGGCCAAAGCGACTGCCATGGTGTTGTGGATCATGTTTGGCGCTTCTGTGTTTGTCGGGTTTTATATTCTTCAGGGTGGTCAGGAGTTTGTAACCGACGCCATTTTGGGTACGGGCATGTCGTCCTACGGCATTCTGTTTCTGCTGATGGTACTGCTGGTGGTGCTGGGCATGTTCCTGGACTGGGTCGGTATTTTGCTGCTGGCGGTTCCAATCTTTATTCCTATCGTAAAAGCACTGACGTTTGACGGACTTTTTGGGTTCCCACCGGTGGATGGAGATGATGTAGTGCTCTGGTTCGGGGTGTTGTATCTGGTCAATATGCAGATGTCGTTTCTTAGTCCACCTTTCGGTTATGCCTTGTTTTATATCCGCGGCGTGTGCCCGCCGGAAATTTCCATGGGTACGATTTTTAAATCTGCTCTGGTGTTCCTCGCCATTCAGGCATTCGGGTTGATGGTTTGCATCGCCATCCCGGGTGTTGTGACATGGCTGCCTGGCCTGGTTTATGGCTAATTATTTGGAGGTAAGCATTATGTTAACGATTAAAAGACTGGATATTTCCGAGGCTCGACTGTTGATCGCCGGAGCGGCCGAAAAGGCCCAGAACATTGGCGTGCCCATGTGTATAGCCATTGTGGATGAGTCTGGCAATTTGATTGCGTTCGAGCGCATGGATGGCGGCAAAACCAGCAGTGTGATTGTTGCCCAGGACAAAGCCTTCACAGCCGCTGCGGCCAAAAAAGCCACCCATGATTACAATACAGTGAACGTGCCGGGCAGCTTGGCGTTTGGCATTCATACTGAGGTGGGTGGCCGCATCAGCTCGGTCGGCGGGGGCCTACCGGTGATGGTTAATGGCGAAGTTGTGGGAGGTATCGGGCTCAGCTCTGGCACACCGCAACAGGACATGGATTGTGCCCAGGCTGGCTTGGACTTCTTCGCGGCCCAAAGCGCTTGAGAAAGATAGGTTGAAGTAGCCAGGTTAAGAGAGCTGTTATGAAAAATGAACCGAAAATCAGCCAAGCAGAACTGGCTGAAAAGTTCCGGACATTTATTGATCCGGACTACATCATTACAGATGATGAAACCATGAAGCCCTACGAATGCGATGGCATGTCTATGTATTGTGAGATGCCATTGCTGGTTGTGCTGCCGGAAACCGTAACCCAGGTGCAGCGCATTATGCGCATTTGCTATGAGCACGGGGTTCCCGTAGTCGCTCGGGGCGCAGGAACTGGCCTGAGCGCCGGGGCTATGCCGCACAAAGAGGGCGTGGTGCTCTCGCTGGCCAAGTTCAACCGTATCTTGCACATAGATCCACTGGCACGAACGGCCAGTCTTCAGCCGGGCGTTCGCAACCTCGCCATCAGCGAAGAGGCGGCTCAGTATGGGCTCTATTATGGCCCGGACCCGTCATCGCAGATTGCCTGCACCATTGGCGGCAATGTGGCTGAAAACTCAGGCGGTGTGCACTGCCTGAAGTATGGCCTCACAGTGCACAACATTCTCAGTGTGGAAATGGTGACCGCTGAAGGCGATGTGGTTACCGTTGGCAGCGACGGTCTTGATGGCTGCGGCATGGATTTGCTCGCCCTGATAACCGGATCGGAAGGGCTGCTGGGTGTGGTCACCGAAGTGAAGGTAAAGCTTCTGCCTAAGCCTGAAGTGGCGCGAGTTGTGATGGCCGGTTTTGACAGCGTTCAAAAAGCCGGTGATGCCGTGGGCGGTATTATCTCCCACGGTATTATTCCGGGTGGGCTGGAAATGATGGATGGCTACGCCATTGTAGCCGCAGACGACTTTGCCGGCGCTGGTTACCCTCGCGATGCAAAAGCGCTGTTGCTATGCGAAGTAGATGGCACCGAAGAGGAAGTGCACGAGCACATAGCGGCGGCTGAGGCTGTTTTCCGCAAGCTGGGCGCCACCTCGGTTCGCACCTCCCAAAGTGAACAGGAGCGCACGCTGCTCTGGTTGGGCAGAAAGTCCGCCTTCCCAGCAGTTGGCCGTATTTCTCCGGATTATTACTGCATGGATGGCACCATTCCCCGGCGCCACATTGCCTTCGTACTGACAGAAATGCAGAAACTTTCTGAGGAGTTTGGTTTGCGCGTAGCCAACGTGTTCCATGCCGGCGATGGCAACTTGCACCCGTTGATTCTATTTGATGCCAATGTGCCGGGGGAGTTTGAGCGCACAGAAGCCTTTGGTGCCAGCATACTGAAAATGTGTGTGGACGTTGGCGGCTGCATTACCGGCGAGCACGGCGTAGGCGTGGAAAAGATTCGGCAAATGGCGATCCAATTCAACGACCACGAGCTTGAGCAGTTTCACGACGTGAAAGCC
>NZ_MBPP01000003.1 GCF_001858325.1 Marinobacter sp. AC-23
GATAGAATCTTCCCTGACAAGCCTCTTACGCCGCTGGATGAAGCTACAAAGACTCAAGCCCTGGCATGGGAGAAGCGCCTGGATGAAGAGGCAGGCCCCGCTGTTCGCTGTTATTCCTATCACCATTTCCTGCAGCGCCCGAAAATTGTGGTGCCACTGCTTACTGCGGGCACGCCCTTTTACAATCGTATTCTGCTTAGCCTGACGTTCAGTCGAGTAAATGAAGTTATGCGGAAATGGATGAAGATCAACGAGAAAACCGCCGAAGAATCCCGGAAAGTTATGGAAGACTTGCTCATCGAGCTGGCGGAAGCGTACAGCCAGCAGCCATTTCTGGCGGGCAAGTCGTTCTCTCGCGCAGACCTGTCAGCCGCTGCGCTTTTCGCACCGCTATTCCAGCCAGAAGCCTACCCGGTACCCTGGCCAAAGCCGGCGCGAATTCCCAAGGAAATACAAACCTGGCTCACCCAGTGGCAGCCGCAGCTGCAGGTGCTCAATAAAATATACACTGACTACCGGTAGCCCTGTGGCGTAAATCGCTACTTATGATGGCGTAATACGACTGCCCCGCCCCGAAAGTTCGTGCCAAGATACAGCGGCATCTAAAAAGGGGGAGCCGTATGTCACTAACGAACATGATGTTAGCTGTACTTGAGGAAAGTGGCTTGCTGGCTCTCTGGCAGGCAGTGTCGCCATGGCTGGCGCTGGATGAGCGACAACTTATATTTGTTATTGCAACACCGGTTTTTCTTGCAGTAACCGCTTTTGAATACCTGAAAATACGGCACAACCCGAAGCTGATGGATGCCCGGGAAGCCATCCGGAACTTTACCTTGGGCGCGGGCTACCAAGCCACCGAACTACTGTTTGCCGGCATCATTGCCTTTCCGGTTTACGCACTGTGCTACCACTACCGTCTTTTTGAGCTGGAGCTGAACTGGCTCACCGGCTTACTTACCTTCCTGGGCGTGGATTTTTGCTTCTACTGGATGCACCGCGCCAGCCACCGCGTGCGTTGGTTCTGGGCCGCCCACGTGGTTCATCATTCCTCCGAGCGGATGAACTTCTCCACAGCGATGCGCCAGAACGCCACCAACATATTCAATGGGGGCTGGGCCTTTTATCTGCCCATGGCTCTGCTGGGCTTTAATCCGGTATGGATAGGCATCACCTACGCACTGTCTCTGGTCTATCAGTTCTTTGTTCACACCACTTTGGTCACGCAGCTGCCAAGCTGGGTCGAACAGGTATTCAACACCCCGAGCCACCATCGTGTTCATCATGGCCGTAACCCGGGTTATATTGATCGTAATTTTGGCGGCACCCTGATTATCTGGGATCGCGCATTTGGAACCTTTACCGGTGAAGACGCCAGAAAACCTGTTGAATACGGCATTACCCGCCCGGCACCTTCCAACAACCTGTTTGTACTCTGGACTCACGAATACGTGGATCTGTTCCGCGACATGGCCCGCCCGGGTACACTAGTGTCACGGTTAAGCCACCTTTGGAAACCGCCCGAGTGGGTGCGCCCGGCCCCACCTGCTTCCGGATCACAACATGCAAGAGCAGCTCTTAAGCCTGAACAGCCAGAATAACCACGCTATAACAGGCTCAATTTTTTGCCCAAATACGCCTCGTTCAGCCCTGGTAATCTCCCATGGCATGGCGGAACACGCCGGGCGCTATGAAAATTTCGCACGCTGGTTGGCCGATCGCAATATTGCCGTTGTTACCTTTAATCATCGGGGCCACGGCCCTGAATGCCCGCCAGACCAGCTTGGCCATTACAGTGATGCTGGCGGCTGGGGAAAGGTGGTCGACGATCTGAACCGAGTGCTAATCGATACCCGGGAACGCTTCCCTGACATTCCTCTGGTTTTGCTTGGGCACAGCATGGGCTCGTTCATAGCCCAGAGCTGCGCACAACAGCATCCCGGCTCGCTTGACTGCCTGATACTCAGCGCCACCAATCGCATTCCTCACCCCCAGCTACGTGCATCCAAAGCGTTGATTGGCGGCATTAGGTGGCTATACGGCACTCACCACAGAAGCCCAACCATTGCCAGAATGACCTTTGGCAAGTTCAACCGCCTGTTCCGCCCCAACCGAACCGACTGCGACTGGCTCAGCCGGGATACTGCCCAAGTCGACCAATATGTGTCGGACCCGCTTTGTGGATTCGAATGCACCACAGGGCTGTGGCACGATTTCATTCAGGGTATGCTTACGATTAAGCCTTCGAGCTGGCGCAAGGATCTCCCGTTCACCTGTTTTCCGGCTCAGACGACCCGGTAGGGGAAATGGGCAAAGGTGTCACCCGACACTTTCAGGGTATTCGTAAGGTCGGCGTCCAGGAGACAAGTCTGCGATTGTTTAAAGCCGGCCGACACGAGATGCTGAATGAAACCAATACTGAAGAAGTCCGAGAGCATGTGTTATCGCTGCTTGCCACGGGTAATAAACTTGATGCTTGAGAAATGTCCCCAATTAGCTCGCCTGTGCCTACTGCTGGTATTCAGCAACATGGCTCACGCCGCCGATGTTCGCATTGCGGTGGCCGCCAACTTTACCGATGCTGCCCGTGACCTGATTACCGCCTTTTCTGACGTTACCGGGCTGGAAGCTGTTGCGAGCTATGGCTCCACTGGCAAGTTGTACGCACAAATTGACAACGGCGCTCCGTTTGACGTGTTTCTTGCCGCCGACAGTCGCCGCCCGGAGCTGCTTGAGGAGAACAGCCAAGGCGTGACGGGTACTCGGTTCACCTATGCCCGAGGGAAACTGGCGCTTTGGAGCCCGGTACCCGGAACGTTTGAAGATCCAAAGACCTGGCTTGAATCCGGCGAGTTTGCGCGCTTGGCAATTGCGAACCCCAAAACCGCGCCATACGGCTTCGCGGCTCAGGAAGTGCTCACCGAACTTGGTGTCTGGGAATCGTTGCAGAGCCGTTTGGTGCGTGGCGACTCCATTGCCCAAACCTTTCAGTTTGTCGCCACCACCAACGCTCAGTCTGGCTTTGTCGCGCTCTCGCAGGTGCGTGCCTGGGATGAGAAAGGCGGCTCTCTCTGGATGATTCCGCAATCCTACTATTCCCCCATCAACCAACAAGCTATCCTCCTGAGCCGCAGCGAAAATAAAAACGCTGCTCGCCAATGGCTTGAGTTTCTGCGCAGCGACAAAGCCACGGGAATTATTGAGAAATTTGGGTATGAAACCGAACACTGAGACGTAACCCGGCCGACACCATGGATATATATTGGGAGCCAGTGTGGCTCACCCTGAAACTTGCAGGCTTTACCACCGCCATATTGTTGGTGCTGGGAACACCCATCGCCTGGTGGCTCGCACGCAGTAATCACTGGATAAGACAACCTGTTGCGGCGATTGTCGCGCTCCCATTGGTGCTGCCGCCCACGGTTCTCGGGTTTTACCTTCTGGTACTGATGGGACCAAAAGGTATGGTTGGCCAACTCACCGAGCAGCTGGGACTGGGTTTATTGCCGTTCACTTTCGAGGGTTTGGTGATTGCATCGGTCATCTACTCCCTGCCGTTTACCGTTCAGCCTTTGCAAAATGCGTTTGGATCCATCAACCAACAGTTTCTTGAGGTCGCGTCTACGCTCCGGGCCTCACCCAGGGATCGCTTTTTCTCCATCGTACTTCCTTTGGCCCGGCCGGGGTTTCTCACTGCCGGTGTGCTCACCTTTGCCCATACCATTGGCGAGTTTGGTGTTGTGCTGATGATCGGCGGCAACATACCCGGTGAAACCAAGGTGCTCTCGGTAGCCATTTACGACCATGTAGAATCCCTTGAATACACTCAGGCCCACTGGCTGGCTGCGGGCATGGTTGTTTTCTCCTTCGTGGTGCTTGTAACTCTCTATTCCCTCAACGGTCGGCTCCAATCCGGGCTGGTGAAATAATGGCGACAACCGGCATACAGGCACGCTTCGCCTGCAGCGTTGGGGCATTTACACTGAATGTCGACTTGGACCTACCAGGTAGCGGGCTCACCGCACTGTTCGGTCACTCGGGCTGCGGCAAAACAACGCTGCTGCGCTGCATGGCGGGCTTGCAAGCTGCTGACGGAGTCATGCGTGTTAATGGTGATGAATGGCAGAGTGAGAGTGAGGGTGCGAGTAAGAGCAGCAGCCGCCCTGTTCACAAGCGGCCTCTTGCATATGTGTTTCAGGAAACCAGCCTGTTCCCCCACCTGTCGGTAAAACGCAATCTGATGTACGGGTACAGGCGCATTCCGCAAAGCGAGCGCCAGGTATCCTTCGATAAGGCCGTTGAATGGCTGGGGCTCCCCCACCTGCTAGAACGCATGCCGGAGAAACTCTCGGGCGGTGAACGCCAGCGGGTCGCGATTGCCCGCGCTTTGCTAACCAGCCCCAAGCTTTTACTGTTGGACGAACCCCTGTCTGCACTCGATCACAACAGCAAACAGGAAATAATGCCTTACCTTGAAGCCCTGCGCGACAACCTTGCCATACCCATGCTCTATGTTTCCCACTCCACCGCGGAAGTTGCACGGTTAGCAGACCACATTGTGATGATGGACAAGGGGCGAGTAGTTGCCCAGGGCCCTTTGCAACAGATCATGGCGCGCACGGACCAACCCTTTGGGCTTGAGGAAGACGCTGGCGTGATCATTGATGCCACTCTTTCAGAGCGTGATGAGCGATGGCATCTGTGGCGCGCGGATTTCGCAGGAGGCCACCTCTGGCTGCGTGCTGATCGCGGTTTGGCAATAGGGCAACACATTCGGCTACAAGTGCTCGCACGAGATATCAGCCTGGCCCTGAGCAAACAGACTGACCAAAGCATCCAGAACCTACTGCCCGCGACCGTAGATGAAGTCGCCCCAGAGGTCAGCCCGGGAACCTCCATGGTGCGACTGCTGGCAGGACGAACCCCTTTTCTCTCACGCCTTACGACTCGGTCCGTGCACACCCTGGCCATTGAACCCGGACAGCAAGTCTGGATGCAGGTTAAATCGGTCGCCATTGTCGACTGATCAACCAGACCGGCTTCTGGCCCTTTTGGCCACAGCCACTCCAGATTCAGAACGGTAAGCTTCTTTGCATAAACCGTTCAACTCCTGATCACGGGCCTGCAATGACGTTCAGTACTCACCGTGTCACCAGCGGAAAAATCTCCCTGCATGCTGTGACCGAAGGGAATCCAGAGGGCATACCTCTGGTTCTGGTTCACGGTTACCCCGACAACCATCGCGTTTGGGACAAAGTAGTTGACGCTCTGGCGCCAGATTTCTTTCTCGTGCGCTACGACGTCCGAGGTGCTGGCCTTTCCGACAAGCCGGTTCGCACGCGAGACTACCGGTTATCGCTTCTAGCTGGGGATCTCGAAGCGGTCGTGGATCAGTTATTGCCGGGCCGCCGGTTTCATATACTCGCCCACGATTGGGGCTCAATACAGAGCTGGGAGTCTGTGGGCTCCGGCCCACTGCAGGCGCGCATTCTTTCCTTTACGTCTATTTCTGGCCCCTGTCTCGATCATGTCGGGGCCTGGTTAAGGGTGCAGGCTTCAAAACTAACCGGTGGCGGTTCAGCCAAGGTTGCCAAGCAACTACTTAGATCCTGGTACGTTTTTTTGTTTCAATTACCAATCATACCGGAAGCCGTTTGGCGCCTGGGCCTTGATAAGCAATGGCCAATCTTACTGCAGAAACGGGAGGGGGTTAAAGATGCCTGCTTCAGCGGTTTACAAAAGGATGACGGGCGTTTTGGCGTGCAATTGTACCGGGCTAACTTCCTGCCCCGTCTGCTCAGGCCGCAACCAAGGTTCGCAATCTGCCCGGTGCAGTTAATCATTCTGAAGCAAGATAACTATGTGGGCGCAGACTTGTTCGTCCAGCTCAGCCAGTGGGCGGGCAAACTTACACGGGAGCAGATAAATGCACCGCACTGGGCGCCTCTTACAGAGCCAGACGCCGTTGCTAGTGCGGTACGCAGCTTTATCCGCCCTTAGCGAGTCCCGTAAACCACCATGGTTTTACCTTTCACCATAACAAGCCCTTGGTCTTCCAGGGTTTTAAGCACCCGGCCAACCATTTCGCGAGAGCAGCCTACAATGCGGCCAATTTCCTGACGGGTAATCTTGATCTGCATGCCATCCGGATGTGTCATGGCGTCTGGCTCTTTGCATAAATCCAGCAACGTACGAGCCACACGACCGGTTACATCCAAAAATGCCAGGTCGCCAACTTTACGGGTAGTCTGGCGTAGCCGTGAGGCCATCTGTTCGCCAATAAAGTAAAGAACCCCAAGATCCTGCTGGGCAATTTCCCGGAATTTTGGGTAGCTGATTTCAGCCACTTCACATTCGATTTTAGCCTTCACCCAGGCACTGCGGGAATCCATATTGTCGAACAGCCCCATCTCGCCAAAAAAGTCTCCGGCATTGAGATAGGCCATGATCATCTCACGGCCATCATCGTCTTCGATGATAACCGTGACAGAGCCCTTAACGATGTAAAAGAGGGAATCGCTCTTGTCACCTGCGTAAATAATGGTGCTCTTAGCCGGATACCGGCGGCGATGACACTGCGAAAGAAAATAGTCGAGATGCTTGGTTTTTTGCTCAACCGGCTTGACGATAGTGGCCATAGTGCGAGTCGTGCCTCCTCAAATACTGGCGGGTTCCGATGTTTGTTGTTCACCCGGCTTTCCCTGCGGGTTCGTTTGTTTTTGCTACAAAACAGAGCAACTTATAGCAAGAAGGCCTGCTTCGAGCAACTGGAAACAGTATACAAGATGTATCCCGGACATGTGCCGCCAACTGTCAGGCAACCCAGGTTGTGCTAGCATTCTGCCCCATCCGTTTATTTCCGGGCTGGCCAACACCCGCCCCTGTACAACAGGAGAACACCCTTCATGAAAGCAACCGTCGACTGGACAGGCAACGCCAGCTTCCGGGTTACCAGCGGCACCGGGCACTCTGTACAGCTGGATGGACCACCCGATCACGGCGGCGAAAACTTGGGGCCCCGCCCCATGGAAATGCTGCTCATGGGTCTTGGGGGCTGCTCATCTTTTGATGTGATGAGCATCCTGAAAAAGAGCCGCCAAGAGGTCACCGCGTGCCACGCCGAACTGGAAGCCGAGCGGGCAGATGCCGTGCCTTCGGTATTCACAAAGATCCATCTTCATTTCGTGGTAACCGGCCACAACCTAAAGGAAAGCCAAGTGAAGCGCGCCGTAAGCTTGTCTGCCGAGAAGTACTGCTCTGCTTCGATCATGCTAGAAAAAGCAGGCGTGAAAATCAGCCACAGCCACGAAATCCGCATCGCGGATTAAGCCTTGCTCACAGCACTATTCAATACCCGATGGGGCGTGCATAATACCGCCCTTTCTCCGCCGGCCTGCGCGAAAGGTGAACAACCTGGTCAGTAGTCGGTGGCGGCCTCCGCAGAGCGTGAAATTGCCGCTCTGCCGTCATTCATTTCCACAAATCGGAGGGGCTGAGCATGGAACCAAAACTCCAGTTGCACGGTTTCAACAACCTGACCAAATCCCTGAGCTTCAATATCTACGACATCTGTTACGCGCAGACCGAAGAGCAGCGCGAAGGCTATATTGATTATATCGACGAGATGTATAACGCCGAACGTCTTACCCAGATCCTGACCGATGTGGTCAAGATCATCGGCGCTAATGTTCTCAATATTGCCCGTCAGGATTACGAGCCCCATGGGGCATCGGTTACCATGCTCATAGCCGAACATGAGTTGGCCAGAGGTGAAGAGCCAGACAACGAAGAGTCACCCGGCCCGCTTCCCGATACCATTGTGGCTCACCTGGACAAGAGCCATGTGACAGTGCACACCTATCCGGAAAGCCACCCCCATGAAGGCATCAGCACCTTTCGCGCCGACATTGACGTGTCCACCTGCGGCCTGATTTCGCCGTTGAAGGTGTTGAACTACCTGATTCACAGTTTCGATTCCGATGTGGTTACGGTTGATTACCGAGTGCGCGGTTTTACCCGCGATGTAGACGGCACAAAGCATTACATTGACCACGATATCAATTCGATCCAGAACTATCTGACCGAAGATACGCAGAACGCTTACCAGATGATCGATGTGAATGTTTACCAGGAAAATCTCTTTCATACCAAAATGATGGTGAAAGAGTTCAACCTCGATAACCATGTATTCGGCGAGAATGCCGAGGACTTGGACCCTGAGGTTGCTCAGTCTATAGAAGACCGCCTGAAGCGCGAAAAGCTGGAGATTTTTTACTCCCGTAACATGGAATAACGCTGCCCGAAAAAATCAGGCAAACGCTTTTTGTGCGATCAGGCGCTGCACCATGGGCCTTACAATCAGATCCATGGCCAGCGCCATTTTTGGCCCTGGAATGACCAGAGTGTCGTGGCGTGACAAGGTACTGTTTGGTATTGCTTGCAGCAGGTAGGAAAAATCTACTTCAGAGGCATCCCGGAAGCGGATCACCAGCATGCTTTCATCTTCCGTAGGCACATCCCGGACCACAAACGGGTTGGACGTGTCCACCAGAGGAATACGCTGGAAGTTGATATGGGTATGTGAAAACTGCGGCACAATATCGTGAACATAATCATCCATTCGATTGATGATCGTTGCGACCACGGCTTCCTGACTGTAACCCCGCTGATGGGTATCCCGGTGTATTTTCTGGATCCACTCCAGGTTTACGATGGGCACCACACCAATGAGCAAATCCACATACTGAGCAATATTATACTGCTCACTTACAATCGCCCCGTGCAGGCCTTCATAAAATAGAAGGTCCGTATTTGGTTGCAACGCCCCCCAAGCTGTAAATGTGCCTGGTTTGTGCCCCTCAGCTTGCAGGCCTCGATCCTCGTCGTGAACATACTGGCGATACCGGCCATTTCCGGAATGGCCGTAGTCATAAAACAGCGCTTCCAGCTTATCGATATGGTTGGCCGCCAAAGCAAAATGGTTACGCTCACCAAACTGTCCTTTGGCGGCCAGGCGCGCCATTTGCTCACGGTTATAGCGGTGAAAACTGTCACCACTGACCATGGCTGCTGTCAGCTCTTCATTAGCAAACATGCGTCGAAAAATCTGCCCGGTGGTGCTTGTGCCGGCACCAGATGAGCCGGTAACCGCAATAATAGGGTGTCGTTTTGACATAAATGAAGCACGCCAGAAGTTGGATGAAAAACGAAAAAGATCAGGTAAGACTGTCGAGCGAACGGGGCTTCTCGATCACAAAACCCTGAGCGTAATCCACTCCCAGCTGCCTCAGTGTGTCCAGAACGTCGCGGGATTCAACCTGGCCAGCAATCACTTCTCGATCCATGTAGTGCGCCATATCCACCATGGACTGCACCATGGTTCGATCGGTTTCGCTGGTACTGAGCTGGCTTGTAAAGGCACTGTCAATGCGGATCAGGTCAACCGGAAGCGAGCGCATGAATTCAAACGAACTGGGGCCGCTACCGAAGTTCCCGAGGCAAAATCTGCACCCCAGCTCTTTCATCTCGATGATAAAGTCTGCCACTGCCTGCACGTCGTTTATTGCCGAAGCTTCAGTTATTTCAAACCATAACCGTTCGATGGGCGCGTCTTTCTCGCTCAGTTTTTCGTAGATATACTCAAGCAGAGACTGATCGTTCAGGGAATAACCCGAAAGGTTAATACACACGCCACCCAAGTGTCGGGGATCCGGCGCCTGCACCCGTAACCAGTCCAGCATATGCCCCACCACCCAACGATCGACAGCCTGCATACGGTCATACCGCTCGGCCATGCGAACAAAATCCCGGCCTGTAATCAGCACGCCGGCATCGTCGTACATGCTAATCAGCACTTCGTACTGAGGCGCCATTGTAGTGCGACTGTGCAACGGTATAATTTTCTGGCAACGCAACAACATGCGCTCTTCATCCAGGTCGCCCAGGCTGGCAACCTTGGCAGCTATCTGCTCCTGGCGGGCCTGGTCATCGGCCCCCAGAGAGTACTCTGCCACCTTGCCATGCCCTTTGTGCCTGGCAACACCCAGAGCTTCTTCAGACGCCCTTAACCAGCGCTCAGCGCTGACCAGGCCAGGTAGTTCAGGCACAACCCCAACACTGGCAGACAACCGGTAGCTACGGCCGTCATAAACAAATTCGGCTGCTTCTACAGCAGTAATCAGATTGCGTGCCACATCATTTGCGTTTTCAGCCGGCACAAGCATGCCAAACTCATTCCCTGCAAGTCTTGCCAAAGGCATTCCGTCACCGACAAGGCCTCGCAGCACATCAGCCACACGCTTGAGTGCGTCGTCACCGGCCTGGTAGCCAGCGGTGTCATTCAGCAAGCGGAATTTACGCAAATCCAGCCTAAGCAAAGAGCGCTCATCTTCGCGCCGTGCCAGCTGCTGATCGAGCATGCGCTCAAATTCACGACGGCCAAGAAGACCGGTCAGTTCGTCGTGGGTAGAGGCCCAGGATAACTGGTCGTAGACCTTACGCACCATGCGGTCGATGCTTTCATCCACCAACGGGCGCTCGTACTGACTATCGGGCACGATGATGCCCTTACGCATCTGCCGCGCCAGGGCCTCCAGTTCAAGCTCCACCACTCGCATGCCTTGGTGGTTTACAAACACAAACCGGCTGAACCCTCGGGCTACCCAAACCAGCCGGATATATTGCGGCTCATCAGGTTTTTCCTGATCCCGCAGCCAGTCGCCCGTACGCAGCCTCTGGGCACGGTTTACCCAACGCTGCAGGCTGCGCTGCTCGCGCTCTGACAGCGATTGCTTAAGACCTTTGGCTGGCTGCACCTTAGGCATGGCAACCATTTCTGCCGGACTCTCCGGGCTGCGCACCAAAAACTGCTTGAGCTCGTCGCGTATCTGAGAGGACGGCATATGATTGCTGGAAATAGACGCCAGCCCATCCTGAATAACCCGCAGTAACTCCGGCAAGTTCACTGTGCTGTCTCGGTCTGCTGCAAACGCCAGTAAGGAGTCAATCACAGCCAGATAATCCTGCCAGATTTGGCTGTCAGGCCCTTGGCGGATCCAGGTCAGCGACAACAGATCCCGCCAACCTCCGTCTAGCAGGCTAAGAACAGCTTTGGGAATGCTACGCCCTGCCAGCTTCCGGTTCAGTACCTCTGCAACCGCCGTCTTGGACTCGGCGACTTTCTGGGCGCCTTCTGCAGCGGCAGTTACCCGCTCAACGTTGCGTCGGTACACCAGGTTCTGGCGGTCAATCAAGCCATCGAGCTCCTGAACCGTTTGCTCGAAAACCCCGGTATCCTGCTCAAACTCTGTCGCTATGCGCTGGATAAGCTCATCAATGCGTCGCTGAACGACAGGGTTCAGGCGCCCACCCTTAACGCCAAGCTGGGCCAGCCGATTCATCACACCCCGAACCGGGCTGTTCTTATCATCAAAAAATGCGGGGTCGCGCATCACAACTTTCAAAACCGGAACTTCAAGTTGGCGCATCCGCTTTTGGGCGTATTCGCTGAGTTTCGGGCTGTCAGTAATAGAGTTGAAAAATTGATCTACCACGTCCAGCGTACCTTGCTGCTCCTCATCGAGCTTTTTAGCACCACCGGCACGGACTTTCCCAACCACTCGCTCCCTTAACGGGATAACATTGCTTTCCGTATCAACGGGTTCTGCCTGCAGCTGCTGAAGTTCGCGTTGTAACTCGCCAGAAGACATTGGCTGGGCATTAACGGGAAAGGGTGCAGGCTCGGAATCACCTCGCGCTGCGCGGCTGACCGCAAGCGTCCCAAGCAAGTTTCGTACGGTTGCAAACGCTGTATGTGCAGCTTGGGCATAGTTCCGAAACTCACTGCCGGCGCGCGTCTTGTCGACACCTTTATCCCGGCTTGCGGAAGGTTCCGTCGGCGCACCTGCCCCGCCAGGGTGCGGCTGTTCTGGTTCCGCTGGCGCTGGCGCGGACGTTGAGTCACCCTCGTGTTTGGCGGGTGGGGCCTGGCTTGATGCCGGCTTGTTCTGCGAGCTGTCAGAGGTTTGCTCACTCAGATACTTGCTGAGATCCAGCTCCGGCAACACGCCATGGCGAATCAGGATATTGTTTAATTCCTGGTAGAGTGGGCCCAGGTGATGTAGAACCGATTGTTCAAATACCTTTAGGCAGATTTTCTCTACCTCTCTGGAGGCCTTGAGCTGGCTTAGCCCGGCATGGAACGCTTCGCACACAAGCGACGGGCCAAGCGGGTTGTGATGCCCGGTTGCGTTGGCAATGCCCAGCTTATCCAGACGTAGCTTGAGCTGCAGCAGCTCTTTCCGGTACTGGGTGTCGGCCTTTGTGACCATAACCCGGATTGTCAGCCAGTCTTCGAATTCCCCCTTGTCTACAACGGATAGCTCCGAACCGGGAAAACCTTTTGGGGCCGGCTTGAGAGGAGATTCAAGGCTGCGAGCGATTTGGTGCCAGATGACACGCTGGCGGGCCTGGATCTGACACGAGTAGTCCATTAGTTCATTTGCTTGCTGGTCGTTCGTAGCCTTCTGCGCCGCCTCTTTAAGCGTGGAGGCCATTTGCGCAAAGCAGGCATCCATCAGCGGCTCTATATGCTGGACAACCGCGCGCGCAGACTGGTGCAGAACAAACTGCACACGTTCACTCGGCGCGCGCAACGAGGCGCGTTCCTGATTACTAGAGCCGCCACACTGCTGCAGCATCGCAGCAACAGCTTCCGGGTTGGTACGCGTAAAGTTAACACCCATGGCGCCGTCAATGCGCCGGGCAATACTCACGTGAAGCTCGTGCCGGCGCTTTCCGTCTGCACTCCGGAAACGCACAATGAACTCAGGTGGCGTAGCGAACGCAAAAGCCTGATCAAGCTTGCGGGATGTTTCACCGGAATAGCGGACAAAAATCCCCTCGGCACAAAAATCCGCAATCTGGCAGGGCCAGGATTCGCCTGTACCCAAATCAACCTGAGCAGCAAGTTTGATCGGTTTCCGCGGGCTTTGTCGACGTTCTCTCGGATCCATGAACTACCTAACATTGCGCAAAGTTGCAGGGATCGAGGTTAGGCCTGCTAGCAACTAACGCCCCTGAATATAATATAGTGCACTGTCACCTGCGGTTATAAGAAAAGGCGGTGCTTACACGTGCAATCTTGAGTGTACTATAGCGACCAGTTATGAACACAGTTCCAGCAAGGCCCCAACATAGTAGCCTATGAAACAGCTTAGTCAGATATATACAGTTTTACTACTGATAACACTGCTGAGTGGGTGCAGCACCTTCAATTACTACACTCAAGCCATTCGCGGCCACCTCGCCTTGACGATGGCAGGCAAACCAGTGGACAGATTTATAGCCAGCGAAACGACATCCCCTGAACTGCGCCACAAACTTATACTTTCGCGCCAGGCCCGGCACTTTGCAGACAGGCGCCTAGGACTGGCTCCGGGAGACGCATTTACAGACTACGTGGCACTTGACCACCCATGGGTGGTGGTTAGCCTTGTGGCAGTGCCAGAGTTTTCTCTGCAACCACACCAGTGGTGTTACCCGATTCTTGGCTGCCAAGCCTACCGAGGGTATTTTCATCTTGAAGATGCCCAGCGAGAGGAGCAGCGCTTCCTGACCAAAGGCTATGATACGTTTATCGGCGGTGTCACGGCCTACTCTACACTGGGCTGGTTTGACGATCCGCTTCACTCCGGCTTTACCAATCTCGACAATGATCCCATGGTAGCCTGATATTCCACGAACTGGCTCACCGGGTGGTTTATATAAAAGGAGATACGGCCTTTAACGAGAGTTTTGCCACGGCCGTTGAACTGGAAGGCCTTAGGCTATGGCTGGCAAAGCAAGGCGATCCATCCGCCTTCCAACAGGCACTTGCCCGCCTTGAATTGCGCAACAAAACCCACGATCTGACAAAATCCGCTAGCGCTGAACTGGAACAGCTGTACCGGCAGCACAACGTGCTTTCTGAAAACAGCCTTCGTAAGCGCAAACAACGCATCTTTGACGAACTCAATAAAAGCTATAGCAGGCTGCTAAAAAGCAGCGGAGGGCGCGAAAACGGACCATTTGGAGCCGCGCCCGTGGCTTTCAACAACGCCCGTATTGCCCTGTTTTCGCAATACAATCAGTACGTGCCTGCATTTCGGCAGTTACTGAAGCAATCCCATTACGATTTTCCCGAGTTTTACCGCGCCGTGGAGGCGCTTTCCCAACAACCCGAAAAACAGCGCCGGCAAGCGCTACAAGATCTCTCAGAGCGGTTTAAAGAAAACTTTTGAGTTGCGTTGGGTGTTATAAGTAGCAAGCTTGGGGCCGGGCAATGCCTGAACGGTGCTGGGCTGGAAGCCTCGCTCCCGAAACCAGTGCTCGGTTTGTGTGGTGAGCACAAACAGCTTCTGGATACCCTGACTGCGGGCGTGCTTTTCGACCATTAAAAGAATCTCATCGCCACGACCGGCGCGGCGATAGGCCGAATCCACTGCAAAGCAGGAGAGCTCACCCGCGCCATCGTCTGGGTAGTTATGCAGCGCGGCGCAACCAACAACGGTTCCGTCACGCTCGGCAACAACAAAGTGTTCAATGTCAGTTTCCAGCATTTCCCGCGACCGCCGTACCAAAATACCCTGCTCTTCCAGCGGCTCAATTAGCCCTAGAATTCCGCCGATATCTTCTGCACGAGCCTGTCTGAGCTGTTCATAGTGATCACCGCTCACCAACGTTCCTGCGCCGTCCCGGGTAAACATTTCTTCCAGCAGCGCGCCGTCGTTTACATAACTAATAATATGCGCTCGCCTCACGCCCTTCACACAAGCATCACAGGCGGCACGCAGGAGATCTGCATCGTGCCCGGTGATGGTTCCATCTGCCAGCCGCTCAGGGGCCTGTCGGGCTGAAAGCTCACGAATCAAAGAACCATCCTGCTCAAGCAATCCCTGATCATCAATAAAGACGATCAGCTTTTCCGCCTGCAGAGCCGCCGCTACCTGGCTACCTACATCTTCATACGAGAGGTTGAAGGTGTCCCCGGTGGGCGAGTATCCCAGCGGCGGTAGCAAGACAATGTGCCCCTGCTCCAGAAGTTTCTCAATGCCCGCCACATCAATTCGCCGAACCTTGCCGGTGTAACCGAAATCGACTCCGTCCAGCACGCCAACCGGCTTCGCTGTTACGTAGTTACCACTGCTCACGCGGATGCGGGCATTGTGCATGGGCGAATTCACCAACCCCATGGACAATCGGCTTTCAAGGATCGCCCGCAAACCACCGGTCGCTTCCATAACCAGCGGCAAATGATGTTCTGGAGTGATTCGCAGGCCGCGGGCAAACGACGACTCCAAGCCTGCATTATCCATGCGGTTTTGTATTTGTGGGCGAGCGCCAAAGGCAACCACCAAACGCACACCCAGGCTGCTCAGCAGTGCGATGTCGTGGATGATATTGATAAAGTTTTCGTGCTCAATGGCGTCGCCCGGAATGGTCAACACAACCGTACGGCCGCGGTGGGCATTGATATAGGGCGATGAATGGCGAAATGAATGCAACCAGCCGTTCGATTTCAAGTGTTGTTCTCCAGTGCGTTTTTTATGCGAGAGCCAATTTACTCAGAGACAAAACTGCCGAATAAGACCCCTGAGGATTTTTACCGTGGGCTCTAGCTGAGACAGCTCTATAAATTCGTCTGGCTGGTGAGCCTGATCGATAGACCCTGGGCCTAAAACCAGGGTTTCCATGCCAAGCTTTTGCAGCCAAGGTGCCTCAGTCGCAAACGCGACCGCATGCGCTGTGTGGCCAGTAAGCGCCTCACAGGCCTGAACCAATGCGGCGTCTGCCGGCGTTTCAAATGGCGGAACGCCCTCAAACAGCGGTTCAAACTCCATGATCAGTTCACGTCGTTCAGCCAACGGCTGTATTTTGTGCAGAATATCCTGGCGCAGGTTTTCCATGCTCATTCCGGGCAACGGGCGCAGGTCGAAGTGCAGCTCGCACTTTGCGCAGATGCGGTTCGGATTATCGCCACCGTGTATGCAGCCAAGGTTAAGCGTTGGCACCTGCACGTCAAAATTCGGGTTGCTGTACTGCGCCTGCCAATCTGCACGCAAGGCCAGGAGTTCGCCAAGGGCCTCGTGCATACCCTCTAGAGCATTGCGGCCCAAGCCTGGGTCCGAAGAGTGGCCAGATTGGCCCTCAAACGTTAACCGCTCCATCATAATGCCTTTGTGCATACGCACAGGCCGGAGGCTGGTGGGCTCACCAATGACCGCATAACGGGCTTTCGGCTTGCCAGCCTCGGCTAGCGCCTTCGCTCCGTTCATGGAAGTTTCCTCATCCGCTGTGGCGAGGATAATCAAGGGCTGCTTCAGATCGGAGGCTGAAAAGGCCTTGGCAGCTTCGATTGCGAGCGGGAAAAAACCCTTCATATCGCAGGTGCCCAGACCGTACCAGCGGTTGTCCCGCTCAGTCAGGGTAAAAGGGTCGCTTTGCCAGCGTTTGTCGTCAAAAGGCACCGTGTCGGTGTGACCAGCAAGTACCAAACCGCCAGATCCGCTGCCCAGGGTAGCTATCAGGTTATACTTACCCGGCTGTTCGGGCACAGCCAAAACCTCAACCAGGAACCCCAAGGTTTCTAGCCACTCCCCAAGGGTTCGCACGACCGGCTCGTTGCTTAGGTCCCATTCAGCCGATGCACTGCTTATAGAAGGCAACGAAATCAGCTTTGTTAGCATGTCGCGCACACCCGGCACAGTGCTGGCGTTGTTTGCACTTGCTTGGCTATTAGTCTCGTCGGGGGAGTGCTGCATGGTGCCTCCTCGGCTGGCGTAAACGTTATTGTGTCTGGCCGCGGCGCCACACTTCAAACGATGTAATCGCGCGCACAGCTATCGGGTAGCTACCTCGCCTCCTGCCACGGTGCGGGCAACCTCCAGTTCCCGTTCAGAAACACCCACCAAACGGCCTTCAACAACATTGCCATTTGAAAGTGTCACCCGAACCTTGCGCCCCACCCATGTTGCTGCCTGTTCGAGATCTTCGGTGTGCCAACGGGTTACCTCTGGGTTCTCGCGGGGCACCACCGGCACAAGGGCTTCTTTTGGAGGCTCGCTGGCAATTCGCTCAACCTTCCGAAGAAAAACATCGGGAACCATGGCGCCATTATATTCCAGTGTCCAGGCCATGGAACCATCCGCATTTTCATCCTCGGAACGCACCGGAATGCCGAGTGTTTCTGAACCCAGCCGCACTGACGCGGTTATTTCTCCGCCCTCCAGCAGCCACTGCCGGTACAAGGCTAGCAACTGTTCACTGGCACGCCAACCGCGAGCTTTTAGCCCCATCTCGAAAGCCTTCAGTGTGCGCCCCGCCCATTGGGACGTTTCCACGCCAGCTTCCCTGGCACAGTAGGCTGCGACCCGGCGCATGAGGCCACCGTCTCTGAGTGTCACCGTAATGGGCTGGCTTGAGCTAGTGAGTGTCGCTTCAGGTGATAGCAGATGGACACGTGCACCCGGCCAAATCAGCTCCAGGCTGCCCGTGTTTTCCGAATTCAATTCAAGATGGATGCGATCGGGGGTCTGCCTCAGGATAAGCTCGCCGGCCAAGCGGGTAACCCCCATGCGCAACAAGTCCCCACTGCCAAGCTGCTGACGAGGATCCGGCGCGCAGGAAAACGCAAAGAGAGGCGCCTGCTCGCTATCCCTGGCTCCGTCTGCCGTTACCCAGTTGCGGAACATGGTTGCTTCAAGCACCAGCGCCAAGCCTTCTGCCTGCAGCGACCATCTGGCAGGCAGGTCGCTGGGGTCCAAAAGTGCCTTCAACAGAGCGATGGGAGAGCCGGTTTCAAATTCTGCTCGGCCGATTGCCAAAGGCTGAGTCAGTTCAAAATCTTGCCAGTAGCCTCCGGACAAAACCAGACGGCCTTCCACTCCGGAACCTATTTTGCCCCGCTCAAGTACACCACTTCCGCCAAGCACTTGACGCGCTTCTGCCATGCGCTGATCCATCAGCCACCAAACCCCGGCCTTGAATGCAGCAAAGCCAAGCAAAGTTGCCACTATCAACGTTGTGAGCAAACGCTTCATCCGGAAAATCCTCAAGCCAGCCGTCAGTTACGGGAAATCAGGGTACCAACACCCTCGTCAGTAAAGATTTCCAGAAGGCACGCGTGAGCGACTCGTCCGTCTATAATATGCGACGTTCGGACACCATTTTCCACCGCGCTCAATGCGCAGCGGATCTTTGGCAGCATACCGCCGTGAATGGTGCCGTCTTCAATCAGGTCACTCACTTGCTGCGCGGTGAGGCCAGTGAGCACTTTGCCGTCCTTACTTTTGAGACCGGATACGTTGGTCAGCAACATCAGTTTTTCGGCTTTCATGGCCTCGGCAACCTTGCCGGCAACCAGGTCTGCGTTGATATTGTAGGAGGCGCCATCCGGCCCAACGCCAATGGGCGCAATCACTGGAATCACGTTGCTGCGGGTGAGCATGTCGATCACGTCTACATTGATACTCGCCACCTCACCCACACGCCCGATATCAATAATCTCAGGGCGCTCCAGCTCCGGCGAACGATCCATCACTTCGAGCTTACGAGCGCGAATAAGGTTGGCGTCTTTCCCTGTCAAGCCTATAGCGGTGCCGCCCTGAGCATTGATCAGAGAAACAATTTCCTTGTTTACCTGGCCGCCCAGCACCATTTCCACAACGTCCATGGTTTCGGCATCGGTAACCCGCATGCCATTCACAAAGCGGGACTGAATATTAAGGCGCGCCAGCAGCTCACCAATCTGAGGACCACCACCATGGACAACAATCGGGTGAATGCCTACCAGCTTCATGAGCACGACGTCCCTGGCGAAACTGCTCTTCAGTTCCTCGTTTTCCATGGCGTTACCACCATATTTGATAACAACCGTTTTCCCGGTAAACCGTTGGATGTACGGTAATCCGCGACTAAGAACTGTTGCCACCTGCATGGCTGTTTCACGATCGAGCGTCATCTTGCTGCCTTAATAAATCAATATTGAAAATAGAGTGCCTAAAAGTAGCGGGTTCGATATCAAAAACCGGCCACAAGATCCGGTGCCACCTTCTGTAACTGAGCCCGAAAAACACCCTTAATCCGCTCCAAAGCCTCATCTGTTTCGGCCTCAAAACGCAGCACCAACATAGGTGTGGTGTTGGAGGCCCGGCACAAGCCCCAGCCATCGGTATAATCCACTCGTATGCCGTCTATAGTGCTGATATTACAGTCACCAAATTCACCTTTCTGGCTCAACTGCTCCATAATGGTGAACTTGCTGCTTTCGGTTACTTCAACGTGAAGTTCCGGCGTGCTGATATCCTCCGGAAAGTCTTCAAACACTTCGTCACTGTGGCGGTCTTCAATGCCCAGTATTTCCAGCAGCCTGGCTGCCGAATAAAGCCCATCATCAAACCCGTACCAACGCTCGGCGAAGAAGATATGGCCACTCATCTCTCCGGCCAACAGCGCCCCCGTCTCCTTCATTTTTGCTTTCATCAAGGAGTGGCCAGTTTTCCACATAACGGGTCGCCCACCCGCCTCGGAGATCACTCCCGCAAGCCGGCGGCTGCACTTCACATCGTAAAGCACATCGGCGCCAGGGTTTCGTGAAACAACATCCCGGGCAAATAGCATCAGCAGACGATCCGGCCAGATAATCTTGCCAGTGTTGGTCACCAAGCCAAGCCGATCGCCGTCGCCATCAAAGGCCACGCCAAGATCTGCGCCTTCTGCTTTAACCCTCGCAATCAAATCGGCCAGATTAGCGGGATTGCCCGGATCGGGGTGATGGTTCGGGAAGTCGCCATCAACCTCGCAGTACAACGGAATCACTTCGCAGCCCAGCTCTTCTATCAGCATGGGACCCAGCTCACCTGCAATGCCGTTGCCGGCATCTACCACTACCTTCAGTGGCGCTGCGACGGCAATATCACCCACAATCCGATCAAGATACGCTCTACGTACATCTTCAGAAGACTGTGTGCCACGGCCAGCCGCGAGATTACCGGTTTGCACCCGCTGGTATAGCGCCTGGATGGCTTCGCCAGAGAGGGTTTCACCGCCCAGCATGATCTTGAGGCCATTATAGTTAGCCGGGTTATGGCTTCCGGTGACCATAACGCCCGATCCGTTCTCAAGATGATGGGTCGCGAAATACAGTACTGGCGTTGGCACCGCACCCACATGAACGACATTGCAGCCCGCCGCCATCACGCCCCGCGCGAGAGCATCTGCTAATTCAGGGCTTGAGTGGCGTCCGTCGTAGCCAATGCATAGAGATGCCAGCCCGCGACTTATTGCTTCTGACCCAATGGCTGCGCCAATCCTTTCGACAATAGGCGACGAAAGGGTCTCGCCAACGATGCCCCGGATATCATAAGCCCGGAAAATATCTGGTGAAATCCCTACAGCCAACTCATCCATGTCATCAACCCCCGGCATCTCTCCGCCGGCAAAGAACGAGCTGTCATTGTTGCCACTGCCAAAGCCCAAAACATCTTCGTCACCGTCTAACATGTCTATGTCGGGTAATTCCTTGTCTTGAAACAATGGCTCTGCATCACCCGATTCAATAGGCTTTGCATTCTTCCCGGGTTTTGGCTTTGCATTTTCTGCAGTTCGGGCCAAGCGCTTATCCACCACCTGAGAAAGCCTGTAAAGCACCTCCGCAGCAGAGGCCACCATGTCCCACTGGAACGCTGGTAGTTTCTGTCGTTCACCGCCAAACACCTTATGCGCCCACTGAATCAGGTTAGCCACCTCATGACGCAAGCTTTTCTGGGCGCGGGTTAGCAATGCCCACACCAATATGGCCGCTAGCAGGGAGGGCACACCAATCAATAGTGCAATCAGTAAAATATTGATTGGGGGCCCTGGCAAAACGCCAGGTTTATAGGCGAGGGCCCAGTCCGGGTTGGCGAGGGCGCGGGTTTCTATCGCGCTTACGTTCGCTCCCGTACCGCCATTACTGACAAACGTCCGGGATGCTCCGGAGACGGTTTGTACCAACGCGAGCTCGCCGGAAAGCCGAGTATTTACCACAGAGAGAAGCGGCTTCAGAAATGACGCATCAAAGACCACCAGAAGACTGCCCACAACGGCTTTACTGGCGGGATTTCGCACCGGAGATGCCATCTGCATATACCAGCGGCTTTCCCGGGGAAAGGCATCCGGGTGCAGGGGCTGACTGCTTTCCGCACGGCGCACCAGCTCAAGCCCCGCAAACCCAAGCAGAGCGTTTCCGTTTCCGGTTCGTGGAATCTGGCGATAGGGAAACAGGAACGCCGCCTGAATACCGGGCAAAGCAGTCGCCAAGCTCTGTTCAACGGCACCGGTATCGGCACGCTCCATCAATGCATCAACAACATGGGGCTGGGTTGCCAGACCGTTCACGCTCTGCTGCATCAGCGCAAGGTACTGGTTTATGCGCTGAGCAGCCGCATCGGCCTCAACGGATATCCAGACACTCGTGCGCTTTTCAGCAGCTGGCTGCAAAACCAGAAACTGCACCAGAGCAATAGCAGCCAATCCGGCTACCAAAATCACCAGAGCCTGTCTTAACGCCGTCGAGCCAAGCTGCTTCAGCTTTAAGCCTGCGGAAGTACGGGGTTTCGTTTTATTTTCAGCCTTACCAGACTGCTGCTCCTCGACCGGCGTCTCGGGAGCTTTCTTTTTACCCAGCTTCATAGTTCACCCTGCAATTATCTTTTTTGTTCTATACAAGTACATATCGGCAAAGTATAGACGCCGCCTCAGGTTTCTGCGTTAAAGGTCTGATGATTATCGAGTGCCTGTAGAGCCAAAGCCGCCTTCGCCCCGACTACTTGCATCAAAATCGGAAACCACCTCAAAATCTGCCTGAACCACGGGCACCAGCACCAACTGAGCTATTCGCTCCCCCACTTCCATGGTGAAAGCGGTTTTGCCTCGGTTCCAGCACGACACCATCAACTCGCCTTGGTAGTCAGAATCGATCAGCCCGACTAAATTACCCAGCACAATACCGTGCTTGTGACCCAGCCCACTTCTAGGCAGGATCATGGCTGCCAGTGACGGATCAGCGATGTGTATGGATAACCCGGTACGGATCAGTTGCGTCTCCCCTGGCTCCAGAGTCAAGGGCTCATCAAGGCAAGCTCGCAAGTCCAGGCCAGCAGAGCCTTCAGTCGCGTATTCGGGAAAAGCGATCTGGCTACCAATCCGGTCATCAAGAATGCGTACCTGTAGTTTTTTACTGCTCATGTTATCCCTGCTTCAGGTGGTTACCAATTAACGTTACGAGGCGTTCCGCAATAATTTGCTTGCTGTCCGGCCCTATAGTTTCCTGCCCATCCGCCCAGAATACCGTGACAGCGTTATTGTCACTATTGAATCCCAAACCAGGAGCAGACACGTCGTTGGCAACAATCATACGTAAGTTTTTGCGCTGCATTTTGTCTTTGGCGTAGTGGGCAACGTCTGAGGTTTCCGCTGCGAAGCCCACGGTAAAAGGGGCGTCCGAGCGCCCGGCAATGGTCGCTAACGTATCCGGGTTGCGCACCAGCGGCAGCGACATGACTTCACTGGATTTCTTTATTTTGTTGCTGGCACAGTTCTCTGGCCGGTAGTCTGCTACTGCGGCGGTCGCCACAAACAGATCACAACCTTCATCAACGGCTTGCGAGGATGCTTTTAGCATATCGGCGGCACTCACAACATTGCGAATGTCGATTCCGGCGGGAGCCGCCAAAGTGACAGGCCCGCTAACCAGAACAACCGTGGCACCCGCATTTCTGGCTGCAACCGCCAACGCGTAGCCCATCTTGCCAGAGCTGTGGTTACTGATGTAACGCACCGGTCTATAGGCTCGCGGGTTGGGCCGGCCGTAATCACCACACGCTTGCCTGCAAGCCCTCCAGAGCTCACCCCCTCTAACATCCTCGCGATCACTGCGGGTTCAAGCATGCGCCCAGGCCCGTTATCGCCACAGGCCTGCTCGCCCTGATCCGGGCCCCAGAGTGTTATCTGAGGATCTTCGCCCAAAAGGCGAATGTTGCGCTGCGTGCGCAGGTTGTTCCACATCGCCTGGTTCATAGCCGGCGCTACAGCAATTGAGGCCTCTGTTGCGCAACATACGGTTGTTAGCAAGTCATCAGCCATGCCCTGAGCAAGCCGCGCAATAAAATCGGCAGAAGCAGGAGCGACCACCACTTGGTCGGCCCACTTCGCCAGCTCTATATGCCCCATGCCAGCTTCCGCTTCGGGGTCCAGCAGCGAGGTACGAACCGGTTCGCCACTGAGCGCTTGGAAGGTAAGGGGCGTCACGAAAGCTTCTGCGCCACGGGTCATAACAACCCTTACCTCGTGGCCAGATTTTTTCAGCAGGCGTACAAGTTCGGCACTTTTATAGGCTGCAATACCGCCAGTTACACCCAGCAGGATCTTTCTCACCGCCATGAAGGCTCCGTATCCACTAAAAAGAAAGGCTTATAAGATAACATGCTCTGGCCACCCCGGCAGCCTGCATCACACCGCGTTTTACTGTTTGTTACGTTTTTGAAGTAACCTAGGAGTACCTTGAGCGTGGACAGCTCCAATTTATCACAATCCCCACACTCGCCACTTGGATGCAGGACGCATTCTGTTCATAAAATGATACGCAAGGAAGCTAACATGACCGACTCTACCTGGCCCATGGACGAACGCCCCCGGGAACGACTGCTTGCGCACGGGCCAGAAAGCCTCTCTGACGCAGAACTGCTCGCCATTTTTCTCCGTACCGGCACCGCCGGCATGCCGGTCATGAAGCTCTCACGCTTTTTGCTCCAGGAATTTTCCGGGTTGCGCGGGCTCCTTACCGCTTCCCGCAGGCAATTCTGCGAAGTAAAAGGATTAGGGCCCGCAAAATATACGCAGGTTCAGGCTGCCATGGAAATGGCCCGGAGAGTCATGGACGAACCCCTGCGCCAAGGTGACCCGCTACGCTCACCAGAAGACACCCGGCGCTTCCTCACCAGCCGCCTGGGCACCTATCCCCACGAAGTGTTTGCAGGGCTGTTCCTGGACAATCGTCATCGAGTTATCCAGTACCGGGAACTGTTCAGGGGCACCATAGACGGCGCCGCCGTATATCCCAGAGAGGTGGTTCGCCAGGCATTGGAAGATAATGCCGCCGCTGTTATTTTTGCCCACAATCACCCTTCTGGCGTGGCAGAACCCAGCCAGGCTGACATTTCCTTGACCAAAAGATTAAAAGAAGCACTTGGTTTAGTGGATATTAGGGTTCTTGACCATATGGTAATTGGCCATGGTGAGGTAATATCCCTCGCGGAACGTGGATTGATGTGAGCCGTCATAATGAAAGATGCACAGAAATTGGCCAAATTCCCAACAATTTTTTGCGTTGGGGCGCTGGTTCTGGTATAAAAGCGTCCCTTTCTGGCGGCGTCTGGCGAGCAGCGTTTAGTTTAGCGGCGCAAACAGGGGCGTAGTCGCTCCTCGGCAACCAGAGACGCACTAAAATCGATTTTGTATTTATTAAGACCATTGCTCAGGTCGGAGGCAAGTATGTCCAGAGTTTGTCAGGTAACCGGTAAACGTCCGGTTTCCGGTAACAATGTTTCTCACGCGATGAACCACACCCGTCGTCGCTTTCTGCCCAACCTGCAAAGCAAGCGCTTTTGGGTTGAGTCTGAAAAGCGTTTCGTAAGGCTGCGCACGTCTACCAAAGGCATGCGCATCATCGATAAAAATGGTATTGACGCTGTATTGGCCGATCTTCGCGCCCGCGGCGAGAAAGTTTAAGGAGCCGCATCATGCGCGAAAAAATTAAGCTGGTATCTTCAGCAGGCACGGGTCACTTCTACACGACCATGAAGAACAAACGTAACACTCCGGAAAAAATCGAGATCAAAAAGTATGATCCGGTTGTCCGTAAGCACGTTGCGTACAAGGAAGCCAAGATCAAGTAATTCCTGATCCGGCATCCACAAAAAAACCCGGCAGATCGTCGGGTTTTTTGTGGATGCTTATTGTGGGTGCTTCAGAACTTTTCCAGATACCCATCCGGCAAAGCTATATCCATAGCAATCGGTAAGTGATCTGACATGGGATAGCTCACCACCTCTGAGCGACTAACCTTAAGGCTTGGACTTACCAAAATATGATCCAACGCTTTTTCAGGTCGCCAGCTGGGAAAGCTGTGAGCTGTGTCTGGCAAAGGCACCAAATTCGTGTTTTTTAGCGGCGTACGAGTCAGTAACTCCTCAGCGTGATTATTCATATCACCCATCAGAACCACGTGCCGATACTTGGAAATCAACTCGCTGATAAAACCAAGCTGGCGTTGCTGCGCCGACTTACTCAAAGACAAGTGCATCAGCACCAGCACCAGAGGGTCTTCTTCCGTACCATAACGGGCAACTATGGCCCCCCGCCCCGGAATCAGCCCGGGCAATTTGTACTCTTTCACATCGAGTGGCCGAAAACGGCTGAGCAAACCATTGCTGTGCTGAGCAATCTGACCCAAATTACGGTTTAGCTGCTGATGCCAATAAGGAATACCCGCTGCCTCAGCAAGGTACTGAACCTGATTAATATGCCCGCTGCGCAGGCTTCCACCATCACACTCCTGCAGCGCAACGACGTCATAGTTGCTGAGCAACGAGGCGATGCGATCCAGGTTCTGAATGCGATTACGATGGGGAAGGAAATGCTGCCAGCTTCTGGTCAAGTAGTGGCGATAGGATGAGGTACTAATACCCACCTGTATATTGAAGGTCAGCAGCCGGAGATGACGCAGGGGCTCAAATGCTGGCACGTGCTCCAGGCCCGAGTTCGAGCCTTTCGACTCGTCCCGGGCACTTGTAAAACCGTCTAGCTGCTTTCTGAAGCGTTTATACATAGTAACTCTGCAGTCCTGCCCGGCAGGATAAGCCCGCCAGTGAACATTCCGCCCCAAGCAATGGCCTATTACTTTGCAGCGCGCTCTTTTTCTACCAGATAATCCACAACTTCAAGCGTAGACTCAAGGCTGCCAGCCATGGAGGCGCTGGTTGTGTACTTGCCGTTTATAAGCATAGTCGGTGTACCGGTAACGCGCGCGCCCCGAATTTTTGACTGCGCCTGCTGCATGCGCGCATTCACGCCAAAACCATTGTAGTTATTAAGAAACTCATCATGGTCAACATCATGCTCGGCAACGAAATCTGCTAAGGACTCACCGTCATTGAGTGGCCGACGCTGGCCCGCTAGAGCCTCGAACAGCGCATCGTGCACTTTATCCAGCGAGTTCATGGCTTCAAGCGCATAAAAGGCCCGTGCGTGCGGCTCCCAGGACCTGCCCAGAGCGGCCGGGATACGCACATAGTTTACGTCATCCGGAGCATTGGCTTCCCAGTTTTCGGCAAGCGGCTTGAAGTTGTAGCAATGCGGGCAGCCGTACCAGAACACTTCTGCCACCTCGATGCCTGAACTACTGTCTGTGCGCACCGGGGTGTCCAGCTTTTTATAATGCGTTCCTTCCTTCCAGTCAGCTGCATTGGCCTGACCAAATACAGCCAGGGCCGCCAACAAAAAGCCAACCGTTCTGAGTGCTCGAAACATGAGGTATCTCCAAATTTTATAAATGTCGTTATAAGAGAATTATGACCCGCCGAACCTGAAAAGTTCCACGGTTCGCGTATTACATAACCGAAAGACAAAAAACCCCGCAATAAGCGGGGTTTTTCAAGTGCCAAATGTCCGGTTCAGTTCAAACCAGAAATGTAGCTGGCTACCGCCTCAATTTCTGCATCGGTTAGCCTGGACGCAACGTCCATCATGATGGCCGCATTAGAGCCGTTGGCTCGAGTGCCGTCACGGTATGCTTGTAATTGCTTGGCCAGATACTCGGCGTTCTGCCCCCCAAGATGCGGGTAACCAGCAGGCTCATTACCTTTACCCTGCGGGTTATGACAGGCAGCACAGGCCGGAACGCCCGAGGCCATATTACCGCCCCGATATACCGCAGCCCCCTTCTCTACCAACTCGGGGTCCGCCTGGCTTACGACCATATCCTGTTTGGCAAAATACGCAGCCAGATCCTGAAGATCCTGGTCGGATTTACCATCAAGCTGGCCGGTCATTTCCGGTATAGAGCGTGCATTTTCCTGAATGGCCACCAACTGGTCATACAAGTATCTTTCACCTAGCCCGGAAAGCTTAGGGTAGGCCCCCATAATCGGCTTTGCCCCACCTTCTCCATGACACGCCTGGCAGGCTGCCGCACTCTGCTTGCCCGCTTCAGGATCACCTGCTCCATGCGCCATAGCTGTAAGGCCAACGCCGAAAACAAACCCTGCGATCAGTTTCTTCATGCTCGCTCCGCCTCTCTCATCTCGAAAATATTCTTAGTTTGCAGCCGGCAGGCGCTGTTCAGTCAGGCTCAAAAACCAAGGCTGACAGCGGTTACGCCAAGCGTACCGCCCGGAATTGGTGTAGCATTATACATTAATCCCTGATAACTGAAATCCAAAGGAAAGCCAACCGCTGTGGACTCTGACCTGACTCAAAAAAGCATCTCCTTTAACAGCGCTCGCTTCCTGGTCAGCGCGCCCCGACTGGAAGACTGCCCGACAGACATAGGCGCTGAAGTGGCCTTCGCCGGGCGCTCAAACGCGGGAAAGTCCAGTGCCATGAATGCAATCACCGCAATTGGCAAGCTGGCCCGCACCAGTAAAACGCCCGGACGCACGCGCCTGATCAACTTTTTTTCCCTGAACCGTGAGCATACCCGGCTTGTGGATCTGCCTGGGTATGGCTACGCCAAAGTATCCAGGGACATGAAGGATGACTGGCAGAAGCATCTCGGACAGTACCTGAACAACCGCCAGTGCCTGCGCGGCCTGGTTCTGGTGATGGATATTCGTCACCCACTCACTGAATTCGATCAAATGATGGTGGAATGGTGCGAACATAACAAGCTGCCGTTGATGATTCTGGCCACGAAAGCGGACAAACTGAAATTCGGGCAAGCGAAAAACACCATGCTGGAGATCACCCGAAAGCTTGAGGCGTTTACCTGTGTTGAGCACTTGGTTATGTTCTCGTCAACGTCCAAGCGCGGCGTTGATGAATGCCGGGCCGCACTGACAGATTGGCTGGAAGGCTCTACAGAAAATCTGTAACGGCATAGAAAAAACCGGCCTGTAAAAAATCAGGCCGGTAAAACGTCAGGGGTTACGACGTGTTAAAACCTGAGAACTCACTCAGGAGGCACCGGAAATGTCCGATTTTCCAGCACCAACCACTGTGACCTTCCCAACGGGTAAAGGTTCCAGGCCTATTCGGCTTCACGCTATTTTTTCTATCGATGCTTGCGGCGCACTCAGTCTGCTGAGGCTTCGCACCCCCCGTCTTGCTCTGGCATGGTTGGTCGATATTGCTCTCGCAGCTCCATAACCTGTTCACGGTACGCCTGCGTAAGATAGGGAATCTCCAACGTCAGCACCTGATAAATGCCCTGTTTCAGCTCCAGGAGGGTTAGGCTGGCGGAGGCTTGGCCGCATGGGCCGTTTTCAGAAACGCCATCCAGTTGGTGATCACCAACCAAACGTTCAGCGACATGGCCGACCGAAGAATTTCAGATTGAGGCTCTAAAATACCGCCATCTGCCAACTTCTCGAAAATACGACTTATGGCCGCGAGACACCGGTTGGTGAATTCCCGATAGTCATTACGTAAGCGTTGATCTCTATCTAACAGATATTCCAGGTCCCGATGAAAAAACCGGTAACTCCATAAGCCATCAAACACCGACTCCAGGTAAAACGTCATATCAGACAGGGTGAGGGGCCGGTTTTCTGGAATATCCAGATAGAAATCCACCAGCTTTTCGTATTCCTGAAATATCTCGTAAATAATGTCGGACTTGTTTCGAAAATGGTAATAGAGATTGCCCGGCGAAATCGCCAGGTGCGCAGCAATATGGTTGGTTGTTACGTTTCGCTCGCCCTGCTCATTAAATAGCTCCAGGCTCGACAACAGTATTTTGTCTCTGGTTTTCATAAGCTCATCGGTGTTTGTTGTTTTACAGCTCACAGATGGCCTGATTCGCCATTGGGCCCGCTTGACTCCCTAGAGTATATACTCTAATAATACCTTCAAGTGCAAATTGAGCGTTTTTTCGCCAACACAAAACATCAGGTTGCCGCCGCACAAAGGCGGCGCCACAAGGAGGACACCATGGGTGCCAGCGCTGTTCAGACCACTGAGAGCAAAAAACACATTCAGCATACCCACCGGGTGTTCGAGGCTCAGAAAACGGCGTTTCACACGAACCCGGCGCCGTCGCTGACCGAACGCCGGGAAAACCTGAAGCGCCTCAAGCAGGCACTACTGTCATACCAGGATCGCATTCTGGAGGCCATTGACCGGGATTTTTCATGCCGCTCGCGGGATGAATCCCTGATTGCAGAGGTCATGCCTTCAATTCAGGGCATCAATTACACCCTGAAAAATCTTGGAGGGTGGATGAAGCCCTCCCGCCGGCACGTATCCATCTTGTTCCAGCCCGCCAGCAACAAGGTTTGTTACCAGCCAAAAGGCGTTGTGGGCGTGATCGTGCCCTGGAACTACCCGCTTTATCTGGCCGTTGGGCCTCTGGTCGCCTCGCTTGCAGCGGGTAACCGCACCATGATCAAAATGTCGGAGTTTACGCCTCATACATCAGCTCTGTTCAAAGAGCTTATCGAGGACACTTTCCCGGAAGATCTGGTGTCAGTCATCAATGGCGAAGCCGATGTGGCCGCCGACTTCTCCGCGCGGCCTTTTGATCACATGTTGTTCACCGGTTCCACCTCCGTGGGCAAACTGGTGATGCGGGCAGCCTCAGAGCACCTGACACCGGTTACCCTGGAGCTGGGTGGTAAATCACCCGCCATCGTTTCGCCGGATGTGCCTCTGGAGGACGCGGCCCAGCGCATTGCGTTCGGCAAAGCGTTTAACGCTGGCCAAACCTGCGTTGCACCAGATTACGTACTTTGCCCAGTTGATCGCACTCAGGCCTTCGTAGATGAGTTCCGTGCGCAATTCTCAAAGATGTACCCGTCGCTGCGGGACAACGACGACTACACAGCGATTATCAATGAGCGTCAGTACAACCGCCTAAAAGGCTATCTGGAAGATGCCAGGGCCAAGGGCGCCGAACTGATCGAGCTCAATCCGGCTCAGGAAAACCTGGGAGACGGGACCTATAAAATCCCAATTACCCTGGTGCTGAAAAGCACACCCGACATGAAGCTCATGCAGGATGAGATCTTCGGACCCATTCTACCGATCGTGAGCTATGGCAACCTCAGTGAAGCAATCCAGTATGTGAACGATCGCCCGCGCCCGCTGGCGCTGTACTTTTTCGGTTACGACCGCACCGAACAACAGCAGGTGATCGACAATACCCTTTCAGGAGGCATGTGCATCAACGATGCATTGATGCACGTGGCTCAGGACGACTTGCCTTTCGGCGGCATAGGCGATTCCGGCATGGGCCACTACCATGGCAAAGAAGGCTTCCTGACCTTCTCGCACCAGCGTGCTATTTTTGCCAAACAGAAGTTCAACAGCGGCAAATTCGCCTATCCTCCGTACGGGACAGCTGCACACAAGATGATCTACAAGCTTTTTATTCGCTGAGCTTCCTGCGTTGCAACCGGGGCCTTCGTGCCCCGGTGATTACCAAATACAAAATAAGAGCGAGCCGATTATGACCAACCCCATCCCCCAACCCAAGAGCTGGATTCTGTACACTTGAACCGGCGCAGCTTCCTTCGCACCGGACTGGGCGGCGCCTTGTTTTTGGGCACGGTGAGTGTAACCGCCGGCCTCAGCGGCTGTGCAACCACTCCGACCGGCCGGCTTGGTGCCGTTGAAACGCGGATGGACGCTCGTTACCAGTTCCAGTTTCTGACAGCTGATGACATAGATCTGTTTGAAGCCCTGCTCCCGGCCATCCTCGGCTCCGCAATTCCGGAGCAGCCCCAACATAGGCGCATGGCTATTGCCGGCACGGTCGAACGCATTGATGCAGGCATTCACAAATTTGGGCCAGCCAATCAAAAAGAGCTCCGACAGCTTTTTGACTTGCTTAACTTCGGTTTCACCCGGATCACCATCGCACGAGTTTGGTCACCTTGGCCAAATGTCACCACAAAGCAGGCCAATGCGTTTCTCGATCGCTGGCGATCAAGCAGTATCGGGCTGTTCAATAACGGCTACATGGCCCTCACCAAAATCAGCAACGTGGCATTTTACGGGTACCCGGAAAACTGGCACCTTTCGGGTTATCCCGGGCCGCCTGAGTGGGCCGTTAAAGCCCTGCCACAATTTCGCAACGCCTGATTATCAGCCTGCTGCTATAGCTTAAACACGGAGCTACCATCATGTCTCTCACCGACCGAATTGCTCAGGGTCTGGAATCCGGCTGGAAAGTCACCGACGGCGCCACTCTTACTGAAAACCAGACCGCAGAAGCCGATGTCGTTATTGTCGGCACCGGCGCTGGTGGCGGCACAACGGCCGAAATTCTCGCTAAAAGCGGCCTCTCCGTTATTCTGGTAGAAGAAGGCCGTCTGTATTACCAGAAAGACTTTAAAATGGACGAGCTCACGTCCTACGCAAACCTCTACCAAGAAGGCATGAGCCGAGTGACCAAAGACGGCGCCATTTCGATTTTGCAGGGACGCTGTGTGGGCGGCTCAACAACGGTCAACTGGACGAGCAGCTTCCGTACTCCGGATGCAACGCTCAATTATTGGGCCAAACAGTTTGGCCTGGACGCGCTGAGCCCGGAAGCCATGGCCCCTTGGTTTGAGGGCCGTGAAACCCGTCACTCTGTATCTCCCTGGCGGGTGGATCCCAACCTTAACAACGACGTACTACGTCAGGGTTGCGAGAAGCTTGGCTTTAGCTGGCAGGTTATCCCGCGCAACGTCAAAGGCTGCTGGAACCTTGGTTACTGTGGCGTAGGCTGCCCTACCAATGCGAAGCAGGGCGCACTGACAACCACTATTCCTGGTGCGCTTGACCATAACGCCCGCATGTACCACGGGCTGCGCGCGGACCGCCTGGTGATGAAGCAGGGCCGAATTGACGCCCTGCAGGCCACCGCTATGGCCAGCGACGGCATCACACCTACCAACATTACGGTAACACTGAAAGCCAGGCACTTTGTGGTTGCCGCAAGCGCCATAGGTTCGCCCGGTCTGCTGCTGAGATCTGATCTGCCCGACCCCTATGAGCGGGTTGGCAAGCGGTCATTTATTCACCCGGTCAACGCCAGTGTTGCGCAAATGCCAGAGCGGGTGGATCCCTTTTACGGTGCACCACAGTCCATCTACTCTGACGAATTCAATTTTCGCAATGGCGTAGACGGAGAAGCGGGTTATAAGCTGGAGGTGCCACCACTGCACCCGGCGATGTCGGCAGGTGTTGTCCCGGGCCATGGGGATCAACAAGCTAAAAACCTGGCCGGCTTACCCTGGATGCAATCAGTGATCGCGCTAATGCGGGACGGTTTTCACAAGGACAGCCCTGGGGGCACGGTATCCCTGCGTGACGATGGTAGCCCGATGTTAGATTACCCGGTCACCGATTATCTGTGGAAGGGCCTTCGCAGAGCCTTCTACACCATGGCTGAAATCCAGTTTGCCGCTGGTGCGGACCGAGTTCGCCTGATGCACCTGGATTCTGACTGGTATTCCAGTTGGGCCGATGCCAAAGCCGCGATCGATGGCTTTTCCATGGAGCCTCACAGGGTTCGCCTGTTCACCGCACACCAAATGGGCGGCTGCGCTATGGGAAGCAACCCGGAGGAATCGGTGGTCAACGGTTTTGGCGAGCATCATCACGTGAGCAATCTCAGCGTACACGACGCGTCGATTTTCCCGACCAGCATCGGCGCCAACCCGCAGTTGTCGGTTTATGCGTTGGCTGCGCGAAACAGCGTTCGACTGGCCCAACGACTGAAAGCATGACACGCCCGGCGGGCAGCTATCGGCGCGCCAGCGCCGGGCTCTCGGTCGGGCCTACAGAAACCGCTGGAATGCTGATATTCTGGGCGCCTGTTTAAAAAGGAGCTGTGCATGCCTAAAGTCATTTACCCGGCACCTTTGACCCAATCACCAACGGCCACACCGATCTTATTGAGCGGGCGAGCCGCATGTTTGATGAGGTTGTTGTTGCCGTGGCCTACAACTCAAAGAAAAAGCCATTACTGAATATAGAGGAGCGCTGCGAGTTGGTTCGGCAAGCAACGGCTCATATTCCAAACGTTAGCGTGACCGGCTTCAGCTACCTGCTCGCGGATTTTGTGCGTGACCAAGGCGCTACAGTGATTCTCCGTGGCCTGCGGGCCGTTTCCGATTTCGAGTATGAGTTTCAGCTTGCAGATATGAACCGCCGTTTGGCACCGGAGCTGGAAAGTGTGTTTCTAACACCTTCCAATCATCTCTCATACATTTCCTCGAGCCTTATCCGGGAAATTGCCTCCTTGGGAGGCGATGTGTCAGAGTTTGTTGACCCGGTTGTAGAAGCGGCGCTGAAAGAAAAGTTCAGTAAAGCCTGAACTGCCTCCAAATAAAAAACGCCCCGGTTGGGGCGTTTTTTATCTTGCAAAGTTTTATAACAAGGGCGGCAGTGGGATTTCCTGACCGTTCACGTCAACGACCATGTCGTTGAGCTTGGCTGCCAGTACTAGCCGGTCTCCCTTGGGCACCAGTAAACCCTGTTTGATCAATGGCGCGAGCTGCATACGCACAAGGGGATAATCTTCCACCAGCACTGTGGGTATACTCAAATTCATTTCACCGGTTAACTGCTGCATGATCATCAACATTTCTGCTTTCTGATCCTCCGAAAGCTCTGGGTGTTTAATTACAGCATTTCCCGTTACTTCTCCTTCAGGCGTATCCAGAGCCAACTCCGGAAACCCGATCGAGAACCCTGCCGCGGCAAGATCACGCATGGCGGTATTAACCTGCTGCATAGCTGCCATCTGCTGCTCAAATGCCTCACGGCCACCGGCATTTTGTGCCAGCATCATGCCTTGGAGCTCTGCCATGCTGGTTGTGAGCAAGCTCCAGCTCGCAACATCAAGGTTTTCCAGCGCAAACACCAGCTTATGCGGCCCATAAACCTCGTCTTCAACACGAACCTGTCTCGCCTCAAGGGATATCTTTGAGTTCAGGCGTTCCCCGTCGTCACTTGCTTCTGTACTGCTCCGTGCCGCCAAATCTTCGAGTGTTATCGGGGGTGCATCGGGAGACATTAACGCAACAGAAGCAACCCCTGCCTCCATGGTTCCTGTCCAGACATCGCCACTCAGATGAGCCATACTCTGCTCAGCACGAAAGTCATTGATGCGCACGGTCATGTCAGGCCCTGAAAGGCTCAGCTGCGGCCAGACTATCAATGCTTCCGCCTGGGTACCTGCGTTACTGATTTCGACCCGAGCAACGCCACCACTGGTTCTGAGCGACTCACCGCTTTCAGGGTTATCAATGGCTATGGCCGGCGCTTCCAGCTCAATCACGGCCGTGCCCCAAAGGCGTGTTTCCAGAGTCAGCCTTGGCCGCTCCTGAAACCAATCACTGCCCTCAGGTGCCCAGCCACCAACCGGCTCAAACTCCAAAAAGCTGCCGGCAACCCCATGAGTCACATTGGCGCGGTACTCAATCTGGTGAGTGTCACCATCTTCAGGGTTGAACAACGTGACAGTGCCGTCCAATTCCGAGCCAAAAAAGCCTCGACGGTAATCTTCTGTTTGCATGTGCACAAACGGCTGCGACTGGTTTAGTTCACGAGTAACCTGTTGCCACTGCTGCTCTGTTACGTACCCCACAGCCCAAGGCATTGCGCCGGCGACAACCAGTACACCAGCACTAACAATTATCCATTTTGCTTTCAAAAACTCTCTCCGTCTGAAAATATCAGGATTTGCCGGTCAGGCGCTCCAACAGAACCAAC
>NZ_MBPP01000004.1 GCF_001858325.1 Marinobacter sp. AC-23
CATCATCCGTGAGTTAAGGCCGATCAGAGGGGCTGTACAGACGCTGACATTGGACAACGGTTCTGAGTTTGCAGACCACCCAACATTTAGCAAAGCACTGTCGCTAACATCGTATTTCTGCGACCCTTATCGGTCCAGTCAGCGCGGCACCAACGAGAATACGAATGGCCTTTTGAGGCAATATTTTCCGAAAGGCACTGACTTCGCCAAGGTATCCAGAAAAGCCATCAGGCAAGCGGTAAACAAACTGAATAACCGGCCACGAAAACGGCTGGGTTATCGCACACCGGCAGAGGTTTTCTGGGGCGAATACTCAGGAGGCTTGGATACGAGCGGTGCTGCACTTAATACTTGAATCCAGGAACAAAGGCCCGAGGGTCGAAACCGCCGGGCCTTTGGGAATCACGTCAGGCCATGTGTGCCTGTCCGTGATCATTCAGTCCATGATGATCTATTCTATTCAGGCATTTGACTGGGATGACGCGGAAAATTTCCATGAAACCAGAATCTCGGTAACGTACCCGCAGGTACGCTCTCATAATAAAACTTTAGATCGTCTTCCATGGCTTCATGATAAGCCGACACCTCAGCCAACCAATAGAAGCCCGCTCCTCCGGAGGCTAAAACCACCGTAAGTGCCGCTACAAACCTTTTCCCAGTGCGCCCCTTACGGGTTACAGGCAACATATCGGGTGCTATCAGCGCCCAGAACACAGAAAGTACGAGAAACCCAATCAACATTGAGCCCGGAGCCATGAATACGGCTGAAACAGCCGCATGCAGCAGGGCGGCCGAAACGGAAGCTGTAAACGCCGCCAAAGACAACGCCAGTGGACCGCCACCAGCAACACGCGCTTCAGCTCGCCGGTGCCAGAATAATCGCACAGCCTGCGCAACAAACAGCATAAGTGCGCCCATAAACAGCCACCCGTACTCTGCGGCCCACATCAGGTACATATTATGAGGGTGGCCGAATTTACGAGACTGCTGGTACTCCTCAGTAAGCACCTCATGAGTCAACCAGGATTGCGGCCCCATGCCAAAGGGGAAGTTTTCAAGGCTCATGCGCCAAGCTTCAAGAAATAACGGCATTCGTCCAGACGTAGTGGAACTCAAGGAGCGCATGCTCACTTCATCCATAATGAACGAAGGGATCATTACGGAGAGCAGCAGCCAGGCCAGCACGCCATAAGCCAGATAGCGCAGAAACACCCGCAGCCAAGGCAACGCAGGCCGCCCAATCAGCAACGCTGTCAATACCACACCAAAAGCAATACCCAACATGCTACCCCGCGAGGTAGAAAGAAACTCGATCCACCACCAAAGCGCAGCGCCAAGTGCTACCAAAAACCGCCAGAGCCGCTCGTCTTTAAGTGGCCCTATAAGAACAGCCAGGGGCAAGAGCGGTAACAGCCAGGTTGCAATATGACTCCAATACCGGATGCTCACAAAACCCCAAGGAATAAAATTCGATAAGTTTGTCACCTGATCAGAAAGAGCAAACATATAAACCGTTATGGTGGCACCACCATAAAAAACGACGATAACTGCGGCTACACTAACCAGAGCAACTGCTGAATACCGCCTCTGCTCGTCGCTTTTCAGCACACAACCCAAAAGCACGAAACCAAGAAAGAATGCGGCATACATCCCGGGCTCGACCCAATTATAAGGAGCCACGCGGAACGGCAGCGCAAGCAGAACAAATCCTACCGAAATCAGAATTGCAGGCCATATATACCTGAACAGCGCCCACCCGTGTCGATACACTAAAATCGTTAGGCAAAGACAACGGCCAGCCCCAGCAGGCCTGCCAATATAAACCGCTGCGACGCATAACCACCAAAAGGCAGCGGCAAAAAGTCCGCAAATAAGACACAGAAAAACACAGCAGCAACCAATAGCCAAAGCGCTGCATTCCAAGCTGTTCGCATTATTTCCTCACGCTCAAGAAGATAGGAACTGAACGGACACACTCATAACCGACAGCCCGGCGGCAAATAGGACGACTTCCAGGTTGATGCGACGCCTGTGTTATCGATAACACACTCCCACTGCCCTGCGGTATTGCGATCAAAGCGCAGAATCAAGCCTGACACATCTGGGTGAGCGTTGCCGCTCATGGTCACTTGCAACTGACCTGAACCGTCAGAATTGAGCGTGCCGATGTTGGTACCGAGATCACCGCTTGTCAGGCTGGAAGGGCTATAGCCGATATCGCTATTAGTAACATTTCCATTTGAGCCAACACGCCCTTCGAACGGCGTTTTATAAGCTGACAACTCGCCTACCGCGCGGCTTACCAGGGCTTTCACTACGTAGCTTTGATAAGAGGGAATTGCTACGACAGCGAGAATACCGACGATTGCCACAACAATCATCAGTTCTATCAACGTAAAACCGGCTTTTTTAATCATATGTGATCAGGCTCTGGCAGTTGGCTTAAACTCTTGAACAGCAATATATGGGCCATCAACCTAGGCCGGAATTACACAGGCTAAGCTGTGCCCAGGCTAAGCTGTGCCTGTCCATGTTCAATTTATGAAGACCTATAATTCCATTGACATAAACCCGCAATAAACGCATCAGAAACAACAAAGGCCCGAGGGTCGAAACCACCGGGCCTTAGGGAATCAAGTCAGACTAAGCTGTGCCTGTCCATGATCGCTTTAATCCAAACGGAAAAGTCCGGAAGCTACGCATCCGGACTTTTAAGGGCTGAGCTGTGACTCAAAGATTCACAAACTGTCCATCAGCTCAAGTTCACGACGGCTGACAACCACTCGGGGCAAAACTGTCTTTCCAGCCATCGGTCGGCTCATCAGTTATATAGCAACTCCATTCGCCACTGGCCGAACGCGACCAATTAATTTTTGCGTTTCTGACCACGGCATTTGCACTTCCTCCAAGCTGGGCAACCAGCACTACGGCCGGACCGGCAGGGTTGGTAATTGTAAATCCAGCAGCAGCGACAGCATCAGTGCCAACTCCAACTAGATCTGAGCTTTCAACATTGAAGCCTACGTAACCGTCGTCCCCTGTAGTTGCTGATAGCGTAACACCTCGGTTGAGCAGTTCCTCAGCCGAGGTACGAACTGATGATATCTCCGCCACAACTCTGCTAACCTGAGAGCGAGCCGTATAATCCTGATACTGCGGAATGGCGATTGCCGCCAAAATACCAATGATCGCAACAACGATCATCAGCTCGATCAGCGTGAAACCCTTCTGGGCGTGATTGATTTTCATGTTCTTCATATTCGACCTCTGCATTTGTCGTTAAGAAACTCTAAATGGCCCGGGGCCGGTGGAGCTTTGCCCCGCAACCGGTTTTTTTGAGCCTAACGAGTCCTTAGCACCCCCCGTGCCAACTCAACAAAAAAGAAAGCCAGACTATATTAATCAACCACCTAGGCCTCACACACCTCTATAAAACGACAGATCACCACCATGACCAGAGAGCCGCTCCCGGTCATTCGCTGACAATATTTGTCACTCGCCCTCTATTGTCACGCCTACCTACACCCATAAACCCAACTCGAGTTAGTAGCCGCGATTCGGCCACACACCTTTCCAAAGCCAGACCAGCCATCTAAACTCTCTGCCAACCAACAAAACCTCATTTCAGTCACACAGGCAGTATTCTTAACCTCATTTATGACTACTAACAAAAGCAACATCACGCTGACCGGCCTGGCCCGGCGCTTTGTGGACGACGGACTTCTTGATGAAGCAACCGCCAAGGATGCCTTCATTCAAGCGTCCCAAAACCGCATCCCGCTGATTACATACCTCACCCAGAACAAACTGGCAGACAGTTCTCGGCTGGCTTTTTCTGCTGCGATGGAGTTTGGGGTATCGGTTTTAGACCTCTCATCTTTCCTGCCGGAAATGATGCCAGAGGGTGTGGTCGACGATAAGTTGGTGCGAAAGCACAACGCGCTTCCCCTCTACAAGCGTGGCAATCGCCTTTTTATTGCGGTGTCAGACCCCACCAACATTCAGGCGCTGGACGAGATTAAGTTCAACACTGGCCTGAGTACCGATGCGGTTCTGGTAGACGATGCCAAGCTGCGGGAGGCCATCGACAAATACTTGGACTCCCAAGACTCCTCCATGGGTGATCTGGACGATGCAGATTTAGAGGGCGTGGAAACCGAAGGTGGCGAGCAGGACGATGACGACGCGGTGGCTTCAAATGAAGTAGACGACGCGCCTATCGTAAAGTACGTGAACAAAATGCTGCTAGACGCCATTCGCGGTGGCGCTTCAGACGTGCACTTTGAGCCTTACGAAAAAACCTACCGCGTGCGTTACAGAACAGATGGCATTCTTAAAGAGATGTCGCGGCCTTCCATTAAACTGGCCCCGAAAATCTCTGCGCGCATAAAGATCATGGCCCAGCTGGACATTTCCGAGCGCCGGGTGCCCCAGGATGGCCGGATTAAGATGAAGCTGTCCAAAACCAAGGCCATCGACTTTCGGGTGAACACCCTGCCTACGCTTTGGGGTGAGAAAATTGTGCTGCGGATTCTGGACCCCAGCCAGGCAAAGCTTGGCATTGACGCACTGGGCTATGAGGAAGACCAGAAAGAGCTCTATATGGCTGCGCTGGCGCAGCCACAAGGCATGATTCTGGTTACCGGGCCGACGGGTTCTGGTAAGACTGTATCGCTGTACACTGGCTTGAATATCCTTAACACGGCGGATATCAACATCTCCACGGCGGAGGACCCGGCGGAGATTAACCTGGAAGGCATTAACCAGGTTAACGTGAACAACCGAGTTGGCTTGGGCTTTGCTGAGGCGCTTCGTGCGTTTTTGCGACAGGACCCGGATGTGATCATGGTGGGTGAGATTCGGGATCTTGAAACCGCCAACATTGCTATCAAGGCGGCTCAAACCGGCCACTTGGTTCTGTCTACCCTGCACACAAACAGTGCCGCAGAAACCCTCACCCGCATGATGAATATGGGTGTGCCGGCGTTCAATATTGCAACCTCTGTGAGTTTGATCGTTGCTCAGCGATTGGGCAGGCGCTTGTGCAGTGCATGTAAAAAGCCGGGGGAGGTGCCAAAAGACCTGCTTTTGGCCGAGGGGTTCACACAGGAACAAATTGATACAGGCTTCTCGTTGTACCACCCCAAGGGCTGTGATAAATGCAATGGTGGGTATAAAGGCCGCGTCGGTATTTACGAGGTGGTTAAGGTGACTGAAACGCTGGCGAGCATGATTATGGAAGAAGCCAGCTCCATCAAAATTGCAAAGCAGGCTGAGGCCGAAGGCTTCCGGAACTTGCGCCATTCAGCACTTTTAAAGGTGATGGAGGGCGTGACCAGCCTTGAGGAAGCCAACCGCGTGACGAAGGATTAAGCATGGCAGAGAAAGCGCAAAAGCTGGAATCGTACATATGGGAAGGCAAAGACCGCAAAGGCAATAAGTCCAAGGGCGAGCTTAACGGGTCTAGCCTATCCCTGGTTAAGGCCCAGCTACGTAAACAGGGCATTATTCCGGACAAAGTGAAGAAGAAGCCTAAGCCTTTGTTTGGTGGTAGCAAGAAAATCACCCCCTTTGATATTGCTATGCTCACCCGGCAACTGGCCACAATGATGAAAGCGGGCGTGCCACTGGTTCAGAGCTTCGATATTGTGGCAGATGGACTTGAGAATAAGGGCTTGCAAGAGCTGGTGATGTCTATCCGGAATGATATTTCCTCCGGTACCAGTTTTGCGGGTTCGCTGCGCAAGCATCCCAAGCACTTTGATAACCTGTACTGCAATCTGGTGGATTCTGGTGAGAAGGCCGGTGCGCTGGAGAAGATGCTGGACCGTATCGCTCTTTACCTTGAGAAAACCGAACTGCTAAAGAAAAAAGTAAAAAAGGCGATGACTTATCCCGCTGCCATCGTAGTCGTGGCCATCATTGTGACCGCTATTCTTTTGGTGAAAGTTGTTCCACAGTTTGAAAGTCTGTTCCAAGGCTTTGGTGCGGAGCTACCTGTATTTACCCAAATGGTTGTTAGGCTATCTGACTGGATGCAGACTTGGTGGTTTGTGGTGCTCATAGGAATTATGGGTACGATCTTCTTGTTCAAGGAAGCTAAGCGCCGTTCACAGAAGTTCTCGGATTTTGTGGACAAATACGTGCTTAAACTGCCTGTTGTGGGTGAAATTCTCGATAAATCGGCGGTGGCCAAGTTCGGGCGGGTTCTGTCTACCACGTTTGCTGCGGGTGTTCCGCTTGTGGATGCACTGGACTCGGTGGCAGGCGCTACGGGCAATGCGGTTTATCGGGATGCAATTCAACGCATTAAGAACGATGTTTCTAGTGGCACACAGTTGCAGGCTTCCATGCGGCAGCAGGATGTTTTCCCGGTAATGGCGGTGCAGTTGACGGCCATTGGTGAGGAATCCGGTAACCTGGATGAGATGCTTGAGAAGGTGGCAGTGCACTATGAAGCGGTGGTTGATGACATGGTGGATAACCTGACTGCGCTGATGGAGCCGATGATTATGGCTGTGTTGGGTGTGTTGGTGGGTGGTTTGATTATTGCTATGTACTTGCCGATCTTTCAGATGGGGCAGGTTGTGGGGTAGGAGTTGCCTACCCTCCCCCTCTCCCCCGGCCCCTCTCCCGCTGGGGGAGAGGGGAGTAGAGATTAAAAAAAAGAATCACTTAGAGTTTTTGAATGGCTACATTAGATATCTTCTTTTCGACCCCCTGGCTTTTTTATCTCACCGTTACGTTCGTCTCTCTGTGCATTGGCAGCTTTTTGAATGTGGTGATTCTGCGTTTGCCGAAGATGATGCATCAGGATTGGCGTTGCCAGTGTGAGGCGTTTTTGGAGATTGCTAAGGATCAACGCAAACAGGAGGCGCCGGTAACGCTTTCCAGCCCTGCTTCTACCTGCCCTTCTTGTGGCCATAAGATCCGCGCCTGGGAGAATATTCCGGTTATCAGCTACGTGTTTCTTGGCGGAAAATGTAGCGGGTGCAAAGAGCCTATTTCGATTCGCTACCCGATCATAGAAGCGGTAACGGCTTTGTTTTCTGTGATCACTGCGGTGATTGGTGGCCCTACCGAATCCACATTATTTGCGCTCCTATTGGTTTGGGCATTGGTTGCCCTTACGGTAATCGATTTCGACACACAGCTTCTGCCGGACAGCATCACCCTACCCTTGATGTGGCTGGGGCTGGTGTTGAGCTACTTCGGGTACCTGGGCGATTTTAACAGCGCGTTTGCCGGTGCGGTTTTTGGTTATCTTTCTTTGTGGTCTGTGTACTGGCTGTTTAAGCTGGTAACGGGTAAAGAAGGCATGGGGCATGGTGATTTCAAGCTGCTGGCTGCTTTGGGCGCCTGGCTTGGGTGGGAATTGCTGCCGGCGGTGATTCTGCTTTCATCGGTTGTGGGTGCCGTTGTAGGTATTAGCCTAATGATTTTCAAAAAGCACGGGCGGGAGGTGCCTATTCCTTTGGGCCTACCTGGCCGCTGCGGGTTTGCTGTGTTTGTGGTTTGGGGTTGAGATTCAGGCATTTTGGTATGGGCTGCTCGGGGTTTGACAGGTTTGGCTGATCAGGTGGTTATAGGTTTAACAGGCGGCATTGGGTCGGGTAAGTCCACTGTTGCACGGCAGTTCGGAAGCTTTGGCGTGCATTGGGTGGATGCAGACGACGTGGCCCGTGAGGTGGTGGAGCCGGGTACGCCGGCGCTGGCCGCAATTGCGAAGCATTTTGGAAAAGACATTCTCACGGATGGCGGGGCGCTGGACCGGGCAAGCCTTCGGCAGATCGTGTTTGAGCAGCCAGAGCAACGTGCGTGGCTTGAGAGCTTGCTGCACCCGATCATTCGTGAAGAACTGACTCGCCAGCTTCATCCGTTGGACTATGCTTTACCCTATGTACTGCTGGTCTCTCCTCTGCTTCTGGAAACCGACCAGCACCAACTGGTGGAGCGGGTGCTGGTAGTGGATGTGCCGGTGGATGTTCAGATTGAGCGCACCATGGCGCGGGATACCAATTCCCGTGAGCAGATAGAGCGTATTATTGCCGCCCAGATGCCCCGGGACCAGCGACTGGCCCAGGCAGATGCCATAATTGACAACAGCCAGCCCTCAGACAGGGTTTTAGCCGAGGTTTGCGCGTTGCATGAAGCGTTCATTGTGGATTTTGGTTGAGCGGTTCTGTTGGGCTATTACCGCCCTACTCCTCGGGTTCAGTGCTAACAGTTACAGCATGGGCCCCATATTTGAGGTGGAGAGACGCTCCATCTCAGACACTCTGACACCTGAAAATCTGCCACTGTCGTTTTATACGTTTGATCCAGATGAGTACTGGGCCAAGCCACGAGAATCTTACTGGATGGATTTCAGTAACTTTATTTTGCGCCAAGAGCGTATTCAGGGGCCAAAGGTTCAGGCCCTTGGGCAGTGGGCGGATCGGACTCTCTCTGGCGAACCCCATAACCTCCCCCATAACGAGAGTTATTTGCGCGTTGGCTTCGCGACTAAATCAGAGCATGGCGACCCTGCCCAGTTTGACCCAGAAGTGCGATTTCGGCTGGATGTCCCGACCACCAAACGCAAACTGCGCCTGGTTATCGAAAGCGAAAGCGATGAGCTGATTCCCTTGGCAGAACGCCAGCGCAACCGGCAGTTAACAGAAGCCGAACGCACAGACACTCAAACCACCGGTGCTTTTCGGTATATTTCACAAATTGGCGATGCATCAATCTATCCAACGACATAGGGGCCCGCCTGCGCCTTCCTCCGGATGCCTTCTGGCGGACGACAGCGGAGAAACGCTGGAAGGCAGGTGCCGACTGGGCCATGCGTGCGCAGCAGCGGTTTTATTACTATCACAAGGATGGCTGGGGCGCCCGCACCTGGTTCAGTGCCAGCCGATATGTAGGTAATGGGTGGCGGTTCTGGTCTTCCTCGGAGCTGGAGTGGGTGCACAGTGACAAACAATTTGAGGCCGCGCAGATTTTTGGTACCGACAAGCGCCTCAACAATCGATCTACCCTTACTCCGCGTATCGGTGTTCTTGGTGAGAGCCAGCCTGGCTGGCGCACCACGTCGGCATTTGCTGACCTCACCTGGCGTTACAGGCTACACAGTGACTGGTTGTTTGCTGAGATCATTCCTGCGCTCACTTTCCCCAGGGAAAAACATTTCAAAGATCAGGCCTCGATGCTTTTTCGCGTAGAAATGTTTTTTTCCGGTAGGATTAACCCGGACTTCTAGTACTCATACACGCATACCGCAAATTAAGGCCTATGCCCAGACACCATTCTATTCCTGCTGCAGATGCTTTGGCTCTGTCACCCATTGCCCTCACTCGATCCTGCTTTAAGGACAAATTTGGCGTGCCACGCCAACCGGGGCTCACCCGGCACGCCAGAGCAGACCTGATTGTTCAGCCACCGTATGACCGGGAAGATGCTTTCCGGGGCCTGGAAACGGCCAGTCACCTGTGGCTGATTTTTCAGTTTCACGAAGCCGTGCGAGCACAATGGCGGCCGGTGGTTCGGCCACCTCGCTCGGCGGTAACTCAAAAATGGGCGTGTTTGCCAGCCGCTCGCCGTTCCGCCCCAACAGTTTGGGGCTCTCGGTTGTTCGCAATGAGGGGCTTGTTCGCATAGATGGCCAGTTGGCGCTGCAGATAAGCGATCACGACCTGATTGACGGCACTCCAATTCTGGATATCAAACCTTACCTGCCATTTGCAGATTCGGTTCCGGATGCTGCTCTGGGTTGGGCTGAAACTGCGCCCACCGAAAAACTGGACGTTGTCTTCCTGCCGGAGGCTGAAACCCAGCTTGCGGGCCTGGCGAATGCGCAATATCCCGATTTGAAGCTATTGATTACCGATGTGGTTAGTTACGACCCTCGGCCTTCGTTCCGCCGGGGCCGCGATGAGGCGCGCATTTACGGGGCGCATCTTTATGATCTGAACGTGCGATTTCAGTTTGTGAATGAACATTCATGGAAACGTGTCGAAGTGCTAACTGTCTGTTAAACTCTCGCTGACGATTTTTTAGTCGACACAGGGAATTTGTGCCTTGCTTTCAAACCGGTTTTTCACGCGCATGGGTATTCGGCCGCTCGCAATGCGGCTGCTGGTGTATGTGTTGCTGTTCAGTTTGGTGATCTCGCTGATAGCCACTGGCGTGCAGATGATTGGTGAATTTGAGCGCCGCAAATCGGATGTTCAGGAAACCCAACAAAGAGCCGCTGGGCTTGTCTCTGGGGGCATGAGCAACAACATCTGGCTGATGAACTTCAGCGAGGTGGCCAATAGCCTGGATGACATGCGCACCGTGAAGGCCATTCAGTACGCCCAAGTTGTGACCTCTACCGGTGAAGAGTTCAGCACCGGCAGCTACCCGGAAGGCCGGGTTATTTCACAAACCTTCTCACTGGTGTTCAACCGTTCCACCTACCGTGACCCGGAAAACATGGGCAGCCTGACCATTACCTCGTCGATTGAGCAGGTGTATTCAGAGCTTCGCAATGGCGCCCTGATTAACCTGTTGTTCCAGTCGCTTATGGTGATGCTGGGCACGTTGGGCTGATGGTGATTGTTCGCCTTACGCTCTCACGCCACATGGAAACCATGGCAGATTACGCGGCACGGTTGAATCTGGACGCACTGGTGGAGCCATTGCAGCTAAAGCGCAAGGCACCCAAAACACCCGATGAGTTATCAGAGCTTGAGCACGCGCTCAATAAAATGCGCTTGCAGATCCTGGAAGACACTCGCTCGCTGCGGCAAACCACTATTCAATCGCAGGGTGAGCGGGACGAAGCGATACGGGCCAACCGCGCTAAAAATCAGTTTTTGGCCAACGTGAGCCATGAGCTGCGCACCCCTCTGCAGTCGGTTCTTGGCTACGCAAACCTGCTTACCGACACGCCACTGGATCAAGAGCAACGGGAATACGTGCACACCCTTCTCAGCGCCTCGGAGGGCCTCTCGTCCATCATCAACGACCTGCTGGACATCTCCAGCATGGAAGCGCAAAAGCTGGTGCTTGAGCATATTCCGTTCGACCTGCGGGAAACCCTGAACGACCTGGTGCACATACTGGGCGGGCGTGCCCGGGAAAAAGGCCTGGCACTGGAATTACGTATTGATGAGAACCTGCCTTGGGCCTGCGGGGGATCCAGTGCGGATCCGCCAGGTGCTACTTAACCTGGTATCCAACGCCATCAAATTTACCGATTCCGGGCATGTGCTGATCAGCATTGAAGTGCTCGGGCGCCGGGATGAAAAGGTTCGCCTGCGTTTGGCGGTGGAAGATACGGGCATTGGCATCAACCCGGAAGATATTCCTCTGGTGTATGAGCCCTACGTACAGCTGGGCCAGAGATTTCAGCGCCAACTGCCCGGGGCTGGGCTGGGGCTGACCATTTGTCGCCAGCTCGTCAATTTGATGCAAGGCTCGTTGGATGTGGAAAGCCGGCCTGGTGAGGGTTCTACTTTTTGGATTGAGCTAACGCTTCCCACGGCCCCGGAAAGCACATCGCGAGTGCGCCCCGATGCGCGCATGGTAACCGGTAAGCGGGTTTTGGTGGCGGATTCCTATGAGCTGTCCCGCAAGATTACGCTGGAAATGCTGTCGCGCCACGAGGTTCACATTGAGGCGGTTAAATCGGCTGGCGAAGCGCTCACATCATTACGCTTGGCGTTTGACAGCAAGGAGCCGTTTGACGCCATTATTCTCGACGGCTTTTTGCCAGACATGGACAGTGATTTGTTGTGCCGGCAGGTTCGTGGCAACCCGCTATGGACAGACATGCGCCTTCTTATCCTATCTTCCAACCCTCAGCGGGGCGATGCAGAACACTTTCGCCAGGCCGGCGCCGATGCGTTTCTCAGTAAATCCCTGAGGGAGTCTTGCCTTACCCCTATTTTGAATCAGCTGTTTGAGGACGCCAAAAAGAACGACCGGCGTTTTCTCACACGATTTTCACTGCAAGCCGCCGGTGATACAGAGAAACGCCGTGAGCTTACCTCTCGCCGCATGAAGGTGCTGCTGGTAGAGGACAACCCGGTAAATCGCACATTAACCCGCCGGCTGTTGGAGAAACTGGGTTGCGATGTAATGACCGCCAATGATGGTGAGGCGGCAACCAGCCTTTGGCAATGGCACCCGTTTGATCTTATATTTATGGACTGCATGATGCCGAAGGTTGATGGCTTTGAAGCCACCCGGCGCCTTCGTGCATGGGAGGCCACCCATAAGCATTCGCGTGTGCCTGTGGTGGCGCTGACTGCCAGCGCCATGGAAGAGGATGAAGAGCGTTGCCGCCGTGCCGGCATGGATTCATTTGTTGCCAAGCCTGTCAATATTGAAATGCTACGGGCTGTTCTGGAACAATACGCCCACGGTACTCCCGCAAAAGCCTCCGTTTAACGATTTGAAAGGTTCACATGAACGTAGAATGCCCCACCTGCAAAAAATCCGTGGAATGGACTGATACCAATACCTGGCGCCCATTCTGCTCAGAACGCTGCAAACTGATTGATCTTGGCGCCTGGGCCAACGAGGAATACCGGGTTCCGGCAGAAAACGCTACCCAGACGATTTTGATCAGGGCGGCGAGACTACACAGCACTGAGCCTTCGGCCCGTGGTTACCGCGGCCTTACAGGCTTGTAAGTTGTGGTACTGCGGGTAGCCCGTTACCATTCGCACCATTACTCGCACCGCAATCAAGAAGGTAAAAGAATGAAAGTATCCCGTATTTCTGTGTTGGCTCTTTCTTTGGCTGCCGCTCCAGTACTTGCAAGCGATCTGGACTTGAGCCTGACCAACGATTCTGTAAAGGGACAGGTCAACTTTTTTGGTAACAACAGCGATCTCCAACTAGGTACCGGCTATACCTACGTTGAAGGGGGCCGTCATATTGGCAACGTGGATTTCCATGCCCAGGGTCGCACCGCGCTGGGCAATCTGCCCACAACCGCAGGTATCGGCATGCGTGCAATAGGCTGGGATAGCGACCGTCTTGATGGTGGCGCTGTAGGCCTGGGTGGCTTTGCTACTGTGAACATCCCTGATGTACCGGGCCTCTCGTTCACTGGTGGCTTGCACTATGCACCACGAATCCTGTCGTTTGGTGACTCGGAAGAGATGACCAGCGTCGAGTTCCGTGGCAGCTATCGTGTCATCCGCAACGCTGAGCTGTTTGCCGGTTATCGCTACCTGAATACCGAACTGGATACGCCATACCGGGGTGACATCAACCTGGATGAAGGCGTTATGGCCGGTATGAAGATTTTCTTCTAAAGCTGCCTTCTATCAGATGCGGGCGCCCTATTCCGGGCGCCTGTTTCGTGCCCTCCCTCACGCTTTACCAAAACCTGCACTGCTAAACTGGCCATTGGCACTCTCATGCACTCTCATGACTGCCAACACCACCAACACCGCTTTAGCACGGGCAGCCTGATATGCGACTGACACTGGGGTTTCTTCTCTTCTCTGCGATTACGCTCACAGCCGCATGCAGCGGTGAGTCTGCAATTGAAGGTGCCCGAAACCAACCCAACTCTTTTACCGGCAGCAAAAACCCCACCACCGATTTCAGCCCCGGCAGCACGGGCGATTCCAGCAACAGCGGTGGGCTCGCAGCCAATGAAGTCCGCATCACCATGGAAGTACCCGCCAGCTTGGCGCCAAACGGTGAACCCACACGGCGCAACCTTCGCATTGTTCAACCAGACAACATCCGCGTATACCAAACAGACCGCAGCCTGCAGAACCTCGGTGCTCCGGCATCCAGCACCCGAATAGACAACAACGGTTTTACCGTTATCACGTTTGAGAACGGGCAGCCTTTGGCACCAGATGTGATCATTGAGGCGCAGTATGGCAATGCCACCCTGCGGGCATTGGCGACCGATGCCGATCGGGACATCAAGGTTAATCCGTTTTCCGAATACTTGGTGCGCAATACGCTTACACAATACTCCCCTGGCGAATTTCAGCGCATTCTGGACTGCGCGAAAGAGACCGGCGGCTCCTTGTGCCTCAACAAATATGTCTGGCCTGCCCTGGCTGACCAGGTTCACGATTTCGAAATTGACATTCCAACCGGGGCCAGCGTTGCAGGCGCACTGGATGTACTCGCCCAGCGCTCAGACTTTACCAACTATGTGGCCTCGGTGGCGGATTACGCACTGCTGGAAGATCAATCCTCGGGCAACATTTCTGCAAGCTCGGCAGACTACAACTCCGTTTTTATGGGCATAGAACTGGGGCAGACCTTTCTTGAGAGCAGCTTTTCCGGGTCTGGCCAGTGGGGCATCCGTATGGGGCGCGAGGAGTCGACCGGCACCGACACCCAACCGGCTTATAGTTACCCCGGGCTCACACTGGCGAGCCTTGATGTTTTCAACATCAACGTCACCTCTCTTGCCACGCAGATTCCGTACGACCGTAAAACGCTGATCCACAAAAACGGCAACGACTTTTTTACACGGGGCGCGGAAACCTGGGCATTGAATACTCATTCGTCTGCTCCCGGGGCCGCCACGCTGGATAACGATGTTCGCTTACTGGCTGGCCGAGCGCTTTATCAAAGCATTACTGACAGGAACAGTTCCAGAACCATTGGCTGGACTCGCAACCCCTACTTTCTGGACGCTTATACAGGCGGGGCCGGCGGCACCAACCTTGGCCCGGATCGCGCGCTGGCAGGCTACTTCAGCGCCGGCAAAGCCATTGAACTGGAATCGGAGAATGGCAAGCTCGCACGCAAAAAAGACTTGGAAGCCCATTACCTTTCAGCGTTGGAACTTAACCTGCTACGGGAGGAAGGCTTCGATGCTGGGATTCTGAACGGTCGCGATTACAACATGGTCTATTTGGCTACGCGATTTTCGGAATCCACGACACCGATGCAGATTGAATCAGGATCTGGTTCATGGCAGGTGCGCGCAGATTCCGGCAACAGCACCATTACTCAAACACAAACCTATACCACGCTGAGCCGGGACAGCTCCGGTGGAATCCTGGTGGGCGGTGCAGGCAGTCGCTCGGACAGCTGGACCCTCAGCCCCCGCACCGCACGCTTGAGCACCGGCGATAAAAACATCGGCCGGCTTAACCTCGATGTTAACAACCCGGCTGGGCCTTTCGGCCAACCGGATCTGGGCGTGGGCGCCAGTGTGCCAGATGGCTCATTGCTGGCCTTTAACCTGACCAATGCAGCCTCCTACAGTGACGTCATTGGTAATGGACTGCTCATTGCTGCAGAGAAAGCCTCTTCAGGTGCTCCAACATCCGGGCGTTACCGAGTTCAGGGCTTTGTTCTAGGCTTGGAGGACGGCTTCAACCGACTCGTGCATTTGGATAACGGCATCCTGAACCTTTCTGGCAGCACCGCGAACCTGAGCAGCAGCACGCTTGAAGTACTGTATGCCGTTGGTGACGAAACCGTTTCGGTACCTATGTCAGCGCAACGGGTTACAGCGCTTGCGTACACCGATGGAGGCAATGGACAGGTTCATTTCAGCGCCGGAAACCTATCACTCACCGGCTTTGTGACGGCGGATCAGACCCAGTTTTTCCTGGTATACCGCGACACGCTCCACGGTGAAGAACGCCGCGGCCTGATGATCGTGACTGAGTTGCCATGAACCCTCAGATAACCCCGTTCGTACAACCTGTTATAATCGTGAACCTATCGCCCGGTGCGTATAAGCTTACCTGGCATACAAACAGATTGTGACGAGAGGTTTTATGTTTCCCGCAATGCGCTCGCTAATGCTGGTTATTCCCCTGGTGGCTTTCGCCATCGCAGGCAGTCTTTACGTACCTTCGGATCGTTCAGGTGGTGGCTATAATAGCGGCTCGGAACCCGCTTTGAGCTCCCTCCCAACTCTGCCGACATGGGCCCGCGCGGATCTGCCGGATTTCTCGGGTTATCGGGATACCACTGAAAAGAAAGTGGCGTTTTTCTCGTTTCTCTACCCTCGTATTGTACTTGCCAACTCCCGCATCCTGATTGAACGGGATTATCTTGATAGCCTCACCCGCAAGGACACTTTGTCGAAACAAGAACACACCTGGCTTACCGCCCAGGCCAAGCGTTTGCGTGTGGATGAAGAACCCGGTACTCCAGAGCAGTTCTCTGTGCTGAGAAAACGGCTGGATGTTATTCCGCCTTCCCTGATTCTGGCACAGGCGGCGAATGAGTCGGCGTGGGGCACCTCACGCTTTGCTCTACGTGGCAATAATCTTTTCGGGCAGTGGTGTTTTTCCAAAGGCTGCGGCTTAGTGCCGCTGAGCCGTGTTGAGGGTGCCAGCCACGAAGTGGCAGCCTTTCCGTCGCCCTACCACTCGGTGCGGGCCTATGTTCAGAACCTGAACCGTCACGGGAGTTACCAGGGTTGCGCGACACCCGCCTGGATGACAGAGAGGCCGGCGACCCACTCTCCGGGCTTTCCCTTGCACGGGGGCTGATCAGCTATTCAGAGCGGGGGGAGGAATATGTTGATGAAATTCGCTCGATGATCCGCTATAACAACCTTGAATTCTACGACACTGAATTTCGCAAGATTCTGAGTGATCGCAGCCCATCGCACCTGAAAAGCCTGGCATCGGCAAGCGCGGAACGGGTTCTGCTTCCCGGCCAAAGCACAGACTCCTCGGCCGAAGGTTGAGCGTTCACTAACTCCCTGACAAACAGAGACGTTTTCGAATGTTTTATTTTTTGCCTGCGCCGCTAAAGGGAACCCTGGCGACCCTGCTTGTGCTGCTGAGCACCCTTGTGCTGTTCCCGTTCCTGATGCTGTTTGCGCTGCTTAAGCTGGCGCTTCCCGTTACCGCTCTTCGAAAAGGCTGCACGGTGGTGCTGAACACCATTGCCCGGCTATGGATAGGGTTTAACAACCTGGTGATGGATGTCCTCCACAAGATCGACTGGGACGTGCGGGGCGCACAGCACCTCAGCAAAGAGCACTGGTATTTTGTGACCTGCAATCATCAGAGTTGGGCCGACATACCCGCCATACAGTATGTGCTTAACAGCAGGATTCCACTGCTCAAGTTTTTTCTGAAAAAGGAGCTTATTTGGGTTCCGTTGCTTGGCGTTGCCTGGTGGGCACTGGATTTTCCATTTATGCATCGCCACACCAAGGAGCAGATTGCCAAGAGGCCAGAGCTGAAAGGCAAAGATATAGCAGCTACTGAAGCGGCGTGTGAGAAGTTCCGCTATACCCCGGTAACCATTTTCAACTTTATGGAAGGCACCCGTTTTACGCCTGCCAAGCACCAACGCCAGAACTCTCCTTTCAAGCACCTGCTTAAGCCCCGTGCCGGCGGTACAGAGTTTGTTTTGGGCGCCATGGGCGAAATGCTGAATACCATGCTAGATGTGACGATTGTTTATCCTGGGGAGCAACGCGTGGGTATTTGGGATTATCTGTGCGGGCGTATTCGCAAAATTGTGATTGATATCCGGGTAAACGAGATCCCGCCGCAATTTTTGGGAATGGATTATGAAAACAACCGCGAAACCCGGGTGGCGTTTCAGCGCTGGGTGAGTGAACTGTGGGCTGAGAAAGACGCCCGCATTGAAGCCCTCAAACATGAAGAGCTTTCGGCTTCTTAAGCGCGATTACCGCAAACTTATTACAGCAGCCCGAGCTCCCGGGCCCGCACAATCGCCTGGGTGCGGGAGCGCACTTCCAGCTTGGCATTTATTCGCCGAGCGTGGGTTTTGACGGTATGCAATGAGATGTGCAGCTGGTCTGCTATCGCCTGATTTGACAACCCTTTGGCGATCAACCCCAGCACGCCTTGCTCGCGCTCACTGATTGGCTCGGCCAATAGGGCGGGCAACACCTCCCCGGTTATGTCAAAAAGCTGGCCTAAGGCTGCCCGGAAAGGCGTTTCAGGCAGTTGGCCGTAGGCTTTTTGCATGAGTTCATCAAGCTCCCGCTTCAACTCGGCAAACGGGCTGATGAAGTGCTCTTTTTCCGCCTCGGATATCACCGATATAAGTTTTTTCTGCCCAGCGACCACACCTTTATCTTCGCTGATGAGTATAGCGTCCAATAGACGCATGTGAAGATCTACACCCCAAGGAATGGCTTCATTATAGCGTTTACGTGTGTTGGCGAGAGTTTCACGGGCTTTTACGGTTTCGCCCCGAGCGAGATCCAGCCGCACCTGAAGACAATCCAGTAACCCCGGCATCATCGGGAAGAGCTCTGGCACACAGCCGGCGTCACGGTATGGCTGCAATTTGACAAGAGCCTGGGCAACACTTTCCAGCTGGTTCTGCGCCAGCCAACAGCTGGCTTTTAGCGCCTCAAGCACCGGCACATAGAGGGATTCGTCCACCTGCCATGTGTGCATGATTCGCTCTGCCCTTCCAATCCAGACAAACGCGTCTTCCAGGCGGCCTTGAGAGCGACATATTAGCACCCTGATGGCCATGGCGAGCAGCAGCCCAAGATCACGTGCCTGCTCGGCATGACGGCCGCAGGCTACCAGTAACCGATCCGCCTCGGCGTACCGCCCTTGGTGCCAAAGCACGAGCACCAGATTTAACTGAAGCCGAGCCTCGCCTATGCGGGCGGGGCGAGCCATCTCCAGTACGGCTGTGTCCAAGCCGGTTCGCAAAAGCTGCTCGGCATGTTTGAGTGCACCCTTACCCAGCTCAATGCGAGCATGGGCGTACACGGCCAGTGCCTCTGAGCCAAAGTCGCCCGCCTCTCTCGCCAAGCGAGATGCCGCGCGATTGGCCTCTCGGGCTTCCGGGAAGCGCCCGGATGCGCACAGAGCGCTGGCACGAACCATTTGGGTAACCAGTTGGCCCTGGGGCGAAGAACCTCCCCCAGCCAAGGCCCGGTCTGCCATTTCCAACGCCGGCGCTACCTGCCCCTCCCCACGCATGATAAAGGCTTTAAGAGCACAAATTCGGGCCTCATATTCCTGGTAATTTTCTTTGCTCATACCGTCAATCAGCGCCTGCGCCTGCCGAAACTGACCGCCAATGGCGTGCACCCAGCTATACACGATTCTCAGCCTGGGGCTGCGTTCGAGCAAATGCGCCGGAAGGCTTTTGCGCAAGCGCAACAACGAAGCCGTGTCTTGCCCAAGCAGTAACGCTTCAGACCCCTCAGACGCAATGCGGATAACTTCTTCAGTGTCTCCGGCCAGCAGCGAGTATCTCAGCTCCTCAGGAAACTGATTGCGGCTGCCGAACCATCGGCTCGCAGCAAGCATCCGGTCGGTATAGCCAGCCATTACCGGGTTTTTCAACCAGTCCATCAAGAGTGGGTTGAGTCGGTACCAGCGCCCCCCACCCGGCATGACCCTTACGGGCAAGCTCGATCACAAACCTCCGATGGCAATAAAACGCCACCTGGAATCAGGGGCTTAAGTGACAAAAGCAGCTCATCGGAGCAAAGCCCGAGCTCCGCAACTGCTCTCAAAGAACGCACCTGGCCGGGCGCCAGATTGCCCAACACGGATTCTTTCAGAAAACGCTCGACACCGGGGGTTTCGGAAACCGCATGCCTTTCGGAGCTTTGCAGAATATCCCGGCGATAGAGCGCAAGCGGCGTGGGCCACCCCTCCGTGAGGTCGTATAGATGGTCAATTGTCACACTGGTTAGTTGCTGATCACTCAGCACATCCCGGAAGAACTCAAAAGTTTCGCTTCGGCTGAACTCGAGATTTTCGGACCCTATGCGGGCAAACCGGTTTTCCAACTCCAGCGCATGGGTTTCATAAGGCAGGGCCTGCCTTGAAAGCATGGCAATCGAAAAGTGAGACGGTATATCTACAACCAATTGCTGAAGCAGGGCAATGGCCGCCGGGTTTGTGATGTGATGGAGGCCATCCAGAACCAAAATAGCCGGCGGCTCTTCCGCTGTTTTTTTCAGGGCCAGAAGCATGATGGAGAGGGCATCAAGGAACGTGGCGCCACCACGCAAGCTGCTTTCGCAGGATTCGGGAATATTTAACGCCACAGACAACAAACTGAGAAATCGGGCTGGTGCGTTATCTTGGGAATTGAGCGTCAGCCAACGAACATTGTGTTCATCGATCCCGGCCGTCCGAACGCCCATGGCTAAGGTGTGGGATTTTCCATAACCGCAGGGTGCGTCAATAAAAAGCACGCCGCGAGGCGTCAATGCATCGGCGACCAACGCGGCCAAATGAGGCCGCGCCAATGAGTGTGCAGGCAGGGCTGGCACCTGCAGTCTCTGCTTGAGCAAATCTCTTACAAGCTCGCCCCGCTGGAGCCCACTGTTAGCTGACTGAAACTCGTCATTAGCTGCATTGCCATCATTGAATGATTTCACACGCTGCCCCGGATACGCCTTTAGTATGACAGGGAGGTTAAACTAATTAAGGGGCTGGCTGCAAAGTTTTGACGTGAAAGGTATTTGTTCAGTGACGTTTTTCTATCACAAAAACAAAAACGACGGGCCAAGGCCCGCCGTTTCTGAAGATCAACACCCCCGTTTAACGGGTTCCAGCCCTGCGTAGAGCAGCCGGAGTGTAATCTCTGGACTGACGCTCAACACCAAACTGGTACGGATCGACTTCCTCGTTTGTCAGACCCAGAACCAGATAGCGGCCAGACAATAGATCGTACAGGGTTTCAACCGCATACCAGGGAACGATCTGATCGTAAAACTGCATGGAATGGGCTTCTGCCACACGCCAGAGCTCACCACGCCCATCGTAATGGTCGATGACCGATGCCTGCCAGGTGTCTTCATCAATATAGAAATCACGCTGAGCATAAATATGGCGCTCGCCTTCTTTCAAGGTTGCGCGCACGTGCCACACTCGGTGGAGCTCGTAGCGAGTCAGATCCTGATTGATATGGCCAGGTTTTACGATCTGGTCGTAAGTCAGATTCCGATCAACCAGCTTGTAGGAGTTGTACGGAATGTACATTTCCTTCTTGCCAACCAGCTCCCAGTTGTAGCGGTCTGGTGCGCCGTTGAACATATCGAAGTTATCTGACGTACGCATGCCGTCAGACGCAGTACCCGGTCCGTCGTAGGCAACCTGAGGTGCACGGCGAACACGACGCTGGCCAGCGTTGTATACCCAGGCACGACGCGGCTCTGCAACCTGGTCAATGGTCTCATGAACCAACAACACGTTACCGGCCAGGCGCGCCGGAGCGGTGATGGCCTGCTTGAAATAGAACAGCACGTTGGCATCCTCACCCGGGCTGTAATCTTCCAGATAGGTCCGCCAGGTCAGCTCATCCTGAAATTTCACGATGGAGTAGGCGCCGTTGGCGGTAGGCGTTGCCTGCCCAACGTTGCGTTGCACCGAACCACCACGATAGCGCGTAATGTGGTTCCAGATTGCTTCCAGACCGTTCTGCGGGATTGGGAATGGCGTTGCGGTCTGGTAGTTGCCCAGACCGTTACCGTCCTTGATCAGCTCTGTACCCGTCGCATTCTTGACCGTTTCATCCATGACGTCTTTCGGATAGGCAGCCGTACGATGAGTCTCGTAAACCGGAAGCACATAGTCCGGGTATTGCTTGATCATTGCTACCTGCCCGGGGGACAGCTTGTCTGCGTATTCCGCTATGTTGCTCTGATCAATGGTGAACTGGGGTGTCTCATCAGGAAACGGATTCACATAAATGCCGTCTCCCTTGTAGCCAGCGGGGGGCGTTGTCAAACCCCCTGTCCACGCAGGAATAGCGCCGCCGTTACCGGCTTTTTCTGCGCCCATCGGTGTCAGGGAATCACCGAGCTTGGCTGCCTCCTCGGACGACACCGCAGCCCAGGCCTGGCCGGCTACTACACTCACAGCCAGAATACCTGTAGCCAGTAATTTTTTGTTCAGCTTCATTTAAATTACCTCGTTAAACGAATTCTTGGCGATTCAGAATGAGTAAGAAACACTGGCACTCACAAAATCACGATCTGTCAGCTCGTTATACGGTTTACCACCAAAAAAGTTGGTGTAACCGATGTTACCTGTAATCCTGTTCTGATACACCGCCTGAAGGGAGAGGCCAATAGCCTTATTACCTTCGTTGAAGGCACCGCCCGGCTGCGGGCTGTAACCTTCCACATCGTGGCTCCAGGCTATCTGTGGAAACAGATTTATCCCTGCAATTGCGCTCGAGTAATCCCAAACCAGCCGTGTACGATAGCCCCAGGAGAAGTCTGTGGTGAAGCCGTCATTGGTGCAATTACTAGTATTAATGTTTTCAGCCGCACCTCCTTCGCCTTTACAGAGATCTCCAGTGGCAAGCGGCAGCGTACCTATACCAAAAGTACCTGAGCGGCCATAACGAGCTTCATCAAGGCTCGGCAGATCATGAATATAAGTTGCACCAAACTCTGTGATCAAAGTCAGGCGACTTGCACCCATTACCTGATCGAAGAATTTTATCAGCGTAAACTGAGCCTGAGACACGCCAAATCGATCATTACCCGACACCCTTGAGCCAGGCACCAAAGTTCCCTGCTCTTGCTGGCGCTGTTTTTCAAGCTTGCTCAGTACTTCTCCATTTGGACCACGCTTCTGCAAACCACCGAAGATCAGCTCAAAAGCATTCCATTGCAGTGGCACTTTATCACGATAGGAGTATTCCGCACCCAGAGACCAGCCACCCGGCGTGCTGGTATTGACGCTGATGCCGTAAAGGTCGATATTCTCTGGGTATTCAATGAAGTACGACGGAAAAGGACTGCTGGAATCCTTGATGGTACCGCTCACATACGGCAAACGGCTATTATATTTGATGTAATAAAAACCAAACTCAGAATCGTTCAGCGCAGGAACATACCAGCGCATTGCAACCCCGAATTGATCTTTGGAATCTGCTTCAACGTCTCCAAGGCGAGGCGCTACGAAGCCCTGGGCCTGAGCCTGGGAATCCGACAACTGGCCAGCCAGCAATACAGGGCCACAGCCATCAGCCGCGAAGTCGTTGGTAGAGAAGAATGTCCCGCAATAGTCAGGACGAACCGGTTCCCAGTCTGTCTGAACGAAAGCCTCTAATGTAACGCTCTCTGTGACACCGGCCGACACGTAGAACATTTCAACCGGCAAAAGAGCGTCTTTCAGCTCGGACCCAGGCGCACGAAACGCGGGCACGTCGACCGGATTGATGGTGTTTATACCGCCCTGAATAAATGTGCTCTCACCCCAGCTCAATACCTGTTTGCCGTAACGTGCGCTCACGGGAACGTTACCCAGGTACCAGTCGGTGAATACATAGGCGTCAAGAATTTCGCCACCGGAGGCATAATCCTTCGCGTCGCTGTTGAGTTCACGCCGCTGCCCGACATAGTCCGTTGCGCGGTTCTCATCTTTCAGTTCAAAGTCGTACCAGTAACGACCGCGCAATAAACCACCAACCCGGGTCAGGTACTGACTATCGACTGCATAATCGAGGAACAGCTCACTGTTACCTTTTACGATTTTCGAGTAGGTGTCACCCTTTTCAAAGTTCAGGTTGCCGTCGTCGTAGTTATTGGTTGATGCGCCCGTGGTGGTGTTGGCAAATTGCGGCCCCAGGTTACCCTGGGCAATCAGACGCTTATCGCGATCTTCAACTCGCCAACCAGCCCCGGCTGAGAGCGTGGTGTTGAATTGGGCTTCCACATCCCCAAGGTAGAAAGAGTAAGCAGATGCTTGGCCAGAAAGGCCAGCTGCAACGGCCACGGCAAGCGGCAATTTTGCCCAACGCTGCCATTGGTGTGTTTTTCTTGTCATTGGAAGGCTACTCCATTGTTGTTCTGAGTCGCTGCTCTGATTATTGGAATTCACGAATATGTTGGAGGCTTCATGCACAGTGCTCGTGATGTAAGCACTATAGCTAACGCTGTCTAGTGCTTTGATCAGTCAAAAGTATGATTTTGCTCTCACCACCCGCTCACTACCCTTTCACAACCCCGATCGATGCCGGGTTTACCCGCACGAGCTAACTATAGACAACTATTCCAGATGCAACCACTTTGCTTTTGATGGTTTTTTTGCCCCGGCTAGGGTTTGTGTGGAGCTTCGAGATATTCCTGTGACTGCATTTCCAGAAGGCGTGACTCGGTGCGCTCAAATTCAAAACTCAGGCGCCCGCCGGAGTACAGCTCGGTAATCGGCGCAGCTGCCGAAATAATGACTTTCACATTACGGTCGTAGAACTCGTCGATCATGTTTACGAATCGGCGGGATTGATCGTCTTTTTCGCCCCCGAGAACGGGCACGTTGCTAACAATAATGGCATGGAACTGACGAGCCAATTCAATGTAATCATTCTGGCTACGAGGGCCGTCGCATACATCTTTGAAATCGAACCAAACCACGTCGTCGGCGTGGGCCTGTGCGGGGATCTTGCGGCCGTTAATCTCCATAGACTTACTGTGCTTTCCAGCCTCTACGGCCAGCGCGTCGAAGCTACTACGCAGACTGGTTTCTGCCCCTTCACCAAGCGGTGAATGGTAAAGCTCAGCCTGCTCAAGGGTGCGTAAGCGATAATCAACACCGCCATCTACATTCACGACATCGGTGTATTTTTTCACAAGCGCAATGGCTGGCAGGAAACGGGCCCGCTGCAACCCATCCTTGTAGAGCCCATCAGGGATAATATTGGAGGTGCATACCAGGGTGACGCCCCGCTTGAATAATCCGTCCATCAGGGTTGCGAGGATCATGGCATCGCCGATGTCGGAAACAAAAAATTCGTCAAAGCAGATCACTCGGGTTTCATCAGCGAATTTTTTGGCCACAAGGCCCAGTGGGTTCTTTTCGCCTTTAAAGGTTTTCAGTTCTTTATGAACCCGCTGCATGAACCGGTGAAAATGCACCCGCATTTTGCGTTTGAACGGCAACGACTCAAAAAATGTGTCCATCAGGTAGGTTTTGCCACGGCCCACACCACCCCAGAAGTACAGCCCTTTAACTGGCTCCTCCCTGCCCTTCTTCAACTTGCGCCGCAGTTTGGTCAATGCTTTGCCGCGTTCGCTTTCCGCCTCCACCAGTTTGTCGTAGAGTGTCTGGAGGCGCTGCACCGCATCGGCCTGGGCGGGATCCTTAAGGAAATCCGGGCGCTCAAGATCTTCTTGGTAGCGCTGCCAAGGGGTTTGGCTCGCGGTGGTTTCAGAAGGCATAGAAGCTGTCATCAGGAAATCCCGGGGTCTAATCGTTGATTTTGGGCGGCGCATTATCGCGTATTTACGGTTTTTTCGCCATGTTAAGAGGCTGCCGAGCAATACGACGATTGGCGCAGCATTCAGGCATGGGCTGAGAAGGCTTGGGGCGTTATACTGGCCAACATGGCTTGGCTCATTTTATAAGCAATAGGACGATACAGCATATGACAAACCTGATTCTGGCAGCGGTTGCCGCACTGATTATTGGCATTGTCATCGGAGCAGTTTTTAGCCGCTCGGGGCAGGGATCTACTCTGCGCCAGCGCCGTGCTGAACAACAAACCGAGGAAGTGCGCAACGAATACCTGCGGTATCAGGCCCAGGTGAATGAGCATTTCATGGAGTCGGCGCATTTGCTGCGCCGGTTTAATGATGCTTATCGCGATGTGAACCAGCATATGGCTCGCGGGGCGAATCGCTTGTGCAATGATGAGGAATGGTTGGCCGAGCTTGCCGAGGAGACTTCTCGCAAGCGCCTGGAAGAAGTTAGCGAGGACGGTGCTGAGCCGCCCCGGGATTACGCCCCCAAGACCTCGGGCACGCTCTCTGAAGACTTTGGATTAAAAAAAGGTGATAAGGCGACTGAAGCCTGATCAAACCGGATTGTCGCAATCGATGAACCGATGGCTGATTCCGAATTCTTTTTCTAGTGCAGCGCCAAGGGCTTTTACACCATACCGTTCAGTGGCGTGATGGCCTGCGGCGAAATAGTGGATGCCGCACTCACGAGCAGTGTGGGTGGTCGGCTCAGAGATCTCGCCACTGATGTAGGCATCAAGGCCCGCATCAATGGCTGTATTGATGAAACCCTGCGCCGCACCTGTGCACCAACCTACCTGCTTAATCTCGGCCTTGCCGTCGCCAACTCTTAACGGCTCGCGGTGGAGTGCCCGGGCAATGTGCAGGCCGAACTTTTCCGGGCTCATGGCTTGGGGCAGCTCACCTTCCCAAACAAGACCGTTTAACGGGCGCGGGTTCTCGATGCCGAGGATGTCCGCTAACTGACGGTTGTTGCCGTATTCTGGGTGATCATCCAGTGGCAGGTGGTGGGCAACAAGGTTGATGTCGTTGTCCAAAAGGCGCTTGATGCGTTCGCGTTTCATGCCTTGAATGCGCTGATCTTCACCTTTCCAGAAGTAGCCGTGATGAACGATCAGCATGTCGGCGTTGGCTGCAATGGCGGCTTCAATGAGTGCGCGGGAGGCGGTTACGCCGGTAACGATGGTTCTTACGTCGCTTTTGCCTTCAACTTGCAGGCCATTAGGGCAATAGTCTTGAAAACTCTCTGGCTGCAACCATTCGTTAATCTTCGCAAGAATATCGTCACGCTTTGCCATTTGCTTTACCCTCCTGGAAAAATCTGTACTTCGGAGTTCTCGGACTTCGATCGTTTACAGAGATTTAAGTCCGGCAATCAACGCATCATTTTGCTCTGGAGTGCCAATGGTAATCCTTAAGAAGTCGCTGATTCTAGGCTTGTTGAAGTGGCGAACGATGATGCCTTGCTCTCTCAGAGCTTTCGCAAGACTTTCACCTGAGTTCTCTCTGTGACGGGCGAAAACGAAGTTGGCTTTAGAGGGTAAGGCTTCAAAATTCAGGTCTTCCAGGCTTTTCGTCACGCGCTCGCGTTCGGAAATAACACCTTTGCATGACTTCTGAAACCAGGCTTCGTCTTCGTAGGCGGCTTTTGCGCCAGCCAAAGCGAGCTATCCAAAGGATAGCTGTTGAAGCTGTTTTTAACGCGATTCAACGCTTCGATTAGATCCGGGTGGCCGACGGCGAAGCCTACGCGGAGACCAGCCAAGGAGCGGGCTTTGGAGAGTGTCTGGCAGACAAGCAGGTTGGGATACTGATCAACGAGAGTCATGGCGGTTTCGCCGCCGAAGTCTATGTAAGCTTCGTCTACTACCACCACACGCTCCGGATTGGATTGGAGGATGGCTTCTACGTGCTCAAGCCCAAGATAACGGCCAGTTGGCGCGTTAGGGTTGGGGAAAATAATTCCACCGTTGGGCTGCTTGTAGTCTTCCGGGTTGATTTCGAAACTGTCGGTGAGAGGTATGGTTTTGCCTTCAATATTGTAAAGGCCACAGTACACCGGGTAAAAGCTGTAGGTCACGTCCGGGAACAGAACGGGCTGGCCGTGCTGGAACAGGGCGTAAAATATGTGGGCCAGAACTTCGTCGGAACCGTTCCCCAGAAAAATTTGTTCGGGTTTTACGCTGTGGTAGCCGGCGATGGTTTGGCGCAGGCTTTCGCCTTCCGGATCCGGATAGAGGCGCAAGCTGTCATTGAGTTCGGCCTGTATGGCTTCGATGACTTTTGGCGAGGGGCCGAACGGGTTTTCATTGGTGTTCAGTTTTACCAGGTTGGCCATTTTGGGCTGTTCGCCCGGTACATAGGGAACCAAGCTGCTAACCTGAGGACTCCAGAACTTACTCATCGCTTTTAATCCTGTATTCAGCCGACCGGGCGTGAGCTGTTAGCCCCTCGCCTCTTGCCAGAACCGATGCGACCCGCCCCATACGATCTGCACCCTTGGCGCTGAAACCGATGATGGATGAGCGTTTCTGGAAATCGTAGACGCCCAATGGAGACGAGAACCTGGCTGTTCCGCTGGTAGGCAGTACGTGGTTCGGCCCGGCGCAGTAATCACCCAAGGCTTCGGCCGTGTAACGACCCAGGAAAATGGCGCCGGCGTGGCGGATTTCTTCCACCAGAGTTTCCGGGTTTTCTACAGACAGCTCCAGGTGTTCCGGAGCTATGCGATTGGAGACTTTGGCGGCTTCGCTTAAGTCTGCAACATGTATTAGTGCAGCGCGATCGGTCATGGAGGTACGGATAATGTCGGCACGCTCCATGGTCGGCAGCAGCTTGTTGATGCTGGCTTCTACGGCGTCGAGGAAAGCAGCATCCGGGCTGATCAGGATGGACTGGGCCTGTTCGTCGTGTTCGGCTTGCGAGAACAGGTCCATGGCGATCCAATCCGGGTCGGTTTTGCCGTCGCAGATGACGAGTATTTCCGACGGGCCGGCGATCATGTCTATGCCAACGGTGCCAAACACTTCGCGCTTGGCGGTGGCGACGAAGATGTTGCCGGGGCCGACGATTTTGTCTACGGCCGGGATGGTGTCTGTGCCGTAGGCCAGAGCGCCAACGGCCTGCGCCCCGCCTATGGTGAATACACGATCAACACCGGCGATGGCTGCAGCGGCAAGCACCAAATCGTTCACCACGCCATCTGGCGTGGGAACCACCATAATCACTTCGCCCACGCCGGCCACTTTTGCGGGAATGGCGTTCATCAACACGGAGGACGGATAAGCAGCTTTGCCGCCAGGCACATACAACCCTGCGCGATCCAGAGGCGTTACTTTCTGCCCCAGCACGGTGCCGTCTTCGTCCTGATACTGCCAGGATTTCTGGTTCTGGCGCTCATGGTAATCCCGAACCCGCGCCGCAGCTTGTTCCAACGCCACACGCTGATCTTCCGGAATAGCGTTCAAGGCTTGCTGTAAACGGCTCTGGCTCATTTCCAGTTGCGCGACACTACCAGCCTTCAGCCGGTCAAACTTCTCCGTGAACTCCAAAACCGCTTGGTCGCCCCGGGTTTTCACTTCATGCAGGATATGACGCACCGTCTCGTTCACCTGATGATCAACGCTGTCGTCCCAAGCCAGCAGCGTGGCTAGCTCACTGTCAAAGTTGCCCTGGGAAGCGCTCAATCGTTTGATGCTAACGGTCATTTCTCAAATCCTGCTTTGGATTGTGAACTTTATCGGCGTTTTTCGACGGCAGCCGCCATCTTCTCGATAATGGGGTTAATCCGCTCGTGTTTCATCTTCATGGAGGCACGATTCACCACCAGCCTGGTGCTTATGTGGTCGATCAGTTCACGCGCTTCCAGGCCGTTGGCCTTCAAGGTATTGCCGGTATCCACGATATCGACGATCTCATCTGCCAAACCAAGAATTGGCGCCAATTCCATGGCACCGTAAAGCTTGATGATGTCGGCCTGGCGCCCTTGCGCTGCGTAATATCTGCGGGCCAGGTTGACAAACTTGGTCGCTACACGAACGCGCCCAACGGGTGGCGTTTCGCCTTTGGGACCGGCGGTCATCAGCCGGCAACGGGCAATGTTCAGATCCAGAGGCTCGTAAAGCCCTTCCCCGCCGTGCTCCATCAATACGTCTTTGCCTGTCACACCCAAATCCGCGCCACCATACTGTACATAGGTGGGCACGTCGGTGGCGCGTATAATCAGTATGCGCACATTCGGATGAGTCGTTGGGAACACCAGCTTTCGTGATTTCTTGATGTCATCGATCAGCTCAATCCCGGCTTCTGCCAGCAGTGGCAGGGTTTCTTCCAGGATTCGCCCCTTCGACAAAGCGATGGTAATGAAATCTGTCATGCGTCCTTCCGGTTTCCCGTATGTGTCTGTCACGCTGGCAGGCGGCGGATACTCCCACCAAGCAGCTGCAGTTTTTCTTCAATGCACTCGTAACCACGGTCAATGTGGTAAATGCGATCGATAATGGTGTCGCCTTCTGCCATCAGGCCTGCGATGACCAAGCTGGCCGATGCGCGCAGGTCGGTTGCCATAACAGGCGCGCCTGTAAGATGGTCGACGCCTTTGATAATCGCAGCGTTGCCTTCGAGCGTAATATCGGCACCCATGCGGGTCAGTTCCTGCAAGTGCATGAAACGATTTTCGAATACGGTCTCGATGATAGTCCCCGTGCCTTCTGCTACCGCGTTCATGGCAGCGAACTGGGCCTGCATATCCGTGGGGAAAGCCGGGTAAGGTGCGGTGCGTATATTAACCGCTTTCGGGCGCCGGCCTTTCATGTCCAGCTCGATCCAGTTTGGCCCGGAGGTGATATGCGCGCCGGCTTCTTCCAGCTTAAGCAGTACAGCGTCCAGAAGGTCCGCACGGGTATCTTTCAGCTTTACTCTGCCACCGGTGGCAGCCGCAGCGACCAAATAAGTACCGGTTTCGATGCGGTCTGGCAGCACGTTGTAATGACAGCCGTGCAGGCGCTCAACGCCTTCAATGACAATGGTCGAGGTGCCGTGGCCGGTAATATTGGCACCCATGGCGATCAGGCATTCGGCCAAATCCACCACTTCTGGTTCCCGGGCAGCATTCTCAAGAATGGTTTTGCCATCGGCGAGCGTTGCAGCCATCAACAGGTTCTCGGTACCGGTTACCGTCACCACATCCATGAAGATGTGCGCGCCTTTTAAGCGCCCGTTGGTTTTCGCCCTGATGTAGCCGTTCTCTACCTTGATATCCGCGCCCATCTGCTCAAGGCCTTGAATATGCAGGTTTACTGGGCGGCTACCGATGGCACAGCCACCTGGCAGTGATACTTCTGCTTCACCGAAATGCGCAAGCAGCGGGCCAAGCACCAAAATAGAAGCCCGCATGGTTTTAACCAGCTCGTAAGGCGCGTGGAAATGTTTGATGGTGTTGGCGTGAATTTCCACGCTCATTTTCTCATCAATCATCAGGTCCACACCCATGCGGCCAAGCAGCTCGATCATGGTGGTAACGTCGTGCAGGTGCGGCAGGTTACCAACGGTAACTGGCTCGTCGGCCAGCAGCGTTGCTGCAAGAATTGGGAGGGCGGCATTTTTGGCACCGGAAATCCGGATTTCACCGTCCAGAGGCTTACGGCCCCGGATTAGAAGTTTGTCCACAATAGTAATCCTGTCGTGTGCGAGAGGCTCAGCCTGGCGCGCAGCCCATTCAGCCGGTGTAAAGGGTTTCGGGTGAAGGGCGTGAATAGTGCCATCCATGATTTGTTGGAATAGCGCTTTGTTGATCAGTTGCTGCCGCTTGATGGTCGACAGGCCTTCAAAAACGTCACCTATAACGACCACCATATAATGGTTACCGTCGATCTGTACCTGCACTTCACAATCGGGCAGTGCGTCTTTGACCAACTGGGTGACTTCGGTGGCGTCCATAGTAAATCCTCAGGTATTTATGAAATCAGGGGCGGGATTGTAACCAATTCGCGAGGTTGCTCAAAGCGGCAAGAGACACGAGGCGATCCGGCGCCTCGGTAAAAGACAGTGAAACGCCCTGTTTTTCCGCCAATCGGCTCCAACAAAGGAGCATGGAGAGGATAACGCTGTGGGCCGAAGACAGACCACCAAGATCCACCACCAGATTGCCACTGGCAGCCATGACTAGCCGCTCGCCCTCAGCTCGCACCGGGGCAACGTTGTGGGCATCAATTGCGCCGAAGACAGAGAGCACCCCTGCCTCCAACTGAGCGCGGGGAACTTCTGTGCTCATGGTTTGCTCACTTCGTCTTCCAGGTTGAGGGATTTCACTGCATCGCTCCACCCGTCAATAACAGCCTGAACCTGTCCGCGGTTGGCTTCCATTTCCTGGGTAAAGCGATCCCGGAAGGAGAGGCCAATATTAACCCCTTCCACGATCACGTTTTCCATCATCCAATCGCCGCCGTCTTTGCGATACATGGAATAAGTCACAAAATGGCGATTGCCCGAGGCCGTAGTCACTTCCATTGCCACGGAGGCACGGTTGTCATCCTGCGGATTGATCGTGGCGTCGTTCACTTTAATTTTGAAATCTTCGGCACTTACCAATGCTTGGGCGTAGCTATCGAACAGGCTGCGCTTAAACTTGGCCACAAACTCGTCTCGCTGTTCCGGCGTTGTCTGGCGTGCATAGCGCCCCATTACCCGGGCAGCAATGCGGCGAAAATCGACAAAGCCGTCCAAGGCATCGTCCATGTTTTTGTAAAAAGCTTCCGGATCACGCTCATAAAGACCGCGTTCCTCATTGAGCTTGGCCACCAACCGCTGGGTGTTTTCATCTACATACTGCTGTAAGTCTTCTTCTGGGCCCGCCTGAACCGAAGCGATACCAAATGCCATCAGTGTTAGGGCGAGTAAAAATCGCTGTGTTAATGCAATCACCTGGCTTCTCCTGTTCTGTCGCAACGCTGGCTTATTTGCCAGACGCAAAGTTACTGATCAACCGCTCGATATTCATGGCGGACTGGGTGGAATAAAAGGTATCGCCTGCCTTGAGGGAGTCCATGTCACCACCTACGGATATATCAATGTACTGCTCACCCAGCAGACCGGATGTACGTATTACTGCAGCGCTGTCGGCCGGAATATTGTCCACGTCGCCATAGATGGACATGGTGACGCGGGCCTGGAAGGTTTTTTTGTTGAGATCTATCGAATCGATGCTGCCCACCGTTACGCCCGCCATGGAAACCCTGCCCCTGGGCGTGATGCCGCCGGTATCGTTAAAGTCTGCGTAGATGGTGTACGTGCTTTCGGCCGATTTTGGCGAGAGCCACTTACTTGCAGTGCCAAAAATAGCAGCGCAGCCAACCCAGCGAGCATAAACAGGCCAACTGTGATGTCCGTTGTTCTTTGTGTCATTACCGGCTCCCGGTGTTGTCTCGTCAATCGTTGATCAAAAGTTGCCGAACATTACGGCGGTCAGTACAAAATCCAGCCCCAACACAGCCAGCGAAGAGTACACCACGGTTTTGGTGGTGGCTGAGCTGATTCCTGCCGAGGTGGGTACGCAATCGTAGCCTTGATAAACTGCAATCCAGGCGCAAACAAAACCAAATACAACGCTCTTGATGACGCCGTTTACCACGTCGTCCCAGAAGTCCACGGAGGCCTGCATGTTGCCCCAGTAAGATCCTTCAAATACTCCAAGCCATTCTACGCCTACCAACATACCGCCCCAGATACCTACCATCGAAAAAATGATAGCCAGTATCGGCATCGCAATAAAGCCAGCCCAAAGCCTGGGCGCGATGACCCGGCGCAGGGGATCTACCCCCATCATTTCCATACTGGAAAGCTGCTCGGTTGCCTTCATCAAGCCAATCTCGGCGGTCAATGCAGATCCTGCGCGCCCTGCAAACAGCAAAGCGGTTACAACGGGCCCGAGCTCTCGCACCAGAGTGAGCGCAATCATCTGCCCAATGGCCGCTTCAGAGCCGAAATCACTGAGGATGGTATAGCCTTGAAGGCCAAGCACCATGCCGATAAACAGCCCAGACACCACCACAATAGCCAGCGACAGCACACCAACTGAGTAAAGTTGCTTCATTAAAAGCGGGAAACCGGTTGCCGGGCGCGGAACACCTGATAACACACCCGCTAAAAAGCGGCCGGAGCGACCAAAAGATATAACAATATCTACCCCGCTGCGCCCGAAGGAGGCGATTCTATCGATCACGAAGCACCTCCCGAAAGCCCAAAATCTTCACTCGCTTCAGAGGAAGGATAATGGAAGGGCACAGGGCCATCTGGATGCCCCTGCAAAAATTGCTGCACCTGTTCAGAGGGATGATCCTGCAATTCGGCCGGCGTGCCGGCACCAATGACTTTTCCATCTGCAATAATGCAGGCGTAGTGGCAGATACTCAGGGATTCTTGTACGTCGTGGGAAACCAACACGCTGGTTAAGCCCATGGAGCTGTTTAGATCGCGAATGAGCTTTACCAATACACCCATGGCGATTGGATCCTGACCGGTGAACGGCTCGTCATACATGATCAGTTCGGGATCCAGTGCAATGCTGCGCGCAAGAGCAACACGCCGGGTCATGCCGCCGGAGAGCTCGGAGGGCATCAGTTTGCGGGCACCTCGCAGGCCAACGGCTTCAAGCTTCATTAATACGATGTCGTGAATCATGTCTTCTGGCAATTTGGTGTGCACTCGCATCGGGAAAGCCACGTTCTCAAATACGCTCAAATCCGTAAATAGCGCACCGCTCTGGAAAAGCATGCCCATTTTTTCCCGCAACGTATAAAGCTCTTTGCGCCGAAGCTCAGGTACTGAGTGGCCATCCACCACTATGCTACCGGAGTCCGGTTTAAGCTGGCCGCCAATGAGGCGCAGCAAGGTGGTTTTCCCGGTGCCGCTGGGGCCCATGATAGCGGTAATTTTTCCACGGGGGATCTCAATGGAAACACCGTCGAAAATACGGCGCCCAGAGCGGGAAAATACAACGTCTTTCAATGAAATATAGGAGCGCAAACTCATCATCCTTACCTTTCAGCCCATAGCGCTTAGCTTTCACCCCATAGCTCTTAGGCATAAGGGAGCGGCTACATTATGCCAAGGAGCCCTCAAGCTCAATCAATGGTTCCCAAAATGAATTGATAGCAATGATCAGTTTTACTGATCTTTTCACAGGTCTCCCTAGTGGCTCTAATGAACTTGCCGTAACCAGACTGCTCAGCTCGCGGGAAATGTTATACTCCCTCAACCTAATCGCACTCCCGTCTTTTCATATGGAAGGCGTCAACGAGAAAGCAGGTTCTTCTCCCGATGACTGAACAGAAAACGTACGATTTCCGGAACCCCGCACTTCAGGCTATCCGCATTGAGCGGGACGCAATCAGTGCCTTGGAAAACCGCATCGACGACCACTTTATACGTGCCTGCGAAGTAATCATGGCATGTAAGGGCCGGGTTGTCGTAACAGGCATGGGGAAATCCGGCCATATTGGCCACAAGATTGCTGCCACACTTGCCAGCACCGGAACACCTTCATTCTTTGTTCACCCCGGGGAAGCCAGCCACGGCGATATGGGCATGATTACCAGCCAGGATGTGGTTATCGCCATTTCAAACAGTGGTAACACCAGCGAAGTGGTTACCATTTTGCCACTGATAAAACGCATGGGCGCACCTCTGATAAGCATGACCGGCAACCCCAACTCCACGCTGGCAAAAGAGGCTGCAGCAAACCTGGACGTAAGTGTTGAAGCAGAGGCCTGCCCTCTTGGCCTGGCGCCTACGTCTAGCACAACCGCAACTCTGGTAATGGGCGATGCGCTGGCGGTCGCCTTGCTGGAAGCCCGCGGGTTCAGCGCAGAAGATTTTGCCTTCTCGCACCCGGGTGGCAGCCTGGGGCGCAAACTCCTGCTGCGGGTAGCCGATATTATGCACACTGGCGATCGCATACCTATCGTAAATGAAGACACCACCCTGAGCGGTGCTTTGCTGGAAATATCCCGCAAAGGCTGGGCATGACCACTGTTGTAGACGCCACAGGCGCCATGACTGGCGTCTTCACCGACGGCGACCTGCGCCGCACCCTGGACAAATCCGTTGATGTGCACACCACGCCCATGCGAGATGTGATGACACGTAACGGGAGAACCATTCAGCCAGACCAATTGGCTGCAGAAGCGCTCAACGTTATGGAAGGTCTGAAGATCAGCGCACTCCCCGTTGTTGATGGCCAAGGCGCGTTGGTTGGTGCAATTAACATGCACGACCTACTCCGCGCTGGCGTGATTTAAGAGGCAATATGATGGCCAAACTGAAGAGCCCATTGGCAGCAATCTGGCCAGAAGCCTTACTGGCTAAAGCCGCGCGCATCAAGCTCGTTGCCCTGGACGTTGATGGTATTATGAGCGACGGCAAAATTTACTTCAGCGCCAAAGGCGATGAGGTAAAAGGCTTCAACATTCTGGACGGTCTGGGCTTAAAGCAGATTATGGCCGCAGGGATTACCGTAGCCGTTATTACTGGCCGCAGCTCCCCGCTGACTGAAAAGCGCATGCAAGACTTGGGCATCCCCCATCTGATGCAAGGGCGTGAAGATAAAAAAATCGCCCTACAGGAGCTGGCGAATACGCTGGGCATCCTGCCTGAGGCAATAGCGTATATGGGCGACGACTTGCCCGACTTGCCTGCCATTCGCTACGCAGGTTTTGGGGTGACGGTTCCCAATGGCTACTGGCTGGTGCGAGAACATGCGGATTATTGTACCCAGGCTAGCGGGGGCAATGGCGCCGTGCGAGAGATGTGCGATCTGCTACTGACTGCCGGGGGCCACTTGGGCGCAGCACTAACACCGTACCTGGAGTCATAACCATGGCCGCAAGCGCTGAAAGCAGCCAGTTTTCCAAACTGGCCCTGGCAAACAGGCCCCGGCTGCGCATGCTGGCTTTGGCGATCACCCTTGCCGTTGCCGTTTTTTTGTTGTGGCAAGGCGGCGAACCACCGGCCACCAGCTACAGTGACGCAAAACAACTCCGGGGCGAAGCCGAGCCAGACGGCTTTGTCATCAATGGCAGCTACACATCGTACGATGAAACAGGGCACCTCAAGATCGTTTTTACAAGCCCTCGCATTGAGCAGTTCGAAGACGACAATCTGGCCACCATGGAATCACCAAGCGCAGAGCTGTTTAGCGATACAAGCGATGGCCCGTGGATTCTGAACGCCGAGAACGGCAACCTGCGCCGGAGCGAAGATGTGCTGCACCTCTCTGGCAATGTTCGTGTGGTGCGCACCATTGGCGACCGCGAAGCGACACTGGCTACCGAGAGCCTGACCCTAGACAATGCTGAGGGCATCGTATTTACCGACGACCCGGTAACAATCACTGACCTTACAGGCATTACCCGAGCCATAGGCATGAAAGCCTGGATCGATGAACGTATTCTGGAACTCAACTCCCAGGTGAAAGGACGCTATGAAACCGTTAAATAACCCCACGTATAAGCTGCTGATTGCTTTTTTTCTGGCGGCCATTGCCAGCCCTGCAGCAGCTTTTGATCTTGATTCTGACCAGCCGATAACTGTCAGTGCCGACAGTGCTCGCCTGGATGATGGCAAAGGCATTGCCACCTATACTGGTGCGGTTGAACTGGTTCAAGGCAAGACCCGCCTTACAGCCGAACGCGTGGTTTTGTACCGTAGCGCAGAAGGCCTAAACCGCATTGAGGCAAACGGTTCACCTGCCCGCTACCAACAGCCCGTTACCAGTGGCGAAGGCGAAACCGACGCAAAAGCCAAAAACATCACCTGGTCTGCCACAGACAAACAGCTCACGTTTGAACGTGACGCGGTGATTGAGCAGAATGGCAACGTGTTCCGCGGCGACATTATTCACTACGATACTGAACAGCGAGTGGTTACCGCAGAAGGCGGCGAGGATACTGGCTCCGGCCCCGGCCGGGTTGAGATGGTAATCCAGCCCCGTGGCAACAGCGACTCCGGCAACTAACAGCAGATAACACGAAACAGGGATCCGATGGCAGTTCTCAGAGCGAGCAACCTGGCGAAAAGTTATAAACAAAAAAAAGTGGTCATTGATGTATCGCTGGAAATTCGCAGCGGTGAAATTGTCGGCTTACTGGGCCCGAACGGCGCCGGCAAAACCACCTGCTTCTACATGATTGTAGGGCTGGTAAACGCTGATAACGGCCGCATTAGCATCGACAGTCAAGACATTACGCCTTTACCCATGCATGGCCGGGCCCGCAAGGGTATTGGCTACCTGCCCCAGGAGGCCTCCGTGTTCCGCAAGCTTTCGGTGCGGGATAACATCATGGCGATTCTGGAAACCCGTAAGACACTCAGCCGTGCTGATCGCCTGAGCAAGGTTGAGCAACTGCTGGAAGAATTCCACATCACCCATATCCGCGACAGCCTGGGCATGGCGCTTTCTGGCGGTGAACGGCGCCGGGTAGAAATTGCCCGAGCCCTGGCCATGGAGCCTGCGTTTATTCTGCTGGACGAGCCGTTTGCCGGGGTAGACCCAATCTCCGTGAGTGACATCAAACAGATCATCCGCCACCTGCGGGATAAAGGCATAGGCGTACTGATCACCGATCACAACGTGCGCGAAACTCTGGATATCTGCGAGAACGCTTACATTGTTTCCGGCGGCCATATTATTGCCTCCGGAAACTCAGAGACCATCCTTGCCAATCAACAGGTTAAAGAAGTATATCTTGGCAATGAATTCCGCCTGTAGCGGCTGATTTCAGGCACTGCGACACACCCGCCAGATTGTGTTGCTGACCCGGAGCAAGTAAACTCGGCAAAGAACTTGCTAGGGCGACGCTATAGAGCGGCAAGTAGCGACATATAACGATTTTTAGCCGATGCAAGAAATTCAAAGTGGGTAGAGTGACGGATCCCGAGCGATGGTTATGAAAGCCTCTTTACAATTAAAGCTGGGTCAGAGCCTGACAATGACGCCCCAGCTGCAACAGGCGATCAGGCTTCTGCAGTTATCGACCCTCGACCTTCAGCAGGAGATCCAGCAAGCTCTGGAGTCCAACCCTCTGCTGGAAACCCAGGATGAGGACGACCAGGCAGAGGCGTCGTCAGCAGATAACGACCGCAATCAGGACAACTCCACAGACGAAGCGCCATCCGATACGGGTTCAGACTCATCCAGTTCCGACTGGGACGAGAGCGAAAACGGCCCCGACTGGCAATCTGAAAACGACATCCCTGACGCGATTCCCGACGACCTTCCGGTTGATACTGCGTGGGAGGATATTTACCAGTCTGCCCCTGCGCCCGCCGCCCGGAACGACGACGAAAACGACCACGATTTCGAAACCCGGAACTCCCCCAGCGAAACCCTGCGCGATCATCTTGAGTGGCAGCTGAACCTTACTCCCTTGAACGAGCGGGACCAGGCCATTGCCCATGCGCTGATGGACGCAGTGGATGAGCGGGGCTACCTCACCAGCCCTGTTGAAGACATTTACGCGGGCCTGGTAGACAGTTCCGATGAGGACCCCCTTGAACTGGATGAAGTAGAAGCCGTTTTACGCCGGCTGCAGTACTTTGATCCGCCCGGGGTGTTTGCCAGAGATCTTCAGGACTGCCTGCTGATCCAGCTTAACCAGCTGCCACCAGAAACCCCCTGGCTTGCCCAGGCACGGCTGGTTATCACTCATTACATCAACCTGTTGGGCAATCGCGATTATGCCCAACTGCTTCGCCGTAGCCGCCTTAAAGAAGACCAATTGCGGGATGTACTGGCCCTGATTACCAGCCTCAACCCGCAGCCAGGCGATATCATTGATCGTACTGAACCGGATTACGTTATCCCCGATGTCATCGTGCGCAAGCACAACGGCCGCTGGCGAGTAGAACTGAATCCTGAAATTGCGCCGCGCATACGCGTGAATGCCAGCTATGCTTCATTAATAAGGCGAGCGGACAGCAGCGCAGATAATACTTACCTGCGCGATCAACTGCAGGAGGCAAAATGGTTTATCAAAAGCCTGCAAAGCCGGAACGAAACACTGTTGAAAGTGGCAACGCGCATTGTTGAATATCAGCAAGGCTTTCTGGATCACGGGGAGGAATCGATGAAACCACTGATCCTCTCGGATATTGCCCAGTTGGTGGAAATGCACGAGTCCACCATTTCCCGTGTCACTACTCAGAAATACATGCATACACCGCGGGGCATTTTTGAGCTGAAGTATTTTTTCTCCAGCCATGTCGGCACCGACGAAGGTGGCGAATGCTCCTCTACGGCTATCCGCGCCATGATCAAAAAGCTGATTGCCGCAGAAACCCCAAAAAAGCCGTTGAGTGATAGCAAGATTGCGGCCATGCTGGGAGAACAAGGAATAAAGGTGGCGCGGCGTACGGTTGCGAAATACCGCGAGGCGATGCACATTCCGCCCTCAAACGAACGCAAGCGTTTGGTTTAAGCCGACACCTTTACCAACGTATACGGATTTCGCAGGCACACTCGTGTGCCCGCACATAATGCCGGCTCAACCGGGCCGGAGTGGATGACAATAGGAGACGTCTATGCAACTCAACATTTCAGGCCATCACGTAGAGCTGACTCCCGCGTTAAAAGATTATGTAGCCGAGAAACTGGAACGGCTGGAGAGGCACTTTGACCACATCAGCAATTGCCAGGTGACCCTGGAAGTGGATAAGGTTCGCCAAATAGCAGATGCTACGCTCCACGTGGTTGGTGGTGAGATTCACGCAAAGGCGGAAAATGAGGATATGTACGCAGCAATCGACGGCCTTGTCGATAAGCTAGACCGGCAGATCCTCAAGCACAAAGAAAAGAGTGTGGACAGGATGCAGGGTAACATCGCCCGCTAGGCGACTGTTTTCAGGCATGTCATCTAATCAGGCTGCGGCACGGGAAACGTGTCGCAGCTTTTTTAACGGAAGTACGGTCGATTCATGAGCGACACATCACTGACAATAGACAACATCCTTGCCCCGGAATTGACCCTGTGCAAGGTGCCCGCATCCAGTAAAAAGCGGGTTCTTGAGTTCATTGCCGAGCAGATCAGCCAGCACAATGATGCTCTTAACGAGGGCCAGATATTTAACAATCTGATTGCCCGTGAGCGGCTGGGCAGCACCGGAATCGGCCAGGGAATCGCCATCCCCCATTGCCGCCTGGATGGACTTGAGAAGGTTATTGGCGTACTGATGACTCTGGACGAAACCGTGGAGTTTGACGCGATTGATAACCAACCGGTAGATCTGGTGTTTGCACTTGTTGTGCCTAAAGAAGCGACCAGCGAGCATCTTGAGTTGCTAAGCCAGCTGGCTGAAAAATTTAATGAGCGCGCTTTCTGTGACCGCCTCAGACAGTGCAAAGATGCAACTGAGCTTTACCAAAGCATGACCGCCGCAAGCGGCTGATATCCACTCTGGCAACAGGCTGTTTCACCATGAAGCTGATCATCGTCAGTGGCCGATCCGGGTCCGGCAAAAGTACCGCTCTGCACGTACTGGAAGATCTCGGCTACTACTGCATTGATAACCTGCCTATCGGGCTTTTGTTCCCTCTTACTCGGGAGGCGGCTGACCAAAGCGCACCAGGGCGGCTCGACAAAATGGCGGTCAGTATTGATGCCCGCAACCTGTCCGCCGAACTGGCTAATTTTGAAGAGATTTACCGAAAACTCCGCAAGGCGGATATTCTGGTAGAGATCATCTACCTGGACGCCGATGAGCAGTCACTGCTGCAGAGATTTCACGCGACCCGCCGCAAACACCCCCTGAGCAACGATAAAACGTCTCTCCGAGAGGCCATCAGCAGCGAAAAAGAGCTGCTGGAGCCGCTCTCCAAACTTGCGGATCTCTACATCAACACCAAAGGCCTGTCGATGTACGAACTGCGGGATATGGTGAAGCAGCGCGTGGCCGGGCGCAAAGATCAGGAACTGGCCCTGCTGTTCCAGTCTTTCGGCTTCAAGCATGGTGTACCACTGGATTCCGATTACGTATTTGATGTGCGCTGCCTGCCGAACCCGTACTGGGATACCAGCTTGCGCAAGTTTACCGGCCTGGATCAACCGGTTGCCGAGTTTCTGGAGAAAGAACCTGCAAGCCACAAAATGGTGAACGATCTTATTGCTTTTCTGGAAAGCTGGATCCCCTCTTTTGCCGACAGCAATCGCAGTTATATGACCATTTCCATTGGCTGCACCGGCGGCCAGCACCGGTCGGTATATGTCTGTGAACAGCTGGGGCGGCATTTCCGGGAACTCAGCAGCAACGTGCAAGTACGTCATACTGAGCTGCCGCATCTGCAGGCCCGGAAAGAGGTCTGAGTTGCTGTGATACGCCACCCCATTATTATTATAAATAAACTTGGCCTGCACGCCCGGGCCACAGCAAAGCTGGTTGCCACTGCATCACGGTTCGACAGTGCTGTAAAAGTCTGCGGCAAGGGCCGTGAAGTAGACGCTAAAAACATCATGCAGGTCATGATGCTCGCAGCCAGCAAAGGCACCGAGGTGGAGTTGGTAGCCGATGGCCCAGACGAGCAGCACGCTATCGACGCCCTCGCCGCCCTGATCAACGACTATTTTGGCGAAGGCGAATAACTGGCCATTTTTCATAGCCCATCCCTGCAACTCTTTCTCACGTGCGCTGGCTAACTCCGTTATAATACTGGCGTTTTCTGACTGCAGGTGATTCATGTCTGATATTCTGGAAAAAAGCCAAGCCCGCCAACGTTTACGCTCACTGAGCGAAGCGCTGGACAGCGGCGCGCTGAAACAAGTTGCCCGTATTCTCAACGGCGGCCTGAGCCCCAGTGATATTGCCCACCTGCTAGAATCTTCGCCGCCACGCCAGCGCGCCCTGCTCTGGAACCTGGTTGATAAGCAGCTGGAAGGTGATGTTCTCCAATACCTTAACGAGGACATTCGCGCCGAATACCTGAGCCGGTTGAACGCCCAGGAACTGGCGGACATTATTGAGGATTTCGAGTCGGACGACCTGGCCGACCTTCTCCAGCAGTTACCCGATACGGTGATCCAGGAAGTTCTGGACACCATGGACGAGCAGGATCGGCAGCGGGTTGAAGAGGTGCTTTCGTACCCGGAAGACACCGCCGGCGGCTTGATGAACACCGACACCATCACCGTGCGCCCTGACATAAGCATCGATGTGGTGTTGCGTTATCTACGCCGGCACCGGGTGCTGCCACCCATGACAGACAGCCTGATTGTCGTGAACCGGCGGGATGAGTTTATCGGCATGTTGCCTATCACCAAGATGCTCGTGTCGAATCAGGCTGCAACCGTTCGGGAGGTGATGGATACAGACATTGAACCCATCCCCGTCACCCTGTCAGATACCAAGGTTGCCACCCTGTTTGAGCGCTACGATCTTATTTCTGCGCCGGTTGTGAACGAAGAAGGCCGTCTTCTGGGGCGGATCACCATCGATGACGTGGTGGATGTTATCCGGGAAGACGCGGACCACTCGCTGATGAGTATGGCGGGCCTGGATGATGACGAAGATACCTTTGCACCCGTGTGGAAAACGACCCGGCGCCGGGCGATTTGGCTGGGCGTTAACCTGCTCACCGCCTTCATTGCCTCTGGCGTCATTGGCCTGTTTGAAGACACCATCGAAAAAGTGGTTGCCCTGGCGGTGCTCATGCCCATTGTAGCCAGCATGGGCGGAATTGCCGGCAGCCAGACCCTCACACTGGTTATCAGAGGCATGGCGGTTGGGCAGATAAGCGGAGCCAATGTGGGCTGGTTGCTGAACCGGGAGTTTCTTTCCGGTATTCTCAACGGCTTGCTCTGGGCCGCGGTGGTGGCTGCCGCGGCCACCGCCTGGTTTCAGGATATAATGATAGGGGTGGTTATCGCGGCGGCGCTGGTTATTAACCTGGTGGCCGCAGCGCTAGTGGGAACTGTACTGCCGCTGTTCCTGAAATCTCGCAACATAGACCCGGCCCTGGCAGGCAGCGTTATACTGACAACCGTTACCGATGTGGTCGGTTTTATGTCTTTTCTTGGCCTTGCGACCATTTTTTACGCGTGACCCGACAAACCTGGATGTAATCATGATTGACAACACTCAAGACGACGCCCCGGAGTATTCCGGGCCGAGTAAATCCCAGCTCAAGCGGGACATGCACGCGCTGCAGAACATTGGTAAGCGTATGCTGGAATTGAGCAACGAACAGCTTGATACGCTGACCATCAGCGATACCCTCAGAAGCGCCATTGAAGAATCCCGCAGGATTCGGCAGAACGAAGCCAAGCGTCGTCACTTGCAATATATCGGCAAGATTATCCGGCAAGAAGACGACCCAGAGGCGGTGCTGCGGGCTATTGATGCTTTCGATTCAGGAAGCGAGGAACACACTCGCCGCCACCATCTGGCTGAGCGCTGGCGCGACCGAATGATTGCCGACGGCGACTCTGTTGCTGGTGAGTTTTTCAGTTACTGCCCTGGTGCAGACATTCAGCACTTGCGTAACCTGGTTCGTAACGCCCGCAGAGATGTGGATAAACAGAAAAACACCGGCCAGGCCCGCAAACTATTCCGCTACCTGCGCGAGTGTGTTGATGAAGTTGAAGCCTGATTCTGGCAGCAACCATTCCGGTCAGTTGCCGGTATCAAATACCCGTCGCAGATCCACGCTAGGCTCGTCCCAGGTTCCGGTCACATTGTAGGTAGCGCTGGTCAGTTTGCTCAATGGATCACCCAGTACTTTATCGAGTACAAAAAGCGCACCTCCGATGGGAGCACCGGCTCCCATTAATAATGCCGCCAGTGGCAAGTTCTGCGTCAGTGGCAGAACCACTACCAGGCGCATATCGAGCACCTCATCTGCCAGGTTGGTGCTGCCGCTAAGCTTGAATGCGCCAGACGGCCCAACCACCTGAAGCTCCGGATCCATGGTCAGCAGGCCATCTTTCAGGCGCGCCTTGCCTGAGATAGCATCAAAGGCTACGCCACGCTCATACAGATCGGAAAAGTCCAGCTTGAGCCTACGCCAAAGCGTGTCAGCATTGAGTAGATTGAAGATTCTGAACACTTGCGCGCTGTTATTGCGTTCCAGAATAACGCCGTCGTCCAGACGAGCGCTAACCTCCCCACTGAGGCTTGCGAGCTCAAACTCATCAGGCCGCCCCGGCCAGTCCAGCTCAAGCTCAATATTGCTTTGCTTGTTGGATAAAGGAATGTCTGAACCAAAAAGCCCTCCCAAATCAGCCAAAGCGTCGCCAGTTACAGACCCGGAAAACTGACTGGTTTCTCTGTTATCGACAACGCTCCAGGTCATATCCCCCTGCAACGTGAGGGACTTGAGGCGGCCTTCAATTTCGGTAATTTTCAGCTTCTCGGCCTCAGGCCGCAAATAAAAAGACCAACGACCCAAACTCTCACCGTTTAGTTGCAGCTCCGATATGGCAATGTCCACATCTGGCCAGTTCGCCATATCCAAGGCCCGAAAGGCTTCAAGTTGCTGCTTCAGTGTTAACAGTTCTGGAGCCTCTTTCGCGGCCTCCTCATTTCGAACCAAGCGAAGCACTTGAAAATCTGCAGTAACTAGGCTCAGGTCATTAGGTATTTCCAGCCGGCCAACCGCCCGCTCTGAGCGAGTAGTAAGAACCCAGCGGTCACCAAGATCAAGGGCTTCAAGGTTTATGTTCGTCAGAGTTTGAGCCCCCAGATAGAGCTCCTCAAAGGTCAGCTCAAGCCCGGAGTTTTTCCACAGCAAGTCAAAGGTCGCGCGATTCTCCCAGGTACCAGAAATACCCAAGCCGTCCTCGGCTTCGATGTCTATTTCCGCCACCAGCGGTGCGGCTTCGTCCGCATCTTTGGAAAACGGAGCAGGCCAATCGATGGCCAACCCTTCAAGGCTGGAACGGACCGTTAGCCTTGAATCGCTGCCTGGCGCCACATCCAGCTGCGCCGTATATTCAGTCGTGCCGCTCAAGCCATACTGGCTCTTTTTGGGGGTTCCATCAGCCCTTCGGGCTTCACAATGCCTACCTGGCGAAACACACCGGGCACAGCTAACGCGCCGGTTTGCTGAATTCTGAGCCCATCGCCCGCTCCTGGCTGATCCGAATTCGTCTGGCTGAACGCTACGCTGACCGGCTCGCCCAAAAAGCTTGCTTGCAGGGGCTCCCCGGAGAAGCCCTTAACAGAGTGATAATTCAGCGCACCGGAAATGCTGTCCCAACGCAGGTCTGCCTCAGGATAGTTAACTGAACCATTACGGGTGTAAATGTTCGCCTCAACCACGGGCGTGGCGCCATCGATTAGAGGCAAGTCAATCGCAAGGTCCAGTTCGTAATCGCCGGCGTAATTGAGGTTTTGGGCTTCTGCTCCGACCATGTCGCCAAACGGGCTGTTCTCCACCCAATAGGCCACAGCGTCCCCAGGCACTGGTGCCGACACATCCACGCGCACGAGTGCACCGTCCTGTTTGGGAACCACGGCTACGGTACCAGGATTCAGGGACAGGCCGCCGGTGGTTCCGGCTTCCAGCGACACCAGCGTGTCGCCATTTTGTATGTCAACTCGTCCGCGAGCGCCGGTTACTTCAGGCCACTGATCGTCATAGCGCACGGTGGCGTTATCAAACTCGTACCACATGGACGACACAAATGACCCTGCAGGCGAGTCTGCGCTAATCTGGCCATGGCCATAGTAAACACCTGATGTAATATTCGCCTTGGTGATAGCGGTGGTCAGCCACTCATAAAGTTCGGCATCCACGACTTTCTGCGGAACAAATTCTGCCAACATGGACGCCGTGGCGTCCTCAACGCCAATACGCAGGCCTAAATTGCTCTCTCCCTGTTCATCCAGCTTCAGATCGAAAGCGCCGGCCAAGAGGGTTTTTTCGCCATATCCAATGCGTATGTCATCTGCATACACTCGGGTAATGGGGCCATCCAATTGCCAGGCGACGGTCGCAGCCATCTCGGGCAAGGACCATTCGCTGCTGAACAGTTCCGGAAACTCCAAAATAACCGGTCGCACACCGGAGCGGGCTCGCACATACCCAGCAGTCTCATCAACATAAACAATGCCCTGCACACCACTGACCGCTGGCGCCCCATCATAGGCTGCAGCCCCAACGTTCCGAAGCCGGGCAGAGAACTCAAAACTGTTTTCACCACGCCCCGGAACACTGATTTTCACACCGTCAAGAAAGCCCACCGGGCGATAGTCTTTCAGGGCGTCACTGGCGACCGGGGGCAAAAGCGGGAGCGCACCGACCAGATTACGTAGCGGGCGCAGCGGCATAGCTTCGGCGGTAATGGTAAAGCCTTCCGGTTTTGGGACTAGCTTCAGGCTGAATGGTGGTACTTCATCACCGTTCCAGGCCCAGGCCAGCTGTTTCAAATGCCATTCTCCGATGGTTTCAGCCCCGTCACCGGTTTCTTCCGGCGCCTCCATCACGGCACTGTGTCTGCGCCAACCAAACTGCGCACTGATATCTTCCAGTGGGGCCAAGGACTCACCGGCAACCCCCAGCTGCAAGTATGGCGTTCTCACGGTTCCGCTTACTTGCTGCAGGACACCTTCACGGAAGGTCAACCAGGCCTCGCCGCCCAAATCAAACCCTTCTACCCGGATGTCTCGCCATTGATATTCATCAAACAGGCCATCAAACAATCGGCCCGAATCCACATCGAGGTATAATTGGCCGCTAAAGTCACCGCGAAAAAAGTGCTTACCCACCAGTGTAAAACTGGCAAGTTGCTGGGTTGTTGCGGATCGCATGGCCCGCCCGGACGCCCGAAACAGGCCCTTTTGATATACCAGATCAAGCTGGGGGATATCCAGGTGGCGCAGCTGGCCTTGATTATCACGAATACCCAGGCTCACGCGGGTCACTTTTATGTAGGGGTCCGACAGCCATTTCCCGGCGATTTCGAGCAATATCGGAAGCGGTTATTGAGCGGCTCAGGAAAGTCGGCACCCCGAACGCCCACTTCGCCACTGTCATTTTGGTTAAGCGTTAATTCAAGCCCGTCGGCCTCGAAATCCTCAAAGACGATCCTGAACCGCATCAGCGACGCCAGCACGTCGAAACGAATGGTCAGATGCTGCAGGCTCACTACCTGCACCCCGGAATCCGGGTTGGTAACATCAATATCTTGAGCGGTAAATGAGGGGTCCAGCCAGAACCAGCGGGAGGAGAGGTTGCCAATGCGTACTTCGTGCCCCAAGCGAGCAGAAAGATCCCTGGAAAGATCGTCCCGAAAGCTATCTATATTCTGGGTAAGCTGCCGGCCAATGCCCACATAAAGGGCAAACAGCACCAACACGATAAGCAGCGACCACCACACAGCGCCGGTAAACAGCGCCATCAAACGTAAAGGCTGGCGTTTAGAGGAAGACATTGGGGGCGTCAGAGCAAAACGACATCATACTGCTCCTGACTGTAAAACGGCTCTACCTGAAAGCGGACAGCCTTGGCAATAAAGGTTTCAAGGTCTGCCACGTTGTCGGACTCCTCATCAAGAAGACGATCCACCACGCTTTGAGACGCCATCACCAGATAGTTTTCTGCATCGTAAGCCCGGTTAATCCGCATAATTTCCCGGAAAATTTCGAAGCACACGGTTTCACTGGTTTTAAGGAAGCCACGGCCATCGCAAATTGGGCAAGGTTCACACAAAACCTGACCAAGGCTTTCAGTGGTTCGCTTTCGGGTCATCTCTACAAGACCCAGCTCAGACACACCGGTAATTTTGGTTTTTGCGTGATCCCGCTCGAGCATTTTTTCCAGCATTCGGTGAACCTGGCGCTGATGCTCGGCGTCTTCCATATCGATGAAGTCGATGATGATTATGCCACCCAGATTGCGCAAGCGCAGTTGGCGGCTGATCGCCCGAGCCGCTTCCAGATTGGTCTTGAAAATCGTCTCTTCCAGGTTGCGATGACCCACAAACGCGCCGGTGTTGATATCAATGGTGGTCATGGCTTCGGTCTGGTCAATGATCACGTAGCCTCCAGACTTGAGCTGCACCTTGCGGCTGAGCGCCTTCTGGATCTCATCCTCTACCGAGTAGAGATCGAAAATCGGCCGCTCACCTGGGTAGTACTCCACCTTATCGGCAAATTCGGTCACAAACTCTTCAACAAATTCCATGACCCGCTGATGACTCTCTCGGCTGTCGATACGTACTTTTTCGGTTTGCGGCCGAATAAGATCACGAATGGTGCGGATAAACAGCGGTAAATCCTTGTAAACAGCGGCAGGCGCCTGCACCTTTTCAATCCGCTCGTGGATAGACTGGCTGAGGTGGTGCAGGTAATTCATGTCTGCCATCAGCTCTTCCGCCGTCGCCGCCTCAGCCGCTGTGCGGATAATATACCCGCCCTTCACGTCCGGATGGGTTGCAGCGCCTTCTTCCACGAGGGTTTTCAATCGGTTGCGTTCGGCTTCGTCCTCGATTCTCTGGGAAATACCCACATGGCTAACCTCGGGCATGAAAACCAAATAGCGAGAGGGTATGGAAAGCTGGGTCGTGAGCCGGGCACCTTTTGTACCAATAGGGTCTTTGGTGACCTGCACCACCAATGACTGCCCTTCACGCAACAAGGTGCGAATATCCGGTACGGTTTTGGGGGAGGCCCCAGGCTCTGACGCACTGGACTGGCTAGACACTACATCGGAGGCGTGTATGAATGCGGCCTTCTCCAGACCAATGTCGACAAACGCAGCTTCCATGCCGGGGAGCACCCGCACAACCTTACCTTTGTAGATATTACCAACAATGCCTTTACGACTGGCACGCTCAATGTAGGCTTCCTGCAGCATACCGTTCTCAACCAGCGCAACCCGGGTTTCAACCGGTGTTACGTTGATCAGGATTTCTTCGCTCATGATTGGCTCTCCCTACTACTCGGCCAGTGTTTCCAAACGGGGCAGCCAGCACTGGCCAGCAAGGCGGCAGTTTCCTGTAATGGCAGGCCAACAACCGCACTGTAGCTCCCTTTGAGTTCCTTCACAAAAATACCACCAAGTCCCTGAATGCCATAACTTCCAGCCTTGTCCATTGGCTCTCCTGTGGCCACATAGGCGGCGATCTCGTCGTCAGACAGACAACGGAACGTTACTTGCGTCGTCACCAAACAAGTCTCGCAGTGCCCTCCCTGTGCCAGTGCGATGGCCGTCATAACCTGGTGAGTTGTGCCAGACAGCTTGGCGAGCATAGCTTTAGCTTCGCGCTCGTTGGATGGCTTACCAAGAATTGCTGCATTCAGAACCACAGAGGTATCAGAGCCGAGAACCAGTTTGCCGGGAAAGCTGATCGCAACAGCGAGGGCTTTCTCCCGGGCCAGCCGCTCGACGTAATCACCGGGCATCTCTGCGGTTCGCGGGGTTTCGTCAATATGGGCGGGCTGCACAGAAAAGCGGACACCAATCTGCTCAAGCAGTTCTGAACGGCGTGGCGACGCAGAAGCGAGAATAACTGAAGCCATGGTTAACCCAACTTTCGATTGATGTTGTCCATCAGTATGGAAAACATGGGCCATACCACGGCGCTGGTCAGTGCCGGCCACAGATAGCTGAACCCAGCATCCTCGCCACCAAGCATCTGCTTGAGAAAGTGCACCAGCATCTGGTTAATGCCAAGAACAAGAAAGACCATCAGGCACTGTTGCGATAAGGGATACATGCGCAGCCGCTGATGGATAGTAAGAACCAAAAAGGCAATCAGCCCCATCGCCAGGGCGTTAACGCCCAACGGCGTTGCTTCCAGCACATCGAGCAACAGGCCGAGACACCAGGCAAACAGAATGCCGAATTGCGCCGGGGCCCGGAATGTCCAATAAAACACGATTAAACCAAGCCACTCAGGCCGGAACTCGAACCAGCCCACGGGAAACAAGGAAATGCTCAACACCAGTGACGCGATCACCGACAGCACAAATACCGGATAACTGATTACAGACAACATCAGCCCTGGCCCTCCTGCGCCGATTCGGTGGCCGGAAGGTTATCACCGGCTTCTGGCTCCGCTGGCGATTCGCCCTTTGGAGAGAATACAACCAAAACCAAACGGCTTTGGTTGAGCTGTGCTTTCGGGCGAGCCTGAATAGACACAAAGGGCTCCCCTGGCTCTTTATTGATCAGGCTTACCTCAGCAACCGGGTAACCCCGCGGGAAACGCCCTCCAAGGCCGGAGCTGACCAGCAAATCCCCCTCACGAATATCCGCGGTGTCTGGCACGTGCACCAAATCAAGTGTGCCGGAATCGCCGGTGCCAAGCAGAATGGCCCGTAGCCCATTACGCACAACCTCAACCGGTACGGCATGGCTGCTGTCTGAGACAAGAAGTACGCGGGAGGTGATTTGGCTAGTTTGCACCACCTGCCCCATCAGGCCGTGGGCATCCAATACGGCCTGACCTACCTGCAAACCGTCACTGCGGCCTTTATTGATAATAACTTCGTGGGAATACGGGTCTGGCGACACCCCCACCACTTCGCTGACAATAACCCGGTCGTCCAGGAGTTCCGAAGAGTTCATCAGGCGACGAAGTTCGTTGTTTTCGGACGCCAGCGCGGCGTACTTGAGGGCCCTGCGCTCGAGAATGAGCAGCCGGGCCTTCAGGCCTTCGTTTTCCTGCTTCACATCTTCGCGGGTGGTGAACAAGCCGGCAACCCAGCCACTGAACTGATTGGGGGCGTTGCCAAGCCAATACACCGGTGTGAGGCCGGTTGCCAAAGTGGATCGAACAGGGGTAACACGATCGAACTGCTGATCGGCAACGATCAACGCCGCCGATACGATAATAACGAGCAGTAGCCTGAGGCCTGGTACCGGCCCCTGGACAAAAATGGTTTTAATGGCGATCCCTCCCCAAAGGATTATCCCTCCGGAGAGAACATTCCGATGCCGCCCCGGTCAATAACTTCCAGCGCCTTGCCACCACCACGGGCAACACAGGTTAGCGGGTCTTCTGCAATGATAACCGGCAGCCCGGTTTCTTCACTGATCAGCTTATCCAACCCGCGCAGCAGCGCACCACCACCGGTCAACACTATGCCGCGCTCGGCAATATCCGAGGCCAGTTCTGGTGGAGACTGCTCCAGAGCGCTTTTAACCGTCTGTACAATCTGTGCCAGCGATTCCTGAAGGGCGTCCAGAATTTCTTCACTGTTAAGTGTGAAGGCTCGTGGCACACCTTCGGCCAGGTTGCGGCCACGCACATCAATTTCGAGAATCTCCAAGCCTTCGTAGGCGCAGCCGATTTCGTGCTTGATGCGCTCGGCGGTAGATTCACCAATAAGGCTGCCGTAGTTACGGCGCACATAAGTAACAATGGCTTCGTCAAACTTGTCACCGCCCACCCGCACTGAATCTGCGTATACGATGCCGTTAAGGGAAATAATAGCGATTTCGGAGGTACCACCACCGACATCCACAATCATTGAGCCACTGGCTTCTTCTACCGGCAGGCCGGCACCGATGGCGGCGGCCATGGGCTCTTCAATCAGGAACACTTCGCGGGCGCCGGCTCCCAGAGCCGATTCACGAATAGCTTTACGCTCCACCTGGGTGGATTTGCTGGGCACACACACCAGAACCCGTGGGCTTGGAGTGATAAAGCTGTTCTCGTGCACTTTGTGAATAAAGTGCTGGAGCATTTTTTCAGTCACCACAAAGTCGGCTATTACGCCGTCTTTCATGGGGCGAATGGCGGTGATGTTGCCAGGAGTGCGACCTAGCATGCGCTTCGCCTCGGCGCCGACGGCAGCGACCGTTTTCGTGGAGTTAGTAGTACGAATGGCTACAACGGACGGCTCATTCAGCACAATCCCGCGGTCACGCACGAAAATAAGGGTGTTGGCGGTGCCCAGATCGATGGACAGGTCGCTGGAAAATAAACCTCGGAGTCTTTTAATCAACATTCGTGTAGTTTCAACCTGAGAGTTGCGGTTGCGGAAAGATGCGGCAACTTTAGCAGTGCCCCCCGCTCAGGCAAGGCGCAGCCTGCTGCAAAGGCAAATGATATTGCTCTTTGCATGAACAATCGTTCATACGCTTATTAGGGCCAGAAACCGCTACAGGGCAATTTGCTGGTTGACGCGGGCATTGAGTTGATCTTTGCTACACACTAAAGTCGGCCTGAAAAGCCATCCAAACCATTCTGATTAACTGCCACAACCGAGGCCGCTGTTGAGGATACCAAAGATTACCATTGCGCAGGCACTGGCGTTTGTTATCGCGGTAGGCCTACCCTCGCTCGCCCTGGCTCAACAAGGCGAAACCGAGCGAGCTGGCCCAATCGCTCTGGCGCCAGGTGCTGGCAATGACGCGCTGATCACTCAACGTATTGCCAGCATTTTTGAGCAGATTCCTCAATTTAAATCACTGCAGGTCGGCGTTAACAGCGGCGTAGTGGCCATATCGGGGCAGATTGCCAACGAAGCCCAGGCCCAGCGGGCACTGAAACTGGCCAGCCGGATAGAGGGCGCCATCGCAGTTGACGACAGGGTTGTGCGCACTCTGGATTTACAAGATAACCTCAACCCCCTGTGGGATTCGTTACAGGACTCTCTGCACGGCTGGATAAGGGCGCTGCCATTATTGCTGGTGGCGCTGAGCATTTTCGTTATTGTGGCTTTCGCCGGACACCGGCTGGCCGCATACACCCCACTCTGGTCACGGCTAACCAAGAACCCCTTTCTAGCAGAACTGGCCGGCCACGCAGTCCGGCTGGCAACCATACTTCTGGGTTTGCTACTTGCTCTGAACATTCTCGGAGCCACGGCACTGATGGGCACTCTGCTTGGAGGTGCGGGCGTGCTGGGACTGGCTATCAGCTTTGCAGTCAAAGACTCCATGGAGAACTACATTTCCAGCATCATGCTGAGTATTCGGCAGCCATTCAGGGCCCAGGAGCACGTGACCATCAACGACTACGAAGGTGTTGTCGTTAGACTGACATCACGCTCAACGGTATTGATGACCTTGGAAGGCAACCATTTACGCATCCCCAACGCGACCGTTTTCAAAGCCGTTATCCTGAACTACACCCGCAACCCTCAGCGCCGCTTTGATTTTGTGTTGGGAGTAGACGCCGAAGATGACCCAGCTTTGGCTATACAGACCGGCCTGGCTGCTCTGCAGCAGCTGGAGTGGGTGCTAGGCGACCCGGAGCCCAACGGAATTATCGAATCCGTGGGCGACTCCAGCATTCTTATTAAATTCATGGCCTGGATTGACCAACGTGAATCTGATTATGGCAAGGCCCGCAGCCTCTCTATTCGTACTGCCAAAAACGCGCTGGAGACTCAGGCTTCACCTTACCCGAACCCATCTACCGGCTGCGTTTCGACCAATCTCCCGCCATCCTGGGTGCCACGGATGCACCTGAACGGCCCGAAAAGGGGAGCACAGGCGCAGCTAAATCCGCATCTGAGGCGCCGCCAGGCGATGTGCTGAACGTGCGCCCGGACACCCATATTTCCCGGCAAGTGCGGGAAGAACGGAACGACGCCACAGCCGAAGACCTATTGGATGATACCCGGCCAATTGAGTAAATTTGCGGCATCGCAGCGCCTCTCCCGCACAGCCGCGAATCTGTTACCATAACCACCTTCTTTAAAACTCTGTTTTATACTTTGGAGTCAACGTGACCATTTCCCGCGAAGACATTGAAAAAGTCGCCGTGCTGGCCCGAATTCGTCTCGACGAAGAGCAGATACCAGCACTGGAGAACGATCTGGGCAACATCCTCAGCCTGGTTGACCAGCTCAGCGCCGCCGATACCGACAACGTAGAGCCGCTGGCTCACCCGCTGGATGCCGTGCAGCGTTTGCGCGCAGACGAAGTGACCGAGACCAATCAACGGGAAGCCTTCCAGGCCATCGCGCCAGCTACCGAAGACGGCCTTTATCTCGTACCCCGGGTTATTGAGTGATCTGACGAAGCCCACCATCAGCCCACTATCAGGATTGAACATGCATAAAAAATCCGTAGCAGAGCTTTCCCGCGAACTGGAAAGCGGCAAGATTTCAAGCGTGGAACTGACCCGTGAGTTCCTCGATCGCATCAGAGCCGAAGACCGCCGGTACAACAGCTTTATTACCATCACCGAAGATCAGGCCATGGCCGATGCCAAAACCGCTGACGAGCAGCGGGCAGAGGGCAAGGCTGGCGTATGGACAGGTGTGCCCTTTGCACACAAAGACATCTTCTGCACCAACGGCGTAACCACCACCGCCGGCTCAAAAATGCTGGCCAACTTTGTACCTCCTTATGATGCCACGGTTACCGCCAACTTCCGCGCAGCGGGCGCAGTGTGCCTTGGCAAAACCAATATGGATGAGTTCGCCATGGGCTCCTCCAACGAATCCAGCTTCTTTGGCCCTGTGAATAATCCCTGGGGCCTGAGCAACGGCGACAAACGCGTGCCAGGTGGTTCTTCCGGCGGCTCCGCTGCGGCCATAGCCGCTCGTCTTGTGCCTGCAGCCACGGCTACGGATACCGGCGGCTCCATCCGCCAGCCCGCTGCTCTATGCGGCATCACTGGCCTGAAGCCCACTTACGGCCGGGTATCCCGCTACGGCATGATTGCGTTTGCCTCCAGCCTTGACCAAGGCGGCACCATGGCCCGCACGGCAGAAGACAATGCCCTGATGCTGAACGTGATGGCCGGGTTCGACCCGAAGGACTCCACGTGCGTTGAGCGCGCCGTGCCGGACTACACCGCCACCCTGAACGAGCCCCTGAACGGCCTGCGCATCGGTCTTCCGAAAGAGTATTTCTCCGATCAGCTCAGCCCCGCCATGGAGCAGCAGATTCGCAATGCGGTGAAGGAATACGAAAAGCTGGGCGCCTCCGTAAAAGAAGTGTCACTACCCCACGCCAAGTTGGCCATCGCCGCCTATTATGTGATTGCGCCTGCAGAGGCCTCCGCCAACCTGTCACGCTTTGACGGCGTGCGTTACGGCTATCGCTGCGAAAATCCACAGGATCTCAACGACCTTTATACCCGCACCCGTGCCGAAGGCTTCGGAAGCGAAGTTAAGCGCCGAATTCTGGTTGGAACATACGCGCTTTCAGCCGGCTACTTTGATGCCTATTACCTGAAGGCCCAAAAGGTTCGCCGCCTGATCCAGCAGGACTTCATTAATGCGTTCAAGGAAGTGGATGTATTGATGAGCCCGGTGACGCCCTCGCCTGCGTTTGTGCAAGGTGAGAAAACCAGCGATCCGGTGACCATGTACCTAGAAGATGTTTTCACCATCGCTGTAAACCTTGCAGGCGTGCCAGCCATGTCGGTACCGGCAGGTTTTGTTGACGGCCTGCCGGTGGGGCTGCAGATTATCGGGAACTATTTTGAAGAAGCTCGTTTGCTGAACGCAGCCCATCAGCTCCAGCAAGTTACCGACTGGCACCAAAAACTTCCCCAGTAAGCCCGAATCAGGAGAACAGTTATGCAGTGGGATATTGTGATCGGGCTGGAAATTCATGCTCAGCTTGCCACCCAAACCAAGATTTTTTCCGGCTCCAGCACAGCCTTTGGCGCCGAGCCCAACACCCAGGCCAGCGCCGTTGACCTGGCCATGCCTGGCACCTTGCCTGTGCCCAACGAACAGGCGTTCCGTTACGCCGTGATGTTCGGCCTGGCGGTAAACGCCGAAATCGGTCGGCGCTCGGTGTTCGACCGTAAAAACTATTTTTATCCGGACTTGCCCAAGGGCTATCAAACTACACAGCTGGACCACCCCATTGTTGGCCCGGGCTTCGTGGACGTTGATCTGGCAGATGGCCGTAGCAAGCGTGTGCGCATTCACCACGCCCACCTGGAAGAGGATGCCGGCAAATCGCTACACGAAGATTTTGATGGTATGACAGGCATCGACCTGAATCGCGCCGGCACACCGCTCATCGAAATCGTCACCGAGCCCGATATGAACAGCGCGGAAGAAGCCGTCGCCTTTGCCAAAAAGCTGCACAGCCTGGTGTCTTCGCTGGGCATCTGCGACGGCGATATGAGCCAGGGCTCCCTGCGCTTTGACGTGAACATCTCGCTCAAGCCAAAAGGCTCGGAAGAACTTGGCACCCGTACCGAAACCAAAAACCTGAACTCTTTCCGCTTTATGGAACAGGCCATTGCCCACGAAGTAGAGCGGCAGATGGACATTCTGGAAGACGGCGGTCGCATCGTTCAGGAGACCCGCCTCTACAACGGCGAGCGAGACGAATCCCGCTCCATGCGCAGCAAGGAAGAAGCCAACGATTACCGCTACTTCCCCTGCCCGGATTTGCTACCGGTAGTGATCGACGAGGCCTTTATTGAAAGCGCTCGCGACCTACTCCCGGAGCTGCCAGACGAGCGCAAAGGACGATTCAAGGCGCAGTACGGCCTCAACGATTACGACGCCCGTTTGCTCAGCGACGATGCACGCATGGCCGCATTCTTCGAAGAAACCGCCAGCCACGGCAAAGACGCAAAACTGGCTGCCAACTGGGTATTGGGTGAGTTCTCCGCGCGCTTGAACGCCGAAGACAAAACCGTCACGCAAGCACCCATCACGGGCACTCAGCTGGGCCAACTGGTTGCACGGATTGCAGACAATACTGTGTCTTCATCCGGGGCCAAGAAGGTGTTCGAAGCACTTTGGAATAGGGATGGAGACAATGCTGATGCCATCATTGAAGCCCAAGGGCTGAAGCAGGTATCGGATACCGGTGCACTGGAACAGATGGTGGATGAGGTTTTGGCTGGTATGCCAGACCAAGTCGCCCAGTACCAGCAGGAAATCGACCCCAAAAAACAGAAGAAGATGCTGGGTGGCTTTATGGGACCTTTGATGAAGGCTTCCAAAGGGCAAGGCAATCCGAAGCTGTTCACTGAAATCCTGCTGAAAAAGCTCAGCGACTGAGAAACATCTGCTCAAACTGGCGGATATTCTGCTGCACGTAGTCAATAAATGCCCGCATGGCCGGCGTAGGATGCCGAGCCTGCGGGTAGACGACACACCAGCTACGCCTCAGCGGGAAACCTTTAATATCCAAAACGTGCAAACTGCCCAAGGCGATCTCCGACAACACACCCAACCTTGGCAGAACGGCTACTCCCAATCCTGCCAGAACCGCATGTTTTACCGCATCGTTAGAGCCTAACTCTATACTTGGCTTTGCCCGTAATCGCCGATCCTGACAATGTAACTCCAGCGCCAGACGGCTACCTGACCCACTTTCCCGCACGAGCAATCCACTGTCCAGGAACTCCTGGGCTGTCACACTGTGCTGCTGTAGCAGCGGGTGGCCACTGGGCACCACCGGCACCAGTTCGTTATCCAGAAACGGCAGCGAAGCCAACGGTCGCTCAGCGGGCACCATACCCATAATAACCAGATCATCGGAATTGTCGTTCAGCCGCTGCAGGGCCGTTGCCCGGTTTACAACTGCCACAGACACAGTCACCTGCGGATTCAGCTGCAAAAACGCACTCAGCATATAAGGCACTACGTACTGCGCAGTATTCACCGCTGCCAACCTTAGCTCCCCCGCTACCTGCCCTTCCAGCGCCGCCAGGCTATTTTGCACTCGCTCCAGCTCACGAAAAACCGAATGCACACACGTTGCCATCTCCTCACCGGCTGCCGTGCAGTAGAGCTTACGCCCCACATACTCAAACATGGGCATGCCCAGCGCTTGTTCCAGGTGGCGTACCTGGCTGCTAACGGCGGGCTGCGTAAGGCCAAGCAACTCTCCTGCCTTACTGTAGCTTTTCAAATCATTCACAGCTTTGAATACCTGGAGCTGTCGAAACGTCAGGCGGCTGGCCAATTTCTGGATACTTAGGGCATATAGCTTAGTCCTGCACTTATTCATAAGTTATTACTTATAGATAAACAAAATAATATCAATTTTTCGCTAAACATCTATCCCTTTATTCTTTCTGTTACCTGCAATCGGGACGAAGCAATGAGGAACCTCCCATGCTGAAGAAAGTGTTAATAGCCAACCGCGGCGAAATTGCCGTTCGCATTGTGCGAGCCTGCGCCGAAATGGGGATACGCTCGGTGGCCATCTATACCGAACCGGATCGTTACGGGTTACACGTTAAGCGAGCCGATGAATCTTACTCTCTGGGCGACGACCCACTGGCCGGCTACCTCGACCCTGCCCGCATCGTAAACCTGGCGGTAGAAACTGGCTGCGATGCCATTCACCCCGGCTACGGATTCCTATCAGAAAACGCCAACTTTGCACGCCTGTGCGAACAAAAAGGCGTGGCGTTTATCGGCCCGAAATCCAGCGTCATCCACGGCATGGGCGATAAAACCCAGGCTCGTGACAGCATGCGCGCCGCCGGCATTCCCATTACACCCGGCTCCGAGGGCAACTTGGATAGCCTTGAAGAAGCCCTGAAACTGGCCAACGACATCGGCTATCCGGTGATGCTGAAAGCCACTTCCGGCGGCGGCGGTCGCGGCATCCGCCGCTGTGACACACCGCAAGAATTAAAAGTGCAGTACCCACGTGTGATTTCCGAGGCCACAAAGGCGTTTGGCTCCGCCGAAGTGTTCATGGAAAAGTGCATTGTGAACCCGCGCCACATTGAGGTGCAGATACTGGCAGACAGCCAGGGCAATGCCATCCACTTGTTTGAGCGAGATTGCTCCATACAGCGCCGCAATCAGAAACTGATCGAGATTGCCCCCAGCCCGCAACTGACACCAGAGCAGCGACAGTACATAGGTGATCTGGCGGTGCGTGCTGCCAAGGCAGTAGGCTACGAGAACGCCGGCACCGTGGAATTTTTGCTGTCTGGCAACGAAGTGCACTTTATGGAAATGAACACCCGGGTGCAGGTTGAACACACCATTACCGAAGCCATCACCGGCGTGGACATTGTTCGGGAACAGCTGCGCATTGCATCCGGCCTACCGCTAAGCTATCGCCAGGAAGACATCCAGTACCGGGGCTATGCCTTACAGTTTCGTATTAACGCAGAAGACCCCAAAAACGACTTCCTCCCAAGCTTCGGCCGCATTACCCATTACTACGCGCCCGGCGGCCCTGGCGTGCGTGTGGATACCGCCATTTATACCGGTTATGAAATCCCCCCTTACTACGATTCCATGTGCCTGAAGCTAGTGGTATGGGCACTGACCTGGGACGAGGTGATCGCCCGAGGCAAGCGCGCCCTGGACGACATGCGCCTGCACGGGATCAAAACCACCGCCAATTATTACCAACAAATTCTGGAACACCCGGATTTTCGCAAAGGCATATTCAACACCAGCTTTGTACCAGATCACCCGGAATTGCTGAACTACTCAACCAAGCGCCACCCCAGTGAAATTGCGCTTGCCCTCGCCGCCACCATTGCCGCGCATGCAGGCTGGTAATCCGCAGGAGTATTGAATTATGAAACATGCAAAAAAGATTGAAGTCACCGACCTTGTTCTGCGTGATGCACACCAGTCTCTGATCGCAACCCGTATGCGCACCGAAGACATGCTGCCTATCTGCGAGAAGCTGGATCAGGTGGGTTATTGGTCCCTGGAAGTCTGGGGCGGAGCCACTTTCGACGCCTGCGTTCGCTTCCTGAAAGAAGACCCCTGGGAGCGCCTGCGCCAATTGCGCGAGGCCCTGCCGAATACTCGCCTGCAAATGCTGCTGCGAGGCCAGAACCTGCTGGGATACCGCCATTATGCCGACGACGTAGTAGAAGCTTTTGTTCAAAAAGCAGCTGATAACGGCATAGACGTGTTCCGGGTGTTTGATGCACTGAACGACCTGCGCAATATTGAAACCGCCATGAAAGCGGTGAAGAAAGCCGGCAAACATGCCCAGGGCACTATTTGCTACACCACCAGCCCGGTGCACACGCTCGAACTGTTTGTGCAGCAAGCCAAAGACATGCAGGCTATGGGCGCAGATTCCATCGCCATTAAAGACATGGCGGGGCTGTTGTCGCCCTACGCCACCTTCGATTTGGTGAAAGCCATCAAGGCAGAGGTGGATCTACCTTTGGTCATTCACAGCCACTCTACCTCTGGCCTGGCACCGCTGTGCCAACTAAAAGCCATAGAAGCTGGCGTGGATCGCATCGACACAGCCATCTCATCATTTTCCTCAGGTACCAGCCACCCTGCGACAGAATCCCAGGTGGCCGCACTCAAAGGCACGGACTACGACACCGGCTTGGACTTAACACTGCTGAGCGAGATTGCTGACTACTTTCGCGAAGTACGCAAGAAGTACCAGCAATTTGAAAGCGAATTCACCCGCGAGGATGTCTCGGTACAGATTAATCAGGTGCCTGGCGGCATGATGTCCAACCTGGCGAACCAGTTAAAAGAACAGAACGCGCTGGATCGCATCCGCGAGGTGTTCGACGAAATTCCGCGGGTACGGGAAGACTTGGGCTTTCCACCGCTTGTTACGCCCACCTCACAGATCGTAGGCACCCAAGCCGTATACAACGTGTTGGCAGGCCAGCGTTACAAGACCATCACCAATGAAGTAAAGCGGTACCTCCAGGGCGGCTACGGCAAACCGCCAGCGCCGGTAAATACAGACGTACGCAACAAAGCCATCGGCAACGAATCGGTTGATGAGGGCCGACCCGCCGACCAACTCAGCCCGGAGCTGAACAAGCTACGCAAAGACATTGGTGAACTGGCTCTCAACGAAGAAGACGTGCTCACCTACGCCATGTTCCCCGACCTGGGCCGGGAATTCCTGCAACAACGTAAAGCCGGCACCCTGGTGCCTGAGCCTCTGTTGCCGCCAGAAGACACATCCCGGGAGCGCCTGAACACCGGCGTAGCCACGGAATTTCGCATTGAAGTTCACGGCGAAAGTTACGAGGTGGCCGTGACGGGTTCCGGAGACTCAGGCGCTGGAAAACGAAAACTCTATCTCTCGCTCGATGGTATGCCCGAAGAAGTGGTGTTCGAGCCTCTTAACGACTATGTGGCCGAGGGCAGTGGTAGCGGCCGCAAGAAGGCATCCACCCCCGGCCACGTGAGCACCGCCATGCCCGGCAATGTGGTAGAGGTTCTGGTGAGCGAAGGGGATACCGTAAGCGCCGGCCAGGCCGTGCTGATCACCGAAGCCATGAAGATGGAAACAGAGGTGCACGCCAACATCGACGGCAAAGTAGAGGCCATCTATGTAACCAAGGGCGACCGGGTAACCCCGGGTGAAGTGTTGGTCGAGATTGCCTGATCAGAAAGAAGTACAACAAGCCGACCCTGGCTACAGGGGCGGCTTGTCGTATCTGAGGTCAGAGCCAAAACGCCTGACGTAGGTCAAAAATGTGAACCGCTGTTCACAAAAATACAAAAAACCTGCCACAATGTGCGACACTCAAGTTGCTGATCAGAAAACAAGCAACTATACTTTTCATCGTTTAGACATTGTTCTGAAACATTTTTTGAATTTGGGGTTGCCCCAACAGTACCCATAAGAGTGCCCATGACATCTGCCACAGCAAAGCCAAACCTGCGTAACCAGCAACGTGCCGATGTTGTGTGTGACATTGTTATCGAGAAGCCAGATGGCCACCAACTCACGTGTAAAATTGCCAACCTCTCCCGCACCGGCGTAATGCTTTCCTGTAACCAAGAAACAGTAAACCAGCTGATACCTCGCCTTAAAATTCCAGATCCCCGAAACCTGGCTGTCGTTAAGGCAAGGTTCTTTGTACCGGTAATCGCTACCCAGCCAGTGTCTATTGTTGCCAATGGAAATATCGTCCATCTGCGAAGAGTGGCCAGGGACGAGTTCCAGCTAGGAATCCAGTTTGCGGATTTTGAAGACAATGGCTTTTATTATGTGGACACGTACGTGCGCAAGCTTCTGGCCGACTCGCCACTCATCTGACGGACAGCATACGCCACAGAACACTCTCCACCCCGCAAGCTCCCTGTCCTTCTGCGCTATATTGCTATAACTTAAAACTCTAACCGCAAGACTTCTTATAGCCTTATTGCCTCTGGTATAGTTACCCCTTCACTTTGCATGCCTTTAAGGCCCGCGCGGCAACGGATTATCATGACCACATACAACCTTACGCATCTGAAGCAACTGGAAGCGGAAAGCATCCACATCATCCGAGAAGTGGCCGCCGAGTTTGATAACCCGGTGATGCTCTACTCCGTTGGTAAAGACTCTGCGGTGATGTTGCACCTTGCCCGCAAGGCTTTCTATCCAGGCAAGCTACCCTTCCCCCTGATGCACGTGGACACCACCTGGAAGTTCCGGGACATGATTGATTTCCGCGATCGCAAGGTAAAGGAATACGGGCTGGATCTGATCGTACACACCAATCAGGATGGCGTAGACCAAGGCATAGGGCCGTTTTCCCACGGCAGCGCGAAACACACAGATGTGATGAAAACCCAGGGCCTTAAACAGGCTTTGGACAAATACGGTTTTGATGCTGCATTCGGTGGCGCCCGCCGGGATGAAGAGAAATCCCGGGCCAAAGAACGGGTCTACTCCTTCCGTGACGAATACCACCGCTGGGATCCCAAGAATCAGCGCCCGGAGCTGTGGAACACGTATAACGGCAAGGTGAACAAGGGCGAGAGTATCCGGGTATTTCCGCTTTCCAACTGGACCGAGTTGGATATCTGGCAGTACATCTATCTGGAAAATATCGAGATCGTTCCTCTTTACTACTCGGCCATACGCCCAGTGGTCGAGCGCGACGGCTCACTGATCATGGTGGACGACGACCGCATGCCCCTGAAAGAGGGGGAAAAACCGATGATGAAATCCATCCGTTTCCGCACCCTTGGGTGCTACCCGCTGACCGGCGCCATTGAATCCGAGGCAGACACCTTGCCCGAGATTATCCAGGAAATGTTGCTGGCCACCAGTTCAGAACGACAAGGCCGCGTGATCGATCACGATTCGGCCGGCTCCATGGAACAGAAAAAGCGCGAAGGGTACTTCTGATATGTCACACCAATCTGATCTCATCGCCGACGATATTCAGGCTTACCTGAAACAACACGAGAACAAAGAATTGCTGCGCCTATTAACCTGCGGCAGCGTCGACGACGGCAAAAGCACCCTGATCGGCCGCCTGCTGCACGACACCAAAATGATCTACGAAGATCACATGGCCAGCCTGAAAACCGACAGTGCCAAAATGGGCACCACCGGCGAAAAGCTGGATCTTGCCCTACTGGTAGATGGCTTGCAGGCCGAGCGGGAACAGGGCATTACCATCGATGTTGCCTATCGGTATTTCTCCACCGACAAGCGCAAGTTCATCATTGCAGATACGCCGGGGCACGAACAATACACCCGCAACATGGCCACTGGCGCTTCAACGGCACAGGTAGCCATCTTGATGATCGACGCCCGCCGTGGGGTGCTCACCCAGACACGCCGGCACTCTTTTATCGCCTCCTTGCTTGGCATCCGGCACATCGTAGTAGCTGTGAACAAGATGGATTTGGTGGACTTCAGCGAAGACCGTTTCAACGAGATTCGAGAGGAATATCTGGCCTTCGCCGCCAGACTGGGGCTGACGGACATCCGCTTTGTGCCAATCTCGGCGCTGGAAGGCGATAACGTAGTCAACCGTAGCGAGAATACACCCTGGTTTAGCGGCAAGCCGCTGATGGACATCCTGGAAACAGTCGAGGTAAACCGCGACAAAAACCTGGAGCACTTCCGGTTCCCGGTGCAATACGTTAACCGGCCCAACCTGAACTTCCGCGGCTTCTGCGGCACCATTGCCTCCGGCGTGATTCGCCCGGGCGATAAGGTTATGGCCCTGCCCTCACGGCGCACTAGCACCGTCAAAGAAGTCGTGACATTCGATGGCAATCTTGATGAAGGCTATATCGATCAGGCCGTCACGCTAACGCTAGCCGATGAGATTGATATCAGCCGTGGCGACATGCTGGTAAAGCCGGAAGACGAGCCGGAAGTGGGCAACCGCTTCAAAGCCAATATCGTCTGGATGTCTGATGCACCTCTGCACACCGGGCGGCTGTACGACATAAAGCTGGGCCCGACCTTCACGTCAGGCACGGTTCGTAAAATTCATTATCAGACCGACGTGAATACACTGGAACAGCACGCCAACCCAGACCTGCTGCAAGTGAACGAAATTGGCCTGTGTGATCTCACCCTAAGCCAGCCTATAGCGTTTGACGCTTACCAGCGCAATCACGCCACAGGCAGCTTTATCGTTATTGACCGATTGACCAACGTAACCGTTGGCGCCGGCATGATTGATGGTTTGGCGGATACGGCAGGAACCCTCGAGCCGGTCAGCCCGGAAGAGCGTGAGCGCAGGCTGGCGCAAAAACCACTGATTATCGGTTGCTCCGGCAAGCAGGCGCCAGCACTTGCACTCGCACTGGAGCGTGCGTTGTTCGATCAGGGAAAAACCACGGTCATCTTAAGCGAAGATAACGCCGGTAATGCCGATGATCGCCGCCGCACGGCGCAGCTGCTGACCGCTTACGGCCTGATCGCAATTGTTGTAAATCTTGGCACTGACGTGGCCAACGTTTCGATAGCGGCAGACAAGCCGGAGGACGTTTCAGGTGCTGCGGCAGCGCTAGCTCAGGAGTTGGTTCGCAATAAACAAATCTAAGCCAAAACGAGCATTAATCTCGCACTAATGCGGTGATGGATGCCAAGGGGTGGGGTGTCTTTTCTGCCGGAAAAAGATGTCTGAGCGCAGCGAGTTGCTTTTTCCAGAAGGAAAGACACCCCCGCTCCTTGGCTAACTCCCAACTCAATAATTCTCTTTTTAGTCGTGAATGTATTGGTTGTCCGTGGCAGAATCTGTGGCCCTGAAGCTAAGCCTTCGGGGCTTTTTTGTTTCTTCTTCCTAGGGTTTTTCTGTTTATGGCCATCAAACATTTACGCACCGCTTTTGCGAGTCAGTACCAGCCGGGGCAGCCGGCCCGCCTTCAGAGTGGCGAAGCGCTGCAGGAGCCGGGTGGCGACTATGAAGGCTTGCACAAGCAGATGAAGCGGCTATTCAACAGCAAACCAGGTAAAAAGTACGGGCGGTTTTCGGATGATATCGGCGAGAGTCCGTTTAAAGGCTGGCTGAAGGATTATCTGGAGGACAAGCAGAGCTTTTCAGCGTTCACTGACCGGCTATTCGGGCAGTGGCAGGAGTTGCTATCCGGTTCTCAGGAGGAGTTTCAAGGGCAGCTGATGGTTGTTCATGAGGCCCTGGCGGATTCGGATGTTGTTTATTTGCTGATTATGGAGAGCGACGGCGCCCTGCGTTTTGATGGTAACCAAGCCTTGGATACAACGGATGTGCTGAGCACATCGCGCTTGAACCTGGCGATGCGGGTTGAGCTGGATGACTGGCTTGGGGATAACGCAGCAGAGAATTACCTTACGCTGGTTCATGCTCGCGGCACGGGTGATCCTGGGGAGCTGTTTATTCGGTTGTGTGGTTTTACCAATCAGGTGGATGTGGAGAAGGAAACTCTGACGTTTCTGGACGCAGTGGAGGCGTTTGCAAAGTCTTCTGAGCCAGAGAAAGCCGGCGAGGTGCGCACCCGCGCCTATGAGTTCTGTAAGGAGCAGCATGCGCTGGGTGAGCCGGTTGCCATTGAGGCGTTGTCTGGCTATCTGGATGAAGATCAGCCTGATCGATTCAAGGAGTTTGCGAATAAATCGGCGGAGATGCCGGAGAGCGGTGTGTTGCATCCAGATCATCGCAAGGTGAAGAAGCTGGTGCGCATTGCGGGTTCTGGTGGTGGCATGAGTGTGTCTTTTTCTTCGGATTTGGTGAATCAGGCGATCTATTATGATCGCGATAAGGATGCGCTTACGATTACGCGTTTGCCTAAGGTTTTGCGGGAGCAGTTGGAGCGGTATCTGGAGAGTCGCGAAGAGTAATACGGTGGCTGGCTCCGGGGCGTGGTGGGCGTTTTCTTCTGGAAAAAGCAACTCGCTGCGCTCAGACATCTTTTCCGGCAGAAAAGCCCCACCACACCCCCGGGCCGATCTGACGTTTTAGGTTTGACTGGCAGTTTACCGAGACAGCGCTGGTTACGGAATGATCACGCCGTTATACTGAGCAGTTCTCCTTTTCAGTGCGCCCATATCGGACATTTGAATGCTCCAGGCGCCACATACATCCAGTTGTGTTGAGACCCATGGCAAAGAAGCTGTACATCAAAACCCACGGTTGTCAGATGAATGAATACGATTCATCGCGGATGGCCGACCTGTTAAAAACTGGCGAGGCGGTTGAAATGACCGATTCGCCAGACGACGCGGATATCCTGTTGCTGAACACCTGCTCTATTCGGGAAAAAGCTCAGGAAAAAGTCTTTCATCAGCTGGGTCGCTGGAAAAAACTAAAAGCGAAAAAACCGGAACTAATCATTGGTGTTGGCGGCTGTGTGGCCAGCCAGGAAGGCCAAGCGATTATTAACCGCGCGCCCTATGTGGATATGGTCTTCGGCCCGCAAACCCTGCACCGCTTGCCAGACATGATTTCCGAAGTGCGCATGAAAGGTAACGGCGTAGGCGTGGTGGATGTCAGCTTTCCGGAAATCGAAAAGTTCGACAACCTGCCGGATCCTGGGGCTGACGGCCCATCTGCATTTGTGTCTATCATGGAAGGCTGTAGCAAGTACTGCACCTTCTGCGTGGTACCGTACACACGCGGCGAAGAAGTCAGCCGGCCGGCCGACGATGTGATAGCCGAAGTCGCCCATCTGGCCAGTCAGAATGTGCGTGAAGTAAACCTGCTGGGTCAGAACGTTAACGCTTATCGTGGCGAGACCCATGATGGCGATGTGATGGACCTGGCGGAGCTTATTACGCTGATTGCCACCATCGACGGCATTGACCGCATTCGCTACACCACCTCGCACCCGGTGGAATTTACTGAGGCAATGATTGAGGTGTACGAGCAGGTTCCAGAGCTGGTCAGCCACCTGCACCTGCCGGTACAAAGCGGTTCGGATCGCATTCTGGCGGCCATGAAGCGCGGCCACACGGCGCTGGAGTACAAATCCAAACTTCGCCGCTTGCGCAAGATTCGCCCTGATATCAGTTTTTCTTCGGATTTCATTATTGGCTTCCCGGGTGAAACCGAGAAAGATTTTGAAGACACCATGAAGCTGATCAACGATATCGGTTTCGACATGTCGTTCAGCTTCGTTTACAGCGCTCGCCCGGGTACGCCGGCATCGGACTTGCCCGATGAAACACCGATGGAAGTGAAAAAGCAGCGCCTGAAGATTCTGCAAGATCGCATCAATCAGACGGTGATGGATATCAGCCGTAAGATGGTGGGTTCCACCCAGCGCATTCTGGTAACCGGCTTGTCAAAGAAAGATCCGGGGGAGTATTCCGGGCGCACGGAGAACAACCGAATTGTGAATTTCCGGCATGAAAATCCGGAGATTGTCGGCAACTTCATCGACATCGAGATTGTTGAAGCCTACGCCAACTCACTGCGCGGTTTGCCTGTGGATTCGGAATTATATTAAGCATCGGAACGCACTTGTTTTTAAGTGTCGAGCCTGCACATAGTTTAAACAGGCATGGAGCTAGAACTGTCTCCCAAAAATGTGGAGCGCCAAGGATGGCGCGACCAAGCCCTACATGGACGTATTTACGGGCGTTTTTTGGGAGACGGTTCTAACTCCATGCCGTTGCCCCCATATGAGATATACATGTTTCCGAAGACTATACGGGAGCATAAACGGAGAAAATTTGGACACCAACGATTCCAGACAATTCGATTTACACCCAGTAGATCAGCGCAGGCTGACCACCCTTTGTGGTCAGTTTGACGAGAACCTTAAGCACGTCGAACGACGCTTGCAGGTGAGAGTTAGCCGCAGAGGCCATCACTTTCGGGTGGAAGGTGAAACCGAACACGTTGCCGCTGCGGTGGAGGTGATTCGCCATCTCTATCGGGAAACTGAGGCCAGCGAGCACATTCCACCGGATACCGTTCATTTGTACATCCGGGAAACCGGATTTGAGCGACTGCCCGACGACGTGCCTTTTGATGGCTCGCTTACCACCATCAAAACGCCAAAGCTCACTGCCAAACCTCGCGGTGCGAACCAGCAAAAGTATGTGCACAGCATTCGCTCCCACGACATTAACTTCGGTATAGGCCCTGCCGGTACAGGTAAAACCTGGCTTGCCGTAGCTTGTGCAGTGGAAGCTCTAAAAGACGAGCAGGTTAAGCGGATTCTGCTGGTACGCCCGGCGGTAGAAGCGGGCGAGAAGCTCGGTTTTCTGCCCGGCGATCTGGCACAAAAGGTGGATCCATACCTTCGGCCATTGTACGACGCACTCTATGAAATGCTCGGTTTTGATTATGTCACACGGCTGATTGAGAAAAGCGTTATTGAGATTGCGCCCTTGGCCTTCATGCGTGGCCGCACCCTGAACAACTCGTTTATTATTCTGGACGAAAGCCAGAACACTACCCGCGAGCAGATGAAAATGTTCCTTACACGGATAGGTTTTGGCTCCACGGCTGTGATTACCGGAGATACCACCCAGGTGGATCTTCCTCGCGGTCAGAATTCCGGATTGATCCATGCGGCGGGCGTGCTTAGCAATGTTTCAGGCATTGGCTTTACCCGTTTTGAGGCCAGGGATGTTGTCCGCCACCCCTTGGTTCAGCGGATTGTAGAAGCCTATGACTCGCTTGATGCAGGAGGCAACCGTAAGCAGTGAGTGAACTGACGGTTGATTTTCAAAACGCATTTGATGGGCAAGACGTACCCGAAGAATCCCTGTTTCAAGCGTGGGCTCAAGCAGCCTGGCTGGAACAGGAGCCCTCTGAGGTAACCATCCGTATTGTTGATGTTGACGAGGGCCAAGCGCTCAACCATCAGTACCGGGGCAAGGACAAACCCACCAATGTGTTGTCCTTTCCATTTGAGGCGCCAGCCGGTATAACGGTGCCATTAGCCGGAGATCTCGTTATTTGCGCTCCGGTGGTAGAAGGTGAGGCCCGCGAACAGTTCAAGAGTTCAGCGGCGCACTGGGCCCACATGGTGGTCCACGGTATGCTGCACCTTCAGGGCTACGATCATATAAACGATGAAGACGCAGAGGCCATGGAGGCCCTGGAAATTCGGTTGCTGGCACAATTTGGGATCGGCAACCCCTACGCAGCAGAGGAAACGGAAAAAGACTCATGAGCGACGATCAGTCGAGTCGCAGTCAGGGCTCCAACAAGTCCTGGCTGGAGCGTATATCACATGCCTTTTCCAGTGGGCCTGAATCTATCGAAGATGTACTGGAAATACTGCGAGATGCTGAATCCCAAGGCATTATCGATGTAGATGCCATGAGCATCATCGAAGGTGCCATGCAGGTGGTGGATATGCGTGTGGATGAAATCATGATCCCACGCTCCCAGATGGTCACCGTTCGGGCCTCCCAGGACCCGAAAGAGTATCTGGATGAAATCATCGCATCTGCCCACAGCCGGTTTCCGGTTATCGGCGACAGCCAGGATGATGTCGTCGGTGTTCTTCTCGCCAACCTTCTGCCGCTGGCGCTTGATGACGATATGGACTGGTCTCATGT
>NZ_MBPP01000005.1 GCF_001858325.1 Marinobacter sp. AC-23
GGRGGAGAGGCAGCCTTTCAACTCCAGCACCAAAACCGCGATTAGCCACAACCCCACACAAACCCAAAAGGTCCCCACATGCCCAGCAAACCCCAAATCAAAATCCCCGCCACCTACATGCGTGGCGGCACCAGCAAAGGCGTATTCTTCCGCCTGAGCGACCTCCCAGAAAAAGCCCAAAGCCCCGGCCCAACGCGGGACAACATACTGCTGCGAGTCATCGGCAGCCCCGACCCCTACCAAAAGCAAACCGACGGCATGGGCGGCGCCACATCCAGCACCAGCAAAACCGTTATCCTGAGCAAAAGCACTCAGCCAGATCACGATGTGGATTACCTGTTCGGGCAAGTCAGCATAGATAAACCCTTCGTAGACTGGAGCGGAAACTGCGGCAACCTCACCGCCGCCGTGGGCGCCTTCGCCATCAACAGTGGTTATGTTCCACAAGACCGCATCCCGGAAAACGGCACGGCGGTTGTGCGCATCTGGCAAGCCAATATCCGTAAAACCATCATCGCGAACGTGCCGATTACCAACGGTGAAGTTCAGGAAACCGGCGACTTCGAATTAGATGGCGTCACGTTCCCCGCTGCCGAAGTGCAGGTGGAGTTCATGGACCCGGCAGACGGCGAAGGCTCTATGTTCCCAACGGGGAATCTCGTGGATGAACTGGAAGTGCCGGGTGTGGGCACCTTGAAAGCGACCATGATCAATGCCGGCATTCCTACAGTATTCATCAACGCAGAGGCAGTCGGTTATAACGGCACCGAGCTACAGGACGACATCAACAGCGATCCCAAGGCCCTGGCGATGTTTGAAAGCATCCGTGCCCATGGCGCGGTAAAAATGGGGTTGATCCAGAACATTGAAGAAGCCGCCGCTAGGCAACACACGCCAAAAGTCGCTTTCGTCGCGCCACCGGCAGGCTACACTGCATCCAGTGGCAAGAAAATTAACGCAAGCGATATTGATGTGCTGGTACGTGCGCTGTCTATGGGCAAGCTACACCACGCCATGATGGGTACCGCAGCAGTAGCGATTGCCACCGCAGCGGCCATTCCCGGAACGCTGGTGAACCTGGCGGCTGGCGGCGGTGACCGTACTTCAGTCACCTTTGGTCATCCTTCCGGAACCCTGCAGGTGGGTGCAGAAGCAAAAGAAGTGAATGATCAGTGGACAGCCACCAAAGCCATTATGAGCCGAAGTGCACGCATACTGATGGAAGGTGGGTACGCATACCAGATGAGGCCTGAACCTTAAAATCCCATTTAAAACGTTAACCCCGAAAGGAGAATCAAGATGTCTGCAACATTCGATCTCAACGAACGACCTGATTACGACGACGTTCTGCAGCGGATTGCAGACTACGTTCTGACGTATCGGGTGAAGAATAAAGAAGCCTGGAACACCGCCCGCCACTGCCTGATGGACACTCTTGGCTGCGGCCTGCTGGCATTGCGCTTCCCGGAATGCACCAAGCATCTGGGGCCGATTGTAGAGGGAACGATGGTCCCCCATGGCGCCCGAGTGCCTGGCACGTCGTTTCGTCTTGACCCCGTGAAAGCGGCCTGGGACATCGGTTGTATCGTGCGTTGGCTCGATTATAACGATACCTGGCTGGCGGCTGAGTGGGGGCACCCTTCGGATAATTTGGGAGGGATTCTGGCGGTGGCAGATCATTTGTCACAAAAGCGCGCTGCAGAAGGCAAGGAACCGCTCACCATGCGTACGGTTCTGGAAGCATGATCATGGCCCATGAAATCCAGGGCGTGCTGGCCTTGGAAAACTCCTTTAACCGAGTAGGGCTGGATCACGTTCTACTGGTAAAAGTTGCCTCCACAGCGGTTACTGCCAAGCTAATGGGCGCCACGCGCGAACAGTTGCTCTCGGCGCTCTCCCACGCCTGGGTCGATGGCCAAGCGCTGCGAACCTACCGCCATGCACCCAATGCCGGCTCCCGTAAATCCTGGGCCGCTGGTGATGCTACCTCCCGGGCCGTTCGCCTTGCCGATATTGCCATGCGCGGCGAAATGGGCATTCCCAGCGCGCTGACAGCCCCACAGTGGGGTTTCTACGACGTACTGTTCAGCAAAACCAATAAAGACCAGACCGTGAAGCCGGAAGGTGAACGTCAGTTTTCTCTACCCCAAGAGTTCGGCTCCTACGTGATGGAGAACATACTGTTCAAGATTTCCTTCCCCGCGGAGTTTCATGCCCAAACCGCAGCTGAGGCGGCTGTAACGCTTCATCCGCAGGTGAAAGACCGGCTTGATGAGATCGACAAAATCGTGATCACCACTCACGAATCAGCAATACGGATTATCTCCAAAGTGGGCAAACTGGCAAACGCGGCAGACCGCGACCACTGCCTGCAGTATATGGCGGCTGTGCCACTGATCTTCGGGCAGCTCAACGCCGAGCATTACGAAGACGACTTTCACGAGGCTCATCCCGAGATCGACACGCTCCGGGAAAAGATGGAAGTGGTTGAGGATGCACGCTACACCCAGGAGTATCTGGAGGCAGACAAACGCTCCATCGCCAACGCCATTCAGGTGTTTTTCAAAGATGGCTCAAGCACCGAACAGGTTGCCGTGGAGTACCCCATAGGCCACCACAGGCGCAGAAAAGAAGGCATTCCGCTGTTGGAGGACAAGTTCAGGGCGAATCTGGCAACCCGATTCCCCGTGCAACGCTGCCAGCAGATTGTAGATGTGTGCAGGGAACAAAAGGGGCTGGAGCAAACCCCGGTTCACGAGTTCGTGGAAATGTTCGTTATCTAAACCTGAAAATTGCTTTTATTTCCGGCCCGGCGACAAAGGTTTCACGTTGTCGGGCGCGCCTTTGCCTTCCCGACGGGTAGGCTTTGCATCCGGAGCAATTACGGCCAAACGGCTGTCAATCCGCTCCAGCGCTTCTGCCATCCGCAACAGCGCGCTTGCCACGCCCGCTAAATCACCTGTGTTCTGTCCGCTTTGCTCGGGGGCAGTATTTTGTTTTCTCAGTTCTGTTGGTCGCTGCGCCGCTTCAGGCCGAGCATCTCCCAGTATATCTTTGCGAATGGCTTTCAGATCGTGAGGGTCGATAAACGGCCGATCTTCGGCATAGGCGCACATCATCATGCCGTCGCACAGTTTGTTTACCAGCCGTGGGATGCCCTTGCTTAGCTTGTGTATCTCCCGAACGGTGTCGCCGTCAAAAAGCTTGTTTCCACCGTGGCCAGAGACCAGTAGCCGGTAGTCGACATATTCTGCGGTTTCGGCATAGGTGAGCCCTTCCAGGTGGAAGAACAGCTTTACCCGTTGAGCAAGCTGAGGGATATCCAGAACAGCCTGTTTCAGTTCTGGTTGGCCAAGCAGGATAACCCGCATTGAAGGTCCGCCCATGCTTTCCATGCCCGCCAACATACGGACGTCTTCAAGGTTTTCGCGGGTGAGATTCTGGGCTTCGTCAATGGTCAGCACCACCGGAGTACCCGCAGTGGCCATTTTTTCGAGGTAGTCCGTAATCTGGAACAGCATGGCTACCTTGCTGTCATCCTCCACCTTCATTCCCGCCTTGCGAAGAATCAGGCCGAACAAATCCCTGGATTCCAGGTTGGTGTAGGCGATGTTGAGCAGCTTCAAGTTGCCCTCAAGGTTGCGGATGGTCTTTTTAAGCAACGTTGTCTTGCCCGAACCAATCTCACCGCTGATAACCACAAATCCTTCAGAGCTCCAGATTGCCGAAGACATGTATACGTAAGCCCGGGAATGCTGCTGGCTCATGTAAATAAAATCGTCTTCCGGCGTAATGCGAAAGGGATGTCTGTGGAGACCGAAAAATTCCAAATACATATTCGCGTCCTGTCCCTGAATCAGGCGAGGCGGATCAACTGATCGCTGCGCAGCAGGGTTTTGTCTGGTTCATAGGCATTATAGCTTTCGCTTACGGTTCCAAACCTGAAATCCCCGAGCAAGCGTTCGAGGCGACCGTAACACTGGTCTAGATTGGTGTAGTGACGGAAGCGGGAAAACCAGCTTGCGTTATTGTAGCGCGGCTGCTCGGGATCTATTTCCCAAGGGTGCAGGTAAAACATCTGCGGCCGGGCCCCAAAGCCCGAGGCATTGCGAAACAGGTGCCGAAATACCGGGTACGGGAACTGGCGAAAATACCCGCCCCCGGCTGCCGGTATTGAAAGCCCCATAATCTTAGCCGTTGTTAGAGGAAATTCACGAATAATGGCGCCGCTGGCGGTTTCGATGGAGTAGGGCGCAGAAGGTGAATTGGGTATGCCGTAGTTGTCATGCCGAATCGGGAAAATGCTCGAATCCCAAGTAAAGCCCACGTCACTCAGAATATCCAGCGCCCAAAGGGAATCTCGGGTTATGGAGTAGCTGGCCGCTCGGTAACCTTCTATGGCTTTGCCAGTAATATCTTCGAGCAACGCCTTGGAGCGAATGGTTTCTTCCCGGAACACATCCTGAGATTGATTATAAATCAGCTGATGGCTGTAACCGTGAGAGGCAATTTCATGTCCGTGGTCCGATAACTTACGAATCAGCGCAGGAAACCTGTCAGCAACCCAGCCCAGCACAAAGAACGTCGCTTTCACCTCATGTTTTTCAAACAGAGATAACAAACGCTCTGTGTTCTGTTCAACGCGCGACGGCAACGAGTCCCATTGGTCAGGGCGGATTACCCCGGAAAGAGCTGCAACGTGAAAGTAGTCTTCTACGTCTATACTCATGGCATGCAAGGGGGGGATCTATCCGGGCTAGCTGGCATGGGCTCTCCTTCCCAATGATACCGATGGCCAGATTTTCACCTACTGACCGTGCAAATACAATTCTTGATGCTGGCAATTATGGGTCACCAAGAAAAACAATGTAAAACTATGTTACCTAAAGATACAATATGTTGTGATTACATCTTGGTCAGAGCAAAATGGGCTATAAGATAAAAAAGGAACCGGCGGTAAGGGGTCGCTCTCAGTCCTGCTGAGCGTGCACTGCCGGAGAATCTGATGTAGGTCTGCCACTAGCTGTTGTGCAGGCGACAAGGAAGTTCGGCGTGTCGTATATACGTTTTAGAAAACACTATCTTCACATTCCGTATCTGGTGCTTGCTGCACTGGAATTTGTCGTGCTGTATGCAATTTTCACGTTTCTTGGGCTGTTGCTGTCGATTGCAGGCGTGGGTTATCCCTCTGTGGAGACAGACATCTTGTCAGCCAGTCTCTTCGCGTTGGTTTTAAGTTGTGGAACCCTTGCCATGGGCGGCTATCTCGCTATGGTTCGTGAGAACGTGTCCGCACTATTTTTCCGCACCTTGGTCGCTTACTGCTTTGTGGGTGGCATTGGGCTTAAATTGCTCTATGTGATCCTGCCATCGGCAGACCCAGGCAGCACAAATTTGTTCTGGGCCGTTATTCTCGCGTCCTTCATCGTGATTCTTCTGCGGCTTACCTTTCTCCGAATTGTCGATTCAGAAACGCTCGTGCGCCGAGTCGTGATTTTTGGTGCGGGCGATTTCGCCGCTAACCTACTCGATGAATATGAGCGCAACATGCGCGCTCTGGGCGTACGTATCATTGGTTGCATCTCAGAAAGCCCGACCAGCACTGTGGGCGCCGATAATCTGCTACCCACACCCTACGACTTTTATCAGTTTTGCCGGCAAAACCGGGTGTCAGAAATTGTTGTCGCACAGCAAGAGCGCCGTCGTAACGAAGGCAGCTGGCTGCCGGTGCCAGATTTGATGGAGTGCAAACTTCGCGGTATCGCCATAACCAACGGCATCGATTTTTATGAGCGCGAACTGAAAAAAGCCAAACTGGATATGGTGCACCCCTCCTGGATTGTGTTTTCCGAAGGTTTTAAGGCCTCAAAAACCCGCGATTTTGCCAAACGCGTACTGGATCTGCTAATTAGCCTTTCGCTGCTGGTCGTTATGTTGCCGTTCATTATCTTTACGGCCGTTGCCGTTTTTGTTGAAACGGGGCGCCCCGTGCTGTATAGCCAAACCCGCATCGGAATGCTGGGTAAGGAGTTTCGTATCTACAAGTTCCGCAGCATGAGACAAGATGCAGAGAAAGACGGCAAAGCACGCTGGGCCTCTGCCAACGACAACCGGGTCACACGAGTGGGTGCTTTTATACGCAACACCCGGCTGGATGAATTGCCGCAGATCTACAATGTAATCAAAGGCGAAATGAGCATTGTGGGGCCGCGTCCCGAAAGGCCAGAGTTTGTCTCAGAGCTAAAAGAAAAGATTCCGTTTTACGATACCCGGCACTACGTAAAGCCTGGATTAATGGGCTGGGCACAACTTAAATACCCTTATGGTGCATCTGTTGAGGATGCCCGGGGCAAGCTGGAGTACGATCTTTATTACTCCAAAAATTACAGCCTTTTGATGGATTTTCTGATCATGATCCAAACCGTGGAAGTGATTCTCCTGGGCAAAGGCGTTCGGTAATTATTCCGTCACACAGAAATATGGAACAACAAAGGGTTGGAGGGCGTTTATGACTACTATCACATTTGTGCGGGCTGGTTTGGTTGCAATTTTGGGCCTGCTTATAACGGCATGCACTGGTCTGCCATCATCATCAGAAATGCCACCGGCATCTGATCTTGAGCCGGAGCCTTATGAGATTGGGGTAGGGGATACGGTTTCCATTCACGTATGGCGCAACCCAGAACTGGGTCAGTCCATCGTGGTTCGCCCGGACGGCTTTATCTCGATGCCTTTGATGGGTGATGTAAAAGCCGAAGGCAAAAAGCCAGAAGTGTTGGCGTCTGAAATTAGTACTACGCTTGGCGAGTTCATCCGTACGCCAGAAGTAACGGTGATGGTCACTAACCCGCTCAGTAAAGAATTTCGTAACCGGATTCGCGTTACGGGTCAGGTAGCTTCGCCGCAATCTGTTGCCTTCCAGCCAGGCATGACTGTGCTAGACGTTGTGCTGATGGCCGGTGGCATTACCGACTTTGCTGCCGACAGTCGAGCGGTTTTGCATCGCCAAATAAACGGCGAATATCAAAGCTTTGGGTTGGATCTTGAGGCCATTCTTATAGATGGCGACATGCGAACAAACCACGCTCTGCAGCCGGGCGACGTAATCAGCGTGCCCCGCAAACAACTCTTCCGGGGCGAGCTCTGATGGATATACAGTTCATTCTCGATACCCTTCGTGCGGTGAAGCTTGAGCTTTATCGGCACAGGCTTGCAGCGGTCATCATATTCATGACCGTGACGGCAGGGGTTTTGACGCTGGGCTATGTAACACCGAAGAGCTATACCTCTCACGCTGTTTTGTACGCAGACCAGTCCAACATTCTTCAGCCGCTGCTTCGGGGTAAAGCTGAGTTGACTCAGCTGGATCGCATCAACGAAGCCCGGGAGATGATGCAAAGCCGTTCTTTTCTGGAACAGATCGCTCTGGATACCGGGCTGATCACAGGCGGTGAAACGGATGCTCTCCGTAACGCAAAGATCAGCAGCCTACGCAAACAAGTTGGCATTCGCGTGTCCAACCGAAATTTTCTGGAACTAAATTACACCAGTGGAAGCCCAGGCGAGTCTTTTCAGGTTCTCAGTGCGGTGCTGAATCGCTTTATCGAACGTACCGTTCGTAAAAAGCGTTCTGAGAGCCAAGGGGCGTTTGAGTTTATTGATTCTCAGGTTAAATCTTACCAACGCCAGCTTGAAGATGCTGATGAGCGGCTGAAAGAGTTCAAATCTGCCAACCAGGACGGCACTGAAAGCAGTGTGCTGGCCAGAATCGAAAACCTGCGCCGGGATATCGAAAACCTCAAACTGGAGATTCAGCAAACCGACTCAGAAGTTATACTTACCCGCCGCCAACTCAATAACGAACAGCCGGTACGCCGCATTACTGTAGACCCAGGCAAGTCTTCTGCAGAGCGTAGGCTGGTCGCCATGCACCAAGAACTTGATTCGCTGCTGTTGCGTTATCACGAGCGTCATCCAGATGTTGTCAGTGTTCAGGGTCAGATCGCCGACCTTAAAACACGCGTTTCCACACAAACCGACGATGATCGTGACGGTGGCGTTACTGAGGTTATGGAAAACCCGGTTTACGAAAACCTTAAAATCCAACTGTCCGACATGACCACACGGCTAACCGTGCAAAAAAACCGTTTGGCATCGCTGGAAAGGCTTCTTGAGGAATCGTTCGAACGCTCCCAGCGAGTGGCAGAGAACCAGGCACAGTTTTCAGAGCTTACGCGGGATTACGACGTTACCCGTGGCGTATACGAAGACATGCTTCAACGCCGGGAAAGAGCGCGGTTGTCTATGACCCTCGACGTTCAGGGAGAGGGCGTAAGTTACAAAATCCAAGAGCCGGCAACCTACCCTACCCAATGGGACGGCCTTCAGCTTTACCAAGTTGGCCTTGCAGGCCCTTTCCTGGGCAGTGCATGGTGCTGGGCTTGCTGGTTATGCTGGTTATGTTTGATCAGCGTGTGCGCTCGCCCCGAGCACTGCAACTGGCACTGCCGGAAAGCATTCCTGTGCTGACGACCATTCCTCATTACCGCAGTACCTGGAAGGATCGCTTGCTGCGCAAGAATGTTCTCTCAATACTGATCGTACTGGTGATTTTCATGACTGCTTATCTCGCCGTTTTGATCTTCAGTGTAATCGGCATTACCCCGGAACAATTGATTAATAAAGCCAGCGAATTAACCGGACTAGGGCTTGGAAGTGGGAGCAATTGATGGACGACAATAAACTCTACAATGCACTTCTGAAAAGCCAGGATGAGCGTCGCCAGTTGAAACATGACCGGGGAGAAGCAAAGGCTGAAGACGGCTTTCGTACAGAGCGCCCTTATGCAGGTTCCGATCGAGGCGCGCCGAAAAACAGTCGTGTGGAGACAAATCACAGCGAAACCCCGCCCACACTTTATGATCCGTCAACGTCTCTGGCGCTTATCGGCAATCCAACCCCGTGGAGCGTGAACAGCTACGCGAGCGCAAAATAATATACTCCGGTATGCCCGACAAAGAAGTGATGGACGCCTACCGGGAGCTGCGCATACAACTTCGCAACCGAGCCGGAGACGGCAACTTTACGGTTATGTTCAGTAGCCTCGGTAATGGTCCTGGCGGGCTCTTAACGGCATTCAACCTGGCAGCTGCTTTCGGGCTGGATTCCCACACCTCTGCGTTGCTTGTAGATTGCGACCCCTACAGCAATGAATTGAAAGGCCTGGTCTCATGCCCTATGGGCGCCGGCGTTACGGACTTTGTTGGCCACAGTTCAATGACCATCAAATCCATTTTATATCCCAGTGGTGTTGAACGCCTTACGGTTATTCCTGCGGGTACCCAGGCCTCGTCTGCGGTTGAGTTGTTTTCTGCAGTACGCATGCGCGAATTGATTGCGGAGCTGAAGTCTCGTTACCCGGATCGCTGCATCGTGCTGAATGCGCCGCCCTTCCGGGAAAGTACCGAAGCACGAATTCTTGAGCGTTTTGCCGATCAGATTGTCTTTGGTGTTCCTTTCGGAGAAGTCACCGGGGAAATCATTGCAGATTCCGTGGATGCCCTCGGGTCCGATAAATTCTCCGGCCTGATTTTTCAGGAGTAGCCCTATGATGGATCGCAGAGCAAGGAGCGCAAGCAACTACCGCCTCGCCACTTTATTGGTTGGTTCCTGCTGCGCTGCGTGGAGTATTACCGTAAACGCCCAAAGCCTGAGCGACGATGTCACTGCACTCTCGGGTTCGGCCTCGGTGTTTACCGATGTCACTCATACCCGAACGGACAGGGGCAACACCACCGACACCAACACAGAGCCAGGGCTTGGGGTGTCTGGGCGAGTGGGTGGCACATTGGAGAAAGGCGCGAACGCTTTGGAGTTGCAATACGGAGGCACTCTGCGCACACGCCGGGACTCGGCCAATGGTGAGCAGAGCGATACCAGTTCAATCAGGGGTGCTTCTCGTTACACACATTTTGACCCCGGCAGCCGTTTGGATTTTAATTTGGGCCACACGGTCAGCTCTGTACGCAACAACACGGGGTTTGTGGTTAATCCCTCCAGCTACGATACCCAGAATACCCTGAGTGCTGGCGCCGGTTTGCGCTTTTATCCAGGCGACCTGTCAACGTTGCGTTTTTCTGGCAAAGCTGGGCGTAGCTTTGGTAAAAATGAGCTTAATGACCAAGAGTCTGCTACCGCCAGCAGTGATTTTTCAAGAAGGTTGAGCGAGCGTTCCACGGGTAGCCTAAACGCTAGCCGAAGCTGGACGAAACAAGCCAGCGTAGATATCACTATTGATTCCGCACAGCTGGCTTACAACCGCCAAACAGAGAACGGCTCTTTCGGTATAGGGTTGGGTGGTAGCAGAGCCGATACAGAACTTACTGGTGGAAGCGCAAGCGAAAGTGAAGCCGTAACAGGTTTTTTAGCACGCACCTGGGTATCCAATGACTGGAGTAGTTCGGTGCAATATAACCGCCGAATGTCTAACAGCGCCACAGACATTTCTCTCAACCGGCCGCCTGTGTTTTCGTTTTTGCCCGATACGGTTCGAATTCGGGATTTGGTCATTAGTGATTCTGTGCTAATTACACATAACAACCAACGAGTGTGTAATGCCTGCAACCTTGGGGTATATGGGGAAGGTGCTTTACTGGAATCGCAGATATCCGGGGCAATCATCCACGAATACCGCGCGGGCATTAACCTTGGGTATCAGCTAACCACACTTCAAAGGCTCAATGTGGGATACGGTTGGCAAGGTGATGCGCATGAAGATGCGGGAGTGATTGTCGACCAAATTCACCGCATTACCACCAGCTGGACCCGCCAGCTGGCCGAATATACAACTTTCGGCGTTGAGTTCAACCAATCGTACCTGCGCTCCCGTTTGGCCAGAAACGATCAGAATCAGTACGTACTTCGGTTTGTACTGAGCCGCGGTTTCGCATTGAGCGGGCAACGTTAATAGCCGGGCAAAATGGACAGCACGGCAACACGAACGTCAGGAACGGAATCATGTTTGAACAAAAGACGGACATACGGCTTCTTCCGGAGACTCCGCCACAATTAATAGTGGTGATTGATACCGAAGAGGAGTTTGACTGGAGCGCCGAACCAGACGCAAAGGCCAACCGGGTTTCGGCCATGGCTCACATAGATCGCGCCCAGACCATCTTCAACGAATATGGCATTTGCCCCTGTTACGTGATCGATTATCCAGTAGCCAGCCAACCTCGGGGCTATGGGTTACTGCGGCAATTTGCCGAGAAAGGCCAGTGTGAAATTGGCGCGCACCTCCACCCCTGGGTAAACCCTCCTCAGGAGGAGGTTCTATCCCGGTCGAATATGTACCCAGGCAACCTGCCCGAAGCGCTGGAACGGGAAAAACTCCGCGTGCTGCGCGACACCATTCAGCAGAACTTTGGCCAGGCACCGGTTGCCTACAAAGCAGGGCGATACGGCTTCGGGCCGAACACCACAGGCATTCTTCAGGAGCTGGGGTTCAATATTGATTTGTCGGTTTGCCCGCCTCTGGATTCCCGGGAAGACGGCGGGCCGGATTATCGCAGGTTTGACGCTCACCCGTTCTGGTTTGGTGGCTCCGACAAGCCCATTCTGGAAGTCCCTTGTACCGGCGGGTTCATCGGCTGGGCTCAGCCTATGGCCATTCCCCTGTTCGAGACAGCGCAGCGCCTGCGCAAATTCAAGGCGCCGGGCATTTTGTCCCGTCTGGGCGCTGTAGACAGGCTCATGTTGTCCCCGGAAGGCTATACGCCAGCGGAGCACATCAAGCTCACTAAAGCGCTCTACAAACAGGGCGTGCGCACATTTACCTGGAGCTTTCACAGCCCCAGCGTCGTGCCGGGCAATACCACATACGTACAGAATGAAGCCCAACTGAAGGCATTTCTGGACAGCTTTAGGCAGTTTTTCGACTTCTTTTTCAATGAATTAGGCGGGCAGGCGTCGTCGCTACCCGCATTCGCAAGTATATGGAGAGTATGGCATGAAGGTGCTCGGGATATCCCCGCTAGACAAGGATTCAACGGTCTCAATCGTTGAAGATGGCAACATTCTCTTTGCCGCCGGCGAAGAACGTTTTTCCAGGAACAAACAGCAATCAGGCTTCCCACGCTTGGCATTGGAAAAAGCGCTCGCATACACCGGTCTCTCTATGAGCGATATAGACCTGGTGTGCTACCCATTCCTCACTTGGGAGAATGAGCAAAAACTCTTCACAAAAAACCTGGAAGATGAGAAAGCCTTTATCAAGGCTTTCCAGCCTAAGGATCTGGGCCCCCAGATTAAAGATGCACAGAGCCGGGTGCCTGATCGTAACCAGCCCATTCACGGCCTTGAGCACCCTAACGCCATTATGGAAAAGGGCTTTCTCCATAACTCCTATTACAACATGGCAGGGGTGCAGAAGCTGGCGTCTAACAACGCGGCGCTGAAATCCTCCAAGCACTGGGGTGAGGGTGCTTCAGAATCTTTCAAGCAATGGGAGAGCGACCTGACTCAGGGGTTGAGCGACATGGGCTGGACCGGGCCGGTTAAGCGCATGGATCACCACCTGTCACACGCTGCGAACAGCTTTTTGTGCAGCGGCTATGAGCGGGCTCTGTGTGTGACTCTCGATGGCTATGGCTCTGGGCTTGCTGGCTCCGTAAGCGAAGGGCGGGATGGCAAAATTCACCGCCTGCACGGGCTGCCATATCCGAACTCCCTCGGTACGCTATACGAACACGTTACCTCCAGCCTGGGGTTTAAGCCCAGCCGCCACGAAGGCAAAATTGTAGGCCTAGCTTCGTACGGAGACCCTGAAATTCTGGGGGAAATTCTCCTCTCTCGCATCGAGCAGACACCGGGTGACTTCCGCATATACGAAGCCAACAATGTGTTCTTCTCCCGTTACTTGGCCTCAAAATTTCCAAAGATCGACGTGGCTGCGGCCTACCAGTATGTGCTTGAGAAAGTCGCGACCAACTATATCCGCTACTGGGTAGAGAAAACCGGGATCGACACTATCGTACTCTCGGGTGGTGTAACGGCTAACGTAAAGCTCAACCAGCGCATTTTTGAGATCGAAGGCGTTAACAACATATTCGTATACCCGAACATGGGCGACGGTGGCTGCGGTACGGGCGCTGCGCTTTATCACAGCTGGCCGGGTGGGGTTAAACCTTCCATTACCAACAGCTACATGGGGCCAGACTATTCCGAAGCGGAACTGGAAAAGGCACTGAAGGCTGAAAACCTTCAATACCGCCGCCCGGAAAACCTCGCTGCAGAAGTTGCTGCGCTAATTCACAGCGGAGAAGTGGTTGCACGGTTCGATGGCCGCATGGAATACGGCCCCAGGGCACTGGGCAATCGTTCCATTCTTTACCATGCCCGTGAGCCAGAGGTTAACCAGTGGCTGAACAAGCGCCTTGGTCGCACTGAGTTCATGCCGTTTGCCCCGGTTACCCTCTACGAAGCCCGGGAAAAGTGTTATCACAACATCAAGGGCGCAGAGCACGCTGCCGAATTCATGACCGTTACCTTTGACTGTACCGAATTCATGAGAGAAAGCTGCCCGGCTGCCGTACACGTAGATGGCACAGCAAGGCCGCAACTTATCCGGCGCGAAACCAACCCTGGCTACTACGATATCTTGAGTGAATATGAAAAACTCAGTGGTATTCCAAGCCTGATCAACACCAGTTTCAACATGCATGAGGAGCCCATCGTCAACTCTCCGGAGGACGGTGTACGAGCCTTCATTCAAGGTGCACTGGATTATCTTGCGATAGGGCCATTCCTGGTAAAACACCCGAACCCGGGGCACTGATCTGGTAACGGATGTAACGCCATGACAGCTGGAATGCTGACCGTGACAACAGAGCCAGCCGCCGTGAGCGCAACCTTGCGCAACGACTGGCTGGATCTGGAGCACCGTGCACAACCCACGGTGTTTCTTTCCTGGCAATGGCTTGGGCACTGGCTGCACGTGTACCAGCCAGATGCGCTAGTGCTTCGCGTATCCGAGGGGGAACGGCTGGTTGGTTTAGGGTTGGTGGTAGAAACCGATGAGCGCCGCCATGGTGTCTTGAAATCTCGCTGCCTGCGCTTACACCAAACCGGCCACAAGCTGCTTGATCAAATCTGGATAGAGTACAACGGGTTCCTGGCTGAACGCGGCAAAGAAGATGCCGTAGCGAAAGCCTGTCTGGAACACTTGTGCGTTGCTATGCCGGGTTGGGATGAGTTCATTCTGGGCGCCATTGATGCCGATGAAGCAGATCGCTATGCCCGAATTACCGGCCTATTCAAGCATCTGCGCTGGGAAGCACCCTGTTTTGGGGTGGATCTGGATGGCCTGCGCCGAAGCGGCGGGCATTATCTCGACACGCTTTCACGCAATACCCGTTACCAGATCAACCGTGCTCACCGGCTATACGGTGAGCGTGGCGAAGTAAAACTGGTGCGCCCGGACTCCGTAGAGGAAGCGTTGGCGGCATTCGGTCGCATTGGCCCAAAGCACCTTGAACGGTGGGGCAATGGCCCCGACCAGAGCGGATTTGCCAACCCGGATTTTGTGCGTTTTCACCGGGAGCTTATCCGTGCGCAATGGCCAGAAGGGGGCGTTGATCTGGTTTCTGTAATGGCCGGCGATGAAGAGATTGCCTGCTTTTATAACCTGCTGCACAACCAGGTAGTTTACTTCTACCTTGGCGGCATGGCCGTTGAAACTGATAACCGACTCAAACCTGGCTTGCTCGGCCATAGCCTGTGCATTGAAGATTACCGCCACCACGGCTTTCATTATTACGATTTTATGGGCGGAGATGAGCGTTATAAATCCAATCTCGGCCATTTTCATCGCAACCTGGTTCAAATCGCCTTACAGCGCCCTCGCTTCAAACTGAAGCTTGAAGACGTAGCAAGGCGGGCAAGAAACCGCTGGCTTGGGGAGGCAAGTGCCAACAATGAGCACTGAACTGCAAACCCGGGCCTCCAGATTTAACGTTTTCCCGGCAGACGAATACAACCGGTATGTTGCAGGGCACCCTAATGCAACGCCTTATCACAGCGGTGCCTGGCTGCAGGCTACAGAGCGAGCTTATGGCCATACGGGTTGGCTTATCAGCGTACACCACAACGAAAAACTGTGCGGTGTGCTGCCTCTGGTGGAAGTAAAGCCGCCAATCGGTGCGGGACGCCTGGTTTCTCTACCATTTTGCGACTTGGGCGGAGCGCTGGCAGACAGCGTAGAAATCCGCCAGCAGCTGATTTCTGAAGCTCGAACACTGGCGAAGACAAACCGAATTAAAGCCCTGAACATACGAGAGGGCGGCGCGGCATTAAACGCCCAAAAAGATGCCACAATTGAACAAAATGAACAGAGAATCAAAGCGCTGCCTGGCAACACAAAAGTACGAATGCTGTGTGACTTACCAGAAAACAGCGAAGCCCTGTTTAAAAGCTACAAGCCGAAGCTACGCAGCCAGATTCGCAAGGCCGAGAAAAACGGCCTAAGGGCGGAGTTGCGCACAGAAGCCGATGCCGTACACCTGTTTTACGACGTGTTCACCCAGAACATGCGAAGGCTTGGCTCACCCGTGCACAGTCTGCAGTGGTTTGAGGATTTGAAAACCGCGTACGGCGATTACATGTTAATTGGCTTGGCATTCCAGAGTGATAAGCCGGTGGGCGCGGGCATTGTGTTGCTGGGTGGCAAAGAAGCATGCATTCCCTGGGCCTCTACGCTGGAAGAGTACAACCGGCTCGCACCTAATATGCTGCTGTATTGGACGTTGTTGAGCATGTGTGTGATCTGGGTTACACCCGGTTCGACTTTGGCCGTTCCACGCTGAATGAAGGCACCTATCGCTTCAAAAAACAGTGGGGTGCTCAACCCTATGAGCTAATTTGGTCCGAATACCGCAGCGATGCACAGCACTCGGCCAGCTTGGATTCCAGCGGCACCAGGGTATCCATTGCATCCCGGCTCCGGCCCCTTATTGAAAACATCTGGCGACGGCTGCCGTTGCCATTTACCAACTGGCTTGGTCCAAAATTGAGGCGATACATCACCTTATGACACTTGTACTGTTGTTAACACTGCTGTGCCTTGCCGTTCCCGTATACGTGTATTTTGGATACCCAGCCATACTGTGGCTGCTTACCCGGGGCCTGCCAGACATTACGCATCGCCGGGGTGAGCAAAAACCGTCTGTTGCACTGATTATTTCCTGCTACAACGAAGAAGATGTGATCCGTGAGAAATTACAAAATGCGCTGGAGCTGGACTACCCGCAAGAGCTACTCCAAATCCTTGTAGTGTCAGACGGCTCAGACGATGGCACAGATGAGGCAGTAAAAGAGTTTGAGGGCGACCGAATCCTGTTGATTCGCCAGGAAGGCCGATTGGGTAAAACCATGGGCATCAACCTTGCCATGGAGAAGGTGAAAGCCGACATTACCGTGTTCAGCGACGCCAACGCCATGTACGCCAGCGATGCTATCAGCAAGCTGGTACGCAACTTTGCAGATCTGGATGTGGGTTACGTGGTGGGTGCGGCCCTTTATACCGACGGCAACGAGGGCGCCAGCGCTCGCAACGAAAACCTCTACTGGCGCTATGAACTAGCCATCAAAGCCATGGAATCCCGCCTACATTCCGTAGTGGGCGGCGACGGCGCAATTTATGCTATTCGCACAAAGCTTTGGGAACCGCTACAGCAACAGGACATCAACGATTTCGTGAACCCTCTGCAAATCATCGCCAAAGGCTACCGGGGCGTGTTCGATGCGGAAGCAAAGTGCTTTGAAGAAACCGCTGGCGATTTCGACCGGGAAGTAGCCCGCAAAGAGCGCATCGTAAACCGCAGTATTCGTGGGCTGATGCGGGTAGGGCAGGTACTGAACCCCGCGAACTCAGGGGTGTTTGCCTTTGAGGTTGTCTCCCATAAATTACTACGCTGGCTGATCCCCTTGTTCCTACTTGCAGGTGTGGCAGGCAGTGTACTGCTGGCTTTTGCAGGGTTTGGCCTGTTTCAATTGATCACCGCAGGAACCCTGCTGATGCTGGCCCTTACGCTGGCAGGTCATCTGTCCAGTACTCGAAACAAACTACCCGCTTGGATTGCTACACCTTATTACTTTGTGATGGTTAATGGTTATGCAGTTCGCGGCATTGTGAAAGCGCTTCAGGGGCAGACTCAGGTAACGTGGAGCAGTGCAAGAAACACCGAAACAAGGAATTCCGGAGTGTCAGATCAGTGAGCAAGCTACGAGTACTTCAGTTCATTACCCCAGCGGTTTTTACGGGGCAGAACGTTGGGTTCTTGCGCTGGCCAACAACATTAACCGTGACGACGTTATTTGTGATCTCGCAGTAACCCGGGAATCCCCAGATCAAGATCTTTCGGTTGCCGAATACTATCCTCGCACCGACGGCCAAAAGGTTCATTACCTGGACATGCACGGGCGTTTCGATTTTCGGGTGGTTAGCAGGTTGTGCGAAGTTATACGCGACAACCAGATCGACGTTATCCACACCCACGGATACAAGTCAGACATATTGGGGCTGCTCGCGGCCAAACGGGCGGGCATTGCTTGTGTGAGCACACCGCATGGTTTCTCGGGCGATGTCGGTTTCAAACTTGCCACATTTATTCGCATTGGCACTCACATGCTTCGCTACTTCGACCGGGTGGTTCCTCTTTCTGAGGAGCTGATGGATGACATGAAGCGATTCAAGGTGCCAGAAGCCAAAACGTCATTTATCCGCAACGGCGTCGATCTCAGGGAAATTGATGCAGCCCTGGCTAGCCTGCCTCAAGATAGTAAAGCCGATAAAGAGTCACGAATTATCGGCTTTATTGGTCAGATGATTCCCCGCAAGGGCATCCCTGATCTTATAGAGGTTTTTGACCAGCTTTATCAACAGGAACCAGAGTTCCGATTGCAGTTGCTTGGCGATGGTAGCCAAAGGCCCGAGTTGGAGCGCCAGGCCGCAGAACTGAGTAGTGCTAACGCAGTTGAGTTTTTGGGTTTTCGTAGTGATCGACTGGAACTACTCTCAAAGTTCAGCCTGTTTGTTATGACTTCGTCACTGGAAGGCATTCCCCGGTGCATGATGGAGGCCATGGCAGTAGGTGTTCCCGTGGTTGCCTATGATATTCCCGGTGTTGACCAGCTGGTAGAGCATGGCAAAACCGGTTTGCTTGCACCTTTTGGTGACAAAGCCGCGTTGGCGGCATGTTGTGAACAGGTTCTAGGTAATCCCGATCTGGCTGCAGCGCTCAACCACAATGCCCGGGAGCTGGTCAATGCTCGTTACTCTGCCGCTCGCATGGCAGACGAATACGAGGCGTTGTTCCGAGAGCTGACAGGCAAAGCGAAAACCGAATCCTCGGCACAGAGGGAGCTTGGTTAATGTGTGGATTCGCCGGCTTTCTACGTACCACCACAACGCCAGACAGGGAAGCGCACCAGCGTTGGCTCGATAACATGGGGCAGGCAATCCTGCATCGCGGCCCAGATGCAGGTTCAACCTGGCTAGATGACGAAGTAGGGCTGGTACATCGCAGGCTGAGCATACTTGACCTCAGCGATGCGGGAACCCAGCCCATGGTGTCCGCCTCCACCCGCTACGTTATTGCCTATAACGGCGAAATCTACAACTTCCAGGAACTGCGTGACGATCTCATCAGCCAGGGCCATAGCTTTCGCACAGGAACCGACACAGAGGTTCTACTCGCACTCTACGAGATTCATGGCCCAGAGTGCCTCCAACTACTGAATGGCATGTTCGCATTGGCCATCTGGGATCGCACCGCCCGGAAGCTGTTTTTAGCAAGGGATCGCCTTGGTAAAAAGCCCTTGTACTTTTACGAAGCCGATGGGCAGTTCGCATTCGCCTCTGAGCTCAAAGCTCTAACGCCAGCACCCTTTGTTAAAACCGAGCTGCGCCACGACGCAATCAAAGATTTTTTTGCTTACCAGTACGTCCCCGATCCAAAAACCATCTACAAAAACGTTCACAAACTGGCCCCCGGCTATTGGCTGGAGACAGACGGCACCCATACTCATCAGGAACAGTATTGGGACGTGTCATTCGGGGCTCCCTCAAGTGCCAGCCTGGGTGAACTGGAGGATGGCCTTTACAATCTAATTGATGATGCGGTTCGCCTGCGTATGGTCAGCGATGTTCCTCTTGGGGCATTCCTGAGTGGTGGGATTGATTCCAGTGCCGTCGTCGGATTAATGGCTGGCCACACCAGCAAACCGGTGACAACCTGTGCCATCGGGTTCGATTCAAAGCGGTTTGACGAAGTGCACTGGGCAAAAAAAGTTGCAGAGCAATTCAAAACAGATCATCACGAATTCACCGTGAAAGACAATGTTGCAGAAAGCCTTAGCGGCATTGCGCGCTTTTTTGATGAGCCTTTTGCAGACCCATCATTTGTTCCCACGTATTTTGTTTCTCAGCTTGCGCGCCAAAAAGTGACCGTGGCACTGGCAGGGGACGGCGGCGATGAGAATTTTGCAGGTTATAGCAAATACTACACAGATCACGTTGAAAACCGATTACGGGGCCTGTTCCCCGCGGGAATTCGCCATAACCTGTTCCCCGGGCTTGCCCGCTTGGCAGGAATGGTAAATGCCGGCCCTACGCGCAAAGCCAAGTCACTCTTGGGAACACTGGCCCTGGAGCCAGATGAGGCATTTTTTGTCACAAACAGCTTCTTCAATAAAGATGTGTGGAATGATCTCGTTACAGGTGAGCTGAAACGGGAAACCCGCGACTACGATCCTGCAGACATTACCCGCGCCCATTACAAAAATGCAGACACGGACGACCACCTCTCCAGTATTCTCTATACAGACATCAAAACCTACCTTCCCGGAGATATTCTGGTGAAGGTAGACCGCATGAGCATGGCCAATTCACTGGAAACCCGTGCTCCTCTGCTCGATTACAGAGTAGTGGAATATGCTGCGCAGATACCTGCGGCACTAAAGCTTCACGGCAAAGAGAAGAAGTATGTTCTGAAAAAGGCCTTTGAGCGCATGTTGCCGGAAGACATTCTGTACCGAAAGAAAATGGGCTTCTCTGTGCCATTGGCTGAGTGGCTCAGGGGAGAAGTCAGGCCGTTGGCTGATGGTATCTTCCACTCCACCCAAGGGGGACTCGCAGATCTATTCAATATGACGAAAGTACGGGATCTCTGGCGGTCTCACCTCAACGGAGATGATCGATATACCCAGGAACTATGGTCTATGATCGTATTCGAACTTTGGTGGGGAGCTTATTACGTATGAAAATAACTACTCCCATCGTTCAGAGAAATCTAACGCTCAGCCCCTGCTGGTGGTGCGCAAGGGGCGCCTTGGCCCTGGGCCTTCTGGTGGAGTGGTAATGGCCAAGTTCGCGCTGCTGTTTATCCTGATTTTCCTGTTGGGTATCGGGGCCGCCATCTGGCATCATAGTGCCTTTGCCTTTGTGTTGTATGAGCTGGTGTATTTTCTCAACCCATCGGATCGTTGGTGGGGCAGCCAGTTACCAAGCATCAGCTATTCGTTTGTTGCTTCGGTACTGATGCTGGCTATTCTCGCCTTGCGTTACAGATCCTTATCACCGAAGAGCCCTTGGATGGCACATCCGGCGCTCAGGTGGATGGCTGTTGTTCTTGCATCCTATTATCTGGCCCACCTTTGGGCTGAGATTCCCCAAGCCCACGATGATTTCACTTTCATTTTTGCTAAGTTGGTAATCATCATCTTTGTTGCTTACAAACTCCTTGATAGTGAAAAGGGGCTCAACTATGCGATTTGGGGATATGTTGTTGCTGCGCCTATATTGGCTATCTGGCGACGATTACGGGGCGCAATTCCGGTGATCGCCTGGAAGGAATAGGCTCCCTCAAAGCGGTGACGCCAACGATGTAGCGGCAAGTCTAGTGCCCGCTTGCAGTATTTTGCTCTACATGGTTTGGGTGAGCGGCCGAAAAGCCAAAATACTCTGTGTTGTTTTCGGTGCTTTTATTGCCAATGGGCTAGTGCTCTTCAATAGCCGGGGAGCCTTTCTCGGCGTTTTGAGCAGTGCGGGCCTGTTCGCGGTTTTCATGATCTTTTCTCGCTATCGACAAAAAGGCCAGCGGGCCCTTGCGGTAGTTGTGGTTATTATGGCCATGGGAGGAGGACTGTACGTCGCGGATGATACTTTCTGGGAGAGAATGGGAACCCTGGAAAACCTGGAAAGCGGAGAGAGTGGCTCCGGGCGGATTCAGTACTGGCTTGCGGCGTTGGAAATGTCCGTAGAGCACCCACTGGGCATGGGTGTTAGTGGTTTTAATTCCCTGGCGTCTCTTTATCTGACTGACGAAGAGCGTTTAGGCACCGAGTTCCGGTCGGTTCACTCGCTCTGGTTTCAGGGACTCTCCGAAATTGGCTGGCACGGCCTTGCGTTCTTCCTGTTTATGTTATGGGGGGTGTACCGGATATCCAGGCTGGCGCGCAAGCGATTAATTGAAGCCGGGGAACGGACAACCTATTTCAAGCTGCTGGCATTGGAGTGTGCGCTTTTTGGCTTTCTGGTGGCTGGTACGTTTACCAACCAGTTCCGGACCGAGATACTTTACTGGATGATCCTGTTAGTGGCAGTGGCAGGCAAAGTGTATTACCTTCAACCACTTGCTGAAGAACAGTCTCATCAAAAGAAAGCCAGCCCGAAACTCTCACCGCACGGATGATCATGAGCAACCAGCCCATTGATAACCAACAGGCCCAGCGCATACTCCATATCACCTTCAACATGGGTTTCGGCGGCACTGAGCAGGTAATACGCCAGCTGGTGATGCACCTGCCGAAAGGCCAGTTCAATAACGAAGTACTCTGTATCGATGGCGAAGTAGGCGAGATCGGCCAGCGGCTTGAGGCAGAACAGGGTATTACCATCCACACGCTCACGCGCCAGCCGGGGCTGGACTGGCGCCTGGCGCTGAACATCCGCCGCCATATCAAACAAGGTGGTTTCACCATCGTCCACTGCCACCAGTACACCCCTTGGTTCTATGGCTGGCTGGGCAGCTTCGGCACTGGCACAAGGCTAGTTTTTACCGAACACGGGCGATTTCATCCAGACAGGCATCGCTATAAAGCTTGGCTGATCAATAAACTAATGGGTAAAACGACCCATGCGCTGGTGGCAATCTCTAAAGCAACCCGAGAGGCCCTAGTGGAATTTGAGTTCTTACCATCGAGTCAAATTGAAGTGATCTACAATGGTATCGAGCCATTTACCATGATTTTGGGAGGGTAGGTAAGGTTCGCAGTGGCCTGGGAATTACGGGGGAGGAACTCGTTTTTGGAACCGTTTCCCGGCTTGATCCAGTTAAAAATCAGCGGATGATGCTCAAAGCATTTTCGCTTTTTTGCGCACAGCACGGGAATTGTAGGTTGTTGATGGTGGGTGATGGGCCAGATCGCACCATGCTGGAGGATTACGCCCGGAATCTAGGCATTGAGGATAAGACTGTTTTCACCGGGTTTCAGTCAAACCCTGTCGACTATCTGGACGCTATGGATATTTTCTTGTTGTCATCGCATACAGAGGGGACTTCCATGACTTTGTTGGAGGCCATGAGCCTCGGCAAGCCCTGTATTGTGACTCAGGTCGGTGGCAACCCCGAGCTTGTTCAGGGTGAAATAAACGGTCTTTTGGTTCCGACCAATGATCCAGCGGCCATGTCGGCAGCGATGGTGAGGCTGGCTGATGATACAGCGTTCAAGAATCAGCTAGGCGAGCATGCAAACACCATGTTTCACCGCAAGTTTTCCGCAACAAAAATGGCCGGGCGCTATGCCGGCTGTTATCGGCATGTTACGAGTCGTTGAACACTATGGTCTCAATACGCGGTGCAGTTATTTATTCTTTCTCGGCGCGATTTGCAATGCGTTTTCTGGGGCTGGGCACCACCATGGTAGTTGCCAGGCTGCTAACGCCAGAAGAAATTGGTACTTATGCCATCGCCAGTGCCATTGTTATGGTGATGGCGGAATTCCGGATGTTGGGTGCATCTGCTTACCTCATTCGCGAATCTGAAATCGGCCCTGAAAAGGTCCGCGCGACTCTGGGGCTGACCATCCTGATCTCTTGGACCTTAGGCTTGGGTATTCTGATTGGCGGATTCCCGGTCGCCAATTTTTACCAACTGCCGCCTATCGCGGGGATTTTCGCAATCCTCTCCATCAGTTTCTTTATTGCCCCCTACATCAGCATACCGATGACGCTACTCGCCCGGGAAATGTTATTCAAAGCGCAATTCCGGGTTATGTTCACTTCGAGTGTGATGAGCGCGATCACAACAGTCTCATTGATACTTGCCGGCTGCGGATTCTGGTCTCTCGCGATAGGACAACTGGCAACACCTCTGACACAATTTCTGATCTTTTGCTGGAGAAGTCCGGCTTCGATGCAGTTGAAACCCTCATTTCACGGAATGAAGCCGATAATAGGTTTCGGTATCTTGAATTCTATCTCTCTGCTTATCAGAAAAGCGACAGTCACAGTACCCGATCTGATTATCGGCAAGTTAGGCACGACAGGAGATGTTGCCATGTTTTCCCGGGGCTTGGGGTTTCTGGAATTTGTATCTCAGACTTTGGTTATGGGAGCTCAACCTGTGGCTTTTCCGTACCTGACCAAAACGCGTCGGGAAGGTGGAAACATGGCGACGGCCTATATTCAATCCAGTGTCTTGCTCGGTGCTGTAGTTATACCGGTCCTTGGGGTCGCCAGTCTGGCCAGCCAGCCAGCCATCCGGCTATTCTTTGGCGATCAATGGGATGCTGCCGCTCCAATCGCCTCAGTGTTGGCGATCTGGGCGATATTTCGTTATAGCCACTGGTTTGCCAGAGACGCACTTATGGCGGTGGGCCGCGAAGGCCTTATGGTGATTCGTGAGGCTGTGCCCTTTGCCATATTGGTACCCATGATCATATGGTCCTATCCGCAAGGACTGCAGGCTATTGCAAAGGCTTTTGTTGTTGCGGGGAGCGTCGATTTCATTCTCACCAGCATCCTGCTCCGGTATGCGATTAGGCTGCAGATCCATCGGTTTTTGCTAGCGCACTGGAGCAACTTGGTAACGCTTGTTACCTGCACCGGCGCTACTTGGCTTATTGACAAACAAATGCACCTAGACACGATGCCCGCTTGGCAGGCGATTGGTCTATTGGCGCTTATCATCCCCTTGGTATGGATCGGTACGCTTGCCATTTGTAGGCATACATTATATCGGGAAATAGCCAAGATAATCGTAAGTCGAGTGAAAAGTTGAACCGGTTTTAGTCGATGGTTCATAAAAGTTATTCACCCTAAGATAACCTTTTTTTTGGCCTGCAACAGGCTGAAGAAAGCTCGTAGCAGGGGGTTTGACGGCCACTCCATACAGATCATCAGTTCGTATTGATGGGTCAGAGCACTCAGGAACGTGAGCGGGCGTGCGGCTCGATTGAGTATGGTGATCTGGTCGGGGATGTCTTCCATGATGGTTTCAAGCGGGCCAATCACGAGCACCCGACCAGTAAACTCGCCTCTCATCAACTGCGAGAGGATTTCGTTCGTTGATATCAGTTCCTGCATCTTACCAGTCATGGGGAGGGCAGGTTTTGCATTCGTGCCGAGTAGCGTCTCACAGAGACGAGGCTTTACGTCAGTCAGGCCGAGTTGCTCATCATAAAAAAATGTGTGGTTGCTGATGAGAGTTTTCAAAAACCACCAGAAATCCGGATTGTCATGAGGCTGCCATAAGGCATCCAGTGCCCGGTGAATCAGCGCATCAAGGCTAGTCTTGTTATCCAGGTCCAGCGTGAATCCTTTTCGGTCATAAATTGATTGGCCCAGCGCTACTACAGGCTTGTTCTGAAGCAGGGCTTCCAGCCCCACTGTGGAGTTAATAACCACAACCAGGTCTGTCACCGGTAAGAGGGATTGTAGTGACAGATCCCAACAGCATCGCACATCAGACGCGCTGCATAGTGCTTCGATCCTGTTCCGTCGGGATCGATCTTCCGGGTGGGGCTTCACAACCAACTGAGCGCCCGTGCCGCCCAGTACGGAGGTGACCGAGCGGATAAGTTCTTCCATCGACTTGAAGTAGGGCGAATTGTTCTGGATGTTGCTATCACTTTCAATTTGTAGGGGTAGCAGAATAACTGGCTTTTCAGGCGAAAGTCCGAGTTGCGCCAAGACTGCCTCCCTATTTTTTTTCTGGCCGGTATTCACGATGGAGCGTCCGAACTGCCAAGCAGACTAAAATAGGATTGGAGCGCTTCAATCTCCTCAAAGCTAGGTTTTGAGGTCGCGTTTCTTTTCCAGTCAGCGCCGGCGATGGAGCTGTCGTTATTCACGCCATCGGGGTCAATGACGAGGGAGGATGGCAGCAAGCCTCTTTCCAGATAAAAGGTCCGTATGCCGAGCAAATCGGCCGATTCTGCCAAGCGCCGGTTACAAGCAAAGCCCCATTCCAGGTGAGCACAGAATCTGCATTGACGTCCTGTAGGAAACCGCTATATGCCGAAACTAACTGCTGACGTTTCCAGCCGTAGTAGTCTGTCGTCGATTCTCTTTTTGGATGTTGCAGTAGTACGGGATCTCTTGGGGTGGAAAGCCAGTCGAGATGTAAATCTAATGGGTGATCCATACCAGTCGCCTCAGCCGAGGGGGGTTCGGAATCTCCACTGGCGTAAGATAAAAGGATCTCATTGACTGTGTATGCGTTATCACTACTCTGCAATAGGTTCAACTTCCCCGTTGCGTCGGACGTGACGACATGGCACAGGAACCCGCAAGAGTCAGTCAGATGCTCGATGAGTGGTTTGATCAGAGCTACGTTTTTTTTAGAATGCCAAGTATACAAGACTACAGTATGCTTCGCGTTTGTTTTGGTCATCATCGGATCCAAAAATTGTAGAAATAGTTGTTGCCGCGCATAGAAAACTTTTAATCGAGAAAAGTGTTGAAGCGGTTGTTTAGACATGATTCGTTATGATAGCTCATGGGGCCTTGCTTTTGAAACAAATACAAGAAGCTACGCAGAAAAAATAACGCAGTGTATTCAGTAAATGAACTATGTAACGAAACAGGGAGATTGTGAGGTGGAAAACCACAGCTTTATAAAATTTGTACCGGGAGTTTATGTTATTTATCTCTCGGTTCCCAAGGTGGCAAGCAGTTCGATCAGCTACGCAATGCTCAACACCCAGCCAACATCCCAGTCTGGCATGAGTGAGCATAGTCCTGAAGGCAAAGCACTAACCAATTGGCGGCCCGCAGAATCTCCTCACCCCGCGTTACCGATTTTTACGTTTACGCGGCATCCGATTGAAAAATTCGTTTCCTATTATAGAGATAAGTTTGTCCGAGCCCGAGGGCAGGGTTTTGAACTGGATCACCTGAAAAGGCTGAAATTTGACCCGGATATGTCTCTGGAGGAAGCCGTTCGTCATATGATGACAATTCCCGTTGAGAAAATGGAGCATCATGCGCAACCCCAACATCGCATACTGATCAAGAACGGGCGTTTGATCCCGGATTTCGTGGGTAAGGTTGAGGATATATCCAATGATTGGCCACTCATCAGCGAGGTCTCTCTCTATGATTTTTCGGTTGAGCAGAAAAAAAATTCCACCGAAGGACAGGGTGTGCCACCGGATTTAGTTGAATCAGTGGTTTCTGCTTTGGCAGAGTATTACTCCCTCGACTTCGAGCTTTTTGGTTACGAGAAGCCAGTTAGCGAAGACCGAACTATAAAGGTTGTTCGACCCAGATACCGGTTGTCAAATGAGCAAATAAAAGAGCTAAAAGATGAGATTGTAAAGCGTAGAACAGTATTCATAAGATTGGCGGATAGGTTGAAGGAAGATCCGGATTTCAGGGAGGGTTATCTCAGTTCGATGAAAGCCGAGTTCAATCGATTTCAGGTTCATGCGAACAGTAAAAGTTCAAAATTAGATCCTTATGTCGTTGATTTAATGAGGCGAGTGAAACGAATGCTTATGGGTTAGAACCATTGATCTCTCGTCTAAGAAAAGTATCACACTAAACTAACAATGCTGGGGCTACGGGAGACTGCAAGGGTTAACAGAAATCTCCTGCTTTTTAACATTGTTTTACGTTAAAATTAGAGGGGTTTCACAGGATATTTTGAGGTGTCTGAGTTATTGTGGCTCCAGGTCACCTACATTGACAGATCTGAGGAAGGAAGTATGAGCGACCAAATTAAACTTGGATCACTGAGACTATTAAAAGCCGCATCTTTGTGCGTCTTAATGATTTCTCCCTTGGCGCAAGGCGAAGTGCTGTTCGAGGAAAGTTTCGACGATGATGCTGACTGGCACAGCGGTATGGAAATTAACGACAGGGGTGGCTGGCCTGAGGGAGCTGGGCCGGATCGGGTACAGTGCCTTAAAGATGGTCATATTTTGCCGGAAGGCTGGGATTGTGCGCGGCAGAATCCTGCGTGGGCCCCATCAGTTGGGCATCCAGATCGTCATGAGAATATGGAGATTCTTGTTCGCAATGCGGATAAGGCTCGCGGGGGTTCTGGTAAGTCATTGGTGATCTGGCGCGACTCCACCACTGGGCCAGAATATGCGTGGAATTCGGATGGACTCCTTTCTAAGGCTTTGGGTAAAGGATCTAAATCGTTATATGTCAAGTTTTGGATCAGGCTCAGCCTAAATGGACACCGCTTGGCGAAACAGGGATAACAAAACTTTTCCGTATATCTAGCTATGATGGCGCCGGGGAGCTTTATAAGGCTTTTAGTACTGGAAATAGTTCAGCCATTTTTTTGTGGGATTATGAGTCGAATAAATATGGTGCGAGAAACACTCTTTCATTTCGAGGTGATCCACAAGAGACTAATTATGCAATAAAAAACCCAGCTCCTATTGATACTGCCCGTGGGTTTATCAATGGTGATATGTCTCTCAATTTTACCGGGAATGTAATTGATCTCGACGGCGATAGCCAGCCTGATCAGGAGATCACTCATTTAAACAATCTTAAAACCGGTCTGCCCATCGATCCCTACACAGAGGGCGCTGCAGGTCATGATGAAGTGTGGGGCGACAAATGGCACAAAGTAGAGTTTTTCGTGCAGATGAATTCTGCGCCTGGGGCAATGGACGGGGTAGTAAAGCAGTGGTTCGATGGCCAGTTATTATTCTCAAATGAATCTTTTCCATGGATGGGGCATGAAAGTGAAGGAGGGATTTTGTGGAACTTTGTTCACTTTGGTGGAAATAGCCATTTTCATGCCTACCCAGATTCGGAAAGGCGAGAGGAGTGGTACTCGATTGATGATATCGTAATCCGCACCGACATGCCGGAGAACCGGAACAATGATTCGAGTAATTTCCAACCAAAGCCGCCATCTAGTATTGCTATAGAGTAAGTTAGGGCTGCCCATCTCCCCAGATTACAACCTGATGGGCTAGCTGCGCCGGAAGATTGATTTCAATATCCCATGATTTCGACCAATCAAATATAAGTTATCCAAAATTAATATTTTAATTGCTTCTTCGATACGCGGCTTATAGCCGGATCTTATAATCCTTTTAGTTGAGAGGATGGCGGGCGAAAACTGTGTAATTAACAGCGTCGGTAAATAGGCGAGCGTTATCAGTGATAGAAACAAAGGTACTAAGAGTGTGATAGGATATATTAGGACCAGCCAGAAAACTGGGTCTGAGAGATTATCCGTTTTGTTGGTAAGATAGCTTTCAGCATGCCAAGATTGGCGTTTTAAAAAGTTTTTTATCGTAGTAGGATTTCCTAGGTGCGTCACTTTCAAAAGTGGCGTTATCTTTACTAAGACCCCATGATCTCTCAAATCCTTCGTTAGGGCTGAATCCTCTCCGGAGGACATTTCTTCGCGAAAGCCTCCCACGAGCTCAAAGTTTCCTCGGCTGATTATAATGCATCCTCCCAGTAGACTATTTTCAAGTACGCGATCTTTTCCAGTTTCAAGAAACCAATATTTTTCGACCCAGTTTGGATTGTCACGGCAAACATAAATGCCTCCAAGCACTGTATTAGGGGCTGTCGAATACATCTGGACGGATCTTTCGAGCCAGTTTTCGTCAGCAATACAATCGGAGTCGAGGAAAATTAAAACCTCTCCAGTTGAGTTTTTAGCGCCATAATTTCTCACAGCGCCAACGTTACCATTAGGTAGAATTTTAACCTTGTCTGCATAGTTTTCAGCAAGCTCAGGAGTTTTATCTGATGATCCATTATCGATGACAATTATTTCAAATTTATTCTTTGGGTATGTTTGTTTTTTGAGTGCAATCAGGCATTGCTCTATGTATTTTTCTTCGTTAAATGCAGGTATTACTACAGAACAAAAAGGCTGCTCAATCATTTTCCCTCCTAAAGTTATAGCGCGAAAACCAACTGGGCCAGACTAGTAGTAATTCTGAACCACCATTTTGTACTTCCCATTATGTTCGGGCGGTATTTCATCTACATAGTCCACTGATATACATAAAGAGTCACCAAGCATCTTTTTTAATTCCCAAACCATGAAATCTTCTGATTTGGGACTAAAGTTTTCTCTTTTGATTAACTTTACAATCACCCTTCCGGGCTCATTCTGGATTATCTGTGCGTTTTTTACACCTTCAAGATATTCAAACGCAATAGCAATTGCTGCCGTGGAAGCTTGCCTGCCCTCATTAATAACGACAGCGCCAACCTTGCCGTGAAGCTCCTTGAGTATCTTAGAAGCTCTACCGCACGAGCAGCTGGATTGGATGATTTCTCCCAGGTCCCCGATGCGATACCGGATCAATGGCATGGCATCGTTTAGTAAGGTGGTTGCTATGAGTTCGCCGTAGCCTTCTGCGCAGATGTCGCCATTATTTTTCAGTACTTCAAGAAGGCCGTATTCTGGTTCAATATGCATGTTTCCATGCTCGCATTCGGAAGCGAAAACCACGGACTCAGCTGACCCGTATTGGTCGAACACGTTGCAATTGAAAGCGGTTTCCATGATTTTTCGTTGCTGTGGTGTGAAGTTTTCGGAGCTGGTGCTGAGGCCTGTTGGTGTGAAGGATAGTTTGATCGAATTTTGGACGATATAGTCTGCCAATCGATAGATGCTTAAAGGGTATCCTTCAATGATCTTTGGCTTAAAGTTGTTTAGCTTATCGACGTAAGCGGCAATATTACCTTCCGCCAAATGATAGGAGGAAAACAATTGCTGCCTGTCTCTCAGGTTATAGCGCCAGAACGGCGGACTGTCATTATCAGGCTCTTGAATCTTTCGCCCTACCAGCGTGGCTTTTCGGTCCCCGACTTTGAAGTTCATGCGATCATAGAAAAGCTGCCAGAATGAATAGCTTTTCTGGCGGGCTGCTGGGGAAATATAGACTTTTAACGGATTCGCACTACTGCCACCGGTATAAAGACAGAGTAATTTGTCCTTGTCATACCTGTTAGACAGGAAGCTTTCAGGGTTAATTGCAATGGACTCGCGTTCCAATAGCGGAAAATCCGAAAGCTGAGGAGATTTGCCCAGTCCCAGCGTTTGGTAGGCCGGCACAGTTTGTGCTGCATCGCTAAGGATTTTTTCTAGAAGCTCTGCCTGTAATTCCTCTATTTGTCGCTCATCGAACATGACGTTGTTGAGTAGATGCTCAAGGTATTCTTTGTGAGGCCCGCCATAGCGTCTTTTATGTTCAAGTACGCCATAGGTGCTTACCAGAACATTTTGAAGCCACACGGGGGAAGACAGATAGAGCTTCTCAGATAGATGGCTTTTCATGATCTTGGCCCCCGGCAGTATTGTAGTCTGGCTGAAACCGATTACGCTTTGCCGCGGCGGGGTTACCGGCGAGTATGTCACCCTCCTTATCCGCGGATTTAGTTAATACGCTCCCTGCGGCCACGATGCAACCATCGGCCACTGGCGCCATAATAACCGCACTATTACCAATCCAGCAGTCAGCACCTATCCGGACTTTTTCAAAGGCGCCGCCCTGGTCCTGGATGGGCTTTTGATTGTCCTGGAATCCATGCTGACGACTTCCACTCAGTATATGAACGCCGCTGCCGATCAGAGTGTTTTCTCCGATGGAGCACATTCCGACATTACACTGGGGGCCGATATACACCCCCTTCGCGATACTGGTGTCACGGTGGGAAAGAATGGTCAAAAAACCCACTGCGATTTCGTCAGAGGTGGCCGGGCAGGCCAGATGGTAGAACGCCGCCCGAAGGTAGACTCCGCATTTACCGGGTATCAGGCTTAGACCCTGTGAGAACGACGTGAACACCCCGTCGGCATTGCCCAGCTGACTGAACAGCAAGCACAGCAAATACAGGGGGGTTGCGAGCGCCAGAAATACCGATTTTACGAGGCGTTTGAATACTCGCATGTTAAGTACGATCCAGTCGTGAGTGAATCCAAGCCCGTTCCCTGGCAGGCCGAAATGCAAGTATTCCTCGGACTAGGCGGCCAACTATCCTGGCTGTAAGCTCACCCCAGGTAAGGCTGGGGGGCTGGCTGTAATTCACTGGCGCCGGATCCTCGGTAAGTTGAGCCAAACCTTTACATAAATTGACCTGCTGTGGCCCATAGTTCTGCATCAAAATGATCAGGATGCGGGCGTAGTGTTTTTCCTTACCCTTTGCCAGAGTTTCGCAGAGTTCTTCCAGCCACTGGCTCCCTTTATTCTTGTAGCCTTCCGCGCGCGCCGGATCCAGTTCTGCGGCCTGAAACATCAGCATGGCTTTGCGTACATCCTGGGCTACCCAGGTGTCGTTGGGGAACTCGAGTTGCGCCGGATCGGACAGGAAAGGGCGCTCATTCTCCAGCATCCAATTGGCGTAATGCAAAAATGCAGCCCGGGCGTAGCTGTAGTGGATATCGGTGTTTCCTGCCTCTCTCTTGAGGAAAAGGTAGCGGGCAATACTGGCCATCAGTATCAGGTACGACCAGCCGGTTTCTACCTCTAGCAAATTTCGCTTTTTGATATTATCTGCTGGATGGATGGTTTTGCGAATGACTCCTTCCGCATGTTCCAGCCAGTCGGCACTGGGTTCCAGCAGCGATGCGTCCAGCAGTGCATTGAGGTAATTGCCGGTACCCCTGGTAAACGGATATTGGTGCGGGGTAGGGCGCTCGCCTTTCAGCAACGCCTTCAGCTTTGGCAAATCGTGTTTCTTCAGAGCCAGCAGTTGCTCCAGCAGACCGCCTTGGCCCTCTTGGGAGGCCCGTATCCAATTGGCTAGTTGCAGAACTGCATTCCGCGACGCCGGCGCGCCTGTTATGTAGTGGTGGTAAAGCAAACCAGTTGTATAGCAGTGTTCGGACGCAGGCCCGCCTCCTGTCTGACCCGGCGTTGAGCTGGTCTCGTTGTAGCGGGTGAAGGTCCGGTGTGCTGCCGTATGGGCACCCAGATAGTGATCGGTGTGCCAGAACAGTCCGTTGTTGTATTCGACTCGATCTTCATCGGTATGATAGACGTCGATGTCTACAACGTGCCGAGCCAAATTGTCCATTAACTGAAACCAGCGCTTATCCCCGGTCAGGGCGTACTGTCTTGCGAAGCCATATATTGGATCGTATTGGTTGTTGTAATGGGATATCAGTGGTGGTTCTCCCTCGCTCTGATAGAGGGTTTCATGATCCGCGAAAATATCGCCGAAGTTACGCCAGCCAAATTCGTCAATCACTTCTCTTTTGGCAAAGAAGTTAGATTTCCCATCCAGGCCTTCAGCTATGAGTTTGTCGAGAGCGTCGGGTTGAGTATTTGCCTTGAACCACGGGAAGGCATCAGCTCGCTCATAGCACTCTGGAGCAAGCACGGGCACCAGAGGTGTGTACGCTGTTGCAGAGAGACTGTTATTTGAGTTATAAGCCATTGAACAGCCGAGAGTTTTTCGTTCACCGCCCTGCAGCTCATAAACATTCTTTGCATCTTTCGGGAATAGATCGATTGTTAGTTTGTTTCCCTCTTTGCGAATGCTGGTTGGAAAGTTCTGCCAGAAGCCGGGTACTGCCACATCTAGCTGTCCGCCATCGTGCTCAATACCAACCAGAGGATTCGCACGCTTACCTTCGTGCTGTATCTCATCCGGGTTAGCGAGCCTGTAACCGCAGAACCGGGTGCTAATTTCGCCGCTAGAGTTTATGTGATTCCGGCTTTGCCAATTTTGGCCGCCGCTTGAGTCCTGGTAAAGGTTGAAATCGGAAAGACGGAACACACTTGGGTTTTCATCAATAGCCTGCGGCATGACGTGGGTATTGCCCGTGGTTGGCAGCGTTGTTTCTACTCCAAGCTCCCGAAAGTACACTGAGCCCGGGTCTCCTAAATCCCACAAACCGCCAAGATGACGGGCACGTTTGGGGTTGTGAGTTGCCAGCTCCAATTGTACTAGTCCGGTTTCCAGGAAAATACGCAGTTCACATTGAAACCGCGCCAGCGGCTCGTTGTTTTGCTTTAGCCATTCGCCCTTTAAAGTCGCGGCGACAAAAACGGGGCCTTTAAGAGTAACTTCCCAGTCGGCATCCGCTTTAACTGTGCAGAGCGCACTTGCTTCATCACTTAGGCTCACAGCAGAGGGAATGCCCACATCGCTATGGTTATAGACCTGCCAGGCCAGGCTGCCGGGCTTCAAAGCAACGCTGCCCGTTGAGGTATGGATCACAAGGCTTTCAGTCGTTTGGTTAATAACAGGCTCAGGAATGCGGGGTGAGGTTGCTTGTTGTTGGGCTAGCACCAAGCCTTTCGTGCTGTTTGCTTCCAGACTGATCAGAAAACTTGCGTGAACCCAGCGGATGCTGCCGTCTGGCCAGTGTGCGAGCGGTTCGCGTTGCATGCTGAGAGATTTCTCTCCATCCATAAGCGCGAGACTATCAATAGTCTGAACAGAACCTTTGGGCAGCGGAATACCGAGGCCTACCGGCTCATTGATTCGGGCAATGCCGCTTTTTTCTTCTAATCGAATGACGATGTTTTCCATAAATCTGTTTACTGCCTAACTCCCTGTGAGATGCGTAGGATAGTCTGCCAGCCCAGTAACATAAAGCTGTAGTGGTTCAATGATTCCGGACCACCAAGCTGGCAGCGGGGCGGGATTACGATCGAAAACCAGGATGAAGCGCGCTCGGTTTCAGCTTGTTCGCTCATTTTTCTCTGATCACCGAACGAAATTTGCCATTACGACCACGCGGAATTTCCGATACGTGCTCAACAACTACTCGAAAGTCGTCACCGAGTCTTTGTTTACAATTGAAAATAAGGTTGCTCTCATTAAAGTTAGCAGAGCCATCTCTCACCAATTTTATAGCAGCGCAACCCGGCTGGTATTGAACAACCTGCGCTTCCCGGATGCCATCGATACCTTTAAAAATGTGGTCAATGCGTCCGATCAGGCGTCCGTCGCTTGTTTCGATGTAGTCGTCGATCCTTCCATTGATAGATTTTAGCCCCGGGGTGCCGATTGTTGCTCCAGATGGATTAGCTAACGTTGCCGTATCGCCAAGATTGTACCGAAGTAAGGGCATTTGCTTGTTGGTCAGCGAGGTGGCCAGCAATCTGCCTGTATCATTTGAGCCTGAATCTAGTTCAACCTCTGTAATGCCCATTATAGAATTTGGCTGATAAATCCCCGTCTTGTCCTGCCCGGCAAACATTACATATTCGGCTGTTCCATAGTAGTCGTAAACCGGGCATCCAAACACAGATTCAATTTTTTCCCTTTGCCACAGAAGGAGCGTCTCGGAGTTCGTAATGACCACTTTCGGTTTGAAACCCGGTCTGGAATCGGACTTTAGGTAGTGAACTGCAAGATCATAAATCGCGGATGGGTAGCCAATCAGTTCTTCAGGCTGAAATCTGTTCAGCTCTCTCTTATAATGGGGAAACGTTTGTTCATTAATGTGGTAGCTGGAAAACAGTCGCTGGTTTTCAGACCGGTTAAAGCGCGAAAAAGGAGGTTTCATGTCATCAGCTGGTTTGAGCATTCTCCCTGCAAAGGTAGCTCGTCGTGAGCCAAAGGGAGCGCCATGACTTTCTTCATGGTCTACCAGCAGCGCCATAGCCAATTTATAGGTACGTTCATCGACATGAAGCGCTAGCGGGGTACCGGTGCTACCGCTCGTATGCTGAATCATAAAAGGCTTTAGTGCATTTTTTGGCCGAAAGTTACGATTTTGCTGCAGTACGGTCCACTTATTCAGAATAGGCAGTTTTTCTAAGTCTTGAAGCTTTGTGATATCGTTTGGACGTAACCCGTGCTCAGAAAATAGCTTTTGATAGTAGGGTATTTGGTTTGCGCAGTAGTCGACCATCTGGTGCAGACTTTCTTCCTGGAGAGCTTTTATCTCTATTGCGCTAAAGCTCTTGGTTTTTTCAAGTTCTTTGCGAATCTCATAATATAGACCTTTGTATCGCTTCTGATAAAGTAGGTACCCATACGCTGATATCAGAAAATTCTGAAGCAGTGGAGGTGACCGGAAGTATAGTTTTTCAGCGATTTTCATCGAGAACTGTGCCTCCGTTTTCCTTAGCTTTATTGTAAGTTGATAGATAATAATCTATGGTCTTTATCTTACAAATCATATCCATAGTAGAGCCGGCGTCTACGCCGATTTTTTGGTTCGAAATAATAGTTTTTAACATCTGCTCCTTAGACCAGATGTCGGATCTGAGCGAGTGGATAGTGGTTTTAAAAAAGTCGCCTGAATAAAGATGTTCGTAGTTAAACCATCCTAAATTAGGGCGATTTTTCTTTAATTTGAAGAAGGTATTTTCAAAGACTATTCGTAATATTCTTGACAGTTCTTGAATGAAAATTGGTCGTTTGGCTTTAGCTAAAGTCGCTGCCATAGGGAATTCTAATAAATCAGAATTGAGTTCGAATATTACTCGTTTGGTTAATCGATTTTGAACCCTTTGTTCGAAGGAGATGTTATAGACCAGTTTAAGCAGCTCTGGATGACTAAGAGGGGAATAATACCCTTGAAAAGGTTTCGCCATGCCTGGCTGCTTCATCATGTACTGACGACTGACATGGTCATAGTTAAATTTCTCAATGGCAAAAGAAAAGTCGTCGGTCGCTTTTAGGTATTTATCTAACGTGTCATGAATATTTTTAGTGGTTCTGGCAGCAGTACCGCTAAATATTTGATTGCCTTTGTCGCTGATAAACCAGAAAGTTTTAGGCACCGTCGCATGTTTCTTAAAGTCTTTTATGATCTTCTCTTTTGAAACTAATTTTGGACTTATCAGGTGTAAAGAATTAAAGCTTTTCTGGAGCCGGGTTCCTACGCTTGGAAAACCATTGTGCCCTCCTAGCCTGGCGCCTATAACACCACTGGTGATGGGTAGGCATAACTTTTCTGATAGGAACTTGCTGGATAAATGCCAAATCGGCCATAGGCAGTGGCCATGAACCTGCAGCATTTCATCGAGCAAGTCTGTATCTATGACCATTCCTTTCACATCTTTAAAGTAATGATCCGTCCGCAGGGTACCTGAGAGTTTTTTTGCAATAGTGCATTCGCGGCTGGACATGTCCCCATGGGTATAGGCTGCCGTTATGGGGGATTTTCGGGGAGCGAGCAATGTTCTGGAATCCCAACCCGCAGACATCATTAAAATCATTGGGCTATAGGTTTGCATAATGTCACTAAATAGTTTTGCAAACGCTTTGCCATTATTTTGTAGTGTGCTCGCATTTTTTTTCTGTGGCGTGACATCAGAAACCTGCTTTTTTATCTCCCGAGACTCGGTATTTACTTCTAACCTTTGATTAGGCAGGGTCTGTTGAATATTCTCGAAAAAGGAGCTTTCTCCTACTGTATAACCAAATGTAAGATAGCAGTGAATCGCGTTCCAATCGGGGCGGTCACTGCCTCCGATCAGGTTTTCCAGTCGATTCGATAACAAGATTCTGGAATTATTAGCCCGGTAGTAAACGAGTTCCGCACCAGCCAGATCTGACCTTACAGTCAGCTTTTTATTCGCGACAGAGTAGGTTATCGAAGTGCCGTTGACTGGCGTGTTGAAATCTACAGTTTTACTATCCTTTCTTTCGCCGAAGAAAAGCTCGAAGTCTCCAGATTCATGGTCTTGGTGGCGGATATAGAACGGATTAATCTCCTTTGTCTGAAGTGAAGCCTGGGGATCAGGATACTGTATTTCAGCACGGTTATTAGCTTCTGTTCTAATGGTTATCAGAAATGAGTTCGGCTTCAACATCGCTATTGCTCCTTGGTCCTTGAGCTAATCCTGACCGCTGGATTCCCGCCCTAAACAGCCCCCGCTTCGTCGATGGCCTGACTCAAGGCTTCAAGGCTGATCCCGCAGCTACTATCGATTTGTTACTGACATTCGCTATTTAAAGTCGCGGCGACACAAACGGGGCCTTTACGAGCAATCACCCTACTGGTTTCCGCTTTAGCAGTGGAGGGTGCGGCAGCCTCATTGCTCAGGCTCACCGCTGATGGAATACCTTCATCGTTCTGATTATAGACCTGCCATGTAAAGTTGCCGGGCTGAAAATTAACGCTACCCATTAAGGCGTCTATCACGAGGCCGCCTGTCCAGTATGCGAGAGGCTCAAGTTGCACGATGACAAGTTTCTGTCCATCCTTAGGTGCAAGCTGAATGGTGGCCTGTACGTCACTTTTGGGCAGAGAAAAGCGCATACGCACTGTTTCACTAATGCGAGCAACGCCGTTTTTTTCTTTTATTCGGATGGCTATTATTTCCATGGATCCGCCTACTGCTTAACTCTCTGTGTGACACCTAGCCCGGATTTCTCATGAGGGGATAACAGAAATCGGCTGAAAGTGTTAAAATTTCAGGGCCTTACACCAAAAACCAACACTAACCGCCGCTATCCAAAATGATACCTGAAAAACTGACCTTTACGCCACTTTCCCGCCGCCAGATTGAAGCCGATTTCTCCGGTGGCCATATCACCTCCGATGCCGGATTGCTTCTGCTGCGCGAAGTCGACAAGCAGCACCGCCTGACTCAGCGCCTGGCCTCAATTCTTAATGATCCCCGGAGCCCGCAGTTGGTTCGCCACAAGCTGGAGACCATGACCCGACAACGGGTGTTCGGTGTGGCAGCCGGGTACGAAGACCTGAACGATCATGACGCTTTGCGTTTTGATCAGGCGCTTCAGACCGCCATGGGCGAAGATGACACTCTGGCGGGCAAGTCCACCCTGTGCCGGATGGAGCAGCGAGTAAACCGGGCGTCGGTGGTAAAAGCTCATGAATTGCTGTGGCATCATTTCATTGAACAGCATGACGAACCACCCAAGGAGATCGTGCTGGATTTTGATGGCACCGACGTTCCGGTCCATGGCGACCAGCCCGGCAAGTTCTTTAATGCCTACTACGATCATCATTGTTACTTCCCGCTGTATGTGTTCTGCGGTCGTCATCTGCTGGTGAGTTACCTGCGCACCAGCAACCGAAGCGACAGCCGCCACAGCTGGGCCATCCTGGCCCTGCTGGTGCGCTTCATCCGTCAATATTGGCCAGATACCCGCATCGTGTTCCGGGGTGACAGCGGCTTCTATCGTCCCCGGTTGTTGAGCTGGTGCGATCGAAACAACGTCGATTACCTGGTGGGCATCAGCAAGAACAGCCGCCTGCTCAAAGACGTGGACGTGCCCTCGATGCTGGTTCGCAAGGCCCATTGGGAGCTGGGCGAAAAAGTGTCCGCCACCTACCGATTCAAATACCAGGCCCACTCCTGGAAATACCCTCGCTGGGTGGTGGCTCGTCTGGAGGAAGGCGAACTCGGAGCCAATCCCAGGTTCATCATCAGTTCCCGTCACGACGACGGCTTCAAGCTCTACTATGAGCAATACTGCGCCCGGGGCGACATGGAGAACCGGATCAAGGATCAGCAGTTATGCCTGTTTGCAGATCGCACCTCCAGCACCCAGTGGTGGACCAATCAGTGGCGGCTGATTCTGTCCGGCTTTGCCTACACCTTGTTCGAGCGGTTACGAGCACACCTGAAAAACACCCGCTTCGAGAGAATGAGCGCCAGTAATCTGCGGCTAAAACTGATCAAGGTCGGTGCTGTGATCGTTCGCAATACCCGGCGGATACGGGTGCTGATGAGTGATGGCTACCCTTACAAAGACGAACTCTCTGCCCTGGTTCGGCGGTTGGTTCCGGTCTAGATGCCCGGGCTCCCCCGGCCCGACTCAATGGGGGAAAGGGGGTGGTGTGTCTGAATGCTGGAAACTGGTTAAATAATCGCCAAAACGGGCGGTGATCATTCAGCTCTGGCGTTACCCGGGCTGGTTTGCGAAGCTTGTCGGGACACTATGAGAAATCCGGGCTAGGATAGTCGGCTAGTCCGGTAACATAAAGCTACATTTTCAGGATGCGATAACTTGGGGGCCTCTCATTTTCGACGAGCTTCGTTTGCTAGATAGCGACGCTGCCTCCATCTTTCTGTTCTCTTTGGCAGGAACAAGACGATAATTCCAGTGCTCGGTGCAGCGGTTGTAACGTCCAAGGTGACAAGTTGTAAAAAATTCACAAGGCAATGACTGCTTGAAAGGTCAAACCTGTGCGGTTGACGATGGTCGTATTACCGCTGATTCTGGGGACTTATTCACAGGTTCCATAGGAAACGCCGCTTGTTGTTACTCTATAAATCTTCGAGGGTGAGAATTATGAAAAGATGTAGTCCAAAAAAATCTTTAGGGCAGGTGGTATTTATTAGATCTGTAATAATAATTATGTTAGGTGTTGGGTCTGAAACACTAGCCGATAATGAGTTAATTTTCGACGCAGACTTCGACAATCAAGCTGATTGGCGGAATACTGAGTCTCATCAAAAATTGCCTTATCCTAGTTATTCAACTAAAGCCGAAGCTAATTTACCGGGTAATTTTGATTCCTATTACACAAGCGAAAAGTGGTACCCAAATGGATCGTATACGGTTGGGTCAATTACCGGTCCGCATCCAGTTGGTCAAATTTCGGGGGTTCAGTCCCGCAGGCCGGGGGGGAAATCTCTTTTAGTGTACGACGAGTCCTACGGTGGCAACAGTCGATGGGGGTCAGAAGTCCAGTTAGGTAAGGATTTTCAAGAAAACTACCAAGTGCTTTGGGTGGAGTTTTACATAAAATTTCAACGTGATTATGTCTTACATGACCAACTTCGAAAAGGATCCAGCCAGAGCATTATGAAAGTGTTTAGGGCCCGTCATGTTCCAGAGACTTATAAAGGCAAAAACCGATACGATTTTTTCGGTACCGGCGGTAGAGCTAAGTCACCAGTATACATGTTAGATTTCAAGTCGTGGACAGTTCGAAGTAACAATTTTTCGGTAGCTCGCCTAACGCCCTTTATCCGCGGATACACTCCGCAAGAATTAATTGGCAGTGATGAAAATTATTTTTTAAAAAATTATGAAAAAGAAACTTCAATTAAGCAGGGTGGGAGTGACAGCCTCTCCTTTGCAGAGGTCTTCCAAACCGGTGAATGGGTAAAAATTAACATCTTAATTAAAATGGACTCTGCACCGGGGGCAGGAGATGGTGTTGAAGAAGTTTGGATCAATGACATTCTCGAAAAGGCCCGTTATGACATTCCGTTTCGTAGAGCTGGAGAGGGCGAGGGCGTTGGTTTTAACTGGTTCAGCATCGGTGGAAACTCGCATAATATTCCCTACCCTGAAGAGGATCACTATGAACAATGGTTCGCAATAACGGATCTGAAAATATACGGCGGCAAGCCGGATACCAACGTAGTAACGCACGCCACTAAAAACTCCAAACCATAGGAATAAGCGTCACGCTCACAGCACCGGCAATCAAGCTCAACGGCAAACCAATTTTCACATAATCTGAGAACTTATACCGCCCCGGCCCAAACACCATGAGATTGGTCTGGTAACCAAGCGGCGTTATAAAAGATGCGGATGCAGCGAACATGACCGTAACCGCAAAAGGCAACACACTTACGTCAAGCTTCTGTGCCAGAGCCAGCGCGATGGGGAACATCAGCACAGCGGCCGCATTATTGGTGATCAACTCGGTAAACATCACTGTCAATAAATACACCAGAACCAGCACCTGCCACGGTGATAAATCCCCGATTCCTAATAATCCACCAACAATCCAATCCGCTGCCCCGGTAACCGTCATGGCATTGCCTAATGCAAAGGATGCTGCAATAACGACCAATACAGGTAAGTCCACACTTCGCCGGGCACGACTCGCCGTCAGGCAACCGGAAACAATCATGCCGCCCGCTGCGAGAAAAGCAGCCTCCATAATGGGCAACAAGCCACTGGCGCTGGCCAATACCATCAAGGCCAGAATACCCAAAGCAGTCGGAGCTTTGCGAAAGTCCGGCGGCGTTGAATCATTCAGCGCGCTAACTAACAAGAAGTCGCGCCGAAAGCGATACTGCTCTACAAACTGCTGGCTGGTTTCAAGCAGTAAGGTATCGCCCATGCGAAAGGTAATATCACCCAACTTGCCGGGAACCCGCTGCCCCTCGCGAGCAAGAGAGAAAATCACGGCATTAAAGCGTGTACGAAACTGACTGTCGCGAATGGTTTTTCCAAGAGCGGGGAACTCCGGCCCCAGAACAACCTCCACGAGACAGCGCTGGTGATTCGCAACATCCAGCTTATGAACATTGCCATTGGCAGGCCTCAGCCCCTGAATACGCCGCAACTCGCTGGCGCATTCTGGTGCACCAATAAAATACAGCCTGTCACCAGCCTGCAGCACCCGGTCGGGCTCAACTGCGGTGATCAGCCGGCCATCACGATTGATTTCGGCCAGATAACCATAGTTCAAGGCGCGCAACCCGGCTTCCGCGATCGATTTACCGACCAACGGCCCAGGGCTTACAACCTCAACCTCAACACCGTATTTCCGAACCTGATCCAACTCCTCCCTTACACCACCGCGGTCTGGCAGCAGCTTTGAGCCAAACATGACAAGAAAAGCCCCACCGATCAGTAACAGAGGCACGCCGACCCAGGCCAAATCAAACAGCCCCAGGTGGATACCGAGCTCCGTTTGCAACATGCCATCGACAACCAGATTGGTACTGGTACCAATCAATGTACAAGTCCCGCCTAGAATGGCCGCGTAACTGAGAGGTAAAAGCAGTTTCGATGCAGGAATTCCAAGCCTCAGGGCCCAGTCCTGAATAGCGGGGATGAACATGGCGACAACGGCAGTATTGTTCATAAAAGCACTAAGAATACCCGTTGGTGCAATCATCCGTAACTGCGCGCCTTTCGCTGTTTGCGGGTGTCCCAGCAAACGCCGTGCAATCCATTGCACCGCTCCGGTTTCCTTCAAGCCAGCTGCAACCACATACAAAGTGGCGATCGTTATAACCCCTGGGTTGCCAAAACCAACCAGGCTTCTGCCGGACTAAGAACTCCCAAAATCAACAATAGAGCCAGCGCTGCCATCAGAACCAGGTCTGCCGAAAAACGAGTCAGCATCAGGGTGGACAACACGCTGAACAGCGTTGCCAGAGTGAGAATGCCTTGCCATTCCATATAGTTCGGAGTCTCTTGTGTCGGAGCGTGGAGTGGTGATTAACCTATGATCAACTTCCGCTCGAGAAGATAATTGATCAGCGATTCCACGCAATCGTCCACTGAAGAGCTGGATGTATCCAGGCTGATTTCCGGGTGGGCTGGTATTTCATACGGCGAATCAATGCCGGTGAAATGACTAATCTCACCAGCACGCGCTTTTTGATAGAGCCCTTTGGGATCACGCTCTTCGCAAGTTGCCAGAGGTGTATCCATGTACACCTCAATAAACTCACCTGCCGGGAACAGCTTACGCACCAGACGCCGATCACTGTTGAAGGGTGAAATGAACGCACTTAATACGATCAGCCCCGCATCCGTAAACAGTTTACTTACCTCGCCAATGCGGCGAATGTTTTCCACCCGGCCCTCATCGGAGAAGCCCAGGTCTTTGCACAAGCCGTGGCGCACGTTATCGCCATCCAGCAGGAACGTGTGGTAACCACGCTTATGCAAGGCCACATCCAGGGCATTGGCGACGGTGGATTTTCCGGAGCCGCTCAGGCCCGTAAACCACAGCAGGCAAGGCTTCTGGTTCTTGTTCTCAGCGCGCTGAGAACGGACAACTTTGTGATCGTGCCAAACAATATCGTCTGCCAAAACAGAATCCCTCTGGAATTAAACAGATTTACAGGCCCACTCGGGGTAGTTTTCACGGATAAACCGGTTGAGGTTACGCTCTGCTTCGGTGTATTCCCGCGTTGACACGTCACCCGAGCCATCCAGCGCACGGTCCACCATACCGGCTGCCACGGTCACATTGGTGAGCCGGTCAATCAGAATAAAAGCGCCGGTGCCAGGGTGGCTCTGGTAGTTCTCCATCACCACTGGCTCAGTCAACTGCAGGTCACACAAGCCGATTGCGTTCAGCTCCAGCCCGCCGGCAATGTGCTTATGGCGCTCTAGCGTGTTGATGTCGACCTCTTCCAACACCTCATTCACAAAGCAACTGGTCACCTTTGTGCCGATTTTAATACCGTATTCACGACCGGGCACCAGCGCTTTCTCATTCATCCACACCAGGTGGGCGGCGAAGCGCTCGCCCATGGCAGGTTCCTGACCGGCATGGACCAGCAGATCCCCCCGGGAGATATCGATTTCGTCTTCCAGGGTGATGGTTACGGCATCGCCCGGCCATGCAAGTTCAATCTCGCCTTCATAGGTATGAATGCCCTTTACCCGGGAGCTCCTGCCCGAGGGTAATACGGCTAAGGTGTCACCCTTGTGGACCACACCACTGGCCACGGTGCCGCAGTAGCCACGGAAATCGAGGTTAGGGCGATTCACATACTGTACGGGGAACCGGAAGTCCGTTACGTTCTGGTCTTCCCGCAGCTCCACCTGCTCCAGAATGTTCATCAGAGTCTCGCCGTTGTACCAGGGCATACTTTCGCTCCGGTTAACCACGTTATCCCCGTTCAGGCAGAGATGGGCACGTAGTACACATCCTTCAGGCCCAGCTGTGCCGCGAGCGTTTCGTACTCGGCGCGGATTTTGTTGAACACTTCTTCGGAGTAATCCACAAGGTCCATCTTGTTGATGGCGACCACGATGTGTTTCAGGCCCAGCAGGCTGACAATAAAACTGTGCCTGCGGGATTGGGTCAGCACCCCTTTACGGGCATCAATCATCACCACGGCGAGATCACATGTGGAGGCGCCGGTCGCCATGTTACGGGTGTACTGTTCGTGGCCCGGGCAGTCGGCAATAATGAACTTGCGTTTGTCGGTTGAAAAATACCGATAAGCCACATCGATGGTAATACCTTGCTCGCGCTCTGACGCAAGGCCATCGACCAGCAACGCCAAATCCAGCGACTCACCGGCATTGCCTTGGCGCTCATTGTCTTTGTGAAGGGACGCAAGGTGATCTTCAAAAATCAGCTTGGAATCGAACAACAGACGGCCAATAAGCGTCGACTTGCCATCATCCACACTGCCGCAGGTTAAAAAGCGCAGCAGGTCTTTGTTCTCGTGCTGATCCAGGTACGCGAGGATATCGGATTCAATCAATTCGGATGCGTGTGACATAACAATTCCTTAGAAGTACCCTTCGCGCTTTTTTTGTTCCATAGACGCCGCGCCATCGTGGTCGATTACCCGACCTTGGCGCTCAGATGTTTTGGTGAGCAGCATTTCCTGAATAATCTCCGGCAAACTCGCTGCCTCGGACTCGACCGCGCCTGTCAGCGGGTAGCAGCCCAGCGTACGGAACCGCACCATCTTCATCTCCGGTTTCTCGCCGGGCTCCATGGGCATGCGGTCATCATCCACCATAATCAGCGTGCCATCCCTCTCCACCACCGGGCGTTCAGCAGCCAGATATAACGGCACAATATCGATGTTTTCCAGGTAAATGTATTGCCAGATATCCAGCTCTGTCCAGTTGGACAAGGGAAAGACCCGTATGCTCTCACCTTTGTTTACCTTGCCGTTATACAGACTCCAGAGCTCAGGGCGCTGGTTTTTCGGATCCCAGCGATGGAACTTGTCCCGGAACGAATAGACGCGCTCTTTGGCACGGGATTTTTCTTCATCCCGGCGAGCACCACCAAACGCGGCATCAAAGCCGTATTTCTCCAATGCCTGCTTTAGAGCTTGGGTTTTCATTACATCCGTGTGTTTGGCACTGCCATGGGTAAATGGCCCGATACCTTGCGCTACGCCTTCCTGATTGGTGTGCACAATCAGCTTCATACCCACCTTTTTGGCCATTTTGTCCCTGAAGGTGATCATCTCCCGGAACTTCCATGTGGTATCCACATGCATCAGTGGGAATGGTGGTTTGCCCGGCGCGAAGGCTTTCATTGCCAGATGCAACATGACGGCCGAATCCTTACCTACCGAATACAGCATCACCGGGTTATCAAACTCGGCGGCTACTTCACGGATGATGTGGATGGATTCTGCCTCAAGTTGTTTGAGGTGGGTTTTTTTAGGCGGGGTTAGTGTCATGGTGATCCGTTAGCTCCAGAATTCGGCAATTGCATTCAGAAATTCGTCCAGCTGGTTTCCTGGCAGTACATTGATGCCAGCTGCAGCTTTTCGGCCGCCCCCTGATGGAAATCGGCGAGCCAGTTCGTCTGCGCCGGCGCGGTTATTCAGGGGCGCACGAATGCTCACGAGATAGTTGCCGTCAGCTTTTTCAGTAACAATACCACAAGCTTTATCCGGGTTTCGGTTGGCAAGCTCGTTACCTAGCACACCACTCACTCGACGAGCCCAGGGTTCATCTGGCAGTTTAACAACAATAGATGAAGCATTTTCATTCATTATAGGGGCTGCTAATCCACTGGCCATATCGGCCTCATAGCCTTTTCGCAGTTTCTCCCAGGCCAGTGGTTCGGAGGCGATCAATTCAAGTGGATCCGCAAACTTTACAAACTCGCTGTATAGATCTGCCGGATGAAAATGCAGGTCGTCCACCGTGGCGCCATAGCCGTTGTAGTTAATGCATACACCAAGGGCCTTAAGGGATTCAGCTTGCTCCACAGACAGCCCAGCTGCTTTCGCGAGATCTTCAGCGACAGCATTGAGATTGTCACCAAAGGCTGCAGCAATCGCCCAGTTGTGAAAACGACCACCCAAATGCTGGTCTATTAGCAAACTGGTGCAGGTGGTGGGTTGGGTATCAATCAATGCTGTGAAGCCGGGGGCATCCGGCAACGATTCACCCGGGAAATGGTGATCCACATAAAATACCTCACTCCCCAGTGCCAAAAGCGTATCTACAGCTTCCCGGTTCTTATCAAGGCTGATATCCAGAATTGTCGCCTTCACAGGCTTTGTAGTTGGTACCTGTTGAACAAGAGCGATGTCACGTTTAACGCCAGTGAGCAGGGTGGCCTTCGCAGGCTCCGCCAGTCGCAGCTGTATCAGTGCGCAAATTCCATCGGCATCGCCGTTAAACACATCGTAAACATTCATATCAATTCACAATTCAGTAGGTAGCATTGATGGGCAGGGGCATCTTGAAAAGCCAAAGTTTCTACTTCGAGAACTTTAGCAGGTACCCCAGTGTGCTAATCATCCGTTATGCAATGGAAGTAGATTATCTAATGTTTTTCTTAACATTGGTTATCCGCCGGAGTGGGTACCAAAACGATAGGATACTGTGTATCCCGTTTACATAAAACTCAGATGCGACTGAAAATTTAGCATTGCTCTCCAGGTGTCAACATAATTTACGCATGTTGAAATTAATCTGTCGTTTAAGTGCGTTTTTAATCCGGAAGTAACTATAAAGCCTTCTTGTTATATGTTTTGGTTCGGATTGGCTGTATCAAACCCTTCTCAAAAAAACACATGCCGCTCCAAGCGATGGGTTTATCTCCCTACAATGTCGAAGATATTTACATTGGTGCCGTCAGATCAATTTATACACAATTTTACATTGTTTTACGTGATTGAAAGATAACCGATTTAAGTTCGTGGCATGGAAGGTGCTAACTATCCCATAGCGCTAACGGGCTGACTTGAATTCCAGCTTCTGGCGTCCACATTCAAGGAGAAACAACAATGAAAAGCACCTTTAAAAAGACCCTTTTAGCATCTCTTATCGTGCCCTTTGCAATGGGCGCGCAAACTGCCAGCGCGGATTTGATTACAGACTGGGGCTACAGTGTCAGCAGCATTTTCACCAATGCGACAGCCACTAGTGGAACCGGCACTCTTGACGGAAATAACTCTAACACCCTTTCATGGGGCGTTGGTTCTGGCCCTCAGTCATCTGTCTCAATCACGGATGCCAGTGCGGGGAGTGGCCTAATGACCGGTGGAGGCTATGTTAACGGGGGTGTATTTACCCACACTAACAACGTTCTCCCGGCTCAAGGCCTTGCGTTAGATACCTTTGATTTGGTATCGACGCTTACGCTGACACCATTTGCTCCGACTCCTGGAGATTCTCTGCCTGCCTCTGCGACCACCTTTCAGAGTTTCTTTATAGAAACCGGTAACGGCGGTACTTGTGTCGAAGCAGCAGGCCCCGACTGTGCGGACATATTTACCATTGGCGACGTTACCGGCTCCGAGTTGAATGAATTTGGTAACTTCGAGTTCAATTCGTCGTTTGACTTGGACGGCTACACTTACACCTTGTTTCTGGAGCTGGCTGACCTGACTACTTTGGGTGACCCTAGTTGTTCAGCAGCAGGTGCCCCTAGCGGATGTGTGGGTCTTGTGACTGAAGAAAATGCTGTTAACAACTTCCAAACTCGGTTCCGTATCACTGCTGTGGAAATGGTACCTGAGCCAGGTACCTTGGCACTTCTGGGCATGGGCCTCGCTGGGCTTGGTCTGTCTCGCCGGAGAAAAGCAGCTAAGTCCTAACGTTTGAGCAGCTATAGCGCTTGGATGACAGTGCTGAAATAAGAAGCCCCCCGCTGAGAAGCGGGGGGCTTCTTGTATGGAGCATCGAGTCAGGCAACTTGTCTGTTGTTGACCCTGTAACTTGTATCAGGTTTCGCTGGCAAGTATCGCCCAGCCTCCGTAATCAGCGACCAGACATCCGGACGACGTGTCCTTATGCCTTCAATCAAAGATGCAGCTTCTGTGAAAGCAGGGCGGCGGCGGCCGTGATACTCGATCACTGGCCCTACATGATCAAACTCCACACCAAATCGCTTTAACAGCCGCAGTTGGGAGGGCTCCATCACTGCCATCCAGTGCGTTATTCCGTGTTTAACGGACATCTGGAGAATAGCGGCGAAAAGCCCCAGGCTGATATAGGGCATGGCGCGTTTGCCATTTTCGGAATCGGTGTAGTAGGCGGGCTTGCTGATACCAGATACTTCTTTCTCCTCGTTGAGGCGCCGCCGAAACTCTCTACTGACAGCCATCCGGGATATTTCTGCAATCTGGCTGCGGTGGGCGTTTGCAATCGCGTTCCGCGCAGGCTGGTTCATATGCTGTACACAGGGGCCCTCCATGGGAAAGCTGGCACCTTCGGGGACATCACCCGCCATAACGAGACGAACGGTGGCTACGTTGTCTCCCGTTATTCGGTGTCGGATCAGCGAGTGGGCTGATCGCGCATCGTATGTATCGTGTTCGCGCTTATCCAGGAAGCAGTTGGGATCCTCGAAAGGGCGGTCGATGCAGTAGACCTGATACCGAACTTCGAAGACCTCGTTAATCGCTTCTGGAGACGTCGCGAGCTGGACATTGAAAACCGAGTTGAAAATGGTGCTAACGTCTTCGTGAGTTTGTTGGGCTGTTTGCATGGTTAGGTTCTCACTAAATCTCAGTACGTTTGGCGCTGGGAACGTAACGTCCGGGAGCCAAAATGAAGTTGGGGTCTATGGCAGCTTTGAGTTGGTTGGCAAGTTTAGAGAACCCAGAGTTGCCGGTGTTAAGGATGTCCATTGCGTGGATATTAAGACGATAGGGCAGGAATCCTTCCTTTTGCCCTGCTTTATATAATGCGCGATAGCAGTCATTGGCTCGTGCTGTCGCGCTGGGATCTCTGCGATCAAAGAGCAGGGGTACCGTAGAGTCGAAGCAGCGGTCGTTTACTGTTGTTAGTGTGATTAGTGGGTTAACACCGTATTGCGGGCAAATTTTTTCAATCATATCGGTATAACGGCGAACGTCTTTTGCCCGTATGGGAACCAGCGGCGCGAACCAGATTAGCCCACAACCATCGCGTGCAGGATTTTTGGCTTGCCCAGGTTCAGGCAGGGCGCCTGAGCGCCAATACGCCAGTGCAAGTGCGACGTCGTTAGGTGCGCCGTGCATGATTTGCAGCGCGCCGGAGAGTGTATCTGTCATGCCTTTTACCCTTGTGGCCAGCCTGCCGGGCAGCACCCGGGCAATCTTTTGCACGGTATTAACTTTTCGCTGATTGATAAATATCAGGCGGTCGGTCACGGGGCCCAGAAGGCGCTTTAGCGTGCGCCGGGCGGCGCGGGCTACTTCCTTTGAGGCATAAATTGCCCCAACCCCACTCCACGCGGGAACACCATGGCTGTTGGCAAGGTTTTCTACTACGTGAGCAGGCAAAACGCCGTCAATGGCTCTGTCTTCAGGGAAGGGCGCCATCATTGATAGCATGCGCTGGCTGTTGAGCAGGTTAATGGCGACAACCGAACCGCCAAGGGCTCGCAGTACAGCTTGTACAGTAGGTACTAACGCTTCCAGCTTGGCATCGTCTTTTGTGGAAAAGAAAAAGGCAGTTACGGTGTCGGGCGCTGGCGCAAGTACGATGGTTATACTCACAACTACGCCAAAATTCCCTTGGCTAAAAAGCCCGTCGAGATAAGGGCCAAGGCCCCACTTGAAAAGCCCATCCACTTCCGCTCCGCCAAGTTCGCTGAGCGGCGTTCGGTAAAGCGTGCCGTCGGGCAAGATCGCCTCGATCTTTGTTACCGCTGCAAAATGGTCAGTAATTGGAGTTATGCCGTAACCCCGTTCAAGTGCATTACCAAGAATGCTGCAGGTGGGCCCCGCACCAGTCACCGGAACCAGGTAATTGCCTTCGTGGCGATCGAGAAAGTCCCTGAGAGCGCCTTGGGTTACCCCAGGTTGAACGGTGACAACGCCCATTTCAGGATCAAATTCGGAAATACGGTCAAGCTGGCCAAGATCAAGGATAACGCTGCCGTCTTCAACCGGGTTGGCACTGCCGTAGCCCCAGTTATTGCCCGTGCTTACGGGATAAACGGCGACGCGCCACCGTTGCGCTACCTGAAGGACTTCTGATATCTGTTCTTGGGTTTCTGGGCGGAGCACAGCTGGGATATAGCGCTTCGCACCTATTGTGGAGGCGCCAAAATCGACTTCGCTGGCGGCGAGCACACCTGACTCGCCAAGAATAGTGGTCCACTCGGCAATGGCAGACTCTGTAGCGGTTCTGTTCACTGGCGCTTCCATGATTAGCTCGGGACTGTAGCTGGAGGTTACTTAAAGTTTGCTGTCAAACTGTTCATTAATTGCGCAAAAGTATAGTAGAGAAGGGGTTGACAAAATATGTCGTATGATTACAGCTTTGAAAATGGATTTCGGAAAATAAAATACTTAAAAACAGGGGGTTGGAGAGATATTAAGGAAATGTTTTGAAGGGTTATTTTGTTAAATAATGTTAACTGGGCTGGGTTTTAATCTTCTAGCCCATCAAATGAGGCCAATGTGGTATGCATTTGGGCAAGCACATTTGTGCAGTCCCGAGGGCCGCAGAATGTTTGTATAGTAATCAATGCGAAGCGAGTTTCGCCTCTAAGTGCAGCGGGAATCTGGAGAAGTTTGGCGTTGCGGTAGCTCCAGCTTTTTCGCGAACCTACCTTGTACCATTGGGCCATCAAAACCTTGTCTCTGGTTAGGATGTTGCGATAAATGTTGAGGCCTGGCTCTAATTGCGTTACCACCTGCCACATCGACTTATCGAATACCTGGTGCAGATAAGGTACTAGCTTTTCATCCGGGCTTTTCTTTTGGCTCTGTGCGAACGATACCCAGGTATTGCCGGAGCTCCATATCTGCTCATTTAGCTCGTTGGGAAGTGAGATGGGTATTGGCAATGTAGCGGTTTGGGCTTGCCGGAATTCGGGAAGATTAATGCGCCATGCAGGTTTTTGGTCAGCAGTATTGTGGGCCAGCACGAGTGCAATTGGGCCAAGTGCCATTGCTGTGACAACCGCAACGATGCCTTTTTTGTTAATGCTGTCACCAGACGCCATGTTTGGTTGTGTGGCGCGTTTACGAACAGGTGAAAAGTACAGTGCTGGAAGGATGAAGGCGGCAAATACAACCCAACCCATGGTCTCGTGATCCGCCAGCAATTCGCTTTGCATATTGGTTTCGTAGGCAACCACAACCAGGATGGTAATGCGTACCCAGTTCGCGATAAGGCCAAGTATACCGGCGACCAGCAGGGTGATCAGCCAGCCGCGCCAGCGGTAGTCATTGAGGATGGAAGACATCATTGCTAGTAAAATGGAAATCGCGAAATAGCGAATCCCCGAACAGCCGTCGGCGATGAGAAGGCGACCGTAGGGCAGGGTGATGCTGTTGCCTTCAATGAGGGCTGTCATACCAAACCAGCCTACCCAGTTGCCGACTACCACACTGGCAACTTCCACAAGTGCCGGAACCAGGTCTGCCCAGATGGGTAGTGAAAGCGATAAGAGCAGAACATAGGGGATAAACGCGATTGCTCTTGGCAGCCCCAGCAGCGCCCAGGCTGTCGTGATTAGCCCGGCGGGCAGCAGCAGGTAGGCCAGGGTATCGATACGAACCAGTTCAAGAAGGCCCCAAATTAGCGTTGTGGCAATTAATAGAACTGCGCCGGCGAGGTGGTAGGGTTTTGACTGTGTTGGGCGCTCGGCATGAAAGGGTGGGTGGATCACCAAGAGGCCAAAAAAGATAACGGCGGTTGCAAGGCCGTGTGCCAGAACCTGCTCAAATTCAAGCCAGGCTTCTGCCAGCCTTATCCAGGTAGGATAAAAAATCAGCACAGCGATGGCTGTGGTAATTAGATATGGCCTCGAGAGAGGCAGGTTGTCTAACGTTTTCCTTAACATTGCGTGTCCGCCGGACGACTAACCAATCGACAGGATACTGTGTATGGCGTTTACATAAAACTCAAATTCAATGCAAAAAAAGCCAGCCGAAGCTGGCCTTTTCTACTCTACCGTAATCAGGCTTTCTGACGACGGCGAGCTGCACCAAGTCCTACGAGGCCAAGGCCTAGGAGGCAAGGGTGCCGGGCTCTGGTACAGGAACAACGTCCGAGATGCCAACGACCATGTCGTTGAAATCACTATCGTTTCTGCAATCAGTATTGCAAAGGTCTTCGAAGGCGAGAATTACGTCACTACCGCCCAAGCCTGATACCGCATTGTCAGACGTGTCGAACATGAGCATGTGGTCAAAGCCATCTGAGTTGTTTGCGGTGTGGCTGTACCAAGTGAAACCACCGTTATCAACGGTGTTTTCAAGGTAAAATCCGAAATTCCGCCCGATATTGCTGGTATCACCGGTGCTGGCATTCGTAGCCGTGCCTGCCAGAAGGTCAAAGTGCACAGAAGCGTCTGTTGTGCCAAAACCAGTGGAAGGACTTTGTGAGCCAGAGAACAGTTCAAGCGTGTCGCCTACAACAAGGTTACCTGAGCCATCGTACGAAAAGTCATAGATGCCAAAGTTGTTGTTGTCCTTGAATCCCGCGAATTCAAGAAACAGGAACGCGGTAATATCATCGTTGGTGTTGCTGTCATCAGTCAGAGCAACGGATTCATACCCTGTATCTGTATATCCACTATAGCTCCCATCTCCTAGGATGTCGCCCAAGTTAGGTACCGCGAAAGCACTTGCAGAGCTTAAGCACAACGCTGCTGCACATAGCGTGGTTTTCATATTCATGGTTCTACTCCGGTTGTCTAGTTCAAGTTCCATTTTGCTTGCAACCAGGCTGTCTCATTTTTGGTACCAGAGATCCTTGGCTTTCCGTCCCACCCTCTCGAATGGTTTGGCATACGACCGGGACTGCCGATCTTACGATAACCAAATAAGCGATTAGTGTGCCAACATTTTAAGCAGCTGTTTATAAACATAATTCACGATCTGTTTTGGCGATAACGTAAAAGATTTCGACACTAAAACAAAAAAAAGCCTGAAAAGTTTACACCTCAGGCTTTTACTTCTTTCGAGCTTACGAATAACGTCGGTTTTCTTTACATCGCCTTCTTTACAGTCTTTAGGTGCGCTCCGATTTCTTCATTATCCGGTGCAAGTGCAAGGGCTTTTTCTATGGTCGTTCTGGCTTCTTTGTGCTTACCGCTCAAGTGAAGAATCCAGCCATAGGTGTCCAGAACCGCTGGGCTGTTGGGGGCAATTTCGCTTGCCTTTTGGGCGAGCTTTAGCGCGCGGTCGCGGTTTTCTTCTCGAAGTATCCAGGCCAGGTTGTTCAGCGCCGCAACGTTATTCGGTTGCTGTGCGAGGACTTGTTCATAGTGATTTTCGGCAACCGTTTCCTGGTTGTTGGCCATCAACCAATCGGCCCTCGCAAGGTGCGCTGCAAGGTTCTGAGGGGCTTCGTTAAGCCAGCTTTCAGTGAGGCCTTCGATTGATTTTGGGTCTTGTTCTTTCGCCAGCCCGATTAGGGGAGGCATCAGTTGTATATCGCGAGTGTCTTGCCATTTTTCTGAAAGGTATTCGTAAACGGCTTCTGAACCATTTTGTTGTTTGATCAGGTTTGCTCGGGCAAGCATGGTTGCTGCCCGTTCGCCATAGGTTTTCTCTACTGCGTCGAGCGCCGTGTAGGCGTCGTCCAACTTGCCTTCCATCTGGGCGATTTTTACGGGTAACAAGGCGAGAGCGAGGTTTTCGGGTTCAAGCGCGATGGCTTCGCCTGCTTTGGCGCGGGCCTGGCTCCATTCCTTGTCGTTTACCGCCACTTGAGCTTCGGCCAATAGCAGCCTGCCATAGGCGCGCTTTACGGTTGCAGATTCTGAGTCCTGCCATTGAGAAAGGGTAGACCGCGCCTGCGTTAGTTTGCCTTGGGATAAATCTATTAACGCAGTGAGCGTGTCGGTGTTCTGTTCTAGCTCAGGGTGGGCTTTGGCGATACCGGCCAGCCAGGCTCTGGTTTCTGCGGCTGTATGATCTTGCGTATAGATTTGGCCGGCCTGTTGCAACGGGCGTATTGCATCCGGTGTGAGGGTGGCGGCGTCTATCAGCAAGTTCACGGCTTTTTCGCGTTGACCGGCTTGGGCATAGAGGCTGGCTAGTGCAACTTTTGGGGCTTGAAGTTTTGGGCCTTCCTTAACGAGCTTTTCAAGTCGTGCCCGGGCTTTGTCCGGGTTCCCGAGCTGGGTATCTGCAAGGCTTGCCAGTAAAACGGCCCGTGGGTGATCACTGTACCCGTTGAGCAGCGAGTCGCGGATTTCTGCAGCTTCTTGCTTCTCCCCTCGCTGGATCAGTAAGTTCAGGTAAGTGCTGGTAGTGGCCCAATCTGCTGGGTTGGAGGTGAAGGCCATCCGAAGTTGTCCAAGTGCTTGCTCGGGCTTGCCGTCCTTCAAGTAGTGCCTTGCCAATGCAAGCCTGAACCGTACGCGATCTGGCTCATTGCTGATGGCTTTGCTGAGGCTGGCAACGCCGCTGTCCTCATGGCCTGGAAGGCCGAGCGCCAGAACGCCGTGCATGGCCAGGAGTTCGTTGTCGTTGGGCCGAGCTTCTATGGCCCGCTCCAGTGTTTTAAGCGCAGCTTCCCCGTCTCCGGTATCAATCTGGGCCATCGTGGCTGCCCTGATGAACTGGGTGGGCGTTGTTTCGGGGTCCAGGTTTTCTGCGAGCATCTGGGCGCCTTCCTCCAGCTCACCCGTGCCTGCGGAAATCGCACCCAGCATCAGAGCAACTCTTTCGTTTTCTGGATCAAGCTTAAGGATGTCGCGCAAAATGGCTTTTGCCTCGACGAAATTTTTCTCCTTCAAAGCGGCGATGGCGGCCGCAGCTTGATCGCGTGCGCCGGTGTCCAGGTTTTCTGCCAATACCCGATTATAAAGCTGGGCTTCGGTAATCTTGCCTTGTTCCGTCAGTACTCTGGAGAGCGTAGTGAGTATATTGCGGCGTATGGGCAGGAACATGTCCGATGTTGGGAGTATGCCAACGGCATCCGTGAGAGTTTCGGATGATTGTTCCAGCTGATTCTGGCGGTATTGAGCCAGCCCTTTCCAGTATAGAGCTTCTGGTGTTTTCTCGTTTTTCTCAAGCCATTCGCTGGCGGTATTTACCGCTTGGGTGTTTTGGCCGAGGTTGAGTTGGGCTTGAAGCAGCCCGCTGACCACATCTGGATTGGTTGGGTTGCTGGAGCTGAGGTTTGTGTATAAGGCCAGCGCTTCAGGTATTTCTCCGGACCTGCGCAACGCTTCCGCACGAATTAGAGCGGTTTCAAGCTGGCTTTCTGGGGAGCTTGGTGTTTGTAGCGCCAGGGTCTCTGTAGCTGAGAGGTGTTTGCCCTGTTCCACGTAGGCTCGGGCGAGGGTGAGGGCTACGGCTTCTGGCTGCTCTTGTATCCAGGGTTCAAGCAGTTCTGCAGCCTCTCTCGGGGCGCCTACCTGTAGGTACAGATCTGCCAGGCGCACGATGTGCGCTACGTTGTTGGGGTCTTTCTGTATGGCACTTTTAACTTCGAGCAGAGCGGATCGGAATTGGCCTTGTTCGGAGTAGGTCTCGGCCCGGTTAATGTGCGACAGAGCTTCTGATGAATCTGGGCCGCCGTTGCACCCGGAAAGCATTGGGAGTGTGAGCAGTAGGCTGCCTGCAAGCACCAGCCCGGGAAGTGACTTGAGTGTTTTTTGTCTTGTTATCATGTAAACCGTGCTCCTTGAGGCGTTCGCTGCCATCGCGTACTGGGAAGCTGCTCAGACTTCCGAGGCCGCTGCCGATGCCGATGTGTCGATTTTATATTTGTCGGTAAGGTTATAGAGCGTGGGGCGGGTAACGCCCAAAAGCCGAGAGGCCTGGGTCATATTGAAGCCGCTGGTCTGAAGCGCCTGAAGGATAGCCTTGCTTTCAGCCTGTTCGCGCACTTGGCGAAGGTTCAGGTGGCTCACTCCAGGCTGTTCGCACGCGGGTAGTTCCAGATCTTCACTGGTTATCCGCTTGCCATCCGCCATGATGGTGGCTCGCTTCACTTTGTTGATCATCTCGCGCACGTTGCCTGGCCATGAGTAACTGTTGATGGATTTTACGGCGTCGTCGGAGAAGGTGAGGTTTTGCCTGTCCATTTGCTTACCGAGGGACTTTAGCAATGACTGGGCAATCACCAAAGCGTCTCCGTCGCGCTCTCTAACCGCGGGTACGTCGAGGGTTATTTCGCTGATCCTGTAGTATAAATCTTCACGGAAATCACCGTTTGCAATCAGCTGGGCTACGTTCCGGTGAGTGGCGCACACCACGCGAACATCCACAGGTATAGGCTTTACTGAGCCTACTCTGTCTACCACTCGCTCTTGTAGGAAGCGTAAAAGCTTGGCTTGGAGCGACATGGGCATATCGCCAATTTCATCAAGAAACAGGGTGCCACCGTTTGCGCTTTCAATCTTGCCTTTCTTGGCTTGCGTAGCCCCGGTAAAGGAGCCTTTTTCGAAGCCAAACAATTCGCTTTCCAGAAGGTTTTCAGGAATGGCGGCGCAGTTGATGGCCGCAAATGCATTGCCGGCTCTCGGGCTCAATTGGTGTAGGGCCCGTGCAAGAACCTCTTTGCCTGTTCCGGTTTCACCCGTGATGAGGGTTGTTATATCTGTTGGGGCGACTTTCTCCAGCGTGCGGCAGAGAGTCATCATTTGCGGGCTGGCAGCGATAATGCCCTTGATGTTTGTGCCGTTGCCTTGCTGTGACAGGGCCTGGTTATCTCGCTCAAGTTCAGCAAGCCGAAACGCTCTGTTCACCACGAATGTAAGGATGTCGGCGTCCAAAGGCTTTTGGTAAAAATCGGACGCGCCCATGCCAATGGCCTTCACGGCGTTTTCTTTGTCTTCACGGCCGGTTACTACAATCACCTTGGTCATAGGTGCAAGCCGAAGAATTTCTTCCAGCAGTGCGAACCCTTCTGTTGCTCCCCCGGGGTCTGGCGGCAAGCCGAGATCCAGTGTGACAACATCAGGCTCTTCGCGCCTAAGCGCAGCAAGGGCGGCGTCTCTGTCTGAGGCGACAGTTACTTCGAGATCCTCGCTGAAACACCAGCGCATTTGGCTTTGCAGGCCGGGATCATCCTCTACGATCAGTAGTCGTCTAGTCACAGCGGCAACAATTCCTTTGTTTTAGATGTTCCAATATATCTGATTCTTAACTGAACATTGACACTTTGCAATGATCGATTTGATTGATCTGCATGAGCGCCAGTTAATTGACGATTTGTTCCGGGCCTGAGGCGGCGAGAATCGAACGTTCGGTCGCTTGTGTATGGCTATACGCTCGGTTATCCAATAATGGAATGCGAATGGAGAAGCAGGAGCCTACGCCGGGTTCACTGGTTGCATCTAGGGTGCCTCCCAATTTTTGGATGTACTCTCGAGCTTGGTAGGCGCCAATCCCCATACCGGTGAGGCCTTTTGTGCTTTCAAAAGGCTTGAACAGCCGGTCATTGATGAAATCTTCTGTCATGCCGCAGCCAGTGTCCTGAATAAACAGCATTACGTTGCCCCTGGCAATTTTAAGGGACAGGGTGACCTCTCCGTCTGGTGGCGTGGCATCTTGCGCGTTCTGGATGAGGTGGCCCAGCACGCTTCGCAATTGTTCAGGGTCTGCGCTGATCATGATCTTTGGTGCTTGCTTCTCCAGCGTGGGTATCGGGTGCTGTCGGTTGTAATGTTCCAATAGGCTGGCTACCAGGTTGGTCAAATCCAGAGCTTTGATCCCATCTTCAGCACCTGCTGATGGCTTGCGAATGTGATCCACCAAGTTGGACATTTTGCGAACGGCGTGGTCTGTAGTATTGATCATGTCGTCTATAAACGCTGGGTTATTTCTGTGTTTTTGAGCGTTGTTCACCAACAGAGACAATTGTGCAATGACGGTTTTCAAATCATGCACCATGAAAGCAGAGGCTTTACTTACCGCTTCGAATTGCATGGCCCGCGAAAGCCGGTTTTGTGCATCCGCCTGAGCCAGTAGGTTGCAGGTTTGGCGGGCGACGACTTTGATTAGATCGAAGTTCTCCCAGTTCAGATCTACCCGTGCATAGGGGTGGCCTATCATGGCAATGCCATAGAGTTCGTTACCGAGGTAGAGCGGAATCACTAGCCAGGCGTCTGGGGTTTTGGTTATGGCGTCGGGGATCTCCAGCAGGTCGTAGCTCACCGGATCGGCTTTGTATTCATCCAGGTTCACAATCCACTCTTTCTCGTTGAATAAGCGCACCAGTTCGGCGTCTTCATCAATCACTGTGTATCTGGGGGTGGCCAGGTTGGCGGATTCTTTCAGGGTGTAGGATCCCTGTTCACTTTTGAGCCAAATAGCGCCTGCGTTACTTTCTACCAAGCCGGCAAGGATTCGGATTGCACGCTGCGGAAGCGGGGGCTCATCGCTGAGGTCGGCAAGTTCTTTGGTCAGTTTTAGCCATTCTTCGCGGTAATCGTATTTGTAGTCGAAAAAATTCTGGCTAATCAAGACCATGAGTTTTGCGCGTATGCGCCGGGAGAGTACCAGTGTTACCAGGAAGACGAGCGCTACGGCTGACAGCAGTACTTGTAAGGCTTCGCCCCAGTTGCCACCGAGAATTCGTACATAATAACCACTTACAGAAAGCAGTAGCAGGTATGCGCCGGCGAGTATCAAGGTGCCTGCATGAAAGACCGCTGATCGGGAAAGCTGGAAATCGATTGGCTGCTTGCGGGTGTTGACAACGTTGATAGCAAACAGCGGAACCAGCGCAGCGTTAACGAACCCGCGAGCGTTCCAGAATGAGTCGGCGATTCCGCCAAACAGTAACGCGTCTGCGTACATCAAGAAATCAAAGATGAAGATGGTGGCGGTACCAATGCATAGGTATTTCATGCTGGAACGGCCAAAGGCGGGTGCGTTTCTCCAGATTTGCTCAACCAGGGAGAGGCCAAGTAACGACAGCGCAACCTGGCCGATAAGTTTGGTTTTACCATCTACCAGCGCGAGCCCAAAAATGAATTCAAGGCTGCCTAGGGCGAGCAGGGTAACCAGCAGGACGGCTGTTGCGATCCCCAGGAACTTTTTGATTTGCCCGCTCAGGCGGCCTTGCCGGTATGTATCCCTCAGCATGGCGAACAGAAGCAGGATCCACGCGGTATCTCGAAGCAGTTCCAGTAGGTAACGAATGAAAAAGCCGGGCAGACCCCAGAGGCTTTGAGTGACCAGGCTGGACGCCCATAGGGTTGTGACCAGCGCCGCAATAAAGAGCGCCCGGTCTATGTCACGCCTTAAATAACGGGTGCCCACGAGCACCGCAAGTATTGCGAATACTGCGGCCGCCGCGCCGTGGCTTATCACGCTTAAATCTGGAAGCATGTAACCTGCCTATTCCTTGGATAGGTATAGTTTGATGTGGGCGGCGGTTCTGTGCAACTCCTGGGTAAAGTTGACGGTGAGTTATAGCGGCGTTTTGTTGTTTTTGTAGAAGTGAAATATCTCCTTTAGTGGGCGCTTAGCTGTAAAGCCGAATTCATTTTCAAACTCTCTGCCGTCGATGACCACCGGGTATTTAAAAAAGCCCATGAGGTAGGCGGGGAAGCGTCGTAGCCCTAGCGTGCGCAGAATAAGTCGTGGCAGGAGGGGTGGGATAGACGGTACCGGGATTCGTGTGCAGCCGCACAATTGCAGCGCTCGCTGGTAGGCCACCCAATCGCCTGGCGCCACGTTGAAAATTCCCCTTACAGGTTTTTTATAAGCCAAGGCTATGGCATCTGCCATGTCGTCTATGTGTATAAACTGCATCATCGGTGAGAATCCGGCCAGCACGGGCGCTCGCTGGCTTGCGAGTAGGCTGCTCACGGTGTTCCGAACGCCAGGCCCCACGATATTGCAGGGGCGTAGAATGCTGATATTTAGCTCCGGGTAGCGCCACAAGTAGATGCTTGCCAGGTTTTCCAGTTCTACCGAATCGATCAAGTCTGCGCTTAAGCCCGCACTTTTCAGCGGTGCGGACTCAGTGATCAAGGCCGGGTTGTATGCCATGGCTCCGTATACATGGTATGTCGAAAGCACAATCACCCGGCGTACGCCGTACTTCTGGCTAAGATCCAGCAAATTTTGCGTTCCCAGCACATTGGCGTTGTAGCGTCGCATTCGTGTGAGTTGGCTGGACCGAATGCGGCCCAAATGAATAACGCCGTCGAACTTGTATCGGCGAAACAGATCTTCTAAAAGGCGATGGTTCAAATCCATGCAATAGCTGGGGATGTCGTCGCCAAGAGGCACCTGAGTGCGCGCGTCTACGGCCACGAGGTTGCAGGTTTTCTGGAGTCGTTTGATCACTTGCTGGGCGAGCGACCCGGCTGCGCCTGTAACCAGAATGTTGGGTTTACGTTGTTTGGTTGTCGGGGAGGTCATCAGAAAAGCCTTTTTCTTTCTTTCAGGCCTTTATCAATAAGGCGATTTATTTCCGTTTTTACCTGCTCAACACGCTCGCCTACCTGCGTTTCTGATATGTCCTCACCATCAAAATACATAGGTGGGCCGAAATTCAGGTGAACCTTGGCGGGCAAAACGACAGGCATTGCGAGCGGGGCATAGGGTATGCCCAAGGCTTTGGCCAAAGGTTTGATATTGGCTATGGCGGGTATGGTTTCTTCACAGCCCACTACACCAACGGGCACGATGGCTGCGTTGTACTTCATGGCCAGGTGCATAAAACCCGGGCCAAAGCGCTGGAGTTTGTAACGATCCCGGTAGAGCTTGCCGGAGCCGCGCACACCTTCAGGGAAAACGATGATGGCTTCGTTGTTGGCGAGCATCCTGGCGCAATTCACAGGGTCGCCCAGTACCGCGCCCACCTCATTGAGCATGTTGCCGAGCCAGGGCACCGTTGGGAAAAAGCGTTCAATCATGGCGCGGGGAATGCGTGGGCTTTTCGTGCGGGAGGCCAGTGCGTAGCCAATGAGTATGCCATCAATCGGGAGCTGCCCGCTGTGGTTCCCCACAATCAGAACTGGCCCCTGCGCGGGGATATGGTCAACGCCCTGAGCTTCTGTGCGGAAGTACTTTTCGTAAATCGGCTTGGCCAGGGAGAGCCCGTATTTGACGGTCTCATTGTTATAGCCCCAGGGATCGTACCCCAGGGTGCCTATGGGTTTTCGAATGCGGTTGATGTGTTCGTCCAGCTCGGTCGAAACCAGTCGGGACTTCAAAAAAGATACCAGGCTCATGGGCACTCCCTTATGCGGCCCCTATCTGCAGTGGTCATCTGCAGCGATTTTCAGCCACGCCCGATGAGAACTCCCAGCGTATGGCTCTGGCCTTTATTAAGCACGTGATAATCGCTGGCTGCATTGGCAGTTTCGACACACAGCATTGTCTGCCAGGCAGAGTTCGGGAAGTCGCTCAGGTTTTTGGCCTTGTCGGGGCCGGGGTTCCATACAACGGTGGAGTCACTTCCAACCGCGATAAGCTTGCGGCTCGTGCTGGGCGTTACGACTGTTAGCGGTTCGCCGCATTCGTATATCCGGTCGGTTTCGCCTTCAAAATAAACCGGGCCGTCTTGGTTGCAGTATTCCCAGTCTTTGAGAGTATCTATGTAATGGCTATGGCCTAACCCTAAAACCCTTGAGCGGGTGATGTCGATTGTTGGAAGGTAGGTGTGCAACGCCTGGCTATAGGCGAGCGGGTCACTATCAAGGTTTGTAGTGGTGAGCGCTAGCTGGCAGCCTCGCACTGAAAAGCTGAAGGTCAGCAGAGCCAGGGCGTGGCCGGCCCATACGTTACTAAAGTCGTCGTTGGCATCCAGAGACAGTGAGATTTCCACTTCATGAGCGCTCTCGCTTACATCTTCCAACTTCCACAGCGCTGTGCGGCCAAACCCGTGCGCACTCTGCTTTTTTAGTCGTTTACGTACCTCTGGCGCGTTGCGGGCCGGGTCGCCAAACCACGGCCAGCATATGGGGATGCCACCCCGTATAGCGCGCCCAGGCTCAAATCGCGCTTCAGGGCTCAGCCATAGCCAGTCTGGCTCGTCCTTCGGGGTAAACCGGGTAAGGTGTGCGCCTTGCAGGAATACCGTGGCTTCAAATAGCGGGTGATGAACCTCTAGCGCTTCCAGCTGACCAATCGTTTTCCAGCGGGTGAAAGACCATTGTCCCGGGGAAAGGTGTATAGGCGGTTTGTTGCTGCTTTCGGACATAAGGCTCGGTTCCGGTCAAATGCGTCTTCTTGCTTAGAGAGTAAATTAAAACCGTGTTGTGGGCGACCACTGCCTATAAAATAACCGCAACCGCTTCAGGTGCAGAGCGTTTAAAGTCAGGCCTGTCGGTTTACTAAGGAATGTCATTGAATAAAGCACAGTGGTTTGATGAGCTTGCATGGGGCCTCAGTGAGAGGGGTTGGGTGAGCTTTGATGTTACAACCTGGCTGGGGCCTGAGCTTTTGCGCTCACTCCAGAGTGAACTCATTGCCCTTGATCAGCGCGATGCGCTGAAAAGCGCAGGCGTAGGGCGGGGTAGTGCACCCGTTCGGGATCGTTCAGTACGCCGCGACAAGATCGCTTGGTTACAGGGTGCTTCGCCGCCACAGGTTGCACTGTTCGGTTTTTTTGAGCGCCTGCGCCTGGAGTTGAATCAACGATTGTTTTTGGGCCTGAAGCGTTTTGAAGCCCACTACGCAACCTATCATTGCGGTGATTTTTATAAGGCCCATGTAGACAGCTTTCAGGGCCGGGCGTCTCGTATTGTAAGTTTAGTGCTCTACCTGAATGATGACTGGCAACCTTTGGATGGGGGTGCGCTTCAGATCTTTAATCGGGAAAGTGAAAACGAGGTCTGCGGCCTGGTTTTGCCGGAAATGGGAAGGGTGGCGCTGTTCATGAGCGAAGAGATCCGCCATGAGGTTCTTGAAGCTCATCGCACCCGTTACAGCCTTGCGTGTTGGTTCCGGCAGGATGTCATTCCGCTGCCGTTGTCTGCAGTTATTTAGCACTAAATGTTTGGGTGTCCGGATTTGCCGTTGTAGTCCGCAAACCCTTTTGTTAACATTCGCGCCGCTTTCGGGGATATTGTCCTGAAACGCCGTTATGGTGGCTCCATTGGTGCCTCCGCAACATGAAACCGCGAACCCGGTCAGGCCCGGAAGGGAGCAGCCGCAGCGGTGGAATTGTGTGCCGGAGTGTCGCTGATGGGGCCACCCCCAGATTTTCTTATTTTACCTATCTTCTGAATCCCCCCTCAAGCTTTGATCTCTGTGCCTTATAACTTCTTATAGCCCCGTGTCCATGCTAAAGTTGCAGGCGTTTTTCTCAGCATTTGGCGGATCATGAGCTACCAGGTACTTGCCCGTAAATGGCGCCCTCGCACCTTTGAAGATATGGTGGGCCAGGAACACGTTCTCCAGGCGTTAATTCACGCACTGGAAAACCAGCGCCTGCACCATGCCTATCTGTTTACCGGCACCCGTGGCGTGGGTAAAACCACCATTGGGCGCCTATTGGCCCGTTGTCTTAACTGCGAGACCGGCATTACTCCGCGCCCCTGTGGTACTTGTTCCAGTTGCGTGGAAATTCAGGAAGGTCGGTTTGTTGATCTGATTGAAATCGATGCCGCATCCCGCACCGGCGTGGACGACATGCGCGAGCTAACGGATAACGTTCAGTACGCGCCCAGCCGTGGCCGCTACAAGGTGTACCTCATTGACGAGGTGCACATGCTTACCAACCAGTCGTTTAACGCGTTTCTCAAAACCCTTGAGGAGCCGCCGGAGCATGTGAAGTTTCTGCTGGCCACCACCGACCCCCAGAAACTGCCGGTAACCGTTCTCTCACGCTGTTTGCAGTTCAACCTCAAGCGCATGACGCCAGAACACATTGCCGGGCACCTTACGCACGTTCTGACAGCTGAACAGATTCCCTTCGAAGAGCCGGCCCTTTGGCTGCTGGCCCGTGCTGCCGATGGCAGTATGCGTGATGCCTTGAGCCTGACTGATCAGGCCATTGCGTTTGGCAACCAGAAGCTTTCTGCCAGCGATGTCAGCAGTATGCTGGGTACCATTGACCAGCAGGATATAGAGCGAATTGTAAGCTCGCTGGTAGATCGTGATGGCCCTGGGCTGCTTGCAGAAATCAGTCGTATTGCGGATTTTGCACCGGATTACAGCATTATACTTGCGGATCTGTTGTCCTTGTTCCATCGGGTAACCATGGAGCAGGTGGTACCTGGCAGTGCCGACAATGCGCTGGGTGATGCTGCACAGGTGCAGTCGTTGGCCCGCAAATTAAGCGCCGAAGACGCCCAGCTGTTCTATCAGGCTGCTCTGATGGGCCGCAAAGACCTGGCGATTACACCCGATGCCCGAATGGGCTTCGAAATGACACTGTTGCGTATGCTGGTATTCCGCCCTGGGTCTGATCGCCGAGGGCCACCTGCGGCGAATAGTGCCGGTTCGGTGCCCGATGGCGAATCCCGGGATGAACCTGAGCCTGCAGCCGAACCCGCGCCCGCGCCAGAAGTAAGCGCGGTACCGGTTAACGCGCCTGAGGCACCGCTAGCACCACCTTGGGACCTTGACCCGGAGCCCGAGCCTGAACCCGAATTCGGGCCAGCGCCGGAACCGCTACAAGAGCCCATGCCTGCGGCGGCAGACGCCCCCTTGGTGCCCGAGCTGCCGCAGGAAAGCGCGCCTGTTGTTGATGAGGCTCCAGAGCCATCTCTGCTTGAGGGGGTAAAAGAGACCCCGGCTGCACCGGTGCAAGCGGCCCTCCCTGAAGGCGAGTTTGTTTGGGAGCGCGATTTCCGTAGCCTGGGTATTGTGGGTATGCCCGGCAACTTGGCCAGCCACAGCACTATGTCCCGTGCCGGCGATATTATTACGCTGCTTATCGACACCGGACACGCCCGGCTGTTGAATGCCCGGCATGAAGAAAAAATTCTGCTGCCTTGAGAAATCACTTCGGCGACGCCATTCAATTAAAGATAGAGCAGGGCGACGCGGGATCACATACGCCTGCGGCTTATGAAGAGCGTCAGCGTAAAGCGCGCCAGGCTGCGGCAGAAGATGCTATCCGCAACGATCCGTTGGTTAAGTCCATTGTTGAACGGTTTGAAGCAAGGGTAGTCGAAGACAGTATTCGGCCAACCAAAGACCGGCCAATAGAGACAAGCAGGAGATAAAAGCATGATGAACGATATGGGCGGCCTGATGAAAAAGGCTCAGAAAATGCAGGAAGACATGCAGAAGGCGCAAGAAGAAGCGGCGAAAGCCGAAATCACCGGTGAAGCAGGCGCAGGCTTGGTGAAAGTTACCATGAATGGTCGCCACGATGTGCGCAAGGTAGATATCGACCCTTCTCTGCTGACTGAAGAAAAGGACATTCTTGAAGACCTTTTGGCAGCAGCCATAAACGACGCCGTGCGCCGTGTGGAAGCGAACCAGAAGGATAAGATGTCGGGTTTGATGTCTGGCATGGGCATGCCCCCTGCTTCAAGATGCCGTTTTAAGGCTTTTTCCTGAATTGCAGTTTGAGGATGTTTCATGGCATTCAGCCGCTGGTTGATGAACTTGTCGAATCTCTCCGGTGTTTGCCGGGGGTTGGCCAAAAAAGCGCCCAGCGCATGGCTTTTCACTTGCTTGAGCGCGCACGCTCGGGTGGCGCTCGGCTTTCTGATGCGTTGAGCAATGCCATGGACGGTGTTCGCCGCTGTGAAAGCTGCCAGAATTTTTCAGATACCGAAGTGTGTGGAATTTGTGAGAATGCAGCCCGGCGTAACGGCACACTCTGTGTGGTAGAAAGCCCGTCGGATCTGCTGGCTATTGAGCAAGCCGGGGATTACAAAGGCAGCTATTTTGTTCTGATGGGGCACCTGTCGCCCATTGACGGAGTGGGTCCTGAGGAAATCGGAATCGAGCGACTACTGCGACGGGTACGCTCAGATGGCGTGACCGAGCTTATTCTGGCGACCAACCCAACTGTGGAAGGTGAAGCGACTGCCCACTATATCTCCGACAGGCTTGATGGCCTGGATATCCTCATCACTCGTCTTGCGCACGGCATACCGGTGGGTGGCGAACTTGGCTACGTCGACGGTTTTACGCTCACCCACGCGTTTCGCGGTAGAAAACCTCTGCTGGACTGATTCCGCACCAGCGCTTTAACGGCGCTTTTAACTGGCTTTTTTTATGACATTTTCTGTGCCCGCTATCGATGTTCCACCGGCCCCCGAAACCATCGACTGGATTTTGCTACCAGATGAACTGGATACCTGGCTAGACAGCGCCCCAGGGCTCCCCTTGGTATTGGATACTGAGTTTGAGCGGGTAAATACCTTTTATCCTATTCCCGGGCTGGTTCAGTTGGGGCTGGGTGACCGCTTTTGCCTTGTTGATCCTGATGTGGCGGAGCAGTCTGCTCGCTTTCGAGAGGTTATTGCAGATCCTGCGGTTACCAAATTGCTGTACGCCATGAGTGAAGATCTCGAATTGTTTCGGGATTGGCTCGGAATACGCCCCAAAGGCGTTGTAGATTTGCAGATCGGTGCCGCTATGGCGGGTGCAGGCTTTTCCTTGGGTTATGCACGGCTTGTTGAAACCCTGTTCGGTGAGGCATTGGATAAATCTGTTACGCGCTCTGATTGGATTTCCCGTCCCCTGAGTGATGCTCAGCAGCGTTACGCAGTTGACGACATACGCTTTCTTGCACCCATGCACCAGTGGGTGAATGCGCACCTTCGGGAAAGAGGCCTTGAAGCCGCGCTAGTGGAGGAATCTACCCGGTTTGCAGATGAGCTTGCAGGGCAGGACGACCCAGACACTCATTATCTTCGTCTGCGGGGTGGTTGGGCCTTAACAGCTCAACAACAACTGGTTCTCAAAAAGCTGGTGGTGTGGCGTGAGGTTGAAGGCAGAGCGCGCGACCGACCCCGCGGCCGAGTGCTGGCGGATCCTTTATTGATTGCTATTGCAGATCAGTTGCCCAGATCTACCGCTGAGCTTTCCAATATTCAAGGTGTTCCCGGAGGCGTGGTTCGCCGGTATGGCCAGGTGTTGCTTGAGCTTATCGAAGCCGGGCGCAACGCTGATCCTTCTGGGCTCACACCCATTGCGCCACCCTTAACCCGGGATCAGCAAATGGGCTTTAAAGACTTAAAACGGATTTTCAGGAAAGCTTCGGAAGCAGCTGATATACCAGTTGAATTGGTGGCGCCAAGAAAGCGGCTTGAAAAGGTTATGCAGGATAAAACCCTGGCCCACAGCCCGTTTTTTCATGGCTGGCGCGCGGAGATTCTTGAGCCGGTAATGAACGATATTGAGGACTACCTTAAATCATGAAAAGTCGGGAGTTTGTGTCTGTTTTTCGAAGCAGCAAGAAAAGCGATACCTATATTTTTGTTCGTCGTGGACAGAAGTGGGATGAGTTACCTGACAGCCTTAAAACTATTTTTGGCAACCCGGTTCATTCCATGGATCTGATAATGACTCCAGACCGGAAGCTCTCCCGAACAACCGGGGATCAAGTGCTGAAGGCCATCGCTGAAAAAGATTTCTTCCTTCAGATGCCTGAAGAGCGCAGTGGTTACGTTGTAGACTTCCGCACAAAACCGGGGATGAGTGATTCATGATTGCTCAAATCCCGTTCTGGCAGCGTAAACGCCTGAGCGAGATGACCCCGCGGGAATGGGAATCCCTGTGTGACGGTTGTGGCAAATGTTGCCTGAACAAGCTTGAAGATGAAGACACCGGCGAGGTGTACCACACCGACCTGGTGTGCCGTTATATGGACGACGACACCTGCCAATGCACGGTTTACACGGATCGCCTCCAAAAGGTGCCGGGCTGCACTGTGCTGACACCAGGTACGGTGAGCGATTACCATTGGCTGCCCCATACTTGTGCCTATCGGACTCTCGCAGAGGGTAGGCCACTTGCGGATTGGCACCCGCTGCGCAGTGGGACGCCCGATTCGGTTCACGAGGCGGGTGTATCCATACGCCATAAGGTGATCCACGAGAACCGGGTGGCAGAAGAAGACTGGGAAGAACACATCATTCACTGGATTTTGTAATGATCGATACTGACGCACAAACTGCATACAACATTTTCTGGATCGCCTACGTTATTGCTTTTGTCGTGTTTTTTTACATGATGACAAAGCTGTTTCGTGTTTTACCGTTATACGGCCTTCGCACACTGCTGCTTGCAGCATTGGTTGCTTTCCTGCTTACGCCCGTAGAGTCCCCGGAGCTTGTGGCTGGTGGATTCCTGCCTGGCTATTTGGAGGCTACGAACTCGTTCTGGGTGAGGCCGACGCCGCCGGCCGGGCATGGCTCAATCTGGGCATTGGCGGCCTGGTCATGTTGCTGGTCTGGATTCTGGATATGGTGCGTTACCGGCTAACAAAACGTTGAGACTCCCCCCACACATGTTTCTGAGAGCGACAATGTCGAGACTGCTGACGCTGGTTTTAGTCACTGCTGTATGGCTGCCCGGAACGCTTTGGGCCCAAGAGACCACCAAGCTGACGCTGCCCGAGCGTGCAGATGTTCGGATTATTGTGGATATTTCCGGGTCCATGAAGCAAACCGACCCCAATGATTTGCGGCAGCCAGCTGTGCGGCTTTTGGCCCGGGTTATTCCGGAAGGAAACACCGCCGGCGTTTGGACCTTTGGTCAGTACGTGAATATGCTGGTGCCCCACGGTGAGGTTACGGACTCCTGGCGCAAAACGGCGATTGACCGCTCCCAACAAATAAACTCTGTGGCACTGCGCACCAACCTTGGCAAAGCCATTGAGGTTGCTAGTGACGATTACGTAACCGGTGGCACGCTGGAGAATACCCATTTTATTCTGCTGACAGACGGCAACGTGGATATCTCCGACAGCGCCGATGTGAATCAGGCTGAAGAAAAGAGAATACTGGGTGAGATTTTGACGAATTTGGCAGCCAGAGGCGCCACATTTCACCCGGTCGCACTCTTCGATTTGGCAGATGCTGGTTTTTTGAAGACTCTTGCTGAGAAGTCTCAGGGCAGTTTTAGAGTCGCGGACACCGCAG
>NZ_MBPP01000006.1 GCF_001858325.1 Marinobacter sp. AC-23
CAGCTTGTCTTGCTTGTGGCGGGCGTAAATCAGCCGGGTATGGCGAACAGAGCTGCGAACAAAACCAGCCACACAAGGGCGGTAGAGGAGGTTAACATCGGTAATCTTCCTTGCCGTGGCAGGCGGTAGCGAAATCGCCAAAGTGGCGTATCACCGGGACGGCCGCGAAAAAGGAAGGTGCACACAGGCACGCGTGGAGCAGGCGTTTCCTTCCCTTCGCCGGAATTACCCGGATCAGGTTCGAAGGGTTACCGCACACAATACGGAGTCTCAGCCATCGCAATGGCGCCCCCAGGAATGAAAATAGAGTAAGAAGTCTGTTCGTACTTGTCAATTGCAGGTATCTGGGCCTACAGGTCTGTGCATCCGTTGTGCTATGGTTTTGGCTCGACACGGGGTGTCCTGCTTTGCAGGGCTGAGAGTACACCCGTTGAACCTGATCCAGTTCACACTGGCGAAGGGATGTCAGCCGCAGGCGCAGATGAAATGCAGCGCCAAATCTGTGACTTCATACCTTCGCCTCAGTCATGAGGTGTCTATGTACAAATCTGCCCGTTTTGATCAACAACTGGTTCTGATAACCGGTGCTGCCCGCGGTTTGGGCGAACATTTGGTGCGCGCGTTTTTGCGCGAAGGCGCCAGCGTGGTGATCAACTATCGCAACAGCGCCGAAGCAGCGCACAAACTGGCCGGCGAAGATCCGGTACGTACGCTGGCGGTGCAGGCTGACGTGACCGACCGCGTCGCAGTGCAGGCGATGTTCGCCCAGGCACGGCAGCATTTTGGGTTTCCGGTGACCACCGTTATCAACAACGCCCTGCCGGATTTTTCATTCAATGGCGACGCTCGCCCCAACGCGGAACAGTTGACCTGGGAAAATCTGAACCAGCAGTTTGCCGGCGTGGTGGGCGGGGCGTTGAATACCACCCAGGCGGCGCTGGCCGGCATGCGCGAAGCGGGATTCGGCCGCATTGTGAACGTGGGAACCAACCTGTTTCAGAATCCAGTGGTGCCGTATCACGATTACACCGCGGCCAAAGCGGCGTTGCTGTCACTTACCCGCACCCTGTCGCAAGATTTGGGGCCGGACAACATCACCGTGAATATGGTCTCCGGTGGCCTGCTGCGCACTACCGACGCCTCTGCCGCCACGCCCGAAGCCGTATTTGATTTCATCGCGGCCAGCACACCGCTGCGGCGGGTGACCACGCCGGCGGAATTTGCCGACGCTACGCTATTTTTTGCCTCGCCCTGGGCGCGCTCGGTGACCGGGCAGAATCTGGTGGTGGACGGCGGGTTGGTGAAAAACTGATGGCTGCCTCACCGTCAGATCCACGCATGATGCACCTCAATCTCTTCCTGATGGGCTGCGGTCACCACCGGGCCGCCTGGCGCCATCCGCAGTCTGCGGTGGAACAGGTGGGCGATATCCGTTATTACGAGCGTTTGGCGCAAACCGCCGAACGCGGCAAGCTGGACGCAGTTTTCTTCGCCGATAGCAATTCGGCCGGTAATGTGTCCGATGGCAGCTGGTTTTACCTAGAGCCGCTGACGGCCATGGCCGCCATGAGCCGGGCAACGGAGAAAATCGGCTTCATCAGCACAGTATCCAGTACCTTTTACACTCCGTTTCACGTCGCGCGCCTGGTGGCCTCGTTGGATCACATCTCTGGCGGCCGCATCGGCTGGAACGTGGTTACCTCAATGTTTGATGTGGAAGCCCGCAACCACGGTTACAAAACCATGCCCGATCACGCCGAGCGCTATCGCCGCGCCGACGAGTTTGTTCAGGCGGTGCTGGGATTGTGGGATTCCTGGGCCGATGACGCTTTAACGTTTGATCGCCAGGGCCATTACGCCGACCCAGCCAAGGTGCAGCCCATAAACCACCGGGGTGAGTTTTTTCGAGTGGACGGGCCGTTAAACGTACCCCGTCCACCGCAGGGGCATCCGGTGTTGTTTCAGGCTGGCGCTTCTGAGCCCGGGCGGGAGCTGGCAGCCAGATGCGCTGAGGCGATTTACGCGGTGGCTTACGATTTGCCAGCAGCGCAAAGCTACTATCGCGACATAAAACGGCGGGTAAAAGCCGCCGGCCGTGAGGTTGACGTGCCGATCATGCCCGGGCTGGTCACTTACGTGGCGCCCACCGAAGCGGAAGCAAAAGCCAAGCAGCGTGAGCTAGACGAATTGTTGCCCGCCGATGCGTCTTTGCGCCAGTTGGCCCTGTTTATTGGGCAGGACTGTTCAGGCTGGGAACTGGACGCACCTGTGCCAACGCTGCCGCCGCTGGAAGAATTCAGCGGGCCGCAGGGGCGATACAGCACCATTTTGCGAATTATTGAAACCGAACAACCCACTCTGCGCCAGTTGCTAGGTCGGCTGGCGGCAGGCGGAGGCCACTGCACCATGGTGGGCACGCCAGAGCAGGTCGCCGATAAGATGGAGCATTGGTTCCGCAACGAAGGCGCTGATGGTTTCAACCTGATGCCGCCGTCGCTGCCCGCCGGTATTGAAGACTTTATCGAACAGGTGGTACCGGAACTGCAGAACCGTGGGTTATTCCGCACGGAATATCAGAGCAATACTCTGCGCGCGCATTTAGGTTTGGCGCGTCCTGGCAATTCCTGAACCAGGTGCCTACTGCTGAAGCAGTTAAGGCAGCTGGGTTACCAACCGCCCTTCAAATCGATCTGGATGAAAAACTGGCACAATGCGCGGAGTCCACTGGCCCGCCAACGCCTCACCCTACTCGATATGTAACGTTGACACAGGGTATATAGTACCCGGATTTAACCACAAGGAAAGATGGCATGTTTTACTATGAGCTTCAGCCACGCTTCAGTGACACAGATGCTTTGGGTCATATCAGCAATACGACACTGCCCGTCTGGTTTGAGCAGGCCAGAATGCCGTTGTTCAAGATCTTCCACCCAACACTGGACGTGAAAACCTGGCCCTTGATTATCGCCCGAGTGGAAGTTGACTTTGTGGCACAGAGCTACTGGCACCTGCCGGTTGAAGTTCGTACAGGCGTCGGGAAAATAGGAAACAGCTCGTTTCAGGTGGTTCAGGAAGCTTGGCAGGATGGCAAGATGATTGCGCGCGGCAATGCGGTGTTGATTCACTTTGATTATAACTCAGAGAAAGCTCTCGCTATTCCTGATGACATCCGGGCAGAACTGTCCAGTCACCTCGCTGAATAGCTTGGCCCATGCACCAGCCGGTAACCTGTCGATATAACGAGGTGGTTCAGTGAATAACGCAAAATTAGTGCTGATTGTATTGTCAGTCATCATGCTCGTCGGTGGGTGTGACTCGGCTTCGCAAGCTACGGATGCCACTGGAGTTGCGGCAAAGGGGGCAGCGGAAGAGGGTGTTCAAAAGGACGTTTTATTGGCGCTTGAGCCGGACGAAATGGACTGGGTAGGGCAACAGATTTTTAACAATGAATGCAATGGGCAGTTTCAGTGCCTTGTTCACTGGAATGATGGAGAGGCGTTTCCCTCGCTGGGGATTGGACACTTTATATGGTACCCGGAAGGGGTAGATGAACCTTTTGTGGAGAGCTTCCCCAAACTTATTCAATATATGATCCAGCGGCAAGCACCGGTGCCTGAATGGCTCAGGGAGCTTGAACCTTTCGATGCTCCCTGGGCAGACAAAGCAGTATTTGAGTCTGCCAAAAATTCAGTCAGAGTGGCCGAGCTTCGGGAATTTCTGGCTGGCACTCAGGGGGTTCAGGCAGAGTTTATTTTTCGGCGCGCTCAGTCCTCGCTTGCAATGATCGTTGGGTCAGTACCTCTAGATCGGCAACCACAACTACAGGCCGATCTGGAGGCCCTGAGCGCTACACCAGGTGGCATCTATGCTTTGATGGATTATGTCAATTTCAAGGGAGAGGGCCTTTCAGATACAGAGCGCTATAACGGTGTGGGCTGGGGGCTTCGGCAGGTTCTTATGGCCATGGAGCCTAACCCGGAAGCCCTAACGCTGGAGCGCTTCCGGGAAGCGGCTGCAAAAGTTCTGACCCGAAGAGCTGACAACGCAGGCGATCCGATCGAGAGAACCCGCTGGCTAAAAGGATGGCTGAAACGTCTGGAGACCTACAAAGAACCGGACGGTGACCCAACTCTGCAGAAAAAAACCACTAATAATTAGTTGTATTTCCGAACTTTGTTCTACCTTGTAGTAATAAGACTCTATGTTGCCGCCTAAAAATGACGCGTCGCATTTCGCGACATGTGTCTTTTTTAGGGCTGGCTTATTGTCTCAGGTAAGCCTGAACGGCGACGAGAGTCTGGAAGGTAAAAACAAACAGACGTTCGGAGAAACAACAATGATAAAAGCAATATCCGTAGCCGTTGGTATGGCGCTTGTTGCAGGCGCGCTCACGACAACAAGCGTGTTTGCAGCAACAACGCTGGAAAGCGTAAAACAAAAAGGTCACCTCCAGTGTGGTGTGACCAGTGGTCTTCCTGGGTTTTCCCAGCCGGATGAGAAAGGCAGCTGGACGGGAATTGATGTTGATACCTGCCGGGCAGTCGCTGCAGCTGTCTTTGGAGATGCAAAGGCCGTTGAGTTTACACCCCTGACAGCGAAGGAGCGCTTCACAGCGTTGCAGTCGGGCGAAATTGACATACTGTCCAGAAATACCACCTGGACGCTTACCCGAGATGCATCGCTGGGGCTTAATTTTGCGGGTGTGAACTATTATGACGGGCAGGGTTCCTTGTTAACAAGGACATTGGCGTAGATGACGCGACCCAGCTCGATGGCGCCACCGTGTGCATCCAGGCGGGCACAACCACTGAGCTGAATCTCTCGGATTATTTCCGTGCCAAGGGTATGGATTTCAAACCAATCGTTTTTGACACGTCGGAGCAATCTGTTCAGGGGTTTGCCGCAGGGCGCTGTGATGTGCTGACATCCGATCGGTCCCAGCTCGCCGCTTTGCGATCCAAGCTTGCCGACCCGAATTCCGCAAAAATTCTGCCTAATACGATTTCGAAAGAGCCCCTTGGGCCGGTTGTGCGGCAGGGTGACGACGAGTGGTTCAACATCGTCAAGTGGGTATTGTTCGTTCAGATCAACGCGGAGGAGTTGGGTATTACCGAGGCCAATGTGGACGACATGCTGAAGTCGGATAACCCGAATGTCCAGCGTCTGCTGGGAACGGATGGCGACATGGGCGCCAAATTGGGCGTTCCGGATGACTTTGGTTATGCCATCGTGAAGCAGGTTGGTAACTACGGCGAAATGTACGACCGCAATATTGGTCCTGATACGGCCTCGGCCTTGAACGAGGTATCAACGCCCTTTGGACAAATGGTGGCATTATGTACGCGCCACCAGTGCGCTAATACCTGAAAGGCTTCACCGGGGGTGTTCTTGCAATGCACCCGGTGTTAACTCTGACGCTGTGTATTGCAGGGAAGCTTTTCGGGGCATTGCATGAAAAAACAAACGATTGATTCCAGGCCCGCCGGGCCCAAACCCTGGTACGACCCACGGGTTCGAGCTCTGGTTTTCCAGGTTATTTCCCTGGCAGTGGTGTGTTGGGCCGGCTGGACGTTGATAGGCAACACGCTCTCGAATATGGAGAGCCGGGGTATCAGTACCGGTTTCGGGTTCCTTGATGAGTCTGCCGGCTTCGGCATCATCATGCATCTCGTGCCCTACGATGCCACCATGTCCTACGGGCGCACCTTCTGGGTAGGTCTGACCAATACCCTGCTGGTCTCAGCCATGGGTATCGTTGCGGCGACCATTCTTGGGTTTCTGATTGGTGTCGCACGCCTGTCCAGTAACTGGCTGGTGGCCAGAATTGCGCTGGCGTACATTGAACTCATTCGAAATATTCCCCTTCTGTTGCAGATATTTTTCTGGTATTTCGCGGTTCTCAGCAACCTTCCGTCGCCACGACAAAGCATGGAGGTTGGCGGTGCACTGTTTCTGAACAACCGGGGCCTTTATTTGCCAGGGCCGATAACCCCGGAAGGCTTCGGGCTGGTCTGGGGTGCCATTCTGCTAGCCATCGTGGCGGTTGTAGGCGTCCGGAAATGGGCGAAGAAACGTCAGATGGCAACCGGGAAGATCTTTCCTACGGTCAAGGTAAGTGTCGCGCTTCTGATTCTTTTGCCGCTCCTGGCATTTGTCATTGCGGGTCTGCCTCTGGAATGGGAATTGCCTGCGCTGAAGGGGTTCAATTTTGGCGGCGGGATTTCGTTGATCCCCGAGCTGGCGGCGCTGTGGCTCGCACTTTCCCTCTACACGGCGAGCTTCATTGCGGAGATTGTACGCTCGGGCATTCTGTCGGTTAGCCAGGGGCAGACGGAAGCATCCAAAGCGCTGGGACTGCCGAATGGTTTGACCCTGAGACTGGTTGTTATTCCCCAGGCCATGCGGGTGATTATTCCGCCACTTACCAGCCAGTACCTGAATCTTGTGAAAAACTCCTCACTTGCAACCGCCATCGGCTACCCGGACCTGGTTGCTGTGTTTATGGGCACCACGCTGAATCAGACCGGCCAGGCGGTGGAGGTTGTTGCCATTACGATGGCCGTGTATCTCACCATCAGTCTGCTGATCTCACTGTTCATGAATGTTTATAACCGGGCCGTGGCGATCAAGGAGCGATGATGAGCGAATCGACGATCAAACCACCCAAAAAATACACGGGCCCGGTCAAGTGGATGCGCACGCATCTGTTTTCCACCTGGTATAACACCCTGCTGACCCTTGTGGTTGGCTATGTGTTGATCACCAATGTTGGGCCTCTGCTGAACTGGCTGTTATTCGATGCCACCTTCCAGGGCGCTGGCCCGGAGGATTGTGTGGGGGAGGGTGCCTGCTGGTTATTTATCAATCAGCGCCTGAATTTCTTTATTTACGGTTTCTACCCGGACGAGCTGCAGTGGCGAGTCGATGTCATGTTCGCATTGCTGGCGGTCGCGTTTGTACCTCAGTTTATCGAAAGGTTCCCTGGCCGAAAATGGCTCGGCATCTTCGGTATGACCGGCCTGCCTCTGATCGGCTATATCCTGATTCCGGGGGGCATTCTGGGTCTGGAAGCTGTGGAAAGCTCCAAGTGGGGCGGCCTCATGCTCACACTCATTCTCGCCTATATCGGCATTCTGGCTTCCCTGCCTATCGGTGTTTTGTTGGCCCTCGGGCGCCGGTCGGATATGCCTATTATCCAGGGGCTGTGCGTGGTGTTTATTGAAGTTTGGCGGGCCGTGCCTCTTATTACGGTGTTGTTCATGGCCTCGGTGATGCTGCCCCTTTTTCTTCCGGAGGGGATGAGCTTCGAGAAACTCGTGCGAGCACTGATTGGTATCACTTTGTGGCAGTCGGCCTACATGGCTGAAGTGATAAGGGGTGGGCTTCAGGCTATTCCACGGGGGCAGTACGAAGCAGCCGGTGCCCTGGGCCTTGGCTACTGGCGCAAGATGGGGCTGGTTATTCTGCCCCAGGCGTTGAAGCTGGTCATTCCCGGCATTGTGAATACCTTTATAGCACTGTTCAAGGACACCACACTGGTTCTGATCATTGGCCTGTTTGACATTCTTGGAACGGTTCAGTCAACGATAGCGGACCCGGCTTGGCAGAACGTTGCGATAGAGGGCTACGTCTTCGTGGCTTTCTGTTTCTGGGTGTTCTGTTTCGGGATTTCCCGCTATAGCCAGAACCTTGAACGCAAACTCGATACCAGCCACAAAACCTGATGGGTACGACTATGACGCAACACCCCGAATCCAAGGATTCACAGGCTGAGAAAAAGCCAGGCATTATTCGTGTGGAAGGCATGCACAAATGGTACGGCGATTTTCACGTCCTCAAAGACTTGAATCTCGCCGTCGATCAGGGAGAGCGCATTGTCATCTGCGGCCCCTCCGGCTCGGGGAAGTCGACATTTATCCGTTGTATCAACCGCCTGGAGGAACATCAACAGGGCCGAATCATTGTCGATGATGTTGAGCTAACCGATGATGTCCGACACATTGACAGCGTGCGCCGGGAAGTGGGCATGGTGTTTCAGCACTTTAATCTGTTTCCCCACCTTACGGTCCTGGAAAATTGCTGCCTATCGCCCATATGGGTGCGCAAAGTACCCCGTCGGGAAGCGGAGGCAGCCGCCATGGAATATCTGGAGCGGGTAAAAATTCCGGATCAGGCCACCAAGTATCCTGGACAGTTATCAGGTGGCCAGCAGCAGCGTGTGGCTATCGCCCGGGCACTGTGCATGAAGCCGAAAATCATGCTGTTTGACGAACCCACATCAGCGCTCGACCCGGAAATGATCAAGGAGGTTCTGGATGTCATGGTCGAGCTTGCCGGCAGCGGCATGACCATGATCTGCGTAACCCATGAAATGGGCTTTGCCAAGACCGTCGCGGACCGGGTGATTTTTATGGATGGAGGCGAAATTGTCGAAGAGGCACCGCCCTCCGAATTTTTCAGCAATCCGAGAGAGGCACGCACGCAGAAGTTTCTGCAGCAGATATTGTAGCGTTGGCGAGCAAGCGACACCCTACCGGGCCTCCGGCAGGGTGCGTACGTGAATATCTCGTTGCGGGAAGGGAATTTCTATGTCGGCCTCGGTCAGAGCATGAGTGATCGAGGCGTGTATTTCGTGGGACAGCGGCATAATGTCCTGCAGGTCTTTAACAAATACCCAAACCTCAAAATCGATACTGCTATCTCCAAGCCCCACACAGAAAACCTCAGGTGCCGGATCGCTCACCACGCGCTCATTCTTGGAGGCAACTTTAGCAAGTATCTCTTGAACCTTGTTTACGTCGGAGCCATAGGCCACGCCTACACGAAGGGTAACGCGAGTGATCGGGTCCGAGAGCGTCCAGTTGGTCAGATCCTGGGTAACAAAGGTTCTGTTCGGAACAATCTGTTCTTTTCTGTCCCAGTCGACCAGCGTTGTTGCGCGTATCCGTATGCGTGTAACGGTGCCGGTAACGCCCCCTATGGTCACCATGTCACCTACCCGGATTGGGCGTTCGAACAAGAGAATGACGCCAGAGACAAAGTTGGCGACTATTTCCTGGAGCCCAAAACCGAGGCCAACCCCAAGAGCTGCAACCAACCACTGCAGCTTGGACCACTGCACGCCAATCACCGCAAGGCAGGTCACCACACCCATGATCACAAGAATGTAGGTGGTAATCGTTGTGATCGCATAGCCAGCCCCGGGCTCCAGGTTCATCCTGCTCAACACCATTACCTCCAGGGTTCCTGGAAGGTTTTTAGCGGCCAGCACCGTTCCGGCAGCCACCAGTAACGCCAGCAGTGCATCGGCAAGTGTTATGGGCAGTGGATCGCCCCCCTGCAGGTCTGTGGCAATGGTCCAGAGGGTAATGTCGTTAAACAGTTGAAGCGCCGGGATAACATCGGCCCATAAGATGAATAAGCCGCCCATAGCCAAGGCCGAGATCACAATGCGCAGTAGGGACGAGCTCTGCTGACTAATATCTTTCAGGTTCATCTCTGGCATGTCCAGAGCCGGCATAGGGCTTTCAGCTGAGGCATCTTCAGCCTCTTTGGCTTCTGCCATTTCACGTTCGGCAGCCCGCTGCTCTGTAAGAAGCTTTAAGGTTAGCCGGCGCTCACGCACTGACAATGCCCTCAAGCCTATGTAGTAGATCAGTGAGTTGAAAGCTAGCCAGCATATGGAAACAAACAGATTTCGCTCAAGCTGCAAGGCTGTGTAGTGGTACCCAATCAGAGATGCTGTGGCCAGTACAAGAGGGGCGGAAACCGCAATAATGTGAAGGAAAAGGAGAAAGTTTCCTTGGGACTTGTAAGCTCTAACAGCTTTCATGATCCGTTGCGCAAATATCGCCAGTGCGATGGACACCAGAGTAAAGAGCAGGCGACCAAGCTGTCATCAAACTGAACGCCTCGGGTGTTGAGCTGGTAGATGTAGTAATGATGGTGACCGGAATGACAAAGGCCATCAGCAAGGGTATTTCCCGGCGAATAACCAGCAAAGAGTTGGGGTTCCAATGAAAGTGGCTTTCTCCAAGCCCTTTTTTGCGAGCCACGTTGCGGACAAAGGCGAGTAAAAACATGATAAAGGCGGCTGCTGTGAAGCCTTTGGATAGTGCAGCGAAAAACGCGTTGCCCTCCATCAGCACCAGAGCAGCCAGCGAAAACACAAGAACCCCCGGCAGGCCAGGAGAAAACTGTTCATCAGCGCGTGCAGCGTAAAAGCCGTGCGATCCTGACCTACGTTTCCAATAGGACGGCTGTTGGCCAGTAAATTATTTAAGATTTTTTTGCGTTTTATCACAAGCACTATGAGCAGCAGAGCGACCAGCCCAGTGCGCTCGCCCCGCTCGCTCACCGAGCGGGTAATTGCATTGCTCAATGCATCAAAACGCAGTTGGGAAATAAACCATTTGGCGGATTGGTATAACCCTCCGGCAGTTTCTGCATTGACTACTACCGCGCTCGGAAGCCAGAACAGCCTTTGTTGCAATAGCTCCTGGTAGTCCTGTACCTGATCCTGAAGTGCGGTCACTGTGTTGTAGTATTCATTGAGCGCATCAATATGTTCTGTAACGGCTTTGTGAAGGTTTCGCAGCAGCTCCGAACGGTGGCTTAGTAGCTGGCTTCGAGCGCCGTCATCTGGCTCTGCGATGGCCTCAAACTCCTCCAGCCTTAGTTGCTCTTCTCGTGCTGTGGATAATTTGCTCTCAATGCCTTCAATGAGGTCCTCGGCAATGCTTTGCCGTTGCAGTCGCTCAAGCCGCTGTTTTAAGAGGTCGGCGTAGCTGGCGGTTAAGTTAAGCCCCGCTTTTTCAAGCCTCAGCTCAAAGCTCTTGTACTCATCCTGCAGGCGGGTCAGAACGGATTCAGCGTAGTTCAATTGCTCCCGGCTTTCTAAAACAGCAGCTTGGCGCTGCTTAAGCGATGCTTGCAGCGCTCGAACCTGCTCATGGATATCTGCGTCCGCCGATTGCGGCAGTTTGATTTCGGGCGGTGAATCCGTGCCTTTCTCCAGCTCCGGTTGCACGGCCGGGCGAGATTCTTCGGCCTTCTCTGGCTCTTGATCGCCATCGTCGCTTTGCTGCGGTGCTTTGGTTGATTGCACCGGCGAGCTCTCAGAGTTTTCCGCGAGGGCAGGGAATGCTGAAAAGCAGAGTAGAAGAACCCCGGCCAGCCATGTTATTAGAATTGAGTAACGGGTCGGGTATTGCTTCATGGTTTTGCTCATAGGGTGTGTCGTTTCAGACGCTTGAGAGCGGGGTCTTTTTCAGCTCGAGTGGTTGCCCGGGCTTTGCAACCAACCACCAAACGTTTTCATCCCAATCACCCAGAACAATCCGCTTTGAGAGTTTGCCATTTACTTCAAGGCTGTGCTCGGCGGGCCTATGGGTATGGCCATGAATCAGTTGTGGCACATCGTGGGCCTCCATAACACGCACAACTTCTTCAGGCGTAACATCCATGATGTCTTCTGCTTTACCCTGGTTTGTTGCCATGCTCATTTCCCTGAGTTGCCGGGCCATTTGCTGGCGGTCTTTGAGAGGCCGAGCCAGGATAAGCTTCTGTGTTTGCGGGTTGCGCATGTTGGCACGGAACTTCTGGTACTCGACATCGGCTGTGCAAAGACTGTCGCCGTGCATCAGCAGAGTAGGGGTGCCGTACAGGTCTATATGCGTTGGGTCATCCAGCAGCGTTGCGCCGGCGCGGGCGCAGAAATCTTCGCCTAGTAGAAAATCCCGGTTGCCGTGCATCAGGAAAAGGCGGGTACCGCTCTCGCTGAGCTCTCGCAGTGCGGCTGCAACCTGCTCCTGCAACGGCGTGCGCTCGTCGTCACCAATCCACGCCTCGAAAAAGTCACCAAGGATGTAAAGCTGCTCCGTGCCTGGCGCTTTCGTTTTCAGAAACCTGAGAAACGCCCCGGTAATGTCGGGGCGAGACTCTTCCAGGTGGAGATCGGAAATGAACAGCGTGGTCACGCTGCGCCTCCATCCTCTATAACTGTGGCTTTTTCAATCACTACGTCCTCGAAGGGTACGTCCTGGTGGCCTGCATCCATGGTGGTGCGTACCGCACGGATGGCATCTACTGTGTCCATGCCTTCCACAACTTTACCAAACACGCAGTAACCCCAGCCTTCTGCGTTCTTTGCTGTGTGATCCAGGAAACCGTTGTTCTCAACGTTCACGAAGAACTGAGCAGAGGCGGAGTGCGGGTCCATAGTACGGGCCATAGCTACGGTACCTTTCATATTGCTCAGGCCGTTGTCTGCTTCGTTCTTGATGGGGTCACGGGTTTTGCGCGCGACCATGCCAGGTTCAAAACCGCCACCTTGCACCATGAAGTTGCTTATAACCCTGTGGAAGATCAGACCATCGTAGAAGCCTTCACGCACATACTGCTCAAAGTTCTTGGCTGTTTCAGGGGCTTTTTCGTAATCGAGTTCGAGCTTGATATCGCCGTGGTTAGTGGTCAGCAGAATCATCAGGGTTTCCTGTTTATTGAGTTTGAGTTGGCTAAAGAAGACATTGTACTCAAGAGTTTCCAGCGATGCATGAGTCCGGCCCTGATTTATGAGTATAATGCCCGGTTTATGATCCACTTCTTTTAAGAGATTGTATGAGCGCCGAGTCGAAGAAAGCCCATAACTTTATTCAGAACCTGATCGAAGACGCCGTTGCAAAAGGCGAGCATACCGGCCAGGTCGTAACCCGTTTCCCGCCCGAGCCGAACGGTTACTTGCACGTCGGCCACGCCAAATCCATCTGTCTCAACTTCGGTATTGCCGAGACATTTGCCGGCGGGTGCAATCTGCGGTTTGACGACACCAACCCGGAGAAGGAAAGCCAGGAGTACATTGATGCCATCAAGCGGGATGTAGAGTGGCTGGGTTACACCTGGGCCGGGGACGTGCATTATGCCTCTGACTACTTTGATGCCCTTTATTACTTTGCCGAAGAACTGATCGAGAAGGGCAAGCTTATGTGTGTGCGTTATCTGCGGATGAAATGGCGGAATACCGTGGCAGCCTGAAAGAGCCGGGTAAGAACAGCCCCTATCGCGACCGTCCTGCCGAGGAGAGCTTAAAGCTGTTCCGTGACATGCGCGATGGTAAATTTGCCAATGGCGAGATGGTGTTGCGGGCCAAGATTGATATGGGATCGCCCAACATCAACTTGCGCGATCCCATCTTGTACCGCATTCGTTACGCCGAGCATCACCAAACGGGCAATAAGTGGTGTATCTATCCGATGTACGATTTCACACACCCCATCTCCGATGCTATGGAGGGGGTTACTCACTCCTTGTGTACCCTGGAGTTTGAGGACCATCGCCCACTTTACGACTGGGTTCTGGATAACATTACTGCTCCGTGCCAGCCGCGGCAGATCGAGTTTTCCCGGCTCAATCTGAATTACACCATAACCAGTAAGCGTAAGCTCAAACGGCTGGTTGACGAGCACCTGGTAGACAGCTGGGATGACCCGCGCATGCCTACTATTTCCGGTATGCGGCGTCGGGGTTATACCCCTGAATCCCTGCGCACCTTCTGCGACATGATCGGTGTGAACAAGGCCGGTGGCACCGTCGATATGGGAATGCTGGAATTCGCTATACGAGAGGATCTGAACACTCGCGCACCTCGCGCCCTGTGTGTGATGCACCCTCTGAAGGTGACGCTCACGAACTACCCTGCTGACAAAACAGAAACCCTGGTGTTGCCGGTACATCCGCAGAACCCTGATATGGGGCAGCGCGAAGTCACCTGGAGCCAAACTCTGTATATCGATCGGGAAGATTTTGTAGAAGAGCCTCCGCGTAAGTGGAAGCGTTTGGCGCCAGAGCAGGCTGTCCGTCTGCGCGGTGGCTATGTAATGACATGTAAAGAAGTGGTGCGGGATGCCAGTGGTGACATTGTGGAGCTTCGCTGCGAGTACGACCCAGCTACTCTGGGCGTTAACCCCCAGGGCTACAAGCCTAATGGTGTTGTCCACTGGGTCTCTGAGAGTAGTAGCGTAGAGTGTGATATCAATCTATACGACCGCTTGTTCAACCACGAGACGCCAGATAGCGACAAGGAGGGCGATCTGGTTGATCACATTAACCCGGGATCGCTTGTGGTGCTCAAAGGCGCACGAGCTGAGCAGAATCTGGCTACGCCTCGCACAGATATTCCCTATCAGTTCGAGCGGGAAGGCTATTTCTTCTGTGATCAGGAACTGACCGCCAAAGCCGGCAAGCCGGTATTCAATCGTACTGTTACCTTGCGGGATTCCTGGGGTAGTAAGGGGTAAGCATTCGGGAGACCAGCTGTGATCAAAATTTATAATACGCTCACCCAGCAAAAAGAAACGTTCACGCCCATCGAGCCAGGCAAGGTTCGTATGTACGTATGCGGCATGACGGTCTATGACTACTGCCATCTGGGGCATGCCCGGGTGTTGGTGGCGTTTGATGTGGTGACACGTTACATGCGTAACCGTGGGTACGATGTAACCTATGTGCGCAACATAACGGATATCGACGACAAGATTCTCCGCCGTGCGGAGGAGAACGCAGAGCCGTTCACCGAACTGACCGATCGCATGATCACTGCAATGCATGAGGATGAGACTAAGCTTGGTGTGCTTTCGCCCAGCGCAGAGCCTCGTGCAACGGATTATATCGCTGAGATCATCGCCATGATCAACACGCTGATTGAATCGGATCATGCTTATGCTGCCGGCAACGGCGATGTGTACTTTTCCGTTGAATCGTTTGAAGGCTACGGAAAGCTCAGCAAGAAAAAACTTGAAGATCTGCTGGCTGGAGCGCGTATCGACGTACACGAAGCCAAGCGCAGCCCGGCTGACTTTGCGTTGTGGAAAGCCGCAGGCGACGTCGAAGTGAGCTGGCCGTCGCCTTGGGGTAATGGTCGCCCCGGGTGGCACATTGAATGTTCTGCCATGTCTACTCGCTGCTTGGGTGATACCTTTGATATTCATGGTGGTGGGCCGGATTTACTGTTCCCCCATCATGAAAACGAGATTGCGCAGTCTGAATGCGCGACGGGGCACACGTTTGTAAATACCTGGATGCATGCGGGCGCGATCCGTGTGAACAAGGAGAAGATGTCCAAATCCTTGGGCAATTTTTTTACCATCCGGGAGATTCTGGACACCTATCCTGCGGAAGTGGTGCGCTTCTTTTTGGTTTCTAGCCATTACCGTAGCCAGGTTGATTATTCTGAGGACAACCTTGCTGAGGCGGGGCGCTCTCTGGAGCGGCTATACCATGCGTTGCGGGGCGTTGTGCCAGAAAATTCCGGCGACGTGCCGGAGACAGAGCATGACCGGCGTTTTTTTGAATTAATGGACGATGATTTTAATTGTGCTGGCGCGATTTCGGTTCTCCACGCCCTTGCTAATGACATAAATCAACACCGACGTGAAGGCCGGGACAATGAGGCGAAAAAAGCCACAACCGTTCTGGTTCGTTTGGGCGAAATTCTGGGGTTGCTTCAGCAGGACCCAGATGGTTTCTTCCAGGCGAATACCGCTGGAGAGCTGAGCGCCGAAGACATTGAGGCGAAAATTCAGGCCCGTGCAGATGCCCGTAAAGCTAAAGACTTTGCTGGTGCTGACCGTATTCGTGATGAGCTGATAGAGCAGGGCGTTATCTTGGATGACTCCCGCGAAGGCACAAGTTGGCGGCGCGGCTGATACTTTCACCAACGTCGTGTTGTGCTCCAGGAAATGACCTTGTAGGGATTTTCTCGTATAATGCGGCTTTTCATTTACCCGGCTCGACTACTGCTACGGTCGGGTCAGGCTAACTCACTGAGGCTAAAAACGATGACAGAACGCGTACAACTTGGCGGCATTCAGGTCGCAAAGAATTTGTATGACTTCGTAAATAACGAAGCAATTCCGGGCACCGGACTGGATGCAGATAAATTCTGGGCAGAATTCGACAAGATCGTTAACGATCTGGCACCGCGTAACCGTGAATTGCTGGCCAAGCGTGGCGCAATCCAGGAGAAAATGAACAGCTGGAACAGCGAGCACAAGGGTCAGAAGCTGGACATGGCTGCCTATAAAGCTTTCCTGAAAGAAATCGGCTACCTGGTAGACGAGCCGGCAGATTTCCGGATTTCTACTGCAAATGTTGATCCTGAAGTCGCGACCATGGCTGGTCCTCAGCTGGTAGTGCCGATCATGAACGCCCGTTTTGCGCTGAACGCAGCCAATTCTCGTTGGGGCAGCCTGTACGATGCGCTTTATGGCACCGACGCGATTTCCGAAGAGAATGGCGCTGAAAAAGGCCGCGGCTATAACCCAGTGCGCGGCGCTAAGGTTATCGAGTTTGCACGTAACCTGCTGGATAACTCTGCTTCGCTGGCTTCCGGTAGCCATAAAGATGCAGCTTTGTATCAGGTTGCTGGTGGCAAACTGGCCGTTAAACTGCAGAGCGGCGATGTCACCGGCCTGAAAGACGAATCTGGCTTTGTGGGTTACACCGGCGCCGCCGATGCACCTACAGGTATCCTGCTGGTCAAAAACGGCATGCACTTTGAAATTCAGATCGATGCCAGCCACCCGATTGGCAAAGATGACGGCGCCCACGTTAAAGACGTGCTTATGGAATCTGCGCTGACCACTATCATGGACTGCGAAGATTCAGTCGCAGCTGTAGATGCTGATGATAAAACGCTTGCCTACAGCAACTGGCTGGGCCTGATGAAGGGCGATCTGGAAGAAACTTTCGAGAAGGGCGGCGAGCGCCTGACTCGTAAGATGAATCCGGATCGCGAGTACACCGCAGCCGATGGCGGCCAGATAAAGTTGAAAGGGCGTAGCCTGATGTTTGTCCGTAACGTTGGGCACCTGATGACTAACCCGGCCATTCTTCTGAAAGATGGCAGTGAAGTGCCTGAAGGGCTCATGGACGGCATTCTGACCTCTCTGATCGCCATTCACGATCTGAAGGGTGATGGTCAGTTCCAGAACAGTGCCACCGGCTCTGTGTACATTGTTAAACCAAAAATGCACGGCCCTGAAGAAGTCGCCTTTACGAATGAGTTCTTCGGTCGCGTTGAAGATGCCTTGGGTCTGCCGAGCTTCACTCTGAAAATCGGCATTATGGATGAAGAGCGTCGCACCACGGTTAACCTCAAAGCTTGCATCCACGCGGCCAAGGATCGTGCAGTGTTCATCAACACTGGCTTCCTGGATCGCACTGGCGATGAAATGCACACGTCCATGGAGCTTGGGCCATTCATCCGGAAGGGCGAGATGAAGCAGGCGGCATGGATTGGTGCCTACGAGCAATGGAACGTTGATGTTGGCCTGGAGACCGGCTTCCGTGGCGTTGCCCAAATTGGTAAGGGTATGTGGGCCATGCCGGATCTGATGGCAGGCATGCTTGAGCAGAAAATTGGCCACCCGAAAGCCGGTGCCAATACGGCATGGGTACCTTCACCAACAGCGGCAACTCTGCACGCGACCCATTATCACCAGGTATCAGTGGCTGATATCCAGAAAGATCTGGAAAGCCGCGCTCGTGCCAGCCTGGACGACATTCTTACCGTGCCGGTGATGGAGGATGCATCCAAGCTGACTGCGTCAGATATCCAGCAGGAGTTGGACAACAACGCCCAGGGTATTCTGGGTTATGTTGTGCGCTGGATCGACAGTGGTGTTGGTTGCTCCAAGGTTCCTGATATTAACGATATCGGCCTGATGGAAGACAGGGCTACCTTGCGCATCTCCTCGCAGCACCTGGCTAACTGGTTGTACCACGGCATCTGCACCGCGGCGCAGGTTGAAGAAACCATGAAGCGCATGGCACAGGTTGTTGATAAGCAGAACGCCAATGATCCGACCTACCGGGCGATGGCGCCAAATTTTGCTGACAACATTGCGTTCCAGGCCGCCATGGACCTGGTGCTTAAGGGGCGTGAGCAGCCAAGTGGCTACACTGAGCCGCTGTTGCATGCGTATCGCTTGAGAGCAAAAGAGAAGTTTGGTCAGTAAAATCGGCTGAAATACAAAAAAACCCGCTTCGGCGGGTTTTTTTGTATTTGCACTGGTATTCGGTATCAAGAGCGCTGTGCGATCACTTGTCGTGCAGCTCGTTCGCCGCATACAGAGTGTTTTGCAGAAGAGTCGCAATGGTCATCGGGCCAACGCCGCCGGGAACCGGCGTTATGTAGGCCGCACGTGCCGAAGCAGCTTCAAAATTCACGTCGCCCTGAAGTTTGCCGTTCTCCATGCGATTGATGCCCACATCAATGACCGTGGCTCCAGGTTTTACCCATTCGCCTTTGATTAACCCCGGTTTGCCTACAGCGGCAATCAGAATGTCGGCTTCCCGAACAAATTTTTCCAAGTCCGGAGTGAAACGGTGGCACACAGTGGTGGTTGCACCCTTAAGCAGCAGTTCCATGGTCATCGGGCGCCCTACGATGTTTGATGCCCCCACAATCACTGCATGTTGGCCCTTGTAGGGGGTGTTAATGCTGTCTAGCAGAGTTATCACCCCAGCTGGTGTGCATGGCCGTAGAGCTGGCTTACGCTGCACCAGGCGGCCGATATTGTATGGGTGAAATCCGTCCACATCTTTGTCAGGGCGGATTTTCAGCAAAATAGGGTCGGCGTCCAGGTGTGCTGGCAGTGGAAGCTGTACCAGGATGCCATCGACCACGGGGTTCTCGTTCAGCTCATCAATCAGGGCTTCCAGAGCCTGCTGCGAGGTGTCTTCTGGTAGGTCGTAGGAGAGTGAGAGAATGCCGGCAGCGTCACAGGCCTTACGCTTGTTGCCTACATATATCTCAGAAGCCGGGTCGCTTCCCACGAGTACCACGGCCAGGCCGGGTGCGCGTAGCCCCTTGCCGGTGCGGCTTTCTACGCCGAGGGCGACTTGTTGCCTGACTTCGGCGGCAATTTCTTTTCCATTGATTAGTTTGGCGCTCATGTTTCGTCTTGTCGGTTGGGCATTAGTAAGTGAAGGCGCGCATTGTCTCACGCTTGCCCCTCAACTCCAATTTAGGAACACACGCTGATATCGGGGTGATTTACCCAGGTGTTTCAGGGTTAGCGAGCAGATATATATAAGAATTTGGTTTTCATTGTTGACGGAACCGTTTGGCGACGGTAATATGCGCGCCAACTTAGCTGATGCAACATGTTGTTCAGTTCAGACGGGGTATAGCGCAGTCTGGTAGCGCGCCTGCTTTGGGAGCAGGATGTCGGGAGTTCGAATCTCTCTACCCCGACCATTTTCTGAATGTTCAGATGGGTGAACGGTCATGCGCCCGTAGCTCAGCTGGATAGAGCATCGGCCTTCTAAGCCGAGGGCCGCAGGTTCGAGTCCTGCCGGGCGCACCATTAAAGCCAATAGCTTAAATGGTACCAAAGCACCGCAGGTAGCAAAGTTGAAAGGCTAGTGAATTAGTTATCGAATATACCGAAAGGTATGTCCTGATGTGGTGGACGTAGCTCAGTTGGTAGAGCTCAGGATTGTGACTCCTGCGGTCGAGGGTTCGATCCCCTTCGTCCACCCCACTTTTCCTAGAAGAGTTTTCTGCATTTATTACGTGTGCCAATACCGTGTCAGCAATCGATATTTTAGCGACCAGTAAAATACGGTAAAATGGCCGAGAATTATCAGTATTTCGGGTTGTGGCGAAATTGGTAGACGCGCCAGATTTAGGTTCTGGTTCCGAGAGGAGTGGGAGTTCGATTCTCCCCAACCCGACCATATTTTAAAGGCTCTTAGAGGCAATCTAAGGGCCTTTTTCATTATAGCTCTAGCTGATTGCCCTAAGTGCACGGCACTTAATTCTATGAATCCGGGGTTGTCCCCCCTTTGTTTTTCTTTTTTTGCCCCAAACTCCTCCTTTATAAGCGCCGCCGTTATCGCGAACCCTGAAACTACCTTTGGCAGATGATTCTCTCGTTGGGGCAAACCGTGATAAACTAACGGCTTTTAATTTTGGGTCCTTTCCGAGGAAACCGCTCAGGAATGGACTTTTGGTTTTAATTTCATTCATATACCGAACCCGAAACTTGAGGATCCTCCATGCAAGTGTCTGTAGAAACGACCTCCAACATTGAGCGTCACATGACGATTAGTGTGCCCGCCCAAGAAATTGACCAAGCGGTTCAGAAACGCCTGCAGGAAACTGCGCGCACGGTGCGCCTGAACGGTTTCCGTCCTGGCAAGGTGCCCATGAGCGTGGTCAAGCGTCGTTTCGGTGACAGCGTGCGCCAGGAAATTGTCGGCGATATCATGCGCGACAACTACATCAAAGCGCTGCAGGAGCAGGATATTAACCCTGCGGGCTGGCCTAAGCTTGAGCCAAAAACCATGGAAGCCGGCAAGGATCTCGAGTTCGTTGCCATTTTCGAAGTTCTTCCTGAAATTGTGCTGGGCGACCTGAGCAAGATTTCCATCGAGAAGCTGACCTCTGAGATTACCGACAAAGATATTGACACCATGGTCGATAACTTGCGTCGCCAGCAGGCCACCATGAAATCTGTTAAGCGTAAGTCCAAGAACAAAGACGTGCTGACGATCGATTTCAAGGGCTCTATCGACGGTGAAGAGTTTGAAGGCGGCGCCGCTGAAGGTCATAAGCTGACTCTGGGTTCTGATCAGATGATTCCAGGCTTTGAAAAAGCCATCGTTGGTGGCAAGGCTGGCGAAGAGCTTGAGATTGAAGTGACATTCCCTGAGGATTATCACAACGAAGATCTCAAAGGAAAGCCTGCAAAGTTTGATATCAAGATTCACGAGGTTGAAGAGCCGCAGCTGCCAGAGCTGAATGCCGAGTTCTTTACCAAGTTTGGTATTGAGGCAGAAGACGAAGCCGCCTTCCGTGAAGAAGTGAAAAAGAACATGGAGCGTGAGCTCAAGCAGGCCGTTGCTAACAAGGTCAAGAATGACGTTGTAGACGGTCTTTTGGAAACCACTGAGGTGGATATTCCTAGTACCTTGGCCGATCAGGAAATTGATCGTCTGCGTCAAGACGCAGTTAAGCGCTTTGGTGGCCAGGTGGACTTCCAGCAACTGCCTAAAGAAATTTTCCAGGAGCAGGCTGAGCGTCGTGTTAAAACGGGATTGCTTTTCCAGGAAGTTGTTAAGGTTAACGACCTGAAAGTAGATCCGGCCAAGGTTGATGAAAAGATCCAGGAGATCGCGTCAACGTATGAACAGCCAGATGAAGTCATTGCACACTTTAGTGGCAATCCGGAGCAGAAGAGCCAAATTGAGTCTTCTGTACTGGAAGACCAGGTTGTTGATTATGTACTGTCACAGGCCCAGGTAACGGATAAGAAGGTCAAGTACGAAGAGGCTATTCAGGCTGGGCAGGCGCAGCAGGGCTGATACTGACCAGATAATTGTGCCAGGGTCGGATTGAATTCGGCCTGGCTGGCCTAATAAAGTTAACAGCCGGCATGTCCGGCTGTTTTCAGCTTGGTTGGCGACTGGCAAAGTATAAGATGCAAGAATACTGAAAATGCCGTGGTTTGAAGCCACGTCCTATTTTTTCATAAGGAGTTCAGGCGCATCATGATGCAGAAACCGATTGATGGTCCCGCAATGGTTACCAGTTCCGGCTTGGTGCCAATGGTTATCGAGCAGACTGCCCGCGGGGAGCGCTCGTTCGATATTTATTCCCGTCTGCTCAAGGAACGCGTGATCTTCATGGTGGGCCAAGTGGAAGATCACATGGCTAACCTGATCGTGGCGCAGCTTCTGTTCCTGGAATCGGAAAACCCGGACAAAGACATTCACCTTTACATCAACAGCCCAGGCGGCTCTGTAACTGCAGGCATGTCCATTTACGACACCATGCAATTTATCAAGCCGGATGTGTCAACCCTGTGTGTGGGCCAAGCGGCGAGCATGGGCGCATTCTTGTTGGCTGGTGGTGCTGAAGGCAAGCGTGCCTGTTTGCCCAACTCGCGGGTAATGATTCATCAACCTCTGGGTGGTTATCAGGGCCAGGCAACTGATATTGAGATCCATACCCGCGAGATTCTCAAGATACGGCATACGCTCAATTCCATCCTGGCCTACCATACTGGCCAAGATCTGGAAACGCTCGCAAGGGACACGGATCGTGACAATTTCATGGATCCGACCCAGGCGAAAGAGTATGGCCTGATTGACTCGATACTTGATAAGCGCGTACCGAATAAATAATACTGGCAGTAATTGCATCACCCCTGGCCGGCGCACGATTATTTAAAGCGCCGGCAAAACGAGATCAGAGGTATTTCAATGGCAGATGAAAGAAACGGCAGAGGCGACGATAACGGCAAGTTGCTCTACTGCTCGTTTTGTGGAAAAAGCCAGCATGAAGTCCGTAAGCTCATTGCAGGGCCTTCGGTGTTCATCTGCGACGAGTGTGTCGACCTGTGCAACGATATTATCCGCGAAGAGATTCAGGAGAATGCGCAGGAGGAGCCGAGTGATCGTCTTCCCACACCAGCTGAAATCCGCAACACACTTGATGAGTATGTCATCGGCCAGGATCGCGCCAAAGTTGTGCTCGCGGTAGCGGTTTACAATCACTACAAGCGTCTCCGATATGGTGAAGGCAAGGGCGATGTTGAGCTAGGCAAGAGCAATATTCTGCTGATTGGCCCCACGGGTAGTGGTAAAACACTGCTTGCAGAGACACTGGCCCGCATGCTCAATGTGCCATTCACCATTGCAGACGCCACAACGCTTACGGAAGCGGGCTATGTAGGTGAAGACGTTGAGAACATCATCCAGAAGCTGCTTCAGAAGTGCGATTACGATGTGGACAAAGCCCAGAGAGGTATTGTGTACATTGATGAGATCGACAAGATTTCACGCAAGTCTGATAACCCTTCGATTACCCGGGATGTTTCCGGTGAGGGTGTTCAGCAGGCATTGCTAAAACTGATTGAAGGTACGGTTGCGTCTGTGCCGCCTCAGGGTGGGCGCAAGCATCCACAGCAGGAATTCCTGCAGGTTGATACCGGCAACATGCTGTTTATCTGTGGTGGTGCGTTTGCCGGCCTGGATAAGGTTATTCGTGATCGTACCGAAAAGAGCAGCATTGGCTTCTCTGCGGCGGTTACCAGCCAGGACGACAGCCGAAATATGGGCGATGTGATCAAGCACGTTGAGACAGAAGATCTTGTCAAATACGGCCTGATTCCGGAATTTGTAGGGCGCCTGCCCGTTATTGCCACGTTGAATGAGCTGGATGAAGACGCGCTGGTACAGATTCTGACAGAACCGAAGAACTCCCTAACCAGGCAGTATCAGAAGCTGTTTGATATGGAAGGCGTCGAATTGGACTTCCGTGACGACGCGTTGCGAGCTGTTGCAGGTAAGGCTCTGGAGCGCAAAACCGGCGCCCGTGGCCTTCGTTCCATTATGGAAGCTACGCTGCTGGATACCATGTACCAGATTCCGTCTGAGCATGATATTTCCAAGGTTGTGATTGACGAGAGTGTCATCAAAGGCGATTCGGAACCGTTCAAGATCTATGCGAGTACCGATCATGCCAAGGCCGTGCCGGATGATTAATGGGTCTATCACATCAGAGTGAGATAACCGATAGATATTAAAAAAGGGGCGAAATGCCCCTTTTTTAATGGTTTGTATCAACAGGGCAGCGTGCTGTGTTGTTTGGTAAAAAGATTGCAATTTAAACAGTCGCCCCAATGTAGGGTGGTATGCTGAATGAAACACCGTCAGAGGATTCCTTATGACCCGGATACCCGAAGATATCGTGCAAGAATACCCGCTACTTCCTCTCCGCGACGTAGTGGTGTTTCCGCACATGGTGGTCCCCTTGTTTGTGGGCCGCGAAAAATCCATCCAGGCTTTGGAAGCTGCGATGGAAGGAAGCAAGGAAATCCTGCTGGTAGCCCAGCGAGACGCCTCCACAGATGAGCCAGGCCCGGATGATGTGTTTGATATGGGCACATTGGCCACCGTACTGCAGATGCTCCGCCTCCCGGATGGCACGGTAAAAGTGTTGGTCGAGGGTAACGCCCGAGCTGCGATAAGTAACATTACGGAGGCTGAGTACTTGTCCGGTGGCGCAACGCTGATGGACGAGGAAAGCCTGCCGGAGCGCGAAGAAAAAGTGCTCCTGCAAACCCTGACGGAAGAGTTTGAAAAGTATGTGAAGCTGTCCAGAAAGGTGCCGTCGGAAGTCTCCAGTGCGCTCACCGGGATCGAAGAGTTGGAGCGCCTTGCAGATACCATGGCCGCTCATCTCGAAATGAATATTCCGGAAAAGCAGGAGCTTCTTGAGGCGCTGGACCTGAGTAAGCGCGTAGAGTTGCTGCTAGGTAAACTGGATGGCGAGATTGACTGATTGAGGTTGAGAAGCGCATCCGTGGTCGCGTCAAGAAGCAGATGGAACGCAGCCAGCGTGAGTATTACCTGAACGAACAGATGAAGGCTATCCAGAAAGAAATGGGTAACCTGGGCGAAGGCAATAACGATTTTGAAGAGCTGGAGCAAAAGCTTGAGGAAGCCGGCCTGCCGGAAGAAGCTCGCAAGAAAACCGAAACAGAGCTAAACAAACTCAAGATGATGTCGCCTATGTCTGCCGAAGCCACGGTTGTTCGTGGTTATATCGACTGGATGCTGGCCGTACCCTGGAAAAAGCGCAGCCGTGTGCGTCACGACATTGAAAAGGCCCGGGAGATTCTTGATCAGGATCATTACGGCCTGGACGAGGTTAAGAAGCGCATTCTCGAATACCTTGCGGTGCAAAGCCGTGTAAAAAAGGTTAAGGGACCTGTGTTGTGTCTGGTGGGGCCTCCTGGTGTTGGTAAGACATCCTTGGGCCAATCTATTGCCCGGGCTACAAACCGCAAGTACACCCGTATGGCCCTTGGCGGTGTGCGCGATGAGGCTGAGATTCGTGGCCACCGTAAAACCTATATTGGCGCGCTGCCCGGCAAGTTGCTGCAGAAACTATCCAAAGTGGCGGTGAAAAACCCGCTGTTCTTGTTTGATGAGATCGACAAGATGGGTATGGATCACCGTGGCGACCCGGCATCGGCCTTGCTGGAAGTGCTGGATCCCGAGCAGAATCACACGTTCAACGATCATTATCTGGAAGTGGATTACGATCTCTCCGATGTGATGTTCGTGTGTACATCCAACTCTATGGATATTCCGCCCGCGCTATTGGACCGAATGGAAATTATCCGGATTCCGGGGTACACGGAAGACGAGAAGGTCAATATTGCGCTTCGATACTTGCTACCCAAGCAGATCAAGGCGAACGGCCTGCGTAAGGATGAGCTGACACTGCCAGAAGAGACCTTGCGCGATCTGGTTCGTTATTACACTCGCGAGGCCGGTGTTCGTGGCCTGGAGCGAGAAATTGCCAAGATATGCAGAAAGGTTGTTCGCGAGCATGTAGAAGCAGGTGATAAGGCCACCGTAACTCTTAAGTCAGACATGCTTGAGCATTACTCAGGCGTGCGTAAGGTCAGCTTTGGGCTCGCGGAGGAAACCAACCAGGTTGGCCAGGTAACCGGTTTGGCATGGACTCAGGTGGGCGGCGAACTGCTAACTATTGAGTGTGCGTTAACGCCCGGCAAGGGCAGGGTTGTAAAAACCGGGTCTTTGGGCGACGTCATGCAGGAGTCGATCCAGACTGCGCTTACCGTGGTAAGAAGCCGAGCTCCAGGGTTGGGTATTTCCGATGATTTTCATGAAAAACACGATCTACACGTGCACGTACCCGAAGGTGCGACCCCAAAAGATGGCCCCAGTGCCGGTATTGGCATGTGCACAGCGCTCGTTTCTGCACTGACCAAAATTCCGGTACGTGCCGACGTCGCGATGACCGGTGAGATTACCCTCCGTGGCCGTGTGTTGGCTATTGGCGGCCTCAAGGAGAAGCTTCTTGCAGCTCACCGAGGGGGTATAAAAACCATCATCATTCCAGATGAAAACACTAGGGATCTCAAAGAGATACCGGATAATATAAAAGCGTCACTGGAGATTCTCCCAGTGAAGTGGATTGATGAAGTTCTGGATATTGCGTTGGCTTATGCGCCCGAGCCAAACACAGCAAGTTCATCTACTGAAACAGGGTCTGGCAAGTCCCGTGACGACGACGGTGACAGTGCAGAACGCATAAATACACATTAAAGCTTGGATGAGTTGTTGACATGCCGGAGAGCCCATTGGTATAACTGTTTCGCCGCGAAGCAGCCAATACCAAGGGCTCCCGCGCAATAAGTGCCTATTCCAAACACCGGTTGAACGCCGAAAGGAATAAGAAAACCGAAGAATGGAATTCTCAGACCGCATATGCGATAGTCGAGAACGTCCGAGAAAAAACAATCCGACCTAGAACATCTTCAACCTGAAAGCGAAGGGGTTTAGTGTGAACAAGTCCGAACTAATCGATGCAATTGCAGAATCAGCAGATATTTCCAAAGCCGCCGCTGGCCGTGCTCTGGACGCAATGACCAACTCTATCACCGGTGCCCTCAAAAAAGGCGATCAGGTTACTCTGATTGGTTTTGGTACTTTCTCCGTGAAAGATCGTGCTGCGCGCACAGGTCGTAACCCACAAACCGGTGCCGAGATCAAGATTGCGGCCTCCAAAGTACCTGGGTTTAAAGCAGGTAAGGCCCTGAAAGACGCCGTTAAGTAACGGTTCTTTCTCCGGCGGCTCCTGTCAAAAGGAGTCGCCAAGAAGAATTCAAGGCGCATTCCTACAGGGTGCGCCTTTTTACGTTGAGTGCACCGGCAGCAGGCTCTGATACCGCCGCCAAATGATCAAACTGCACGACCTTGAACAGGGTTCGGGAGAAACATGCTTCAAGATATACGGGAAAATTCCCAGGGGACGATTGCCAAGATCATTATCGGTCTGTTGGTGGTGTCCCTCTCCATCTGGGGAATGGATGCCATTGTTGGTGGCTTCTCCGGCGAGCCGGAAGTGGCAACCGTTAACGGCGAGGACATTACAGAGCGGGAATTCCTGCGGGTTGTCCAAATGGAAAGCCAGCGTCGTCTTTCCGAAATGGAGCGCCCCGATCCGGCCATGCTGAACGAGGATCAGGTCCGCAAAGATGTACTCGATTCGCTGATTCAGGAACAGGTGCTCATTCAAGACGCCAGCGCTCAGGGCCTCGCGCTCAATGATGCAGATATTGATGCGTTGATCACCCAGATGCCGCAATTTCAGGTTGATGGGCAATTTAGCCGTGATCGCTTTGTGGCCTCAGTTCGCAACCTGGGTATGGGTGTAGGTGAATTTCGTGAAGCCATGCGCAAACAGTATGTCGTCAATCAGATCCGTGGTGGCGTTATGCAAAGCGGTCTTGTAGCTGATGAGAATGCAGCACAACTCCTGCGAATTCAGAACCAAACCCGTAACTTCCGTTCAGTTCAGATTCCCGCAAGTGCGGTGTCTGATGAGGTTGAAGTTACCGACGCAGACATCGAAGCTTTCTATAACGAAAACGGCGAAGCGTTCAGCCAACCCGAGCAAGTCGATGCGACTTACATAACTTTATCGTTGGGTGCGCTGGCAGAGAAGATCGAGATCAGTCAAGAGGACCTTAAAGCCTACTACGAGCAGCGCGCTGGTGATCTGGCCCGTGAGGAGCGTCGTGCGTCCCATATTCTGATTGAAGACGGTGCCGACGCCGAGCAGACGATAGCCTCCATAAAGAAGCGCCTGGATGCCGGAGAAAACTTTGAAGATCTGGCTAAAGAGATGTCCGTTGATACCGTCTCTGCGAAGGAGGGCGGTGATCTTGGTTATGCAGGTCGTGGCGTCTATGACGAGGCCTTTGAAAACGCGCTGTTTGCCTTGGAAGAGGACAAGGTATCAGGCCCTGTGAGGACCAGTTTTGGTGTGCACCTGATTCGTTTGGACGACATTCGCCGTTCAGAAGTTCCGCCGCTGGCAGAGCTTGAGCAGCAGCTTCGCTCCGAGCTTGCTCGCGAGCTTGCCCAGGAAGAATATGCAAAAGTGCGCTCCGAACTCGCTGACTCAGCTTATGCCGCAGATGATCTTGCCGGTCCAGCTAAAGAGCTGGGTCTGGAAATCCGCGAAGCCAAAGGTGTTACCAAAAATGGTGGTCAGGCGCCTTTTGACCACGCAGGACTGGTGCGCCAGCTATTCTCGGACGATGTTCTTGAAGGTGGGTATAACACCGAACTGATCGACGTGGGCGATAGCGTCTCCGTTGTTACCCGTGTTGGCGAATATCGTAAAGCACAGCAGCTTGCTTTAGAGGATGTACGCGATGATATTCGCCGTACCCTTGAGTCTCGCAAGAACCGTGAGCTGCTTGGCGATCGTGCTGACGCCATCATTGCTGACCTTGAGAAAGGCGAGACGCTGGAGGCTCTGGGTGTCGGCGAATGGGAACAGCATGAAGATCAAGCACGAAATACTCAGGGTGCCGACCCGCGGGTTGTTCAAGCTGCGTTCTCTTTGGCCCGCTCCGTTGACGGTGAGCCGAGTTACGGTACCGCTATGACACAGAACGGTGTTGTCGTGATTGCCTTGGATGCGGTAAATGAAGGCAGTACAGAAGAGGGCAGCGGTGACCTGAATCAGTTGCGCACTTTCCTGGCTTCACTTGAAGGCCAGCGTGAATACGCAGCCTATCAGCAGTTCTTGAGAAACAGCGCCGAAGTATCAAGGCCATAAGGCCGCGCTAAAATAAAAAACCCGAGCAGCTTAATTTGTTGCCCGGGTTTTTTATTGGCTATCGCAAAAGATGGCGCTCAGTCATCAGGCGTCGATGGAAAGCGGGTAGGCATCAAGCTGTCTTTGATTTTCTTGAGATGTCCCAGAAAGTCTGCGCCGCGCTTGAGCGTAACGCCCGTGGCCAAGATGTCGATAATTGTCAGGTGGATGATTCTGGAAGACATGGGCATATAGACCTCGATATCTTCCGGGGCCGTGACCTCCAACGATGTAGTACAGACTTCAGAAAGTGGAGAGTTTGGTGATGTGATGCCGATAACGGTCGCGCCGTTATCCCGTGCAATACGGGCAATATCCACAGTTTCTCTGGTGCGGCCGGTGTAAGAGATCAGCACGATGACATCCCCAACGCTCGCGCCGGCAGCGACCATTCGTTGCATCAGAGCGTCGTCATAGGACATGACAGGGATGTTAAAGCGGAAAAACTTGTGCTGGGCGTCCAGCGCTACAGACGCGGATCCGCCCATGCCAAAGAAATTAATCTGCTTGGCCTGAATCAGGTAGTCGATAGCTGTTGCTAAAGCTTGAGGGTCCAGCGCCTGCCGAGCCTTGTCGAGGTTGGACATGGTGCTCAGCATGATCTTGTCAGCGAACTCTGAGACTGTGTCGCCGGGTTCAATGTTCTGGCCAATGTAGGGCGTGCCGGTGGCGATGCTCTGTGCAAGGCGGATTTTGAAATCTGGGAAGCCTGTGGCCGAGAAACCCCGACAAAATCGGTTGACGGTAGGCTCACTGACATTCGAAGCTCGGGCCAGAGCTGCAATGCTGTAACGAGTTGCCGCGCTTGGGTCGCGCAGGATAGCCTCTGCCACTTTGCGTTCTGATTTGTTCAGAGTTTCCAGCCGAGACTGGATATCCTCCAGCAAATTGTCATCACGATGTGCCCGGTTTTCGGCCATCAAAACTACTCCCTGAATTCTGGATGTCATCATTATTGAATATGGGCTAATTATACCGGGATTTTACCTGGTTTTGGGTAGTAAACGTATCAATGCTCCGGTGTTTCCCTTGGATAAATCCCCGCGTGGTGTCATTATTTAAATAAAATTACTACATTTCACACCAAGAATAGGCAGTTTAATTGCCTGAATCACAGAAGGGGCGCATTGAATGGTTAAAAGGATCACTAACCGTTGCGACATCATGCTGTTTGGGGCTCTGGGTGATCTGGCTCAACGGAAGCTGTTCCCCGCTTTTTACCAATTAGAGAGGGCAGGGCTGCTAGCCGATGGCAGCAGAGTGCTTGCGCTTGCCCGGCGGGATCTGGACACGGTAGCTGTTTGCAAACAGTTGTTGGAGAGCCTGGAGCAGTACGTGAAGCCCGAAGAGTTTGACCGGTCTGTAGCCGAAGCCTTCTTGCAGCGAGTTGAGTATCAGATGCTGGATTTTCACGACAGCGACGGATTTGGGGTGCTCAACGACTGGCGAGACGAGCCGAACAATGAGCTCATCGTTTATATGGCTTGCCCGCCTTCAATGTACGGCATTATTGCCCGCAACCTAAGCTCTGCCAGCTGTTGTACTGAGAAGACCCGGGTGGTTGTTGAGAAACCCATCGGTCACGATTTGGAGTCGTCCCGCGTGATCAATGATGAGCTTGGCGAGGTTTATAGAGAAAACCAGCTATTCCGGATTGATCACTACTTGGGTAAGGAAACCGTTCAAAACCTTATTGCTTTGCGCTTCGCCAATAACCTGTTCGCTTCCCAGTGGGATCAGAACCACATCTCTCACGTTGAAATAACCGTTGCGGAGAGTGTGGGTATTGAGGGGCGCTGGGGCTATTTTGATAAGGCCGGGCAAATCCGGGATATGATTCAGAATCATATGCTTCAGCTGTTATGTCTGATTGCCATGGATCCGCCCTCGGATTTGTCTGCGGATAGTATCCGTGATGAGAAGGTGAAAGTGCTCAAAGCGCTACGCACAATCACTCCGGATATGATGGAGAGCCACGTGGTTCGCGGCCAGTACACCGCAGGTACCAGCACGGGGAATCCGGTACCTGGGTATCTGGATGAAGAGGGAGCGAACAAGAGCAGCGAAACAGAAACGTTTGTAGCGCTAAAAGTGGAAATCGACAACTGGCGCTGGTCTGGAGTGCCCTTTTATATTCGCACGGGAAAGCGTCTTCCGGAAAAGCTGTCCCAGATAATTATTCATTTCAAGCCGGCTCCTCACTACATTTTTGATCAGGACCAGAAGCATCTGGCGAACAACAAACTGATCATCAGGCTGCAGCCTGATGAAGGTATGTCACTTAAAATACTTACCAAGGATCAGGGGTTGCACAAAGGTATGCGGCTGCGCCAGGGGCCTCTGGAACTTACCTTTTCGGAAGCGTTTGAAGCCGAGAGAATACCCGATGCTTATGAACGCCTTCTGTGGGAGATTATGAAAGGTAACCAGTACCTGTTTGTGCGTCGGGACGAAGTGGAACATGCCTGGCGCTGGGTCGACCGGGTTATCCAGAACTGGAGTGATGGCGGTCATTCCCCCAAACGATACGCTGCCGGCACTTGGGGTCCGGTTGCATCCATTGCAATGATTACCCGTGATGGAAGGAGTTGGTATGAGGACGCCTGAAGTGGATATGCCCATTGGAATAGAAGCGCATTTTGGCGGGTCACCTCAACCGGTGGCGCGGGAGCTTGCTGACACAGTTGCGGAGTTCCTGAGGGGGCGCCTTTATAGTGCACGGCGTGCGAGCCTTGCGGTTTCGGGTGGTTCAACGCCTGTGCCATTTTTCCAGGCCTTGTCGCGTAAGGAGCTGGACTGGGGCAGGGTGGATATTTTACTGGTGGACGAACGCTGGGTAGAAGAAGCCGATGGCGCCAGCAATACCAGGCTTGTAAAAGAGCACCTACTGCAGAATGGCGCAGCCGCTGCGCAGTTTTTTTCTCTCAAGCAAGCAGGTGATTCGCCCGAAGAAGGTTTGGGTGCGGCTAAGTTGGCACTGACGGAGCTGATTCGCCCGTTGGATGTTCTGGTTCTGGGAATGGGTAATGACGGTCATACCGCATCCCTTTTCCCGGATGCCCCGAGTTGCTCTCGCCATGGATCCTGACAGCCGGGAAATTGTCGCTGCCATGACACCGCCATCACAGGCGCAGCAACGAATTACGCTGACCTATGCGTTAATGCGCGAAGCCCGTCTCACTGCGTTGCACCTAAAGGGGAGGGATAAACTGGAAACACTGAAGTTGGCTCTGGGTCAGCCCAAGGACCTACTTGCGATGCCTGTGCGGGGTTTCCTGAAGCCTGGTCTGCAGGTTTTCTGGAGCCCTTGAGCTCTTCTGAGTTTATTCAAACCCTGAGTGGAGTAAATCATGACCCAACTATCCGGCTTTCACCGTGAACGCATCAGGTCAGTATTGAGCGCGTCACTGCTGATGCCTGTTATCACCATTAAGCACCCCGACGATGCGATACCGCTGTGTCAGGCGCTCTTTGACGGTGGGGTTCGAGTAATGGAGATCACCTTACGCACGGAGCATGGGCTTAATGCGATACAGGCCGTGCGAGAAGCCCTCCCGAAAGCCTGGGTCGGCGCCGGAACCGTGACCAGCCTGGCCCAATACCGCCAAGCAGAAACTGCCGGTGCTCAGTTCATCGTTACCCCGGGCGTCACGGAAGCGATTCTGGAGTTTTCGTTGACCTCCGAAGCGCCGCTTTTACCAGGTGTCTCAACAGCCTCTGAATTGCTGTTGGGGTATGGCCTCGGCTATCGTGAATTCAAGTTTTTTCCAGCTGAGGTGGCGGGAGGAGCCCCTGCCTCAAAGCCTTGGGCGGTCCGTTTCCCGATGCAACGTTTTGCCCAACCGGTGGCATTCGTCGCGAAACGGCCAGGGAGTACCTGGCCTTGACCAATGTGCAAACAGTAGGGGGCAGCTGGCTGACTCCCGAAGAGGTTGTTGCGCAAAAAGATTGGGCGCAGATCACCGAGATTGCCCGCGGAAGCCTCTCAGATATCAGCTAATATCTGAGCCAACCCTAACGATCTTCATTGAGTTGGTTCCACCTTGGGCGTTGATGTAATCACCCTTGGTGATGACAACCAGATCCCCCACGCTGACCTCGTTTCGATCCAGAAGCTCGGAAACCGCGCGAGCATTAGTCAGTTCATTTGGGATTTCTTCGGAATCAAACGGAATGGTCTGAACCCCGCGATACATCACAACCCGATGCTGTGTGGAGTGGTGTCGGGAAAACGCAAAGATTGGCAGGCTGGACTTGATACGAGACATCAACCTGGGTGTGGCGCCAGTCTCGGTCATGCATATGATAGCCGACACTCCATTAAGGTGATTGGCTGCATACATGGCGGAAAGCGCAATCGCCTCATCTACTTGCTCCATGCTCTCGTGAATGCGGTGCTTCGACTGGTGCATTGAAGGCTGTTTTTCTGCGCCCATGCAAATACGATCCATCGCTTCCACAGCTTCTGTCGGGTAATCGCCGACGGCTGTTTCGGCGGATAGCATGACGGCGTCTGTGTAATCCATAACGGCGTTTGCTACATCCGATACCTCAGCGCGGGTAGGCATGGGGTTGGTAATCATGGATTCCATCATTTGGGTTGCGGTAATCACCGCGCGATTGAGTACCCGGGCACGTGAAATAATGTGTTTTTGCACACCTACCAGCTCAGCGTCGCCTATTTCGACGGCGAGATCACCGCGGGCGACCATGACCGCATCGGAGGCTTCAATCACAGAATCCAGCGCATCCATGTTATGCGCCAGCTCTGCCCGCTCAATTTTCGCAACCAGGCCTGCATCTGAGCCGGCTTCCTTGAGTAGCCGGCGAGCGGTGTGCATGTCCTCGGCAGTACGTACAAAAGAGACAGCAACATAGTCGGCGCCCATGCGGGCGGCTGTCACGACATCCTGTTTGTCTTTCTCGGTAAGTGCGTCGGCAGACAGACCGCCACCACGCTTGTTCAGCCCCTTGTTGTTCGACAGTGGTCCGCCAATCAGAACCAACGATGTGATGCTGTGATCGCCAACAGATTGCACCTTCATCTCAATGCGGCCATCGTCCAGCACCAGAATGTCGCCCGTTTTTACATCATCAATCAGCTGTTCATAGTCGATGCCTACACGCTCTTCCGTGCCGGCTTCTTTGTCCATTGAGGCGTCGAGAACAAAGGTCTGTCCTGCTTTCAGAATGACTTTGTTTTCGGTAAAGCGAGCTATACGAAGTTTGGGGCCCTGAAGATCTGCAAGCAGAGCAACGAAACGCCCCTGGGCTGCGGCTGTCTGGCGCACGCAGCGTGCGCGTTCTATGTGCTCTTCAGCGCTGCCGTGGGAAAAGTTGAGACGGGTAACATCAACGCCGGCAGCTATAATAGCCGCCAGGGATTCAGGAGAATCTGTAGCTGGGCCGAGGGTGGCGACAATCTTGGTACGCCTGAGCATGTTTGTTTCCTTTAAGAGCGAATAGGTAGTAAATATATCAATAAATTATGACTAAATAATGACGATAGAGTGATTATACCAAAATAAGAACGTAAAATTACGTCTATGAGCGATGAAATATACGTTGTGCAACGGAGCCAAGCATGCATGCAGTCGTAGACAAGGTAACCCGAAGAATAATTGAGCGTAGCGGTGAGCCCCGGCAGAATTATCTGGCACGAATGAGCGAGCTGAAAGAGCGTTCTCCGCACCGGAGTGCGCTCTCCTGCGGTAATCTTGCCCATGGTTTTGCTGCCTGTCATCAGGAAGACAAAGACACGCTGAAGTTGATGAACAAAGCGAATGTTGCAATGGTTTCCGCCTACAACGACATGCTCTCGGCCCATCAGCCTTATGCAGCCTTTCCCGACATTATTCGCAAGGCGGCTCAGGGCATGGGCTCGGTGGCCCAGTTTGCCGGTGGTACGCCCGCCATGTGTGATGGGGTTACCCAAGGCCAGCCGGGCATGGAGCTCAGTCTGTTTTCACGGGACACCATTGCCATGAGCACGGCAGTGGCTCTGAGCCACAACATGTTCGACGCTACATTGTTATTGGGTATCTGCGACAAGATTGTTCCGGGGCTGTTGATCGGCGCGCTCAGTTTTGGGTATCTGCCCACCATTCTGGTTCCCGCAGGCCCTATGCCATCTGGCCTGCCAAATAAAGAAAAACAGCGTATCCGGCAGTTGTATGCCGAGGGGAAAATTGGAAAAGACGAACTGCTGGAAGCAGAGAGCAAGTCCTATCACGGCCCGGGTACTTGCACCTTCTATGGCACAGCCAACAGCAACCAGCTACTGGTTGAAGTTATGGGGCTGCATTTGCCGGGCTCAGCGTTCGTTAATCCGAACACGCCATTGAGGGATAAGCTGACCCGTGCAGCGACTGAACAGGTTATTCGGTTATCCAGGCCCCAAGGCGGTGAGCTTGGCCTTGGGGACATGGTTAATGAGAAAAGTATCGTCAACGCGCTGGTGGCCCTTCTGGTAACCGGCGGTTCCACAAATCACACGATGCATTGGGTTGCGATAGCCCGTGCTGCGGGCATTGTGATCGACTGGGACGATTACGCTGAGCTCTCATCGGTTGTGCCATCGATGACTCGCATCTACCCTAATGGTGATGAAGACATAAATGCATTTCACGAGGCCGGCGGCACGCCATTTCTGATTCGTGAATTGCTTGCGGGCGGTTATCTGCACGGTGATGTGGATACCGTCGTCGGGCATGGCCTTGAGCGATACACGCAAATGCCAACACTGGCGTCTGGCAAGCTGATTTGGCAGCCAGCGCCCGGGAAAAGTTTGGGCCCAGATGTACTAAGCAGCGCCGCCGAACCTTTTGCCCCCGACGGCGGGCTTAAGGTACTGGATGGCAATTTGGGGCGATGCGTTATCAAGGTGTCTGCGGTTGCGCCAGAACACCACACAATTGAAGCACCTGCCGTTGTATTTAATGACCAAAACGATTTGAAAGTGGCGTTTGATGCCGGTGAACTGGATAAAGACTGTGTTGTTATTGTGCGCTTTCAGGGGCCCAGATCGAATGGAATGCCGGAGTTGCACAAGCTGACGCCGTATCTTGGCGTGTTGCAGGACCGGGGGTACAAGGTTGGACTGGTGACCGATGGCCGTATGTCTGGCGCCTCGGGTAAGGTTCCGGCAGCGATTCACGTATACCCGGAGGCCCTCGACAATGGGCCTCTTGCAAGGGTTCAGAATGGCGACCTGATCTGCCTGGATGCCGATAAGGGCGCTTTATCGATTGTTATGGATGAGGCTGAATTTGCAAAGCGCGAGCCGGCCAGACCAGACCTATCTGGTTATCGTCAGGGGTATGGCAGAGAGCTGTTTGGCTGGATGCGGCGTGCGGTAAGCACGCCGGAAGAGGGCGCGAGTATTTTTTGGGATCAGTAGCTCCTCTCTGGTTTATGCTGCGGCACGAGAGTTCAGTGCTGGCTTGCCGCATTGTATTTTGAGCTATATGGTTACGGCAAAGCGCTTTTTACGCAATCCCCCGGATGATACTGAACCAATGAAGGATACCCTTGCACAGCTGCCTTTTGATGAACTGGTTTGCCAGGTACGTGCCTGCACGATCTGTGCAGAGACTCTACCATATGGGCCGCGGCCGGTTGTGCAGCTGTCACAGGAGTCCCGTATTTTGGTGGTGGGTCAGGCCCCGGGGAGGCGTGTGCATGAAACCGGGTTACCGTTTAACGACCCCAGTGGCGACCGCCTTCGACAATGGATGGGCATAACGCGGGAGAGCTTTTACGATGACCGCAAGCTGGCTATTCTTCCCATGGGGTTCTGCTATCCCGGCACAGGAAAGTCCGGTGATTTACCGCCCCGGCCTGAATGCGCCCCTGCGTGGCGTAACGCGTTATTGGAGCGGTTATCCAATATTGGGCTGACTCTGGTTATAGGCCAGTACGCCCATGCCTGGCATCTTCCAGATGCTAAAAAATCCGTAACTGAAAACGTCCAAAACTGGCGTAAATACTGGCCAGACGTACTGCCTATGCCTCACCCGAGCCCGCGCAACAATCTGTGGCTGCGCCGGAATCCCTGGTTTGAGGAAGAGGTGATTCTGCAGCTTCAGGAGCGGGTTTCCTCGCTTCTATGATGTCTTTCTCAAGGTAAGAATTAAGCGCCTCAACATTGCTGGCAGATGCATAGAGCCCCTGTTTGGTTCGGCGCCACAGGATATCCTCCGACGTCATTGCCCACTCGTTTTTCACAAGATGTTGAACCTCCTTCTCGTACAGGGTGCCTGCGAAAAGCTCGCCCAGATCAGTTACAGAGGTGCAGTCATGCAGAATATCGCGGGAAGTTGTGCCATACGTTCGCACATAGCGGCTAAGGACAGCCTCGGGTAGCCAGGGGAAGTCTTGCTTGAGTGCTGCTGCAAGGTTGTCTTGGTTGTCGAAATCGCCGCCGGGCAAAATCGCTGTTTTTGTCCAGTGGCCACTGGCTTCCGGAAAAAAGTGACAGAGCTTGTTGGTTGCTGCCTCAGCAAGCTTCCGGTAGGTGGTGATTTTGCCGCCAAACACTGAAATCAGAGGCGCCTTACCTTTCTCCTGGTTGACTTCAAAAGAGTAGTCGCGGGATGCTTTTTGTGCATTCTCCTCTTCACCGTCCATAAGCGGCCTGACACCGGAATAGGACCAAACTACATCGGATGGCTTCAGCTGCCGAACAAAGTGTGCATTCACAATATCCAACAGGTAATCCGTTTCTTCTGGTGAAATCTTGGCTTTCCTGGGGTCGCTTCGTACTCAACATCTGTTGTGCCTACCAGAGAAAATTGATCCTCGTAGGGGATCACAAACACAATGCGCTCGTCTTCGTTCTGCAAAATATAAGCTTCTTCTTCCTGGTTTAGCCGGGGCACAACAATGTGGCTGCCCTTGACCATTCGAATCATTTTGGGCGCTGGCATGGAGAGAGTCTCACTAAACAGCTTGCTCACCCATGGGCCAGAAGCATTAACAATAACCTTGCCCGAGACGGTTTCCTCGACGTTGCTCACCATGTCACGAAGCGTGATTTTCCAATTTTTATCCCCGCGCTCAGCGTTGACGCATTTGGTCCTGGTTAAGATTTTTGCGCCGAATTGTTGCGCTTTCCTGGCGGTTAGCACGACCAGTCTGGCGTCATCTACCCAGCCGTCGGAGTACTCAAAACCTTTGATGATATCTGGTTTTAATGGGCCGGATTCATCGAAACGGATGGATTTGGAGCCAGGAAGCATCTCGCGTTTGGCCAAATGGTCATAAAGGAACAGGCCTGTCCGTATCATCCAGGCCGGACGTAAGTGGGGGCGATGAGGGAGGCGAAAACGCATTGGCCACATTATATGTGGTGAGTTTTTTAAAAGGGACTCACGTTCAGCAAGTGCTTTCTGAACAAGTCGGAACTCATAATGTTCGAGGTAGCGTAGCCCGCCGTGAATAAGTTTGCTGCTGCTCGATGAGGTTGCTGATGCCAGGTCGTTCATTTCACAGAGCAACACCTTAAGGCCGCGTCCGGCTGCGTCCATCGCTATCCCGGTTCCATTGACACCGCCGCCAACAACGACAACGTCATACTGTTCTTGCTGCATAGTCATTGTTGGTCATCTCCTGATGCCATGGGAAAAGACGCTTTGTGTTATGTGAACGTTTCTACGTTCGAACGAATTCACTAAACAGTATGCGAAAGGTGAAGATATTCGTAAAGGAAAGAATGGAAAAAAAACGAAAATCAAAGGGTGAAACGGAAGAGCTAGAGTATTCGTTGGTTTGTTGGAACAGTTAAACGAGGTGAAGCTTGATGTCGTGTTCGTTCAGGAGATGGGAGATTTCTGTTGGTGGTTGCTGGTCAGTGAACACGTGGTCTGCCTGGGTAATGTTGCCCAGCCTGACCATTGCGTTGCGGCCGAATTTGGAGTGGTCGGCAGCGAGGAATACCTGATTTGAATTAGCAATGATGGCCTGTGCTACGCGGACTTCCCGGTAATCAAAGTCCAGTAATGAGCCGTCGTTGTGGATGCCGCTGATGCCGATGATGCCAAAGTCCATCTTGAACTGATTGATAAAGTCGCGAGTGGCTTCGCCGACAATGCCGCCATCGCGGTGTCGCACTTCTCCGCCGGCAATAATCACGTGAAAGTCTTCTTTTGCGGAGAGGATGGAGGCAACGTGAAGGTTGTTGGTCACGATTTGCAAATTGTTTTTTTCAAGCAGAGCTTTGGCGATAGTTTCGGTGGTTGTTCCGATGTTGATGAACAGGGACGAGTTATCTGGAATCAGTTCAACCATGGCTTCAGCGATGCGCTCTTTGGCTTCAAGGTCCATGATTTTTCTGGCCTGGTAGGCCGTGTTCACTGTGCTCGAGTCAATCCCGGCACCGCCGTGATGCCGCCGGAGTTTCTTCTCCTTTGCGAGCTCATTCAGATCCCTGCGAATAGTCTGGGGCGTTACCTTGAATTGGTCTACAAGCTGCTCGGTCGTCACAAAACCGTTTTGTTGGATCAGTTCCATGATGAGATCCTGTCGACGACGCTGTGCCATTGAGTAGCCCTCCTTTTTGGGTGCCGTTGTTTTTATTCGAAAAAATGAGCGTTTTAAAACTCTGCGAAAAATAAGTTTAGTCTTTTTCGGCGTTTTATGCAGTCTTTTGAGTAGGTTGCCTGTTTGCTGGCGAGTGTTGTTTATGAAACTTCTAATAGCGCAATAGCGGTTTCTATGGCGTTTGTACCTATAATTTTCAGAAATCTGGTATAAGCTTTTCGTTTATAAGTTCGAAATAGAAAGTTCGGGTGTGAGCTTTGATCCGGATGCGTTTCCACAAGAACAACAAGGAATGCTTATGTCCTTAACGCTGGAGAACCTCTCCCGCTCTGTTGACGGTGTCGATTACATTCAGGGTGCCAACCTTACGTTTGAGGCTGGCTCTTTCAATGTACTGCTTGGCCGGACGCTTGCCGGCAAGACCTCAATGATGCGTCTGATGGCCGGCCTCGACAAACCGTCGCGAGGTCGTCTGTTGTATAAAGGCGAGGATGTCACCGGGCAAAACGTGCAGCGCCGTAACATCTCGATGATCTATCAGCAGTTCATCAACTATCCCACGCTTACCGTCTACGAAAACATTGCCTCACCGCTACGCCTGGCCAAAATGTCGAAATCGGAAATTGATCGACGAGTAAAAGAAACGGCTTCGATGCTGCGGATTGAGTCGTTGCTCAAACGCTATCCACTTGAGCTTTCCGGAGGCCAGCAGCAGCGCACAGCTATGGCACGCGCTCTGGTGAAGGATGCCACCCTGGTGCTTTTTGATGAGCCCTTGGTGAATCTTGATTACAAGCTGAGGGAGGAGCTTCGGGCAGAACTCAGGGATCTGTTTCGGGAGCGCCAGTGTATCGCGGTTTATGCAACCACAGAGGCGAACGAAGCTCTGGCACTGGGTGGCACAACAACTCTATTGCATGAGGGTGGTGTGGTTCAGACCGGGCCGGTTATGGACGTTTACCGCGCGCCGGTTAATACCCTGGCAGCTCAATTGTTCAGTGAGCCGCCGATGAACATGATCCGCGGCCGCGTTACAGACACTGAAGTCACGTTTGATGAATATTCTCACCACGCACTGACCCAGGAACTGGAAAAGCTGCCGCCTGGTGATTACTGGTTCGGCATTCGCCCCAGCCATATTGCGCTGGTTCCGGCCAACGATGACGATCTCGAGATCTCCATGGAGGTCGCGCTGAGTGAGATCAGTGGTTCTGAAACCTTCATGCACGTTGAGAACAGTCATTTCGAGATGGTGATGCAGCTCATGGGCGTTCACCAGTACCACACAGGTGCGCCGGTCAAGGTTTACCTGCCGATCAACAAACTGTTCGTCTTCGATAACGATGAACAACTGGTGCACACACCATCCCGTGTTGCAGGAGGAGCTGTCTGATGGCTGAAATTCAATTGAAAGCTTGGCACACAGTTACAGTGACACACCAAGCGGGCCGGATGACTATGCCATTCGCCAGCTCGACCATGTCTGGCACAAAGGCGGTGCCTATGCGCTGCTTGGGCCTTCGGGATGTGGCAAGAGCACCATGCTGAATATTATCTCCGGTTTGATCCAACCGTCTGAAGGGGAGGTGTTGTTTGATGGCAAGCGGGTGAACGAACTCTCTCCGCGGGACAGAAATATCGCACAGGTATTCCAGTTCCCGGTTATTTACGACTCGATGACGGTGTACGAAAACCTGGCATTTCCGCTCAAGAACAATAAGGTCCCCGCCTCCAGAATCAAGGTTCGTGTGCAGGAGATTGCAGAGGTTCTTGAGATTGAAGACAAGCTTCACAAAAAGGCCAGGAATCTGACTGCTGATGAAAAGCAGAAGGTGTCCATGGGGCGGGGTCTGGTGCGGGAAGACGTCTCGGCGATTCTGTTCGATGAGCCGCTGACCGTTATCGACCCCCAGCTCAAATGGAAGCTGCGCCGGAAACTCAAGCAGATCCATGAGCAGTTTGATATCACCATGGTGTACGTCACCCACGACCAGCTTGAGGCCTCTACCTTTGCCGACAAAATTGCCGTGATGTACGACGGCCAAGTGGTGCAGTTCGGTACGCCCACGGAACTTTTCGAGGCACCCAATCATACGTTTGTTGGTTACTTTATCGGAAGCCCGGGAATGAACATTGTGGAGGTTGAGCGGTGTTCAGGTGGCGTCTGTTTTGGCTCCACCGTGCTGCCTCTTGAGAGCTGGCAAGTCGATATTCTCAAACGCATGACATCCGGGAATCTGAAGGTCGGCATACGCCCGGAGTTCATCGAGGTCTCGCCCATATCGTCTGACGATACCTATGAGGCAAACGTCCGGGATATAGAAGATCTGGGCACCTATAAAATCGTGACGGTAGAGCTTGGCGAGCAGGAATTGAAGGTGCGCCAGAATGAGGAATTTGATGCCAGCATCGACAGCCCTATACACCTTTCATTCCCGAAACAGTGGCTGATGCTGTACGTGGATGAATTCCTGGTACAGGAGCAACAGTGATGGAAAAAATCCCCAATAACCGTGCGTGGTGGCTCGTACTGCCAGTATTTCTTCTGGTCGCGTTTTCGGCGCTAATACCCCTGATGACCGTGGTTAACTACTCGGTTCAGGATATCTTCGGGCCAGGCCAAGCCTATTATGTTGGCACGGAATGGTTCAAAGAAGTTCTTGCGGATGAACGGCTTCAGGACTCACTGATCCGGCAGTTCGTGTTCTCCGGTTTTGTGTTGCTGATTCAGATTCCACTGGGTATAGGTGTGGCCCTGATGATGCCAAAATCCGGTGTCAAGGGCTCCCTGTGCCTTATCCTCATTGCCATTCCGTTGCTGATTCCCTGGAACGTCGTTGGCACCATCTGGCAGATTTTTGCCCGCGGTGATATCGGTTTGTTCGGCTGGGGTATCAATCAGCTTGGTATTGATTACAACTACACCGGCGACACCCTGGATGCCTGGCTGACAGTACTTCTTATGGATGTCTGGCACTGGACACCGTTGGTTGCTCTGCTCTGCTATTCCGGTCTGCGCGCCATTCCCGAGGCCTTTTATCAGGCGGCTGAAATCGACCGCGCTTCGAAATGGGCAGTATTCCGGTATATCCAGCTCCCGCGTCTGAAAAGTGTACTGATTATTGCTGTGCTGTTGCGATTCATGGACAGCTTCATGATCTATATCGAGCCGTTTGTGCTCACCGGCGGCGGCCCGGGAAGCTCCACCACGTTTCTGAGCCAGACACTGACCACCATGGCAATAGGGCAGTTCGACCTGGGGCGTGCTGCGGCATTCTCACTGATCTACTTCCTGATTGTATTGCTTATTTCGTGGTTGTTCTTCACCGCCATTACTCACGCCGACAAAGAAAAATAAGGAGAGTGAGATGAGACAGACGCGTGCCAAGAATGTCGGGATTACCCTTTTTATCCTGCTGCTTCTGACACCGGTTTACTGGTTGCTGAACATGTCCTTCAAAACCAACCAGGAAATTCTCGGAGGTCTTACGCTGTGGCCGCAAACCTTCACGTTTGATAACTACGCAGTGATCTTTACGGACCCCAGTTGGTATAACGGCTACCTCAACTCCATGTTGTATGTCTCCATCAACGTGGTCATTACTCTGTCGGTTGCGTTGCCGGCGGCCTATGCGTTCAGCCGATACAAGTTTCTGGGCGACAAACACCTGTTCTTCTGGCTGCTCAGCAACCGGATGGCGCCGCCTGCGGTTTTCCTGCTGCCGTTCTTTCAACTGTATTCATCCATCGGTCTTTTCGACACCCACATTGCCGTTGCGCTGGCGCACTGCTTGTTCAATGTACCCTTGGCGGTATGGATCCTGGAGGGCTTTATGAAAGGCGTTCCACGGGAATACGATGAGATGGCCTACATTGACGGCTACAGCTTTCCAAGGTTCTTTATAAAGGTGTTTTTGCCAATGATCCGCTCGGGTATAGGCGTGACAGCCTTTTTCGCCTTTATGTTTTCCTGGGTCGAACTGCTGCTGGCAAGAACGCTCACCTCGGTGGATGCCCAGCCTATTGGGGCGATCATGACCCGAACAATCGGAGCCAGCGGTATTGACTGGGGTGTGCTGGCGGCTGCTGGGGTGCTGACCATTATTCCCGGACTGCTGGTTATCTGGTTTGTTCGCAACCACGTGGCCAAGGGCTTTGCTCTCGGGCGGGTATAAGGAGAATTTGTATGATTGCCTGGATGAACTGGACACCCACTGTCGTAGTATTTTTTGTCGTTATTGCAATGATCCTTGCGGTAATGACCGTTTACGAAATTGTCTCTCCCTGCACGGAGCGCAAAGGGTTTCTGCCAATTGAAACGACCCGCGGAGACAGGTTATTTATTGGTTTACTTTCGGCGGCATATATAAATCTTACGTTCCTGGCTGTCAGCGATATAACGCTATGGGTTGCATTGGCAGTGTCTGTGGCGTGGCTTCTGGTTCTTTTGCGCTGGGGGTGAATGGCGCCGGTTGAGCGGTTGTACAGGCCCTTTGAAAAAGGAGCTGAAAAGGTTGTAAAGAATTCGAAACCGAACTAATTTTCAATCTATGATCGAAAACAATCATAAAGTCTGTCTCGAGCGCACAAGGTTTTACGATCCAGGCGCTGTTACAAGTCCAAACGGAGTGCAGTCTTGCTTTGCTCCATTCACAACAAGGTAAACGAGGTTGGATATGTTCAAAAACAATAATTATCCGAAGACCCTGCTCCTGAGTGCTGCCATTGGTGCGATCAGTATGGGGCTGAGCATGCAGGCTGGCGCTGATCAATACTCCGACGCGGCGGAAAAGTGGGTAAGTGATTCTTTCAAAAAGTCTACCCTTACCAAAGAGCAACAGATGAAGGAGATGGCATGGTTTACCAAGGCTGCGGAGCAGTTCCGGGGCATGGAGATCAACGTTGTGTCCGAGACCATTGCCACTCACGAATACGAATCCAGTGTTCTGGCCAAGGCCTTCTCTGAAATCACCGGCATTAAGCTCACCCATACCCTGATTCAGGAAGGTGATGTCATTGAGAAGTTGCAGACCCAGATGCAGTCTGGGCGCAACATCTACGACGGCTATGTGAACGACTCCGACCTCATAGGTACGCATTTTCGGTACGGTAAAGTGGTGGCCGTTGAAGACATAATGAACGGTTCCGGCAAAGACCTTACTCTGCCAACTCTGGACCTTGAAGACTTCATTGGCCTTGATTTCACCACAGGACCTGATGGAAAGCTCTATCAGCTGCCGAGCCAGCAATTTGCCAACCTTTACTGGTTCCGCGCCGACTGGTTCGAGCGAGAAGATATGAAAAAGCAGTTCAAGGAACTCTACGGCTATGAGCTGGGTGTTCCGGTGAACTGGTCAGCGTATGAAGACATTGCTGAGTTTTTCTCTGTCCACGTTAAAGAGATAGATGGCGAAAAAGTCTACGGCCATATGGATTACGGCAAGAAGGATCCATCCCTGGGGTGGCGCTTCACCGACGCATGGTTCTCGATGGCAGGCGCGGGTGACAAAGGCTGCCGAACGGCTTGCCAGTAGATGAGTGGGGCATTCGCGTGGAGGACTGCCATCCGGTAGGCTCCAACGTCTCACGCGGTGGTGCGACAAATGGTCCAGCTGCTGTGTATGCAACCACCAAATATGTCGAATGGATGGAAAAGTACGCGCCGCCTGAAGCCACGGGTATGACCTTTTCCGAATCGGGCCCGGTACCTGCTCAGGGCAATATCGCTCAGCAGATTTTCTGGTATACAGCGTTTACCGCCAGCATGATTGAAGATGGCCTGCCAGTTGTTAATGACGACGGCACTCCGAAGTGGCGAATGGCGCCTTCCCCGCGTGGTCCCTACTGGGAAGAAGGCATGAAGTTGGGATATCAGGACGTAGGTTCCTGGACCTTCCTGAATTCGACTCCCGAGAAACGCCGCCTGGCAGCCTGGCTGTACGCCCAGTTCACCGTGGCCAAAACCGTGTCTTTGGAGAAAACCATTGCAGGCCTGACCCCGATTCGAGAATCCGATATCAACTCGGATGCGATGACAGAAATGGCGCCCAAGCTTGGTGGTCTGGTTGAGTTCTACCGCAGTCCGGCGCGGGTTCAATGGTCACCTACAGGCACCAACGTACCAGATTATCCGAAACTGGCTCAGCTTTGGTGGCAGTACATTGCCCAGGCCGCGAGCGGCGAAGCAACACCGCAACAAGCGCTGGACGGCCTTGCGGATGCTCAGGATCGCGTAATGGAGCGGTTGGAGCGGGCGAACGTGATGCCGAACTGCGGGCCGAAGCTGAACGAGCCTCGGGATCCGCAGTACTGGCTGGACCAGCCGGGTGCGCCCAAGCCTAAACTGGCAAACGAAAAGGTGCAGGGTAAAACCGTTCCCTATAACGAGCTGCTCAAAACATGGGAAGACGCTCGCGAGAGCTGATTTCTGCTGATTTTGCTCCCCCATCGACATGAGGCATACTGCGCTTGCGTACATAGAGCGAGCGCAACACCTGAGGAGCCAAGCGGAGGAGCCTTCCATGATGAGCAAAAGTTTCCAGGGTGAAACCATCACCTGGCAGGCGGGCCACTGCTACCTTGGGGAAATTTTGGTTGCACGCACTTCCACTGGAGTGTGTGCGGTATTGCCAGGTGAGTCGACTGAGGAGCTGGTTGTAGACTTGGCGCGCCGATTCCCGGGTGCCACGCTCAGTCATGCAAATGATTCCCGGGCGGTTTGGTTTGCCGATGTTATGAGTTATCTGATTGATAGCCGCAAGCCGCTTTCAGTACAACTTGATCTTCGTGGTACAGAATTTCAATGTAAGGTTTGGCAGACACTGCGAGAGATTCCTTCTGGCTGTTCCGCCAGCTATGGCGAAATTGCCCGGCGCATGGGGGCGCCTACGGCCTCCCGGGCCGTAGCGGGAGCATGTGCCGCCAACCCTTTGGCCGTGGTTGTGCCTTGTCATCGCGTACTGCGAGGTGATGGCAGTCTCTCTGGCTATCGCTGGGGGGTTAAGCGCAAACAAGCGGTGTTAAGCCACGAGCAGGGGCTGTCTGAGCGTTAGCAGCCATTCGCCAACCAAGAGCGAAGGTAAGAAGGGCTGCGCAGCAATTGATCCAGGGTGGCAGTGAGACCTGTGTCACGACATGTGTGTGGCCGAGCGCAAAGTAAGACACATCGCAATCAAGACTTTTCAGAAGTTACCCCAATTAACTAAGCGCAGCGCATAGACTGAGTTAAAGCCCTGTCTATGGAGTGCCCAGAAAATGATTGATACCGCCGTTCGCTTTTTTCAGGAAGGTGGCTTTTTTATGTTTCCGATTGCCGTTGTGCTGATTATCGGACTCATTGTAGCCATTGAGCGATATGTATACCTGTCTGCTCAAAAGATCACCAATCGCAGAGATTTTAACCGACTGCACCAGATGATTGCGACGCGTGATTTCAAGGGCGCGCTCAATTACGCTCAGGAATCCGGTACGGCAATGGCCACCATGATTGGCTTTGGTCTTCAGCGCCTGGCCCGTCGCCAAGGCCGCGAGGACATCGAGTACGCCATGGAAGAGGGGCTGCTGGATGTCATGCCGCGTCTTGAAAAGCGTACCCAGTACCTTGCAACGCTTGCCAACATCGCAACACTGCTGGGTCTGTTGGGAACCATCATTGGCCTGATTGCTGCCTTTACTGCCGTGGCTGCTGCAGATCCAGCACAGAAAGCCAGCCTGCTTTCCCAAAGTATTTCCGTGGCCATGAACACAACTGCGTTCGGCCTTATGTCGGCTATCCCCATGCTATTGATCCATTCGGTGCTGCAGACCAAGACCAATGAGATTGTAGACAGCTTTGAAATGGCCGGTATCAAAGTGCTTAACCTGCTTAGTGACAGCTCGGGCTCTCGCCCAGGTGGCCAATCACAAACCGCGACGCCTCCCGCCCCGGCGGCAGCATCAGCCGGCGCTCACGCCAGCACTCCGGCCTGACAATCAGCTGAAGGATTTCGGGCTATGAGACGGAAACATCGTCGATTACAGAGCGAACCGGATCTCGATATCACACCATTCATGAACCTCATGATTGTGCTGGTGCCGGTGCTGCTTTTGAACATGGTGTTTGCACACACCAGCGTTCTGGAACTCAACTTTCCCACCGGTGAAAGCCTTGCGCCGGAACAGGCAGAAGAGCTGCAGATACAGGTCATTATTCACGCTGATCGTTTGGTGGTTGCGGATAACCAGAACGGCGTTATCAAGGCCATTGACCAGCAAGAAGGCGAATACAATTTCGCAGTGCTTAAAGAGGTTATGAAGGAATTGAAGAGCCGTGTTCCTGATAAAAAGGACGTGATTATCATGCCTTCTCAGGAAACCTCTTATCAGGTTTTGGTTAGCGTAATGGATACCGTTCGTTCATACGATGCTGTGGTTGCAGGCAATTTGGTGAAAGCGGAGCTGTTCCCTGAGATTTCCTTGGGTGACGCGCCAGTTGCGGATACTGAACAAGTGCAAAAAGCAGGGGGGCAGTCGTGAAAGAATCTGCAAAAGCCCGCCGCCTGAAGCGCCACCACAGGCGCAACAAGAACCAGAGCAAGATGAACCTGGTGTCTCTGATGGACATCTTTACGATTCTTGTATTCTTCTTGATGGTTAACTCCTCGTCTGATGTGCAGGTGCTTAACCAAGGCAGCACTATCAAACTTCCGGACTCTTCAGCCGTGCAACCACCGGGGGATGTACTCGCACTGACCGTGACCGATCAGGATATCCTGGTGAATGGGCGCGTCGTGATCAAGCGCGAAGTACTGCAAGCTCTGGAGGGACAAATAGAGCCAGGCTTGAAACAGGAACTGGATTACCAAGCTGGCCGCTCAGGCAACCCGCGCCAGAGACAGGGCGGGCAATTACTATTCTGGCAGACCGCGAGCTGCCCTACGATTTGCTCAAAAAAATCATGTCTACCTGTGTGGATGCAGGATACGCCAGCATATCTCTAGCCGTTAACCAGCGTACAAAGCACAGAGCTGGAGCGTAACCGAGCACTGGTATGGATTACCTCGGGAGCAGGGAGAGGACATGCGGCTGCAGCGCCAGATTTGAGGCACAGTTATCTTTAAGCCCTCAGCAATTTCGGTATCTTAGCGTAACAATATGTAATCAATAAATGTCACGGATAATAAAAACAGGAAGTTAATCTGACATGCTGCTGGTGCTCGCTGGATCCATTCTTACCTTCGCCATAGTGCAGGAAGCTACCTTAGTAGAGCCCTATGAAAAGGGGGCTGTTGTTATCGAGCAAAAGGTCGACTCCAGCCCTGTGGAGTTGCGCACAGATTTCCGTATTGAACCGTTGGTCGAACAGAAGTTCCGCAATATTGTGCGCCAGGCTTATGACTACAGCTGCGGAAGTGCAGCGCTCACCACAATATTGAATTTTTATTTGGGGCGATCTCTTTCAGAGCGTCAGGTAATGGAAGGCCTGCTGCACTACGGCGAAAGTGATCGCATCGTTTCCCGCCGCGCGTTCTCAATGCTTGATATGAAGCGCCTCGTGACAGCTCTGGGTTATCCGTCGGGCGGTTTTCGCGCGACGATCGACGATCTTATGGATCTCGATCACCCGGCTATTGTTCCTATTCAGCATGCAGGCTTCAAACACTTTGTTGTGCTCAGAACCATTCGGGATGGCCGTGTGTACATGGCCGATCCGGCGGTTGGCAACCTGTCTTTTACCCTGGCCCAGTTTGAAGAAAAATGGGACGACAACGTGTTGTTCATTGTTTTTCCGGGCAGTGATAAACCGCTGGATAACCTGGAGCTCAAGGAAGAGGATCTGCGCTTTGTTGACGACCAGACCATGACCTTATTGGCGTTGGAGCGGATGCCAACGTTCCATGAGTCTACCGCCAGACGCATTCAGAATTTACTTGAACGTCAAAAGAACAACCCGGATGGCAGTGTTGAGAATACCCGAAAACAATTGCACTACCGTCGTAATTAACATTTGCCGGGCGAAGCGTTCGGCGCAGAACCATAACCAATAAAAATTAAGGGAGTTAGGATGAATCGTTGGTTTGTGCGAGGTCTTATCCTTGTTTCCGCGTCGGGCTGGCTTTCGGGCACGGCCCTGGCGCAGGAAGGCAATGTAGATCAGGCGAGGGATGCGCTCGCAAAACAGGAGGGCGATAAAGACTCTTCACGCCAGCTTGAGGAAGTATTCCAGGCTGCCGAGAAGAACTATTCTCTGCAGAAAAAAGGAACACATTCCCTCAATTACTCTTTTGACTATTCCTATACGGCCGATCAACGACTGGATCTTGCGATCACAAATGGCTCGGTTCGAAACCTAGATGTGGTGCCGTCGGCAACCCACAATTTCACCAATTCGTTTTCTTACGATTTTGGTTTGTTAGACAACTTCACGGTGGGTGCGCGGGTTCCTCTGGTTGTGAAGTACGACACCGAGGATGAACTGAACGTCTACGATGTTGGCGATATCTCCGTAACTGGCCGTTGGCAGCCTTTTGCCTATGTGCCGGGCAAAATGTCGACAACCCTGTTTGGTACTTTTTCCAGCAAAACGGGTGTAAGCCCATACGAAATTGATATCAACGAGCAGCTTTCCACTGGCAGTGGTTATTACTCTCTCGGTGGCGGGGCAAGTCTTTCAAAGGTGCTTGATCCGGTTGTTGTGTTTGGCTCTGTTAGCGCAACGTACAACCTGCCTGCGGAAGATCTTCAACAGGTTCGTGGTGCCCGCTTGCTGCAAGAGGTCGAGCCTGGCTTTGGCCTTTCTGGTTCTTTAGGTTTTGCATATTCGCTGTCTTACGATATTTCCCTGAGCATGTCGGCGCAGTTGAGCTATAGCGATGAAACCATCCTCACGTTCTCCAACGGTGATCGGGCAATGGCCCAGGATCAGATGACGGGTTTCCTGAGCTTGTCGTTGGGAACCCGGGTCAGCGATACCACAATTGTGAATACCAGTCTCGGTATCGGCCTGACTGAGGACGCCCCGGATTTTTCCCTGGGTGTGTCCCTACCCATTAATTTCTCCGGCCTCAAAGAGTGATTGGCGCCGCTGACGATTTAACGGGAAGGGAAGGATTTCATGGGACATAACAGCCACAAGCGCCAGCTTCTCGCGGCAATGGTAGCCACAACACTTTCGTGCGGAGCCCAGGCACAGCTTGCTCAGAATCTGACCATTCACCCGAAGGCACTGGCACTGGGTAACGCGGTCACGGCAGATCCACCGGGGATCATGGCGATTCACTACAATCCAGCGGGCCTGACAAAGCTGGAGGGCAGGCAGTTTGAAGTAAATCTGATGAGTATTTATCTGGACATAGACGCTGATTTTACAGCCCCGGAAGGATACGAGATATTTGGTATTGATGGTCTTGAGATCGACCAAGTACGGGCAAGCAGCGAGATCCAATTGCAAACTCCCACAGCCACACCAACAACGTTGCGCTGTATGTCCCCGGTTTTGGAATCCTGCGGATGCCGCCCGGGCCAGCTGTGGCGCCTTCCGCGGGGTTCAGTATCAACCCGCCAGGCTCAAAGCTGACTTTTGGCAACGCCTTTTACCTGCCGCTGGCGGCAGGTTTTTACCGCGATAAAAATGACCCTGGCCGCTATCAGCCACAAGCAACCGCACTGCAACGCACCACTTATCTTGCGCCAACGGTGGGCTACAAGATTAATGATGAGTGGTCGGTGGGCGCAGGTATCCACCTGTCTCACATGGGTATAGCCGCGGATCAGTATATGCGCGCGCCCAACCTTTTACTGGGTGTGGCAGAAATTCTGCAGGATGCCTTTAACTGTGAAAGTGGCGATGAGCCATTGCAGCCATGGCTGGCACTTTGCGGCGGTAACGTAGGGCCATGGGACGATATAGGTGCCCTGAGCATTAACGTTCAGGAAACTCTGTCGCCTACCTACACGCTTGGAGTTATGTGGGAACCGGTAGACTGGTTTGCTTGGGGAGCTAGCTATACCTCCGAAGCTGAAATGAACATGAAGGGCACCTTCGAGATTGAGTATACCGACGATTGGTCCGGGTTTTGGCAGAGTGTAAACGGATCGGTTTTAGGTGCTATTACCTCGGCCATTCTTAGTTTGCCTTCCGGCGCGCCCAGAGAAGCTGGCAACGTCAGTATGGATTTGGTTTACCCTCAGCATTTTCAAACCGGTATTAGTGTGGACGTTCACCCTAAACTAACACTGAACGCCGACATAGGCTGGACCGACTATGCACAGTGGGACGCCTTCTTGTTCCGCTTTGACCGGAATCTGGAATTTCTCAATGCTGCGCGTATTTTGTCTCCGGACAATGCCACGCCGAACACTCTCAAACTGCCCTTGGGCTTTAAAAGCCAGTGGAACTGGGCGTTTGGAATGGAGTTTCATGCCTCCTCACGGCTTGATCTGAGGGCGGGTGTTGAGATTCGGGATTCGGTTATACCGGATGATCAACGCTCGGTTATGGCTCCGTTTGGAGGTGCCAATTTGTACAGCGTTGGCATGGGATACAAATGGGACAAAAATACTGAAATTGATATGAATCTTAGCTACTTGCACTCTGTTGAAACCATTCCTGCAAATACCAGCTGCAACCTGAACTGCGATAACATCACCAATATTATCTACAATCCCTATGCCGGGCTGGACGTTAAAACCTCCTTGCGGGTTGTTATGGCCGGTCTAAGTTTCAGGAAAAGATTCTGACCCTATGTTGCGTCGCGCTTAAAAGGACACTTCGGTGATTACACACAAAGTTCTGACAGCTATGACATGCGCGGCTTTGTTAGCGGGGTGTCAGGTAGGTGGCTCAACGGTGTCGGACAAGGAAGGCTATTTTACCTGGGTGGACGAGCAAGGGCGGGCACGCTATTCACCTATAGTTGACGCGCCGCCTGTTGACTCTCCCGATGAGAGTGTTTCTGGCAAACAGGTAGCTGGGGAAGAGGAGCGGAAGGGAGCATCTGCTTCTGAAGAATTTAACACGGAGAATTACCCGGATGCCGAAGCGCTTCGGAGGAAAGGGTATGTGCGTGATGGGGATAGCAACCCTATTTCACTTGGCGAGATGCGGAAGGCAACGTCAGAACCTCGCCCTACCAGCCTGATACCCGAACAGAAGAAGAGAAAGCGTTTGTTGTGCAACCCGCTGATGTAACGTCGGCAAGTGTGTACCGCGCCAATGACACACCAGGGACATCCGAGCCTGTGGTTGGATACGACCCAAACGCTTTCGCTATTCTGGGGATAGAGGGAAGTAGCGGTAACTTTCTGGAGCGCTTTTCCGAAACATGCTGTCAGGCGCTAGACGCCCAAAACCATGAGCGTTGGCAGGAGGGTCGTGAATTTGGCGTTTACTTTACGGAAGGCTCGCCAGTTCATAAATTTCTTACGGGGGAGAGCCCCTATCAACTGATCGCCTTACCCCATGGAGCCTCGTCCGGGGGGCAGGTTTTGCGCATGCGCTCGTATGCGAGTAATGGCGTTTTTGTACCGTCGGTGGTGTTTCTCGACAGCGAGCTGACCCCTGTGCGCTTGGTAACGGATTTGGTGTCGGATTTTGAGCCGGAGAACTGGCATCGGCGTGGCTACCTGGAAGTCCGAATTTCGGTTTCTGCCTCTCAAAAAGAACGCTGGATGCTCATCTTTACTCGTGACGAGGATGCTGAAGGCCAAACCGTTATCGATACCCGTCGCGGCCCCCGCAAGATACCTCATGCCGGTGTCGGCGAAATTGGGCTTTATTTAACACAAGCCCAGTAATCGCTTTAGTCTTCGGGCTGGCTTAAATCCAGCCATTGTTGTGATAGCCAATAAAAACTGCCGTTTTCAGCCGGATGAGTGCAGTTGTAGCGAAACCGGCGGCTGTTGAAAGGCCTGGGGGCTTTAACCGAAATTTTGTCACCCAATACCTCAAAATCGATACGACCCATACCAGATGCGAAACAGGTTAACCTTGCGGGTTTGATTTTTTCCACGAGGGGCAGTGTTAATGTCGGAGGGTTCGACGCCATGATGCCGTCGGGCAATGCATTGGCATCAACGGGAAATGCCCTGCTGGTCAGTTTATCTTTGAGGCCGTTAAGCTGCCCGTAAGCATTGGCCATGGGGAATCGCGGCAAGCGTGTTTTCCCAGAAAGCGGTCCAATAGCTCCCGATTGCTGCCCAAATCCAAACCAGCCTCGCTCAGCGACCTTCGCCTCTAGTGTTTCGTCGAATTCGCCGTAAGGGTAGGCAAACAGAGGTAAGCCGGTTCCGAGTTTTTTCTGCAGTTCTGCCTGTGCAGAATCCAGGCTCTGAGTGGTTCTTTGTTTCCAGTCTGCTTTTGGTTCGCTCGGCTTTCTTGCCATATGGCCGTGGCCGGCGCCGTGGTTGGCGAAGCTTACACCATCACGCTCAGCCAACGCCTGTAACTGATCCCAGGTCATATAGCCTTGGTTGCCTACAGCTTTTGTGTCAACAAAAATGGTATAGGGCAGCGTCCGTTTTTGTAGAATGTCTGCTGCTACGCTGTAAACCGATTCGTAGGCATCGTCGAAGGTGAGGGCGATACTTTGATTCATTGAAGGGCTGTGGGAAAACAGGTTCTCCGTTGCCTCATGCAGGTCAACAACTTCCAGGCCCAGGTCTGAAATGACATCGAGCTGGGCTTTGAATAAGGACACAGATGTACTGGTAGAAGGCGGAGTGGCATCGCTTATGTGGTGGTACTGAAGCACAACCAAATCGGCCTTTGTAGTTAGGCTTACAAGCAAGAGTGATAACAGGGTTGCTGAAATACAGAGTTTACCTGCGGTCATGTCTGCTCCATTGTCTGGGTGAAATGCGCTTTAAGTACAGAAAATGCTTCATTTAGGGATTGAATTGCTTCCGTATCACCGCCTCGGTCAGGATGAGCCTGCATGACAGCGCGGCGAAATGCCTGTTTTACCGTTAGAAAGCTATCGGGTACCGAGTCGAATCCTAACACCTTTGCTGCTTGCAGGGTCTCAGGCAAATCAGGACCTGTGGTTTGGTAGCCCGACCAAAAGTTATCCATCATTTGATTGATGACATCTTCGGGAAGCTCATACTGGGATAAGTCCAGGTAGAAACTGCGTAAGCTATCCACCCTGCCGGGCATGCCGTTCCCGGCGACTGTATCCTGGCGCTCAATGCCAATTCGCATGGGCGAGATGTATAGGTTTTCACCCGTCTGAGCCAAAGAGTCCCTCAGGCTATAAAGCACGTGAAAAAGCAAAAAGTGTACAGGGTAGAGTTTTTGAGTATCGTGAAATTCCACCTTGCCAATGAGTTCCCAGGGAGGCCTTTGCAGCTTTCTGATCAGATTCAGTTCGTCGATACCAAACGATGAATTACGAAGCTCATGCTCAACGGCCACCAATAGATGCTGGATGTGCTGTTCCAGCATCGGGTTAGGCGCTTTAGTGGGTGTTGGTTCTGATAAATCCGGGGAAACGGGTGTGTTATTCATGGTCCCAATGGTAGGTCAGTGGCAGCTCTCAGGGAAGGGTCATCAACTTGGGTAGTCCACCAGTGAACAGTGCTGTCGACAAATCGGTAGCCCTGTGAACCTCGTTGTCAGCCTGTTCCGGGCACTGATGCACGCGCCTGGCAACCATAAGGCTGGTTCCGTAGGCGACGCCGAAAAAAGCGGTGCAAAGGTATTCCTGATCGACCTCTGGCAGAACCTTCTTTTCGATAGCATCCCTTACATCATCCTCCAGGGACATCATAATCAGCCCGAGTATGCCGGAGCCAAATAACTCTTTCAGGGCGCGGTCGTTACTATGGGCCAGTTCGTAAACTAGTGGATCCCGGGCGGTTGCACTGTATAGAGCAAGGTAGGAGCAGTGAATGAACTCTTCTGTTGTCTTCGCAGAGCGTCGAGAGCGGATCAGGTTTTCATTGAGCCCGCTCAGGAAATCTGAGAGCAGCGCAGCAAAAATATCCTGCTTGCTTCGAAAATAGTTGTAGAAAGTGCCAGACGCCAGATCAGTATTCTGGATGAGGTCGCGAATGGTGGTACTTTCATACCCTTGTTCCTGAAAACAAATGCGTGCAGCATTGAGTATCGCTTGGCGGTTTCGCAGGCGGTTTTGTTCCCGCTTACCCGTAGCTTCTTTCTCTGAACTCAACATATCCATGTCGGTGTCCTGTCCCTGAAATGATGGGATGCGTATAATCTCATGAACACTCTCCCAATGAACACATTTGTTATGCCCGAAGCAATAATGGACAGCTTAAATCAGAGCACTAGTGCTGAATACGAACGTTCCCAGAAAGTAGAGCAGAATAAACTGCAGAAGCGTTTGCGCCGGGACGTTGGCCAGGCCATTGCGGATTTCTCGATGATTGAAGCTGGCGACAAAGTCATGTGTTGCTTATCTGGCGGCAAAGACTCGTATGCCATGCTGGACATTCTGCTTAATCTGCAGAAAAGTGCCCCGGTTTCGTTTGAGCTGATCGCTGTTAATCTCGATCAGAAGCAGCCTGGCTTTCCGGAAGAGGTTTTGCCTGACTATCTGGCTGGTATGGGTATCGAGTATCACATTATCGAGAAAGATACCTACAGCATCGTTAAAGATAAGGTGCCGGAAGGAAAAACCACCTGTGGGCTATGCTCGCGGCTACGTCGCGGCATTCTTTACAACTTTGCCGAGGAGCACGGTGTTACCAAAATTGCATTGGGACACCATCGTGATGACCTTCTGGAAACACTGTTCCTGAATATGTTTTACGGAGGCAAACTTAAAACCATGCCACCCGTACTGCATAGCGATGACGGGCGAAATACCGTTATTCGGCCGTTGGCATACAGCCGCGAGAAAGATATTGCCAGGTATGCAGAACTTAGGCAGTTCCCGATTATTCCATGCAATCTCTGCGGCTCTCAGGAAAACTTGCAGCGCCAGGTGATCAAGGACATGTTTCAGTACTGGGATAAGCAACATCCTGGCCGGCTTGAAAGTATGTTCCGGGCTATTTGCAATGTTGAACCCTCGCATCTTGCGGACCCCAATCTTTATGATTTTCGCGAGGGCGAGCGACTGGGGGGTAAGCGACAGTCAGTACAGACGGCGACGCCAGAACAGGAACCAGAGCAAGGCTTTGGCCGCTTGGATGTCCTGAATATCTAGTTTTCGGAAAGCTTGGCTGAACAGCTAGGCGCCTGCCCGGGTCGGCTTAATGGCCGATCAGCGCCAAAAGTGGCAGGGTCCAAAGCCCGAAAAGAATCAGCAAGGCGCCGGTAAATTTCCGGAACCTCTGATTGCTTTTTAATCCGTTGATCCAGTTGGCTGCATAACCGGCCCCGAGCATAGACGGCAAGGTGCCTAGCCCGAAAAACACCATGGTCAGTGCGGCTGAGCCTACCGAAGGCTGCAACGCCGCCCAGCCCAGAGTGCTATACACTAATCCACATGGTAGCCACCCCCAGAGTGCGCCGAGAGCAAGCGCTTGGCCTGCGTGATTGATAGGTAAAATTCGGCGCGAGAGGGGTGACAACCGCGCCCAAAGCGGCGCGCCGATCCGCTCCACATAACGAATTCCCTGCCACCACTGGCCCATGGACAATCCCATGGCTATCAGTAACAAACCCGCACCAGAGCGCAGAACCATGCCAAGCGGCGCCCATTGATTTGCGGCTGTCGTGCTCAGCAGTGCAATCAGCGCAGCAATCAGCGCGTAGCTTGCGATTCGCCCGAAGTTGTAGGCAAGCAGTAGCAGTGACTGCCGCATACGAAATCCCTTGCCAACGGGCAAGGCCATGGAAAGTGAGGCGCTGATCCCCCCACACATGGCAAGGCAGTGAGTGCTGCCTAGCAGGCCGATGAGAAACGCGCTGGGATAGCTGAGATACAGTTCCGGAGTCATGATCGTTCAGGCGTATCCTTTGGGCCGTCCTGCTCCGGGGCTTGAGCCTCTGTGGGGCCTGGTTTGTCTGTGCGGGCTTCTTCCGGAATCATATCTTTGTCATCATCGTACAGAATTCGGTGCGCAGGGCCTTCCAGGTCGTCGTACTGGCCATTCTTAACAGCCCACGAAAACAGGAAGATGCCCATGGCCACCAGAACCAACATGATAGGCACCAGGAGCATTACGATTTCCATGGTGTAAACCTCATAGTTAAAGCCATATGTTTACGGTATCAGGGCGCAACCTGTGCGCCAACTGTCGCTGCTCTGTTGCGGCTTTGGGGGCGGGGCTGCTTACCAAGACGGAGCGCGTTGAGCACCACAATCAACGAACTAATCGACATACCTATAGCAGCCAGCCAAGGCGGAACCAGGCCGGCTGCCGCCAGGGGTAGGGCGCATACATTGTAAACAAGTGCCCAAGTCATATTCTGGCGAATGATTCTTTTTGTGCGCCGGCTGGTATCGATGGCCTCTACCAGCTGCATGAGTTGGCCGTTAAGCAATACTGCGTCGGCTTTTAGTTGGGTGAGGTCTGCCGCAGTGCCCATGGCAACCGAGATACCGGCGCCCGCCATGGAGGGCAGGTCGTTAAGGCCGTCCCCCACCATCATTACCTGGTGACCTTCAGACCTTAGCCTGTTCAGAACGTTCAGTTTTTGTTCCGGGGAAGCCTGGCCGATCGCTTCATCAATGCCCAGTATGTCTGCAATTTGGCGCACATGGCCGGAGCGGTCACCACTAAGAAGGATTGTGCGGATGCCTGCATCTTGAAGCGCTTTGACAGCCTGCGCGGCATCGTCTCTGGGTTGATCGTCGAGTCGGAAGCAAGCCAACCACTCGTACTCTGAGGCGAGCCAGATTTCCATGCCAGAGTGTAATTCAGATTCGGGTTTTGCAGCTTGGGTGAACTGCGAAACGAAGTCTTTGTGGCCAATGAAAAAGGACTGGTCACCGAATGTGCCAGATAGTCCGCCGCCCAGATGGTTGTTTACATTATTAACGGCTGCCGCCGGACGGCCATGGAACACCCGCGCAATCGGGTGCTCTGAATGTTGCTCTAGGCCACTGGCCAGCCGTAGGCAGATGTCTTTGTCTTTGCTGCCAACAATACGGGTGTCGATCAGGCTCAGTTCGCCCCGGGTCAGGGTACCTGTTTTATCAAACACTACTGTATCGATGGTGTTCATAGACTCCAAAGCATGGCCCCGTGTCGGCAGAAAACCCAAGCGCCGCAGCTTTACCGTGGCCGAGGTGATCGCCGTGGGGGTAGCAAGAGATAGCGCGCAAGGGCAGGTCACCACAAGTACCGAAAGCGTAATGTCGAAAGCATTATCCGCGCCTGCAAGCCACCATCCGATCCAAACCACAGGGGCAAGGATCAACACCCGCCCGACAAACTTGCCCGCAATGCGATCGGCCATTCGGGCCACCCGCGGTTTTTCTGACTGAACGCGGTCCAGTATTCGCAGAATTCCAGAAAGCCGAGTTTGCGCGCCGGACTTTTCAACCTGAACGTCTAGTGGGTTCTCACCGTTAATACTCCCCGCGTGAACAATATCACCGGGTACCCGGGTTTCTGGTAGGTACTCACCGGTAAGGGCCGATTCGTTGAGGGTAGATTGGCCACGGAGAATGACGCCATCAACGGGCAGGGTTTCCCCGGGCCGGATTCGAACGACATCGCCGGGCCTTACTTGATGGGCCGGTATGATGTCCGTGTGTTCTCCGGTGACTCGTGTGGCCACCGTAGGGTGAAACCCGGCCAAGGCATTGCCAGTTAGCCCTGCACGATATCTGGCTTGAACTTCTATATAGCGCCCAAGCAAAAGAAAAAATGTGAACATGCATACGGACTCAAAATAGACTTCTTCGCCTCCTGTAACCGTTACCCAGGCACTGGCCACAAAGGCAAGACCAATCGCAATGGCAACGGGGACATCCATGGTGAGGTGGCGAGTTTTGATATCGCGCAGAGCGTTTCGGAAAAATGGTCCCGCGCTGTATAGCACAACCGGCGTGGCTACCAGCAAGCTAAACCAACGGAAAAAAGCCACAAACTCGGGAGTCAGACCACTGATCAGTTCCAGATAAAGAGGGAACGCCAGCATCATGCTTTGGAAGGTGCCAATGCCTGCAACAGCCAGGCGAATCAGCATGGAGCGGTTTTCGGCTTTCAGCTGATCTTCTACTTCATCTGATTGATAAGGGCGGGCGGTGTAACCGAGCTCATGAATGGCAATCAGTAGGCTGCTAAGCCCGGCTTTGTCCTGGGCCCAAACAAGCCTTGCACGTTGTGTTGTGTGGTTTACGGAAAAGGAGGTCACTCCGGGTTGCTTTTTTAAGTGGTTTTCAAGCAGCCAGATACACGCAGCACAAGTAATGCCGCCAATTAGCAGCTGAGCTTCCTGGCCGCCTTTAACCGGTGAAACAAAAGCTTGCTGGACCAGAGGGTGATCTAGCTCCCGGAGCCTGTCCAGCTCACCTCCAGATAGTGCTCGGGGCGTAACAGCAGCTTCGGTACGTAGCTGATAAAATCCGGTAAGGCCCTCGGTGTGTATGATGTTGCACACCGCTTTGCAGCCTTCGCAGCAGAAAAACCGGGTATCCCCGTCAATCTGAAAGGTAATTGGCGGCTCCCCGGCAGCCGGTTCACCGCAATGGAAGCAATCCTGGGGTTTCACCCTTGCGCAGAGCCTTTCGAACTCATGTGAAGTTTGCTGTCTGTGGGCAACCAGGCCTCACCCTTGAGCCGCCATTGGTTGTCTGGCCCCCGGAGATCGTAATACCAGCGCCCATCGATGTCATCTAGCAGGGTTCCGGTGTAATGACCGTTGCCATCGCTTCTGAACTGAATAGTGCGGTCGTTCTGGGCTAACGTTGGGTGGAACAGGTTGAGCACCAGGTAGGGGAACTCTGCCGGACCCTGTTCAGTGTTAACTGTTAGTAGGATAGCTCGACCTTCAAATGCCATATCCGCGTTTAGGCCTAAGTCTGCTGCATTCTGGTCACGGGCTATCTCCAGGTTGATCCCTCGGCCTTCCTTTGAATAGTCATCAGAAACCATTGTGTCGTCCATGTTCACAGCAACAACGAGCATACACATACTAACGGTAATCGCGGCTAGAGGAGCTATGGTCAAAAACCAGAACCAAGGCTGCCGATACCAGGGTGCTACGGGTACGTCTTCATTCATAATACGCAGTCTCATCTGTGTGCAGATTGCCAACGGTGACCCTAAAAAAGATCACTGGGTTGGGCCGACAAATCGGCTTTCGGTTTCCAGCTTCAGCGAAGCGTCCGTTTCAGACTGTGCATGGAAGATAATTTCATTGTTTGATTGCGGGATAGACTCGGGAGGTACATCCACGACGGTAGGCAGTGAGCGGTTTTCACCGCTGTTTACGGTTACTTGGACCTCAGTCAGGATGCGAATATCTTCCATGCCTTCAACAGAAAAGGTAAAGGTCTGCGGCACCTCCGACATATTGACGATTTTCAAGGTATACGAGTTTTCGATTCGCCCCTCACCGTTGAAGCTGTACAGAGCACCTCGGTCCCGAAGAATATCCAGCTGGGCAGGCACACGCGTTGCTATTACGAAAATAATGGCGGATATCATGGCCGTTAATACGAGGCCATATCCAAATGTTCGTGGCCGCAGCAACTTTGACGGTTTGCCTTCCAGTTCGTTCTCGGTGGTGTAACGAATTAGCCCGCGAGGATAGTTCATTTTGTCCATGATTTCGTCGCACGCATCAATACAAAGTGCACAACCAATGCACTCATACTGCAGACCATCACGAATATCGATACCAGTAGGGCAAACATGTACACATTGCCCACAGTCTATGCAGTCGCCCAGTCCCACTTCATCAGGCTTCACTTCTTTTTTGCGACCACCGCGCGGCTCGCCGCGATTGGGGTCATAGGAAACGATACGGGTATTCGGATCAAACATCACAGACTGAAAGCGTGCATACGGGCACATATACAGGCATACCTGCTCTCGCATCCATCCCGCGTTTAAATAGGTTGCTGCGGTGAAGAAAGCCACCCAAAAATAAGACCAGCCGTTAGCCTGAAAAGTGAGAATATCGGTAAGCAAATCCCGAATCGGGTAGAAGTATCCAACGAATGTGAGCCCGGTCAGCAAGGCAATGATGAGCCAGGCCGTGTGTTTGGCCAATTTTTTTAGCACTTTCTCGGTGGAGTTCGGTGCCTTGTCTAACTTCATTCGCTTGTTACGGCTGCCCTCAATGCGCTCTTCCACCCACATGAAAATGAATGTCCACACGGTTTGAGGGCAGGTATAACCACACCATACTCGACCAAACAGTGTGGTAATGAAGAACAGACCAAAGGCACAGATAATCAGCATGCCCGAGAGCAGAAAGAAATCCTTGGGGTAGAAGGTGGCGCCGTAAAGGTGAAACTCCCTGGCCGGCAGATCAAAGTGGATTAATGGAGCGCCGTCCAGTGTCAGCCAGACGAACAAAAAATACATGCCCATAAGAAGCAGTAGGCTGACAGTTCGAATACGTTGGAACAGTCCCGTTACTTCTTTGGCGTAGATTTTTTTCCTGCTGGCATAGAGTTCAACTGTTTTCGTTTTTTTCTCGCCCGGGGGCTCCGTGGAGGGATCGACCTGCGTGACAGGAATTTGATTACTCATGAATACCTCCAGGTGGAGTCATAAAGCGCGGAATGCATTGCGGCTATTGCAGATCTTTTCAAGCCTGTGCCCGCACGCAGACACAGGGTTGAACAGACCTTGCCGGGCCAAATGGCCCGGCTGGAACGTCAGTTAGACAGGCTGTAAACGTACGCAGCCAAAATCTGGATCTGATCTTCCGAGAGACGGCCACCTTGGGCTGGCATCTCGTTTTGTCGACCGTTAACCACGGTCTCCTTGATCCATTTGTAGGTAGAACCATAGAGCCAGACGTTGTCGGTCAGATTCGGTGCACCCATGGCTTGCATGCCCTTAGCGTCTGGGCCGTGGCAGGCAACGCAGCCCTGGGCGAATACGGCTTTACCAGCTTCGCTGCCGCCGCATCTTTCTCACGACCACTGAAACTCAGTACATAGTTTACGACCTGATCGACCTGTTCATTGGTCATGTTAGGCATAACGCCTTTGGCAGGCATGTTGCCCTTGCGACCGTTGTGCAAGGTTTCCAGGATGGCATCCGGAGATCCACCCCAAAGCCAGTCGTCATCGGTCAGGTTGGGGAAGCCAACCTGACCGCGAGCCGCAGAGCCGTGGCACACAGAGCAGTTATTGGCGAACAGGCGCTGACCAATCTTCAGTGCGTCGTCGTTCGTTGCCAATTCAGGCACAGGGGTCTGGCCGTACTGAGCGTAGATTTCGCCGTATTTTTCATCAGCAGCTGCAACTTCCGCTTCCCACTGGTTGGTCGATGTCCAGTTTAACAGACCTTTGTAGTTACCCAAGCCCGGGTACAGAGCCAGGTAACCAAGGGCAAAAATACAAGTCGCTACATACAGGTAAAACCACCACTTGGGCAGGGGGTTGTCATACTCTTCTATTCCGTCAAAAGAGTGGCCCGTAGTGCGTTCGGTTTCTGCATCGGTTGTCTGGCTCTTACGAGTGGCAAGCAACAGCCACCAGCAACCAAAGACTGTACCGAGCACGATCACACTGACCCAGATGCTCCAGAAGGTACTCATTGTTTTTTCTCCGTTTTTTCCTGCTCAAGAGTACGCTTTTCCACCTCGTCATCTGCGAACGGCAGGTTGGCTGCTTCGTCGTTGGCTTTTTTGCGGTTGGCGCTAAACGCCCACCAGATGATGCCAATGAACACCGCTATCAAAATAAGCGTGTGAACGCCGCGTAACTCGTTAATATCCATCAAATCACCGTTTGTCTGAAAGTACGGTGCCCAGCTGTTGCAGGTATGCGACCAGGGCTTCGATTTCAAACTTGCCATCCAGATCATCCGCCGCACTGGCAATCTGATCTTCGGTGTAGGGGACACCCAGCGTTTTCATGGCTGAGAGTTTGGCCTCAGTCCCTTTGTGGTTCACTTTGTCCTCAAACAGCCATGGGAAGGCAGGCATGTTTGATTCGGGAACGACGCTGCGTGGGTTGAACAGGTGCTGGCGTTGCCAGGCATCTGAGTACCGACCACCAACACGGGCCAGGTCTGGCCCCGTGCGTTTGGAGCCCCAAAGGAACGGGCGGTCGTAAACGAACTCGCCGGCTACGGAATAGTGCCCGTAACGCTCAGTTTCTGCGCGAAAAGGGCGGATCTGTTGTGTATGACATACGTGACATCCTTCGCGGATGTAGATATCACGACCTTCTAACTCCAGTGCCGACAAAGGTTCAAGGCCTTCGATGGGTTCATTGACCGATTTCAGGAAAAAGAGTGGAACGACCTCCGCAAGAAAGCCACCGCTTATGGTCAGGATGATAAGCACTATCATCAGACCGATATTTTTTTCGACAATATCGTGTTTCATTTGCTCTCTCTCCGTTACGCCGCCTGAACTGCCGCATTGTCCTGGGCAACCGCTTCTTTCTGGCGCACGGTCATGTAGACGTTATAGGCCATGAACAGCATGCCGCTGAGGAATATGACGCCACCGAGGAAGCGCACAAAATAACCCGGGTAAGATGCCTCAAGGGATTCAACGAAGCTGTAGGTAAGACTGCCGTCTTCGTTTACTGCGCGCCACATCAGGCCCTGCATTATGCCGTTCACCCACATGGCTACGATATAAAGCACGGTACCAATCGTTGCGAGCCAGAAGTGCACGTTGATCATACTAACGCTGTACATTTCTTTCAGACCCCACAGCTTCGGGATCATGTGATAAATCGCGCCGATACTAATCATCGCAACCCAGCCCAGAGCGCCGGAATGTACGTGGCCAATAGTCCAGTCCGTGTTGTGGGACAGTGCGTTGACGGTTTTAATGGACATCATCGGGCCCTCAAAAGTGGACATGCCGTAGAACGACAGGGAAACCACCAGGAAGCGCAGGATAGGGTCTGTACGGAGTTTGTGCCAAGCACCCGACAGGGTCATCATGCCATTGATCATGCCGCCCCAGGAGGGTGCGAGTAGAATCAGGGACATCACCATGCTGGCTGTCTGGGCCCAATCGGGTAGGGCCGAATAGTGCAGGTGGTGGCCACCCGCCCAAACGTAAGTTGCAATCAACGCCCAGAAGTGAACGATGGATAGGCGATAAGAGTAAACCGGGCGATTCGCCTGCTTGGGCACGAAGTAGTACATCATGCCAAGGAAGCCTGCTGTGAGGAAGAAGCCTACCGCGTTATGGCCGTACCACCACTGCATCATTGCGTCGGTTACACCGGCATAGGCCGAGTAGGACTTGAAAGCACTAACCGGTAACGCCATATTATTGAAAATATGCAGCACGCCGATGGTGAGTATAAAGCCGCCATAGAACCAGTTGGCAACGTATATGTGCGGTGTGCTCCGCTTGGTAATCGTGCCGAAAAATACAACACCATAGGTGATCCATACCACTGCGATCAGAATATCGATGGGCCACTCTAGCTCAGCGTATTCTTTGGTACTGGTGAAACCCATTGGCAGGGTAATGGCTGCTGCAACGATGACAGCCGTCCAGCCCCAGAAGGTAAAGGCAGCCAACTTGTCTGAAATCAGGCGTGTTTGGCAGGTTCGTTGAACTACGTAATAGGACGTAGCAAACAGGGCGCTACCGCCAAAGCCAAAAATGACAGCGTTGGTATGCAAAGGTCTTAGGCGACCAAAGTGGGTAAAGGGCAGGTCGAGGTTGAGGGATGGCCAGACTAGTTGTGCTGCAATCAACACGCCCAGCGCCATGCCTACAACACCCCATACCACTGTCATGATGGCGAACTGCCTTACCACCTTATAGTTGTATGTCAGGTTCGGATTTTGTGTGCTCATAGCCTTACCAATGGGTTCAAAGTGGGGAAATATGCGGGCGCAAGTATGGAGAAAGCATTAGCTGTTTGCAATGACGCGGATCAACTCCTGATATCCATCAAATGTGCCCGAATCAGCAGCATAGCGCTCTTTCGAAGCGTTGCAGCAGATGTCCTATGATAGCTTCATAGCTGCTCAAGTTGAACTTGCCAAACTTGACCAAGAACAAAAAACGTTGCATCGAGCCGAAAGTAATTGCACTAGCTCTCAGCTATAGCCGTTTGATTGCGCCCCCGAGCTTTCGCTTTATACAGTGCGCTGTCTGCGCGCTCAAAAAACGCCTGCTGATCTTCGTTTGGTTGCATCAAGGCGATGCCCGCGCTCATAGTAAGCTTCGCCGTGGCGCCGTCTGGGGCGTTAACCACTGTGGCGCGAAGGTCTTCCAGCAGGGCTTCGCATACTTTTTGCGCACCTTTCATGTCAGTGCCGGGGAGCAATAGTGCAAATTCTTCGCCGCCAAACCGAATAGCAACGTCCCGTGGGCGTTTTGCATGTCGGGACACGATGTCGGCGATCGTTTGTAGGCAGATGTCGCCAAAACCGTGGCCCCAGGTATCATTTATGGCCTTGAAGTGATCAACATCCACTAGACCTAGCGATAGAGGTTGGCCAGTTCTGCGTGCTTCAGCACACAGTTCGGGCAGAATGTTATCCATATGGCGCCGGTTATATAGGCCGGTTAGTGGGTCATTGAGGCTAAGGGTAGCGAGTTTTCGATTGGCGTTTTCCAATTCCCGCATGGTAGAGCGCAACTGAGCCGTACGTTCATGCACTTTGTATTCCAAATCCGTCCGGGCTTCCTGCTCCACCTCAAGCAACTTGTTGTTCATAAGGCGCCAGCGCTGAACCATGGCGTAGTTAAGCAGAATGACTTGGCCGCCTATAGCCATTAGCATCAAGGATTCCCGGGCCATGAAGTCCGTTAGATAGCCAAAGGCCGCCGCAGCATAAATCAGCGCCCCGGCTGCCATGATCACCCACGCCAGAACATACCACTTCGCCGGTTGGTAGCCTTCGCGCCACCGGCTTACAGCGATAACGGAAAGGATAAATATTATAATCAGTCCTAGAAGAGTGTTGAGTAAAATGGCCTGATTGTAGGGGAGCACCAAGGTCAATCCAATAACCCCTACGCAGAGCCAGGTAATGGCCTTGAGTGTTTTGTCAGCACGAGTGTGTCGTTCGACTTCAAAAAATGAGCGCCCGAACAGTGTCATGGACAAACCGCACAGTATGAGTGACAGCGGAATAAAGGTGTTCGCGAATGCCGGGTGCTCGGGCCAGAAGTATTGGTTGGCAAAACCGCCCATGGCAAAAAGAAAAAGCCCCATGGTTCCCATATAGAAGGCGTTGTGCAGGTAATAGAAGGTTCCGGAGCTGGCAAACAGGAGGAGATTGAAAATAGCGAGCACTAAAATTGCGCCGTAAAACAGACCGTGACTAATGGCCAAATGATTGCTCTGAGCTATTACCTCCGCGGGGGTTTCCAGTTGAAGTGGAATGTTCAAGGCGCCACTGCTGCGTATGCGAAGGGTAATAGAGCGGCTTTCGCCGCTATTAAGATGGATAGGCAGAAGGAAGTACCTGTAATCTACCGCTCTTGCTTGAAAGCGGTGCTGGTCACCGGTTACGAGAACGTCACGGGGGCCGTCGCCTTGCCAGAATGTCACTTCATCCAGCAGAGGGTAGTTAAGGTTGAGGTACCATAGCTGGCGCTCTTTGCCACTATTTTGGACATTCAGCCGCACCCAGTAAACCGAGTGGGTTTGGCTGAAGACCAGTTCGTGCCCACGGGAAGGAGTCCATTCCATGTTGCTCGGTAATTCAGCCGGTTGAATCGCACCATGAGCCGGGTCGCCCGGAGATGACTGGTAATAGCATACGTAGTACAAAAGCGAGTTGCGCGCTTGGGGGTCGTTGGCATCGAGCACTGGACACCCCGAAGCGGGGACTGTTGCCTGTGCGAGTGCCAGTACTGGCAATGCACAGCAAGTCAGGAGACAAAACAGGCGCGCAAAAAGTGACATTGTATTGTCCGAAACTGTTAGAGCCCGGAGTGTAGCGAACGTACATAATCTATGCTGTTAAACACTTTAAAATTTTGCGAGCCGTCACAAGCTCAATGCACTTAGGTCAAATGCCACTTTGTTTAAGTACGGTGATGGTCTCGTTAGTGTCCATCATGGGAACCAACTCTGCCATCAGGTCGCGGCGGTCGTCGGAAAGGTACCAACGATTCCAGTCGGCTTCGGAGCGCCAATTGGCAAGGGTAATTCGGTGATTGGGATCGTTGCTGGCAACCAGAGTTTCTCCAGAAACGAACCCCGGCGCTGCGACGGCGCGTTGCAGCACCTTGCGGGAGCGTTCCTCGTAGGCAGTTTCAAGGGATTCGGCTATATGGCGTTCAATCAGAACCCGGATCATAAAAATCTCCAGACATTTTTTAATGATATAACCAGTAATTTAGCACGTATTTCTGAAAAAACAGATCAAACTGAAGGAGATGGCTGATGACAGTTGAGTGTGACGCCGAGCTGGATACCTCCGGCTTGTTTTGCCCCGAGCCCGTGATGATGCTGCACAATCGTATTAACGATGTTGCGCCGGGAAAGATTCTGAGGGTTGTCGCTACAGACCCCTCAACAACCCGTGACATACCCAGGTTCTGCCAGTTCCTGGGGCACGAGCTGATCAGTCAGGTAGAGCGGGACGACCATTTTATTTACCTTATACGTCGCGGCGACTGACCATGGGCTTTCCGGGCGCTCATGATACGAACATAGTCAGATGGCCGGTGTCAGGCCTTGAATGTGGTCCATGAATTGACTCAGGTTCATTTCGCCTAGAACCCTCTGTAATGCCATTTCGTTACCGCTGCTGTCGTAGAACAAAATGGCGGGCGGCCCGAATAAGCCTAGTTCGTCGAGCATCGCTTGCTGAGCGGGAGTATTATCCGTCATATCAAGCTGCAGCAGCGTGAAGGGTTGGAGCGAGCGCACCACATCTGCATCACTGAACACATTGCGCTCCATGACTTTGCAGGAAATACACCAGTCTGCATAGAAGTCCAGCATAACCGGGCGCCCCTGTTGCTGGGCCTGCAAGAGCATGGTTTCAATTTCCGCAGGGGTCTCCACTCGGATAAAGTCTGCATGGCTGGCGTTATACCCGGCCGAGCTTCCCGGTGCTCCAGTTGAGGTTGCTTTGGCCAAGAAAGGGTCCAGGGGCGCTAGTGGATTGTTGGCGCCAGTGATCGCTCCAGCCAGCAGTGCCAGGCCGTATGCGAAAAAGATCAACCCCAGGCCTTTTCTGGTCCGCTCCCAGCCGGCTTTTGCCGCGTCGAAGGCCCCGAGCTGAACGCCGGTTATCGCCGCCAACATGCCCCAGAGAGTGAGGCCAATCCAGCCAGGAACCAATCGCTCAATCAGCCAGATGCTACTGCGATCAGCATTACGCCGTAAAAATGCTTAACGGTGGTCATCCAATGCCCACTGGTTGGCAAAACCTTGCGTCCGCCCACAGCTACCAAAATAAGGGGGACACCCATGCCTAGCCCAAGCGCAAACAGAGCGATTCCGCCAATCACGGCATCCTGTGTGGTGGATATGTACAACAGGCTGCCCGCAAGCGGGGCAGAGACGCATGGCGATACGATTAAAGCGGAAAGGGCGCCGATACCGAAAATACTGATCACCCGGCCGCCGGTCAGTCGCTGACTGGCGTCATTCAGTGGTTCGCGGATAAAGCGTGGAAGCTGGATCTCAAACAGGCCAAACATCGACAGTGAAAACACCACAAATAGCAGGGAAAATACACCGAGCACCCATGGCGACTGAAGCTGTGCCTGTAAGTTGAAGCTTGCACCCAATAGCCCTGTCAGTACGCCAGCCCCAGCATAGGTGAGGGCCATTCCAAGTACATAACTGCTTGCAAGCAACAGTGCGTGGCCAGTTGTACGGGTGTTTTGGCCAGATACCAACGAAGAAATGATTGGAACCATGGGTAGCACGCAGGGCGTAAAGGTTAGCCCCAGGCCAAGCAAGAAAAAGACGCCCGCGATAACCAGGGTCGACTGTTCCGACAGAAATCCAGCCAGCCCGGTTGCTGAGCTGGTGTCTGCCTGTGATGTTGCTCCGGTTTGTGTGGCGTTGCTTTGGTTGCCAGCTCCTTGGCCAGAGCCAGGATCCTGGCTTTGGTAAAACAACACTTCGCGAGTTTGGGGTGGGTAGCATAGCCCGGCTTCTGCACAGCCTTGATAAGTTACTTCGAAGCGGGCTTCTCGCATATTGGCTGGCAAAGTTATCGGAACCGTCGCCTCTACAGGGTCGTAGAAAACAGTGGTTTTGCCAAAGTACTCGTCCTCGGTTTCGGTACCAGGGCTGGAATACTCCAGCGCGCCGGCGGTGGCGCCGTCATCCAGTGCCTTGATGCTGATGCGATCGCGATAGAGGTAATGTCCGGGGGTTATATCCCAGGTCAGCACAACCGTATTTGCGTCTGTGGTGTGGCTAAACGGAAGCGCCTCATCCACTTGGAGGAATTGGCTGCTCTGGCTCCCAAAAAGAGAGTTGTTATCGCCAAATGCCCAGACTGCATTCGGTGCTGTAAGTAGCACGGCACATGCAAGCAGTAGTCTGAGTGGTTTGGTAAGGCGCTCAATGCGGCCAAAAATGCTGGGTAGGGCTGTCATGAAATGCGCAATTCCCCGGTTGATTAAAGACATAAGGCGATAGCCGGCCATGCCGGATGAGCTCGTGGTTCGATAACGATGAGCCAGCCAATGGACACAAAGGCAATGCAAAAGTTCCCTCTGGCATTGGGCGCGTTAAAGTCGCACAATAGCGTCCCAATGAATCACAGTCCAAATGATCTTATCATGCTGTTTAATGACCTGTTTCGGGGAACATTCCGGACAATGCTGGTTAAAGGCGGCGAAGAACCTGAATACCTGCCTGCAGGCAGCGCCAAAAAACCTGCACAGATCGTTTTCGCCCATGGCTATTATGCCAGTGCTCTGCACGAAATAAGCCATTGGTGCGTGGCGGGTGAGTATAGGCGCACACTTCACGACTATGGATACTGGTACTGCCCCGACGGGCGCACACCCGAGCAGCAGCGAGCGTTTGAGCAGGTTGAGGTAAAGCCCCAGGCTATTGAGTGGCTTTTTTCTGTCGCCGCAGGTTCACGTTTTCATATTAGCGTGGACAACCTGGCTGGAGACGGTGCTTCAGACGACGATGGATTCCGTCGCAAAGTACTGGCACAGGCAGAGGACTACCTGGCTAGAGGCTTGCCGAAGCGGGCACAATCCTTTTTTGATACGCTGAAATCGTTTTATGGAACCGGCGATACCTTCAGTAAAGCCTGGCGCGATGACGCTGGGCGCGTGGTTCCGTTATATTCTGAAAAGAACATTATGAGGCAAACTGAGACTCCATGACATCTGACCCAAAGCACACAGGCGATCTGAGATTCAGCGAACTGAATCTGGATAAGCGCCTGCTGGACGCCATTGCTGCCATTGGTTTCGAATATTGCACACCCATACAGGCTGAAACTTTGCCTTGGACGCTGGCGTGTGAAGATCTTATTGGCCAGGCCCAGACCGGTACCGGGAAAACCGCGGCGTTTCTTATTACCGCCATACAAAGCTTGCTGGAAACGCCCATACCCGAAGGCGACCGTTTTGCGTCTGAGCCTCGGGTTCTTGCATTGGCTCCCACCCGCGAACTGGCCATGCAAATTGCCAAGGATGCTGAAGAGTTGTGCAAGCATACTGGCCACAATGTCGTAACCGTGGTCGGCGGCATGCACTACGATAAGCAACGTGAACAGCTACACAACGGAGTTGTTGATATTCTGGTCGCCACCCCAGGTCGGTTGATTGACTTTTTAGGCTCCCAGGATGTGTTCCTTGACCAGCTCGATATCCTCATTCTGGATGAGGCGGATCGAATGTTGGATATGGGCTTCATACCGGATGTGAAGCGCATTATCCGCAAATGCACCCCTAAGGATGAGCGTCAAACACTGCTGTTCAGCGCCACCTTCAATCAGGACGTTCTGAACCTGGCATCCATGTGGACCAACAATGCCGAGTTTGTAGAGATAGAGCCCGAGCAGAAAACCGCTGAGCGGGTTGAGCAGGCCGTTTATCTGGTAGGTGACGATGAAAAACTGCCGGTGTTGGTGAACTATCTAAAGCGTCCCGAAGTTGACAAGGCGTTGGTGTTTGCCAATCGCCGTGATCAGTGCCGGGATCTTGAAGAGGATTTGCGTAATCAGGGTGTTAAAGTGGCTCTTATGTCGGGCGAGATCGCCCAGGCCAAGCGCCTGAAAACGTTGGACCAATTCAAAGCTGGTAGCATTCAGGTGCTGGTGGCCACTGATGTTGCAGGGCGTGGCATCCATGTTGATGGCGTTACCCATGTATTCAATTACAACCTGCCAGACAGCGCCGAAGATTATGTGCATCGCATAGGACGAACCGGTCGGGCGGGCAAAACCGGCGTATCTGTCAGTTTTGCGGGCGAGGATGATTCATTCGGCCTTCCGGCCATTGAAGCATATATCGGCCAAAAACTTAAAACTACGGTGCCGGATGAAGCGCTAATGGCTGAAATGGATAATCCTCCCATTACCCGCAAGCGCGGTAGGCGTCCAGCCCAAGGCCAAGGTGGCCGGAGGCCAGTTGGTCGTAACTCCCGCCCACGCCGGAACTGATAAGGCTGACAGCTAATATGTTAATCGTCGCAGATGAGAACATCCCGCTGCTGGACGCTTTTTTTGGCGACTTTGGTGAGATCCGTCGTGTGTCTGGCCGCACCATGAATGCAGACGATGTTCGTGATGCTGATGTGCTGCTGGTTCGGTCGGTAACGCGGGTAGATCGCTCTCTGCTTGAAGGCAGCCGTGTACGCTTTGTTGGAACGTCAACAATTGGCACTGATCACATCGATTTGGCTGGCTCGAGGAAAATGGTATCTATTTCTCCGCCGCGCCAGGCTGCAATGCCAATAGTGTTGTCGAGTACGTGCTGGCAGTATTGTCCTTGTATGCGGAGCGCTGCGTACTGGGTGACTGGTCGCGACTCAGTGTAGGTATCGTTGGGGTTGGGAGTGTAGGTAGCGGGCTGGCAGAAAAACTTACTCGTCTGGGTTTCAGAGTCAAACTTTGTGACCCGCCCAGGGCTGAACGTGAGTTAGACACAGCCGATACGTTTGTTGATCTGGATGAGGCGCTTGCGTGTGACGTGGTCTCATTCCATACGCCTCTGACTCGCGATTTTGCACATCCCACCTTTCACATGATCGGCGAGCGAGAGCTTGCGAAGCTGACGTCTGAACAGCTTTTGATTAACGCCGGGCGAGGCGAAGTAATCGACGGTACAGCACTTCAGGAGCGGTTGGGTCAAGCCAATGCGCCGCTGTTAGCGCTTGACGTGTGGGAGCAGGAGCCAAGCATTAGCCCCGAACTGGTAAACAGGGTTTGGCTGCTACGCCGCACATCGCAGGCTATAGCCTTGAAGGGAAGATGAAGGGTACCGAGATTGTTTATCAGGCCATGAGCAAGTTCATGGGCCTGCCAACACGCAAGCAGGCTGGGCAGTTCCTTCCGGAGCCAGCGTTGAGTAAAGTATCGTTTACCAGTGCAGCTGATGAGCGAGCCGCTGTCCAAATTGCGTTGCGGGCCTGCTACGACCCAAGACAGGACGACGCTCGCTTGCGTTATGTCATGAGGATGCCCAAAGCTGAACAGGGTGTAGAGTTTGACCGCTTGCGCCGGGATTATCCGGTGCGACGAGAATGCTCCAGTTTGAAAGTGCAGCTCAAAGGCACGAGTAAATCCCTGCAAGACAGCTTTCGAGCTATCGGCTTCAAGCTGAAAATCTGACGCCAGTTAACGCGCTGGTGCTTTGTCGTCGGTAAAAAGAGTAGCCCTGACAGCGTGACCAATACGAGCAGAGTCCCGGCTTTTCAGGGCAGTGCGCACCAGATGGATGTGGCTGGATAGATCTTCCAGTAAAGACGGCGGCAAAGAGGGGGGTGTAGTGGTTTCTGGCCCTCTGAGCGCTTCAACCAGAGCGTCTGGTGCGGGTGAACTCAGGCGAGTAAACGCTTCTTGAGTGAGAACCGCCTGATCAAGAGCCTCCTGCCGGATTGTATCCACGTAACGTAAAAAACCTTCCTCAGCCAGCCATAGAAGTGCGCCGAAACATGCCATGTGGCGCTTGCTGTGCAAGCCGAATTCATCCGTTTCGTCCGGGCCGGCAATATCTTCTACAAACAGGTTAACTCGCCTTGGAAAGGCATTGTAAAGCTGAGCCAAGGCTATGGCTGCGTCTTTGTAGAACTCTTCAATGTGGATGTCAGCCATGAGTCAATCCTTTTCCCTGTGCTTTTATTGGCGGTAGCTGGTCAGGAAGTTGCCCAGCCTACCCATGGCATCTTCTAGTGTGTCTTTGCGGGGAAGGAAAACCACCCGCAGATGCTGTTTGTCATCCACATTGAATGCAGAGCCCTGAACTAGCAGGATTTTTTCTTGAAGCAATAGGTCCAGCACCAGTTTTTCATCATTTACGACTGGGAATTTTTTTGGATCCAGCTTGGGGAACAGGTACAGCGCACCCTGGGGCTTCACGCAACTTACGCCAGGGATGTCATTCAGCATTCGCCAGGCAGTTTCGCGCTGCTCGTACAGTCGGCCGCCCGGGGCTACCAGATCATTGATGGATTGGTAACCGCCCAGTGCCGTTTGTATGGCCAGTTGCGCAGGTACGTTGGCGCACAGGCGCATATTAGACAGCATGTCTATGCCTACAATCAGATCTTTAGCGAGATGCTTGGCGCCGCTGATTATCATCCAGCCTGAACGATAGCCTGCAGCACGGTAGTTCTTTGAAAGACCGTTATAGGTGAAAAAGAGCACATCGTCGGCGAGTGATGCCGTGGGTACATGCTGTGTGCCGTCATAGAGTATCTTGTCGTAAATCTCATCGGACAGGATAATCAGATTGTGCTTGCGGGCCAGCTCAATAACCTGCTCCAGTAATTCCTGGCTATAGACGGCGCCCGTAGGGTTGTTGGGGTTAATCAGCACAATCGCACGGGTGCGGCGCGTGATTTTTTTACGAATGTCATCGATGTCCGGGAACCAGTTTTGCTCCTCGTCACAGTGATAGTGCACGGGCTTGCCGCTTGAAAGGGTGACAGCAGCCGTCCAAAGCGGATAGTCGGGTGCAGGGATGAGCACTTCGTCACCGGTATTGAGCATCGCCTGCATAGACATCACGATCAGTTCGCTGACGCCATTGCCCAGATATATATCGTCAATATCGACCTTGTCGATGCCCCGCTGCTGGCAGTAGTGCATGACCGCCTTGCGAGCCGAAAACAGTCCCTTGGACTCTACATAGCCTTGGGCCTGTTGCATGTTGTAGATCACGTCTTGCTGGATCTCTTCGGGCACATCCAGCTCAAACGCGGCCGGGTTACCGATGTTGAGTTTGAGTACACGATGGCCTTCTTCTTCCAGACGCCGCGCCTCGCGCATGACTACGCCACGTATTTCGTAACACACGTTATCCAGCTTGGCGGATTTGTAGTAGTTCTGCATAAGACCCGGGCTTCCTTAGTCATTAAACGTAAAACAGGCGCCTGCCATTGAGGCAAACGACTATTCTAGCGGAGGCGAGGGCAACGGCAACAGGGTAATTGTGATCAATTATGGCAAGTTAGCGCTATATTTGGTTAATTCACGCGCTATAAAACAATTGCGTCGGCGTGTTAAAGTGTATATTCTCAAGTTAATTGTGCACAACTTAATTTTGCAGTGTACTGATTCATCCTGTTTTACATAGGTATTCATGGTTTACCAAGGAGCGCCCCGTGGCCACACACTCTATTTATGACTTCACTGCTCGAGACATTAAAGGTAATGACAAAAAGATGGCTGACTATCAGGCCAAGTGCTGCTGATTGTGAATACGGCCAGCAAGTGCGGCTTTACGCCCCAGTTTGAGGGGCTACAGTCTTTGCACAAAGATCTCGGGGAGCAGGGGTTGGAAGTGCTTGGGTTTCCCTGCAATCAGTTTATGAACCAGGATCCTGCAGATGACGAGGCCATCAGCCAGTTTTGCAGCATGAATTATGGCGTGGATTTCCCCATGTTTTCGAAAGTGGATGTCAACGGCGAGAACGCTCACCCTCTGTTCCAATTTCTGAAGGGCGAGGCAAAGGGGCTTCTGGGGTCGGAGAAAGTAAAATGGAACTTCACCAAGTTTTTGATAGGCCGTGATGGAGAGGTTGTGCGTCGTTACCCGCCCACTACCAAGCCTGAAGACATCAAGGCAGACATTGAAAAACTTTTGTAGGGTGCAGTTTTGAACGATTTACTCGCACTGGACAACCAGATCTGTTTCAGCCTGTATGCGGCTAACCGGGCGATTACCGCCCGGTATCGCCCGCTGCTTGCTGAACTGGAACTGACATACCCGCAGTATCTGGTGATGCTTGTACTTTGGGAGCGAGCCAGATCGGTCACGCAACCCGTGTGTCGGATCTTGGCGTGCGCCTGCGTCTGGATTCGGGCACCTTGACGCCGCTACTCAAGCGCCTCGCTCTACGGGGGCTTGTCCGCAGGGAGCGCAGTGCAGATGATGAGCGGGTTGTGACCATAACGCTGACCGGGCAGGGTGCCGATTTGAAAAAGCGAGCCGCCCAGGTACCACAGAAACTCCTGTGCGGCCTGGATCTTGCCCCAGACCGGCTGTTGGCATTGCGAAATGAGCTAAATGAGGTGCTTCAGGCTATTGAGGCTCAGAGTAAGCAGTCCAGCGTGTAATCGCAGCACTTAGTTGGTCGCGGTTGTAAGGCTTGGTGATGTAGTCGTTCATGCCACAGGCGAAGCAGTCGTCCCGATCGCCTTGCATCACGTTGGCAGTAACGGCTATCACTGGTAAGTCATGCCATTCAGGGTTCTCGCGGATTTTGCGAGTCGTTTCGTAACCATCCATTACCGGCATCTGGCAATCCATGAGCACCAGGTCGTAATGCTGTTGTTTCAGCGCTTCGATTGCCAGCAGGCCATTTTCCGCGGTGTCTGATTGATGCCCCATTTTTTTCAATAGCATGCTAGCGACCATCTGGTTTACTTCGTTGTCTTCGACCAAAAGTATCCGGAGTGGTCGTTGTGGCTTTATGACAGTTTTGGGCAGTTCGGTAGTTTCAGCAAGCTTTCCCGTGTTGTCTGTGGCCAGGCTGCTGTATACAGGTAGCGGCAGGGTGACGGTAAACCGAGTACCTACTTGCTCTTTGGAATTGACCTTTATTTCACCCTGCATACGCTCAATCAGCTGGCGGCAAAGCGTTAGTCCTAGCCCTGTACCACCATAAAGGCGCGTGGTTTGCGTGTCGGCTTGAGAGAAGGGGGAAAATATCCGGCGCAGGCCCTCTTTGCTCATACCAATGCCCGTGTCGACCACCTCAATGGTTAGAGTGCCTTCGGAATAGTGGGCGCTGATTCGCACGTTGCCGGAATTGGTAAACTTGATGGCATTGCTGAGCAGGTTGTTCAAAATTTGGCGGATACGAGTTGGGTCGCCTAAGAATTGGCTTGGGAAGCTTGGGTCTGTCTCTGCAATGAGTTCGACGCCTTTATTGCGGGCCTGTTGGGTGTGCAGAGTTGCGCACTCCTCAATCAGGCTGCTTATATCGAACGGAATGTTCTCGAGGTTGAGCTTGCCGGCCTCAACCTTGGAAATATCCAGTATGTCATTAAGTATACCGAGCAGGCTTTCCCCGGCCGACAAAGCAATTTGAAGGCGGTGTTGCTTGGTAGAATCCTGCTCGCTTTCCAGTGCGAGCCCTAGCATGCCGAGCACACCGTTAAGTGGGGTGCGTATTTCGTGGCTCATGCTGGCCAGAAAATTAGCTCTGGCTTTGGCTCTGCGCATGGCATCTTCTTTCGCTTTTACCAGTGCCCGGTTGCCCCGTTGTAGTGCGTGGTTCTTGTCGGATATTTCCCGGGTTCGGCTTTCGACCTCTTGTTCCAGTTCGGTCGAATAGTTCTTCAACGCATTTTCCGCCTTGCGGAGCTGGGCCAGAGTGGAATCTATCCTTGTTAAGTGCTGGTTGACAATCTCCACCATTGTGCCTATTTCATCTTGCTGGTGGCCTGGAGGTACCGGTAGGCGGATCTTTTCTGGGGAGCTGGCTTTAACTTGGCCTAGCGCGTTGATAACGCTGAGCATCGGTCGTGTGAGTATCAAGTAGAAAATGCCAAGCAGCGAAGCAGAAAGAATAAGGCTTTTCAAAAGTCCACTGATCAGCGTGTAGCTTGCGCGCTCCAAAAACTGCAAACCGTAGTGGTAAGTGTCGATGGTAACCACAAGTTGCCCCAAGGGCAGATTGTTGAGCTGTGAAACACGCAGTTCTCGGCTGAAAACCCGGCTAGAGCCAAACAGTTCATCGCTGATCCAGCGATAGGGGGAAACTGGGCTGCTCGTGCTGGCGGCGGCCATGGTGCTGTTTTCGCTATCGACAATTCTGGCGTCAATGGTAGCGGGGTGGCGGAGAAGCCCATCGAGCAGCTCTTCTGCCAGGCGCACATCAATGTTGTAAGCGATCTGGGAGGCGGGGTTATGGCTGACTTCCATCAGCGCTTGGATGTCTTCGTCCATGGAGCGTTGGGCGGCGAAATAATCCAGGGTGATTTGTGCAACGTTAAGGATAAATCCCAACACCATGGCGATCAGCACAGTATCGCGGGTGAGTCGGTAAGAAAGCCGGTGTTTGAAGCCTTTGGTCACGGATGTCACAGTCCTTGTTCACGGGCAGGGGTGCTACCCGGCTCGTATATTCAGTCGTCGTAGTCGGCCTTTTTCTTCCACTCTTCATCGTGAAGAAAATTATCCCACTGTTTGTCCAGTTGTGATTCGGATTCTGCAGAACCGGTGTTCTCACCGCCTGCACCCAAAGCCTCCAGCTCCTTTATGCGGATTCGGAAACTTTTAACTGCTTTCATTGCCAGCGGATTGTCTTTGGATTTACCCATCTCTGTGCTGGCTAGGTGATAGGCGTGAATAGCCTTGCGTATCTCGTCTTTCCGGATGTGATCGCGGGCCTGGAAAACGTGTAAGTCAGCGTGGGTTTTATGCACCAAAAACAAAATATACTTAAGATTTTTTTTGGCGGTCGCCCCATCGATGCGCCCGCTTTTGTGCATGGCTTCAATCAGTTTGAACAAATTTTGAAGCAGCTCTTTAGTGTAGGTGGCTTTTTCTGCTGAATCGATTCTGACCGGTCGCGCCTCATCCCGGTTTTCCTGAATCTGAGTTTTCAGTTGCAAGGCGGACTCCCGCCACTGCGCAATAGGCAGGCTGGATTTAAGGCTGGTTAAATCGTTGCAAACATCCTCCATTCGCCGGAGTAGCAGTAGCTTCAAATCGCCTGTCAGGTACTGCCCTGGAAGTTCAGACAGCAAAAGGTTGCAGCGCTTGTAGCTATCCTCCAGTGCCGTGATTTTGCGAACACGTTCAATCTTGGCCTTTTCGCGCATTTGGCTGATGACAAGAACGACAATCGAAATCACAACAATGGCCGCCAAGGCCAGAACAATAGTAATGGTATTCATTTTTGTGTAATGACTCCGGCTTTTGGGCAAGTCATGCCTGCTAAAGAATTCTGGCTCGATACACCGGGATGTCCGGCAAGTATCAGAAAGATTAGCAGAAATACGGCGTTGAAGCTGAAATCAAATGTGAAAGTTCGTTTTATATATTTATTTAATGAATTAATTTCATGATGTATATTAGATTGGTGAATGTGGCGCGTGAGACGTGCCCGGTTAATGGTTTCTATTGTGTTCTGGAGCTGTGCATGGACATTTCTCGCATTGATCTCAATCTGCTTGTTTATCTTGATGTTTTACTGAGGGAGCGAAACGTCACCAAGGCTGCAAACCATCTTGGTATTACGCAGCCGGCCATGAGCAACAGCCTGCGCCGGTTGCGGGATCTGTTCAGTGACCCGTTGCTGGTAAGAACCAGTGAAGGGATGACTGCTACAGAACGTGCCCGTGAGCTGCAGCCGCTGGTGCGGAGTATTCTTTCAAACATTGAGCAAGCGGTTCAGGAAAAGACCCCCTTTGCAGCGCTGGACAGCCAGCGGGTGTTTCGCATTATGGCCAGTGACTATGCCGAATCGTGCCTGATGCCCAGGGTGCTGCGCCGGATCCGGCAGGAGGCCCCACATGTAACCCTGGATGTGCTGACCCCCAGCGATGTGAGTTTTCTGGATGTGGAGCAGGGGCGTCTTGATATGGCGATTAACCGCTTCGATAAAATCCCCCAGTCATTCCATCAAAAAACCCTCTGGATCGAGTATTTTGCTTGCTTGATGAACGCCCGCAATCCGATATTGAAAGAGCCTTTCACTCTGGATACCTACCTGGATGCAAGCCATATCTGGGTAAGCAAAACCGGTTTCGGTGTGGGCGTTGGGGTAAACCCAAAAGACGTCCAGAGGCTTGGCTGGGTTGATGAAGCTTTGTCCAGGATGGGGAGTAAACGCCAGATTTCCGTGTTTACCCGCCATTATCAGTCGGCCATGCTGTTGGCGGAGCAGCACGATCTTATTGCGACGCTGCCGTCCCGGGCTGCTTGGTTGCAAAAAGATAACCCTAACCTGGTGGTAAAGATCCCGCCCTTCGATATTCCGCCTTTTGAGTTGAAAATGGCATGGAGCCCACTTTTACAGCACAACTCTGATCATCAATGGCTTCGTAGGTTGATTTCAGATGTGGCGGAAGAGGTGGATGAGGAGTTTGCGCCCTTTGGGGCGCGTTTCGAGTCTGCGGATGTCCCTTAGGCAAAGCCGTTAGAGCGGTAGTTCGCGCAATTCAAGCGAGCTGCGCCCGGCATCCCACATGCGCTGAAATTTTTCCGACAGCAGTTTCACCCGACCACTGTCGGCGAACCCGGCAAATCCTGAAGGCCGGGTGAAGTCATGCCGGAACACCACGCCTTGCCGGTCTGCGAGCATGAAAGGCCTATCTTCATAGAGGTGGTCGGTATTGACCAGCCTCAATTCAATACGACTAGGCAGCCTTCGCATCAATTCAACCAATTGATGTCGGCGCTTTACAAGGGGCTGGTCATCGTGGATCAGCAGGCGAATTTCACTAAGCCTGTGGCGGCGCGCAAGTTCAGATACCAACTCCCGGAACCTGTGGCGATCGTAGAGGTCGTGATCCAGTATCCGGTCATACAGCCATAAGCGCTGGCCTGCCTGGCCGACCATAGAGTCCATGAGGTCAAGAAGACTGCTTTCGTTATCGAAAAGCCAGGCGTGTGTGTCCGCGCCCAGCAGCAAGGGGCGGGGACGCCCGGAGCCAGTTTGCGTGTCAAGCAGAGCCGGGGCCAGGCAGCGCATGTCCAGGTGAGGGATGCCGGCATCATCGTAAGGATCGGAGCAGACATGAAATCCGGCGCGCTGGTAGAACGCAATGGCGTGTTGCTGGGCGGAAAGTTTCAGCTCTTGGTACTGACCGGCGGATTCCGTGATCAGATGCTGCAGCAGCGCCTCTCCGATACCCTGGCCGCGGAATTCCGGCAGTATGGCCATGCGCCCAATGTGACCGGTTTCCCCCAGAGTTGAAAACAGCCGGGCCACGCCTACAGGTGTGTTATCGGGTAGAACCGCGAGAAAATGATCGGCAATTTCGTCAGTGTCGTCCCATTCCAGCTCTGGTGGAACCTTCTGCTCATCAACAAAGACTTTTTGGCGAATGCTGCGGATATGCCCTGGGGCAAGCTGCCAGCTGTATTTTCGAATCTTGATTGTCATGGCATCACTCGAAATACACAGAACCCTGGTTATAAAGCGTTGTAAGCAGGCCGAGCAGGGCAGGGTCTCCGGCAAACGGCGCCAGCGCGCTCATGTCGATTCGGGCACCCGCGCACAGCAAAGGCGCCAGTGGGCGCGCGTCACCTTTAAGCAAAAACTGCTCACCGTCTGCAAAAAGAGCGGTTTCGTCACCTTCTTCATGGTAAGCAAAACGCGAGCCTTCGTTCCAGCGTAATTGCTCGCCAGCCCGGAGAGCTTCGGAAAAATCCTCTTCAGAGGCTGGCTCATCTGCCGCCACAACCACGTCTATGCTCTTGGGTGCGGTTGCGTACTGGCCAAACCACAAAGCCAGCGAGCGTTTGTCTTCAAGCTTTTCTGCCAGTACGGCCTGAAGGCGGTCAATAACACCTGGTTCGATGGTGCCCGGATTGTCTTGGACCTTCAAATCCGGATCATTCAAGTGATTGGCGGCGTCTGACTGGTTGCAAAGGAAATCCGTAAACCCGGTAAGCAAGTCGTCGATAGTTGGCGCACGGAAGCCACTGACAGGGTAATGCAATCGTCTTCGGCGATGCCGTGATGGCCAACGCCGGGCGGCAGGTACAGCATATCGCCAGGGGCAAGCGTGACCGTTTCTTCGCCTTCCCAGCTACTGAGTATGCGCAAAGGTGTGCCTTCTACCCTGGGCGAGGTTTGATCGCACCGACCACCAAACGTCCAGCGCCTGTGCCCCTGCGCCTGCAGCAGGAATACATCATATTGGTCGTAGTGAGGGCCTACGCTGCCGCCCTTGGCGCATAGCTGGCCATAATGTCGTCAAGGCGCCAGTTGGGCACGAAGCGGAAGTGTTCAAGAAGATCCGCTACTTCTGGAACCCAGTGGTCAAGACCCTGAACGAGCAACGTCCAGTTTTGTTCGGGAAGCTGGCTAAAACGCTCTTCAGAGAAAGGGCCGTTGTGTAATTGCCAAGGCTTTCCGTCATCGTTTTCGATAACGATACGCGATTCCACACCTTCTTCGCAGGCAAGTCCCGCCAACTCGTCTGCATCGACAGGGCTCTGAAAGCCGGGAAATGCCTGGCGAATGACCAGCGGTTTTTTCTGCCAGTAGTCTTTCAGAAAGTCCGAAGGCGAACGTCCGCCAAGCATATCCATCGTTGTGCTTCCTTGATTCAAATGTTGCGGGCCTGGTCAACGGCGTTACCAATGTAATTGCCCGGAGTCAGGGCCATCAGCTCTGCTTTTGCGCTGTCTGGCATCTCAAGGCTTTCAACAAAGCTTCTGATCACTTCTGGTGTCATGGCTTTGCCGCGGGTCAGAGCTTTGAGCTTTTCGTAAGGCTTCTCGATGCTGTATCTGCGCATGACCGTTTGGATCGGCTCGGCAAGCACTTCCCAGGCCTTGTCGAGGTCTTCGTCGAGACGCGCCGGGTTGATTTCCAATTTGCTTAACCCTTTGAGCGTGGCTTCGTAGGCGATCAAGCTATGGGCAAAACCAACACCCAAGTTGCGCAGTACGGTGGAGTCGGTCAAATCGCGCTGCCAGCGTGAAATGGGCAGCTTGGCAGACAGGTGCCCTAGCAAGGCGTTGGCTATGCCAGATTGCCTTCCGAGTTTTCAAAATCGATGGGGTTGACCTTATGGGGCATGGTAGAGGAGCCCACTTCGCCTTCAATGGTTTTCTGCTTGAAATAGCCTAAGGAAATATAACCCCAGATATCCCGGTCCAGGTCGATCAGAATGGTGTTGAAGCGGGCAACGGCATCGTAAAGCTCAGCGATGTAATCGTGGGGCTCGATCTGCGTGGTGTATGGGTTAAAGTCGAGGCCAAGGTTTTCAATAAATGCTTTGGCGTTGGCGGCCCAATCTATATTGGGATAGGCCGAGATGTGGGCGTTGTAGTTGCCTACTGCACCGTTAATCTTGCCAAGTATCTCAATACTGCGAATTTGCTTGATTTGCCTCTGCAGGCGGTACACCACGTTAGCGAACTCTTTGCCAACAGTGGTTGGCGAGGCCGTTTGGCCGTGGGTGCGGGACAGCATTGGCTGTTCTGCGTGCGCCTGCGAAAGTGCCTCCAGTTTGTCGGCCACTCGGGTCATTGTTGGCAGCAGGCCGTTATCCAGGCCTTCGCGAAGCATTAACGCGTGGGAGAGGTTGTTGATGTCCTCAGAGGTGCACGCAAAGTGAACAAATTCGGTTACCGCGTGAAGTTCCGGAACTCCCGCGATTTTTTCTTTGATAAAGTATTCAACGGCTTTGACATCGTGGTTAGTGGTGCGCTCAATTTCCTTGATGCGCTGAGCATCTTGAAGACCGAATTCCGTGATCATTTTATCAAGAAACGAGTTCGCCTCTGAGCTAAAGGTTGGCACTTCAATAACGCCGGGATGTGCCGCCAATTGCTGCAGCCATCGGATTTCGACCGTCACACGGTTCCTGATCAGGCCATACTCACTGAAAATATCACGGAAAACGCTGACTTTATTGCCATAGCGTCCATCGACCGGGGAAATGGCGGTCAGGGCGTTGAGTTCCATCGAAAACCTCTCAAATGATCAAAGAATCGGTTCAGAAAAAGGGATGTTCCATAATACACCAGCGTAACCGGTGAATCAGTGGTGTTAGGTCAGTTATCGAATGGGCGGTTCGCCTGTTCCGCGAGCTCCCTGGCATGCTGAACCACCTTGCGGCGCGACAACACCAGTTGCCAGCGGCGCCCGCCCGTTTGTCTCCAGAGCACCGCCGAACGTATGCCTGCGAGTAGAAGGGCGCGCACTTTGGCGGCATTCTCATCGCGCTGCAACAGTGAGGGGTTGCCACTTACCTGAATGCGTAGCCGGAACGTGCTAATGGTGTCCGCATAGACCGAGGCCAGGTTACTGACGAGGTTTGAGTGGACATAACCAAAGTGGCTGGCGGTATGCCTTGCCTGATCGATACGGCTGCCAATCACCTCTAGCATGTCCTTGTTCTGGTTAAGCTTGGATTCCAGCTGAATCAGGTTTAGAACGTAGCGCAGCACCTCGATATCCTGCTGTTTTTTTTGTTCGCTCATAACCGTAGAGAGTGTTATCAGGCCCTCACGAATGTCGGCAAGTTCGCCGCCATAAACGTCCAGCGTGCTGGCAGGGTCGCTGGCGAACAATGAGCGCAAGCAGGTTTCCAGGCTGGATTCGTTGCAGCTGCCATTGTTGGCGATTTGTTGCACAAGATTGGCTGCCTGGAAGACGCCCGCCAGCGCCAGTGTCTGGTCGTGGAGTGATTTACTCACAGGGGTGCCTCCGGTGCGCCAGCTCTGGCAAGGCGATCGGGAAGTGCTTCGTTGTCACGCCAGGTTTCAGTGATCACGCCGCCTCCCAGGCAAATGTCCTTGTCATAAAAAACCACAGATTGCCCAGGTGTCACGGCCCTTTGGGCGTCATCAAAAACCACTTTCACGCCGCCCTCGATAACAGACACTTCGCAATCCTGATCCGGCTGGCGGTAGCGGGTTTTAGCTTTACAGCGAAAAGATTGTGCCGGCGGTTCGCCCGCCACCCAGTCCACCGGGTCGGACAACAGGCCGCGAGAGAAAAGCAGTGGGTGATGCTTGCCCTGAACGGCTGTCAGCACGTTACGCGTCAAATCTTTTTCGGCCACGTACCAGGGGTCGTCCCCAAAGTTGGTGAGCCCGCCAATCCCCAAGCCTTGGCGTTGGCCGATGGTGTGATACATCAATCCCTGGTGCCGGCCGATTGTTTGGCCTTCCGGGGTTTGTATATCGCCCGGCTGGGCCGGTAGATACTGTTTCAGGAAGTCGCTGAATTTGCGTTCACCAATAAAGCAGATGCCGGTGGAGTCTTTTTTGTCGTGGGTAACAAACCCCTGTTCCTCGGCAATCCGGCGTACTTCTGGCTTTTCCAGTTCACCTACGGGGAACAAAGTGCGGGCTATGCGATCACCTGACACGGCGTGCAAAAAGTAGCTCTGGTCTTTATTCCCATCCAGGCCTTTCAATAAAAGGGCTTTGCCCGAACCATCCGCAAGCGGGCGTTGGCGGGTGTAATGCCCGGTGGCGATGTAATCAGCGCCCAATGTAATGGCATAGTCGAGAAAGGCGCGGAATTTGACCTCTTTGTTGCACAGAATGTCCGGGTTGGGAGTACGCCCAGCCTGGTATTCAGAAAGGAAATGCTCAAAGACGCGATCCCAATACTCAGCGGCGAAGCTGGCGGTATGGAGCTTGATGCCGATGGCATCCGCAACATCCTGAGCATCAGCCAGATCGGTCATGGCGGTGCAGTATTCGGTGCCGTCATCTTCATCCCAGTTCTTCATGAACAGGCCTTCGACCTGATATCCCTGATCCTTGAGTAGCCAGGCAGCAACTGAAGAGTCGACACCGCCGGACATGCCAACGATCACGCGTGTGTTTTCTAAAGTGGGGGCAGTAGGCGATGGATTTGTCATGACAGCTCTGAGCACCGGTGCAAAACGCGGGAGTCTACCATTTTGTGCCGGTTACGTCTGCGAGTCTGCAATTACATCCAGTGGATAACAGCGGCCACTTCGGTAATCCTCTATGCTTTTTACAACCAGCGGGCTGCGGAGTTTGTCGCCCAGCTGACGGATATCTTCCAGCGATAACCAGTGTGCTGCAATAATGCCGGTATCTAGCTTGTCGGTTATGCGATGGCGGGCCTTTCCTATGAAGCAAAAACGATAATAGGTTACGCCGTTCGCGGGTGCCTTATAGGTGTACAGCCCCAAAAAGTGCTCCGGCTCGACATCCCATCCGGTTTCTTCCAGTGCCTCGCGCCTTACGGCGTCTAGAATGGCCTCGTCTTCTTCAACGTGTCCTGCAGGTTGGTTGAACACAATTCTTCCGCTGCTGCGCTCCTCAACCATCAGGAATCGGCCGTGTGCATCTTCAACCACCACAGCTACCGTGGCATGGGGTGTCCAGGTCATGATCCTTGGGTTCTCCGTGGCGCCTTGGCGGGCTGGGCTCGCGTCGGTCGCTTACCGGGTTGGGTGGTTTTAGGTAAATTGATGACGAATTTCCGGTATTTGCCCGGCTCAAGGCCGTCTAGCGTCCAGTCACCAATACGATAGCGGATCAATCGCAGTGTTGGAAACCCAACGGCAGCCGTCATCCGCCGCACTTGTCTGTTTCGACCTTCAGTGATAGTCAGTTCAATCCAGCTAGTGGGCACTGTATCGCGCCGGCGCACCGCTGGAACTCTGGGCCACAGTTTAGGCTCTTTCATCCGGCGGACTTTTGCTGGGCGGGTGCGGCCATCCTTGAGGGTTACGCCGGCACCAAGCGCCTCTATGGCGCCCGCAGACACGTCGCCTTCAACTTGAACCCAATAGGTTTTGGCCATTTTCAGGGCAGGCGATGCAATGCGATGCTGCAAAGGGCCGTCGCTGGTGAGCAAAAGAAGGCCTTCGGAATCGTAATCCAGTCGCCCGGCAGGGTAGGCATCAGGAATAGGAATCCACTCAGCCAATGTTGAACGGGGTGCCTGTCCGGCGGTTGTGGATTCATCCGTAAACTGGCTGAGGACTTGAAAAGGCTTATTAAACAGGATGAGTTCAGCCATGGAGGCGGCTCCAGAGTAGGAGAAGTAAGGTCAGCGAAGGGTACGTAGAAAAAATAGCGTTTGAAAGCAAAAAATAGCCCCGCTCCCGTGCAAGGATGCACAGGCTGAAGCCTGCCGGATGAATCCGGCAGGAGGGCTTAGCTTGTGGACGGCCTGCCTGGGCGGTGTCTCAGGCGTTCGCAGCGCGGGGAGGATAGCCTCCGCGATCCTCTTCTGCGTTTTCGGTCGTGTCTTCCGAGGTTTCTGACGCACCCGTTTGAGTTTCGGCCTGCCCGCCAGCCTGCTCCTCGGGCACGATATTGACGGCATGCACGCCTTTATCGCTGGGTTTTTTATCAAAATTAACTGCCTGGCCCGCTTTCAACGTTTTGTAGCCGTCCATATGAATTGACGAAAAGTGGGCAAACAGATCGTCACTACAGCCATCTTCTATGATGAAGCCGTACCCCTTGGCATTGTTGAACCACTTTACCTTACCCCTTGGCATGATGAACTCCCCTGTTCTTTTGCTGTCACTTGTTATTGTTTACTTCACTGATCGGCTTTGAAGCTGCATTTTGCCGGTCTCGGTTACAAAGATTGCTCATGTATTTACATTATTTAACATGGCAGGTTAACTTTCGGCGAAACCCGGAGTCGAGTCAATAGCTTCTATTACGGTAATGTGTGGTTGAACGCAGTCTGGAAGCGGTATCATGATCGTATTAGTAATTATCTCATCCCCGGGACGTAGTCGGACTTGAAAACCCGGGGCCAGACAACCACATTAATGAAAGGCGCCGATAAGCGGTAAAGAATGATGCGGACTATCGAAAATTCTCTACTAGTATTAAATCAGGGGGAGGATGAACAACCGGGGCGTCACGACGACCTCAGCGTTGCTCCCGAAAAACCTGCCCTGAAACGCCCGTCGCAATTTCGGGTTATGTTGTTGAATGATGATTACACGCCCATGGATTTTGTTGTGGAAGTGTTAATGACATTTTTCGGAATGAATGAAGAAAAGGCGACACAGGTGATGCTGCTCGTCCATACCCAAGGTAAGGCGGTATGCGGGGTTTATACCCGGGACATCGCGGAAACAAAGGCGGCACAGGTGAACCAGTATTCCTCGGAATGCGACCATCCGCTCCTTTGCGAGATTGAATGTGCGGACTGATACATGTTGGGGTGGCCCATGCTGAGCAAAGATCTTGAAATTACGCTGAATACGGCCTTCAAAAGTGCCCGCGACAAGCGCCATGAATTCATGACCGTAGAGCATTTATTGCTGGCTCTGCTGGAAAATGAGTCTGCAGTGGGGGTTCTCAAGGCCTGTGGTGCAGATCTCAAGCAGCTTCATGATGAGCTGGTTGAATTTGTGGACTCTACAACTCCATTGATTCCTGGTAGCGATGATGAGCGCGAAACCCAACCAACACTTGGATTTCAGAGAGTGTTGCAGCGCGCTGTGTTTCATGTGCAATCCTCTGGAAAGAAAGAAGTAACCGGAGCCAATGTGCTGGTTGCTATTTTCAGTGAGCAGGAAAGCCAGGCTGTGTATGTGCTCAAGAAACAGAGCGTTGCACGCATTGATGTCGTCAACTTTGTGTCTCATGGGATTTCCCGTGTTCAAGGCGCAGAAGATCAGGACGGCAGCGATCAGACCTCGCACGAGGAGGCTGGCGAAGAGGGCGGGCAGTCCAAGCCGCTGGAAACTTACGCAACCAATTTGAATGAGCAGGCTCGCCAAGGACGCATTGACCCGCTAATCGGCCGCGAACATGAGGTTGAGCGGGTGGTACAGATCCTGGTGCGCCGGCGCAAGAATAACCCGTTGTTGGTGGGCGAGGCTGGTGTCGGCAAGACCGCCATTGCAGAGGGGCTGGCCAAACGCATTGTTGATGGCCAGGTGCCAGATATCATTTCCGACGGCGTGGTGTATTCACTGGATCTTGGCGCGCTGCTCGCCGGAACCAAGTACCGTGGTGATTTCGAAAAGCGTCTTAAGGGGCTGCTTTCAGACCTGAAAAAAGAAAAGCACGCGATTCTGTTCATTGATGAGATTCACACCATCATTGGTGCAGGGTCTGCCTCTGGTGGCGTGATGGATGCCTCGAATCTGCTAAAGCCCATGCTGGGCTCTGGTGAGATCCGTTGCATTGGCTCAACCACGTATCAGGAGTTCCGGGGTATCTTTGAGAAGGACAGTGCGTTGGCCCGACGCTTCCAGAAGATTGACGTGAATGAGCCGAGTGTCGAGGACACCTATCAGATACTCAAAGGCCTGAAGCCGAACTTTGAAAAGCACCACGATCTGAAATATACCGATCAGGCGCTGCGTGTTGCTGCGGAGTTGGCAGATCGATACATTACCGATCGCCATCTTCCGGACAAGGCCATCGACGTGATCGATGAAGCTGGTGCGCGGCAGCGCTTGATGCCGGAGGGCAAGCGCCTGGACACGGTTGGTGTGCCAGAAATCGAAGATGTGGTTGCCAAAATTGCCCGCATTCCACCCAAGAACGTGTCCACCAGCGACAAAGATCTGCTGCGTAATCTGGAGCGTGATCTCAAGATGGTGGTGTTTGGGCAGGATCCCGCAATTGAGTCTTTATCTACGGCAATCAAGCTGGCTCGTGCTGGCCTGAAAGCGCCAGAAAAGCCAGAAGGTTCCTTCTTGTTTGCTGGGCCTACGGGTGTTGGTAAAACAGAGGTAACCAAGCAGTTGGCTAAGGCGCTCGGTGTTGAGCTGGTTCGGTTCGATATGTCGGAGTACATGGAGCGCCATACGGTCTCCCGCCTCATTGGCGCGCCCCCGGGTTATGTGGGTTACGACCAGGGTGGTCTGTTAACAGAATCTGTTAACAAGCACCCACATTGCGTGCTGTTGCTCGATGAGATCGAAAAGGCGCATCCGGAAGTCTTCAACTTGCTTCTGCAGGTGATGGACCACGGCACCTTGACTGATAACAACGGGCGCAAGGCTGACTTCCGCCATGTGATCCTGGTCATGACCACGAACGCGGGCGCTGAAAGCATGGCCCGTCGCTCGATTGGCTTCAGTGAGCAGGATCACAGCAGTGATGGTATGGAAATCATCAGTAAAACGTTTACGCCTGAGTTCCGGAACCGTCTGGACAGCATTATCCAGTTCGGTGATCTGAAGAAGGAAACCATCACCTTTGTGGTGGACAAGTTCCTGACCGAGTTGCAGGCGCAACTGGATGAGAAGCATGTGGTGTTGCATGTGGACGACGAGGTTAAATCCTGGCTCGCGGACAAGGGCTATGATGTGACCATGGGTGCACGCCCAATGTCACGCCTGATTCAGGATAAAATCAAGCGTCCTCTCGCTGAGCAGATCCTGTTCGGCAGCTTGTCTGAGAAAGGCGGCGATGTGTTCATCCATCTCAAGGATGATGAGTTGGTGTTCGACTATGAAGATGAGCCTGCAGAAGCCGTTTAAAGCGGCTGGCAGGCTGGAAGTAGTCACCAACAAAAAAACCGCTGCAGTGATGCAGCGGTTTTTTTATGCTTCTTCGATGTCGCCGTTGCTTTAGCGGGCGCGGTACACAATCCGGCCTTTGCTCAGATCGTAAGGCGTTAACTCAACCTTGACCTTGTCACCTGTCAGGATGCGGATATAGTTTTTACGCATCTTGCCGGAGATGTGAGCAGTAACAACGTGGCCGTTGCTCAGCTCAACCCGGAACATGGTGTTTGGAAGGGTATCAAGAATAACGCCTTCCATTTCAATAGCATCTGTCTTCGCCATTCAGTAAAAACCTCTATTGGGAATGCTTTCCGTAATTTTAAATTGCGCAATTCTGCCTGATTTTTCGGCGTTTGGCAAAGTGTGTATGCAAACACTCATTAAAAAGCGCCTGGTTGCTGTGTATTGGGCTGAAAAAGGCACTAGGGAGCTTCCAGTACTCGCCACTGGCCGTCCTGCAATGCTTCTATGGGCTTGAAGCGGGTTTTGTAATTCATTTTTTGGCACTGCTTTATCCAGTAGCCTAGATAGAGGTATGGAAGTTTGCGTCGGCGGGCTTCCTGGATTTGCCAAAGAACAGCGAAGGTGCCCAGGCTTCTGTGTTCCAGGGCAGGGTCAAACACTGTGTATATGGCTGACAGCCCATCCTCCAAAGCATCTACAGCGGCCAGTGCCACCAATTCTCCATGTTCATGAATTTCCAGAAACAACGAGTCTGTCGCGCCCTCTACGAGAAACGACGTGAACTGTTCCCGTGAGGGCGGGTACATGTCGCCATCTTTGTGTCTTAGCTCTACGTAGTTGGCGTAAAGCTGGTAATAGCGTTCACTGAAGGCTGCGGGAACCAGCACACATTCAAGGTCGCTGTTCTTCTTCATGACCCGGCGCTGACTGCGATCCGGGCGAAAGCTATTTACGTTTAGCCGTACGGGAATGCAGGCGTTACAGGCTTCGCAATGGGGTCGATAATAATGCGACCCACTGCGGCGAAAGCCTAGTGATGTGAGTTGGCTGTACAGCTTTTTGTCGATGTTGGCTCGCGGGTCGACAAACATGGTTGTCGCTTCGCGATCAGGGAGGTAGCTGCAGTCGTGGGCAGGTGTTGCGAAAAACACCAGGGTTCTGAGACTACTCATTCATGCCTCCGGCCCGTGCCATTGCCAGTGGAGTGTCCAGTCTGGCTGATTCGGTTTTCGGTCTGCGTATGTATCGATTATAGATAAAAATTCGCGTCTGGCCAGGGTGTGTGCGCCCATGCTTAAAAGATGGTCGCTCTCTACCTGGCAGTCCATTATTTGGTAGCCCCAGTCTTGTAATTGACGGGCCAGATGAACCATCAGCACTTTGGATGCGTTGGTTTCCAGGGAAAACATGGATTCGCCGAAAAAACACTGCCCTATGGCGAGCCCATACATGCCGCCTGCCAGTTCGCCGTTTTGGTTCCACACTTCGATGGAATGAGCAACGCCCTGGCGGTGCAATGCGGAGTAACTGGCGATCATGTCGTCGGTTATCCAGGTGCCTTCACTGCGGGTGGAGGCGCACAGGCGAATGATTCGGCCGAAGGTTGGTCGGTGGTTACGTTGAAGCGGCGCTGGTTGAGTGTTTTGCGCAGGCTTCGGGATATGTGGATGTCTTCGGGAAAGAGCACGCATCTAGGGTCTGGCGACCACCAGAGTATGGGTTGGTCGTCGCTGTACCAGGGGAATATTCCGCTGCGATACGCGAGGATCAGGCGTTCGGTGGAGAGGTCGCCGCCCAGCGCGAGAAGGCCATCGGGGTCGTCGAGGGCTTCTTCGGCTGGGGGGAACCAGAGTTCGTCAGGGTCTAGCCAGGGTAGTGAGGTCATCCTGCCTGCTTTGTGTCTGTATTAATCCTGTTGATCCAGAAACTTCTCAGCATCCAATGCAGCCATGCAACCAAAGCCCGCTGATGTCACGGCTTGGCGGTAAACGTGGTCGGCTACGTCGCCGGCGGCGAATACGCCTGGAATACTGGCTTGGGTTGCCATGCCTTCCAAGCCAGACTGAATCTTGATGTAGCCGTTTTCCATGTTCAGCTGGCCGTCGAAGAGGTCGGTATTGGGCTTGTGACCGATAGCGATGAAGACGCCTGCCAGGTCAAAATCCTGTGTGGATTCGTCTTTCATGCTTTTGATGCGCATGCCGGTTACGCCGGTGCCATCGCCCAATACTTCGTCGAGGGTGTGATCCCAGACGATTTTAACGTTGCCGTTTTTGGCTTTTTCGAAGAGCTTATCCTGCAGGATCTTCTCTGCACGCAAGCTGTCACGACGGTGAACCAGGGTGACTTCTGCGGCTATGTTGGAGAGGTACAGGGCTTCTTCAACGGCGGTGTTTCCGCCACCGATCACGGCAACTTTCTGTTTTTTGTAGAAGAAGCCGTCGCAGGTTGCGCAGGCCGATACGCCCTGGCCTTTAAAGCGCTCTTCGGATTCCAGGCCCAGATACATGGCAGATGCGCCAGTAGCGATGATCAGGCGTCGCAAGTGTATTCACCACCGTCGCCTTTGAGGCGAAAAGGGCGGCTCTGCAGGTCGGCTTCGTTGATCGTGTCGTACACGATGCTGGTCTCAAACCGCTCGGCGTGCTTGAGCATGCGTTGCATGAGCTCCGGGCCCTGAACGCCGTCGTTGTCGCCGGGCCAGTTGTCCACGTCGGTGGTAGTGGTGAGCTGTCCACCGACCTCAATGCCGGTGATCAGTGTTGGGTTCAGGTTTGCCCTGGCTGCGTAGACAGCCGCCGTGTACCCCGCGGGGCCAGAGCCAAGGATGATCAACCGGGAATGTTTGCTTTCGCTCATGAGTGTCTCTCACTAAAACGGTACGTGTCAGGCTCTTTCAGAGCCAGCAATGCGAGGAAGGTGGAAAGGCTACCACGAATGCAGCGGGCTGCCAGTTGTTTTGCCCAATTCCACTGATTAAGCTTTTCTATCTGGTTCGTCTATTCCAACACTGAAACGGTGGTTAGCAGCTGCCGCACGCGCTCTGTACTTTTCCCGGATTCGCCCTGCTCAAGTCGGTGTTCAGCAATGGCTGGAAAGACTGCCTGGACATCGTCGGGTAGAGCGTGTCGGCGACCTTGCATCAGAGCCCAGGCTTTTGTGGCTCTGAGCAAGCCAATGCCGGCCCTGGGGGATAATCCGTAAAGCAGTCCGGGCATGCGGCGGCTTTGTTCCAGCAAGCGTTGAATGTAATCCAGCAGTGCAGAGCTGGCGCTTACACGAGCGACTTCATCTTGCAGTGTTTCCAGATCAGCCTCGGAAAGCAGTGTGCCTAGCCGATCTGTCATTGCACGGCGGTCTTCGCCTTCCAGCAGTTCACGCTCCGCTCTGGGGTCTGGGTAGCCAAGCCGTATACGCATTAGAAACCGATCGAGCTGGGATTCTGGTAGCGGGTAGGTGCCACCCTGTTCGGTTGGGTTCTGTGTGGCGATCACGAAGAAGGGATGCGGTAACGGGCGTGTCTCGCCTTCAATAGACACTTGGCGCTCTTCCATAGCTTCAAGCAAGGCGCTTTGGGTTCTTGGTGACGCTCGGTTTATCTCATCTGCCAGCACAACCTGAGCAAATATTGGCCCCGGGTGGAACACCAGGCTACCTGCCTGTTTGTCGTACATGGAATAACCCAATACGTCGGCGGGCAACAGATCGTTGGTGAACTGAATGCGCTGGTAACTAAGACCCATGGATTTGGCTAAGGCGTGAGATAAGGTGGTTTTGCCCATGCCGGGGATGTCTTCGATCAGCAGGTGGCCTTTGGCGAGCAGGCCGCAAAGGGCCAGACGAACCTGATGCTCCTTGCCAAGGAGGATTTGGTTGAGCTCGGTAACAACGGTATCCACCAGTTTTTTCATGCTGGGATTAGTCCCTCACTCTTTTTAGAATATCGCCATAGGCGTCGATGCGTCGGTCTCTGAAATATGGCCAGATGCGACGAATCGATTCACTGCGACGGCGATCAATGGTCACGCTCAGGATGCACTCGGTGGTGTCGTCTGCCCGAGCCAGAAATTCACCTTGGGGGCCGCAGATAAAACTATTGCCCCAGAAATGAATGCCGCTTGATTGCCCAGAGGGGTCTGGCTCAGTGCCCACCCGGTTGGGCGCCACTACTGGTAGGTTGTTGGCCACGGCGTGGCCACGCTGAACCGTTACCCAGGCTTCCAGTTGGCGAGCTTGTTCGGCCGGGTCATCGGTAGTGTCCCAGCCGATGGCGGTGGGGTATATCAGTATTTCAGCGCCGGCCAGTGCCATCAGACGCGCGGCTTCCGGGTACCATTGATCCCAGCATACGAGGACTCCCAGCTTACCAACCGAGGTTCGATGGGTGAGAACCCATTTCGGCCATCGTTGAACTGCGCATCACCGGGCGTGAAATAGAACTTTTCATAAAAGCCTGGGTCGTCCGGAATGTGCATTTTTCGGTACAGGCCCGCAATGGAGCCGTCGCTTTCGAAGACCACGGCGGTATTGTGATAAACACCGTTCATACGTCGCTCAAAAATGGAGCCAACAATAACCACGCCCAGCTCCCGGGCCAAATCAGAAAGCCGTTCGCTGGTAGGGCCGGGGATGGGCTCGGCCAAATCGAAGACGCTGGTGTCCTCGGTCTGGCAGAAGTATTGGGTAGCGTGGAGCTCCTGAAGGATAATCAGCTGCGCCCCGCCCGCGTTGGCTTCACGAACCAGCATTTCAGTGGTTGCCAGGCTGGCAGCCTTATCTTGACTGCAGGCTTGTTGGATGGCTGCGACTGTAAGCTGGTCTGAGTTTTGGCTCATATGGAAACGACTCCCTCCGGAATCTGCATGGTAACGCAGTGCAGGCTGCCATGTTGCGTCACCAGCGACCGGCAGTTGATAGGGATAATTTCCCGATCGGGGAAAATCTCACTGATCACACCAATGGCCTGTTCATCCTGACGCACACCATAAACGGGCATCAGTACAGCACTATTGATGATCAAAAAGTTGGCGTAGGTGGCGGGGAGTCGTTCGCCGTCATCGCCAAATATTGAGTCTGGCCAGGGCAGTGGGGTCAGCTTGTAGGGTGAGCCATCACGCTGACGGAACTCCTTAAGGTCTTCTTCCATGGCGGCCAGGGCACTGTAGTGCTCATCTGCCACATCTGGGCAGGATACGTAGCAAATATGATCCGGGGCACAAAACCGAGCCAGCGTGTCAATGTGGCTGTCGGTGTCATCACCTGCTAAATATCCGTGGTTAAGCCAGAGGATGCGGTCTGTGCCGAGCATTTCAGACAGCAACTGCTCGATGGCACCGCGATCCATAGACGCATTGCGTGTGGGGGTTAGCAGACACTCGCTGGTCGCAAGCAACGTACCTTCGCCGTCGGATTCAATGGAGCCGCCTTCCAGTACAAAGTCCACTGCCTGCATGGGCGTGGTTCCAAATACTCCGAAATTGGCAAGATGACGGTTGAGGGCATCGTCTTTTTCCCAGGGGAATTTGCCGCCCCAGGCGTTAAAACGAAAATCCAGTAGCGTGGGCTCTTCATCGGTAAATACGGTAATCGGGCCGTGGTCGCGGGCCCAGGTATCGTTTGCCGGTGCGGGTACCGCGTGCACGCGCCCTGGCAGGCCCTTCTGGTCGGCCCAGGCATTAAGCTCGCGCTCAAGATCCTGCAAGCGAATCACGTGTTCACAGCTTACAACCAGATGTTCAAAACGGAGAACCGAGCGGGCAATTTCAAGAAATACCGGCTCTACCTCGTCAATTATCCCTGCCCAGTCGGTACCTGGGTGTGGCCAGGTAAGCACAACGGCGCTTTGGGGTGCCCACTCAGCTGGCAACATGCGTCGGAATGTCACTTTACAATCACCTTAAAAGTGCAAAAGCCGCCATTCTAACCAAAGGGCGGCGTGTCGTCAGGTTGTGTACCCGGAACGGCCGGGCAGAGAATGTCTGATTTGATGGTCTCAGCGCTGGTGTGTCAGTACCGAGTGGATAACCCGATCTTGTTCGAAATAGACCACAAACTTGCCATAGTGCCATTGGCTGATGGGAGGCTGCCCAACCGCAGAATCGATTGAATTCGGCTGACCCCATGCGGCCCGTACGGACGCTTGTGTCATTCCCGTCCGGGGCATGTTTTGTTGGCTTCTGTCTGCCTGGCTCCCTACCGGTACACGAAGATCCTCGGCAAACACACCCGAAGCGGGAGCCAGGGTGAAAAATACTGCCGCTGCCAGTGTGCCAGTCAGGGCTCGCTTCATTGTCATTGATGGATCTCCATTAATGCGGGGCTTCGGTATCTACTCCGAAGACATGGATAAAACGTAATATCCGAGAATTACAGGCAAAAGTCACATGTTTTCGCCAGTCTACTCGTTTTGCCGTTGGCGAATCTGCCACCGCATCACATGTCGGGCGATTTGCTGGCGGTCGCCATCATGTATCCGAATAAAACCGGTATGAACCCTTGCACCGCCTGTTGCGTCAGCCTGCACGTCTAGCACCTGTGCAACGGCCCGGGGTTGGAAAAGTTCTGGTGGCAGGGTCATACGAATAGCAAGCCGGTCGCCAGTCTGCCATGCTTGCAGGCTTGTGGAAAAGGCCAAGCCGCCTTCACTAAGGGTAACGTCTTGCCAGTCGCCCGGTTGCAAGGGATTTTGCTGAAAGGCCATAATGCGCGCAAGCGAGTCCAGCTTGCCGTTTAAGGACTTTACCACGCCTGTAAGTAGGCGGTCCTGATCCGCAAGGCTGGCGAGCTGAGATTTGATGTCTTGATCGAGTCGCCTGAATTCAGCTTTCAGGGTCTCCAGGTGATCGTCTTTAAAGGGATTGTCGTCGAGCTCGCCAAACGGCGGAAGCTTACGGATATCCAGGCCAATCCGGTCTTCGATGCGGAAAAACTCCCGACGTTCAGACAGATAGTCTGCAGCTTCGGGCGGTGTGTCTTGGGTGTGCATTCAGGGCTCCGCTAATTAAAGATGTTAGCCAGTAGTTAAAGTTTAGCAGTTTCCCGTTGCGCTGAAAGCGCTGGCGGGAATTCCAGACCACGACCGACCTGAAGGTAGCGACAGGCACCCCTCCATGTTCAGACCCTTATCGTTTTATATCGGCTTGCGTTATACCGCAGCCAAAAGGCGTAACCATTTTATTTCGTTTATTTCTCTCACGTCCATGATCGGGTTAATGCTTGGCGTTGCCGTGCTGATTATCGTGTTGTCCGTAATGAACGGCTTTGACCGTGAGCTCAAACAGAGAATCCTGGGCATGGTACCCCACGCCATTATCCAGGGCAGCGGACCGCTGGATGACTGGGAGTCCGTTGATGCTCAAGTGCAGAAACACCCCAGGGTGTTGGCCGCCGCTCCGTTTATTCAGGGGCAAGGCATGGTCACCGGTGGCGGTGAGGTGCGCGGCGTTATGCTCAATGGAATACTGCCTGAGGAAGAGCGTTCGGTTTCAATCATCGAAAATCACATGATTGAAGGCAAGCTGGACGACTTGGTCTCGGGGGAGTTTGGCATCATCGTGGGCCGTACCATGGCCGCCAGCTTGCGTTTACAGTTAGGCGATAAGGTAACCGTGGTGCTGCCGGAGGCTTCTGTGACGCCCGCCGGCGTGTTGCCTCGCCTGAAACGTTTTACAGTAAAAGGCATTTTCAGTGTAGGCGCGGAGCTGGATGGTAATTACACCCTCATTCACATGGATGATGCGTCCAAGCTCATGCGCACGGGTGGGAAAGCCGAGGGCGTGCGCCTGCTGGTAGATGACTTGTTTGCGGCGCCCAAGGTCGCAGAGGAGGCCGCCAAGGGCTTGCCAGGTCGCTACTATATTTCGGACTGGACCCGTACTCACGGTAATTTGTTTCAGGCAATCCGAATGGAAAAAACCATGATCGGCCTGCTTCTGATGTTTATTGTGGCGGTCGCCGCCTTCAATATTGTGTCCACGTTGGTAATGGTAGTGACGGATAAAACAGCGGATATCGCGATTCTGCGTACCATGGGCGCAACGCCTGCACGCATTATGAGAATTTTCATCGTTCAGGGTGCGGTTATCGGCGTTTTCGGAACGCTTATTGGCACCACCCTTGGTGTTCTGGGTGCGCTCAATATCAGTGCATTTATTTCATGGCTAGAGGGCGCGCTTGGGCAAAAGTTTTTGAGTGCAGATGTATATTTCATCAGCTACTTACCCTCCCAGCTGCAATGGCAAGATGTAGCCATAATAAGCGGCGCAGGCCTTGCCATGAGTTTGCTGGCGACTATTTACCCGGCGTGGAGAGCGTCGCGAGTGGATCCCGCGGAGGCTCTTCGTTATGAATAAGGAAAGTGGTGTCATGAAGGATGTTCCTCTGGTAATCGACTGTCGACAGGTTACCCGAACCTACACCCAGGGACCGGAAACACTGACGATCTTCTCCGATATTTCGCTGGAGGTTACGGCGGGTGAAACGGTAGCTATTGTGGGGAGCAGTGGCGCGGGTAAAACAACACTGCTGAACCTTCTTGGTGGGCTGGACAAGCCGTCAACCGGGCAGATTTCAATATGTGGAAAGGACATACATCGTTTATCCGAGGCGGGGCGTGCGCGCTTCCGCAATCGTCATCTGGGCTTTGTGTACCAGTTTCACCACCTGTTGCCAGAATTTACCGCACTTGAGAATGTCATGATGCCTTGTGCCCTCGGTGGTATGGCGGTTAAAGATGCGCGCTCGCGAGCGCAATCAATATTGCAACGGGTGGGGCTTGCGGAGCGCCTGGAGCACAAGCCCGGCGAGTTGTCCGGTGGCGAGCGCCAGCGTGTTGCCATCGCCCGAGCACTGGTTAACGAACCGGACTGCGTGTTGATGGACGAGCCCACGGGAAACCTGGATGAACATACGGGGGAGGGCGTTCGGGCACTTATTGAGTCTTTGCGGGACCAGTTAGGGATCGCGTTTGTTATGGTTACCCATGATATGAAGATGGCGCGAAGCTTGGGGCGGGTTTTGAGGCTAGAGCAGGGCCGCCTGGTTCAGGAAGCCTGATCGCGGGAGCGCCGCAGGTCCTTGCGGGCCTTGCGGCGCAGTTGCCATTCCGTGCGGATTTTCCGACGCCAGATGAATTGTATTGCCAGGTAGGCTATGCACGCGGAAATTGTGGCGACAATTAGCGAGCCCAGATACAACGGAATGCCGATATCCAGCAAGCGCTCGCTGAGCCACGACCACGAGAGTTGCAGGTCGAAGCTCAGTACCGGTCGGTTAAGTGCCCAGGCGCCGACCTTGTAATTGAAATAAAAAATGGGAGGCATGGTGATCGGGTTGCTGATCCAGACCAGTACTGCAGATAATGGCAGGTTGGCGTTAAACCAGATGGCAAAAAAGCCTGCGGCCAGCATCTGGAACGGCATGGGTATGAAGCAAAAAAATACACCGATCAGAAATGCCCGAGCGACACTGTGACGATTGATGTGCCATAGGTTGGGTTCATTCAAGATATCGCCAAGAAATCCAAGCGATTGCATCGCTTGCACCTTCTCAGGTGATGGCAGATAGCGTTTTATGAACTTCTTTGGCATTAGGAAGCTCTACCTTCAAGTAGACTAAAACTCCGGCGCAAAGGAAGTCGCCGAGGGATGAAATCATCGGGAGGACAAGGATTGTCCGAAAACTCTTTCAATGGCACCGACCGACATAGTTGGCGGGCCCCTGCAGGATTTTCTGCAGTGTTTCGCGCAGTGCTTGGCATCTTTGCTTTTGCCTGCGGCGTCATCTTACTTTATAGGCTGGCGGTGTTGCCACCTCCAGTGTGGCTGCTCGGCGCCACACTTCCTGTTTTATTGTGGTTTTTTCCGATACGCCAAAGGCTACCCAAGTCCTTTTGGTTTATTACAATCGGTTTTGCATCGGGCATGGCTTGGGCGGGGTTTTGGGCCCATGAACGCCTTGATCAGAAGCTCCCCGCCGACCTTGAGGGCCAAAACGTTCAGGTTTCCGGGTACGTCTGTAACCTTCCGGTGGCTGGTAGTTTTGCCAGTATCCGATTCAGCTTTTGTGTAACCCGCTGGTACGGGAATTCCCTCACATCTAAAGCTGACAATACTCTGCCAGAAAAACTACGACTAGCTTGGTATGGCCAGCCCGAGGGAGACCTCCCGGGCCATCGGTTGCGCCTCGAAGTGGTGCTAAAAAGGCCTCATGGCACCCTGAACCCTGAAGGCTTTCGCTACGAGGACTGGCTATTCCGCAAAGGTTATCGCGCAACAGGTAGCGTTCGCAGTGCAATTGCGGATACATCCGTGTTCTGTGCTCTAGCGTGCCAGTACCACCGTATGCACGCCCGACTTGCAAGGTGGGTTGACAAGCAGTTCGCCGGTGCCCGCCATCACCCCTTGATTGCTTCTTTGCTGATTGGCAACCGCGGACACCTGTCTGCGGAGCATTGGGATGTTTTTAAAGCAACAGGGACCATTCACCTGGTGGCTATCTCGGGTCTTCATTTGGGCTTGGTCGCTCTGGGGGCGGGGGTTATTGCGCGTCGGCTTTTGCTGGCGGTATCTTCCTATCGTATGAGTGAACGCTCCGTGCGTTTGGCGGTTTTTCTTGTGGTGCTGCTGTGTTGCCTGCTCTACGCACTCGCAGCGGGATTTACGGTGCCGACCCGAAGAGCGCTGATTATGGTTGCTGTCGGCAGCTGGTTTGTCTTGAAAGCTTGGCAAATGCCTATTTGGCATTCTCTTGCGATTGCTCTTGGGCTGGTTCTCTTGCTTGATCCCTTTGCGCCACTGGATCAGGGTTTCTGGCTGTCGTTTGGTGCGGTTTCCGTGCTGATTTTTGTGTTTGCCGGTCGTTTGCGAGGCACGGGCTGGTTGGCCGGCCTGGTTCTCGCCCAGGGAACTGTATTTGCGGGGCTTTGGCCGATTCTTGAGTTAGCTGGGCAAGGTCAGCCCGTTGCGGGCCTGCTTGCCAATCTTTTTGCTATCCCTTGGGTTTCGCTGGTTGTGATGCCGGCTCTTATTGTCGGCGGGCTTCTGGTTGCTTTGTTTCCGGTATTGTCAGTGGCGATTGTCCCGTTGCTTGATGCGGTGCTTGGGTGTTTGTGGAGCTTTCTTGTGTGGGTAGCCGAGATAAGCTGGCCTGGCCTTGATGGAAACGCAGCAGAGATTGTGGGGTTTGCCGTGTTGACACTGCTGATTGCGACGGTACCCATCCGGACGTTTCGCATTGCCGGAGTTGCACTTGTGCTGGTTTGGGCCGCGGCCGCGAGCTTTCCGGGCGCGGCAGAAAATCCGAGAACTGTTCAACCAGAAGTCCGGGTGTGGGATGTTGGCCAAGGGCTCTCGGTCTTGTTGCGGGCCGGCAAGGAGGTAGTGCTCTACGACTCCGGGCCAGAAGTGAAAGGTGTTTTTTCCTCGGCCGAATCGGTTCTGCTGCCTAATCTCCGTGCATTAGGCGTCAAACGTATCGACACACTGGTTATAAGTCATGCCGACAGTGACCACTCCGGCGGGATTGATCTGCTTCTTGCTGAATTTGATGTAGGTCGAATTGTTACGGGCGAGCCGGCTGTTATCCGTGCCAGGCTGGCGCCGGGTAGCCAGGTGAATATTCTTGGCTGCGCAGGCGACGAAACGCTGGGTGGTGAGGTGTTGCTGTCTTACTGGAAGGCGGCAGGGGATTTTGAAGGCAATGATGCATCCTGTGTTCTTACGGCCTGGCAGGAAGGTAGCGGGGTAGAGTGGATATTACCTGGTGACATCAGTACCCCCATTGAAGCCCGTTACTTAAAGCATGCCGGGAGCCGGTTGCCGGAAAACAAGCCTCGTAAACGCGTTATTGTGGCACCGCACCATGGCAGTAAAACCTCATCCTCTGAAGCCTGGGTTAGCGGGCTTAGCCCGGATTTGGTGATCTACACCGCGGGATACCGGCACAGGTATGGCCATCCTCACAAAGATGTAACCGGGCGCTACCAGCGCGCTGGTGCTGAAGCACGCAATACCGCCTGTTCGGGCGCCTTGATTATGGCGTTGACGGCTGACGCCCTGGAAATCCAAGAGGCACGTGATAGCGCGCCCTTCTGGATCAACGGCCCGGGGCTGGCCAGAGATCAGTGTAAAATACCGTGACAATGCGGGTGTGGCCTCGACCTGCAGCTATGCTAAAGTAGCGCGGCTTGTTAACAATCAGGGAGATCAAGCGTGTTTGAGCTGTTGAAAGCTGGTGGCATTCTGATGGTGCCAATTGTTGCATGTTCCATTCTGGCGCTTGCAATTGTTCTGGAACGTTTTTGGACTCTTCGAGCGTCACGTGTTGCTCCACCTCAGACTATTAATGAGCTTTGGCGTTGGATCAAGAAAAAAGAACTTAACGCCCGCAAGCTCAAGGCATTACAGAGCTCATCGCCGTTGGGCCGCGTACTTGCTGGCGGTCTCATGAATGCCAAACATGGCCGTGAGATTATGAAGGAGAGCATTGAACACGAGGCTAGCCAGGCCATTCACGAACTCGAGCGCTTTTTGAATCCGTTGGGTACCATCGCGACCATAACGCCGTTGCTGGGACTTTTGGGTACCGTGATTGGCATGATCAAGGTATTTGCCGAAATCCAGCTTGCAGGCGTGGGCGATGCAGCCAACCTTGCCGGGGGCATCTCCGAGGCATTGATTACCACCGCTTCAGGCCTGAGTGTTGCTATCCCGGCGCTGATTTGTCACCGGTATTTTATTCGCCGGGTCGACGAGCTGGTTGTGGGCATGGAACAGGAAGCCATCAAGCTGGTTGAAGTTGTACACGGTGACCGCGAAATCGACGTGGAAGGGGCCTGAACGCTGTGAAGTTCACACGCCAGAGAAGTCAGGAAGTTGGGGTAGACCTAACGCCGCTGATCGATGTGGTTTTCCTGTTGCTGATTTTCTTTATGGTCTCAACGACGTTTACCCGAGAAAGTCATTTGCAAGTGGAGCTGCCAGAAGCCAGTGGCGAGCCAGCGTCTGCCTCTGAGGTGAAGCAGGTCGATGTTGTGATCAGCGCTGAGGGTCAGTACATATTGAACGGCAAAGCTCTCGTGAATAATCGCCGTGAGACGCTTGAGCGTGGTGTAGGCGAGCTTGCCGAGGGTGACAAGACCCTACCGTTCGTTATCACTGCAGACGCTCGCACACCCCATGAGTACGTGGTTCGGGCTATGGATGTTGCAGGACGTCTGGGCTTTTCCGGGCTAAGCATTACTACAGAACGTGAGGGCGAAAGCCAGTGAGTCAAGCAGGGCCGAAACCAGACATCAAACAGGTTCAGCCGGGCGAAAGCTGGGAGACATACAAGCGCCTTCTGGCCTATGTAAAACCTTTTTGGCTGGCGTTTTCTCTTGCGGTTTTAGGTAACGTTATTTATGCGGCAGCGTCCACGGGAATGGCCGCAGCCATGGAATATGTGATAGCGGCCATTGAAAACCCCACCCAGCAAAACCGGATACTGCTGACTGCGTTAATTGTAGGTATGTTCACGTTCCGTGGTATAGGAACATTTCTGAGCCAGTACTTCATTAGCTATGTTGGACGACAGGTTATTAACTCGCTCCGCAACGATGTGTTCAACCGATTGATGGCACTCCCGTCCCGCTACTTTGATGAAAACGCAGCCGGTAGGCTGGTCTCCAAACTGACTTTTAACGTTGAACAGGTCGCGGAAGCGACCACGAACGCTGTAACAATTACCCTCAGGGAAGGCCTTACGATTGTTGGCTTGCTTGGTTTTATGTTGTACACCAACTGGAAGCTGACTCTGATCTTTCTGGCTGTTGGGCCGTTGATCGGAGCAGTTGTGAGCTACGCCAGCAAGCGGTTCCGCAAGATTAGCCAGCGTATACAAGGCTCAATGGGCGACATAACTCATGTGGCTTCCGAGGCAATTATTGGGTATCGGGTTGTACGGACGTTTGGTGGTGAAGAATACGAAAAGAAGCGTTTTCAAAAGGTTAATGATAGAAACTTAAAGCAAAGTCTGAAAATGGCCTCTACTCAAGCCATTAGTGTTCCCGTCATTCAGACTCTGGTTGCGATTGCTATCGCAGCGCTCGTTTGGACCATGCTGGCGCCGGAGATACGAGGCGGTATGACCACGGGTCAGCTGGTTGCGTTTATTACTGCCGCTACCACCATGGCCAAGCCGATTCGCCAGGTGACATCGGTTCACGCCAAGATCCAGAAGGGTGTAGCGGCCGCGCACGATGTATTCAAAACCATAGACGAGCCCCCAGAGCAAGATCCCGGATCCTATACACCTGAGCGTGTAGAAGGCAACATTGAATTTGATCAGGTATCGTTTCGCTACCGCGACCAGCTCGACAATGTATTGGAAGGCATCACCGTTGATATTCCCGCAGGCCAGAGCGTGGCCTTGGTAGGGCGTTCAGGCAGTGGTAAGTCAACCATGGTGAGCTTGTTACCTAGATTTTACGAGTACACGGGTGGCGATATCCGGATTGATGGACACTCACTCAAGGACTTTTCGCTAAAAGCGTTGCGAGCCCAGATTGCACTGGTTACTCAAAGCGTTGTGCTGTTTAACGATTCGATTGCGGCCAATATCGCCTACGGTGCGCTTCGGGAGTACAGCCGGGAAGAAATACGTGAGGCAGCAGGCAAAGCGCACGCACTGGAGTTTATCGACCGCATGCCTGAGGGATTGGACACCATGATTGGTGATAACGGTGTCATGCTTTCAGGCGGGCAGCGGCAGCGCCTGGCGATTGCCAGGGCCTTGCTCAAAGATGCCCCCATACTGATTCTGGATGAGGCTACCTCGGCGTTGGATACTGAGTCTGAACGGCATATTCAGGAAGCCTGGAAACCGTTATTCAAGGCCGAACGACTCTGGTTATTGCCCACAGACTTTCGACCATAGAGAGCGCCGACAGGATTTTGGTCATGGACGATGGCCGCATTGTTGAATCCGGGCACCATGAAGAGCTTCTCGCCAAGAATGGCGCTTATGCTCAGTTACATCAAATGCAGTTCAGTGAACACGCATGATTTCCTTGATAGATCGCCTTTGGTACGGCAAAGGCCGGCCATTGCTTCTGTTAACACCGCTTTCATGGCTTTACCGCACGGTTGCTGAAGCACGGCGACGCAAAGCGATCAAGACGCATACCCAAAAGCTACCGGTGCCGGTTGTAGTTGTAGGTAACATCACAGCCGGAGGCACCGGCAAATCCCCTTTAACCGCCTGGCTTGTGGATACCTTAAAAGCTGCCGGCTGGCGCCCCGTAGTGCTCAGCCGCGGCTATGGTGGCAACGCATCTGATTACCCACTATTGGTGACCAAAGATACATTGCCGTCTCTGGCAGGCGACGAACCGGTTATGTTGGCGCAGGCAACTGGCACACCCGTGGTTGTTGATCCGGATAGGTGCCGTGGGGCAGCGTTTGCTCTCGAACATGCGCTGGGAGATGTTCTGATCAGCGACGACGGGCTTCAGCACTACAGGCTGCCGCGGGATATTGAGTTTTCAGTGTTTGATGGCGCCCGGGGAGTAGGTAATGGTGCGTTGATTCCTGTTGGGCCTCTGCGAGAGCCCGCCAACAGGCTAGACACGGTTGATTATGTGATTGTTAACGGGGCAGCCACTACCAACGATGCTGGCCGGGTACCACCCGAAGCGCTATCGGGCATCAAGCACTCACATATGTATGCCATGAATCTTCAGCCTACGCGTTTGGTTAACCTGAAAACCGGTGAAACCCGGTCGCCCGAAAGCCTTCAGGGGCAGAAGATTCGTGCGATAGCTGGCATAGGTAACCCGACGCGCTTTTTTGATACGCTCAAAGAGCTAGGTGCAAAATTGATCGCTGTACCTTTCCCGGATCACCATCGTTTTCGCCCTGAAGATCTCGGTTCTGAACCCGGTCACATGCTGGTGATGACTGCCAAAGATGGGGTGAAATGCAGCAGTTTTGCGCCGGATAACGCGTGGGTGCTTTTTGTTGAAGCAACCTTGCCAAGGGCGTTGTCAGAATCTGTTCTTGAAAAATTGCGGGCGATTTCCGAGGCGCCTACTTCCTAACTGTCAGTGAGATTGCACTATGGATAAAAAACTCGTGGCCATGCTTGCTTGCCCTGTTTGTAAGGGTGAGCTGAAGTTGAATGAAGCAAAAACCGAACTGACATGCTTTCAGGATGGCATGGCTTTCCCTATTCGCGAGGGTATTCCCGTGATGCTGGCTACTGAGGCCCGCACGCTTACCACCGACGAGCGCCTTCACAAAAACTGAACACATTCTCTGCAGGATCGAAACCCCATGTCTTTTACGGTTGTGATTCCGGCTCGTTATGCCTCTACCCGTTTGCCGGGTAAACCTCTGCTGGATATTGCGGGCAAGCCCATGATTCAGCATGTTTGCGAGCGCGCATCAGAAAGTCAGGCCAGCCGCATTGTTGTAGCCACGGATGATTCACGTATTCAGGCCGCTTGTGAGGCATTTGGTGCTGAAGTTGTCATGACCTCGCCTAACCATGTTAGCGGCACCGATCGCCTTGAGGAGGTTGTGCGCAAGCTTGGGCTTGATTCGGATCACCGTGTTGTGAATGTGCAGGGTGATGAGCCTTTAATTCCAGCAGAGCTGATCGACCAGGTTGCGGGCAATCTGGAGCGTTATCCGGAGGCTGCAATCGCGACACTCTGCGAGCGCCTGCATGATCTGGAACAGGTGTTCAACCCCAATGTGGTGAAGGTTGTGTTTGATGTAGAGGGTATGGCTCATTACTTCAGTCGTGCACCCATTCCGTGGGCACGGGATTACTGGAGTGATATTGGCAAAGATAACCTGACGGCGCCCAATGCGGGGGCTGCTCTTAAGGATGGCTCAGGGTACTTTCGCCACATTGGTATTTACGGGTACCGCGCTAGTGTACTTGCCCAGTTTGTATCCTGGCCCCCGGCGCCAACCGAACAGGCGGAATCCCTGGAACAGCTTAGAGCTTTGTATAACGGTGCTCGTATCCATGTTGAAGTAGCAGCCGGAACGCCACCGGCAGGCGTTGACACGGAAGCGGATTTGCAGCGGGTTAGGGCCTGGATGGCCAAATCCATTGAAACAGGAGAAAACGGGGCATGAGTAACCACGCCAGTGTGCTTTTTGTGTGTCTTGGCAATATTTGTCGTTCGCCAACCGCAGAGGGTGTATTTCGCAAACTGGTAGAACAGGCTGGGTTGCAGGAGCAAATTCACATCGATTCGTGTGGAACCAGCAATTGGCACATAGGTAAAGGGCCTGATTCTCGATCATTGGAAGCTGCAGGGAAGCGAGGGGTAGATATCAGCGGGCATAAGGCGCGTCAGTTTACCGAGAAAGACCTGGACACCTTCGACTATGTGGTGGTGATGGATCGCCAGAATTTGGCCGATGTAAAAGACATCTGGCACCAGAATGGTGGCACGAAACCCACACTGTTTCTTGAGTATGGCAGCTCTGAATTCGCAGAAGTTCCCGACCCCTATTACGGAGGTGAGGACGGGTTTGAGCACGTGCTTGATTTGATCGAAGAGGCTGGCGCAGGCCTGCTTCGGAGTATTCAGGAAGTTATGGCGTGAGCCTGCAGGCAAAACTTCAGGAGAACGTTGGGCTATCAAGGCTCAACACTCTGAGTGTATCCGCAACAGCAAAGCACTACATGGACGTTGCAGGCCTGGATGACTTGCATGGCGCACTGGCGTGGGCGCAAGAGAGCGGGCAAAAAACATTGGTGCTTGGCAGCGGCAGCAACCTTGTTTTTGCGGGTGACTTTGATGGCCTTGTGATTCGCATGCGAATAGCAGCGCGATACTGGGAGAAGGTTGACGACTCAGGCGCCACACTGGTTTTGGGGGCTGGCGAAAACTGGCACGAAGCAGTGCTTTATGCCGCCGGAGCCGGTTACCGGGGTATTGAGAATCTGGCGCTTATTCCAGGCACAGCCGGTGCTGCGCCGGTTCAGAATATAGGCGCATACGGCGTTGAGCTTGGCGATACTTTGGTCTCCGTAACGGCGCTGGATCGCGATTCCAGCCAGCTTGTTTGCCTTGATAACGCAGATTGTGGCTTTGCCTACAGAGACAGTTTGTTCAAGCGCTCGCCCGGCCGCTACATCATTACCCAGATAAGGCTCAGGTTGTCCCGCACACAGCCTTTGCAGCTTGGCTACAGGGATCTTGAAGATTACCTTGGCAGCGCCGTCTCTCAGGACCTGGATGCTTTAGCAGTAGCCGAGGCTGTGATGGCGATACGTCGCCGAAAGCTGCCGGATCCGGAGATAATTCCCAACGCCGGTAGTTTTTTCAAAAACCCGGTAGTGCCTGTGGAACAGTTTAGTGAACTTCAGGCTGCGCACCCACACGTTGTTGGCTATCCATACAATGGCAAGGTAAAGCTTGCTGCAGCTTGGCTGATTGACCAAAGCGGATGGAAGGGCTACCGAAATGCCCGCGTAGGCGTTCATAACCGTCAAGCATTGGTGCTGATTAATCATTCTGGTGGAACAGGGCGTGATGTCTTGGCGCTGGCTTCGGAAATCTGCCAGTCGGTAAAGGAGCGCTTTGGTGTAAAGCTGGAGATGGAGCCGGGCATCGTAGGCGGCACAGCGCCACAACTGAGCATCTAACCGCTTGGCCGATGATCCAAGGCCTTGCGACAGGCCTTGGATCAGATCTCTTAATAAGTGCTTTTATAAACTCTTGCGAGGCGATGCCTTGATCAGAAGCGGCAAAGCCTCTTCGATGGCAATGTCCTGCTTGTCTGCATCCCTGCGCCCCTTGTACTCCAGTGTGCCGGCAGCAAGCCCGCGATCTGAAATGACAAAGCGGTGGGGGATTCCGATCAATTCCATATCCGCAAATTTTACGCCGGGGCGCTCTTTACGGTCGTCCAGCAACACATCGTAGCCCGCCTGCTTTAACCGCTCGTAAAGTTTCTCGCCGGCTTCCGCTACTACGGGCGTTTTGTGGGCATTCAGCGTAACAATAGCCACCTGAAAGGGGGCAATGGCATCCGGCCAGGTAATGCCTTTGTCATCGTGATTCTGCTCAATTGAGGCCGCCACAATGCGGGACACGCCGATTCCGTAGCAGCCCATATCCATGATTACGGTTTTACCGTTCTCGTCGAGTACCGTGGCGTTCATGGCGGTGCTGTATTTGTTGCCCAGCTTGAAGATGTGGCCAACTTCAATGCCTCTGCGTATTTCCAGCGTACCCTTGCCATCCGGGCTGGCATCGCCTTCTACAACATCGCGAATGTCTTCAGTGCGGCCCAACGGCAAGTCTCGTTCCCAGTTTACGCCTGTCAGGTGGTAGCCTTCCTTGTTGGCACCGCACACGAAATCGGCAAGGTGGGCCGCGCTGCGATCCACAATAACGGTAACGTTCAGATTTACCGGGCCAATGGATCCGGGCTTGCAGCCAATGGTTGATTCGATTTCTTCATCGGTTGCCATGGTCAATGGCTCTGCAACGCCTGCTAAATTTTCTGCTTTAATTTCGTTTAACGTATGGTCGCCACGCAAGATCAAGGCAACCAAGCCGGCCTTGTTCTTTTCATTTCCTTCACTCGCCTCATCCGCTTCTGCTTTAACCAGCAAAGTTTTAACCGTGCGGGTGGCATCAATGTTCAGAAATTGCGAAATAGCCTCAATGGTGCGCTGATCCGGCGTTGCAATCTCTTTCAACTCTTCAGCCGGTGCTGCGCGCTCGCCAGATGGGGCAACGGCTTCGGCCTTTTCGATGTTGGCGGCGTAATCGCTGTCAGTGCTGAATACAATGTCGTCTTCGCCTGAGGAGGCGAGCACATGGAATTCATGGGACGCACTGCCGCCAATGGCACCTGAATCGGCTTGTACCGGCCGGTAATCCAGGCCCAGGCGGTCAAAGATGGCGCAGTAGGTGCGGTGCATAACCTGATAGGTTTCATCCAGGGATTCGGCATTCACGTGAAAGGAGTAGGCGTCCTTCATGATGAACTCCCGGGCGCGCATCACCCGAAGCGGGGACGACGCTCGTCGCGGAACTTGGTCTGGATCTGATAGAAGCTGGCCGGCAGTTCCTTGTAGCTTTTCAGCTCATTGCGGACCAGGTCGGTAATGACTTCTTCGTGGGTGGGGCCAAAACAGAACTCACGGCCGTGGCGGTCATTCATTCTTAGTAGCTCACCACCATATTGCGTCCAGCGCCCGGACTCTTCCCAGAGCTCTGCTGGTTGAATCGCCGGCATCAGCAATTCCTGCGCGCCGCTTTTATCCATTTCTTCACGAACAATCCGCTCTACCTTGCGCAAGGTCCGCAAGCCCATGGGCAGCCATGTGTAAAGGCCGGCCGCCAGTTTCCGGATCATGCCTGCACGCAACATCAGCTGGTGGCTGATAACCTCGGCGTCAGAAGGCGTCTCTTTCTGGGTTGCAATCAGATAACGGCTTGCTCGCATTGTGGTTTCCGTTCAGTGGTGTTTCATAGAATAAAGTGGCGTTTATTGTACGGAGCTTCCGCACAAGGTACAGACGGCGAAAGCTTTATCCGGCCAGTGGGCGAGAAGTTACGACAAATACCCCAGAGGCAGGGCCGTGCTATCAATAACACGCTTTAAAACAAAGCTTGAGTGAACGCCGCTGACGCCCTGAATCCGGGTTATTCGGTTGAGCAGAAAGTGATGGTATTGATCCATATCGGGCACCACCACTTTCAGCATGTAATCTGCATCGTGCCCTGTGACCAGATAGCACTCCAGCACTTCAGGGTATTCACTCACCTGTTCTTCAAACGCTGCAAAGCGCTCAGGTGTGTGCCGGTCCATCCCTATCAGAATGATAGCAGTCAGTGAGAGGCCGAGCTTTTTGTGATCAAGCACCGTTACCGTGCGCACAATAATGCCCGCATCTTCAAGGGCGCGTACTCGTCTCAGGCAGGGGGAGGGGGATAACCCCACTTTTTCTGCAAGCTGCTGGTTGGTCAGGGACGCGTCTTTTTGGATCTGGGCCAGAATCTTCCGGTCTATTTTGTCTATTTGTATGAGAATGTCGTTATTTGGCAGCATAAAATTGCTTTATCGTTTGAGTTAATGGCAGGAATAGCCAATAAAGTACGCTTTAAGGAGCTATTTCGCAATCACCTGTCGCCAGAAAGGCGTTAAACTTGATTCCTGAACATAGAACCCCCGAACCGCTACGGAGAACCACAAGCATGGCTTTTGATCATCGCAAATACGCAGCTTTTCGGCCGGTGGCCAAAACTGATCGCCGCTGGCCAGACAAGGTTATCCAAAAGGCACCCACTTGGTGTGCGGTGGATCTTCGCGATGGCAACCAGGCTCTGGTAAAGCCTATGAATGTTGCCCAGAAACAGCGCATGTTCGATTTGCTCGTAAAACTGGGGTTCAAGGAGATCGAAATCGGCTTTCCCGCAGCTAGCCAGCCGGATTTTGATTTTTGCCGCAAGCTGATTGAAGAAAACCGAATTCCTGAGGATGTGAAAATCCAGGTGCTTACCCAGGCACGGCCAGCGTTGATTGAACGCACCTATGAGGCCTTGAAAGGTGCCCGTCGCGCCATTGTTCACGTTTATAACTCTACGTCGACGGTACAGCGTGAGCAGGTGTTTGGGCTGGATCGGGCGGGAATCCGGGACATCGCGGTAAGGGGCGCTCAAGTGGTCAAGGATTTGGCTGCTCAGCATCCAGAAACGGAGTGGACTTTTCAGTACTCGCCGGAGAGCTTTACAGGCACAGAATTGGATTTTGCCGTTGAAGTTATTGATGCGGTATCGGACGTATGGCGCCCAGATGAAGGGCAGCCGGTTATTATTAACTTGCCTGCAACTGTGGAAATGTCCACGCCGAACGTGTTCGCAGATCAGATCGAATGGGTGTGTGACAACATTCGCCGCCGGGACTACATAAGCATCAGTGTGCACACCCACAATGACCGGGGCTGTGGTGTGGCAGCGGCGGAGTTGGCGGTTATGGCCGGGGCAGATCGCGTTGAAGGTACGCTGATGGGCAACGGTGAGCGCACGGGCAACATGGATTTGGTAACCATGGCTATGAACCTGTATTCCCAGGGTATTGACCCCACGCTGGATTTGTCTGGCATGGCGGAGATTACGGAGGTTGTTGAGGCCTGTACTGAAATCTCTACCCATCCTCGCCATCCGTACGCTGGCGAGCTGGTGTTCACCGCGTTCTCGGGTAGCCATCAGGACGCCATTCGTAAATGCCTGGCGCGTAGAAAAGATGGGGATGCATGGAATGTCGCGTATTTGCCTATAGATCCATTTGATTTGGGTCGTCGGTACGAAGAGGTTGTGCGTATCAACAGCCAATCTGGTAAAGGCGGGGTGGCCTATATCCTCGAGCGAGACTACAACATCAGCTTGCCGCGCTGGCTGCAGATCGAGTTCAGCAAGGTGGTTCAACAGGCCGCAGAAACGAATGGTGGCGAGATTGATTCAATGGCCATTCATAGCTTGTTTGAGCAACGTTACCTGAAGGTTCATGACGACTGGGCGCTGCGTGGCTATGATCTGCACAGAGATGAGAATGGCGTTTACGCTGAGGTGACCTTTGGTTGTGAATCGGCCCCGGCGAGGCTCGAAGGACATGGCCTTGGTGCGGTGGAGGCAGTTTCTGCTGCGCTGGAGAAGCGCTTTGGGTTTGCTATAGCGGTAGAAGCCTATGATGAGTTTGCGTTGGGAGAGGGCACCCAGGCCAATGCGCTGGCCTGTATCCGTTTGACCGCCGGAGGCAAGCATTGCAGTGCGGCAGCCTTGGCCGAAGATACAACCTCCGCAACTCTGCAGGCATTGTTTTCCGCAGTCGCCCAAGCAGCGGGTGAGTTTGAGGGCAAGGTTGGCAGCCAGGAAGGTGCGGTAAGCGCCTGATAAGGCGAGCCCATTACTCGTTTATTTCGCTCAAAATGCAACAAGCCGGCACAGGTGCCGGCTTGTTGCATTCTTCCATGCCCGTGAGGGGCAAAGGTTAAACGGGTGTTACGTTTTCCGCCTGTGGGCCTTTTGGGCCCTGTGTGACGGTGAACTGTACTTGCTGACCTTCGGTCAGGGTACGGAACCCGCCAGAGTTGATGGCACTGTAGTGCACAAAGACGTCATCGCCGCCGTCCTGAGCAATGAAGCCGAACCCTTTGGATTCGTTAAACCACTTTACGCTGCCTGTTTTTGTATCTGACATTGATCTTTCCTGTATTTCTGAGATTCCCCCTCACGGGGCGCTGAAGATTTTCCACAGCAAATTTAGTATAGACCGACTTTGGGGGTCGTCAACGTTGTCTGAACGGCTTCTTTCAGCGGTGGAACTGTTCGCTGATTTCTTCAAGGATAGCCGGGTCATCAATGGTGCTTGGCACCGCGTATTCTTCCCCATCAGCGATTTGACGGATAACCCGCCGCAGGATCTTGCCGGACCGGGTCTTGGGTAGGCGTTCTACCACTAGCGCTCGGCGAAAGCAGGCGATGGCGCCAATCTTGTCTCGCACCATTTCAACCAGCTCTTCTTCGAGCTCGTCATGATCAATGGTGGCGCCGTCTTTTATAAGTACCAGGCCGAGCGGAACCTGGCCTTTCATGTCGTCGTGAGCACCTACCACGCAGCACTCGGCAATGGCCGGATGCGCTGCAACCACTTCTTCCATCTCACCGGTGGAGAGGCGGTGGCCGGCAACGTTAATGACATCATCTGTGCGGCCCATAACAAAAACATAGCCATCTTCATCAATAAAACCGCCATCACCCGAGCTGTAAAAACCTGGTATGAGAGTGAGGTAACTGTCTTGGAAGCGCTGATCATCACCCCAGACTGTTACCAGGCACCCGGGGGGGAGTGGCAGCTTGACTGCAATCTGGCCTTGTTCTCCCGCTGGCATTTGACTGCCGCGTGGATCCACAACCTGTACGTTATAGCCAGGTGCTGGAACGGTTGCCGACCCAGGCTTGATAGGCAAGGTCTCGATGCCAACCGGATTGCAGCATATGGCCCAGCCAGTTTCCGTTTGCCACCAGTGATCCATAATGGGGAGCTGGGTGTGCTCACTGAGCCACTCATAAGTAGGTGGGTCCAGGCGCTCACCCGCAAGAAAGATGCATCTTAGCGAGCTGATATCGTAGCGTGAGAGTTGATCGGCTTCTGGATCTTCCTTGCGCACCGCGCGGAAGGCTGTGGGTGCAGTAAACAGCAGGTTCACACTGTGTTCCTGAACAACTCGCCAAAAGGCGCCAGCGTCGGGCGTTTTTACGGGTTTGCCTTCATAAAGAATGGTTGTGCAGCCAGCAAATAAAGGGGCGTACACAATATAGCTATGGCCTACGACCCAACCCACGTCGGAGGCTGCCCAGAACACGTCGCCTGGGCGGGCATCATAAACCAGCTTCATGCTGTATTTAAGGGCCACCGCATGGCCACCGTTGTCTCTTACCACACCTTTTGGCTTACCGGTGGTGCCTGAGGTGTAAAGCACATAAAGCGGGTCGGTGGCTTTAACTGGAACTGGATCAGCCGGCTCGGCATTGGCCACCAGATCGACCCAGTCGTGGTCGCGGCCACTGTGCATTTGAGCTTTTACTTGAGGCCGTTGATAAACCAGGCAGAAATCAGGCTTGTGGGAAGCTTGCTCAATGGCTTTGTCCACCAAGGGTTTGTATTCGATCACTTTCGCAACCTCTATACCGCAGGATGCTGTGATGACGGCTTTGGGTTGAGCATCGTCGATTCTTACTGCGAGCTCGTGGGCTGCAAAACCGCCGAAAACCACTGAGTGAACTGCACCAATGCGAGCGCAGCCCAGCATTGCGATGACCGCTTCCGGAATCATGGGCATGTAGATGATGACCACGTCACCTTTGCTGATTCCCTGTGCTTTCAAGGCGCCGGCGAAGCGTGCAACTTCGTCGGTTAGTTCTGTGTAGGTATAGCTACACTTTGTACCTGTAACCGGCGAGTCGTAGATGAGGGCTTTTTGATCTCCGCGTCCGGCTCGTACGTTGGCGTCCAGGGCTACGTCAGACGTATTGAGCGTCGCATCAGGAAACCATCGGCCATGTCCATTATCGGTTGCCTGCCAGATGGTCTCGGGCGGCTGGATCCAGTCAATGCTGCCTGCCTTCTCGCGCCAGAACTCTTCCGGTTTGTCTATTGATCTCCGGAACTCTGAGTTGTAGTCCATACCTTCTGCCTCGTAGTGCCTGATGTTATTCTGTTGTTAGTTATCCCAACTTTAGGCGCTTTGAGGCAGTGATCCAGTAGACCATTGGATTAGTTCCCCGGGTTTTGGGGCCAACTGTCGCCTGGATTTACGGATTTGATCTCAGCCGTGAACATGCCGTTTGCCACGTGGGCAGAAATCCAGTCGCCTGCGGCAACGTCAGGGGCGTTGCGGATGATGTTGCCCTGTTCATCGCGAACAATGGCATACCCGCGTCCCAGCGTGGCCAGTGGGCTTACCACGTTGAGGGCGCCAGCCGTATGCTCCAGCCTATCCTGAAGTTTTGTCAGTATCCCCTGTACCGCCTTGTCCAGCTGATAGGCTGAGCGCTCAAGGGCTTCACGACTGCCAGTAAGCTGCTTTCGAGGGGATTGCATAACAAGCCGCTGCGTTAAGTGACTGCTACGCACCTGGGAGCGATTCAGGTGCTGCTCCATGGCTTTGCCAAGCCGCAGTTCCAGGCCATCCAGGCGTTGGGCCTTTTCCAGCAGTTCGCGACGGGGATCCCGAAGGCGCGCGGAGAGATGCTCCAGTTTTGTACTAAGTCGCTGAAGCGCTCTTTTAGCGGCGTTTGCGAGCCGGAATTCGCGATCGTTTATCTGCCGGAGTATGTCTCTTTGGTCGGGCGATACTTTCTCCGCCGCCGCAGAGGGTGTTGGCGCTCGCAGGTCTGCCACAAAGTCGGCAATCGTAACGTCGGTCTCATGGCCAACGGCGCTCACCGTGGGAATAGCGCAGGCCGCGATGCTCTGGCCACGGCTTCTTCATTAAAGCACCAAAGATCCTCCAGTGAGCCGCCACCACGCCCGACAATCAGTACGTCGGCAACCCCGTGCGCTTGTGCCAGCCCAATAGCCCTTACTATTTCTGCGGTCGCGGGCTGGCCCTGGACCGTTGTGGGGTAAAGCGTGACCGGGATGCCTGGGCAACGCCGGGCCAGAACCGTGAGGATATCGTGTATAGCGGCGCCGGTTGGGGAGGTAACCACGCCGATGTGCGTAGGCAGGGTGGGAATCGGCTTCTTTCTGCCTGCCTCAAACAGGCCTTCTGCCTGAAGTTTACGTTTCAGCTCCTCGAAAGCCTGCTGCAACGCACCCAAGCCTGCGGGCTCAATGTGCTCAGCAATAATCTGAAAATCGCCTCGGTTTTCGTACAGGGTCACCTTGCCGCGAATGCGAACCTTGTCACCTTCTTTTGGAATGCTGCGAATGCGCTGGTTCATCCCCCGGAACATGGCACAACGAATCTGGCATTTTTGATCCTTCAGGGAAAAATACCAGTGGCCGGATGAAGGGCGCGAGAAGCCCGAGAGCTCGCCTTCAACCCATACCTGCATGAAGCTGGATTCCAGCAGGTGCCTGGCCTGGTGGTTCAGTTCGCTGACAGACAGCGTTCTGGGCCGGGTATCCTGAAACACGTCGTTCACCAAAAGCTCCTGGCCGGCCTATGTGCATATACGCAAATGCCGAGAAATATGAGTGTAAATTGCTGGAATTTCAAACGCATGCGGTAATTGAGAGGAAATTGCGCAGTTTACTGACCTGCGACACCTCTTTATAATGGTTCGATTACGCATTTTACTTTGCGGTTGCACCTTCATATCTACAACAGGTGCCGCGCGGAAGGTTTAAATTTAGCACGTTCAAAAGGCCGATCCCAATGCTGCGAATTGCCGAAGAAGCTCTCACATTTGATGACGTACTGTTGGTACCCGGTTATTCCGAGGTTCTGCCACACCAAGTAGACCTGCGCACCAGGCTAACCCGGACGATTACGTTGAACATACCGCTGGTGTCTGCGGCCATGGATACGGTAACCGACGCAGAGCTGGCAATTGCCATGGCCCAGGAAGGCGGTATTGGCATTATGCATAAAAACATGAACCCGGATCAGCAGGCCGCTGAAGTGCGTAGGGTGAAAAAATTCGAAAGTGGCGTGGTAAAAGACCCGATTACTGTCAGCCCGAAAAACACCGTGCGCGAGCTGATGGAAATCACCATGGCCAACAATATCTCCGGTTTGCCGGTGGTTGACGGAACCGAGCTGGTTGGCATTGTTACCGGTCGGGACATCCGTTTTGAGAGCAGCATGGATACACCGGTGCACCAGATCATGACACCGAAAGAGAAACTGGTGACTGTGCAAGAAGGCGCTAGCCTGGATGAGGTTAAAGAATTGCTGCACCGCCATCGCATTGAAAAAGTACTGGTGGTAAATGCTGATTTTCAGCTTCGCGGTCTGATTACCGCTAAAGATATTCAAAAATCCAAAGATTACCCGCTGGCCTGTAAAGACAGCCAGGGGCGCTTGCGTGTGGGCGCGGCGGTGAGTACTGGCGGTGATACCGATGCTCGGATTATTGCACTGGCCGATGCCGGCGTGGATGTCATTGTTGTGGACACTGCCCACGGCCACTCGCGCGGAGTCATCGAGAGAGTGCGCTGGATTAAAAAGCACTATCCGGACCTTCAGGTGATCGGCGGCAACATTGCCACCGGTGAAGCGGCTATAGCGTTGGCTGATGCCGGTGTAGATGCCGTGAAAGTGGGTATTGGCCCAGGCTCTATCTGCACCACCCGCATTGTGGCTGGCGTGGGCGTGCCGCAGATTTCTGCCGTATCCAGCGTTGCTGAAGCGCTGAAAGATCGTGACATTCCGCTAATTGCTGATGGTGGCGTGCGCTTCTCTGGCGACATTTCCAAAGCTATCGTTGCTGGCGCCCACTGCGTGATGATTGGCAGCCTGTTGGCGGGCACCGATGAAGCGCCCGGCGAAATCGAACTCTATCAGGGTCGCAGCTACAAGGCCTATCGTGGCATGGGATCAATAGGCGCCATGGGGCAGGGGTCAAGTGACCGCTATTTCCAGGATGCCAGTAAAGGGATTGATAAGTTGGTGCCGGAAGGCATTGAAGGTCGCGTTGCCTGTAAAGGGCCAATGCGCAATATCATCCATCAGTTGATCGGTGGCCTGCGCGCATCCATGGGTTACACCGGAAGTGCAACCATGACCGACATGCGCACCAAGCCGCAGTTTGTGCGCATTACTGGCGCCGGCATGCGTGAGAGCCATGTGCACGACGTAACCATCACCAAAGAAGCGCCAAATTACCGCGCTAGCTGAGAACAGGCAGCCTGAGTGCGGCTCATGTCAGAGCCGCACAGTTTATTTTTTCGAGGATTCTATGGCCCACAACATTCACGACCACCGTATCCTGATTCTGGATTTTGGTTCTCAGTACACCCAGCTAATTGCACGTCGGGTGCGTGACATTGGCGTGTACTGCGAAGTTCGCGCGTTCGATATCACCGACGAAGAACTGGAAGATTTCAACCCCAAAGGCATTCTGCTGGCCGGTGGACCGGAGTCGGTTACAGAGTTGGATTGTCCTCGCGCGCCAGAAGGGTTATTTGAGCGTGGCATTCCGGTGCTGGGTATCTGTTACGGCATGCAAACCATGGCCGAACAATTGGGCGGCCGGGTTGCCAGCTCAGAGAAGCGTGAATTTGGTTATGCCCAAGTGAAAGTGCGAGCCAAAGGCCCGCTGCTGGAAGACATCACGGATCACCTGACTGCGACTGGCGAATCTCTGTTAGACGTGTGGATGAGCCATGGTGACAAAGTTGTGGCCATGCCCGAGGGGTTTGAACTGCTGGCTTCTACCGAAAGTGCGCCTATAGCAGCTATGCAGGATATGTCTCGCAATCTTTACGGCCTGCAGTTTCATCCGGAAGTGACTCACACTCTACAAGGCAAGCGCATTCTTGAGCACTTTGTAATGACAATCTGCGGCTGCGAAGCCTTGTGGACACCGGCCAAAATTGTTGATGACGCTGTAAACAAGATCCGTGAGCAGGTTGGTACCGATAAAGTGCTGTTGGGCCTGTCTGGCGGCGTGGATTCGTCGGTTACCGCAGCACTTCTGCACAAGGCGATTGGCGACCAGCTTACCTGTGTGTTTGTAGATAACGGCCTGCTGCGCCTGAACGAAGGCGATCAGGTAATGGACATGTTCGGTAGCAGCATGGGCGTAAAAGTGATTCGCGCCGATGCGGAAGAGCGCTTCCTGACCAACCTCAAGGGCGTTAGCGATCCTGAGCAGAAGCGCAAAGTGATTGGCAATACCTTCATTGACGTGTTCGATGAAGAAGCCACACGCATTAAAGATGTGAACTGGCTGGCTCAGGGTACGATTTATCCAGACGTGATTGAATCGGCGGCTTCAAAAACCGGCAAGTCCCATGTGATCAAATCGCATCACAATGTGGGTGGCCTGCCGGAAACCATGAAGATGAAGCTGGTAGAGCCGTTGCGTGAGTTGTTTAAAGACGAAGTTCGGCGCATTGGTTTGGAGCTAGGCCTGCCGTACGACATGGTTTATCGCCACCCATTCCCGGGCCCGGGTTTAGGTGTGCGCATTCTGGGGGAGGTGAAGAAAGACTACGCCGACATCCTGCGCCGCGCCGATGCCATCTTCCTGGAAGAATTGCACCGCGCTGATTTTTACCACAAAACCAGCCAGGCCTTTGCGGTATTCCTGCCGGTGAAATCTGTGGGTGTGGTGGGCGACGCCCGACGCTACGAGTGGGTAATCGCACTGCGGGCCGTTGAAACCATCGATTTCATGACAGCTCGCTGGGCGCATCTGCCTTATGAGCTGCTGGAAACTGTGTCTAACCGCATCATCAATGAGATCAGCGGTGTATCACGGGTGACCTATGATGTGTCTTCCAAGCCGCCCGCTACGATTGAGTGGGAGTAGCTATCTTCTGGTCGCGGCTCTGTTTATACAGGGTTGTGCCCAACTGCCCCCGCTAAATGCATCGTCGCTGTCGTACGCGTTTGATCGCCCGGAGGAAACGCGCCTGGGCCGCGAGATTCAGCCTCATCTGCAGGGCCAACCGGGTGATTCCGGGTTTTACATTCAGGACACCGGCCTGCAGGCTTTTCTTCAGCGCGCCGCGCTGATTGAGGCTGCCGAACAAAGTATTGACGCGCAGTACTACATCTGGAACGGCGATGTGTCGGGAACGTATCTGGCGCGACGTCTGCTGGTGGCCGCCGACCGCGGTGTGCGTGTGAGGTTGTTGCTCGATGATATCAACGTAGATGGCGGCGATACGATGCTCGTCGCGCTGGATCGGCATCCCAATATCGAGATCGCCATCTACAATCCCTTCGCGGTTCGCCGGGGTATCGGTAAATGGCTGGGCTTTCTCACCGACTTTCAGCGTCTCAATCAGCGTATGCACAACAAGACCTTCGTGGCCGATGGCGCGCTAGGCATCATGGGTGGCCGCAATATCGGAGACGAGTATTTCGATCTACACCCACAGGTGAATTTCCGCGACCGCGATGTCCTGATAGCAGGCCCGATCGTTGCTGATCTGTCTGCCAATTTCGATGCGTTTTGGAACAGCGCGTCAAGCTATCCCATTAACCAGTTGGAGCCTGACGCTGCGCAGGGGCAGGGTCTGAACGCACAGTTGGATCAGGTCCGTTTGGCAGCATCCGATACCACCGGTCTCACCCGGGTGCCGCCGCAAAACGCGACCGCGGCGCTTGAGTACATGACACAGACGCTATCGGTACTGATCTGGGCTGAGGGAGAGCTGGTGTTCGATTCACCGTTGGTGAATAGCCAGGCAGCTACCGATCGCCCTCAGCGCAGTGCCCAAGCACTGCACAAACTTGTTGAGCAGGCCGACAAAGAAATTCTGGTGGAATCCGCTTATCTCATTCTCGGAGACGATCAGCTCGATATACTGAAAAAGACCAGGGCGCGGGGTGTCCGTGTCTTGGCCCTGACCAATTCACTGGCCTCTAATGACCTCACCACCAATCATGCCGGCTACGCACGTCGTCGCGGTGCGATGCTTGCCAGCGGGCTGGAACTGTATGAACTGCGGCCCGACGCAGCAGGCTGTGCGAATTGGATTGAGATGCCGGGTTTCTGCGGTCAGGGTGCGGTGGGCCTGCATGCAAAGTCGGCGGTGTTCGATCGCAAAACCTTGTACATCGGCTCGTTCAACATCAATCTGCGTTCGATCTACCTGAATTCTGAAACGGTGCTGGTGATCCACAGCCCCCAACTGGCAGTGCAGCTTGCGCAGGACATTGAAGCGGCAATGGTGCCGGGGAACAGTTGGCGAGTGACCCGTGACGCGGATGGACAGCTACTCTGGTCGGCGGATGAGGGGCAATCCTGGGCGCACGAACCGGCCACGGGATTCTGGCGGCGTTTTAAATCCGGCCTGTTCAGCTTGCTGCCCATGGAGAAGTATCTGTAACTTCGAATAGTCGTTTTCGTAGCAAGTCCTGCCTTCGCCGCCACTTTCGAGCACCCGCATCAGCACAGGAATGCCAAGTGTTACTTCCTCAACCTTGCGCGGAAGGCATTGACTCACCACTTGAAGCGATGCAGACCATGTTTCTGGTCCATATCAACTTTGTCTCAGAACACCCCGGGGCCCCGCGCATGTTATTCGGCGAACTTCAGGGCGCCAAATCGACGCCGGCAAAACGCCTGGCGCACGAGTTGCTCAAGCATTACGCGGAGAGTTGACCCCGAACCTGGATAACCATGCGGCGGCCATCCTATTTATTGGCACCATTCAGGGTTTGATCATGCAATCGCTGATTTCGGGTGAGATGGAGCAAATGCGTAGGGATGCGCCAAGCGTGTTTGCCATATACCGGCGCGGAATTGCCTGCGCAAAACTTCCGTTGTTCTTGTTCTGGTAAGATTTTGGAGTTGAATGCTCCAGCGCCAGCCCAGCGTTGTTCTGAAGATCCATGCGACTCTCTGGTTGGTTGTGAGCGTCTGGTCTGTATTGTTGGCTGGATCCAGCTCAATCTTAGTCAGATTAAGTGTGCATTGCTTGAAGAATGTCCGAAATAATGCTACAAATTTCGGACATGAAGGATGCTACTTTAGACTTGAAATCCAGGATCTTGGCGCGAATCGGCAATGGCGCGCAACGAGGTGTCTGGACACCACAAGATTTCCTCGACCTTGGCATGCGAGGTGCCGTGGACAAAACGCTGCAGAGACTGGTGCGCGCCGGGAATTTGCGGCGGATTGATCGTGGCCTTTATGACAAGCCATCTATCAATAGTCTGACACAAAAATGCAGCCCCCCCGATCCAAGACACGTTATTGATGCGATTGCCCGTAGGGATCAAATACGCGTACTTGTCGATGGCATGACCGCAGCAAATGATCTCGGATTGACGAATGCGGTTCCTGCGAAGATCGTTGTGCATGCTGATGCACGGCTTAAATCAATCCCGCTTGGCCAAATGGAAATCATCTTCAAGCCAACGGCTGCAAGCAAGCTCTATTGGGCAGGACGGCCAGCCATGCGCATCGTTCAGGCGCTGCATTGGTTGCGGGATACGATGGGCCAAGGCGATGAAGCTCAGATTCTGATCCGTCGTTTGAACGCAATTCTTCATAATCCGGCCGATGGGCGAATCCTCCGAGAGGATCTTTTTGAGGGCCTACCGACACTGCCAACGTGGATGCAGAATTTGCTGCGACCGATGCTCAAAGAAGAGGTGGGCTCATGATGAATCCTGCATTCGATCAGATTATGGCGGCGGATCACGAGACGAGGTTGGGCCTTTTTACGACAACGGCTCAGCGCTTGGGAACCACTCCCCAGAATGTCGAAAAGGATTTCTGGGTTTGTTGGACTCTCGATGCGCTTTTCAACGGACTGTCAGACAGACCACGACTGCTTTTTAAGGGCGGTACGTCGCTCTCCAAAGGGTTTGGTCTGATCAGACGATTCTCGGAGGATATCGACGTCACCGTATTTCGTGACGATCTGGGAGAAGCGGCTTCATACGAAGAACTAAAAGCACTCAGCGGCAAGAAGCGCAGCAAGGCTCTGGATGACATCAAGGCAGCCTGTGAGACTTACATCAATGGTTCGTGTTTAGCCGGGCTCTCAGCGATCGTTAGCGAGACTGCGAGTCGTAACGGGTTCGATGCTGGCCAGTTTTTCGTCGAGCCAGATCCTGAAGACAGCCAAGCGCTTTATCTACGTTACCCGACTGCGACGCCTGTCGACACGTATGTCACCAAGGCGGTGAAAATAGAGTCGGGGGCCAAATCAGCACTTGACCCCAACACCGACCGGACCATCCGGCCTTATCTCGAGCACGATGTACCCGGCATCGACCTTGGTGTCGGCAATGTCACAACGGTGGATGCGCAACGGACCTTCTGGGACAAAATCGTGATCTTGCATGGACTTCGGCGCTGGTTCGATAACCGCGGCGAGCTCAAAGGAAATGGCCAGCGCGTGTCCCGTCACTATTACGATGCCTGTCAGTTGTTGGCGTCGGTAGTCGGAAAAAAGGCGTTGCAGGATCGCGAGCTTGGTGCCGACTGCATTTTACATGCCCGCATGTTCTTCAATCGCCCCCCTTTCGACCTCGCGACAGCAGTAGCGCCTACGTTTTCTATTCGTCCAGAAGGAAAAATGCTCGACGACCTTCGGCGCGATTATCGCGCCATGTCGGGAATGATTTTCGGCGAAGCTCCCGCGTTCGATGCGATTATTGAGGACATAGCCCGGCTTGAGAAATCCCTGAACGCACAGCCGGCAGAGAACTTTTCAGAGTCTGACGGTCACGAGCATATCTAAGAAGACTGAGGCCAGGTTTATTTCTGCTTGAAATACAATGGATGCACTAAAAATGATTGAACGAACCTTCCAAAACATTCCAGACGGAAAGGTTGGTGAAGCGGATCAGCATTCCCTTTTCGCCGGCCTGGGATGGTCGCGAGGAACGACATGGGAGGAAGGCGAGCCTGCATTTTTTCTAGATTCGATTGATGAGCTGAAGTTAAGTCGTGGCTCGTTTGAGCGCGCGCTCAAACGTTTGATAAAGGGCATCGGAACCCATCTGCGCAGTGCCAGGATCGTTATAACAGCGCGACCAATCCCCTTCGATGAACAGCTGGTTCGGCAGCTGCTGCCTATTCCTCCAGCTCTTTCGACGGAACCCCTTGAAGAGAAATTCGCAAAGATCGCGATGGGTGATCATCAGCAACAGCGCGAAGACAAAAACAGAGATGTTGCACCTGAGTGGCGGTCTGTCGCGCTTACCGTCATGTTCAGATTAAGGATGATGCTCAGCACGAGGGTTCTTATACATCGGATACTCGAGACGACGCTGAGCGCGCACGATCCAGACAAGAGCGGCTGGATCGATGTTGATGAGCTTTTCCAGATTGCCTCTTGAGAATGACCGGAAGCTAATGAAGGTTAAAGCGTAGGACTGAGCTCGTGGGGAGTTTCCACTGAAGCCGTCCATGCGGATCGCTTGGTAAAAAAACCGAATAATGGTATTTTCGTGGCGCTTCTTGGGCTAGCCAGTATCATATTTGTACAGGGCGCTATCAGCAGAGCTGCGTTTATGCCGGATATACAGAACACTGACGAGTACTGGATGGCCCGTGCGCTTACCTTGGCAACCCGCGGGGCTTCCGTGGGCGAGGTGCCCGTCGGTGCTGTTGTCGTTCGTGATGGCAAAGAACTCGGCACGGGCTTCAATACACCGATTACCGGCTGCGACCCCACTGCCCACGCGGAGGTCTGCGCATTGCGCGATGCTGCGGCACGGGAAGGGAATTATCGTCTGACCGGGGCAACGCTTTATGTCACCCTGGAACCCTGCACTATGTGCGTTGGCGCCATTGTCCACAGTCGAATCAGTCGCCTTGTTTATGGTGCTTCTGAGCCGAAGGCAGGGGCGGTTGAATCCGCTCGACGCACCTTGGATGAGCCCCACCTGAACTGGCAAGTGGAAACGGTAGGTGGCATCCTGAAAGATGATTGCAGCCAGATTATCAGCGACTTTTTCAGCCGCCGGCGCGCCGAAATCCGGCAGCGGCGCAAACAAGATTCAGGGAAGGAGTAATTCTGCATGAAAGTATTGGTAACCGGCGGCGCCGGATATATCGGTAGCCATGTTGTTCGTCAATTGGCTGAAGCAGGGCATGACATTGTCGTTTTCGACAATCTCTCCACAGGTTACCGTTGGGCCGTGACGGCTGGCGAGTTGGTGGAGGGAGACCTGGCGAACGAAGCCGAAATCGATCAGGTGTTCTCCAATCACCGGTTTGACGCAGTTTTGCACTTTGCCGCCAACATAGTCGTGCCAGAATCTGTTGCCAATCCCCTGAAGTATTACAGCAATAACACCCGTAATACGTTGAACCTGCTCAAGGCCGTCGATAAGTACACAGTGCCATACATGGTGTTTTCCTCAACGGCTGCGGTTTATGGTATGCCCGAGCAGACGGTGCTTGCGGAGGATCTCCCTCTTGATCCAATCAATCCCTATGGCGCATCCAAAATGATGAGCGAGCGGATGATCATGGATCTCGCAGCTGCTTCCGATCTTAATTACGTTGTCCTGCGTTACTTTAACGTGGCCGGTGCTAACCCTGACGGCTTGCTGGGCCAGGCGACACCGGAAGCCACTCACCTGATCAAGGTGGCTTGTGAGTGTGTAACCGGGCAGCGTGATGGCATGAGTGTGTTTGGCACCGACTATGACACCAGCGATGGCACCTGCGTGCGCGATTATATTCACGTGGAAGATCTCGCCAGTGCCCATGTGATGGCTTTGGATTATATGGCCGGTGGTGGCGAGTCGAAGGTTATGAACTGCGGCTATGGCCGTGGGTTTACCGTGCGTGAAGTCATTGATGTGGTGCGCAAGCAATCCGGTGTCGATTTCCCGGTAACTGAGGCCGGCCGCAGGGCCGGCGATCCAGCTGCGTTGATGGCAGATAATACACTGATTAAAAAGACCCTCGGCTGGCAACCTGCCTATGACAATCTGGAAACGATTGTTGGTACTGCGTTGGCCTGGGAAGCTGTCTGGCAGAAGAAGAAAGATGCGGCTGGCCAGCAATAAACTGTTTTTAAATTAAAATGTCGGGATTTAACGGATGAAAATAACGATTTTTGGTACCGGTTACGTCGGGCTTGTTACCGGAGCTTGTCTGGCCGACGTCGGCCATGATGTACTCTGCATGGATGTTGACCAGGCAAAAATTGAAAAGCTGAAGAACGGGCAAATTCCCATCTTTGAGCCGGGTCTTGAAAACATCGTAAAGCACACCGTGGAAGCTGGGCGCCTGGCGTTTACCACGGATGTGAAGGCGGCCGTTCAGCACGGCACCCTCCAGTTTATCGCGGTTGGTACGCCACCAGACGAAGACGGCTCGGCAGATCTGCAGTATGTAACAGCTGTCGCTAAATCTATCGGCCAGTACATGGACGACTATAAGGTTATTGTGGACAAGTCCACAGTGCCTGTAGGTACCGGAGACAAGGTCAAAACAGCGGTTCGTGCCCAGCTCGATAGCCGTGGCCTGGAGCTTGAGTTTGATGTGGTCTCCAACCCCGAGTTCCTGAAGGAAGGCGCGGCGATCAACGATTTCATGAAGCCGGATCGCATCATTATCGGCACAGACAGCGATAAAGCGGCAGATGTACTTCGGGAAGTGTATTACCCGTTTAACCGCAACCACGACCGCATGATCTTCATGGACATCCGGTCTGCGGAGCTGACCAAGTACGCAGCCAACTCCATGCTGGCCACCAAGATCAGCTTCATGAATGAGATTGCTAACCTGGCTGAACGCTGGGTGCCGATATTGAAGCGGTACGTCGTGGCATTGGCTCAGATCCACGAATCGGTTATCACTTTATTTACCCTGGTTGTGGTTACGGCGGTTCCTGCTTTCCCAAGGATGTGCAGGCGCTGGCACGCACAGCGGCAGATTGTGGCTATGATGCGCGCTTGCTGAATGCCGTTGAGGCGGTTAACTACGCTCAGAAGCACGTGCTGTTCGATAAGATCAGTCACTATTTCGGTGGGGATCTGAAAGGTAAAGTGGTTGCTATCTGGGGGCTGGCCTTTAAGCCGAATACCGACGACATGCGCGAAGCTTCTGCCCGCACACTCATGGAAAACCTATGGAAGGCTGGCGCGAAGGTGCAGGCGTTTGACCCAGAGGCCATGGAAGAAACCCAGCGCATCTATGGTGACCACGATGGCTTAACGCTTTGCGGCACCAAAGAGCAGACGCTTCGCGGCGCAGATGTGCTAACCATCTGTACCGAATGGAAAGAGTTCCGCTCACCGGATTTTGCCGCGATTGCATCGTCTTTGCGTGAGCCCGTGGTGTTTGATGGCAGAAATCTTTATGAGCCGGACATGCTGAAACGTCACGGCCTGATTTATTACGCTATTGGGCGCGGCCGTAACCAGTTCGATACCTGATCAATAAAACAAGGTGTGACCATGACGCAGGGCAAGGAATACTGTCTTCACGAACGGCTGGCGGCAGATACCATCAGTCTTGGCCATAGCCGTTTATGTGACGTCCGGCTGATGAACGATCAGACCTGGCCCTGGGTTCTGCTGGTGCCGGCACTTGCCGGCATTCGTGAAATCTACGAGTTAAGCCCGCAGCAACAGCACCTGTTGATTCAGGAATCCTCGGCGCTCAGTCGAGGCATGATGGAAGCATTTGGTGGCGACAAGATGAATGTGGCTGCGCTGGGAAACATGGTTCCCCAGTTGCATCTGCATCACATTGTCCGCTTTGAGGGTGATCCGGCTTGGCCTGGCCCTGTGTGGGGAAAGCAGCCGCCGATTCCTTACGATGAAGAGCAATTGGAGGAAGTTAAACGATCCCTCGCGCCGATATTGTCCCGGTTGGGCGACGATTCAGCGGCGTAATCTGCTATTGCTGGCTATCGGAGAGCCGAATGCTTGGCTAGTCGCTGAGAGCCGATCAGGATCATCCTCAGTTCTGTTTTCAGCTTGATCTTCAGCTCTTCCCGCTCTTTCGGCGTTGCATCCAGCGCGTCTGCCCCTTGATTGAACACCAGAGTGACCATCGCCTCCGCAACGAGCCGTGCATCAGAAAGCGGTTTCCGCTGCTCTTCCGCAAAACGCCGTAAATCGTCCGCAAGCTCTGTAACGAAGTGATCAATTTCGGCTTTAATCGCTGTTCGGAAGGGTTTGGAGCCACCAGTGCGCTCCCGGAGCATCAACCGGAACAGGTTGGCGTTGTTGCCGAGGTATTCCATAAAGGTTTCTACAGAGGTAGAAATAGCACTGCCATTTCGGGCGATTCGCTTGCGGGCCTGGCGCATAAGCTGCCGTAAGGCCACGCCCCCTTCATCTACCAACACTAACCCCAGCTCATCAAGATCCGCAAAATGTCGGTAGAAAGACGTTGGCGCGATACCGGCCTCCCGGGCGACTTCTCGCAGGCTCAGGCTCCCAAATCCGCGATCCGCGCTTAATTGGGCGAGGGCGGAGTCCATAAGGGAGCGCCGGGTGAGAAGTTTCTGCTCAGCTCTGGTAGACAAGATAGCGGCTCCAATGACGTATTGACGCTGCATTCTAGCGACCTGCCTACCGGGAGTCACTCGAACCCTTTCATTTGGGGGTAAACACGCCTGATTTCCCGCGCCATTATGTTTATAATGATGGGCTTTTCCAGTATGGTTTCTGCCTGATTTGGCGGGCCAGACATCAACATTAATCTCAGACACCAGACACTACGGGAACCGGTATGCGCAGTCATTATTGCGGTGGGATCAACGAATCCCACATCGATCAGGAAGTTACACTCTGCGGATGGGTACACCGCCGCCGTGACCATGGTGGGGTTATCTTCCTGGATCTGCGAGATCGGGATGGCATATCTCAGGTTGTAGTAGACCCGGATACTGCTGAAAGCTTTGCGCTTACCGAAAAGGTGCGCAGCGAATACGTGGTTAAGATCAAAGGTCTTGTGCGTCGTCGTCCGGCAGGCACTGAGAACAGCAACATGCCTACGGGCCAGGTTGAAGTGCTGGGCAAGGAAGTCACTATCCTGAACGCCGCAGCAACGCCACCTTTCCCACTGGATGAGCATGTAGACGTAGGTGAGGATGTGCGCCTGCGCTATCGCTTCATTGATCTGCGTCGCCCGGAAATGCTCAATCGTTTGCGCTTTCGCTCACGGGTAACCAGCTATATCCGCAACCACCTCGACAGCAACGGATTTATGGATGTGGAAACCCCCATCCTGACCCGCGCTACGCCTGAAGGCGCACGCGATTATCTGGTGCCTAGCCGTACCCATGAAGGCTCGTTCTTTGCGTTGCCGCAGTCGCCCCAGCTGTTCAAGCAAATGCTGATGGTGTCTGGCGTAGATCGTTATTACCAGATCGCAAAATGCTTCCGCGATGAAGATTTGCGTGCGGATCGCCAGCCTGAGTTTACCCAGGTGGATATCGAAGCGTCGTTTGTAGACGAAGAAGACTTGATGAACCTGAACGAGGGCATGATCCGCGCTCTGTTTAAAGATGTGATGAACGTTGAACTGCCGGCATTCCCGCGCATGCCATACTCCGAAGCTATGGATCGATTCGGCAGTGATAAGCCGGATCTGCGTATTCCACTTGAGCTTCAAGATGTGGGTGATCTGGTTGCTGGTGTCGATTTTAAAGTATTTGCTGGCCCTGCCAAGGACCCGAAGGGCCGTGTAGCCGCTCTGCGTGTCCCTAAAGGTGGCGAGCTGAGCCGCAAGAAGATCGATGAATACACCAAATTTGTTGGCATATACGGCGCCAAAGGTTTGGCTTACATCAAGGTGAACGATCTGGCCAAGGGCGTGGAAGGCCTGCAGTCACCCATCGTCAAGTTCCTTGGTGATGACGTTGCCATGGCTGTGATCGAGCGCACGGGAGCTGAGGACGGCGACATCGTGTTCTTCGGCGCCGACAAGACCACGGTTGTAAACGAAGCTTTGGGCGCGTTGCGTATTCGCGTTGGTCACGATCTTAACTTGTTGACCTCTGAATGGGCGCCCATGTGGGTTGTGGATTTCCCCATGTTCGAAGAGCTGCCAGATGGCGGGTTTACGGCTATTCACCACCCCTTTACAGCGCCTAGCTGCAGCTCGGAAGAGCTGGCGGCAAACCCTGCAACGGCTTTGTCCCGTGCTTACGACATGGTTCTTAATGGCACCGAGTTGGGTGGCGGATCTATGCGTATCCACAGCGAGCAGATGCAACAGGAAGTGTTCCGCATTCTGGGCATTGGCGAGGAAGAATCCCGCGCCAAGTTCGGCTTCCTGCTCGACGCCCTCAAGTACGGGTGCCCACCTCACGGTGGCTTAGCCTTGGGCCTGGATCGCTTGATCATGCTGCTCACAGGCGCCAGCTCTATCCGTGATGTAATTGCGTTCCCGAAAACCCAGAGTGCAACCTGTCTGATGACCCAGGCACCGGGTGAGGTAGACGAAAAGCAACTACGTGAGCTGAACATTCGCCTGCGCAAAAAACCGGCAAAAGTGGCTGACAACCAGGCTTCCGAAACCGAAGAAACATAAGCAGGCACTGATGTGGCGATTATTCTGGGTGTCGACCCCGGCTCAAGGATCACCGGTTACGGGATTATCCGGGTTGATGGCCGGCACATAGAATACATCGACAGCGGCTGTATCCGCATGGGTGAAAAGCCCATGCCGGAGCGCCTGAAAATCATTTTTCAAAGCCTGGTGAGTTTGATTACTGAATACCGGCCGCAGGAATTTGCCATTGAGCAGGTGTTCATGGCCCGCAACCCAGATTCCGCACTCAAGCTTGGGCAAGCCCGTGGCGCCGCTATTGTCGGTGCTGCCACCAGTGGGCTGGCGGTGCATGAATACTCGGCTCGGCAGGTAAAGCAGGCCGTGGTGGGCAAGGGTGGCGCCGATAAATCCCAGGTACAGCATATGGTGCAAGTGTTGCTGTCACTTTCTCGCAAACCCCAAGAAGATGCAGCCGATGCCTTGGCTATCGCCCTGTGTCATGCGCACATGAATCAAAGCATTTTGAAAGTGGCAGGCGGTGCGGGTAAAGCCCGCAGCGGGCGCGTGCGACAACAATAAACTGCTCTGCAGAGCGGCAGGAGGCAATCCTTGATAGGTCGTATCCGAGGTATTTTGGTTGAAAAAACACCTGGGCAGGCGCTTGTTGAATGCAGCGGCCTGGGTTACGAAGTTGATATTCCTTACACCACCTTCTTTCATCTGCCAGAAACCGGCAGGAGGTTACCCTTCATACACACTTTGCGGTACGCGAAGACGCTCAGAGCCTGTTTGGGTTTGCGTCACGGCTTGATCGTGACTTGTTTCGGTTACTGATCAAGGTTAACGGCGTGGGCCCAAAAATGGCCACCGGCATACTGTCTGGTCTGGACGCTCAACAGTTTATTCGCTGTGTGGAGGGGCGAGATATCAACTCACTGGTTAAGCTTCCGGGGGTTGGTAAGAAAACAGCGGAGCGCCTGTTAATCGAGATGACAGACCGCATCAAACAGCTGGAAGGGCAGTTTGTGCCTGGGTCTGCGCACTCAGAGGTTTCTGGAATAAAAGCCCGCCAGGCTTCGGCGCACTCACACAAACCCGTCGACGAAGCAGAAGCTGCGCTCATCGCCCTTGGGTACAAACCTCAGGAGGCTGCACGGGCTATTACCAGGGTGTCGGAAGAGGGCATGTCCAGCGAAACCCTGATTCGCTTGGCTCTGCGCAATATGATCCCTGCTTGATGACGTGACTTTAATATGTCGCCTGTGTGGCGCCAAACCTGTAGAGAGCGTAACGTGACACGCAGGTGGCTGTTTGTACAATTGGGTCACTTTTGGTTTCAAGTGGCAGTCTATTGATTCCCGATAAGCGGATAAGTACATGATTGAATCCGACCGACTGATCTCAGCCCGGGCCGGTGACAACGAAGAGGTGCAGGATCGCGCTATCCGACCCACGTTGCTTTCGGAGTATGTGGGACAGCCCGTTGTGCGGGAACAGATGGACATCTTTATTTCTGCGGCTCGCGGCCGCCAGGAAGCGCTGGATCATGTCCTGATTTTCGGCCCTCCAGGGTTGGGCAAAACCACACTTGCCAACATTATTGCTAATGAGATGGGGGTGGCTATAAAAACCACCTCCGGGCCGGTGCTTGAGAAAGCCGGGGATTTGGCAGCAATGCTGACTAATCTTGAAGAGGGCGACGTTCTCTTTATTGATGAAATACACCGACTGAGCGCTGTGGTGGAAGAAATCCTGTATCCCGCGATGGAAGACTATCAGCTGGATATTATGATCGGCGAAGGCCCTGCAGCACGTTCGATCAAGCTGGATTTGCCGCCGTTTACTTTGGTTGGCGCAACCACCCGGGCCGGACTACTGACATCGCCTCTGCGGGATCGTTTCGGCATTGTGCAGCGCTTGGAGTTCTACAATACGGCGGATCTTACGCATATTATTATGCGTTCCGCGCGCCTTTCAGGCGTTGATATTGATGAAGAAGGTGCCCACGAAATAGCTCGCCGTTCCCGGGGGACGCCTCGAATAGCCAATCGGCTGTTGCGACGGGTTAGGGATTACGCGGAAGTGCGGGCAGACGGCCACATTAATGCAGGAATTGCAGACCAAGCCTTGAATATGTTGAAGGTTGATGGGCAAGGCTTCGATCATATGGATCGGCGCTTACTGTTGGCGATGATTGAAAAGTTTGATGGCGGCCCGGTCGGCGTTGAAAGCCTTGCCGCCGCGATCAGCGAAGAGCGGGGTACGATTGAGGATGTGCTGGAGCCCTTTCTCATTCAGCAAGGTTTTATGTTGCGTACGCCTAGAGGCCGTATGGTGACATCCCATGCGTATCAGCACTTCGGTATTGCAAGGGTGAACCCGGATACTGCAGGAGGCTCCCTTGAGTGATGGCCAAAGCCCGGCAACGTTCGCATGGCCTGTGCGGGTATACATTGAAGATACAGACGCCGGAGGCATTGTATTTCATGCCCGGTATCTCCATTACATGGAGCGCGCCCGTACAGAGTGGGTGCGCAGCTGTGGAGTGGGGCTGCGGGCCGGGCTGGCTGACAACATAAGCTACGTTGTGCAGCGCCTGTCGATTCACTATGCCGTGCCTGCAGTGCTTGATGATGAGCTCACTGTAACCGCAGAGCCAATAGCATTTGGCCGGGTGTGGATGACGTTTCGGCAGCGGGTCGTGCGGGTGCGAGATAGAAAGCAGTTGTGTGAAGCAGAAGTGAGAGTTGCCTGCGTAGCCCTCGATAGCGGGCGGCCAAGGCGTTTGCCGGAAAACATGCGGGAGCTGCTCGAGCAGAGCAAGCAATATCCTGAAACAAAACACGAAATAATCCAGGAGTAAGTGGTGGATTCGGAACTGTCGGTCTGGAGTCTGATTTCAAATGCCGGTGTGTTGGTGCAACTGGTTATGTTGCTACTTGCCGCCGCATCGGTCATGTCTTGGGCGCTTATTTTTCAGCGCTTTCAGGTATTTCGCAAGGCTCGACAGGCGCAGCTCGCGTTTGAAGAGCGGTTTTGGTCCGGCATGGATCTGGGTCAGCTCTATCGTGAAGTGAACGCTGAGCCAACGCCGTTCTCAGGAATGGAATCGCTATTTCGTGCCGGCTTCAAAGAGTTTTCTCGGCTGCGCCAGCAAAGCCGTGATGCAGATGCCGTTATGGACGGAACTCAGCGAGCCATGCGAGTTGCATTTTCCCGGGAGCAAGAGCGCCTTGAGGCTCATCTGCCGTTTCTTGCCACAGTGGGCTCAACCAGTCCGTATGTCGGCCTGTTCGGTACCGTGTGGGGCATCATGAATTCGTTTCGTGGTCTGGCGCAGGTTCAGCAGGCCACGCTGGCCACGGTGGCGCCCGGTATTTCAGAAGCGCTGATTGCGACCGCTATGGGCCTGTTTGCTGCTATCCCTGCGGTCATCGCATACAACCGGTTCTCCTCAAAGTCGGATGCGCTTCTGAAGAATTACGAAACCTTTGCTGATGAGTTCTCCAGCATTCTGCATCGTCGTGTTCACAGTGCCGACAAGGGCGCAGCGTAATGACGTTTCCCGTTAACAGCCGGAGTACAGCGCTATGAAAGGTATGGGGATGATGCCCGAAAATCGGCGCAAGCCGATGGCGGAAATTAACGTCGTTCCATACATCGACGTGATGCTGGTGCTGTTGGTTATTTTCATGGTCACGGCACCCATGCTTACTCAGGGTGTAAAAGTAGATCTCCCAGAGACCGCATCTAATCCTATTCAGGCCGATAAAAATGTGGAATCCATCATTGTATCGGTGGATTCCAACGGTGCTTATTATGTTGAGGTTGGCGACAAGGGCAGCGACCCTATGCCTCTTGCGGAGGTTCGTGCACAGGTGGCCAAAATCCTGTCACAGAGAACATCCAGAGACATACTTGTGCGCGGTGACGAGAATGTGGAGTACGGCACTGTGGTTAGGTTGATGGCAGCGCTTCAGGGAGCGGGGGCAACTAGCATTGGTCTGATTACCGATACGCTCCCGGACGAAACGTGAGAAAAGAGCAGGCGGAATTGTTGTGACAGGTCAGGAACGGGAATTTACCAGTACCGGCGTGCCGGCTTGGAAGTCGCCATTCGCGCTGTCGCTTGCTTTACACCTGCTTATCGCCGGTGTCGCCCTTGCAGGCTGGTCGTGGTCGTCGGCTATCCAGGAGCCGCCGCCCAACAGCGTGTCTGCTCGCCTTATCACCCAGCAAAAACCCGAGCCAAGCCCTGTAGTTGAGCCGTAGATCAGCCGGTAGATCAGCCGGTAGATCAGCCGGATCGAGAGGAAGAGCAAAAGGAGCTGGAGAAGCAAAAGCAGGCGCAAGCGCAGAAGCGCCAGAAAGAAGAAGAGGCGCGTAAGGCGGCAGAGCAGAAGAAGCGCGAAGACGCCAAGCAAAAAGCTGAAGAGCAAAAGCGCGAGCAGGCCAAGGCGGAAGAACGTAAGGTTGAAAAGACTCGAAAAGAAGAAGCCGCGCGCCAGAAAGCAGAAGCGGAAGCTAAGGAGCGAGAGCGCCGCAAAGCTGAAGCGGAAAAAAAGCAGGAAGAAGCCAAACGTAAGGCGGAAGAGGAAAAGCGGCGCCAGGAAGAACAGCGTAAGCGCGAAGAAGCCGAGCGTAAAAAGCAGGAAGAACAGGCACGTAAGGAAGCTGAGCGTAAGCGGCTAGATGCTGAGCGCAAGCTTCAGGAAAAGCAGCTGGAGGCTCAAGCCGATCAGGCCAGAAAGGCCCGCGCAGAAGAGGCGCAGCGCAGAAAACAAGCCGCTGCTGCCAAAGCTCGAGAATCCCAAATGCTGTCGGAGAGCCAGAAGTATCAAGCGTTGATCCGTGAGCGCCTCAGTCAGGCCTGGTATCCGCCTTCTTCAGCCACGGAAGAAATGACTGCTCGGTTGCAAATTACATTGCTGCCAACCGGTGAACTGGCCGGGGTTAAACTGGTCGCAAGCAGTGGCAATACAGCATTTGATAACTCTGCACTGGGCGCCGTCAAGTCATTAAGCCGGTACCCGGTGCCGTCTGAGCGGGACACGTTTGAAACCTATTTCCGCCAGTTTACGATTGAATTCAATCCTCGCAGATTGAGATAAGGAAGCGGGTAATTCCATGATACAGAGAATTTCGTTCACGCTATCAAAAATGGTTTTCGCGGCGGCCGCCTTAATGCTTGTAGCCGCTACCAGCGTACAGGCCGAATTGCTGATTCGTATTACCGAAGGGGCAGACTCTGCTATTCCGGTATCTGTGGTGCCATTTTCAGAAAGCGGTAATATGCCAGCAGGGGATAAATTGAGCAGCATTGTTCAGGCGGATCTGGCCATGAGCGGCGAGTTTCGCCCATTGCCTCCGGAGAAAATGCTAAGCCTTCCATCAAAGCGCTCAGATGTATATTTCCGGGACTGGCGCCTGCTTGGGCAACGTTATGTGCTGGTGGGTGAGCTAACCCGCAACGGCGACAGGGTACAAGCGCGTTACGAGCTGTTTGATGTTAACCGCGAAGAGCGAATTCTTGGTGAAACGGCCGCGGCGCCAGCATCGAATATACGTTCACTGGCCCATCACGTCAGCGATAAAGTGTACGAAGCTATCACGGGCGTTCCTGGAGCCTTCTCCACCAAGCTTGCGTACGTAACCCTTGATAGGACAAGCGGGCAACCCCGTTATCGGTTGCAGGTGAGTGATATAGATGGCAAGCGCGCCAGGGTTCGTCTTGAGAGCAAAGAGCCTATTCTTTCCCCGGCATGGTCGCCGGATGGCAAGAAACTGGCTTACGTATCGTTTGAATCCGGCAAGCCTGCCATATTCATTCATGAGCTGAATTCCGGGCAGCGCACAAAAGTGGCTGACTTTCCGGGCCTGAACTCAGCACCGACTTGGTCGTCCGACGGGCAGTCCCTACTCATGACTCTGTCAAAAGATGGCAACGCTGAGATCTATCAGATGAATCTTCAGTCCCGGAAAGTGACAAAACTTACCAATCACTGGGCGATTGATACAGAGGCTGCCTGGGATAGTAACGATGACGGCATATTCTTTACATCAGATCGTTCGGGCGGCCCACAGATTTACTACATGGCAAAGCCCGGTGCTGAGCCGCGACGCATCACATTTGGTAGCCGTTATAACGCTCGCCCGCGCCCAGACAGCAAAGGTGATTATGTGTATTACGTACATCAGCGCGATGGTGCGTTTCTCATTGCACGCACCAATCTTAAAAACGATGAGGAAACCGTTCTCACTCGTACAGAATCCGATGAGTCCCCCAGTGTGTCGCCAAACGGCCGCATGCTGATCTATGCCACCAAACAAAGCGGTAAAAGCGTACTGACGGTTATCTCGGCTGACGGAGGTGCTGCGTATAGCCTTCCTGCCTCGGAGGGAGACGTCCGTGACCCGGCCTGGGGGCCTATTGTTCGGTAATGGGTGGGTGCAAAAGCATTCACCTGAAAGGTAAAAAATTAAGTCAATCAACGGAAAGGAATGAATCATGAAGTTGTCAGCTCAAACCAAAGTTATTGCCCTTTTGTTCTCTGTAGGCCTTTTCGCAGGCTGTAGTACTACCGGTGAAAGCATGGACGACGGAGGTTATGACTCAGACGTTGCTCCCATCGACCAGGATCAAGGCTCTACTGTTTATGGCGGTAGCGATCAAGGTGGTATCTCTTCTTCTTCGATGACTGAGGAAGAGCGCATGGAAATTCAGCAGCAGGCTGAACTGGAAGCCCTGCGCGAAATCACCACATTCTATTTTGATTTCGACACCTCGGAAATCAAGCCGGAAGCTCGCGACGTACTGATGGCCCACGCCCGTTATCTATCCAGCAACCCAAGCCAGAATGTGCGTCTTGAAGGCCACGGCGATGAGCGCGGCTCCAAGGAATACAACCTGGCCATAGGTGAGCGTCGTGCAAATGCTGTTCAGCGCTTCCTGGTTGTGAATGGTGCTTCACGGGGCCAGATGGAAACCGTAAGCTATGGTGAAGAGAAGCCGGCGGTTATGGCTCATCAGAGAGTGCATGGGCACAAAATCGCCGTGTGGAACTCGTTTTCGAGTAAACGCACACACAACATCAGGTTAAACCCATGAGAAAACAGCTCATGGCGGCAGTGATTTTTCCGCTTGCCCTCGGGCAGGCGGGAATTGCGCTGGCGCAGTCATCTACGTCCGCATACCAAGGCGGTGCCTCAGACGTTCAGCGCAAGGCCAATACTAACCAGGCTACGTCTGAGCTCTTCTATATGATTCAGCAGCTTCAGGGCGAGGTCAGGCGGCTTAAGGGCGAAACTGAAGAGCAACGACACCTCATAGAGCGGTTGCAGAGCCAGGGCAGAGATCGTTACATCGATCTGGATCAGCGCATTCTTGATCTTTCAGAGAAGGTGTCGGCTCAACCCAAGGCTTCCGACGTTGCAGGTGGAGACTCTGGTGAGGATAAGAGCTCGGCCGAAGTACGAGAGTATCGGCAACCTGAGGCTGAAGAGCGCAAGGCATACAAGGCCATTCAGGATCTTATCCATAATCAGAAAAAATACGATCAAGCCATTGGCCAGCTTTATGAATTTATCGACAAGTACCCCGAAGGGGACCTGACAGTAAATGCCTATTACTGGCTAGGTGAAGTGTATCTTGTAAAGCCTCAGCTTGAGCAGGCGCGCCAGGCGTTCTCCATTGTGGCAACCCGTTACGCGGATCATCGCAAGGCGCCAGATGCGGTCTACAAGCTGGGTGTGACGCTGGATCGGCTCGATGAGAAATCCGAAGCTCGCCGGCAGATGGAGCAGGTCGTAAATGATTATCCCAAGAGCGAAGCTGCCCGGCTGGCCAAAAAATATCTGGGTTCAGGTCAGGGCTAAAACCGGGAATTAGAAAAATAATTAAAAACATGGCGCGAAAGGGTTGATCGTCGGGGAAAAATCATTACTATATGCGCCTCGCTTGGGTCGTTAGCTCAGTTGGTAGAGCAGTTGGCTTTTAACCAATTGGTCGATGGTTCGAATCCATCACGACCCACCATATTCGATATTTCGGGGCAGTTGCTGAGCCGCCACGGAATCGATCAGGGTCCAAGCACTGGTCACAAGTTTTGGGTCGTTAGCTCAGTTGGTAGAGCAGTTGGCTTTTAACCAATTGGTCGATGGTTCGAATCCATCACGACCCACCATATTTAGCGTTTTGAACGGTTAGTGAATTGAAAGTTAAAGGGCTGCAGAGATGCAGTCCTTTTTTTTTATGTGTTGATTGGGCCTACGACCAAGGGGGGGTGTTGTGAGACTCGGTATAGTCCGTACAGTGCTACCCGTGTTTGAAATGATATACTCAGACTTGGGACGTATTTGGTGGAAAGTAACTGGTGCTAAGTAACGGCAAAGTAATTGAGAGTATCCGTACATGACTAAAGCTGAAGACCGAATCCTTGTTCAGGAGCACTTGGCCCATGCAGCGGAGCCTAAGCCGCTCAGCGCTGATGAGAAGGCGCGGCTTGAAGCCCGTATCAAGGCTGCCCTCAAGGAAAAAGACGCCGTGCTTGTGGCGCACTATTACACAGATCCGGACATCCAGCGCCTCGCGGAAGAAACTGGTGGCTGTGTGGCAGACTCACTGGAAATGGCCCGTTTTGGTAATCAGCATCCCGCCTCAACTGTGGTTGTGGCCGGCGTTCGTTTCATGGGGGAAACCGCCAAGATACTGAACCCTGAAAAGCGTGTTTTGATGCCTACTCTGGAGGCCACCTGCTCTTTGGATGTAGGGTGCCCGGCAGATGAATTTCAAGCATTCTGCGATGAGCACAGCGACCGTACCGTTGTGGTGTATGCCAATACCTCCGCTGCTGTAAAAGCTCGCGCGGATTGGGTTGTAACGTCCAGTTGCGCTCAGGCTATCGTAGAAGATCTGGATTCCCGGGGAGAGAAGATCCTCTGGGCTCCAGACAAACATCTTGGCCACTATGTACAAAAGACCACCGGCGCAGACATGCTGCTATGGGATGGTTCGTGCATCGTGCATGAAGAGTTTAAGCACCGCGGCTTGGGGGATCTTCAGGCCCTATACCCGGATGCCGCCGTTCTGGTTCACCCAGAGTCTCCAGATGCGGTGGTTGAAATGGCAGATGTGGTCGGTTCCACATCGCAGCTGATTCACGCAGTGCAGACGTTACCGAACCAGCAATTTATTGTTGCTACGGATAACGGAATTTTCTATAAAATGCAGCAGCTTGCGCCCAATAAAACGCTCATTGAAGCACCAACGGCAGGCAACGGTGCCACATGCCGGAGCTGTGCCCAGTGTCCGTGGATGGCCATGAACGGTTTGGAGAACCTGCTTCAGGTAATTGAAAATGGCGACCAGGAAGTACTTGTGGATGCACAAACGCGAGAGGCTGCCCTAAAGCCCCTGCGGCGCATGTTGGACTTCACCGCAGGGATGAACCTTAAAGCTGCTGGTAACGCCTGAACTTAGTTGTTTTTGTGCATTTGAAGGCGGCTGGTGATTTCGCTCAGCCGCTCGCTTACCACCTGGCGCTGGGCTGAACCTGCCGGCAACTTCTCCTGAGCCTGCCTCAGCTGCCTCTGGGCCGACTCCAGGTCCCCCATCAGTGCATCGTATTCCGCTCGGGCACGGTGAACCCCCACGATGTTCCTGGCCATGCCTTCTGCTTCTGCCAAGCGAAGCCACAGCTGCTCCTGTTGGGGCATTCTGCGGGTCAGCTGCCCCAGATATTCAGCGGCTTGCGGGCCATTGCTGGCTGCAATTTCCACATCTGCGAGGGTGGAGGTAATAGGGTAGTTGCCCGGGTTTCGACTAAGGGCGTCTTTCAGCAGTGCGCGCGCCTCGTCGAGTTTTTTCTGTTGAATCCGTATTTCTGCCAGTGTTACCTGAAACGTTATCCGCCCCGGATTGCTGGCCAACAGCTCGTTAATAACATTGGTCGCCTTTTCAAACTGGTTGTTACTCAGGTATGCAGTTGCCAGCCCGTAACGAATCGCCTCATTGCTTTGCGCGTCCGGTTTCTTCAGATAGTTTTCGAATGTGTTTACTGCTACCTCGGGTGAGACCGCGTAGTGTACTTGCAGGCGGCTGCGCATCAGGTGGTATTCCTGTGCGTCCTGGATCGATTTTTTGGGATACTGCTCTGCACGGTTGCGGGTATCAGCCACCCGGCTCTGGGTAAGGGGGTGAGTTGAGAGATACTCCGGCATATTGTTTCCCTGTAACCGGTTTTGCCGCATCATGATTTCGAACATTTCAGGCATTCCCTGTGGGTCCATTCCGGCGGACGCCAGAATATCAAGCCCCACCCGGTCGGCTTCCTGTTCGTGGGAGCGGCTGTAAGCAACATGTTCTGAATGGCCAAGGCTTGGGTGCCTGCAATGGCTGCAATGCCTATATCAGATTGCGTAACTGCAGAAAGCACAATGCCCGCAATCATCCCAGCAATGGTGAGGGGCGCGCTGGTTTCCTGTTGTTCAAGCCGGCGTGCAAAGTGTCGTTGGCTAAGGTGGGCAAGCTCGTGGGCAAGCACAGAAGCAAACTGTTGCTCCGTAGCGGCGTTGAGAAACAGGCCCCCGTTAACACCGACGATGCCACCGGGCACCGCGAAAGCGTTGATGGCAGGGCTGTCAATCAGTGCAAGTGTAAGATCACGATTCTCCAACGGAGCAGAGGGTACCAGTCGATAAATAGCGGAGCTCAGATAATCGTAAACGAGAGGATCCGTTATGCGCGGTGCAGAGCGCCGGATCGATACCATAACCTGCTGACCAATATCGCTTTCTTGTTGGTCTGAAATAAGGCCGCCCCCGGCTCCTCCAATATTTGGTAGCCGAGAGTCTTGTGCTGTCGAGACAGGGCTTGACGTAAATGAGAGTGCAAATACCATAGCGATTGACAGCTTACGGTAACCGCGAAACTCTGTAAGAACGTTAATCATGTAAAGTGGTGTGCTCCTGATTTGAACCGCGCCTGCAACAGCGGTTTTCTGTTGAAATTCCGGTGGAACACCCGGAACTGCTGATTAACAGGTATTGTGATGCAATACAGTATCACTGAGGCATAATGCCGCCTTGCGAATTCCATGTCTTGTAATGGTGCATCTTTTTTATGGCTGATCGTACACTGGATACGTCTGGGCTTCGTTGTCCAATGCCCCTGTTGAAAACAAAACTGGAACTCAATGGCATGGCGCCCGGTGAAAAGCTTGAGGTGATTGCCACTGACGCGGGCTCCGCTCGCGATATCCCGGCCTTTCTGGAGTTGTCCCGCCACCGCTTGGTGAACTCGTCGGAAACTGATGGCCAGTATTGGTTTGTGATAGAGTGCGGCGGTTAATTTCCGGAGTTCTTAATGGTTAGAATTTTACGCGGACTTGCGCACAAATACTTTTCAGACGACGAAGCGGTCATCCTTTTTCTGATACTGGTGATCGGTACAGTTTTCGTCATCTGGTTCGGCGCCATGCTTGCGCCGGCCATAGCCTCACTCATTGTAGCGTTTATTCTACAGGGTCTGGTTACCCGGCTTAACACTCTGGGCGTGCCTGAGGGCCTGGCCATCGTAAGCGTGTTCCTGGTGTTTCTCGGTGTGCTCGTAGGTTCATTTTTGGGCTGCTGCCGCTCATCTGGACCCAAGTTAGCAACCTTGCAGGCGAAGCGCCCCGTATCATTGGCGAGCTGCAATCCTACCTTGAGCTGTTGCCCGATGAGTACCCGCACCTTATTTCTGTGCAGGCGGTTAGCAGTCTTTACGAGCAGGTGAACACGGAAGTAGGGCATATCACTCAATGGCTGGTGTCGTTCTCACTATCCAGTATTCCCGATTTGGTTGCGCTGTTGATTTATATGGTGCTTGTGCCGATTCTTGTGTTCTTTTTCCTGAAGGACCGGGAAGTTCTGCTGGGCGCCATCTCCAGGTTACTGCCTCCTCAGCGCCCGATGATGCTGCAAATCTGGCATGAAGTGAATCTGCAGTGTGCCAATTATGTGCGGGGGAAGGCTCTGGAAATCCTGATCGTTGGCGGCACAACTTATGTCGCGTTCAAACTTCTGGGTGTGCCTTATGCAGCATTGCTTTCGCTGTTGATTGGTCTGAGTGTTGTTATTCCATACATTGGCGCCGCCGTGGTTACTATACCGGTTGCGGTGATTGCGCTGTTTGCCTTCGGCTGGGGTAGCCACTTCATTTGGGTAATGGTGATATACGGCGTTATTCAGGCCCTTGATGGCAACGTGCTGGTTCCCGTGCTGTTCTCAGAAGTGAATAACCTGCACCCGGTTGTTATCATTATCTCTGTGCTGTTTTTTGGCGGTATTTGGGGGCTGTGGGGCGTTTTCTTTGCCATCCCGTTAGCTACTATGCTGAAAGCCGTGTTCTCCGCCTGGCCGGTGAAGGGGCCTCTACCGTCAACGACTTCAGGCCAAGTGTAATTTAATTCCCTTGTGTCAGTTCGTGACCAACATTACCATTACCATTTTATTCGGATGGAGCTTTTATGATTACGGGTAGCCTTGTCGCACTGGTCACGCCCATGCATCCAAACGGTGACATTCACTGGGAGGATCTGGACAAACTGGTAGACTTTCATTTGGAAAACGGTACAAACGGTATCGTTGCAGTGGGAACCACCGGTGAATCCGCAACGCTCGATCAGAAAGAGCACTGCCGGGTAATTGGTTACATTATCAAACGCGTGAATGGTCGCATCCCTGTTATTGCCGGCACGGGTGGTAACAGCACACGTGAAGCCATCCATCTGACAACCGAAGCACACAAGCTCGGTGCAGACGCTTGTCTATTGGTTGTGCCTTATTACAACAAGCCAACCCAGGAAGGCCTATATCAGCACTTCAAAACAATTGCTGAAGCGGTGCCCGGCATAAGCCAGATGCTCTATAACGTGCCTGGGCGCACAGCCTGCGACATGCTCAACGACACAGTTCTGCGCCTGGCTGATATTCCGAACATTGTGGCCATCAAGGATGCCACCGGCAATATTCCCCGGGGTGCAGAGCTGATACAAGCATTAGACGGTCGCCTTGCGGTCTATTCCGGAGATGACGCCACTGCCGCTGAGCTGATGCTCGCGGGCGGGCAGGGCAACGTTTCCGTTACGGCGAACGTGGCACCCAAGGGCATGTCCGACTTATGCGCCGCAGCCATTGCGGGCAATCGGGAAGAGACAGAACGATTGAATGAGCTTCTGATGCCTTTGAACCGCAAGCTGTTCCTTGAAGCTAATCCCATTCCGGTTAAGTGGGCGCTTCAGCGTATGGATATGATAGGCGGAGGTATAAGGCTGCCACTGACTCCGTTCAGTGAGAAGTTCCACGCCGAGGTTGAAGAAGCAATGAAAGTCTCGGGTGTACTCTGAGTTTGCTGACACCAACCCCGAAACAGTCCCATACAGAGAGTAGGCCGATGCCGGTTCTTACAGGAACCCGTAAGTTTTTTGCATTCCGCCACCGGGCTATTGCATCCGGGTTAGTGATCGCGGCCGTGATGTCTGGGTGCAGCCTGGTTGAAGATCGCTCCGAGCGTTATGTGAACGCCAAAGAGGGGAGCCCTCTGGAGCTGCCGGAAACGGCAAATGATTCCCGGTTTTCTCAGGTAATGCCCATCCGCCAGATAAATTCGGCAGATGCCAGCAAAATGTATCCCTCTGATATACCCCAGCCACCGGATATGACCTCGGAAATTCTCGAAGAGAACTACGTGGTTGAAGAGCTCGATGGCCGAGTCTGGTTGCTGGTAAATGATGTACCTGGTCGTATTTGGCCTGCCGTAACGGCCTACATGAACGAACAGAGCTTGGGTGTTGCCCACGACAACCCGCAACTGGGGCTTCTGCAAAGTGAGTTGGCTAACTTCAGTATGCGCGCCCGCGAGCTTCTTGAGCTTCCAAGTGCGCCCGCCGAAGCCACCGCTGCCGAGCCTAAAGCTGTACTACAGGTTCGTATTGCCCCCGGTGTTCGCCGTAAAACAACCGAAATCCAAGTTCGCAAGCTTACGTCGGAGAACACAGCGGATGACAGCGCGCCGTGGCCGAGTGAGTTGATTCCATGGCGTGGCATTTCAGAGCCGTCAGCCGAGCAACTGGCGTTACAAAAGCGCCTTCTTGCCAATCTTGGCGATTTCCTGAAAGCGAGTGAGGAGAGCAAGTCGGTCTCCCGTGCTGCGTCCGTTATAGTGGCCAAGCCGCTGGTTAAGCTTGTGACCGAGAATGATGAGGCCCAGGCCATTCGTATGGATCTCGATTACGGTCGCTCATGGGCGGAGGTTAACCGGTCGCTCCTTGAATCGAAGATTGAGGTAGTTGACTTGAACCGCAGCGAAGGTTGGTTCTTTGTCGATTTCCGCACCGTGGATGAGCGCGACCCAGGTTGGTTCAGTTGGTTCAGCGATAAAGAGAAGGCTCGCCACACTCACACGATTAACCTGGTTGAGCGCGACGGCCAGGTGCAGGTTACTGCTGAAGAGGCCGAAGGCTACAGCGGTGACAGGCGTGCTGCGGATCTGCTGACACAGCTATTCGATTACCTATACTGATTCAGAAGGGGTGCCCGCGAAGCGGGCCTCCGTTTCGGAGACTATAATGGAAAAACGCGAAGAACTTTACGCTGGCAAAGCAAAATCCGTGTTCTACACGGACGATCCGGAACGCTTTGTTCTTGTCTTCCGGGATGATACCTCGGCGTTTGATGGCGAAAAGAAAGAACAGCTGAATCGTAAGGGAATGGTGAACAACCTTTTTAACGGGTTCATCATGGAAAAGCTGGAAGCTGCGGGCGTACCAACACACTTCGAAGGCGTTTTGTCTGATACCGAATCACTCGTCAAGAAACTGGATATGATTCCAGTAGAGTGTGTCGTGCGAAACGTGTCAGCTGGCAGCTTGTGCCGCCGTCTTGGTGTGGAAGAAGGGCAAGAACTTACTCCGCCAACCTATGAGTTATTTTTGAAAGACGACGCGTTGCACGACCCCATGGTTAACGAATCTCTGGCGGTAAGTTTTAACTGGGCGAACGAAGCCGAACTTGCGCGCATGAAAGAGTTAACCTACAAGGTGAACGACGTACTGAAAACCCTGTTTGATGAAGCCGGAATGCTACTGGTGGATTACAAACTGGAATTCGGGCGTAGCGGCTCAGAGATAGTATTGGGCGATGAATTTAGCCCGGACGGCTGTCGTATATGGGATAAGGAAACCCGTAAAAAAATGGACAAGGATCGCTTCCGCCAAGGGCTGGGCGACGTTATCGAAACCTATGAGGAAGTTGGCCGCCGCCTTGGCATCAACTTCCACTGATGAATAGCGATAAATCCAAACAGACAATAACGATATAGGTAGATTATGCGTAAACTGACACTTGCCTTAGGCAGCTCTTTAATTCTCGCCGCTCCTTTTGCTCAAGCCGATATTGTTGGCCTCGGGGCCAGCGTGAGCTATTGGGATTCAGATTCATCCGGGACCGCATCGTCTGGCAACAGCCTGGTTGGTGTAGACAATGAGTTGAACATGAAAAATGACGGCAACGCAAATGCCAGCATTTATCTGGAGCACCCGGTACCAATACTGCCTAATGTACGTCTGGCTTATACGCTGATACAGGAAAGTGGTAGAGGGACGCTTACCAACTCCTATATCGACATTGATGAGGGTGCATCAGTGCAGTCAGATCTGGATCTGGAGCAACTGGATCTCACTTTGTACTACGAGATTCTCGACAACTGGGTAAATCTTGATCTGGGCGTGACCGTGCGGGACTTCTCGGGTGAGTTGCTGGTGCAGAACGTTGCAAACGCCTCCCAGGTAAGCCGCACCGAGGCAGACGGTGTATTGCCTATGGGCTATCTCGCAGCCCGCTTCGATCTGCCGCTGACAGGTGTAGCCGTAGGCGCCGAAGGTAACTATATTGCCTTTGACGGTGACTCCATGCGGGATTTCAATGTGTATGGTCAGTACAGTATCTCTTTGCTGCAGGTGCGCGCCGGCTATCGACAGCTGGCTATTGATTACGAGGATGGCAGCGACGCGTTTGACGTAAAAATCGATGGGCCGTTTGTCAGTGCGGGTGTTGTTTTTTAAATAACGCTTTAACAAGGAGCGAAAGACTTGAAGATTCTGGTAACGGGCACTGCCGGGTTCATCGGTGCGCAGCTGGCGCACCGGCTACTTGAGCGGGGAGACGAAGTCATCGGCGTTGACAATGTTAACGATTATTACGATGTCAGTCTCAAGGAAGCTCGGCTTGCGCGCTTGATCGGCCACTCCAATTTTACCGAGGTGCGCCAAGACATTGCAGATCGATCTGTGATGGCTGATATCTTTGCAAAGCATCGCCCCGAGCGTGTCGTACACCTCGCTGCCCAAGCAGGTGTACGGTATTCAATAGAAAACCCCAACGCTTATGTAGACGCTAATATAGTTGGCTTTGTGAATATCTTGGAGGGGTGCCGCCACAATACGGTGAAGCATCTGGTATACGCTTCAAGCAGCTCTGTTTATGGTGCTAACGAGGCCATGCCATTTTCTGTTCACGACAACGTCGATCACCCTCTTAGCTTGTATGCGGCCTCTAAAAAAGCCAATGAGTTGATGGCGCACACTTACAGTCATCTTTACGACTTGCCCACCACTGGCCTGCGGTTTTTTACGGTCTATGGCCCTTGGGGCCGCCCCGATATGGCGCCGTTTATTTTCACCAAAAAGATTCTTGCCGGCGAACCGATTGACGTGTTCAATCATGGCCAGCACAAACGGGATTTCACTTATATCGACGATATTGTAGAAGGTGTTGTCCGTACCCTCGATCAGGTAGCTGTTGCCAACAGCGAGTGGAGTGGGGAAGCCCCCGACCCAAGCATCAGCAAGGCTCCGTATCGTATATACAACATTGGCAGCAATAACCCCGTAGAGTTGTCCCGGTTTATCGAAGTTATTGAAGAACGAACGGGTAAAAAAGCCCAAAAAAACCTGCTACCAATGCAGCCAGGTGATGTACAGGCAACTTACGCCAACATTGATGGCTTGATTAACGATGTGGGTTATAAACCTGAAACTTCTGTGGAGCAGGGCATGGCCAACTTTGTGGATTGGTACCGCGAGTTTTACCAAGTCTGACTCTGCAATCATGTGCCCAGATATAACAAGCCCCTCAATATAACTCCGAGTAATCAATCGAACTGATCTACCATCTTGAGGTGCTGGTTCATCAGGCGACCCGGCCTCTGTAAAGTATTGGTTCAGCCAGCTCTACCAAAGCGCTGTTCCAGCCAAGCATTGATTTCGCCGGATTCGTACATCCATTGTTCGCTGCCATCTTCATTTTTAATTCGCAAGCAAGGTACCTTAATGTTGCCGCCGCCTTGCTCTAAATCAGCACGGTGTGTCTCGTTGTGCTGGGCATCGCGCTTTTCAATGGTCAGGTTAAGCCGTGCTATTTGTTTGCGCACCTTGACGCAAAACGGGCAGGTCTTGAACTGATAAAGCGCCAGTTGATCGCAGGCTGCGTCGACCTTTTGTTGCTCTTCGGCACTCCGCTCCAGTGGCTTGCCGCCGCCAAGCTTCTCGCTCAGCAGTACAAAGGGCGTCAAAATAAGACGTAACGTCCGGAAAAAATAACGAATAACCAGTCGCATTAACTAGGCCTTTTTTAAGGTTGGTGCATTAGAGAGGGGCGGTAGTATAAAGCAAAACGGGTATGGTTCGGGTATTCTGCCGCGATGGATTGCAAGTGACTATTAAACGAGGCCCTTTTAGATGACGTCCATTTCCCTTTGGGATTTGCCCACACGGTTGTTTCATTGGTTGCTAGTACTTAGTGTGACCGGCTCACTGGTTAGCGTAAACCTTGGTGGTACCTGGATGGTTTGGCATGAACGATTTGGGCTTACTGTTATAGGTCTGCTCAGTTTTCGAGTGGTATGGGGTGTGGTTGGTTCTACACACGCCCGGTTCTTTGAGTTTGTGCCAACGCCCGCTTCTATTGCAGCTTACCTCAAAGGCGAATGGCAGGGGTTAGGGCACAATCCGCTAGGCGCATTGTCGGTGATTGCTATGCTTGGACTATTGGGGTTCCAGGCGGTTACCGGGCTGTTTGCCACAGATGCCATCGCCTTTGACGGGCCGCTTTACCGCGCGGTTTCATCTAGCTGGAACGACACCATTACATCTTGGCATAAGCTAACGGAATGGTTTATTTACGGTTTGATCGGGCTACATACTGCATCGGTGGTTTTCTACACCTTCGTGAAAAAAGACAACCTCATCGCACCAATGATTACCGGGCGTAAAGCGGTGAGCGAGCCAGCGCCTTACCAACGTGAAGGTGGTGGTTGGATTGCGCTGGTCGTTGGGTTGGCTGTCGCGGGAATTGCAGTTTGGCTGGCTAGCGGCGGGGTTTTGCCACCTCCGCCGCCGCCACCACCTGATCTGGGTTGGTGAGCAGCGAAGGTGCAGGTTGTGTAAGGCTTACTCGGCGCGGAAAGCGTCGTGGCAAGCCTTACAAGATTTACCAACCTCGCTGAACTGAGCTGCCAATGCGGCTTTGTCTCCGGTGCTGGCAACTTCCTGGAGTTTGTTCGCGGCTTTTGCAAAGCCAATGGCTACTTCGCGAGCCTTTTCAGGTTTGTCGAAAAATTCTGGTTTAAGCCGGGTGTTCTCGTTCTTGTCTAGAGCAGTACCTGGGCCAAACAGCCCGCCTAATCCCGAGTTCGCTACGGCTGCAATAGAATTGGCTGCAGCCAGCATTTGCTGCTGGTTGAAAGCAACATCACCATCAACGGCTTGTGCTTTAATTTTCCCCATGTTCCATGAAGCAAATGTAAACGCGCTCTGACGGGTTTCAATCTGATCTTCCACATCCATTTGGGCTAAGGCCGGAGTAGCTACAGCAGCACTCAACGCCAAAGCCATAAAAAGTCCTGATTTACACATGGTTTTTTTATTCCTCTCTCATCTATGAAAACAACTAAAGCGATAAGCCTAAGCCAATGATTTCATAATTGAGGCCGTGTTTACATCGAAAACCTGTAAAGATCCGGTAAACCTTGAGGCGTTATTGGCGGGAACTAGGTGAGGGCTTGAGACACAAAAGCAGGCACAAAAAAAGCCAGCTCTCACGATCCTCGTAAGTCACTGACTTTTCAGGCAGAAGTGGTAGGACCACCCAGATTCGAACTGGGGACCTCTACCATGTCAAGGTAGCGCTCTAACCAACTGAGCTATGGTCCTATGTTCTGCAACGGGGCGAAATATACTGATTCCAGAGTTTTTGGTCAACCTCTTTTATCCGGTTTGTCGTTTCCTTAGTGATGCTCTGAGGCTTTGCTCAGGGCGCCCCAACGGTTTACGATCAATGCCGTGAATATTAGCCCGCAGCCAGCTAGCTGCACGGGGGTCATGGTTTCACCAAACCAGCCAGCTGCAAACAACGATACCCAAACCGGTTCAAGTACCAGAATAACGGCACCGTGGCTGTGGGTAGCGAGGCTTTGAGCGTAGGTTTGTACAAGAAAACGCCCGGCTGTTCCCACGATAGCGCTGGCGAGAACCCACCAGATCAAGAGTGGTGGGGGGCTGCTGAATGTTGGTTGCCAGGGCTCCAATATCAGAGATTCAACTAAGGTGACCAGCCCGACGGTAACCAGCGCGATAGCCGTTAACGGTAGCGCAGGAATGCGAGGCTTTTCGATGGTTTTGCCCTGACGATCCACCGCCGTGCGCTGGTTGGCGGCCCGGGTGTTCAAGGTAAAGTACAGGGCAAAAATAGTAGCGGCTGCTACGAAAAATATCTGGCCAGGCTCTGGCTGAAAACCATGGCGGAGGGAGAGCAGGGCCAACCCAGCTACGGCCACTGGAATGGCAAGCCAGGTACTGGCGGGCTGAATCTCTTTGAAAGCCAGGCGAGCGATAACTGGCACAATAAGCACGCCAAGGCTGGTAAGAAAGGCGCCTTCGCCCATGCTGGTGCCATGAAACAACCCCATAACCCAAAAGCTCATGGCAACACCGAAGACTAGCCCAACGCCTACGCTGCGTTTTAGTTGATCCCGGCTCAGGCGTGACAAAGGACGCCAGGCGACTATGGCCAGAAAGCCGCCTGCTATCAGAAACCGCACCGCCATAAATAACAAGGGAGGCATTAGCAAAACAGCTTCTTTCGAAAACATCCAGCTAATGGCTGCCAGCAGGGTTACCGTAACAAGAAGCAAATCAGATTTGTGGGCGTCAGACATTGGCTAAGGGCTTCACCAGAGGTTAAAAAAGGCGGTAACCCCACAATGTATAGTTAGCGAACTAAAAAAGAAAGGCGGCTCTTCCATGAGCCAGAGGTATTTTTAAGGAATTTCTACGCAAAACCTACTGCAAAGAAATCAGGGTGTGTCAGTTGTTAAGCGTAGAGTACACCAGCGACGACATGTCAGTCTGATCTGAGCCAGGTACTTCAATATACTGGTCTCCAGAGCCCCAGAGCTTCCACCAAGGGCGCTGACTGTAGCTCCGGCTTGCAAAGTCGACTTGCAGGCCGTTCAAGGTTGTATTATTTACAACCGGCACGGAGAGATTGCCGGTTTCTGAGCCCAGCACACCGCTGTGTGTTGCGCCCTCATTCATCAAGATCGGGTAGTGGTTATAATAAAGACCAGCGGGGCCGTTCTGGCTGGTTACTTTGCCAGCCAGGCTGAGGCTGCCAGAGCATGAATCTATGCCTTGGGCGGATGTGGCACCGCAGGCTGAGTGGTGGTACAACGCCATCGTCGGTGCCGGAAATGAACGGTTTGGTGATGCCGCCATATGAAGAGCCACCCGCAACGAACCTTAGTCGTGGAACAGAGTTGGGGCTAAGGGCCAGGTTTCTGGCCACGTTGGTTTGAAGGTCGTTTACAACACCCAATTTGCTCGGCTTTGGCTCTATACCGGTGAATGCCTGAACAGCTGCACGCAAACCCCAGTTATACCAAGTCGGGTTGTAGGCAAGAGACATGGCTAGGTTAGCGAGCTCAGTTCCACCACCGGCGCCGGAGTAGTCGATAGATGCTAGAATTTTCAGTGGCGGTAGGCCTTCGTTCTGCAACCAGCGCGCCTGATTTTCCAGCAAATATCGTGTTACCAAGTCGCCGGTTGAGTGCGACACGACTATACAAAAGTTATTGCATAGCCCTTGTTGACTGATTTCACGAACCTGCTCATACGCCCTCTGCGCAATAGTGCCCTCAACCCGGCCATCGCTTGGCCAGTCAATACGAGCTTCTGAGCGGGAGAGCCAGAATGCCTGCCAATAATCCTCACCGGCGTCTTTAATCGCCTGCAGGTTGGCGGGAGGAGTTGCAAGATCGTCCTGCTGAAAGCCGTGAACGAGTATTACATTGTGCCCGGCAAGCTGAGCCTGGGCGGTTCCTGCCATCATGCTACTGGCAAGCGCTGTTGCCAGCGCGATTTTACAGGCATTTCGGGTTTTTGTTGTTGTCATGATTGCTCCGTCTTTGCTTGATTATTGTTGTACTGCATCAGAACTTGTCAGCAATCTGTTTCAGCAAAGCTGCACGTTGTTCCGATTCGGGATTCGCCGCCGGCGTGTCATGGAGATCATCAAGATCCGGTGGCGTAAAGGCGTAGCCATCATCAGGGCCGAAAGCGTAATGGGTGCGGTCGCCCGGCTGGGCTGGAAGCTGTCGTATCTGCAGATTGCGAAGCTGGAAGGTGCCATGGACCGATGTGTTGGCGAGCACCGTCCCATGAGCTCTTAACAACATGGTGTCTGATGTGCCATCAAGTCGCTTCTCGGCTAGAAGTTGAGCAACGGGTTGCGGCCCGTTATAAAGCTGAGCAGACAATGCATAGAAGCCTGGGGTTTCTGGCGAAAAGCCGACCGGAATAACCAAGTTGTTGTTGCTGACGTATACATCTTCAACGCCTTCGAAGTCTCCCAGGTAAGGCTCGATTGTTAGGCTGGAGGCGTGTCGCACGGGCTTTCCATCAATAGTTGCCTCCACGATAAGCCGGTATTCACCAGGATCCTCGTCGGTGCTCAGGCTGCCTTGGTAGTAGCCTGCCTCGCCAGCCTGCTCCAGAGTTGAGCGGGTGACAGAATCCCGTGATTCAGCGCGCTCAAGAGTCGCCTGAAGCGATCTGCCCATCACCTGAGGCCCTTGCAGTGAGACTGCCACAAGTATGTCCTCACCGCGGGTAAAGCGAAACTTTTCAAGAGTGACGGTGAACTGACCGTTGTTGTTGAGGGGTAGGGTAACGGGCTCGTAGTGATTGCCGCGATACCCTTCTGCCTGGGCATCAGTCAATGGAATGGACCATGGTGGATAACGAGCCGACTGCGCATGATTTTGCAGATTCTTGGTGCCTGAGCACCAAGTGGCTATGACTACCTGTTATTTCGCTTTTTTATAAATGTTTTCGTACACGTAGTTCGTAGCTTCTACAAACCCGTCAATACTGCCGCAGTCAAAGCGTCGGCCTTTGAACTGATATGCAAGCACGCAACCATTTTTGGCCTGTTCCAGCAGCGCATCGGTAATCTGAATCTCTCCATTTTTACCCGCCGGTGTACGCTCAAGAATATCGAAAATATCGGGTGTGAGAATATAACGGCCAATGATTGCCATATTGCTCGGAGCATCTTCCGGTGCCGGCTTTTCAACCATGTCAGTAATGCGGTACAAGCCGTCTTTCATGGACTCGCCGGCTATGACGCCGTACTTGTGAGTTTCGTCTGCCGGCACTTCTTCAATGGCAACGATGGAGCATCGGAACTGGTTATACAGCTTAACCATCTGCGCAAGAACACCGTCTTCGCCTTCGCCTGGCCCAACACAAAAGTCATCTGCCAATACCACGGCAAACGGGTTGTCACCCATCAGGTTACGGCCGCTCAGGATGGCATGGCCAAGCCCTTTCATCTCTACCTGACGAGTAAATGCAAAGGTGTTGTTGTCGATCAGATCGCGAATGGAAGTTAGTAGGCCCTCTTTGCCTGATCCTGCAATCTGGTGCTCAAGTTCGTAGCTGATGTCAAAATGATCCTCAATCGCCCGCTTGCCGCGCCCGGTTACAAAGCCAAACTCATGAATCCCGGCTTCGGCCGCTTCTTCAACGCCGTATTGCACCAATGGCTTGTTAACAACGGGCAGGATTTCTTTCGGCATCGCCTTTGTCGCTGGCAGGAAGCGGGTGCCGTAACCGGCAACTGGGAACAGGCATTTTTTGATCATCGCATTCGTCCTTTGGTCGGGATTCGTAGCCGAACGGCTGATTCTTCAGGCCGGCAGTTTCCATAGAATTTCGCGAGTTTACCAAGTTATCCGCTTAAGTGGAGAGGGCTGTCTGGATTCATTACGCTTTGTAACCGCTCGTTTTGGCACGCTTGTTATGACAAGATGCCTGTTATATCTCATACAGCACGTTTAAATGTCGCTATAACCTACTGTTTTCAGTTATGTTAAAATTGTAATTTTTAGAAAATGCCACTAGATTCTGGCGCTGTGTTTTCTTAGAATCCCTTGGCCGTTTTTAAATGAACCGTAATTCCTGTTTTTCACTTCAAAGAGGCCTTTCTGTGGGGCGCATTTTGCTCGCAGCTCTGATTTTTGGCACGCTTGCCGGCCAAGTGTCAGCGAACAGTGGGCGATCTCCTGCCGAGTCCGCTTTTTGGGATTTGTATCCTGCGGACCTTCTTCAGTCGGTTACCCGTTACGTTGCTTCTCATGTTGAGTTTTCCGGCAACTCCAGCCAAACCAATAACAGAGCAGACGGACGAATCCATCTCACTAGCAATAATCTGCTTGGGGCCCAGCACGTACTGGGCCTCGATTTCAGCGACTCTGTAGCCCGTGAAGGCAGCGCCGAATCGACCTCGCTTGCACTGCGTTACTCTTTTCCACTGGCGGGCAGTGATATCCGGGTTGATCTTGAAAACAGGGATTATTCTGGTGCTGTAAGCGGTTCGGGGCAGCGTTACGACACGCGTGGGGAGCGTCGTAACCTTAGAGTGACGGGCAACCGGTCTTTATGGTCATGGCAGGGCATGGAAATAGACAGTGTGTTTTCTCATACCAGCGGCACCAGCACCGCTTTTGAAGACGCCGTATGGGTTGAGAATTCTGCTCATCAGTTATCCAGCTTCGGGCTCGAAGGCAAGGCGTCGCGAAAGCTGGTTGGTGGGTTTTACGCAGCCACTTCGCTAACCGTCGTTGGCGGGCTCGATTCTGAAGAGGTCTTCAGCGCTTCCGGTTACAGCAATGATGCTGATGGCTTTCAAAAACTGGCTATCGCAGCTTCTCTCAGCCGGGAAGTGCTGAGCTGGAACCTCGGGCTTAACGGGCGATATCAGTTCGCTCCGGGAGATTTGCCATCGTCGGAGCATTTGGTCATTGCCGGGCCTGGTATGATGCGGGGTTTTAACGGCCAGTCTGTGCGTGTGGCTGAAGGTGGCTGGTTGCGGATGAATGCGCGCAGCCCCGGCTATCACTGGCCATTTGCATCTGAGCTCAATTCTTCCATTACGTTTTCTTTGCTGCAGGGCTGGGCGCCATACTCGGCCGCCCAGTCTGATCGCTTTGGCACCACCAGCACTGGCGAAATTTCTCTTCAGCTATACTCCAAAGACTTTCGTGCCGACATGAGCCTTGGGCAGATGCTTAATGCCTCCAATACGGCACTTCTCATGCCTACTCATCCCGATCTTTCTTTTTCTATTACGGTTGGTATTTAGTCGCCGATTCTCCTTACCAATATGTCACTTGAGACAACCCGTGCCGCGGGTGTTACATGTGAGGTTAGGTTTTCATGGAGTGTTGCGATGACTGGGTCACGGCTGCCCGCGGTTTTTTATCTTTTTATTATTACGATGACGATCCCCGGCTACACGCAGGCTTTCGGCTTAAAAGATGTGTCCGACAAAGCTAAAGCTCTTGCCAGCGAAACCTTTCAAAAGCCAGCACAGGCGCCCGACTTCCTGAGAAATCTTGGTTACGCAGAGTACCAGTCGATCCGTTTCAAGCCTGAAAATAGCCTTTGGCGCTCTGGAAAATCCCGGTTTCAAGTAATGATGATTCCGCAGGGCAGCTTTTACTCCCAGGCGGTTCAACTTCATGTTGTCGATAGCGAAGGCGTGCACCCGATCGGCTTTGATAAAACTCAGTTCGATTATCCCAACCCTGAACTGGCGAAACGGATTCCTGCCGATCTTGGGTATGGGGGGTTCAAGTTAACCTATCCGTTATCCGGAAAAGGCGTCCAGAACCAATTCCTGGTGTTTGGTGGCGCAAGTTATTTTCGTGGAGTGGGAGCTAATCAGAGCTTTGGGCTTTCTGGACGGGGCATAGCAGTAAATACCGGTCTGCCATCCGGTGAAGAATTCCCGGCATTCACGGAATTCTGGATGGAACGCCCGAAGGCAAACAGCGATGTCATGGTGGTGTATGGCCTGCTTGATGGTGCAAGCCTTACGGGGGCGTACCGCTTTGAAATTCATCCCGGTAAAAGCACGAAAATGGACGTTACGGCGCAGATGTTTTTCCGAAACGATATCGAGCAGTTGGGGCAGGCACCGCTTACATCCATGTTTTTCTACGGGGACAATACCTTGCGCCCGCGTGGGGAGTGGCGCCCGCAGGTGCACGATTCAGATGGCCTGCTGATCCACGACGACAAAGCTGGTGAATGGCTGTGGCGCCCGCTCGTAAATCCGGCGGAACTGCAGTTGAGCTATCATCATGTGCAAGGTCTTGATGGTTTCGGCCTGATTCAGCGGGACCAAATGTTTAATGACTTTCAGGACAACGAAGCTCGTTATGATCGTCGGCCGAGCATGTGGGTGGAGCCTGAGGGCGAAAATGATGAAGGCTGGGGGCAGGGTGAGGTTGTGCTCGTTGAAATCCCTTCGGGTGCCGAGTCTAACGACAACATTGTTGCGTTCTTCAAGCCAGCTCAATCGGTGAAAGCGGGTGAGAGCCGCCGCTTCAAATACTCAGTAACCTTTGGTGGACCAGACATCACTGGGCAGCCATATGCCCGTGCTGTGCGGACGTTTGTGGGTAAAGGCAATGCGGGTGATAAATCCAGCGGAGCCTTACGCCTGATTGTTGACTTTAAGGGTGGGGAGCTCGCAGGGCTTCGCCCGGATGCGGCGGTTGTCAGCCAGGTTAGCGGTGGCGAGGGCGTAGAAGTGGTCGAGCATTTTGTTGAGTACATTGAAGCCAGCGATGTGTGGCGGCTGTCGATTCTCGCAAAGCCTCCGGCAGAGCAGCCGCTCACGCTGAGAGGTTTCCTTAATAAGGATGGCAAACCCGTTACAGAAACGTGGACATACTTGTTGGGGCCTAAAACAGATCTCCGTGGAAATCCGCAATAGGACGTTGTTAACGAGAACAGGCAGTCATCAACGGGCAGGGAGACCAACATGGAGGATATTTCCTTCCAGCAAGTATTCAGCCGAGTGTATAACTATCTGTGCGAAGCCGGTGTTGAAATGACCAGTGATCGCTGCCGGCAGTTGCTTCAGCTGATTGACGACGCTGTGGCTGAGGTTGGCGAGAGCGCTGATCGAAATGCTGGTTCTGGTCAGCCGTCAGGCTCCCGACCATTAGCCGGTCACCGCTTGCTGGCTAATGCCATGGACAAGCTGCCGGAGTACTTCGCTCTCCCTGAAGCAAGCATTCCCGCATCGGCTCCTTCTCTGTGCAGAGGCAGTATCGGATACAGTCGCCGTGGATAATGCTGCAACGCAAAGCCCAGTGAAGCACCGGTGGCGGATGGTGGCCAACCTGCGACGCGCTGTGTTGATGCTGTTGGTTTTTGGCCAGACCGCTGTTGCGAGTTATTACCTGCTCTGGGTGCTGCCATACCATGGTGGCACGGTTCTGGAAATCGGCATGCTGGTGCTATTCGCCATTCTTTATGCATGGATAGCCATCGGGTTCTGGACGGCGGTGTTTGGGTTTGTGATCAGGCTATTCGGGGGTGATCGACACTCCATACTCAAGCGCCACACGGATGCAGAATTACTGAAAACCCCCTTGGCGAAAACCGCCGTTTTGCTGCCCATCTATCATGAGCCTGTGCACTGGACGCTTAGCGGGTTTAAGGCGGTATACCGAGATATTGAACGCACCGGCCAGATCGAACACTTTGAGTTTTACATACTCTCCGATAGCCGGGACCCCGACGTCTGGCTGGAAGAGCAGGTTGCATGGAACAAACTGGCGAAAGAACTTGGGGGTGAGGGAAGAGTCTTTTACCGCCGGCGGCCGGTGAACCTCAACTACAAAAGCGGCAACGTAGCCGACTTTCTCCGCCGCTGGGGTAAGCGCTGCAAGTATATGGTGGTACTGGATGCAGACAGCCTGATGACCGGTAGCACTATTGTCCGCATGGTGCGGCTTATGCAGCGTGAGCCAGGCGTAGGTATTCTTCAGACCAACCCGAATATCATAAACGGCCAGTCTTTATTTGCCCGGATTCAGCAGTTTGCTAACCGTTTTTATTCCACACTGTTTGCCAGCGGGCTGGCGGCTATCCAGATGGGGGATGCGGCATTCTGGGGTCATAATGCCATCCTTCGCATCGAACCGTTCATGAGGCATTGCGGGTTGCGCAAGCTGCCAGGCATCGGGATTTTTGGCGGGCCCATTATGAGCCACGACTTTGTTGAGGCAGCCTTCATGGGGCGTGCCGGTTATGAAGTCTGGCTGGAGCTGGATTGGGAGGTAGCTACGAAGAATCGCCCCCAACCCTTGCCGACGAACTGGCCCGTGACAGCCGCTGGGCGAAAGGCAACCTGCAGCACCTGTGGGTCATGTTGCGTGAGCCAGGCCTGCGCTTCGCTCACCGAATGGCTTTTCTCAACGGCATCATGGCCTACGTTGCTCGCCTTTGTGGCTCGGTTTTCTGATTCTTACCACCATTGCCGCAGCCAATATGACCTTGATGCCTATCGAATACTTTCCCGATGGGCATCAAGGGATGTTTCCACTGTGGCCCGAATGGCGGCCGGAATGGGCTCTTGGGCTGGCTCTTAGTACCTTGGGGCTGCTGTTTTTTCCCAAGTTTCTGGCGATTATCGACGCCGTTATTCACCGATTCACCAAAGACTTTGGTGGGTCGTTTCGTCTGTTCTGTAGCGTAATGCTGGAAATCGTCATTTCGGTTCTATTGGCGCCGCTTCGTATGTGGGCACACAGTCGCTATGTGGTCTCTGCGTTGTTGAATGTTTCACTGCTGTGGGCGGGGCAAAACCGCACCGAGGAAACGGGCTGGCAGGAAGCCCTGGTCACTCAGCTGCCCGGTATGCTCGTTGGGGGGGCATGGTCCACCTTTGCCTGGAGCCTGGATACCATGTTCTTCCTTTGGTCTTTGCCCGTTGCATTGCCGCTGATTCTGGCTGCGCCTACCGCCGTCTACCTCAGCCGCAATTCACTGGGGCAGGCTCTCAGGAAACGTCGTCTTTTGCTAATACCTGAAGAGAGCAAGACCATGGCCTTACTCGAAGACGCCGTTTGGTATCGTTCCCGTGAGCCATCTAATTCAACCCTTACACCACTTGAGCAAGCTGTGTTGCGGCTTGATCACAACCGCCTGCACCTAGCATTGGCATGGGATCATCGACATGGTTCGCGCAAGGCAGAGCTGGAATCGTGCGTGGCACGATGTCTTGACCAGGGGCCAGGTGCGCTTTCACGTTCGGAGATGAGTCAGATTGCCAGAGATCGGCAGTCCCTGTGTGCGATGCACGAAGGGGCCTGGCGAGCCCCCCCGGACAGCTTCTGGGGTCGTTCCATAGCTCGGCTGAGCGCACAAACGAAAGACACGTAGTGTTTTATACACTGAACTTGCCAGCTTCTGGTGCAGAGTCTGGCGGAGGTAGACAGGAGGAGAGAAGCTATGGACCGACGTACGCTTATGAAGACCCTGATAGCAGGGCTTGGCGCTAGCGCGCTGCCACTGGCACCTCTGGTGTGGGCGCAAGAGCCGGAGTTTGCTAGTGATAACAGTGAGAAGCCGTTCAGCTACGCGTGGTTAAAAGGCTACGCCCGTGAGCTGGCCGGGCATCCATACGTCTCCCATGAGGGCGAACTGCCTGAGACCCTTAAACAGCTATCCTGGGATGATTACCAGGCCATCGGGTTTCGCAAGGATCATGCGCTTTGGGCCGACAGCGACTCCGCCTTTCAGGCACAGCTGTTTCATCTGGGGCTGTATTTTCAATCTCCGGTTACCCTTCACGAAGTGGTTGACGGTAAGGCCACTGTGCTTCGCTACAACCCTGAGTTTTTTGATTACGAAGGCAAGCAGCCGCTCGGAGACCTGCCTGGTGACCTCGGCTACGCAGGTTTCCGCCTTCATTATCAAACCGACTTTTCCCGCGACCTTGCGGCGTTTCTTGGTGCCAGCTATTTCCGCGCAGTAGGCTCAGACATGCAGTACGGCATGTCCGCCCGCGGTCTTGCCATTGATACTGCAGTAAATGGCGAAGAAGAGTTTCCGCGGTTTAGTGCCTATTGGCTGGAAAAACCGCAACCGGGGAGCCAGGTAATGCGGGTGTGGGGTTTGCTGGACTCACCCAGCACCACCGGAGCTTATGCTTTTGTTCTGGACCCCGGCAGCAATATGGTGATGGACGTCGACGTTGCATTGTATCCGCGGACCGAAATGAAAAGAGCCGGCATTGCGCCCCTGACCAGCATGTATCAGGTCGGAGAGAACAACCGGCGTATGGATTACGACTGGCGTCAGGAAATTCACGATTCCGACGGCCTGGCTATGTTTTCCGGGAGTGGCGAATGGCTGTGGCGACCGCTTGAAAACCCGGCCAATCTGCGTTTCAACAGCTTCAGTGATAACAACCCCCAGGGGTTCGGCCTGTTGCAGCGTGATCGAAACTTCGACCACTATCAGGACGATGGCGTGTTCTATGAGCGCCGCCCCAGTGTATGGGTGCAGCCGAAAGGCCAGTGGGGTAAGGGCAGTATCGATCTGGTCGAAATCCCTACGGTAGATGAAACCTTCGATAACATCGTGGCGTTCTGGCACCCAGAGATGCCGCTTGAGCCAGGCCAGGAGTACTTGTTTGCTTATCGCTTATATTGGGGTGAGCATGCGCCAGTTAGTCCGCAAGAGCTTGCAACTGTGCAGGCAACTCGCACGGGGCTTGGCGGCGTCATCGGTCAGAAGCGTGAGTATTTCTCCTGGCGCTTCGCAGTGGATTTTGCCGGAGGTGTACTGAGCATGCTAGGGGACAACGCAGAGGTGGAGCCGATTATTACCGTGAGCCGAGGCGAGGTGGAAATAACATCGGCGCGGCCATTGTCTGCAATCGATGGGTACCGGGCGATGTTTGATTTGGTTCCGGGGGAATCTGAAGAGCCCATCAACATTCGTATGTATTTGCGTTTGGGCGATGAATCAATCACGGAAACCTGGGTATACCAGTACACGCCGCCACCGGTTTCAGAGCGAAAGCTTTACTGAAGGCTAGAAGCCAGGTGTTCGTTTTGCCGGATTGTTGACAATATAAATCGTGGATTGTTGACAATACCTGGCATCCGGCGTAGATTTCGACAGTATCAAGTCTACATTGTCGACAAACTATGCTGGATATCACTTCTCAAACCTACACGCGAGCCGATGAAGCCTTTGATTGTCTGCAAACGGCAATCGTGAAAGGAGATCTTGCACCGGGTGACAAAATCGGTGAATTGGAACTCTGTTCGCGCTTCGAGCTGACTCGTGGCCCCCTCCGGGAGGCTCTCGGGCGCCTTGAATCCAGGGGACTTCTGGTTCGTCGGCCCCACGCAGGTGTAAAGGTTGTCTCTGTGAGCGCCTCGGAGCTAGTGGAGCTGTATCGCATACGGGAAGTCATGGAAGGTCTTGCAGCACGCCAAGCTGCAGAACGTATGACCGATCAGGAAATCGCCGACCTTCAAGCCACTCTCGATACCCACGAAACCATGATCGACGAAGCCCGTGGGCAGGCCTACTATCAGGCTGAAGGGGATTACGATTTCCACCATCGCATCGCGACTGGCAGCCGGAATACAAAGCTGGCCCAGATGCTCTTGGGCGATCTGTATTACATGGTGCGCATGTACCGTTATCGGCTAAGCACCTCTGCGGGGCGCCCCCATCGTGCCCTCGGTGAACACCGCCGTATTGTTGAAGCCATTGCTCAGCGCGATGGTGAACTTGCCGAATTTCTGATGAAAAGACATATCAACGCCGCTCGTAAAAACATCGAGAAGAAAATTCAGGAAGGCGTTTTAACTATCTGACAAGAGAGGAATTAGCATGACGAACAAGCTCTCCCCGGGCGCGCGCTTCCGCAAGGCCCTGAAAGACAACAAGCCCCTGCAAATTGTAGGAACGGTCAACGCCTACGCCGCCATGATGGCAGAGAAAGTAGGGCACCAGGCTATCTACCTCTCCGGTGGTGGCGTGGCGAACGCTTCTTATGGCCTGCCGGATCTGGGTATGACCAGCATGAACGATGTGGTTGAAGACGTGCGCCGCATCACTGCAGCAACCGACTTGCCGTTGCTTGTGGATATAGATACCGGCTGGGGTGGGGCGTTTAACATTGCTCGCACTATTCGTGAAATGGAACGCGCTGGTGCGGCCGCTGTCCACATTGAAGATCAAGTTGCCCAAAAGCGTTGCGGACATCGCCCGAACAAGGAAATTGTGTCCAAAGAGGAGATGGTCGATCGCATTAAAGCAGCGGTAGACGCACGGGTAGACAAAGACTTCTTCATTATGGCCCGTACAGATTCGTTTCAGAAAGAAGGGCTGGAGGCGGCTATCGATCGCGCCAAAGCCTGCATCGAAGCCGGTGCCGATGGTATTTTTGCAGAAGCGGTTACCGAGCTGGAACACTATGAGGCGTTTTCTAAAGCGCTTGGCGACGTGCCCATTCTGGCCAACATCACCGAATTTGGCGCGACGCCGCTTTATAATCGCAAAGAGCTAGGTGACGCCGGAGCTGCCATGGTGCTGTACCCGCTGAGCGCCTTCCGCGCCATGAACAAAGCGGCCGTTACCGTTTACCAGAATATTCTGGAGAAGGGCGACCAGAAAGACGTGGTTGATCTGATGCAGACCCGTATGGAACTCTACGATTATCTCAACTACCACGACTTCGAGCAGAAGCTGGATCAGTTGTTCCAGCAGTCTAAAGGCTGATTATTGAGCCTGATAACACATTGTTTTGACCACCGGGTTTTTCTAACCAAACCCGGTCAATCATTAAATAGAGAGGGAGAGCTCCCATGGCTGAAGCAAAAAAATCAGGTGGCGCAGGTCTGCGCGGCCAAGTAGCTGGTGAAACCGCACTGTGCACCGTTGGTAAAACCGGAACCGGCCTGGCTTATCGCGGTTACGACGTAAGCGATCTGGCAGACAACGCCCAATTTGAAGAGGTGGCGTACCTGTTGCTGCGCGGCAAGCTGCCAAACCGGCAGGAACTCGACGCCTACAAGAAAAAGCTCCAGAGCCTGCGAGGGTTGCCCGCGGCCCTGAAGACAGTTCTTGAGCAAATTCCGAAAAACGCCCACCCCATGGACGTCATGCGAACCGGCGCCTCCATGCTGGGTAACCTGGAAACCGAGCAGGACTTCAGCCAGCAGGACGATAAAATTGATCGCATGCTGGCTCTGTTCCCGTCCATCATCACATACTGGTATCGCTTCGCCCACGAAGGCGTGCGTATTGAAACCGACAGCGATGTGGACTCTATTGGTGGCCACTTTCTCGAACTGCTCCACGGCAAAAAGCCCAGTGAATTGCACGAACGGGTGATGAACGTATCCCTGATTCTGTACGCTGAGCATGAGTTCAACGCCTCCACCTTCACTGCGCGCGTGTGTGCGTCTACCTTGTCTGATATTCACAGCTGCGTGACCGGTGCCATCGGCACCCTGCGCGGCCCACTGCACGGTGGCGCCAACGAAGCCGCTATGGAGCTGATTCAGAAGTTCAAGAGTGCGGATGAAGCAGAAGAAGGCTTGATGGGCATGCTGGCTCGCAAGGAAAAGATCATGGGCTTTGGCCATGCGGTCTATACCGAGTCTGATCCCCGCAACGTGATCATCAAGAAATGGTCTGAAAAGCTATCCAAAGAAGCGGGCGACACGGTTCTGTACCCAGTATCTGTACGCTGTGAAGAAGTCATGTGGCGCGAGAAAAAGCTATTCTGTAACGCAGACTTCTTCCATGCCTCCACGTATCACTTCATGGGCATTCCCACTGAACTGTTCACGCCGATTTTTGTGATGTCTCGGGTATCGGGCTGGACAGCCCACGTGAAAGAGCAGCGTGCCAACAACCGGATTATTCGCCCGAGTGCGGATTACACCGGCCCTGAGGCTGCTGAGTGGCTGCCGATTGATAAGCGGGCATAATCGATTTCAGAGCCTGCTTTTGCCCCCTCTCCCTAACCCTCTCCCGCAAGGAGAGGGGAAACTGAATAAGAGTACCCCTGATGAACACCAACTATCGCAAACCCCTACCCGGCACCGATCTGGACTATTTCGATACCCGCCAGGCCGTGGAAGACATCCAGGCCGGCGCTTACGACAAACTTCCGTACACCTCCAGAATATTGGCTGAGCAGCTTGTTCGCCGCTGCGCCCCGGAGGCGCTGACAGATTCCCTGAAACAGCTCATAGAGCGCAAACGGGATCTCGATTTCCCTTGGTACCCGGCTCGTGTGGTGTGCCACGACATTCTGGGCCAAACCGCTTTGGTAGATCTTGCTGGCCTGCGTGACGCCATTGCCGAGAAGGGCGGTGACCCCGCCAAAGTAAACCCGGTGGTTCCCACGCAATTAATCGTGGATCACTCCCTGGCCGTTGAGCACGCAGGCTTTGATAAAGAGGCATTCGAGAAAAACCGCGCCATTGAAGACCGCCGCAACGACGACCGCTTCCACTTCATCAATTGGACCAAAACCGCGTTCAAGAACGTGGACGTTATCCCGCCAGGCAACGGCATCATGCACCAGATCAACCTGGAGAAAATGTCTCCGGTGGTGCAGGCCCGTGCCGATGGTGAAGGCAAGCGCGTTGCTTTCCCGGACACCTGTGTAGGCACAGACAGCCACACGCCCATGGTGGATGCTCTGGGCGTTATTTCAGTAGGTGTCGGCGGCCTGGAGGCCGAGAGCGTGATGCTTGGCCGTGCCTCCATGATGCGCCTGCCTGATATCGTAGGTGTGGAACTCACCGGCAAGCTGCAGCCAGGCATTACCAGCACAGATATGGTGCTTGCCCTGACTGAGTTTTTGCGTAAAGAGCGTGTAGTGGGTGCCTACCTGGAGTTCTACGGCGAAGGCGCAGACAGCCTGACCGTAGGCGACCGTGCCACTATCTCTAATATGACACCGGAATACGGCGCTACCGCAGCCATGTTCTACATTGATGGCCAAACCATCGACTATTTAAAGCTTACCGGCCGTGAAGACGAGCAGGTGGCACTGGTAGAGACCTTCGCCAAGCACACCGGCCTGTGGGCAGAGGATCTCAAAACTGCCGAATACGAGCGTGTTCTGAAGTTCGACTTGTCCTCAGTTCACCGCACACTTGCGGGCCCGTCTAACCCCCACGCACACCTGCCAACATCTGAGTTGACTGAGCGTGGTATAGCGGGTGAATGGGTTCAGGAAGAAGGCAAAATGCCAGACGGCGCGGTTATCATCGCCGCCATCACCAGCTGTACCAACACCAGCAACCCCCGCAACATGGTGGCTGCAGGCCTGATTGCACGGAACGCCAACAAACTGGGCCTCACCCGCAAGCCCTGGGTGAAGTCGTCTCTGGCACCGGGTTCAAAAACCGTGCAAATGTACCTGGAAGACGCCGAGCTGCTGCCCGAGTTGGAAGATCTAGGCTTTGGTGTGGTGGGCTTCGCATGCACCACATGTAACGGCATGAGCGGTGCGCTGGATCCCGTCATCGAGAAAGAAGTTGTTGAGCGTGATTTATACGCAACGGCGGTGCTTTCCGGTAACCGTAACTTCGATGGCCGGATTCATCCATACGCCAAACAGGCATTCCTTGCCTCACCGCCTTTGGTAGTCGCTTACGCAATTGCTGGAACCATCCGCTTCGATATCGAAAAAGATGCGTTGGGCTCCGACAAAGACGGTAACCTGGTCACCCTGAAAGACATCTGGCCGGATGACGCAGAAATCGATGCCATCGTGAAAAAATCGGTGAAGCCGGAACAGTTCCGCAGCGTCTACATTCCGATGTTCGACATCACTCGCGATGCCCAGGCCAACACCAACCCGTTGTATGACTGGCGCGAAATGAGCACCTATATCCGCCGCCCGCCATACTGGGAAGGTGGCATGGTTGGCGAGAAACAGCTCAAAGGGATGCGCCCGCTGGCGGTGCTGCCAGACAACATCACCACTGATCACCTGTCGCCATCCAACGCCATCATGATGGACAGCGCCGCCGGTGAATACCTGCACAAAATGGGCGTGCCAGAGGTGGATTTCAACTCCTATGCAACCCACCGTGGCGATCACCTGACCGCTCAGCGTGCTACCTTTGCCAACCCCAAGCTGTTCAATGAAATGGTGTTGGATGAGAACGGCAAAGTGAAGCAAGGTTCCCTGGCCCGTATTGAGCCAGAGGGCAAGGTTACCCGCATGTGGGAAGCCATCGAAACCTATATGGAGCGCAAGCAGCCGTTGATCATTATTGCCGGCGCTGATTACGGTCAGGGCTCGTCCCGTGACTGGGCGGCAAAAGGCGTCGCGCTGGCGGGTGTTGAAGCCATTGCAGCTGAAGGCTTTGAGCGCATTCACCGCACCAACCTGGTAGGTATGGGTGTTATGCCGCTGCAATTTGAAGAAGGCGCCACGCGGAAAACCCTGAAAATCGACGGCACTGAAACCTTTGATGTGGAAGGTACGGCTGCGCCCGGCGCCAAGCTGACATTGGTCATGCATCGTAAAAGTGGAAGCTCTGAGCGAGTGCCGGTTATTTGCCGGTTGGATACTGCAGAGGAGTTGTCTATCTACTCCGCTGGCGGCGTGCTGCAGCGGTTTGCTGAGGACTTTCTTCAGTCGGAAGGTGCTGTTTAGGGAAAAGGACTGCCCCTCTCCCTAGCCCTCTCCCGCAGGGGGAGAGGGGATACATAGTGCTACCCTGCAGGGAGAGAGGGATACATAGTGCTACCCCGCCCAACTCCAACGGGTGAGGGGTTGCACCAGTGTCATCCTTTAGCTCCCCTCTCCCCTCGCGGGAGAGGGGCAGGGG
>NZ_MBPP01000007.1 GCF_001858325.1 Marinobacter sp. AC-23
TCCGGTCCAGCTCTTTCTTGCCGTTGTAATGTGACAATGAGTGTCCGAGCAGCTCCATTGCACTTTGAAATAAAGGTGACTCTATTGCCACAACTCCTCCTTAGTGACTAACAGAAATTGAACTCAAGCCTAGGAGATTGCGAAAATTTGACCGCTTCGTTATTCCGGTCTTTTCGAGCCCCAGCGCGCCAGCCAAAAATCCATAAAACAACAGCTTAGCCCACCTCATGTATTGCTGCCATGCAGTCGTTTGGCCTCTGCGATTCATACTTTCAATAGCACTGTATAAAACAGCCTCAGGCTGGGAACCAAGGTTGTGACGGGATACGAACCCCGGCCTGGTGCCGGGGGTCGCACAAGTATTTTCGGGAGTTACTGCAGCATTAACCTGTACTTCAGCGGCTACCACGCATAACCAGCGCTCCCGCACCCGCAAGCAATGCCCAAGTCCACAACGGAGCATTCTCTGCCCATTCACGGGCTTCTGGTTGGGTGCCTATAATGGCTGCGGCAATCAGTGCCACGGCGGTAATCCCTCGGCGCCAGCGCCGGTCGGTTCTGCGCTGTTGTTCCTGAAGGAGTGCCAGTGTGTCCTGGTTTTGTTTCTCGGTGGGGCCGGCGCTGCGTATTTGTAGCAGGGCGTCGTGGACCAGTTGCGGCATCTCCGGGGACTGTTCCAGCCATGCGGGCAGGTGGGTTTGTAGGGATTTGATCAGGCCAGAGGGGCCAATTCGCTTGCGCATCCATTTTTCCAGGAAAGGCTGCGCGGTGCTCCACAGGTCTAGCTCTGGGTAAAGTTGGCGGCCCAGGCCTTCTACGTTCAGCAGGGTTTTTTGCAGCAATACCAGTTGCGGCTGCACTTCCATGTTAAACCGGCGTGCGGTCTGGAACAGACGTAGCAGGAAGTGGCCGAAGGATATGTCTTTCAGGGGCTTTTCAAAAATCGGCTCGCATACGGTGCGAATGGCCGCCTCAAACTCATTCACCCGGGTATCGGGTGGTACCCAGCCGGATTGAATGTGCAGCTGGGCCACTTGCCGGTAATCCCGGCGGAAGAAGGCAAGCAAGTTGCGGGCAAGGTAGCTTTGATCATCTGGCGCAAGGGTGCCGACAATGCCGAAATCGATGGCGATGTATTTCGGGTCTGCCGGGTTGGAAACGTCTACAAAGATGTTGCCCGGGTGCATGTCGGCGTGGAAGAAACTGTCCCGGAATACCTGGGTAAAGAAGATTTCAACACCCTTTTCTGCAAGAACCTTCAGGTTTACGCCAGCCGCCTCCAGTGCGGGAACATCGGCAATGGGGATGCCGTATATGCGCTCCATCACCATCACGGTTTTGCGGGTGTAGTCCCAGTTGATAAAGGGAATATAGATCAGCGAGGAGTTCTCAAAATTACGGCGCAGCTGGCTCGCATTGGCAGCTTCCCGCTGCAAGTCCAGCTCGTCGTGAATGGTGGAGTCGTAATCGGCAACGACTTCTACCGGGTGTAGCCGTTTGCCCTCTGTCCAATACTTTTCAAGCAGGTTGGCCATTAAATACATCAGGGCGAGATCTTGGCGAATAACCTTGTCTATACCGGGGCGCAGTACCTTTACCACCACATCCTGGCCATTTAGCAGCGTAGCGGCATGAACCTGTGCCACAGAGGCTGAGGCCATAGGGTCTGGCCCGAATTCTTTAAACAGTTCGGATACCGGCGCCCCAAGGGAGGTTTCAATAATTTTGCGGGCAACGTCGCTGGGGAAGGGGGGCACCCGGTCTTGCAGGGTTTTGAGCGATTCTGCCATGTCGTCTGGCAACAGATCCCGGCGGGTAGAGAGGATTTGGCCGAATTTCACAAACACTGGCCCCAGTTCTTCCAGGGCCAGACGCAGGCGGTCGCCACGGTCGAGCTTTGGTTGGGGGAACAGGTGCCAGGGCGCCAGCAAGAAAAACACTTTCAGCGGTGCGGGAAGCTCCGCCATGGGCAAAAATATATCCAGCCGGTAGCGGCAGAATACCCAGGAAATGCGAAACAGGCGTTGCAGGCGGGTCACGGAGTCTCCGGTTTGTTGTGGGTGCCACGGTTTTCAATCTGGTTTATCCGGGCTTCCAGGCGCTCTGTGCGCAAGCTGAGAGAGTCGATATCCTCAAAGGTGGCTTCCAGTTCGCGGCGGCCGGGCAGGGCTCGGCTTTCTTCGTGCACATATTCTTCAATGTTGGCGTTCAGGGTACTGAACGCTGCTTGCTCCAGCTTACGGCGCTGCGAATGCGCTTGCCGATAAAGTGTGCAGGTACATCGCCTATGTGCCTGGCCATGGCGGCTTCCCAGTCTGGGTTAAGCTGGCCTAAGGCTCGTTGAAACTGGTGTGCCAGGGCGGTATCGCCAACTACCGCCAGGCGGTTATCTGTGAACACGCTGCTGTCGCCTGTAGCCAGTGCAGCGAAGGCTAGGGGCTTACCGATGATTTCCAATGCTGGTTCGTCTGCGGGCTGGCTGCGTACCTGCACTCGGTTGCCGGCTCTGTGTAGGGAGCACGTAAGGGGCATTGGGTCGGTAATGTGGAACTGTACCGGCCCCTCAAGCGCACCCAACAGCGCCTGTTGGCCAGCTGGGTCCAGCTCAAGCGCGTGGTTCAGGGCCCGCTCGATAATGGCTGTTACTGCCGCAAGTAAGGTCGGGCCGGGAAACATTAGGGCTTTATTCCTACGTGCAAGGCAACCACGCCACCGGTCATGTTGTAGTACTTGCAGTTCACCAGGCCTGCGTCCTCCATCATGCCTTTAAGCGTATCCTGGTCTGGATGCATGCGGATGGATTCCGCCAGGTATTTGTAGCTTTCGCTGTCGCCGGCAATAAGTTGGCCCATTAACGGCAGGGCGGTAAACGAGTAGGTGTCATACGCTTTGCTGAGCAGCGGGTTGGTGGGCTTGGAAAACTCCAGCACCATCAGTTTGCCGCCTGGCTTCAGTACGCGGGCCATATCCCGTAGCGCCTGGTCTTTGTCGGTTACGTTTCGCAAGCCAAAGGCTATGGATACGGCGTTGAAGTGGTTGTCCGGGAACGGCAGGTGCTCGGCATCGGCTTGCACGTATTCAATGTTGCCGGCATAGCCGCGATCGGTCAGCCGGCTGCGGCCTACCTGAAGCATGGATGCGTTGATGTCTGCGAGAACCACTTGGCCATCCCGCCCCACCAAATCCGAGAACTTCATGGTCAGGTCGCCGGTGCCGCCGGCAATGTCTAGCACTTTGTGCCCCGGGCGCACGCCGGAAAGCTCAATGGTAAAGCGCTTCCACAAACGATGGATGCCCATGGACATCAGGTCGTTCATGAGGTCGTATTTGCCCGCAACGCTGTGAAAAACTTCGGCTACCTGGCTGGCTTTCTGGCTTTTGGCCACATCCCGGAAACCGAAATGGGTGACGTCGTCCTGGCCATTGTCGGGGTTGGCCGGCGTTTGTTGCTCGCTCATGGGGCATGTCCTGTCAGAATCTGAACTTGGTATTCTAACGGTTGAGAGGGTTGCTACAAGGGTGGCGAGACGTTTAATACCGCCTTACACTGTAAAACTCATAACTTTTGAAGAGAAAACTGATACATGTCTGCAATTGATGTACATCGCGCCCATACTCTTGATAAAGACCATGCCCGCGAAGCCGCCGAGGCGCTGGCCCGGGACTTGTCCAGTCAGTTCGATCTCGATTACCAGTGGGAGGGTGATCACCTGAAGTTTAAGCGCTCTGGCGCTAAAGGCCATCTGAACATTACCGGTGACGACCTGCACGTGCATTTGGAGCTGGGTATGCTGCTGCGGCCCTTCAAATCAAAGATAGAACAAGAGATTTATCGCCAGCTTGATCAAATTCTGAAAGCCTGATCCTTCAGGTGTTTCTTAAAGGTCACCCGGGAGCATAAATGGCTCTGGGTGGCCGCTTAGGATGTTGTCTATAACCTGCTGTTCTCGAACAACTAATCGATCGATCAATAAGTCTACTTTGTCCATTTTCCGAAACGCGGAATACCCCCGGTGAAGGAAGTTGTGCAGGTCGGCGAGGTCGGCCATCTCCGCTGGTGTGCGGCTCATTGCGAGCAGCCAGCCCAATGTGCGGTTGCGCACATATCGGTCAAGTTGGTGCCCCACCTCCGCTACCAGTATTACCTGCTTTTTGCGTTGTTCTATCATCTGGCTGGCGCGGTATACCTCGCAGTAGTGTTCAGCGGTTATCGATTTGGCGGGAGTGCCACGTTCATCCAGCAACTCAGCCAGCTCAAGGTCTAGTTGCTGGGTAAGCAGGTTCAGTTCTACCAGCCCCGCAAGCACCTCCAGCTGTTGATCTGGCAGCCACTTGACCATTTTCGGGAATACGCGGTCTATGTTGTCGTCGCGCCGGGTCATGCTGGCGGGCGCGTAAAGATCGGTGAGCAGGAATTCCAGGCCAGAGTGGTAACCCGGGTGCTGATACAAATCCTGATGCGTCGACTTAAGGCGCTCGGCCTGCCAATCGGCAATCACGAGTGTGCTTTCGAGTAGCTGGTGCTCTGCTTTACGGTGCCGGAAATCGTGATAATCCAATAAAAGTTGTTGCAGGCGGCGAGCGCTTTCTGAGCGCACGTTTGTGCTAACAAGGCGCTCCCGATACATGGTGCCAACTCCGGTGTTCTGCGTAGAGGCGGTTAGTTTACCGGAGGGATGGCTCGCATGCAGTAAACCCGGCCAGTTGCCGGGTGTCGTTTTAGAGGCTGGGTTGTTCGGTTTTAGCCGTGAGCGGCAGCAGGCAGGGATTCAAAGCCGGGCAGCCATTCTTTGCTATCGAGGGTCACGAAGTGGCTGCGTGCCTGGGTTTCAATAATACGCACGGTAGTTGGGCTTTGTTGCGCGCTGGCAAGCATAGCCTGTCTGTCCAGAATGCGATCCAGCTCAGGGATCAGAAAGGTGCCGTGGCGCACATTTTGATAAACAGAGGTATCGGTGCGCGCCATCCATTCGAGCAAGTTCTCTATGTTGCGAACAATGGTCAGGTGGTCGCGGGTGGCGCAAAACAGCTTGCTTAACAGTTGTTTTTTACGCGGGTTCATCTTGCCGAAAAACGTTTGCCCGTAGGCGGATGAGGGCGCGCTGTTAACCAGGCGGATCACCCAAGGCCACATGCCGTGGCTCACTGGCTCTAAAAGTGCTGTTACCAGCGGGTGAACTTTTCCTTGCGGCAGAGCCGAGGCTTCAAGAACCACTTCTACGCCTTCGTAGAGTTCCGGCCGCTGTTTAGTGGCCTCGAGAATGACAGCGCCGCCCCGTGAGTGGCCATGAACCCGAATGTTGCGTGTGCTGGGCAAATTCGCCAGAGCCTGGTTCAGAATGCTGGCATCATACTCAATGGTGCCTTCCAGGTGCTTTATTGGCACTTCCCAATCCGAGGTTTCCGGTGTTACGCCGTTAACCGGTATATGGTAGTTGCTGCAAGTAAGCAGAATCAGCTCGGTGGTTGGTGCGTCGTAAGTCTGGGTGAAGTAGCAGTGGTTTTCCAGAAAGCCATGCACGCCGATAACGGTTTGTTCTGCTTCGCCACTGTGGTTGCGAACAGAAACCGCGCCTTCACCCACACGATAAACCCGCCCCGAGAACATCTCCGAGTAGGCGATATCGATTGGCTTGATCAGCTTGCGAATATGGCTTGCTTTCATAATGCGTCTCCTCCCAGCGCGGCTACAGCCTGTTTTTGGACGTTGGTCGTTCGACCTTGGTTGCGCTGGTACCTCTGTTGTACTCCCATTCGGCCCGATCTTTATTGGCACAGGTAACGCCGCTATTGCCTTGCTGTGGCCAATCGATAACCGTATGGATCGTGACATAACTATTACAGCAAGGCTTATAACCAGTATAGAGTGAAGGTATAACCATGTGTAATTTTTTGTAACCTTGTGCGGCTGGTGTGGTATGTCTGGCACAATGGCTGGCGCTGTGTTTTTTAACTCCACACTTCCGGGGACGTTCGGGTTTGAGTCACGAGAAAACGCACCTTATGCTTCCTGCGGATTCAGCCTGGCTGGCTCTGGAGAGCCCTCGAAACCCCATGACCATTACCGTCATGATGCGGGCAGATGGCCTTACAGCGCCTCGGTTACGGGAATTTTTGGGCGTGTACTGGATGGCTTGGGAGCGTTTTCAGTATATGCCGGTCAAGCGGGCGCCCGTTTGGCGGTGGGAGCCAGATCCGGTTTTTGATCTTAAGCATCATCTGGATGTAGTGCTTGACCGTTTTACAGAATCTTCTCTGCAAGAATGGGTTTCTGCCCGTCTGAACCAACCCTTGCCTTTATATCGCCCTCTTTGGAAGTTTTGGTTGGCACCGAACGCCGAGGGCGGCTCGGTGTTGTTGCTTCGTGTACATCACTGTTATGCCGACGGCGTATCCCTCACGGGCATTTTTGATCGCCTGTGCTCGGTCTCGCCACAGCAGCACCCGGCGGTATACGGCGCGCGACACACCGAGGATTGGTCGCCTTGGGTGTCGGCAGCCAAAGATCGGTTTGAGCAAATGCTTGGTGGGGCAACCGCTACCGCAACGGCCGCCAAAGAACAGAACGCCGCGCCTGAAAGCCACTTGGAGCAGGCCAGTGCGCTGTTCGAGCAACTGGCGAGCAACGGTTTGAAGCTGGTCAATGAATTCAGTGATTTTTTGGCAGAGCCAGAGGACACGCCATCCGACCTCAAGCGCCCGCTACTTGGCGAGCGCCATTGCCGGTGGTCTGCACCCGTTCCGCTGGATCGGTTTCGCTCAATTGCCAAGGCGACCAACGTAACCATCAACGATGTCTTGCTCAGCTGCGTGGCGGCGGCGGTTCGGCCTCGCCTCGGTGTTTCTGGGGCAAGCCTGGAAAACGCAATAATGCATGCAGCGGTTCCTGTTGATATTCGCGACCGCCTTCCGGAAGACCTGAAGCCGAAAGCGGGCTCGCTCGGTAACTACTTCGGCACGGTGTTTGTGCCCTTGCCTGTAGATGGCGAGAGTGCACTGGAGCGGCTTTACCGCATCAAGCAGGAAACCCGGCGGTTGAAAAAAAGCTGGCAGCCCGGAATAGCCTGGGGCTTGTCGGCCTGTGCCTCTCTGATTCCCGAACCCCTGCGCCAGCCGCTTTCGGATGTGTTTTATCGCAAAGCCAGCGCTGTGGTGTCGAACGTGCCCGGCACCCCAGAGGCCCGCTATATTGCCGGCTGTCGTATTACCGAGCAGATGTTTTGGGTGCCTCAGGCCGGTGATATAGGGCTTGGTGTCAGTATTGTTAGCTACGCCGGGCAGGTTCAGTTTGGTGTAGTGGCAGACGAGGCTGTGCTAGCCGACCCCGCAGAGTTTCTGAAAGATTGCCTGCACGAACTGACTGAACTCCCTGGTGGTTCACCTATTGTTGTTTGAGGTCTACAGTGAATGGATAGACGCGAAGCTTCGCGTTGTCATTTACAAACACAACAAGAGGTGACGACCATGATATACGCACAACCTGGAAAACACGGTTCTGTTGTTTCTTTCAAATCCCGTTACGAGAACTATATAGGTGGTGAGTGGGTTGCTCCGGTTAAAGGCCAGTATTTCGAAAACATTACGCCGATTACCGGTGAGGTGATTTGCGACATCCCGCGCTCCTCTGCCGAAGATGTTGATTTGGCGCTCGATGCTGCACACAAGGCCGCGCCCGCCTGGGGTAAAACCTCACCAGCAGAGCGCTCCAACATTCTGCTTAAAATTGCCGACCGTATAGAAGCCAACCTGGAGAAGCTTGCGGTTGCAGAAACCTGGGATAACGGCAAGGCGGTTCGTGAAACCCTGAATGCCGATATCCCTCTGGCCGTAGACCACTTCCGTTACTTTGCGGGCTGTATCCGGGCCCAGGAAGGGCACATGAGTGAGATTGATCAACATACCGTGCTTATCATTTTCATGAGCCTCTTGGTGTGGTTGGTCAGATTATCCCGTGGAACTTTCCGATCCTGATGGCTGCGTGGAAACTTGGGCCCTGCCTGGCCGCCGGCAACTGCACGGTGTTCAAGCCGGCGGAGCAGACCCCCGCCAGTATTCTGGTGCTTATGGAAATTATTGGTGATCTGTTGCCGCCGGGTGTTATCAATATTGTGAATGGCTATGGCATTGAAGCTGGCGAAGCCCTGGCAACCAGTAAGCGCATTGCCAAGATCGCTTTCACAGGCTCGACACCGGTTGGTTCGCACATACTCAAGTGCGCAGCGGAGAACATCATCCCGTCAACGGTTGAGCTGGGTGGCAAATCTCCCAATATCTATTTCTCCGATGTTATGAAGGCTGAGCCGGAGTTCGTGGACAAGTGTGTGGAAGGCCTTGTTCTGGCGTTCTTCAACCAGGGCGAAGTGTGCACTTGCCCATCCCGTGCGCTGGTGCAGGAAGATATGTTTGAAGAGTTTATGCAGAAGGTGGTTGAGCGCACCAAAGCCATCAAGCGCGGCAATCCGTTGGATACCGATGTACAGGTAGGTGCCCAAGCCAGCAAGGAACAGTTCGACAAGATTATGTCCTATCTTGAGATTGGCAAACAGGAAGGGGCGGTCGTTCTTACTGGCGGAGGCAGGGAAGAAATGGACGCCGAATTCAATAACGGCTTTTACGTTCAGCCCACCTTGTTTAAGGGTGATAACAATATGCGGGTGTTCCAGGAGGAAATCTTTGGCCCGGTTGTGGGCGTAACCACGTTTAAAACCGAAGAAGAAGCCTTGGCCATCGCCAACGATACGGAGTTTGGGCTGGGTGCCGGTGTCTGGACTCGAGATACCAACCGTGCTTATCGTATGGGGCGTAGTATTCAGGCTGGCCGGGTTTGGATGAACTGCTATCACGCGTATCCGGCACACGCGGCCTTTGGCGGTTACAAAAAATCGGGTGTTGGCCGTGAAACCCACAAGATGGCGCTTGAGCATTATCAACAAACCAAGTGCATGCTGACCAGCTACGACATCAACCGTTGGGTTTTTTCTGACCTGACGGCGGCAGCGGTCTCGATGAGGCCGCGGCCATATCCTTTAGGTGCGTCGTTAAGCCATCCTGAGGCAGGAATAGACAGGAGCAGCTATGAACAAAAATGGAGTCAGTGAAATCAACACCCAGACCAGAATAGAAACCGACAGCCTGGGCGACGTCCATGTGCCCGTTGACGCACTTTGGGGTGCCCAGACCCAGCGCGCCATTGATAACTTTCCGGTTAGTGGCCAGCCAATGCCCTCGGCCTTTATCTCGGCGGTAGCTCTTGTTAAACAGACAGCGGCAGAAGCCAATGCCAGCCTGGGGCTCTTGGATAACGGCCGTTGCGAGGCTATTGCGGAGGCCTGTCAGGCGCTTATCCGTGGGGAATATGCCGATCAGTTTCCGGTTGATCGTTACCAGACCGGCTCTGGCACCAGCACCAATATGAATGTGAACGAGGTGATTGCGGCCATTGCAGCCAGCAACGGCGTAGAGATGCATCCTAACGACCACGTGAACATGAGCCAGAGTTCCAACGATGTGATCCCTACGGCCATTCACTTGAGTTCGGTTATTGGAGTGCAGGAGCGGCTTATTCCTGCACTGACGCATTTGCGCGGTGTTATTTACGAGCGTGAAGCCTTGTTCTCTGAGCAGGTAAAAACCGGCCGCACCCATCTTATGGATGCGATGCCGATTACGCTTGGCCAGGAGTTACGTACGTGGCGGGAGCAGATACATGCAGCTGAAAAGCGCCTTGATGCCGCAGCAAACGAGCTGCTTGCAGTGCCTCAAGGTGGCACTGCCGTAGGCACAGGCGTAAATGCCTTGCCGGAGTTTTCCCGCCAGTTTGTGAAGTTTTTGAAAGCAAATACCAGTTACTCGTTCCGCTCTATGGAGCACAAGTTCGTAGGGCTGAGCGCGGTGGATGGTCCGGTTGCGCTCTCAGCGCAATTACGTGGATTGGGTATAGTGCTCACCAAGATTGCCAATGATTTGCGTTGGATGAACAGCGGGCCAATTCACGGGCTTGCGGAGATCACTCTGCCGGCCCTGCAGCCAGGCAGCAGCATTATGCCGGGCAAGGTTAACCCGGTTATTCCCGAGTCTGTGGCCATGGTGGGGGCTCAGATAATGGGGCTCGATAGCGCTAATGCCGTTGCAGGGCAGTCGGGTAATTTTCAGCTTAATGTAATGCTCCCCCTCATTGGCGCCAACCTGCTGGATATGATCGGTTTGCTCGGAAACGCAACCAGTATGCTGGCAGACAAAGCCATCCGGGGTTTTTCAGTAAACACCGACACGCTGGATGCCGGTGTTCGGCGCAATCCGGTTTTGGTGACAGCACTTAATCCTGAAATCGGTTACAGCCTGGCTTCGGAGATCGCCAAAGAAGCCTACAAAACCGGCCGGCCTGTAATTGATGTGGCGGAAGAAATGAGTGGCCTTGGCCGGGAGCGTTTGGAAGAATTGATGGACCCGCTTAAATTGACCCGGGGCGGAGTCGCTTGAAATAAACGAATCAGGAGTACCGGCGTTTGCTGATATCCCTGAAGTTATTTGTGATGTTGGTTCTGGCTAATGGCGCGCCAGTGGTTGCTGCAATGTTTCTGCGGCGACGCTGGTCAGCACCGGTGGATGCCGGGCTGAACTGGTTTGATGGTCGGCCGTTGCTGGGCAAAAGCAAAACTTGGCGAGGGATCGTTGCTGGTGCGCTGAGTTGTGCGTTGTTCGCCCTGGCTTCTGGGCAGGGGTTTATGTTCGGATTGCTTTTCGGCGTGCTGGCACTGGCCGGTGATCTGCTCAGCAGTTTTATCAAACGCCGAACGGGGCTTGCGCCCAGCGAGCGCATGCCGTGGCTGGATCAGGTGCCCGAGGCGGCTTTTCCTGTGTTGCTGGCTATGGGGTGGGGGCTGATTGGCGCTTGGGCCGGGTTGTTCATTGTTGTGTTCTTCACGTTATCCAATATGTGGATATCGCCCTTGCTTTATCGCCTGGGGGTCCGGCGCCAGCCTCACTGAGACGGCCCGCGTGTCAGGGTGTGAATAGTCACTTCCGGCGGGCAGTTAAGCCGCACGTTAATCACAGAAGTGCCTGACCCTGGCGATGTGTATCCATGCATGCCGTTTGCTCGCCAGTAGCCGCGGCCGAGATGGCGCGGGCAGTCGGCATCCAGTGTGAGGGGGATACCCCCGGGCAGGCAGATCTGGCCGCCATGGGTATGCCCGCACAGAAACATATCGTAGCCAGCGTGGGAGCTTCCCGCCATATTTCAGGTGAGTGGCTGAGTAGAAGGCTGACACCTCCCGGGGGGATGTCATCGCCAGCACGATGCAGGTTGTGAACCTTGTAGAAGTGCGGGTCATCAACCCCTGCGAGATACAGGTGTTCACCACTGCGCTCTATCGGAACCATCTCATTCATCAATAGGGCGTAGCCCATGTCTTCCAGAGCTGGCACCATGCGCACACTGTCGTGGTTGCCAAGCACCGCGTAGGCTGGGCCCCGGATCGCATCGCGCAGGCGCGCCATACCTTCCAGGGCGGCTTCGATTGGCCCCCAGGTCTGCTTGCGGTAATCGCCAGTGAGCACGCACAGGTCGTAATCCAACGGAGAAATCTGTCGTATAACTGCCTGCAGGTTGGCTTCATCCATATCCACATGGAGGTCTGTCAGGTGGAGGATGCGAAAACCCTCGAAACTCGCTGGCAGGCCTGGCAGAAGAAAGCGATTATGGGCTGTATTCAAACGCAGGCTGTTGGCCTGCCCACGACCGAGGAGCCCTGAGATTTTCAGACAGAAGCGAATAAAGCCGGGCGCAGACGTCAGGTTTTCCAGATGAAATGAGAAGCGATCCCGGCCGAACACTCTGGCTTCTGCTTCACGCTCAATGCCCAGACGCTGGCGAGCATGAACTGGCCCCAACCTCAGGCTCAGGCGGTACTCCAGAAGCTCGTCCTGGTGTTCCGGTTTTCTGGCCAGTGAGGTCATCGGTTGTCCTCTGGTTTCGGGCCGGGTCTGTGCATCGCTTTGCCACACCTTTGTTCCTATTATGGTAGCCAACAGAAGGGATGCAACCCGGTTAGCACAATGTTCATGTATTTGCGGGGAACTTTTTTCATTTCAGTTTTCTAACAATCAGTCAGGGCAAACTCTGACAGACATAATAGCGCCAATTGGAAAAGTGGCCGATTAGCAGCCACAATCTGTAGTCTGTACACATTCAAATTCGTAGTAGAGGTCTTTATGACATCATCTTGCAGTATCCCCGGCCTGAACGTAGCTCGTAGCCGCTTCCCGGAGCCGGAACAGGATCTGCCAGCCGCAGAAGGTGAACAAAGGGTCGTTCTTGCTGGTGGTTGCTTCTGGTGTGTGGAGGCGGTGATTCAGGCAATGGATGGGGTAACCCGAGTGGAGTCTGGCTATGCTGGCGGTTTGCCGGAGACTGCCAACTACGAAGCCGTGTGTTCAGGCACCACTGGCCATGCGGAGGCCGTGGATGTGCACTATGACCCCGCCCGGGTCAGCTTTGGGGAGTTGCTCAGGGTGTTTTTCTCGGTGGCTCACGATCCGACTCAGCTGAACCGCCAAGGAAACGACAGGGGCACGCAATACCGCTCTGCCGTGTTTTACGAAACTCCGGAACAAAAACAGGTTGTGGGATCCTACATTCGTCAATTGAATGAGGCGGGAGTTTACTCGGACCCTATCGTAACCGCCCAGGAGCCGTTAAACGCGTTTTACCCGGCCGAAGTGCATCACCAGAATTTTGCTGCCCGCAATCCACGCCAGCCATACATAATGGCGGTGGCAGCTCCGAAAATGGAAAAACTGATTGATGGTTTTAGTGACCGGCTTAAACCGGAATACACCGATACCAAGTCTGATTGAAATGCCAATTCCCATTCTGATTCCGGGGACAACTCGGCCTGAGGAGATGAACAATGAGCAGTTCTGCTGCAGGTTATGACCTGACGCCTCTTACGGAGGCGCAAAGAGAAGAGAAAGCTGCCAGCCTGACACCTGAAGAACGCCAGGTGTTGCTGGATCACGGAACGGAGCATCCGTTCTGTGGCACGTTGCTAGACAACAAACTTGCGGGTGCATACCACTGCAGGCTTTGCGATTTGCCGCTGTTTAGCTCGAACTCAAAATTTGATTCCGGCACTGGCTGGCCAAGTTTTTTTCAGCCGTTCGACAAGGAACACATTCGTTATATTGAGGATGCAAGCATGGGGATGGCGCGCACAGAAGTGCGCTGTGTTCGCTGTGACAGCCATCTCGGCCACGTATTCCCCGACGGGCCTCCTCCCACAGGCCAGCGCTATTGTCTGAACTCCGTTGCTATGGCGTTCCAGGAAAATAGCTAAGTTATACAGTTGTGGCTGTCAGCTTGTGCTGGCGGCCACAACTGTTGATAGCAGGTAGCCGGTATACGCAACGTAAATCAGCAATAGAATGGAGCCGTCAAATCGGCTGATCACCTTACGCCAGCCCGTCATTCCAAAGCCCATAAGCAGTAGGCCCACCGTTAGAGCCAGCATCAGCGTCCAGTCCCGGTATAGAACCTCGGGGGCGACCGCCATAGGCTCGATTACCGCAGCAAGGCCGACAACGGCAAGCGTATTAAAAATGCCGGAACCGAGAATGTTGCCCAGAATGAGGTCGTGCTCATTTTTACGGACAGCGGCTAAGGCCGAGGCCAGTTCGGGCAACGACGTACCAATTGCTACGATTGTTAAGCCGATCACCAAATCACTCACGCCAAGACTCTGGGCAATGGTAACGGCTCCCCAGACCAGCAGGCGGGAGCTGACCACAAGTAGAATCAAGCCGATAACCAGCCACATAATGGCGGCCTTCATCGCCATTAGGTCGCCGGCAATCTGCGCTTCGGCTTCACCGGTCAGCGCGTCATCCTTGCCACGCAGGCCCTGAAAAATCGACCAGCCCATAACCGCCGCAAATACGCCCAGCAGTACCCAGCCATCAAGCCGCGAGAGCTCGCCATCCAGTAGTTGCGCGCCGGCGATCAGGGTGAGCACCACTAGCAGTGGGAGTTCCTTTCGAAGAACCTGCGAATGAACGGCGATGGGCGCAATTACGGCAGTAAGGCCGACAATCAGAGCAATATTGGTGATGTTCGAGCCGTAGCCGTTACCCAGGGCAAGCCCTGGGTTGCCATCGGCAGCGGCCATGGCTGAAACAGCTAACTCCGGCGCTGAGGTGCCAAATCCAATAATCACCATACCAATCAGCAGCGCCGGCATGCCCAAGTGTTTGGCCACTGCAGCCGCGCCTTCCACAAATTTGTCGGCGCTCCAGACAAGCAATATAAGGCCGGCGAGGATTGCGCCAATTGCCATTCCCATAAATGAACCTCAATCAGGTTGTGTCTACATAGAGCGCCCATGAAAACCTCGAGTAGCCAGAGGTGCGCGCGCTAGCTAGAATGGTGAGCAAGATACCGCATATGCCCGGTGGAGGTCAGCCCCTTTCGGATGAAGAGCTATGATCAGGGGTAACCAGAGACTTAAGACTAAAGTTGCGGTGATATTGCTGGCCAAAGAAGGGAGAATTTGCCATACGCATATTGCGTCGCGTGTCCGGACTATTACCTATGACCTGGCGCATTTCACTGTTCGTATGCTAACGATACAACCGCTAGACTAAGGCGCAAACCGCGCACAGATCCGCAATGATTCAGAATCGCAATTTATTATTGCTGTAAAAAACCTGATAATTGCGCGCACATTCAAAACGGACGCACACGGCAGCGCCATTTATACCTCGCGATTTGCCAGCATCCGCCAGACCTCTTTGCTGATCGTGGAGGGGCGAAAGGCTCAAAACTAGCTAGGGTGAAAAACCAATGGCCGTTAAACAGGCAGACGTAGTGCTGGTCGGTGGTGGTGTCATGAGCGCCACTCTCGGCATGATGCTCACGCAGTTGGATCCGTCCATGAAAATTGTCATGTTGGAGCGTCTTGATCACGTTGCACATGAAAGTACAGACGGATGGAACAACGCAGGTACCGGACACGCAGGATACTGCGAGCTGAATTACACGCCGCAAACGGAAGGCGGCGACGTTGAAATTGAGCGTGCCCTCCAGATCAATGCGCAATATGAGGTGTCGCTTCAGTTCTGGTCGTACCTGGTAGAGCAGGGTATGTTGCCCGAACCATCAAAGTTTATTAACCGCACACCACACCAGAGCTTTGTCTGGGGCGAAAAGGACGTGGCTTTTCTCAAGCGCCGTCATGAACGCATGAGCGCTCATCATCTGTTCCGCGGAATGGAGTATACAGAGTCGCCGCGGGAGCTAGAAGATTGGATGCCGCTGATTGTTCAGGGCCGAGACCCCATGCAACGTGTTGCCGCAACGCGTATTCGCCACGGCTCAGATGTGGATTTCGGTTCTTTGACCCGGAACATGATCGAGTATCTGCAAAGCCAGCCTAATTTTGAATTGATGCTGAGCAGTCCGGTGCATTACATAGACCAGCGCGACAATGGCCGCTGGAAAGTTCGGGTTAAAAATCAGCACACGGGCGAGCAAACCAAGCTGGAAAGCGAGTTTGTGTTTCTGGGTGCCGGCGGCGGGGCGTTGCCGATGCTGCAGAAATCCGGAATTGATGAAGCCCGTGGCTATGGCGGGTTTCCTGTGAGTGGTCAGTGGCTGGTGTGTCGCAAGCCCGACGTCGTGCAAAAGCACCACGCCAAGGTGTACGGTAAGGCGCCCATTGGCGCGCCACCCATGTCTGTACCTCATTTGGATACTCGCATTATTAATGGCGAGCCGGCGTTGTTGTTTGGCCCGTTTGCCGGCTTTACCACCCGCTTCCTCAAGCAGGGCTCTATCTTTGATCTGTTTGGTTCGGTACGCACGAGCAACCTCAAGCCCATGTTGTCGGTGAGCAAGAGCAACATGGATCTCACCCGCTATTTGATTGGTGAAGTATTCCAGTCGCACAGTGACCGTGTGGAAGCTCTGCGCAACTTCTTCCCAGAAGCGGAAGAAGGCAACTGGGAACTGCGCAATGCCGGCCAGCGGGTGCAGATTATCAAGCAGGCTGAAGGCGGTGGCGGAAAACTGGAGTTTGGTACCGAGATTGTGGCTGCAAAGGACGGCACGTTGGCAGCCCTGCTTGGGGCGTCGCCGGGTGCTTCTACCGCAGCCAATGCAATGATCAGCGTAATCGAGCGCTGCTTCCCCAAGAAGATCCAGACAGCCCAGTGGCAGGAGCGCATGAAAGTAATGGTGCCTTCCTATGGCCAGTCGTTAGTGGACGATGAGGCTCTACTGACAAAGGTGCGGGAAAGAACGCTCTCTACTCTTAAATTGGGCTGACATTTGCGATTTTCACTTATCGGCGTAGGGTAAAAGGCACACTTTTATTGAAGGAGAAGCCTATGAGCGAGCATAAATATAATCCGGAGAAAGGATTTGTTGCTCTTCTTGGCTGGAGCCTGAACGCTGTAGAGGCCGCTGATAAATTCGACCGCCGCTATGTTGTGGTTGCGCCAGACTGGGCCGAGCCTTATTGCAAAGAGCACGATATTCCCTACGTGCCATGGAATTTTGAGCGCCTCAACGACCGCTCTGTCGAGATTGCCCAAACCCTGAAAGACATGGGGGTGGATGTGTCCATCCCTCTGTTCGAAGAAACAGTTGAGTGGGCAGGCGCGATCAACTCGGTACTTATGGATAAGCCACGGCTGTTTGGCCAAGCCATGCTGCTGCGTGATAAGGCACTGATGAAGCGTCGGGCACAGCTGGGCGGCATTCGTGTGGGGATCTTTGAAGAAGCCCACGACAAGGGCGACGTTGTTCGCTTTCTCAAGCGCGTTAACCAGACCCTGCTCAAGCTTGACGGCGACCCCAATGACCCGATTCACTTGAAGGCATTCGATAAAGCCGGTTGTCTTGGGCACCGGGTGATCCGTACTCCCGATGAAGTGGACACCATTCCCGAGGAAGAATTCCCCGTGCTGATGGAGTCTCACCTGGACGGTTGGGAATTTGCCGTCGAGGCTTGGGTTCATAACGGCAAGATTGCCTTTTTGAATATTTCCGAATACGTCACGCTGGGCTATTCCGTTTTCGTACCGGCGACGCCGGATCTTGAGAAGTATCGCGATCAGATCCGGGGCGAGATCGAAAAGCTGATCAAGACCTTTGATATTGAGTTCGGCTTTCTTCACCCCGAATACTTCGTAACCAGCGACAGCACCATGTACTTTGGCGAAGTGGCGTATCGTCCGCCTGGGTTCAAAGTGTTTGAGCTGCTTGAGAAAGCTTATGGTTTCAACGCTTATCAAGCCTGATTCTTTCGTTCGACCCTAAAACGACGCCTGAAGAGATCAAGGACTTCTTCCCGAAAGAAGTGGTGGATGCCAAGGGTTATGCAGGTTGCTTTGGTGTATACCCAAGACGCCGGGTTGTCAGCAAGTTGGAGATTCCCGAGGAAACCGAGAATCACGAATATTTTGAATCCCATGAGCTAACGCCGCCGGTTGAGGAAACCGTTACCAAGCGCACGGCATTCGGCACCCACTGGGGCTTGATTTACTTCTACGGTGAAGACCCTTATGTGATGCGCGACCTCTTGAAACATCAAGAAGACCTCGATTTCTATGTATAATCGAGCGATGCATTAACAACTATGGGGTTTGATGCAGACCCTGAGGAACATCGTTTGAACGATAACCAATCGGGCAATGCAGTTCCGGCTGTGAATCTGGATAAGTTGGCGCAAAGACTGGACAGCTCTATTCAGGTTCTGGAGGAAAGCCGGTCTTTTGCCAAGCTTGGCAAGCTTCCGGGGGTGTTTGACCTTGTGCGCAGAATACTCCAGCAACCGCAAGGTTGTGCGGTAGTAGAAGCGCAGGCCGAACGCCTGGAAAAAGCTGGTGTGTTCGAAGGCACAGATTGGGCAGAGCCTGCTACATTGCTCCCATCGCTAACTACCCACTCGCTGCAAAGCCCAAATGCAGACACGGTGGTTATCGAAGCGCTTAGCGAACTTCGGCTACTGGCGGTTGTTCGTGGTGCTTATCTGCACCCCTCTATGTCTGCAGAGCAAGCTCATCACTACCTGACTCAAGTTCTCGCAATCAATCTCGGCCTGCTGTTTGGTATGACCGGCGAAGCTGAGCGGGAGCAGGGCAAGTTAGCACTGGTCAGCCAATCTGTTGTGCAACATGTAGCCCAACAGATTGGCTATGAGCACGTTATAGACAGCCTGATTGAAGAGATTTGGCGGATTTTGCAGCAGCGGCCGATTCAAGTGGGTGATGCGCGCAAGATGATCACCCAGATCGCAATTTGCAGGGCTGATCCCGGCGTTGATCTCGGTGGTGCAGGGCACGGGGCGGATAGACTGATATCCAGTCTTTATGGCCCAACGCGAGGAAGTAGTGAAGATCCGGGTACGGTGGTTTATCTGCAGCGCCTGGAATCTATGGATTCCCAGACATTGCAGAATGAAGCTACCGGATTTGCGCGATCCATGCACGATACTGGTTTGGTGTCGCCCTACCATGCGTGCTTTGTGCGTTATATTCTGGAGGGCCAGGATAACCTGCTCAGCGAAGCCTTGGGGCTTTCGAGTACGGGTCGCGATTGCCTGATGTGCTATCGGGAGCTGGTGCACGCGCTTATCACCGAAGGTATTTTTCCTGAGACAGCGCAGGGCTTATACGGCCTTGGGCTTTTGCTAGAGCGGGGTATTCTTTACCAGCCACCGGTGGCACCCGCACTTTGGCGCCAGGCCAAGCTCAATCTTTGCCCGCAAGCCCGTGAACGCCTGCAGCTTGCCTACGGCTACCAACCGCAGGCGGGTGCCTGGCTAACTCAGGGTGTGCTGAACATGTTGGGGCAGCCTTTGGGTGTCGGCCAGGGGAACAATCCAACCTGTCAGTCGGCCCGGGCTTTGTCCATGTGGGCCTACAACGATCCCGACTACCTGTTGCAGATGGTTGCGTGGGCGGCCAGGGACAACGAAATCGTGATGCATTTTGAGGGGCAGCCGGTCTCTTCGGCGCAAAGTCTTAGCGGCGTTGCTTCGGAAGTGACTCTGGATCTCGATCCGGTCTCGCTGGTTGTGGTACCGCATCTCGATCGGATATACGCCGAGATGGGCCGCATGTGCATCGGGCGCGAAGGCGACCCGCACAGGTGGGTGAACCCGGAATTTCACGGATGGTCTGCGGGGCGAGGATTTGCCATTAACGTAGATGTGGCTACCGGTAACCTGGATGACCTGGAAGGCTTTATCCGGCATTTCTATGCCAGTTATCATCCGTATTACAATGGCAATCAGCCTCTTATACACCCTCAGCCCGCAGGTGTTGCCGTAACCGACCGAGCTGCACGCTTTATTGGCTGGCACGCGATCACCGTTCTCAGGGTCGCCCTGGACCCAGAAGGCGAGATGCGAGTGTATTTTTACAACCCAAACAACGACAGCGGTCAGAGTTGGGGTGACGATGTGAATGTGGGCACTGAAGGCCATGGGGAACGTTTTGGTGAGGCCTCTTTGCCGTTTGAGCAGTTCACTTCCCGTTTGTATATCTTTCATTACGACCCGCTTGAGCGTGGCGAGCCGGCGGATGTAGGAGAAGAAGAGCTGCAGCGGGTAATGGATCGTGTATACCGAAGCTGGGGCCAAAACCGCCTACCTGCGAAAGAGCTCCAGGCCGAGCCGCCGAGCACCAGTTGATCCAGGCGCAGGCTGAGCAAGAGGATGACCATGGTGAACGAACATCGCTTGACCTGTAACGGAGCCGAACTGTTTATCCGGGCTCTGGAAAACGAAGGTGTTGAATACATTTTTGCAGTGCCGGGAGAGGAAAACCTGGCGTTCCTGGAAGCCTTGCGCACGTCGAGCATCAAGCTGGTACTCAATCGTCACGAGCAGGGTGCGGGATTTATGGCCGCCACATACGGGCGCCTGACGGGTCGGGTTGGAGTCTGCTATCCACGCTGGGGCCCGGAGCGACGAATCTGCTTACTGCGGGCGCCTATGCCCAGCTCGGCGCTATGCCCATGATGATGATTTCCGGCCAGAAGCCGATCAAATCGTCGAAACAGGGTATGTTTCAGATTCTGGATGTGGTGGATCTCATGCGGCCGCTAACCAAGTACACCCGGCAAATCAGTAACGCCAATACCATTCCCGCCAAGGTGCGGGAAGCTTTCCGGCTGGCGCTGGAAGAGCGCCCGGGAGCGGTGCATCTGGAATTGCCCGAAGACATTGCAGCGGAAATCCCGGAACCTGATGCTCACATTTTCAAGCCCAGCGATGCTCGTCGGCCATCGGCTAGCCAGAAGAGTCTGGACATGGCTTGCGACATGCTGCGCAAGGCCCAGCATCCGTTGATCATGATTGGCGCCGGTGCAAACCGAAAGCGAGTGTCTCAAGCACTGCTTAATTTCGTCAATGAAACCAATGTTCCGTTCTTTACAACCCAGATGGGCAAAGGGGTTGTGGATGAGCGCCATCCTCGATACCTGGGCAACGCAGCGCTTTCTGCCGGAGATTTTGTTCACTGTGCCATAGATCGTGCGGATTTGGTGATTAACGTCGGCCACGATGTTGTCGAGAAACCACCGTTTTTCATGACCCCGGGAGGCAAAAAAGTCATCCACGTTAATTTCAACGCTGCGGATGTAGACCCCGTGTATTTCCCTCAGCATGAAGTAGTGGGCGACATTGCAAACAGTGTCAAATATATGGCTGAAAACTGCGGCCAGTGCTCCAACCACGACTTCACGGGCCTGATGGAGATCAAGCAGGCCTTGAGTGCACACCTTCAGGAGCGGGCTGAAGATAACGGTTTCCCGGTTATTCCCCAGCGTATTGTTCACGATGTTCGCAAGGTAATGCCGGAGGATGGCATCATCGCGCTGGACAACGGAATGTATAAGCTCTGGTTTGCCCGCAATTACTGCGCTTATAACAACAACACTGTGTTACTGGATAACGCACTGGCTTCCATGGGTGCTGGTCTGCCCAGCGGCATGATGGCCGCTATGCTGTATCCGGAACGCAAGGTAATGGCTATTTGCGGCGATGGTGGCTTTATGATGAACAGCCAGGAGCTTGAAACGGCGGTGCGGTTAGGGCTCAACCTTGTGGTTCTGATCATCAATGACAACGCCTACGGCATGATCAAATGGAAACAGCGGCAGGACGGATACGCCGATTTTGGCCTGGATTATAGCAACCCGGATTTCGTCACCTACGCCCAGTCCTATGGTGCGGCCGGGCACCGCATCACACGCACAGAAGACCTGCAGCCAACACTGGAAAACGCACTCGCCACCGGAGGCGTGCATGTGGTGGAAGTGCCGGTGGACTACAGTGAAAACCACAGGGTTTTCGACGAGCAGCTGGCGGAATTAACCTGCAACTTGTAAGCGGTGTGCCCCGGTCTGTCATCCTCAGGCCTGGAAAGGCTATTCGGCAGCGACAGCCTGCCGGGCCTTTTCCGCTCCGGCCCTTAGCATCGCCTGCAAAAGCTCTTCAGCATCAAACTTGGTAAGCGCCTCATTGGCGCCCACCTGATTGGCGTAGCTCAGGCTCATCTCGCTGTTCAATGAGGTGTGCAGAATGATGTAAGGCTGCTTCAGCACGCCGTTGTCCCGCACATCGAATGCCAGCTCGTAGCCATCCAGCCCGGGCATCTCAATATCACTCACCAGAATATCGACCGGCTGCCCGAGCTCGTTGTCTTTTAGCAGAACCTGCAGCGCCTCGTCACCGTTGGTGGTGACCTGGTAGGAGATACCCTTTGCATCCAGCACATCACACAGCTGCTTTCGGGCAACCCGGGAGTCGTCTACCAACAGTATGTTCAGAGCCTTGAGGGCTTCGCTCTGCACATCGGTGAGCGCCACATCCTGAGTGTCTAGCGAACCGGGGTAAACGTTCGCAAGCAATAGCTCGATATCCATTAGCTGAATGGTATCGCCTTCCACGTTCAGCAATCCGGTGATAAAGGCCTTGTCCCCCAGGGCTTTTGGTGGCGCCTTTACTTCCTTCCAGTTGGTTTCGATGATCTTCTGTACACCCCGCACTACAAACCCGATTTCCTGGCGCTGCACATCGGTGATCAAAATTGAGGATGTTTTGAGCTCTTCCGGTGTTAAAGCGGGGTAGCCAACCGCCGCAGCCATATCAATGACCGGTACGGCAGAGCCGCGAAAACTGATTGTCCCGGCAACGGCCTGGTGGCTGTGGGGGAGCTTGGCAAGAGGTCTGAAGGGTAATATTTCGCGGATTTTCAGGGTGCCAATTCCGAACAACCGAATGCCCGACAAGCGGAACAGAAGAAGTTTTTGGGATTGTTTAGCTTTACTGGACATGGCATCTAACCCTTGCAGACAGCGCCCCTCTGAAGCCTTGTAGTTTCAGGGGGCAAAATAAATGCGATACGGGTTAAAGATAGCAAGCTTATGTGCTGTTATCACTAGAAAAGTCGAAACGCTGGGGTCGGTGGTGCTTCTTGGCTCAGGGCACAACCGCGTAGGCGAGTATTTCCACAAGCATTTCTTCCCGGGCAAATCCCGACACAATAATGGCTGCCCGGTTGGGGAAGGGCTCAGACACGAAATCTGCGTACACACGGTTAACGGCAGCAAGGTGCTCCCTATCCGTCACGTAGATAACAACCTGGGTGAGGTCCGACACGCGACTCCCGGCGCTTTCCAGAGTGTGCTTCAGGTTAGCAAGGGTCTGGATGATCTGAGGCTCTATGCCTCCAGCTACAACCTTGCCTTCGGCATCAATGGGGATCTGTGCCGTAAACAGTATGCCATTACCCACTGTGGCCCAGGCAAGGGGAGACTTGGAAGCAGGTAAATCTGTATTCACAGGATATGGGTTCATCTGGGTGTCCTTCGTCTTAGTCGTTGTCGTTGGTGCCGGCACCCGCGCCCTGACGAGAGTCGTCGGAGGCTTCCACCAGCATTTTTGTGGCCAATACTTTCAGCTGTTCCCAAAGCGCCGTGTCGACTTCGATACCCTCAACCAGTGAACGCTCGTGCCAGCTCGCCATCGCGTGCCGATCCTGCTGCAAAAGATCGTTCAATGGCGCATCAGGCTTCAAGTCTGGCAGCAGGTTTACATGGTTTACCATCACCAGTGTTATGCCGTCGTTGGGCTCTGTATCGTCTGGTGTGGATGGCAAGCTGTACATACAAATTTCCGGTTCTGAATCACCGGCTTTAAAGCTCACCAGAATTTCTGTGAGTGGTTCGTGAGAGTTGCGCCAGAATGCAGTAATGCTCATGTCACGGCGGGCAATACGCGACAGGTAGCCCACGATAAGCATGCGATTGTGGCAGTGGCGAATCTTGGTGACTGAAAGCCCCCGGGCCCGGCATTTCGCGTAGCCAAGTTCAATAGCCAGACTGGCATGGCCCAATACTGTTTTGTTGTGGGCATCGACAACGCATAGGTCCGCGTCCTGGTAGATGAGCTCAGGTGGCTGCGATTTGTCCTCGTTGAGCAAAAAGTTCAAGCCTTTTTGGAGCGCTGCAATGCCGTCCAGACCATGTGCCTCCATCCAGGCGACGACGTCTGCCGCGTCGTTGGCATCGCCATCGTCAAAGCCAATACCACTGAATGCTTTTCGGGATAGCCCTTGCAGTTCATTGAACGAAACTTTCATGGTGTGTCACCCCGAATGGTCTGCGCATTTTCTTCGCCGCCAAGGCAAGGCTCCAGAGGAAAGCCCCAGTCGTCCAGTTGTTGCAGCGAGAGGTTGGGATTGCTCAACTCCCACGGCAAAGGCGCGCCCTGAAACAGCGTAATGCGCACCCAGCGGTCAGATTTTGGGTCAAACCGGCTGGCGCCAAAAAATGACAGCTTGGTTCTTAGCAGGTGCATCGGCTTCATGTCTCGGTGCCAGAGATTTGCTCGGATCTCACCATAAGGTGTGTCTCCTATGGTTTGAATGCGACGCACACACTCTTTCTGCTCTGGGTGGGCCAAGAGGAAGTCCACCACTATGGCGTTTGGGTTGTGCGCCAGAAAACGCTCGAGCTTGCCGTAGCAGCGACTGATCCGTGGGCCAATCGCCAGCGCAGATTCTTTTTCAGCGCCGGATTCGGTGCCGCGTACTCCTAGCCGGGGCTCTTCTTTTTCGACAGAGCGATACCAGAACCAGTAGTTATCGTCTGGACAGTCTTCGCGGTAACTCAGCGCCCAATCAAACTTCTCGTTAATCAGGTCCCTCAGCTGCCAGGCTTTCATATCCGGCTTCAGATCCATGGACTCCCGGCAGCCAAGTTGATCATCCAAGCGGTCTACCAGCTCGGGGTATAGCTCTATCAGCATGGTGTTGATGAGCTCTTGGGCTTCCAGGGAGCAGTGCCCTCTGGCCCAGCTTATAAGTTCTTCGTAAAGAGCGTGGTGGGCCGGAGTGCGATCTAACCAATCTATAACTTCTGCGACAGAGCAAACGGTTTTCTGATTGCGCAGGGTTTGCTCCCGGTCTTCTGTTTGAGTCTGCTGCAAGTGTTTGAGCGCTCGGGACATCAGCACGTGTAGCCTTGCATGGGTGTGCGCGGTGGCAGGCTTTTCACGGGCGCGAGCCAACGCGCGCTCTCGGCCGTAAACCCACTGCTGAATCAGTTGCGGGTGGTTAATCAGGAAGGGGGCCATGCCAAGGCCCGTCGAGTTACCAATACCCAGGTAGCGTTGCAGTTCCGGGTGTAAAGGTACGGACGTCTCGGGGGCTTGCACGCTTGCCAGATGGTTAAGCTGCTCGACCGAAAACTGCCTCAGTATGTAAACCAGAAGCATCTGGGCTGCAAACGGGCGATTGAAATCTGCATTGCGCTCAAGCCGGGCAAAGTCAGCGATGCCGAACTTGCCATTGCCATAGACGGCGGTGGTTCTGTAAAGATAGCCCACCGCTGTGAGTAAGGCCGGGTCGGGCTGGTGGCCAGCGGCCAGCGCTGCCACAAACTGGCTGAAGTTGCGCAAGCTTTTGTTGGCGCGCGAGAGCACCAGAACCCTTGGGTGCTGCCGGCCTGCCTCCTGCAAGGGTACGTTCGCCGCCATTTGCTCCAGCAAGGAGTTTTCGGCCTCACCTTCAACCAAGGCAAACGTGACATCCCAGGCTTCCGCAATCACCCGATCGGAGCGCTTCTCAGGCGCTAAGTCTCGGGAAAAAATGACACAGTGATAGCAGTTCGCCGGAGTGGTGATACGGTAGATCGCAAGGCCGTGGCCCTTGGAATCCAGATCAAATACCGTATTAACAATCTGCCAGTGTTCTGTGATCATCTTTCGCATCAGCGATCTAACAAAGCTAAGCCTGCTGGCAAACATGCTACCCAATCGTTCCAGCTTCATTACTTCGCTGGCAGGGCGTAGCTTTTTTGGTGCGGACGCGGCGGTTGCAAAAATCATTGTGTCACCCTCGCCTTTTCAGGCTGCTCTTCTCAAGCGGTTCTTCTCAAACTACTAGGATATTAGGCTCTGTTCACGTGCCATGGCATAGGCTGCTTTTGGGCCAAGCCACAGTGAAGGCAACAGAACCAGGGAAACTGGAATAGCTGTTATGACTATAAATTGCTGAAGCACGCTTATCTGACCTGCCCCCATGTAAAGCAGGATCGCCGCCATACCTGCCATGGCCAAGCCCCAGAATGCGCGCACAACGGTGTTCGGCTGGTCGTGCCCAGAGCTGACAACGGCAATGGAGTAGCTCATGGAATCGCCAGTGGTTGCGACGAAAATGGTGGTCAGCACCAGAATGGCCAGCGCCATGAATGTGCCTCCGGGGAGGGACTGGGCAACCGTAAGGGTAGCCACATCAAAGCGGAAGTTGTTCAGCGCATCGGCAAGGTCGATCACACCTGTCATCTGGTAATAGATGCCGGAGCCGCCAAGCAAAGTGAACCAGATGGTGGTGGCGATAGGTGCCATAACCGCAACTGCCAGAATCATGTCCCGAATGCTTCGGCCGCGAGAGATGCGGGCAACAAAAATTGCCATCAGGGGAGCATAGCCGATGAACCAGGCGAAGAAGAACACAGTCCACCACTGCATCCACCAGCCGGGCGCGGTTTCAGCGGTCATGGTCGCCATTTCCATAAATGAGGAAACATATTGCCCCATGCTCTGGAAGTAGGTGTTGGTGAGGAACAGGGTTGGGCCAAAGATAAAGATAATAGCTGCGACAGCCAGCGCCAGGAACACGTTCAAACGGCTCAAAAACTGAATGCCACGGTGAATGCCGGTAACGGCAGAGGTTACGTAAATAGCCGCAAGAACCACCAGAATGGCCATTTGTGTGGCCAGGCCGTCAGTCAGGCCGAACAGTTCACTCAGGCCGAAACTCATTTGAGTTGCCAGAAAACCTATGGGGCCAACGGTGCCCGCAACCACAGCGATTACACAGCAAGCGTCGACTACGCTGCCCAGCCAGCCGCCCATGATGCGCTCACCAAACACCGGATAAAGCAGCGTTCTTGGCTGCAGTGGCTTGCCCTGCACATAGTGAGCATGGGCCAGAACTATCGCAGCCAGGGTGCCCAGAACCGCCCAAGCCAGAAAACCCCAGTGCATGAATGATTGCGCCATAGCGTTGGAAACCGCAGCCGCTGTGCCAGGCTCTGAGGAGTAGGCAGGGGGAGTCACAACAAAGTGGTAGATCGGCTCGCCGGCCGCAAAGAACACGCCGCCTCCGGCGAGCAGCGTACACATAATGATAGAAAGCCAGCGGAACGTGCTCATCTCTGGCCGGTCCAGGTTGCCGATTTTGGCCTTGGCAGCTGGCGTGCACGCCAAGCCTATGGCAATAAAGAAGGTTGCTAGCAGCAATATCTGGAAGTAAGTGCCAAACACCTGGGCGGTCCACGCAAAGCCGGTGCCAATCACATCGGCCACGCCCTTAAGGTCGAACAGGGAGAACCCAACAAACAGAACAATGAAGCCAATGCTTAACGCAAGTACAATCGGATCACCAAGCTGAGCTATCGAGTAGTCTCCGCTTGACTTGATATTATTGTTTTTCATCACGCTTACCTTTTTTGTTTTGGCACCTTTCGCTATCTGTACTGTATGGCCTCGGGTGCTCTTTGGCCGTACCGACTCATTTAAGAGCCTGGGTACCGACGTTTAGTTGGTTCAGCCAGTTGAGGCCCATAATTTTCTCCACCTCTGTTTCGGTAAATCCCTTTCGCTTTAACCCCTCGATAATTGCCGGGAAGTCGCGATTGTCCTGAAACCATGCCAGCGGTCTGGGCCAGCCGGCGTTGTTCTTGTTGCCTTCGCCAAAATCCATGGCCTTAGACCATCGGCCGTTTCGCATCCAATCCAGAACAGACTGGGGTTGCCCTTGGCACAAGTCCGTTCCAATACCAATGTGGTCGATACCCATTAAATCAGCGGTGTCGGCCACCATGTTGCAGAAGCTTTCCAGCGTGCAGTCTGGCCCGTCTTTCAGGTGGAATGGATACACTGAAAAACCAAGCAGCCCGCCGCTTTCAGCGATGGCTTTCAGAACCTTGTCAGACTTGTTGCGCTTAGCAGGATGGAACGATGCCGGGTTAGCGTGGGAGATAATCACCGGCCTGCTGGATAGCTCAATGGCATCCAGGGTCGATCTTTCCGAGCTGTGGGACATATCGATAATCATGCCCACCCGGTTCATCTCTTCGATGGCTTGGCGCCCAAACCGGCTAACGCCGCTATCCTCAGACTCGTAACAACCGGCAGCCAGCAGGCTTTGGTTGTTGTAGGTTAGCTGCATAATCATCAAGCCGAGGCGGCGCATGACCGCGATCATGTCGATGTCATCTTCAATCGGCGAACAGTTCTGGGCGCCAAAAAAGATCCCGACACGACCGGTATCCCGTGCGATCGCTATATCCGCCGCCTCGTAGACTGGCATGATCAGATCGCTGTGCTGCTCAAAGCGCCGGTTCCAGTCGCCAAAGCGAGACAGGGTTTCGCGGGTGTTTCGTGGTACACCAATGTTGCGTGCACCGCCGAGACACCCCCGGCGCGCATCTGCTCAAAGATCTCCCGGGACCAGTTGGAGTATTGAAGTCCATCAATGGTGAGCATGGAATCCGTCCTTATATCAGGCCCGCACGTAGCAGGTTTTAACAATGGTGTAGAACTCGCGGGCATACTGGCCCTGCTCACGGGGGCCGAAACTGGAGTTTTTGCGGCCGCCGAACGGAACGTGGTAATCGGTACCGGCAGTCGCCAGGTTTACCATCACACAACCGGTTTGAGCCCGTGCCTTGAAGTCAGATGCATGCTTGAGCGAGTTGGTGATAATGCCCGCTGTAAGCCCGTATTGGGTGTCGTTTAGGGTGGTCAGCGCGGTTTTGTAATCGGCAACCCGGATCACGCAGGCAATGGGGCCGAATACTTCGTCACGGTTGATCGCCATGGTATTTGTGGTGTCGGTGAACAGCGTGGGCGCCATGTAGTAGCCGTCTGTTTCAGCCTGCACAAGTGATCCACCAAAGGCGAGGGTGGCGCCGTCTGTTTTTGCCCGCTCAATCCAGGCCATGTTGGAGTCTAGCTGCCGCTTGTCGGCAATCGGGCCTATCTGCACGCCTTCGTGAAGCGCGTGACCAACCTTGGCAAGCTCAAGCCGGGCTTTGAGCTTTGCAACAAACTCATCATGAATCGCATCCATCACGATCAGGCGTGAAGAGGCCGTGCACTTTTGTCCGCTACCTGAGTAGGCGCCGTTGAACGCAGCCTCTACCGCAAGATCCAGGTCTGCGTCGTCGAGCACAATCAGGGCATTCTTTGAACCCATTTCAAGCTGGCATTTTACTAAATTGCCTACAGTGGCAGCAGCAACCCGGCGGCCCACTTCAAGAGAGCCGGTAAAGGTAACGGCCTGAATATCTGGGCTGTTAATCAGGGTTTCACCGGTTTCGCCACCAGAGCCCATTACCAGGTTAAAGGTGCCGGCGGGCAGGTCCTGCTTGCTGATGATCTCCGTTAGCGCCCATGCGCTAGCCGGAACCAAGTTAGCGGGCTTGAACACCACAGCGTTACCGAAGGCCAGTGCGGGAGCAATCTTCCAGACCGCTGTTGCCATGGGGAAGTTCCAGGGGCTGATTACGCCCACAACGCCCAATGGCTCGCGCCGTACATCTATTTCCACGCCCGGGCGCACAGAGTCTGTGCGCTCGTCTATCTGGCGCAGAACCTCTGCCGCGTAATAGTGGAAAAACTGGCCCGAGCGATAAACCTCGCCTTTTCCTTCCGCCAAAGGCTTGCCTTCCTCGCGGGACAGCAGTTCTCCCAGTTCGTCCTGGCGGGCGATCAGCTCGTCACCAATGGCCATCAAAATCTTGTAGCGTTGCTCCAGACCACTTTTGCTCCATTGGGCAAAGCCGTTTTGCGCGGAGCGAATGGCTTCGTTGGTTTGTTCAGCGTTTGCCTGGCCGAACTCACCGATAACATCACTGAGATCAGATGGGTTAGTGTTAGTGATGCTGCTGGCGCCGGTTACCCATTGGCCATTGATATAGAGCGGGTGAGAAGTGGACATGACTGCCTCCTTATTGAAGATGCACTCATGGTAGACAAGATGTAATAATAAGAATAATCAATAATAAAGATTGATTGATAAGTTATATTTATCAGGTGGTAGGTATGTTGCCAGACCTTAAGATTCAGCAGTTGCGCTATGTTATTACCGTTGTGGAGGAAGGCAGTTTTCACGCGGCTTCCAGACGATTGCACCGCACCCAGCCGGCGCTTTCCATGGCAGTGCGTGAGCTGGAACAGCGGCTTGGGCAAAATCTCTTTGAGCGCGGCGCTAAAAACCGACTAACGCCTTTTGGTGAGTACTGTCTGCCCAGGTTTCGTGATTTGATCGTTCAGCACGATCGAATGGCGAAAGAGGTGACCAGCCATGCAGATGGCCGGCAAGGGCACATCGACATAGCCACGGTGCCGTCAGTGGCCAGCCGTATCATGCCGTCGTTTTTGGCGGAGTTTATTGCCCGGTTTCCGGATCTGAATATCAGCTTGCACGATGAAAACGCCCACTATGTGTGTCAGATGGTGGCACACGGTGAAGTTGACCTGGGAATTACCAGCCTTTGGCAGAGCGATGAAGAGCTGGAATATACCCATCTGTTTGAGGATAAAGTGGGTGTTGTGTGTCATCAGGATCATGCTTTCGCCTCTTTAAAGACGTTGGATTGGCGCAGCTGCAGGGTGAAAAACTGATACGTAATGGCACCTCCCGGCTGTTGATGAGCACCGTTGCTGCAGAATTGGTGGAAAACAGTGCGTTCTATATATCCAATATGATCTCACTGATTGCCATGCTCGAAGCGGGAGCGGGTATTACAACTCTGCCGCGTTTGGCGTTCCCGGAACACAGCGTTAATCTTCGTTTCATTCCGCTGAGCGACCCGGTTGTGGTACGCCGTATAGGGTTGGTGAAAGCTGCAAACCGGACACTCAGTCCTGCCGCGCAGGCCATGCAGGCGTTTATATTGGAAAAATTGAGGTATGACGCAAGGGGAAGTTGAGGTGCCGTTAACCACCCGTATCAATCCACCTCTCCCGCGAAAGCAGAGGGCTTTCAGGGAGAGGGTCGATACGGATCAAAACGGCAACCCCATTGGCTAGTGTCCGTTACTAACGCAACGAACAGTATTTAGCCTTTTTGCGGTACTGCTTTCTCGGCTATCAGGTTCTGCTCACGTGCCATAGCATAGGCGGCTTTAGGGCCAAGCCACAGTGAGGCAGAATGATCAGCGAAACCGGAATAGCGGTTATCACGATGAACTGCTGAAGCACGCCAATTTGCCCAGACCCCATATACAGCAGGACTCCCGCTGTAACGGCCATTGCGAGGCCCCAGAACGCGCGAACAAAGGTGTTGGGCTCGTCATGGCCCGAGCTTACAACCGCGATGGAGTAGCTCATGGAGTCGCCGGTGGTTGCAACAAAGATAGTGGTCAGTACCAGAATGGCCAAGGCCATAAACCCGCCACCCGGAAGAGCCTGGGCAACCGTGAGGGTGGCGACGTCAAAGCGGAAGTTGTTCAGGGCTTCGGCAAGATCAATCTCCCCGGTCATCTGGTAATAGATGCCAGAGCCACCCAGCAGGGTGAACCATATGGTGGTCGCGATGGGCGCCATAATGGCAACGGCCAAAATCATTTCCCGGATGCTTCTGCCGCGAGAGATGCGAGCAACAAAAATGGCCATCAGTGGTGCATAGCCGATAAACCATGCAAAGAAGAACACAGTCCACCACTGCATCCACCAGCCTGGAGCAGTGTCAGCGGTCATCGTTGCCATTTCCATAAATGAGGACACATACTGCCCCATGCTTTGGAAATAGGTGTTAGTCAGGAACAGCGTAGGGCCGAAGACGAAAATAATGGCTGCCACAGCCAGCGCCAGAAATACGTTCAACCGACTCAGAAACTGAATGCCGCGGTGAATGCCGCTTACGGCTGAGGTAACGTAAATAACCGCCAAGCCCACCAGAATAGCCATCTGCGTGGCGAGCCCGTCGGTTATGCCGAACAGCTCACTGAGCCCGAAGCTCATCTGAGTGGCCAGAAAGCCGATGGGGCCAACCGTGCCGGCAACAATCGCAATAACGCAGCAGGCATCTACTACGCTACCCAGCCAGCCGCTCATGATGCGCTCGCCAAATACTGGGTAAAGCAAGGTTCTGGGCTGCAGAGGTTTGCCCTGCACATAGTGGGCATGAGCCAGAACAATGGCCGTTAACGTACCCAGAACAGCCCATGCCAGAAAGCCCCAATGCATGAACGATTGCGCCATGGCATTGGACACGGCTTCTGCCGTGCCAGGCTCAGAGGAGAATGCCGGTGGTGTTACAACGAAGTGATAAACCGGCTCGCCGGCAGCGAAAAATACCCCGCCTCCCGCTAGCAGCGTACACAGAATGATAGACATCCAGCGAAACGTGCTCATTTCCGGCTTATCCAGGTTACCTATTTTGGCCTTAGCCGCAGGCGTGCAAGCCAAGCCGATGGCGATGAAGAATGTCGCCAGTAGAAGCATTTGGAAATAGGTGCCAAATACTTTGGCGGTCCAGGCAAAACCGTTACCAATAAGCTCGGCTACGCCCTTGAGATCAAATAACGAAAAGCCAACGAACAGCAAAACGAAACCAACGCTGAGCGTTAGTACAACCGGGTCACCAAGCTGGGCGATGGAGTAATCCCCACCAGACTTGAGATTGTTACTCTTCATAAAACTTAACCTTTGTGTATAAACACAGCGCAAATAAAGCGCGCGACTTTGCCATAAAAGCGACAGTAATACCAATGTGGCACTCAGCATTAAGATACGAAGAGTATGGATATCGGATGACACAGGCCCGGCTAGTCTAGTGACCTGTTAGTCGGTTTCGAAGGATTCGAATAGTGTCGATGTCAGCTGCAATGTGCGCCTGTTGTGCAAAAAAGTCGTAAGGGAGCTCGTCCCCAATCTCCTCCAGGTAACGAGAGCCAAGCTTCGCTTCAAACGCCTGTCGGGCTGCCACTCGAGTTCGTATTCCTCTAGCCCAATGACAAAGTGGTGGAGTGCCGTTGCTCGCAAAACCAATCCGTCTTACAGCTGCTTTCGGCTTAGATCCGCAATGGACGAATCCTTCAGGTCGTTTACTTGAACTACGTGCCCAAATGGCATACTAGCTTCCGTGTTGGACTGGCTTGAAAGCTAGTTGATTACGCATTGTTACGTTAATCCGATGCGGCGTGGAAACGCCGTTAGCGGGTAGGGGGGGGGCTGTTGGAGGTGGCGGGAATTGAGCCTGATGCCGCGACCTTTTAAAGCAACACAAAACCGTGGACACTTGGTCTGGTTGGTTTTGGTTAATCTTGAGTATATACTCTGTATATACAAAATCGATGAGGGACATGATGTCGCTGAAATGTTCATCTGTAGTAAAGCAGAAACTGGCTGAAAAACACGGTGTCAGTCTGGAAGAGGTTCAGCAATGTTTTGCAAACCGTGAGGGTGGACTATTGGAAGACATCAGAGAGAATCACAAGACAGATCCGCCGACCCAATGGTTTATTGCTGAAACCGACTACGGTCGCCGCCTGAAGGTGGTTTTCATCCTCAAGGATGGCAATATATTGCTGAAAACCGCGTATAGCCCTAATCCAAAAGAGGAAGTCATTTATACCAAGTACGCATTTTAACTGAGAATAGTCGCAGAGAAAGAACCAGAAGAACGAAAGCAGCGGGGAGCACGCAACATGGGAAAGAAAATAGTAGGTAGCCCGGAAGCCTGGGAAGAAGGTTCTCTTGGCCGGGAAGAAGAGTTCGTTCGGGTATCAAAAAATGTAGACGATGCCGCTCTGAATGAAGCAGGCGGATTGCAGCCTATTTCAATCCGCCTGCAGAAGTCGCTTATCGAAGACTTTAAGATGATAGCGGATATCAACGGCATTGGTTATCAGCCTCTGATTCGTCAGGTGCTCAAGCGCTTTGCCGATTCAGAAAAGCGCCGCATCCTGCGTGAAAAATCGGCCGATATGCGGGCTCTGGATGACGATAACCACCATGATCCTGATAAGGGCGAAGGAAAAAAGGCTTACGGTTAATCCCAGAAACATGATCGGGGAGCCTTACGTGCGGTCGCTATAACGTTATAGATGACCCAAAGGTTCAGTACCTGCTGGAAATTCTGGGCTTCCCGATCCGCGCTCAAACCCGCCTCAACATTGCGCCAGGTGCAAAAGGCCAGATCGTCTACGAAACCAACCAGGGTAGAACTCTGGAAGACGCCATCTGGTCACTATTGAAAGAGCCCAAACCAGACGGTACCGGCTAACGTCCCTCACCAAAGTACAGCACCTTCAATGCCCGACCGGGGAGCTTGGGAACCACTCCACTCTGGAAAAATCGGTTTCACCCTCAGCGGGCCATCATCCCAGCCAGTGGTTTCCAAGAATGAACTGGAGCGAAAGGGCATAAGCAATGCTACAAAATCCACCCTGTTAATAGCGCTATCACCCTTTCTAGTCACTACGAGCTCTCGGACTTCTAGGGCGATATTGTTCCATCGTTTACCATCATTACCCTGCCCCACACCCGTGAACACATTGTTGACACCGTTCGTAACGGAATACGTCTGCCAAGATGGACTTCGTTTGAGTAGTATACGAACTATTCAATTACTGGTTTTTAGGGGTTAAGGAGTTGGCTTTGAGATTTACAGGGACCGTTCTTGCAGTGCTAGTAGCGAATATTCTCACTATTGCCGTGCTCACTGGGGCATATGTTTATCTTAGGTCTGACCACGGCCAGGAGCTCCTGTACGAACTTGGACTTCACACCGTTTATTTTAGCCTCGCTGCTTCGGCACATGATCCTGAGATTGGAGGTAACCCCTCAAGCCCGCTTGTACAGCCCCGAACCTCAGATATGAAACCGATGAAGGTGGAGTCGCGTCGATCGATTCAGCCACAGGTGTCTAGTTCTTCGTCCAGGGGAGCTAGTACGTCCAGTCCTGTACGCAAGAATCAATCCGCTATAAATTCAAGCCTGAATTTGTGCCGATTCTGGAGTGCTGAGTACAAGAAAGATGGGGCTTCGCAGAGTAGGGCACATCGCAATTCTGCCTGTAAGCGCTATGAACGGCTTTCAGGTCGAGACAGTAGCAACGTAGTTGCGTTGGTAAGTTCCCAAACGGCAAAGTCGACCTATCAGGAACCGCCCCAGCTCGAAGAACGGGAAAGGCAAGAGAGACGTGAGGCTAAAGAAAAACGAGAACACGAGCTATATTGTGATCGAGTGCGAGATCGCATTGATCACTACGACTCTTTGCTCCGTGCAGGAGGAAAGGCACATTATGTCAATCGGTTGAGGGGAGAGCGCAGGGAGATCAGCCTGGACTACTCGCGTATATGCCTTTTGGGTCAATAACTCTCTATGCTCATCCCCCTTGCTTGGGTAATCCCCCATTTTTAGCGGAGTTCTGAAGTAGACCTCAGGCCACCATGGCTAGTTTCTGTTGAGGGGTAATCCCTCCGAGCCCCATATTGGGCCGTTCGTTATTGTAATGCCAGAGCCAGCGGGTGGCGTAGTTCTGGACTTCTTCTGTACTCTCGAACAAGTGCTGAGCCAGCCAGTCATATCGGACTGTGCGGTTGTAGCGTTCGACATAAGCATTCTGTTGTGGCTTGCCAGGTTGTATAAAGGCTAGGTGAATGCCGTGGTTTTCTGCCCAGGCTAGCAACTTGCCGCTGACGTATTCTGGTCCGTTGTCACAACGAATTGAATGCACCACCGCTCTTTATCGGAGGGATAACCTCTCACCTTGCCCCTGATCATTTGACGCCTAGCTTTTAGATGCATGCAAATAAATGTTTACTGCAGGTGGCAGAACTCTTCTTACTGCCTTTTTTTCTTCCTCGGTGAAGTTGCCATCTATTACTTCTGAAATCTCTTTGGTAATTACGATTTTATGGTCGTCGCCTCCCATACATAGGTTCTCGTATAAAAGCTTCCCCTTTAGCTCACTCTCTCTTTCGCCGTCTGTGCTCACAAAAATCTCCTTTGGGATAGCTGCGGTTTTTATTGCATGGAAAAGGCGCTCTTTTAATGATTTTGGTCGCAACACTGATTTGCACTGTACATATTTTTCTTGAATTGCCCAAAGGCTGTTCTCTTCCAGTTGAGCGCTATGGAAGTTAGAGCATTCGTGGAGGGAGTTGACGCAAACAATGTGCTTGTCTATACGCTTTTCTAGCTTTGAGAGAAAAAGCTCTCTGTCTAAATCGTCGGAGAAAACTGCTTGGGTATAGTCCCGAAAATCCCATTCAAGGTCGTCGAATAGGTCCTCTACTTCGATCCAATTCGTTTGTTCGTTGTAAGTTGTTGATTCTATTTTTTTCCTCAATATGTCCAGTCGCTTAGGTAAAGTTTCGAAGAATCTGACCAAGGTTGAGCTGACTTTGAAGTTGCCTTTTTCCGACGTGGAGAAAAGCCTGCCATACATCTCCCATTTGGAGATGCTGGATACGTTGGTCAGCGGATTTTCTTCGTCCATGAATTTATTGAATTGATCTCGATGGGCTAGATAGTTAGAAAAAACGTTTTGGTCCTGTTGAGTTTCTATCTGCTTCTTCGTCTGTAAAGACCGCAAGTGACTTGCTATGAGTCCTAGTATCGGTAGTGAGATCCCCGCGATTAAAGCAGGGTTTTTAAGATTGGCCACTACTGAGTGTAGGTGCGCAGGAGAGAGTGGTTCAAGGTCTCCGGAATCGTAGTTTAATATCACTACCGCTGCGTAGAGCAGCGCTGAATAGCCAAAAACGCGAACCGTCCATCTGAAAGCCGAGGATTCGAGCAGCGTAGTGTTCGCATCCATTTTTTTCCAAAGGCCTTCCTTCGAGATCTTTCTTTGTGGTTGCTTTGTGGACATTTCAGATGTCCCTATTTCCGGGTGCATAAAAAAAGCCCCGGCTAGCGGGGCTTTTCTCTTGGTTGGTGGAGACGGCGTCACGCTAATAAATCTTTTAAATTATTGTTTTAAAGTATAAAAATAATATCACAGAGCTTAATTACCCGCATAGTTACCCTCATTTGGTGATGCCAAGGAGGTAATTGCTGAAGTTAAACTTTAATTCAGTGTCGTAGCCAGCTGAGCTTGACGGATCAGAGTGACGCACTTGAAATTGGTGTTGTCTCTGAAAATAAAGAAAGCAATATTTAGTTGTCTTTATGACTAATAAGCATGCTTCTCATGATTGCCCATCGTTTTCTGCTGTGACGCTCTCGGCTTGTAGTTTTGAGAGTAATTCTGAGTAATTTTGTATTAGCTTCTCTTTTTCCATGTCAAGGTAGCTTTTGATCATAGACGCATAAGGCTTGTTAGTTTCTGCAAGGCGATAGATCTTGCCGAACCCGGACATGGCTTTGTGCAGGCTTTTTCTTATCTCGTTTTCGTCTGTAGATTGAGCTATCTCTATAAAGTCGTCTTGAATGAAAGACAAAGAAATTTGGGCAGCTTCGAGAGTAGAAAGGCGATGCTCTACTAGACCTCTGCGATTAAGACCTAGTATTTCTATCGTAGCCTTCCCATGAGGGTCAGGTTGATCCCCGCATGTGATAGGTGTTAGCAAAGGAAGCTTATTAATGATTTTCCATTCTAAGTGATCTTCTGGGTTTCTTTTCGTTGGATCAATCAAAAGCGGATCTTCCTGCTCGAGGTCTTCGCCTTCATGCATGGCATAACTCGGACCAAGAACTGGAAAAGAGCATTCTTTGCCCTGTATTTGCTTCTTTTCTGATAGGAAACACTCGGCTTTGGTTGCATCATAATAATTGTGGTAGCGTCCTCTGTTGCAGTCCGTGCAACTCATCAGTAGATTTTTCCAATCCGCTGCGATCCACCAGTAACCAGGATGGGTTTTCTCTTCTTTCACTTTCGATTTGGGACGATAGTGTTCTACGTCGCCTGGAGATGTTGACTCGAAATTAGATTCACAATATGCACATATTCCCTGAAATAGAGAGTTAAGAGAGTTTGATACATCAATTCCCTTTTTGTAGGCGCTAAACTTAAAATTCTTTTTCGATGTAGTCCTCAAAAACGCTCTTGCTGCCCGAAGCTCTTTCGAAGCATTTGATTTAGGATTACTTAGATCTAATGAGTCGGGCTCGGGAACGGAGCTTCTATTTATGAACTTCATTTTTCTAATTACCTACCTTTTTAAGGGCTTCCAGAACCTTTGTTACTGCGTATTCCTTTGCATTTTTTAGTTGAACCGGGTTTGCATCTTCTCGTTCCATCATGTATCGACGAATAGCCTCGCTAATTACCTGCTTTTCTGGAGAGTCTGTAATCAGGGGTAGATAGCCTTCCCCTAGCTGATCTATGAAGCTCTCAGTCGTGCCTTCAAAGCCCTTTTTTTGGTGATCGTAAGCGAGGTTTTTAATTGTTAAATCGAGATCCGGGTCAGAGGTGCTATTCAAGCCAAAATATTCAGACGTGAGTAATTGTTCTGCTCTTAGAAGCTTGACATTTGGCAAGTCCTCGAAGGTTTGGATTTGCTCCTTTGAGTCCCTATAAAGGACTTGGACTTCACCTGCCTCTAATCCTCGTAAACAAAGTGGGTCATGGGTGGTTGCGATGATTTGCATTCTGGGCATTGCACGGCGCAAAGCGGCCACCACTCTCATTTTCCATCGAGGGTGCATGTGAATTTCTATTTCATCAATGAGCGCTACACCGGAAGCATTTTCTAAATTTCCCCAGTAGCTAATGAGCTCCCGCATTATGTTGATGATCATGCAAAATAGTGATCGATATCCATCACTAAGGTTCTCTATCGGTGTTTCTATCCCATGAGCTTTAACGAAAATTTGGCCTTCATCATTTCTGATTATCGTATCTTCTCTTGGTAAAGCTAGAACTTCTCTGATGGCTCGAGCAACAGAAAAAAAGGTCTGATCATCGACCCCTTTGAGCCATTCGGTGGGTGGTGAAAGCAATTTAGTAGTGTCGAAAAGTGAATAGATATTGTCTTTTTTCAGCGTTTGACGGCTGGCATTTCCGAACTGTCTGTTTGCTCCAAATCCGAATATTTGCTTAGTTGGAACGTGCTCGCGGCTCGTAGAAAAGTCAGTGTCTGTAGGCTTGATTACAAGTTCTGCCGGCGGAGTTGAGTCAAAATGAATAGTAACTCGAGCCTCTTTGAGGCCTTTATATTTCCACCCTTGTCTTTCACGAGGCAAATATTGCTGTGGCTTAAGCTTGAGCTTCTTTCTGAGTTGCTCGTCCATAAGACAAAGAGCTACGGCTTGCAAAACAGAGCTTTTGCCCGTCGCGTTCTCACCTATCAGCATGGTGCAGGGTGCGAAGCCAGAAGACGGGGTCGATTCAGGGAGGTCTATGTGAAGTTTGGAGATGCCTTTGAAATTCTCAATTTCTATTCTGGTTATTTGAGCTGAATTTGAATGTCTGTAAGACGCTGCGGAGCGAGAGCGTTGTTCAATTGGGCGAAGCTCGATTACCTGATCAGCTTTTCCTTTACTAGCATTGGGGGCTATTGTTAACCAGTTCTCCGAATCCATATTTTTAAAGAACTGAGGGAAACGTTTAGCAAACCTCTCGAATGATGGTGGCGTAAGGCCTTCAGACTTGGTTGTTTCGCAAATTGCATGATATAGCAATATCAAGCAGCAGCCCGAAAACGGAGAGTCATCTTTCAAATAGTTTTCTAAAGGGCTAAAAATACTCTCACTGTAGGGGTGAGAGTTGCGCTGGTAAATTTCTGATGCCAATCGCCTCATGGCGCTGAAATGTTCTGATCGAGCTGATATCAAATCTGGTCGGTTTAAGCCCAGCGTTTCAATGGTACATTTTCCGATTTCAGTTTTGCCAAAAACGCTTCCATCCCAGGCAAACGCTAGGTGCTTATAGGGCTTATCGTTACAGGGGTTTAGCAAGAGAGTCTTTTCATCTCTTTCCGCATCATCCCAAGCCGAAAGAATATTTGCCTTTGGGCCACGAACTGGGAAAAATGAGCGTTTGGTGCGGTTACACCTAGCACACGCTGGGAACAAGTTTCTCCACTCGTAGGCGAACCAGCCGTAATGATCAGAACTCTGTTTTTTTTGACTAAGATTTTGAGCGTTGCTTAATGGCCTAAAATGCTCAATTTCTATCTCGAAGCCTCCTGCTATGGGTGATTCGCAGAATGCGCATTTTCCTGAAAACAAACGTCGTAAAGAGTCTCTTACGGTTTCATGAAATAGGATTTCACGATTAATAGGCGGACGGAGCTGCCGTCGATCACTCTGGGGCAGCATAAAATACTCAACCAACTTGGACTGAGACTGTCTCGATTCCGGGCCAGTTAGAATTTCCGGGCATGCTACTGTTTGACGACTTACTGACCGCATAGTTTTCTCTGTCCTGTTCGCAAAAGCCTGTTGGCAGTTCTTTTGTTTGTAATTCAGGGGGTAGTTCAAGCGAGTTCAATATGACTGCCCTTCTAACCCCATGTTATCAAAGCCTATCCTAAATATTCTCAAATCTATATCACCTCTGTGAACCAGGGCACTGACTGTGCCCTTCCTCCCATTTCACAGAGGTGATTTCCAATGTCTGAAAAATGCCCAAACTGCCTGTCCGTTCGGATCGGCAAGAACAACTACGGCAAAAAAACCGCTGGCGTGGTCGGTGCGTCTGCAGGTGCCTATGGCGGGTTTGCTGCTGCGACAGCCGGTGCTCGAGCAGGTGCAACCCTGGGGATCGCTGCCGGTCCCGTAGGCGCAACGGTGGGCGGAATCGGAGGAGCGATCATCGGAGCGCTACTTGGTGGCGCTACTGGCGCTTCCGCTGGCGTGATTCTGGGCGATGTCCTGGATGAGCGTGTGCTCGACAACTACCGCTGCCTTGATTGCGGCTATTCCTTCAGTGTCGATCCTGACTCCCCAGACGACATCCGTTAATTCCCCTCGCGCATTTCAAAGGAGAACAACCATGGCTCATCTCATCGAGCAAATGGCGTACGTTGGTCAAACCCCGTGGCATGGCCTGGGGAACGAACTGACCTCAAATCAGCCCCTGGAAGTCTGGGCCAAGCAAGCCGGTCTGGATTGGCAGATCGAGGAAAGCCCCGTTCGCTACGTCACCAATGCCGGTGGCACCCTCGGGGAGATCCTGTCTTACCCGGATAGCAAGGTGCTGTACCGGTCAGACACCAAAGCTCCGTTGTCTGTTGTTGGTAACCGTTTCAAAGTGGTCCAGCCCGAAGAAATTCTGGAGTTCTATCGGGATCTGACCGAGGTTTCGGGTTTTGAGCTGGAAACAGCGGGCGTGCTGAAAGGTGGCCGGAAAATGTGGGCGCTGGCTCGCACCGGTCAGTCTGGAATGCTCAAAGGCAATGATCAAACCAATGCCTATGTGCTTCTGGCAACTTCTTGTGACGGGACCTTGGCGACGACTGCGCAGTTCACCAGCATTCGCGTGGTGTGCAACAACACCCTTGCCGTTGCCCTGAAGGGGGCCGCGGCCAACGCAGTCAAGGTGAAGCACAACACCGCATTCGATGCGAACCTGGTGAAGAAGCAGCTTGGCATATCCGTCTCGGCCTGGGACGACTTCATGTATCGCTTGAAGACTCTGAGCGAGCGGAAGGTGAAAACCACTGAGGCCAGGAACTACTTCCTCAAGGTGTTCACCGATGATTCCGGTAATGGCGTCGGCAAAACCAACGAGCGGTCCATGGCCAAAGCCTCGGGCTGTATGAAGGCGATGGCATGGGCGCCACGCTGGCTTCATCCGAAGGTACTGCCTACGGTTTGGTGAATGCTGTGACTGAATTCATCGATCACCAACGCCGGGCCAAAACCGTTGACCACCGGCTGGATTCCGCCTGGTTCGGAACCGGCGCGGCCATCAAGAACCGAGCGTTGGAACAAGCCATGTCTCTCGTGGCTTAACCACTTCCCGTAAATCAAAACCCTCATAAAGCCCACCGGAGCCTGTTGCTCTGGTGGGCTTTTTTATGTCTGGAGGAAACACCATGGGCATGAATGCAAAGGCAATCGAAAAACAGCGACCAGCGTTGCGGCTGGTTTCCACTAAGGGCCTCAGTCGGGATGAATGGCTGAAGGTACGTAAGCAAGGCATTGGCAGCAGTGATGCCGCTGCATCGGTTGGCATAAACCCCTATCAATCTCAACTTGAACTTTGGATGGTCAAAACTGAGCGGGACGCTGGCCTGCCTAAACCGGACTCCGACGATCCCAGCTCACCGGTCTACTGGGGCCATATCCTGGAACCCATCGTAGCTGAGCAGTACAGCCAACAGACGGGCCGAAAAGTGCGCCGGGTAAATGCTGTGTTGCAGCATCCTGATCCGGACAAGCATTGGATGTTGGCGAACCTCGATTACTCCGTGGTAGCCGATGAAGAAGTGCAGATCCTGGAATGCAAAACGGCAGGTGAGTTTGGTTCACGCCTATGGAAAGACGGTGTGCCGGACTATATCCAGTGCCAGGTTCAGCACCAGCTGGCGGTTACTGGCAAACAGGCGGCTGACGTGTGCGTTCTGCTGTGTGGTCAGGCGTTGAAAATTTACCGGATTGAACGGAATGAGGAACTCATCGAGGCACTGATGGTGCTGGAACGGCAGTTCTGGGATTACGTGGAAACGGACACGCCACCACCGGCTGACGGCACTGATTCTGCCGATCGTGCCTTGCGCCACCTTTACCCGGTGGACAGAGGGGAGACCCTGGACTTCAGCCAAAGCAAGGAGCTGTCCGATGCGTTCGACGAGCTGCTGGCCATCCGCTCGGAAATGGAAAGCCTCAAATCCACCGAATCTCACCTGAAACAGCGAATCGAGAGCCAGATGGGCGAAGCTCAAAGGCAACCTTCCCGAGTGGCAGTGTGAGCTGGAAGCGGAGCAAGGATTCCATTGGGCTCAATGTGAAGCAGCTACTGACGGATCAGCCAGACCTACTAGATCAGTACCCACTCACCAAGCCGGGAAGCCGGCGATTCCTTATCCAAGCATGAATACCCCATTGGCCACGCGGGTGTGACGAGTGCCCCGTGGTCCTTTTTCTCAGGAGAGTTTTTATGATTAAAGGTTTAGCCATCACGCCTCCGGTATTGGGGCGTATCAGCATTGGTCGGGTTGTTGAGAAAAACGGCATCCGGCTGCCACAGAAAGACAACCAGTTCACCATCACCTCCCAAATCCAGGAGAAGGTGGGTGGATTCTACACCCCCTCGATGAAGAGCTCAGAAAGGATGCTCCAAATAGCAAACTGCGAACCATCCCGGTACGCATGCTATTCAACGAAGCGGATCTCAACCTACGGGCGGAATACACCATGTTCGACCGTAAAAGCGGACGGCCCTTGTGTGTAGGTAACGGCGACACCTGCAAGCGCCTGACGCAATCAGGCGTGCAGTCTTTGCCATGCCCGAGTCCAGCGCTGTGTGAGTTCGGCAAAGGTGGCCTGTGCAAGCCCTATGGCCGATTGAACGTGAAGATCGGTGACGATGACGATCTGGGTACGTTCATCTTTCGCACCACTGGCTATAACAGCATCCGGACCCTTGCGGCCAGGCTGAGCTACTACCAAGCGGTCTCCGGTGGTCTATTGGCCTACATGCCGTTGGAATTGAAGCTGCGAGGTAAGAGCACGACACAGAGCCATCGCACGCCAATCTACTATGTGGATCTGGTGATCAAAGATGGGGTGTCTTTGCAGCAGGCTGTTGCTCAGGCACGGGAGAAATCCCAGCAGGTGAAAGAGGAGGGCGTTGATCAGGCTGCGCTCGATACGGCAGCTGCGAAAGGATTTGGTAATGCGTTGTTAGAGTACGATGAGGATGAAATGACTCAGGTGATTGAGGAGTTCTATCCTGCTACGGCAGGCGAGAGTCCGCCGGATAATTCCTCTATCGTGTCAAAACTGAGGAAAGACCTGAGTTCCACTAGGTCGGCTTCTGGATAGAATTTGACGGGTGGTCCTACGCGGGCCACTCGTCTGGGCCGGTGTGCGTTTATTTTTTTTGTAGGGGTTGGTACGGGGGCAAATCAGATAAGGTTGATCATTCTTAGGCGCAAGCGGGTCAACAAAGAATTCAGAAGATTACTTGGCAAGGAATCAAGTGGTAGTCTAAGCTGCTGATATATATGGTCCAGTTCTACGCATGCCTATACGTGATATTTGGGATTATATAAGCCCCCGTTATCATGGCATGGCAGAATTCGGTTTAGTTCAATACCTAAGCGTTTACAGGTCATGCTGCGCACGGCCATTGAATGCTTAGGTATTGTGACCAACTCAAAATCGGAGGATAAATGGGCTGGAAAGATAAGATCTCGGGTGCTTTCGGCGTAGCTGATGCAAAGTTTGCCAGTCATGCAATTGAAGCGGAGAGAGCAGCTGAACTACTTGAAGCTGCGAGTAAGGAGGGAGTTGGATTTGCAGATTACCTTTCAGGTATTGAGGACTGGCTGAAATCCAAAGGTTGTCGCCAGGAGCATATTGATCAAGAAATGGTGAAAGTAAAAGATGTCTCTTCGTACCTGAAACACGACTAAAATTCTGGTTCAATTCACAACGAGTCGGTATCAACGCAGCTACACTCTTCCCAGTTGAGTGGGTACGAATCGGTGAAGTCTGAAAATGTTGAAAATCACACCCGCTATCATTGGTTCTGACAAGCCACTGTGACATTGTGGGGCTGAAAAGCTGAATTTAAGTTCGTAACTAGTTGAAATTAAAAGTAGTTCCTGAGTGTAAGAAAAAGTACATCCCGCACACGTAGTGGAGGTTTATAAATAGCGCTCTGTGACATGATGAGGGTGGCGCATGGTAGTAAATGCACTAAAGCTGCTCGGTCCTTGTCTGAGCACAGATCTGACAGATTACTTGGTCAAGAATTTCGGCCTAACGCCTACAGCGGCCCGTCAACGAGTGAGCAGAGCGCCTGCAGAGGTCAAACGCCTTGGACACCTACCGTTCCAACGAAAGGCTCGGTTCCTTTACCTTCAATCTGACTATGCCTCTCCGTGGTATTGGGAAAGCCTCTACAAAGCGATTTATGCCACCAAAGGGGCCTACGCTCGGGCGCTGGGTGCAGTAGATGCCAGAGAGATAGTTCCGCTTGAGCACTTCAGGATTGCCTGCGGCGCGCCGATTGCACAGAAAAAGCACATTTCAGCGGATACTGTCCTGGCGCGTCTGGTCTCGGCAAACGTGCTTGCTACTTTAACACTGCCTGGACTCGGCCAGTGCGTGATGGCCAAGCCCACATTTGAGGCACTAAATTCCGGTGAGGAGGATTTGGTGGCCACAACTCGATCTAGGCTTATTGCCGAAGGCATACTTCTCGACAGCATCAAGGAATGGTTGAGGCGGCTGGCCTTCGGTAGTTACAACAGCATTAAGATGCGCACAGGTACGGAGTTTTCGGCACCCAAGGTAGGGACCTTCACATGGGACCTGACCGCGCCGAGTTATATCGCGGGCCTGGTAACTTGGGGGAAAAACAAAGTGAAGCCGGGCTTAGTGGTTTGCGATGTTTTGTTAAACGAAAACGTTCGTGCTCGGCATGTGGAGCCATTCCTTTACAAGGTCAAATCACTGCAAGCCCTGAAGAACGTTGGGCGCGCGATGTATATCTTCGTTGCGCAAAGCTATGAGATCGAGGCTTTCAAGGCGCTTCGTTCAGCTGGCGTGGTGCCGGCTACGCCTGAATCGTTATTCGGCAAGGACATTGCGGAGGCTTTCCGTGATCTCATCGGGACCCTTACGAGTGCAGCCAGAGGTTCATTAGACCCTATCAAATTCGACGAGCTTTTCAACAGACTCGACAAACTCGAAGGTGCAGCGGGGAATATGCGTGGTGCTTTTTTTGAGTTGTTAGTCGCGGAGATCATACGTAAAACGTCGCCCGCGCAAATAGAGCTAAACAAGATCTGCACAGGAGAAGATGGTACGGCAGAAGTAGACGTGTGGGCGCTGAAAGAGGGAATCATTGCCCGGCTGATTGAGTGTAAGGGTATGGCACCTGGTACCCTAGTCGACGACGAAGAAGTCGGCCTGTGGCTCACGAACCGGATAACTAGGGTGAGACAGTACTTGTTAAAGCAAGGCTGGAAAGGGCCAAAGCCGAAATTTGAGCTATGGACGAGCGGAACTCTGTCAAGTGCTGCTTTAGAACGGATAAAAAAGACACGTATCGCCAATGCTGCCAAATACGAACTTGTTGTCGTTGGTCCTGCCGAGCTGAGGGACGCAGTCGAGGCTGTTAATGATCCGCCTCTCAAAAAGGTGCTCGAACAGCACTTTCTCCCTCCACTATAAAAACAGAGAGCGAATTGCAGGGAAAATTGGAGCGAAACAATAAGCCAAAACCGACGAAGTCACCCTGAATCAATCTATTCAGGCTGTTTATAACAGCTCCGTGCCACGCTTTCTTACACGCGCTACACACCAGCCCTGGGATTTGAGCAGGTCAACTTCCTTGCTTTTGAATTCGTCCATACGAATAGCGATACAAAGAATTTTCGACGGCCGAGTCATCGCCACATAGTGCAATTTAAGACGCTGAGTGTCTCTAGGTTTTATATTGCTTCCCCCGTTCTTTTTTCCTAATAGCCAGGGTTTGAGTGCCTTAAAATGAGATCCATGATAGAAGGTGTCGAGAACCAAGGTAGCAGTATGTGTCTCGCCTTTGACGGAATGAATTGATCCGACCTTGATCTTGAGCCCGTTATCTTGGAAGTAGATCGTATTATGTTTAGCATTCGAAGATGAAATTTGGTCGGTAACAGGTTTAGCTTGAGGCCAATCCAGGTAGTTTTGAGTGGCTTTCCCCAGCCGCATTGTTTCGCAGACCTCGCAGATAATTCTTTCAATCCTCGGTCGGTAATCGAGGTTCCAGCGATCCTCTGTTAGTTCATCGGTCTCTAGGCATACCTCGTGCGCCAACTCCTTGTAATCGAGCTCCGCCTGTTCGAATGGTGAAAGTAATCTGATCACGTCACGATGAGCGCTTCTCGTTGCACTACTTCTCTTCGATGGGTCTGTTAGAGCGACTCCCCGTAATATGGCTGCACCAAATGCTTGGATAGCGGGGTGAGAATGGCTCTCTTGGGCAGACTTGTCTTTACCGCTACTCAAATGGGTTACAAAGTTTCGTGACAGTGCGTTGTGGTTAGCATTGGTGGGACTATACGCAGGCCAATAGTGGCAAACTGTATATTTTTTCTCGTCGTTGCTTAGTTTGTGAACTCCGCCCACAGCCACAAATTTTCCCGTACTCACTTCTTCATCAGATAGCTCCCGTCTCAGGTGCTCCCCAAACGCTGGTATGACCTGGTCGATGGAATCTGAATCAAATAGAAAAACCACGTTTTTACAGGTGGGTGGTTGGTGAGTATTGTCAGTATTTGCTACGCCTATCAAATTTTGAGGAAGAACTCCGAAAGGACCAGCTAGATCAGCGATTCCTTGATGGAACCGAAAGCTATTTTGAATATCACACCTTATTAGTTCATCTGGGAAAGGATCGGTGGTAGCAGTATTGTCGGTGGTGGAGCCAAAGATTCCCTGATTCACATCTCCAAAACGCTGGCGAATAACGGGGTCTGTCCCTTCCATAAAAACATTATTGAGCACCTTTGATTGTTGTTCTGTTGTATCTTGCACCTCATCCATGAATAGCATTGGGAAACGATATCGAAGGTCTTCGCTAATGTTATCTACTTGTTCAAGACATTCCTCCGCCCAGACGAATGGTTCTTCGTAACAATGTATGCCTTTCAAACAGGAATTGACGCAGACTTCATGGATGGCCTTGTATGTTGAAGTATGAGAACCAAGTGTTCCCCCTTTGCCCCATGAAAGGCGTCCTGGTTCACAAGAAGTGTTTACATATTTCAAGTTAGTTTTTGATAGATGATTTTTCTCAAGGGCGGACCGAATTCCATGTGGCAGATCACGCCAACGTCTTTCCTGGGCAAACTCACTATCGATGACCTCTATGGGTATACCTTGAGAGCGCATATAGGGCAGCGCAAGATATTCATTTACGAACCCATGAATGGTGCCAATAAAGTGGGGGTAGCGTAGGAGCTTTTCCCCTTCTTCGCTGGTTTTAAGCCGTTCTTCAATTTCAGCACGCGCGACATTTGTATGGGAGAGAACACAAATTCCCCGCTGCCGGTCTTTCCAATGGCGGGCAAGAATGGCTAGTTTAGCTACCAAAAGCGTCGTTTTACCACTACCGGGGCAGGCCTCAATGTCAAGTGTTTCATTGCTTTTCAGGATGCTGGCACGCTCATCGTTTCCATCACCATAAAAAGCACTTTTCGGGAGTTTCATCACCCGACAAGCCCAAGCAATATCTTCATCAGTAATAGTCGGGAGATCGAACATTCTATGTCGCTTCCTTTTTTACCTTGGGCTACCCTTTGTCGACTTCAGCACCGTGCCTAATAGGTGAAGTCACATACTTAATTGCATCAACAATGTATTGCGGTAGCTGTTCTGAAAGCTCCGCACTCCCTCCCTCGTTATTCCCATATTTCTTCTCTAATAGCTCGGCAAGGTACTGAGCGGTGATAGCTTTCGAGGCTTTCGTCCCAGTAGTAAACTGGGCGTATATATGGCTGGCCAGAACCTCAGGATCAGTGTGTTCACGCTGAAGTGCTTTGAAGCTCTCATTGGCGTTACATTCAACATCATCAAACTGCGCTTTGCCAACGCTAATGTTTTCATCCTCCTGAGCGAGATTCGAAGCTATCCATACTTCTTTTGTGAGCCCAGAGAGCGCAAGGTCGTACTCTAGCGTCCAACTATCCGAAACAAACGTCCGGACGTTCTGGCCGTGAGCTTTTTGTTCTATTTCAGCCCGCCTTTGGAGGAGTTGTGGCGGGGTGAAATCTTTGACCGCTTTCCAACGTCGACCCTTGGGCCAATCCTCACCGGGTTTAACCTTCCCGGTAATTTCAGGGGCGCAGTCTGGCATGACATCAAGATCAGTGAGGCAAGCTACTGGGACGTTTATATAGCTATCGATCTCATCTTCGCTTCGCATAAAAATTTTGGCATAACGCCGTAAACCTACCCCTCCAACATTCACTATTGAGACCCCATGAGCGCCAAAGTCTCGGCCCAAGAGTTTTGCTAATGTGGGTAAGAGAATATTCTCCGCATCACCCTCAACTATCATGAGCCCTCGAGCGAAGAAGAGGTTTGCCTTGGTAATGTCCAAGAAACGTTGCAGGAAGCGATAATCTGATTCCGCCAGCTTAGTTCTATTTGGTGCCATTGAAAAAGCTTCGCCGCCTTGAATCATCACTAGATTTTCCAACCTTATCTGGGAGGCGAGTTGGGGGCTATGCGTAGAGACTAATGCCTGAATCGGGTGATCGCCCTGTTGGCTGGTTTGGAGGTGATTTTGTAAGAATTGCATCAGTCTGAGTTGGCGCTGTGGGTGTATATGTGCTTCAGGCTCTTCTATCAGCAATAACGGTAGCCTTCGGCGTCAGATCCAAGTAAAAGCAGCTCACAGGCCATAAACAGTAGATTATGGGAGCCAAGACCTCTTTTGTCCCCGAAGTTCGAGTCCATTTGTTCAGTCAGAGATAGTTCCAGTTTCTCCAGTAGCCGACGCAGACGAAAATCTGAATTGCCAGGCGTGCTTACAGAAATACGACTGTTGAGGATGTCATTCTGGAATGATAGCGGTCTCAAATACTCTGTGTTGAGTCGATCCTTGGTCTTCTCGATGCCTTCTCGGTTCTCCAAAAGATAGGTGGTGTAGTCGCCAACGCCGAGAACGCTCAGGGTCTTCGGATTCAAGGTTTCAGGGTTTACCTCTTCGAAGCTCTGTCCGGATTCTGTGATTTCGGGCGTTTGGAGCAAAACCTGCGATAATCGTGAGCTCCTACCACTAGCCAGTGCTTTCTCTGCATCGCGAAGGGGTCTCAAATAGGTGGTTTTGAGTAACTCGCGTGCCAAGCCGTCTAGAACCGGCCCTTTGCCATCTTTTCCTGACCTCACTTCAGTTGGGAAGAATGTACGGGCATTTGAATGGGTGGATCGCATAGAAGCAATCCAATTTAAATATAGTGCCGTGTTGGGCTTTTCGGTTTCGCCCATCTCGTATGATAGATGCTCCACGAAACTAGCCCTCTCCCGTCTAGATAGGTTGTCAAAGCGAAGTCGAATACGGATTTGAGTTGCTCGAGTGTTGCCGCCATCAGGAGAATAAAAGTCTGATTCGGTCAGGCGAAGCCATTCCTGGTCGCGTGTTCCTAGCGCGTAACGAATGGCATCAATTGCAGCTGTCTTGCCGCTGTCGTTTTCACCCACTAAAGTTGTTAAGCCAGGATTTAAGGGCAACATGAATGGGTTTCCCTCGCCTCCTAAGCAACGAAAATTCTCGACCCATACTTCACTTATATACATAGCGAGCCTAATCCTTTAGATGTTGAGGCTGAGTGTTTACCGTATCTCGATAACGACATTCTGAGCTATGGTTGATCTCAGATGCGCCGCGTTTTGCTGTACTGGGTTCTTTTGAATCGCCTCCAGGACTTATTTTTGCGATGTGGCTCGTGGAGAGGAGTGAGCACGTGCACCCCAAATAATTAAAAGAATCTTGGACTTGTTCTATTTGCCGTGTGTAACTTGCCCGATTCCTGTATTTATCCAATCCTGAGATTCTCGCAGCCTTGAAACGATGGTTTCGAAGTCATCTGGAACGCCAAAAAACATTCTTCCCTCAATTGCATCGGAGTGATCGGCTGCAATCTGATTGAGCCGCTCGCCTTCGGGGACAAGAATCAACCGGCCGTCCAGTACTTCCTCAAAGCTCACGCCTCTCTGTGCCCACCGTTGGCCCTTCATTGCGACTACATCTTTCATTGCAACAGTTTCATCAAGAGGGTTAGCAAAATCCTCTTGTTGAAGGAGACAGTCCACGTCGTACCAGTGTCTAGCCAGGCGATGTGGATCTGGGTCTCTTTCCTGAGTCGAAAATTGGTGCAGTGCAGTTAGCTTTTCCCAAAGAACATACCCTGGGTGATATGCGGCAACCGTTGCTTGAGGAAATGCGATAGCTTGAAGTTCTTCCAATTCTGCTAGGTAGCATCCGACCTCATGGCTTACCGTTGGTCGGCCCCGGTTGCGGCCACCAAATTCCAGCAGTATGTAGTCAAGTTGGTAATTGCTGTCGTAGCTGCTTAGTCTCGGAAAATGGACGTTGACCTTCTCCCCCTCTGAGCCAGGTTCCAGCTCTGCTCGCAGACCATCAATTTCATATTGAGCCAGCCTTTCGTTGAGGCGATCAATCAGGTCGGTAGACCACTCTGTCAGAAGCTTTGTCTGCCGCTTACGAAATTTCTTCTTCTGGCTGTTGTTTTCAGTGGATTGCTCCCACGCTGCTATTTCATCAGCTTCGCCAGCAAGATCACTCCAGTGTATCGAGAGATCGATGTCTTCCGAGAAGCGTTCAATGGCTCTCCAGCACTTGCTCAGGGCGGTACCACCTTTGAAGGCGGTTGAGTGAGTGCCAAGCAGGTTCTCGTTGTAGAGTAGGCGAAGGACCTCCGCCACCCAGATATCCTTCTCAAGGAAATTCTGGGCCAGACCAGCGGGATGCTTTTGGGTGCCAAGGTTCAGGATGGCTTTCAGCTCGTCATGCTTTTTTGGATCGCGATAAAGATCGAAAATGTCCGTCAAGCCATCATTTCCTCTTCAAACTGCTCTAATTTGACATGCCATCCTTCAGGGAGATGTGTCGCTTTGAGCTTTTTGATTGCCATAAGACTCTCCGCTTCGGAAAGCTTTAGCCTGGAAAGTGCCTTTTTCAATTCGCTGAGTTTAACGGAATTGGCTGGGGTGACGGTGAAGCTTCGCAGCAACTCACCTTCCGGGCGTGATTTCCATCGCAGCTTTGACTCTGCGACATGCCGCACCTCGACGACTTCATTGCCTATCGAAAACGTTCTGCTGGCACCGTTACTCCAAAACACCGTTTTGACAGGGGCCTGTGTTTGGAGGCCGAGCCGATAAGCGGACTCAACGCCTTGCCTCACCAGCGTGTAACCATGCTGCTGTGCCCATTTTTTAGCGATCTGTTCTGCACTAGCCGTGATCTTGATAGATGGCATGCTGGCCAGGGGCTTTGGGCGAACATACATACCTTTGGCCACGCGCTCGACCACGCCTTCTTGAGCGAGCCTGCTTAATGTTTTTTGCACAGACGCACTGGAGCCCAGCTCATGGAACTGACTAATGGAAAACGGGACGCCCCGCCTCATGTGCCGCAATCGACGGGTTATTTTTTCTGATGTAGACATGACTTAACCTGACATAACGATAACACAGTGAATTTAGTCTAGCCCCTTAATGACAAGGAATGCAAGCGCATTAGTGTCAGGACCGTGTAGGTTATTATAGCGAAAATAGAAAGGCTGGAGCTGAGTTAGGGTTTTTCTCAATGTTCACTTTCCGTTCTATTTCAACCGGGTAATTTCGCCTGCTAGGCCCTCGGTTGGGTCGGTGGAATAGCTTTTAAAATAGCTGATCCCCGACTAAATGGGTTAAACACCTGATACGGAGGGCTCTTTCTGCTACTTTTACCCGCAATACTCGGTCTGAAACCGGCTGGCAGCATGACGGCATTCTCCGTCAGTCGCTGGTTGTTAAGCCCATGCCCTTTCGCGAGGGCCAGAGGCAGGACGGAACCACTAAATTCGTAGCGAGCATCCCATGAGCACCAACATCGAGCAGATCAAATCCCTGCTGCTGTCTTTGTTACCAAAAGATGGCTCTACTGTCGGAAACCTCAGTCTCAAAGAGCAGTTGCGTACTCAGCATCAGTTGAAAATCTCTGATGAGGAATTTGATGCAGCTAGACAGAGCCTGTTGACGGAGGGGGTCGTCGGCAAGGGGCGTGGTCGTGGAGGTGCAACGTATCTTAACCAGCCAAACGCCGCTGAGCAGCCAGCTCCTGCTGGATTTGAGTTGCAGGCGCAGGTAGCTCCGTCCCAGGAAGATCTGACCTTTGGCGAGAAGCAGAAACCTGCTCGGCCTCAAACTAATCGTCAACCCGGTAAGAAAAGAGGCGAGCACAATCAGGTGCTGTCTTACCGGTACGACGAAAAGAGAAAGAATAATCCACACGTGGGGATGGTCGATACTCACTCCGACGGTGTCGAGCAGAAAACAACCTGGCAATATGACCCTCACCTCTCTCCAGAATTGCAGTTTGACCCAGCTAGATCGCGCGTTGAAGACCTGATTGAAGATGCCCTGCAGGCCAGAGAGGTGGAAGCAAAACAGGCCAAAGATGATCTGCTGTCTTGGTTGGACCATGCCTTGGCTGCGGATAACGAGCAGGCTGTTCGGGAGGTTGTATCCAACCTAAGAAAGAGGGTGGCTGACAAAGAATTTCTGGACCGCGAGCGGGATGATCTTGCTGAGCTCAAACGGATGCAGGCACCGTATCTGAACTGGACCGGCAAGGCGGAGCGGACCAGTTTCGAAGTGGATACTGTATCGCTACATGTGCACGAGCGTATCGACCCGGCGACCATTCTTGCCGCTGTTCAGAAGCGGGTTAAAGATTCAAAAGGGAAATCCTCACCAGCTCTGCAGCCAGACTTATTTCACGCTCCGTTTGAGAACCTGCCGCTACGGGATGCTATCGATTTTTATAAGCATGAGCGGGACTGGGCTAACCGTATGATCGCCGGTGATTCTCTGTTAGTGATGAATTCTCTTCTGCAAAAGGAAAGTATGGCTGGTCAGGTGCAGATGATCTATGTCGATCCTCCCTATGGGATTAAGTATGGCTCAAACTTCCAGCCTTTTGTTCATAAAAAAGACGTAGCGGATCGTAAGGATGAAGATCTTACACAAGAGCCCGAGATGATAAAAGCATTTAGAGATACGTGGGAGTTAGGTGTTCATTCTTATCTCAGTTATTTGCGTGACAGATTATTATTGTCAAGAGAGCTTTTGGCTGAATCTGGAAGTATTTTTGTTCAGATTTCTGATGAAAATCTACATCATGTCCGGGAATTATTGGATGAAGTTTTTGGGGAGAAAAACTTCGTTGCGCAAATAGCTTATGTGACGACAAGCTCTCAAGGAAGCGGGTTGATTCCAGTCGTTAATGATTATGTTGTATGGTATTCAAAGAATATTAGTGAGGCCAAATATCGCGCCCTGTATGAGGTGAAGGAATTTGGCTCTACGGGCAGCTCTGGCTACTCGTATATTGAGACAGATAATGGGAAGAAATCAAGAATCTCAAAGTGCTCGGATAAAGAGCTTGAAGAAGGAAAAGCGTTTGCAGCTAGTGATCTTACGTCCTCCCATTACAGTATATCTGAGCCCATTAGTTTTCAAGAAAGTATTTTTTCTTCTAATGCAAGGTACTGGTCTACGTCTACACAGGGGATGTATCGCCTTTCCAAGGCTGGGAGAATTCTAGAGTCAGGTAACAATATAAGATATAAACGGTATTTTGATGATTTTTGTGCATTTCCTCGAACTAACGTTTGGACTGATACAGGAGTCGCGGGATTTACGAGTTCTAGAAAAATGTATGTGGTTCAAACTAACGAGAAAGTAATAGAAAGATGCGTTTTAATGACAACAGATCCCGGAGATCTAGTTTTCGATCCCACATGCGGATCAGGTACAACTGCGTATGTTTCAGAAAAGCTAGGCAGGCGCTGGGTTACCTGTGACACTTCTCGTATTTCGATTACGCTTGCAAAACAGAGGTTAATGACCTCTGGCTTTGATTATTTTGAATTGAAATATCCTAACGAGGGCTTAAAAGGTGGATTTATATATAAATCCGTTCCCAGAATTACTTTAAAGTCGATAGCCAATAACCCTGAAATAACCGATATTTATGATGAGTACCATCCTGATATAGTCGAAGCCCTGGAAGGTCTGAACTCTAAACTCCATGACGCTGATGAAAGCTTGCCGTGGTTTGAAGTGCTAGAAGGAGCTCGAAAAGGGATCGCGCTTGACTTTTCGCCAGGTAACGATAATCAAGATACTCTCCCAACTGGAGAAGAGTTACCGAACAATAGCCTACTTGAATGGGAGGTGCCGCTGGAGCTCCCGCAAGAATGGATTCCGGAAGAAGAGAGATTGTTTGATGAGCGGAACCAGCAGGGGCAAAGCCGAGATTTGTCTGGCATTGAGTATTGGTTCGACAAGTTTCATGAGGCACGTATGGCGATGCAACGTCGTATGGATGCAAGCATTGCAAACCACGCGGGGCAGGAAGTGCTTTATGACCAGCCAGAGGTTAGCCGCGACAAAGTTCGCATTACTGGTCCGTTCACTGTAGAGGCTGTGCCATTCGCCACGGTACTTGGTCTGGATGAGGCTGAGCAGCCTAAGGAGGCCGATGTAGCGGTCGCCCGTTCCGGAGCAACCTCACGCCAGGGACAATGGCAAGAAGAGTTATTGAAAGCAGGTATTCGCGGAAAAGGCGGGCAGCAAATCAAGCTTCAGGATCTCGAGACACTTCCGGGTGCTCATTACATTCACGCTGTTGGCACCGTAGCGGAAAGTGGCGACCGTGTGGCAGTCAGCTTTGGCCCGGAACACGCTGCACTTGAGCAACGCCAGGTTGAGATTGCTATGAGGGAAGCTGGTGATCTATTTCCGCTCCCCAAAATGCTCGTTTTCTGCGCTTTCAACTTCGATCCTGAGGCAGCAAAGGATATCGACAACATAAAGGGTGTCCAGGCACTGAAAGTGCACATGAACACGGATTTGCTCACCGAAGATCTCAAAAAAGGACGGGCCAGCAATCAGTCATTCTGGCTGATGGGGCAGCCCGACGTTGAGGTACATGAGCTGAAGGGTGGAAAGCTCCAGGTCGAGGTGCACGGATTCGACTATTTCGATACCAAGACAGGAGAGCTGAAATCTGGCGGCAAGAAAAACATCGCCATGTGGCAGCTTGATACCGATTACGATAACCGATCACTGTACGCCCGCCAGGTATTCTTCCCCATGGCAGGCAAGAAAGACGGATGGTACCGACTGAAGAAGGATATCCGAGCTGAGCTCAATGAAGATCTCATGGATAAATTCCATGGCACCAAGTCAATTCCATTCGAGCCCGGCGATAATCGCTGCATCGCGGTTAAGATAGTGGACGACCGAGGCATCGAATCACTAAAAGTCATCAGGCTGAACTGAGGAGGGATGCATGGCTGATAAACCGAACTCCCTAGTAATCAATTCGCCTTATGATAAGCCAGATCAGTTCTGGTCACAGGATGATAATGGGCGTGTTGCCGGTGTAGTGAGTGGCCGTAGACCTGCCGCCTATGAGCTCTATGATTCCCGGAATAATACGCGTCGAGTTGAGGAGCTGGAGACAGTTAACCGAATCCGTCAGCGTGTCGATGCGTGGCGCGAAGCTGGCTGGCCAGGGGTGACAAGCGTTTCTCGCGAGTTACTCAACCACTGGTACTCAAGAGGCGAGTGGGATTCTGACTCAAAACGTTGGAATGGTGGCCCACGACCTTTTCCGTTTTACTTTTGCCAACTTGAAGCCATTGAATCTCTGATCTGGTGGCTGGAAGCTCCAGAGGATTATCGCCAAGGTATTTTTCTGCAAGGTGATGGGGGGCCATGGGAGCGCATCTGTAACAAAATGGCGACAGGCTCCGGTAAAACGTCGTTGATGGCTTTGATCATTACGTGGCAAACCCTTAACGCCGTCACCTACCCGAAGGATAAACGTTATTCAAAGGCTGTTTTTGTGGTGGCGCCAGGTCTTACGGTAAAAAGCCGATTGCAGGTGCTCAACCCTGGCAACGAGAGTAACGTTTACGATGAATTCGTGTTGTGCCCGAACGAGGCAATGCGCCAAAAGCTGAACCAGGTGGTTTTGGTCATCGAAAACTGGCACAGCCTGATGCCCCTCAAAGAGCAGGTACGCTCCGTCGTGAAGAAGGGTAAAGAGAGTGACGAGGCGTTTACCCGACGGGTGCTTGGCAAGCTGGCTTCTTACAAAGACATCTTGGTTATTAACGATGAAGCCCACCACGCATACCGCCAGAAGGCTGAGGTAAAAGTCAGCAAGAAAGAAGCGGAGGAAATGGGGATCGACCTGGAGGAGGCGACCCGTTGGATCGAGGGGCTGGATCGTATTCACAAGACCCGTCGAATTCGCCGATGCTTTGACGTAACCGCGACACCCTTTTCACCTACGGGTAAGAAAAACACAGAGAAAGGGCTGTTCGAGTGGATCATCTCTGATTTCGGCCTTAACGATGCCATTGAAGCAGGATTGGTCAAGACACCTCGAATTGTTGTTCGGGATGACGCGCTACCGGATGCGAAGACCTACGCCAGCAAGCTCTACCATCTTTACCGGGACGAGTCCGTAAAACAGGATCTTGCCCGAAAAGCCCAGCCCGCCGACCCCTTACCGGATCTGGTCCAGAAGGCCTATGCGATCCTTGCCTACGATTGGCAAGAGACGGCAAAAAGCTGGGAGGCGGAAGGTCACACAATCCCACCTGTGCTGCTTACCGTCTGCAACCGGACGGAAACTGCGTCCCGTATCGAGCATTTCTTTAACAGCGGCGACTGCCTGATTTCTGGAACTCAGAATCCGCTGGCTACCTTGCGTGTTGATTCGAGAGTTCTGGAAAAAGCCGAGCGTGGGGAAAGCCTCACCAAGGATAAAGATTACGCGGTGAGAATGGAGGAAATCATCAATGCATCCATGCTCCCCGCCGACAAGAAGGAAGAGCTGCTTTCATTGAAGCAAGAAGAGCAGCTCCGAGCTCTGGTCGATACGGTCGGCAAGCGAGGAAAACCCGGTCAGAATCTTGAGAACGTGATTTCGGTAGCCATGCTGTCCGAGGGATGGGACGCGGCCAACGTAACTCACATCATGGGCTTGAGAGCGTTTAGCAGCCAGCTTCTATGTGAACAGGTTATTGGCCGGGGGTTGCGACGGGTAGCACACGATATGGATGAGAACGGCAAGTTTATTCCTGAATATGTGAATGTATTCGGTGTTCCGCTTTCGATCTTCCAGGAAGTGGGCGAGGGTGGCGAGACACCGCCTCCTCCCAAACCCAGTGTCCGGGTAGAAGTCGAGCCTGGCAGAAACCACTTTGAAATCCGTTGGCCAAATATTGATCGGGTTCAGACCGTTCTCAAACCAGAGTTAAGAATGGATTGGGAGGCGGTTGAGCCTCTGACGCTGGACCCGGCTCAAACGCCACTGAATGCGGAAATCGCGCCTGCCCTGACCGGTATTCCTAATCTTGCACAAGCCTCTCAAATCGATCTAGAGAAGGCTGTAGAGGACTTCAGGTTGCAGCACCTGACCTTCCGTGCAGCAAAAAGCTTTTTGTCAGTAGCAGCGCTGGATTTGAAGGGGATAAGCAGTACCTGGCTGTACAGTTAATCCGTATCGTTGAACAGTTCCTGGAGTCCGAGAAGTTAGATATCCCAAGCCTATGGCACCAGGACCCGGTTCGCCGCCGACTTTTGTTCGCGCTAAATATGGATAACGTAGTCACCCACGTGAATCGGTTTGTAAGTAAACAGAATGTTGAACGCCTGGAAGCTTTGTTCGATGAGCATCAGCCAATCGGTGCGACTTCTCAGATGCGACCTTGGCTAACCACCAAGCCATGCAGGCAGGCAGAGCGTTCTCAGATCAGCCATGTTGTTTACGACAGCACCTGGGAAAAATTGGTAGCGGATGTTTGCGAAAAAGATGAATCAGTCCATTCATGGGCGAAGAACGATCACTTGGGTTTCAAGGTCCGATACCTATGGAATGGCTCCTCCCGGAACTTCATACCGGATTATCTCATTCGGTTAAAGAATGGTCAGACCTTGGTATTGGAAGTGAAGGGACAGGATTCAGAGCAGAATCGAGCCAAACGAGCAGCGATGGATGTTTGGGTTAAAGCGGTGAACGAGCAGGGGGGCTTTGGCTCTTGGTGCTTTGACACGGTGTTTGATCCGAGCTTGGTGCGGGATGTTATTGCGGTGCATTCCAAGCAGCCTGTTTCCGTTTGATATTTACTGTGCATATACACCGGTAGTAAGGCAGTACACATGGAATTGTTTCCAAAGAGTAAAGGACGACTTGTCGAGCGCCAGGATATACCGAAACAACTTTGGTGTTCTGTATCCTCGATGATTCATTTGCCTCCAATGTTGATTGCTTCATGGCGGGGCCTTCTTACAAAGCATGGGCTCCTAGAAAAGGCCAAAAAAGCTGCGCCAGAGAAGTTGATTGGTGGTCTGACCGAGAAGGAATCCAAAGACCATTTGAAGTGGCGATTCACAGGCTCATCAGCAAGGGTATCGATGCTAATGCTCGACCCAAACGGAAAGCTAGATGATGTCTCTGACGCTTTCTATCAGACGTTTGCTGGTAACCGTGTATTTATCGCGGACATCCCTGCTGGTGCCGGAGCAGCTATCCTTACGGTACTGACAACTCTTGCGGAGCTTCGCAAGCGAGAACGTATTCCGCGGAATCCACTGACAGTTGTGATTCTGGCTGGAGAGCTTCCCAGTTTTCTCGAGGTTACGCGAACTCAATGCTTCAGAATGTCAAAAAAGATTTGGCAGAGCAGGCTATCAGCATTGAACTCCACATAGTGTCGTGGGATGCCTTGGACAAATTCTCGACTTCAAACTTAGTTAGAAAAATGACCCTACATTGCCAATACGCCGCAGCCAGAATGGTCATTTTGGCTAATTTTTCTGGCTTCCTGAATTTCGGCGATAAGTGGAAGAAAGCTCAGCCACAGTTTGAGGAAATCTTTCGGCACAGTACGGATGAAATACTAAGTACGGCTATTTGGATTGAACCCGGTAAAAACGATGTTACCAGCGAATCAGGCTTTTTCGGCAAACTAACGAAGTGGTTCAAGGACAATTTCCAGGTCGTCTTCGGTAAAGGAAGGAGCTCGGAGGAAATAAGCTTTGCTTCTTCAACTAGCCAGTTCAAGCATCCGTTGAAAGACCGTGCAATTCGCTCGAACCTTACAGTTGTTCGATTCGATTTGCCGAAAGTAGGTGGCGCCGAATGAGGGCTCAGACGCTAGCGTTGCGGGCGATCAACCAGTATCGGCGAAGAGATACGCTTGCGTACTTGGGGCTGCGATACTTTTTAAATAATCGATGTGCCCGCAGAGACCGTTGGGCAAATGAGATAGCGACACATTTGGTCCGGACCCGAAGCAACGCCCCATACTTCCGTTCTCAGCATTTTAAGGAGGTTGATGACGAGGGTAAAATTCTACATAGACCAATAGATATTCCCTCGCCTACAGAGATGTACGCCGAGGCGGCTCTTATGAACCGATGCTCTGCCGATGCCGCCTTTCAAGCACGGTCTTGTGTTTACAGCTACCGTCTCCCACAGAATGGTTCGGAAGACGGTATATTTGAGCCTTATTTCAACGGGTTTCGGGAGCGACATAAATCCATCGCTGCAGCCAGTCATGGTGCGGATGTCGAC
>NZ_MBPP01000008.1 GCF_001858325.1 Marinobacter sp. AC-23
CGGATTGGGAGTTCAGATCACGGGAAGAAGGATATGTTGAAAAAATGAGTGTTAAAAAAAAACTGACACCCCGGGCTTGATGAAAGCGCGGGGTGTCGGTTTTGTACTATGTGCACAACAGGACTATGGAGTTCCTGTTAATACGTCAGCCAATTAAGCGGCTTTGCGGCGACGTGCCATAGCGAGACCGGCTAGGCCGAGGCCGAGCAGGGCAATAGTGCCGGGCTCAGGGACGGGCACTGCTGAAGCGTTGAGCTTAGCCCGCAGGTTATAATCACGTGTTGTGCTTTCCGCAGTGCTACCATCGGTGGTCAGGCCTAGCAATTCAAGGGTGTACTCGAAGCCGCCGAGGACAAAGCTAGAGCTTGTAACCGACGCGCCAGTTTGCGCGACGATGTCATCAATTGCCCCGTTTTTCTTGTCCCAGCAAAATACCCAAAAAACACATTCCCAATTTGTGCCCGTGTCGGGTGTCTCACTATGTGAAAATTCGAACATACCCTCTTGTGTGCCGGTATCGCCAAACCCTGAGAAGCCCAGTGTGATGGCAAGATCAGTGGATTTAAGCGTTGAGCCTGTGACTTGATTGTTCGTATGAGTAAGAGTGCCTAAATTAAACTCAGAAGTGTCAGTCACTTGAATTGGCAGTGGTGATGAGCCATTGAATTCATAGCTGCTTTGTGAGCTAGTGCCGCCCCAGCTAATAAGGCTTGAGCCTTCACCTGTAACAGTGTTTCCGTTTTCGTCTTTGGTGTTGTTGAATATTCCGTCGATGGATGTCACATCAACCGGAAACGCCGCAACACTCATAGCTGCAGTTAGCAACAATGCACCAAAGGATCCTTTCGCCAACATCTTCATGGCACTACTCCTAGCTTCTGTGATGAAATGACATAATTCATTTTATGTCGTCAGTTGCTACCAGTAAGCTATTTTCGTGCCAACTTAAAATATCCTTTTATTACAGTCAGTTAAGACTGTTTTGCTTTTTTGTTGTAAAGAAAACTGACAGATCGTATTAGTTGCTTACCCCAAGCCGATCAAGCAATTCCTGCCCTGGAAAACCATCGGCGATCAGCCCCTCTTCATGCTGATACTTACGAATAGCAGAGCGGGTTGCGGGTCCGGTAATGCCGTCCGGCTTGCCGGCATCGTATCCACGTTCATTGAGCGCGGCCTGAAGTTCAAGAACCGTGTCTCTGGACAACGCCGGGGTATCTTCTGGTGGCGGGTTCTGGAGCAGCCCGGCGCCAGCAATGCGGTCAGCCAAGTGGCCTACAGCTATGGCGTAGAACTCAGAACGGTTCCAGCCCATAATCACTTTGAAGTTATGGTAAGCCAGAAAGGCAGGCCCACGATGGCCGGCTGGGACAACCAGTGCCGCGGTGATATCTTCTTGGTCAAGGGGCTCGCCAAACGCGTCGGTAATACCCAGTTCGCGCCATTTGCTCAGCTCAAGGCGCCGGCCATCGGCCAGTGAGTAGTCAAAGTTTTCAGGTAGCAACACTTCACGGCCCCAGCGGTAATCCCCGTCCCAGTTCATGGACTGAAGGAAGCGGCCTGCGGACATTAGGGCGTCTGGCAGGCTGTTCCAGAGGTCGCGGCGGCCGTCGCCATCTGCATCAACCGCGTGTTTCAGAAACACGGTGGGCATGAACTGCACGTGGCCCATGGCACCGGCCCAGGATCCTTCCATTTGCTCTACGGGAATTGCGCCTTCATCAATAATCCGCAATGCAGCGATCAGCTGTGCGGTAAAGAAGGTGCTACGGCGCGCATCGCAGGCCAGGGTTGTAAGCGAATCCGGCACGGACATTTTCCCGAAATAACTGCCGAAATTGGTTTCCAACCCCCAGAACGCCAAGAGATAGGGCGCGGGCACACCGGTCGCTTCGGTAACCCGTGCCAGCAGCTCGCTGTGCTCCTCAATCAACTCGCGGCCCTTGTTTACCCTGTCATCGTTAACACGTCGATTCAGGTAGTCTGCAAAGGTGGTGGTGAACTCGGGTTGCCTGCGGTCCAGCTCGATTACCCGGTCTATATGCTTGACCCCAGTCATAACCTCCTGGGCCGTTTTTGCACTAACCCCGGCTGCAATGGCTTTTTCCTGAAGTTGCAGTTTGCATTCTTCAAAGCCATTGGACGCCTCCAGGACGGCCTCACTGTCTGCCACTTTAGCCATTGCAGGCAGGGCGGAGGTAGCCAGAAGGGCGGATACAGATAGACGGCACGCCATACGCCGGTTGGGCAGAATCCTTGCAAGCTTGGTCAGCACGGGAAACCTCGGTAATAGAAGAAGGTGTGGACGGTAAAAGGCCATGGTAGCGTGTTTTTCGGTTGGTGAAACACTTTACGGAGCCATTGGGGGTGACAGTTCTTTAACCTGTTGGTTCGGCTTCCCTGTGTAATGCAGCTGCTGTATGTTTTCCGGTTTGAAGTTTGTGGTTTTTTGTAGCTTGCGGGTTTCCCCTGCGGGCCTTTGTTCTATAGTTGGGGCACACGCTCATAAGAGTTTTGAACATGGCAACGCTGAAAGCGCTGGTGGTTGATGATGCCAGTTTTGTAAGGGATTTGGTTAAGCGCACGATACGCCAGCGTTTTCCCGTGATAGAGACTACTGATGCACAGAACGGTCGCAGGGCGCAGTCACTTATGTCCCGGGCGAGTTTTGATCTGATTCTGTGTGATTGGGAAATGCCGGAAATGTCTGGCCTTGAACTGCTGCAATGGATGCGCCAGCAACCTCAGTACGAGAAAGTGCCTTTTATCATGATTACCAGTCGGGGCGACAAGAGCCATGTGATCGAGGCCGTGAATGAAGGCGTGTCCGAGTATCTGGGCAAGCCCTTTAGCCCGGAAGGACTGAGTAAAAAAATCATCAAGGTGATGGGTAATACGCTGACCATGGCTATGGGCCAGAGTGGCAAATCCATGGCCGGGCAGGCGGATGCGTTCAAAGAGTCGGCAGCGTTGCTGACGCAAAAGCGGGAACCAGCATCCCAGGTGGTAGATCAGCCTGCCCCAGCGCCTGTTGCGTTTGCCCCTTCGTCTTCAGAAGGTTCCAAACCGGCGATGGGCAAGAGCAGTATGAGCCTTGCTTCAATCCGCTTTGCGGACAGCACCCTGAAGTCTGTGGTTAAAGACATCAACCTGACCGAAGTGAGAGTGATTGCCAGGCAGGATCAGGAGTTTCCGGGCATTTTAGATCAGGCGGTGGTTGATATAGAAACAGGCGAGGGACAGATGGCGCGGCTGAACGGATACGTACATCAGTTGCAGGCTGTGGATAAACGCAAGGATACCGACTTTGTGAGTGTCACCATTCGGTTTGTAGATGAGGATCCTAAAAAAATGGAGGATCTGTCCCGGTTCGTCGCGCGCTTTCGGGCTGGCAAGCGTTAGGCTCTACCTGCACCCAACTTTTGGATAGCCTATTCTGCAAGCTCCGTAACCAGCCGTTCCGCAGGAAAGTGACAGATAAACTCGCTGCCTTCACCAAGTTGGCTGCGTATCTCCAGATTGCCATCGTGATTTATTAATACATGCTTAACGATGGCCAAGCCCAGGCCGGTGCCACCTGTATCTTTATGTCGGCTGGGGTCTGCACGGTAGAAACGCTCTGTCAGCCGGGGAATATGAACCTGATCAATACCAGCGCCTGTATCTTTAACCGAAAGATGGCCGCCATCACTGTTGGTGAACCAGCAGACGAGGATTTTGCCTTGGGCCGGGGTGTATTTAACCGCGTTAAAAATCAGATTGGAAAAGGCACTGCGCAACTGATTTTCATCACCGTTTAGTCTTTGGTGGCTGCTGGCCTCAAAGGTAATGTCATGCTGGTTCTTGCCGCTGAGCGCCTGGGCGTCCTGGCAGACTTGCCGAACCAAACTGTTAACGTCCGTTGGTGCATCACTTATCGCCTGTTCACCGGTCTCAATTCGGGATAGAAGGATAAGATCGGTAATCAGCGTTTCCATTCGAAAAGACTGTGTTGCCATCGTATTGATGGCTCGTCGCCATTTGGGTGGCAGATCATCGGCGTTGTCCACGAGAGTTTCCAGGTAGCCACTGATTACGGTCAGCGGGGTTCTCATTTCATGGGAGACGTTGCTTACAAAATCCCGGCGCATCTGCTCCAGTTGGTGCAGGCGCGAGATATCTTTGGCGACTATCAGGCGATCGTCTTCCCCAAACAGGCTTATCTGAACCTGTAGATGAATGTGGGGTTTGGCAGGTGAGTGTAGTTCCAGGGGCTCGCGGTAGTTTTTGGCATCAAAGTAGGATTTGAAGGCCGGTGTACGGATGAGGTTATAAATATACTGGCCCTGATCCGTACTGCGGCGAAACCCCAGCAGGTGCTCTGCTGAGCCGTTCCACCACTCCAAGGCGCCGCTTGCGTCGGTCATGATAACGCCGTCACACATCGCGTTAGTGGACTCTTGAATGCGGTCGATTCTTGCGTGCAGCCGGTCCCGGGTTTGCAGGTAGTTTAGGTTTAATCTATGCAGCTTTTCGAAGAGAACACCCCAGATGCCCAGGCTCTGTGGTGCCTCATCAGCAGTATTTGGGTCTGTAAGCCATTGAACCAGACGGCGGGTTTGATAGAGCGTCCACAGCAGGTAGCTCCCAGCCCGGCTGCCAGCCCGTATACCGGGTACCCCAGGTACAGGCCAGCAACTGTGGTGCCTGCAAGACCGGCGAGCGTGTAACGCAGATGTCGCGACCAGGTTTGCTGCATGGAAGGCTGCCTTGTATTGCCCTAGTGGTAGTTGTCGGCCTGCTAGGCTGGCTGGGTAGAGAACCTGTAGCCAGCGCCTCTTACCGTTTGAATCAGGTAATCGTGGTGATCCCCCAATGCTTTACGCAGCCGCCGGATGTGCACATCAACGGTTCTTTCCTCAACGTAAACGTTGCCACCCCATACTTGGTCCAGCAGTTGGGAGCGTGAATACACCCTTTCCTGATGCGTCATGAAAAACTGCAGCAGGCGATATTCCGTAGGCCCTATGTTCAGGGAGCAGCCATTTGCCGTAACGCGGTGACTTGATGGGTCCAGTGCCAGGCCATCCACGTTAACGGGGCTGTCGATGCCTGGAGGCGTTGCCCGACGGAGTACAGCCTTCAAGCGGGCGACAAGCTCTCTGGGGCTGAAAGGTTTGGTGATGTAATCGTCAGCACCAACTTCCAGACCGCGAATTTTATTGTCTTCTTCCACTTTTGCCGTAAGCATGATGATGGGTATGTCTGCGGTCGTTTCTTCTTTTTTCAAGCGCCTCGCCAGCTCTATGCCGCTGGTACCAGGCAGCATCCAATCCAGCAAAATGATATCCGGTTGCCTGTCGATAATCAGGGCGTGCGCTTCACGCGCGTCGGCGGCTTCCATGCACTCGTAATCGGCCATTTCCAGTGCGACGGCGATCATTTCGCGGATAGCGGGTTCGTCGTCGACAATCAGGACGGTTTTTCCAGACATAATCTATAACCTGTTTCAGACCTCGATATGTTGCTGACTCATTACAACGCCCCAGTGTTACAACTATATGACAGGCTTGATCAGGAAAGAATCAGGTCGATAACCAGGCCGGTAAAAACCGCAAAGCCCGCCCAGTTGTTGTTCAGAAAGGCTTTGAAGCAGGCATCACGCTCGCGGTCTTTGGCCAGGTACTGCTGGTAGATAAACAGGCAGGCCATGGCAACCAGCCCCAGGTAATAGAAGGTTCCCAGCTCACAGCGGTGGCCTACAATGATGAGGGTAAGTACCACCATGGCTTGTAATACACCAATGATGGCACGGTCTGCATCGCCGAAAAGGATCGCCGTGGATTTGATACCCACTTTAAGGTCATCGTCTCGATCAACCATGGCATAAAGTGTGTCGTAAGCCACCGTCCAGAGCACGTTGGCGGTGAATAGTAGCCAAGTAATCTGGCTGAGCTCGCCGGCTTCAGCGGCCCAGGCCATAGGGATGGCCCAAGAGAAGGCGGCGCCGAGGAACAGTTGGGGCAGGTGGGTGTAGCGCTTAGTGAAGGGGTAGATAAACGCCAACACTGCGCCGCCAAAGGATAGATAGAGTGTGAGGGTGTTGGTAAACAATACCACCATCAGAAACGAGACAATGCAAAGCCCGGCAAACAGGGCGACGGCTTCCCAGGCCTTTACCCGGCCGCTGGTCAACGGGCGATCTTTGGTGCGTTTTACGTGCTTATCCCAATCCCGGTCGGCAAAGTCGTTGATGGCGCAACCGGCGGCGCGCATAAAGAACACACCCAGAGTGAAAACGATGATGTTGCCAATGCCGGGGTTGCCGTCACCGGCAAGCCAGAGCGCCCAGTAGGTAGGCCAGAGCAAGAGCAAGGTGCCAATAGGGCGGTTGATGCGCAGTAGCTGTGCGTAATCGGCCAATCGGCTCCGTATGTGTTCTGGCACGGCATCGGGCAGCATAGGTCTATCCGTTTTGGGGTGGTTGGAAAACAATGTCTGAAAAAGGAACGTATAAAAAACGAAAGTGCAGAGTATAGCCAGTGCGTGAGCGGAGATGAAAGCAGGAGTGTTTTCCTGGGGGCTCGTTAGCGTTGGCGGTAAAGCACCGGAAGCAGGTATTCGCCCACCAGCAGGGCATTTTCTTTGTTGCTGAACAGCGAGCGACGTGCAATCTCCGGCATGCCGGAGATTGGCGTGGCACGGTTTTGTTGACTGCAAAGCCCTGTTTCAAGTGGGCCCCGCTGCCATCCCCGGCTGCTGAACAGATAGGCGCCAAGGGGTTTGCTGCCAAGGTGGAGAAGGCGCCTGCCTTTGCCCGATAGGCAGGCAAGTGGAATCACGGTGCGTGCGAGTACCCAAGGCTCTCCATCCCCACACAGGCGAACTTCGCGGATCCATGCCTGCTGGCGAGGGGGTATTCTTAGGCGCCGGGCCTCTTCACGGGTGGGGGCTGCAAAGCCTTCGCGCTGCACTTCCACGTGAAACGAACTCACGCATTCGTTTTGCAACGCTCTGGTAAAGGAGCCTTCAACCTGCAGCCAGTAGCGTGCCGGGCCGTGAACATCCGGATTACGCAGCCCGGCCGCAGCCAGGGAGTGGTACCAGTCGGTTGGCGGGATGCTCAGGTTAGAGTTATATGCCTGAGTATAGATATCAGAGACCTTTAACGGCATAAATCCCGGGCGCATTGCGCCAGTAACCTTTGTAATCCATGCCGTAACCAAACAGGAAGCGATCTTCCACGTTCAGCCCGGTGAAATCTGCTTTGAGATCCGGGTGAGCCTTGCGGTCATGCTGTTTATCAACCAGTACTGCTGTCAGAACCTGTTTGGCGCCATGGGCTCGGCAATAATCGGCGATGGCGCACAGGGTGGTGCCCTCATCAAGAATGTCGTCAACAATAAGCACAATGCGGTCTTTCATGTCGGTTTTGGGCTGGAGTTGCCACTCCAAAATGCCCCCGGTTGTTTCTTGCCGGTAACGCGTCGCATGAAGGTATTCTGCTTGTACCGGGAACTTGAGCCGGGGCAGAAGCTGGCCGGTAAAGATCAGTCCGCCGTTCATGACGCAAAACAGTAAAGGGTTGCTGTCTTTAAGGCGGCCGGTTATGTCGTCGGCCAGGTTTTGGATGGCAGTCTGTACCTGTTGCTCGTCAATCAGGCAATCAGCCTCGGCCATAACCTGATTCATTTCGGCGACGGTATCGGTCATAACGGTCGGTCCTGTCGTAAAACCCGCGATTATACCGGAGAGCGCCAGCGGAGGGGAGGGGGTGTAATGCCTACAATTGGCAGAAAAAGCCGGGTAGGTACGTCCTTGCTGGCATTGGTCAATCCCAATGTGCCGGGTATCATGGCGCTGAAACGCTTACAAACGAATTGCTTGATAGGCCTTCAGGCTTATTGGCGTAAAAACTACTTGTTGATGTGTTGTTCGACAATTAACGTTGCGGCCACAAATACGTGGTGGAGAGATTGTTTATGAAGAAGTGGCAGTGTGTGGTTTGCGGCCTGGTATACGATGAAGCGGAAGGCTGGCCGGAGGACGGTATTGAGCCAGGTACCGCATGGGAAGATGTGCCCGAGGATTGGGTTTGCCCTGACTGTGGTGTTGGCAAGGAAGATTTTGAAATGATTGAGATCGGCTGAACCCGAGCGGAGCGCGGTTATGACAGAGCAGACCCCCATGGTTATTGTTGGTACTGGTTTAGCGGGCTATTCCCTTGCCCGGGAAATTCGAAAGCAGGATAAAGAGATCCGCATTGTCATGGTGACGGCTGATGATGGTGTCAGCTACTCCAAACCCATGCTGTCTACCGGTTTTACGAAAGGTAAGGATGCTGAAGGCTTGGCCCAAGCGGCTACGGAAGCCATGGCAGAGCAGTTGAACCTGGAACTGCTCACCTATACCACCGTGACGGGCATAGATACGGATGGTCGCCGGTTACTGCTTGGCGACGACAGCTTATCCTACTCTAAGTTGGTGCTTGCCTGGGGTGCGGATGTCATTCGCTTAACCATACCGGGCGATGGCCAAGAGCGGGTATTCCCGATCAACGATCTGGGAGACTACCGAGCGTTCCGTAAGGCGCTGAAGCCGGGAAGCCGAGTGGCCATAATGGGCGCTGGCTGATTGGCTGTGAGTTTGCTAATGATCTGCGCAATGGTGGCTACGAGGTGGAAGTTATTGCCCCCTCTGATGCTGTTATGCCCAGCTTGTTGCCGCCAGTTGCCGCTAATGCAGTGCAGCAAGAACTGGAATCGCTGGGCGTACGCTTTCATCTGGAAACGGTGGTTGAGCGGGTTGAACCGGCAGAACCAGGCGTAACCCTGTTCCTGGCCAATGGTGAAAAGCTGCAGGCGGATATTGTGATTTCTGCTGTGGGCCTGCGGCCCCGCATCCAATTGGCCCGCGCCGCGGGAATCGATACAGGCCGTGGCATCACGGTAAACAGAGTGCTCGAAACCTCAGCTCAGGATGTTTATGCCCTGGGCGATTGCGCAGAGGTAGACGGGCATGTGCTGCTCTATGTTCTGCCTTTAATGGCGTGTGCCCGAGCTCTGGCAAAAACCCTGACTGGCGAACCCACTGAAGTGACCTATGGCACCATGCCTGTGATGATCAAAACCCCCTGCTGTCCGGCAGCGGTTTGCCCGCCACCTTCGGATATTGAGGGTAGTTGGGAAACAGAACAGGATGGCACCCATGTAAAAACCCTGTTCAAAAATGCGAAAGGCGATGTTTTGGGCTTTGCGGTTACTGGCCGGTTTGCATTGGAAAAGCAGGCGCTTTCCAAAGTGGTACCACCCATTCATTCTTGAAAACACTGCCTCCTGACGGCGCTTTTCGTTGCGAAAACTCCCCGCTTGGGGTAGAAACTCCTTCGTGAGCTAACGAATCAACAGGAGCAGGCATGCTTGACGTAACAAAAAAATTGGTGGATCTGCTGTATCTGACCCCCACAGGCGACGATCATTATCGGGGCGACAGTCAGGACCTGGGCTTTCCCCACGTGTTTGGAGGGCAAGTCCTTGGGCAGGCGCTGATGGCTGCCAGCCATACGGTTGAAGGTCGCCTCTGCCATTCCATGCATGCCTATTTTCTGCGCCCGGGCAATCAGCATATGCCTATAGATTACGAGGTTCAGCGGGTGCGCGATGGCCGGAGCTTTGCGGTTCGCCGCGTGATTGCTCACCAGGATGGCAAGGAAATCCTGACTGGATCCATGTCGTTTCATGTCCCTGAAGAGGCTTTGAACACCAGCTAGAGATGCCAGATTCGCCAGACCCTGAAACCCTGCGCTCCGAGCAAGAGTGGGGCAAGATGATGGCCTCCCAAGCGCCAGAAGCGTTGCGGGAAATCATGACCCGTGACCGTCCTATCGAAATTCGACCGGTGAACCCCGTGAACCCGTTTCAGCCGGACAAGCGCCCGCCCCATAAACAAAGCTGGATTCGTGCCCTGGGACCTTTGCCAGATGATCCGGTTTTGCACCGCTGCCTGCTTACCTACGCATCGGACTTTTCGTTTTTGGGGACATCCCTTAACCCCCACGGCGTATCCTTCATGAACAAGGGGCTGCAGATCGCAAGCCTTGATCATGCTATTTGGTTTCACCGGGATTTCCGCATGGAGGATTGGCTGCTGTATGACAAAGACAGCCCGAGCGCTTCTTCCGGGCGTGGCTTCAATCGAGGCAATTTTTTCAATCAGAAAGGTATTCTGGTGGCATCTACAACTCAGGAAGCCTTGATTCGCCAGCGTTGATAGCTGCCGATCATTGCCCGGGTGCGTGCTGTTTGGTGACAGTTTCGCCCTTTTGAGTGAGCCAGACCAGCATGTGTTCAAGTGGCAGAGGCCGGCTTAGCAGATAGCCCTGAATCATGTCGCAACCCATTCCTTCCAGCAGGCTTGCAGTAGCCTCGTCTTCTACACCCTCGGCCACAACCAGGTAGCCGAGGCTGTGACACATGTTGATCGTGGTCTGGACAATAACCCTGTCTTCTTCCCTAGTGGCCAGATCCGTTATCAGCGAACGGTCAATCTTGATTTCGCTGGCGGGCAGCTGCTTGATGTAGGAAAGCGACGAGTAACCGGATCCGAAGTCATCAATGGAAACCGGGATGCCTGCCTTTGCCAGGGAGTTAAGCGCTTTCAGAGCGTTGGCTGGATCCTGCATCATTGATGTTTCTGTAACCTCAAAGATAATTGCGCCTTCATGCCGGGGATGAGCGTTCATCAGCCGCTTTACGAAAAGTGGAAAATCCGGCTCCCGGAGATTGTTGGGTGATATGTTTACCGAGAGGTCGAGGAGGTAGTTGTTCTCAAGCAGACAGTTTCGGAGCTGCAGAGATTGTTCCAGCACCCAGCGTGTGAGTGGTTTGATCAGCCCGGTTTGCTCGGCCAGCATGATGATTTCATCTGCAGGAACTGTCTGCTCTCTTTCTGGCCAGCGAATGAGAGCTTCCATGCCAGAAATTCTTCCCGTTCTGAAATCCAGCTTTGGTTGCAAATGAAGGGCTAGCCCATCATTCGCAAGTGCCTGCTGTAACTCCGAAGCCATCGTAAGTCGGCCAGCACTGTAGGAATCTATGGATGGCTTGTAGTATGCGATCCCCCGTTCATGGGCGCGATCTGAGCCCTCTGCTATTGCGGCTTTGCGGATCAAAGACGTGGCGTCAGTGCCATGAACCGGTGAGACAGCGACGCCAAGCTGCGGGTTTAGCGGAATTTGCATGCCAAGGTAATCAATCGGGCAACGGATGGCTTCCAGTGTGCGCACTACAGACCTGCGTGCCTGTTCTGATGTGGTGGCATTCACCACGCAAGCGAAGGTTTCCGAGTCGAGAGAGGCTACGAAAAAGCTGCGTCCGTTATGCTGGCCCAAAGAAATAATACCCGGCATCTCGCGAACGGTTGCGTTCAGGCTTTTTGACGCCAGCTCCAGAATACGGTCGCTGTTTTGGTGTCCCAGCGTTTTAGTCACGGATTGTAAGTTATTCAGGTGAATCACCACGATGCCGTGCCGTGTGGCCGGTGCCTGGCGAATCAAGTCATTTATCTGCATTTCAAAGCTGGTGCGATTGGGCAGCCCGGTAAGAGGGTTGTGCAAAGCGTTTTCGATCAGTTTGAGTTCGGCTGAGCGCCGGGCAGCCATGGCTTTGAGCTCCGCTTCGCGGGCTTCCAGTTTTCCCTGTCGCTCTTGATATAGCCTCGCTGCCAGAGCCAGGGCAAGCAGGGTTGCCTGCAGCACAGACCCGATCTCCATGCCGTAGGTCGTTATAAAGTTGTTGGGCAGTAGTCCGTATTTATTAGCGGCTGTAATGGCGCTGCCCAGAGATAGTGCACACCAGGCAATGGTGTAATAGCCGGCCTGAGGGTTGCCCCGCACCCACTGCAGTGGGCCAATCACGGTAAGTAGCAGTGTACTTGGAATAACCATGGCAACAGACAGCCGTATGGCGACACTGTAATCGAGCAGGACGGCGAATATGGCCATGGCAGCGTTCATGGCGACAAAGCCAAGCACAATGCGGTTCAGCGTTGGCTCGGCTTGCTTGAGCCGGAGAAAAGAGCGCGAAAATAATAGACTAAACACGACTGCGAAGGGGATGGCCAGCAGTGTGGCCCAGCTATGCAAGGCCGGGCTTCTTGGCCAGATCAGCTGAAACGCAGTGCCATTCAGATTGAAAATCAATAACAGGTAGCCTAGCGTTGAAAGTACGTACAGGAGATAAACATGCTCGCGGAGAGCGATGTAAACAAACAAGTTAAAAAAGATAACGCTGATTAGTATGCCGTAATAGATGGCATGGAGTTGCTCTTCGACTGAGGCGTGTTCAAAAAAAACCTGGGCGTTCCAGAGCGCCATAGGAGCCTGCAAGGTGCCTGTGGTATGAACTTCAAGAAGAATTTGCTGATGAGCGCTGGTGTTTGGACTGAACGGGAACAGAAAGTGGCGGTTAAGAATGGGTCGCTGCGCAAATGGATAGCGATCCCCGGTAGTGATTTCGCTGGTAAGCTCACCGTTTTCAATAAGATAGAACGCGATATAGTCTAGATGGCTGTATGCTATTTCAAGCAAATCAAGTTGGCTATTGTCAGGAACGTCAAAGCGGAACCAGGCAGTATCCCGGGTGTAGCCAAAATTCGGGCTGCTGTCGAGAGGTTGCCAGTCACCAGAGGCTGCTGCCTCCATAGGTGACAGCTTTACGTCAGGCGGCACACGCAGAAACTCGATATTTGGGAAACGAAAAGTCTCAGCGCCTTGGCAGGTAAATGCCAAGGGCAAAAGCAGTATTAACACTGCCAAAATGCGAGACCATTGAAACCTTGTCACGATTCACCGCTTATCGTTGTTGTTCGAATCAGCATGAGCTGCAGCCAATTGCGACGCAAGTCGCTCTTATCTTAATACAGCGGATACCCATTCACGCACCCAGGGTAAAGCCTCACTTTCCGGCTCTTGGGTTTCCAGTGCATCAATGCACAGGGTTTCGCCAACCTTACGCGCAGCGGTTTCATAAAGCGCTTCTTCTATTAGCTCGCCGGCACCGCAAAAGGTATCGCCATAGGAGCTATCCCCCAGAACAATAAGGCCAAAGGGGCGTCCTGGCTGTTGTGGAAGCTGTTCACGTAAGGCTACATAAAAAGGCAGGAGGTTGCCCGGAACTTCTCCCTGGCCTGTGGTGGATGTACACACCAGCAAGGCGGAGTTGTCGCACGTTATATCGTCTAGCACCGGGTTTTCCAAAACGTGTACTGAATAGCCATCTGCATCTAAAGCCTGTTTGATGGCTTTGGCAGTCATCAGCGCGCCTCCGTAGACGCTGCCTACTAGAATTCGAATGTCTGTCATGTTGATCCTTATTCAATGCAAAGCAGGTCGCCGAGTTTCTTTTCGCGCAGAATAGTAACGGCCAGGTTCAGTTGCCTCAAGCGCTTGGCGCACTTTGAGTATCTGTGTTGCTGCGTACACGGGGAGCAATTCGGTTGCGACCGGCTGCCTTGGCGCTGTACAGCTGCATGTCCGCTTGCTTGAGCATAGTGTCAATGGAATCGGCTTGAGCTATGGAGCAGACGCCCGCACTCATGGTGATGGGCAGGCTCTGTGCATGAAAACTGAAATGGTTCCGTGCCACCTCGCTGCGTAGGCGCTCAGCCAGTGTGAGGGCTGGAATCAGCGACGTGTCGGGCAGAAGCAAGAGAAACTCCTCACCGCCCCAGCGTGCTGCAACATCGGTTTGACGGATGACGGATTGTACCAGTTTGGCGAATTGCTTCAGAGCCTCGTCGCCTGCGCTGTGGCCATATTGATCGTTGATGTTTTTAAACAGATCCAAATCGATTAAGACGATGGAAAAATGGTGTCCAGAGCGCTGGTATCGTGAAAACTCTTCTGACAACCGGTTGAGGATATCCCGCCGGTTGGATAGGCCGGTGAGCTCATCGGTTTTTGATGCGTGTTCATGGGTGTGAGCCAGATCCAGAAGTTCGTTGCGGGCCTTCAACCTGCTTGCCTCGAGGACAAAACAGAAAATCGATTCAAAGGTCAGCGTGACGAAAAATCGGATCTTGAAATCGTTGCTGTATTCCGCAAGCACAAATGGCAGGTTGGGGAACTGAAATACAATCACAGCCACAAGATAAACCAGTAGCAGGATCATGGTGCCGGTTTTCAGGTTGGTCAGAAAAAACAGCAGGGGCGGGAATACGTAAAACCATAGCGGGCCAGTGTTGCTTTCGCCACCAGAGGCTATCAGGTAAGAAAAAAGTGCGCTGACAACAATCAAGAGCACGGTTTTTTGTACGCCACGATTGCCCGTTCTGGCAAACCAGATCATGTTTGCCAGAACGGGGAAAATAAAGGCCCAGAGAGTAAGAGCGTGGTCGCTGTGGCCCGAATACCAAGCCTTTGAGCCAATACCAAAAAGACACAGCACTGCCGCCAGCGACAGCCACGTGAGCACTCGTGAAACCTGGGCGTCTTCACGCTCGTGTGTTGCTTGATAGCCTGAGGGTAAATCTCTGGTCATGGCGGCCCTGTCTGGGTAGGCGGCACTGTTGTATGGCAGTACAGTGCTCTGACATTTTGCTTATTGTGAGTCATTCAGTGGTATGTATGCATCAACTGCAGGTGTATTGTGTGACCGAATCGCACTGCCGCACATTTGTTTCAATTTACGAGCAAAAAATTTATAGTTGCGCGCAATGTGGCGGTTCGTTCTCCATTCAGTCCAAATGAGACCTTTTCTGTTATGGCCCGTTCAAGCGGATTTCTGGATACCCTTCTCACCAGCAACTCTACAGAACGATACCGAATCGGGTTCAGCCTGTTATTTCTGCTGGGAGTCTGGTTGGTTGTAGGTGCATTTAGTGAAGGCCTGCCTAATAGCACGCTGCTAATGGCGGCTGCTGTTATCGGTGGCTATATGGCCATCAATATAGGTGCGAATGACGTTGCTAACAACGTTGGACCTGCCGTTGCTCCGGAGCCCTGTCTTTGGGCGCCGCGGTTGTTCTCGCGGGGGTGTTTGAATCGGCTGGGGCGCTGATTGCGGGTGGCGATGTGGTGTCGACCATCAAGGGTGGCATTATTGATCCTACAAACCTGGAGGACAGTCGTGCCTTCGTCTGGCTAATGACTGCAGCACTGTTGGCGGGCGCGCTCTGGCTCAATCTGGCGACCTGGATGGGCGCTCCGGTATCCACCACTCACTCTATAGTGGGGGGTGTGCTCGGGGCAGGCATTGCAGCGGGTGGCTGGGGTATTGCCGATTGGGAGGTTATGGGCAAAATTGCCGCAAGCTGGGTTATCTCTCCGGTGCTTGGCGGTGCCTTGGCGGCTTTGCTCCTGTTCACCATCAACAAAACCGTGCTGTACCGTAAAAACGTCATACCAGCGGCTCGCATCTTCGTTCCGTGGCTGGTTGCCATTATGGCTTGGGCGTTCGGCACATACTTGATGATCAAGGGTGTCAAAAAGATTATCAAGGTCGATTTCCTTGAGGCCTCCCTGGTGGGTTTGGTTGCTGCTGCGATTGCATTTTTTGTCGTGCGTGCGTTAGCTGCGCGCCGGGCAGCCACCATGGAAAACAGCGCCGGCGGAGTGAATACCCTGTTCACCTGGCCGTTGATATTTTCAGCTGCCCTGTTGAGCTTTGCCCATGGCGCAAACGACGTGGCCAACGCCATTGGCCCGCTAGCAGCGATCAATGATGCGCTATCCAATGGAGCGGTAGTGACCGCCTCAAGCATTCCCTTGTGGGTCATGATGATTGGCGCCCTGGGCTTGACGGTTGGCCTTATGTTGTTTGGCCCGCGTCTGATTAAAACCGTGGGCAGCGAAATCACTGAGCTGGATAAAACCCGTGCGTTTTGTGTTGCTCTTTCTGCGGCGCTGACGGTTATTCTGGCCTCGCAGCTGGGTTTGCCTGTGAGCTCCACTCACATCGCCATTGGTGGCGTGTTTGGTGTTGGCTTTCTGCGTGAGTACCTGAAGTCCAATTACGCGACACAGCTGCACAAGATTATGGAAGAGCGCGATGCTGATGATCAGGAGCTCCTCAAACCTTTTCTGGACGATTTTCGCAATGCTTCCGTAGAGGAAATGGAAAAGCTTCTAAAGCGGGCCAAGAAAAAGAAACACGTGCCCCTGACCAAATCAGACCGCAAGCGCCTCAAGAAGATCTACAAAGAAGAAATGGTGAAACGGTCGCACCTTGTGCGCATAGGCGCAGCCTGGATTATCACCGTGCCTGCCTCAGCCATTATGGCGGCCATCCTGTTTTTCACCCTGCGCGGGCTCTTCGTTTAACGCGCTGGCTGGTTGTAATGCGCCGGTTTGGTCATACTGTGTGTCTGTCGAGGGAGCAGTATGCTCCCCGAGAATTTGTTTGTCCGGAGGGTGAGGTATGAGTACACCGGTTGAAAGCCGTCAGGCTAGGGTGATTGATGAGCTGCGAGTGTTCATCAAGAAGGTATTAAGCGATCCGACCATCGCGGTAAAATCCATCGATATTGCCCGCAAGTATCGATCAGAGCCGAATTCTGACGAATTAATCGCCCGCGAGATCAGCGCCAACACCACTATTCGTATTCCGGAAAAGTGGAGCGAAGCGGACCACATGTTCCTGGAAATTATTGACGAAGTGCTGGACGACGAAGAGGCGCTTTACTGAGCTAACTGTCTCCGAAGTTCAGGCGCTGGAGGCCAGCACAGAGCGAGGGAGGGGGCAGGCTTCCAAAACCGTGCGGAGCCATGGATGGCGGAGCCGAGCGTACAGGGAGGTATTTACAGCGTGTTTTGGAAGCCTGCCCCCTCCCTTGCGATTCCGGAAGGGTAACTCCAGTGTGTCAAGCTTGCTTCTGGCCCTGTTCATGTTGCTTGAGCACCGTATTCGCCATCTGATGCAATATCCTGATTTCGTCCTGAATACCTTCCTCTCCTGAAAGCTCTATCTGCTCCTCCAGAATGTCCGCCAGAATCTTTGGCGTGGTCAGAGGGTTCGCCAGAACCACCCGGAAAACAATGCACGGAAAGCTGTAGTAGCGTGCAGGTTCCAGCCGTGTTCTTGAGACAAAGGCCTTGCCGCGCTCCCGCTGGGTCTTCTGGATAAACTTGATGATACTGTTCAGGCAGGCGTTGAGTTTTTCTGCCTGAAGCGGATCCGCCAAAGCCAAGGCTTGCTGCACGTTATTTGGGCAGTAGCGGTAGGTGAGAATGTTGAGCTCGGGCCGTGTGATCAGTTCAAAGTCCGGTTGTGCTTCAATCATCTCGGCGAAGGTTGCCGCTTTCTCGATGCCTTGATCAATCAGTATCTCGTAGCCTTCTCGTGCCAGGATTTTCAGGCCGGAATGGATCAACATGGCCATGCCGGGGCGTGAGCCTTCCAGCGTGGTGGTGCCCAAATCCCGGGAGCCTTTTCGGATGATGTACTGGGCATGGTGCTCAATCGCATTGGCCAGGCTCGGGTCTTTGAACACCACCAGCCCAACGCCCATGGGCACGTACAGTTGTTTGTGGGCATCGAAGGTTACGGAGTCTGCCTGCTCTATGCCGCGCAGCAGGTGGCGATAGGTTCTGGAGAACAGTGTCGGCCCGCCCCAAGCTGCATCCACGTGAAAGTGGGCACCGAATTCCCGGGCGATATCTGCCATGCTTCTAGCGGGTCTACGTTGCCGGTTTCAGTGGTGCCAGCTACGCCGCAGATTGCCATGATTTTGATTTTCTGTTTCTGTAGTTCCAGGCATTTATCGCGCAGGGCGTCGGTGTGGATTCGGTTATCGTCATCAGTGTCCACTGCCACAAGCGCGTCGCGGCCCAGGCCCAGTACATCCGCAGCTTTGCTCAGGGAGTAGTGACCACGGCGGGAAACCACGATCGCTGCACCTTCATAGCCGTAGTATTTGAGGGCGCGAAACAAGCCTTCCTGGTGCAAGCCGCGAAAGCTGCCTTCCGCCGGGAAGGCGCGGTTCCGGGCCACCCAGAGCGCAGTCAGATTGGCAACGGTGCCACCGGAACACATGGCGCCCAAGGCATAGCGCGGTCGTGCATCCATTTCCGGTAAAAGGCGCCGTCTTCCTCGTACACCAACCGATGAATCATGCCAAGAACCTGTCGCTCCATGGGCGTAAACGCTTTGGAGGTTTCAGTTTTCACCAGGTTCTGGTTCAGGGCGATCATGATTTTCGACAGCGGCAGCATGAAGTAGGGCAACGCTGAGGTCATGTGGCCGATAAAGGCTGGTGAGGCGGTATGGACGGAGTTGGCAACCAGCTTGTCTAGCAAGAACTGGGTTTGCTCGGAAACGAACACGGGTTTTTCCGGGATGGCGTAGTCTGAGAAGTTCTTCTCGACGTCTGCAAGGTCCCGTTCAACCGCAACGATATGATCCTGCAGAAAACCTGCAAGATTGTTTGAAATGTTCTGATCAATCCGGCTAAGCGTGGATTCCGGTGCTTCGGGCACGGTGAACACGCGGTACATAGCTTCGATTGAAGCCTTGGCGGATTTTTTCTTTCCGGTCATAGATACCACGCACTATTAGTGGTCATCCGCTGGGCCGGTTCCGGATGCCCGACGGATACAGCCGGGGTCTGATTCCGGCATTGGTTACTTGAAACCTGTCGCTTGCAGGCACGCTGGCATCCCTGAGGAGGCGTAGTATACGGGCTGCTTTGATGTTGTGCCACAGAGCTTCCTCAGAGAATTTCCCGGTGAATGTCCAGTATGGCCGCATCGACCTTTTCCTGGATGGCTTTCTCTACTTGATCGAGGCGCTGGGTGATTTGCTGCGAGGAGGTGCCGAGGGCGGCGATTGTCCAGGTGGCGCAGTCGAGGGCTTCCAGGTCGGCGGTTTCTGCTACGGCCAGGTCGGGCTCTTTGCCCCATACGGCGCGCAGGGTTGTGAAGACTTTGCGTTTGGCTTTGAGGTCTTCGCAGCCGTAGAGCTGGAAGTGCAGGGTCAACACGCCTACGTGCGGTGTAATTGCGGTGTTGTGTTGAGGCGCATTGCCTTCTTTGAGTAGCTTTCTCAGAGTTTCAGACATATTACTCCGTGTAAGAGCAGGTGGGGCGCAGCCTCTGAAACACGCTGTGAATACGTCCCTGTACGCTTGGCTCCGCCATCCCTGGCTCCGCACAGTTTCAGAAGCTGCGCCCCACCTGCTCCCCAAATTTTCGGTAAAGGTTCCTCTTAGCCTACTACAGGCGTTGCGCGCTTGATAATAGCCGCGGCATCTGTGCCTGAGGGCAGGTTGCCGTAGTTCATGCCGCCGCTGAATTGCAGTCGCGAGGCGCAGAAAGCGTCGGCCACGGCTTTGTCGGCGTTACGTAACAGCAGAGAGGCCTGCATGACTAAGGCCATGCGGTCTACCAGGTTGCGGGCACGGTACTGGAAATCGCTGATGTCGGCGAAGTCGTTTTGTAACTGCGCCAGAAATTGATCAAATCTGCGATCAGTTCCTTTTGCTTCGGCGGCTTCGCGGAAGAAGGCATCGAGGGTTTCCGGTTCTTTTTGGATGGCGCGCAGGGTGTCCAGGCATTGGACGTTGCCACTGCCTTCCCAGATGGCGTTCACTGGAGATTCACGGAACAGGCGGGGCATGATGCAGTCTTCCATGACGCCACTGCCACCGATGCACTCCATGGATTCGTAGGCGTGATTGGGTGTGCGTTTGCAGATCCAGTATTTACCTACGGGCGTGGCAAGGCGTGCCAGCAGGCGTTCGTGTTCCTGGTCTTGGTTGTCCAGAGCGCGGGCGATTCGCATGGTGTAGGCGAGAGCGGCTTCGTTTTCCAGGGCCAGGTCGGCAAGCACGTTTTGCATCAGAGGCTGGTCGATGAGTCGGCTGCCAAAGGCGCTGCGGTGGCGGCAGTGGTGCGTGGCCTGGGCCACGGCCTGGCGCATGCCGGCGGAGCTGCCAATCATGCAGTCGAAGCGGGTCATGGCAACCATTTCTATAATGGTGGGCACGCCACGCCCTTCTTCGCCAATCATCCAGGCCAGTGCGCCGCGCAGTTCTACTTCGCTGGAGGCGTTGGCGACGTTGCCCATTTTATTTTTCAGGCGCTGGATCTGCCACGGGTTTTTGGTGCCATCCGGGCGCCAGCGTGGCATCAGGAAGCAGGACAGCCCGCCCGGGGCTTGGGCCAGGACCAGAAAGGCGTCGCACATGGGTGCGGAAACAAACCACTTGTGGCCTACCAGTTCATACGCCTGGCCGGGGCCTTTGCTTCCGACGGGGTGGGCCAGCGTGCTGTTGGCTCGCACGTCGCTGCCACCTTGTTTTTCGGTCATCGCCATGCCAATGGTTACCGAGCTTTTCTCACTGTCTGGAACGTTGCGGGCATCGTAGCTGTTGGCCAACACTCGGGATTCCCAGAGTGCAGCCAGCTCTGGCTGTTTGCGAATGGAGGGGGTAGCGGCGAAGGTCATGGTAACCGGGCAACAATGTGCGGCTTCCACTTGGGAGTGCATGTAGTACTTTGCTGCGCGGGTTACGTGCGCGCCTTTGCCGGGGTTTGTCCAAGGACTGCTGTGGAGGCCATTTTCGAAGGCGATGCGCATCAGTTCGTGATAAGCAGGGTGAAAGTCTACTTCGTCGATGCGATGGCCAAAGCGGTCGTGGGTATTGAACGTGGGCTTGTTGTTATTGGCTCGAAAGCCTAGATCGATGGTTGCCGCGTTGCCGGCAAAAGCGCCAAAAGCTTCAAGGTCGCTTTCTGAGTTTCCGGCACCCTCGCGTTTTACGGCTTCCTGAAGCGCCGTATCCTGTCCATACAGGTTGTAGTTTTCCAGCGCTGGCGGTTGATTGACGACATCGTGTGTGGTGGCAAGGTAACGATCATCGTGTGTCTTTGTGGGCATTTTGGCATTGGATTTCGGTGCGTTCATAGCTACCTCCTGATGCCGGTCAACCCCTGTATGCAAAAGCGTATGATGGTGTCGACCAGCGGAACGTTGTTATAAGTTTCGTCTGATGCCGCCTGCCCCGTCTGGGTTGGTGACAGTGGCCCGACCAAACTTTCTGCTATAGCGCCAACCAGGCAGGTGCTGCTTTGGCGGGCGTTCTGATCCGGAATGCATCCCTCTTCAATGCCTTCACGAATCGCCTGTTCAAACAGATCGGCGTAGGCTTTTCGGTACGCCAGCCGCTCTTCTTCAACCTTCGGATCTACCGGTTCGGCAATGAGTGACCAGGCCATAACGGGGCCTTTCAGTGCGCGTTCGGCAAACTGCCGCAAGGCATTTTCTAGCCGCTCGTTAGTGTTGCCTGGGGCGGCCAGAGCTTCTGTTACCTTGTCTATTTCACGCTGTGTGGCCAGGCGAAATATTTCAGCAAACAGGTCTTCTTTCGATTCGAAATGGCGGTAAATTGTTCCCGTAGCGACACCGGCGAGCTGTGCAATGCGGGTAATCTTTGCATTGCGAAAGCCTCCTTGCGCAACACATTGGTAAGTGCACTCAGCGATCCGTTGGCGCGCTGCTGCTTTGCGCAGCCGCATCTTCTCGGTTTCACGATAAGGCATTCCCGCTCCTTGCAATTAGTGAATAATGGTTCATTCTTTCGGTCAGCGCAAACACTTATTTTTACCTGTATTTTATTGTTAAAATTCATTCGGTTATAGTGCGTTACAAATATTTACAAAAATGTATTGGTGGTAAATAGCGCTGCCATGGAAAGCAGATTATAAAGACGCCAAGACCGCGCTGCAGTAGTTGCTGGTCGAGACGGAGTGCGACAGTTCCCGCAGGGGGTCGCGCTTATAACACTGTTTTCGTTGATGGAGAAAGCCATGAGTGAGCTCGACGAAAGCAATCTGGAACAATCCGGGAATTGGGGCAACGAGAGTGACGATACCCATTCGATCGCAGGCAGGGCACGGGTGCGAGCGCAGCTGCAGCAGGATATCGACGCATTTCTGAGCCAAGGTGGCAAAATCCAGGAAGTTGAGACTTCTTTGCGTGTCGGCCCCCACCGTAAAGTGGAAGTAGACTTTAACAACCGCGCACCTTGAGTAATGTCTTTACAGGCCGGGGTCTCGAGCCCTGGCCTGTTTTTGCGGTCTGTCTCGGTCAACAACTCGGTTTCCGTCTATTATTGCCCGTGTAAAGCGCCTCGATCCCTGCTTCCGGGATTGACGTCAAGCCACCGTTCGCCGGACCTGCCCCTTATCATGAAATCTGTTTCCAGACTCGCCTTTACCGTACCCGTAATCATAGCAGTTGTGATTGCACTCTGGCTGCTTGCCGATGGCGCTGAGAACCAGCCCGCTTCCGCCCGTCCCTACGGCAACGCCGCAGATATAAAAACGAATGACGCTGATTTTTCAACAGGACATCAGCAGCCCCCCTCAAAATTGGTTGGTGAGTCCGCTGAGCTTACTGTACCGGGCCAGCCGCCGGCGTCGCTGGCAGGCACAACAGAGCCTGGTGGCTGGGCAAAAACAGACCGTTTTGGCAACCTTGTCCCTACAGGAGATTTGCGGCAGTTGTTTGAATACTATCTGTCGGCTTTGGGCGAAGAAACTCTGTCTCAACTGGTGGCCAGAATCCGGCTTGCTCTTTCGGTGCTGGAAGAACCTGCAAGAGGGCAGGCGCTTGACACCCTTGGTCGTTACCTGGATTACAAGCTTGCGCTATCTGATTTGGAAGCTGCTTACGGTGAGGCCGGGGCTTCTGAACCAGCTGAGATAGAGCGCCGGATGTTGGAGATCCACGCGCTACGTAGAACCTGGATGGATGCGGCTACAGCGGAGGCCTTCTTTGCTGACGAAGAGACGATAGACCGGTTCCAACTTAAAAAGCGCAGCATTGGCAAAGACAGCAGTCTGACCGAGCAGCAGCGTGAGGAAGCCCTTGCCGAGGCCGAAATGGCTCTGCCAGAACCCGTCCGGAAGGCCCGGCAGGATACCCGTAAATTTTCCCGGTATGAGCAGGCGCGCGTAGCGATGGCCAATGACCCAGAGGCCTTAAGAGCCTGGAGGCGTCAAGAGTTCGGCGACGAGGCTGCCGAAAAGCTGGAAGGTCTGGATGCAGAGCAGAAGGACTGGAATCGGCGCTGGCAATCTTACGCCAAGGAGCGAGAGGCGCTTGAGGCTTCGGGCCTGGCAGAGCCTGAGCGCGAAGAAGGCCTGACCCGGCTGCGTGAGAAGTATTTCAGTGAAAGCGAGCGTGTCCGGGCTCAAGCGTTGGATTCCATTCAGTAACTGGGGCCTGCATCGGCTGGTGGCCTGCAACCATAGGCTTCGGAGGTGTATGATGGTGCAAACGGTGCCGTCAGGGTGCCGGGATTTTCGATCCAATTCTTTGCCGTGTCACTCAGGAGGTTTTCTGTGCCTTTATCAACACCCCGTACTTTCCCCGCTACCCGTTTGCGCCGCAATCGTGCCAGCGATTTTTCCCGCCGGATGGTACAGGAGAATCACCTGACGCCGAACAACCTGATTTACCCGGTTTTTGTACTTGAAGGTGAAGGCCAGCGTGAACAGGTGCCATCCATGCCTGGTGTGGATCGCCTGAGTATAGACCTGCTGGTTGAGCAGGCGGCAGAGCTGGTGGAACTGGGCATTCCCGCAATAGCTCTGTTCCCTGTGGTTGCGGCGGAGAAAAAGAATCTGTCGGGTTCTGGTGCCTGGGACTCTGACGGGCTGGCACAACGGGCTGTTCGGGCGCTGAAGAAGGCTTACCCAGAGCTGGGTGTGATCACCGATGTGGCGCTGGATCCGTTCACCACTCACGGCCAGGATGGCATCATTGATAATGATGGTTATGTGTTGAACGATGTCACCGTAGAAGCTCTGGTGAACCAGGCGCTGTCTCACGCTGACGCAGGTGCCGATATTGTTGCACCTTCCGACATGATGGACGGTCGCGTTGCTGCCATGCGTGAAGCGCTGGAGTCTGTAGGGCATGTGAATACACGTATTTTGGCATACTCGGCGAAGTACGCATCCGGTTATTACGGGCCTTTCGGGACGCAGTCGCTCCGCCGGAAACCTGGGCAAGAGCAACAAGGCGTCCTATCAGATGGATCCTGCCAATAGCAACGAAGCCATTCACGAAGTGATGATGGATTTGGCCGAGGGCGCAGACATGGTGATGATCAAGCCCGGCATGCCATACCTGGACATAGTGCACCGGGTAAAAACCGAATTGCAGGTGCCAACCTTTGTGTACCAGGTTAGTGGTGAGTACGCCATGCATATGGCAGCGGAGCAGAATGGCTGGCTTGATGGTGATACCGTTATGATGGAGAGCCTGATGTCCATGCGCCGTGCTGGCGCGGACGGGATTCTGACTTACTTTGCAGTGCGCGCGGCCCGCCTGATGCGGGATCAGCGGCACTGAAGCCGTTAGTGGACTATCTGCTGCCGGGAAATCAGACAGGAATATAAAAACCATGACAACGGAAATCGCCAGGAATCTTACAGCGGACGGGGGGCAGAGTGTACCTGCGCCAATGGATATTCCGCCGGTGGGTGAAGTGATCAATCTGGACGCCAATGAAAACTACTTCAACCGCGAACTGAGCCAGCTTCAGTTCAATTACCGGGTACTGAAGCAGGCGCTTGATACCACCCATCCGTTGATCAATCGGCTGATGTTCTGCTGTATTTTTAGCAGTAATATGGACGAGTTTTTTGAAATACGGGTGGCCGGCCTGCGCCAGCAGATCAAGTATGGCCGGGAGACCATTGGTTCTGACGGTATCATGCCGGAACAGGCGTTGAGTGAAATCAGCCGTATTGCCCATGAATATATCGATGAACAATACGACATCCTGAACCATGTCCTGATCCCGGAGATGGAGCGCGAGAATGTTCACTTTGTGCGGCGCGGAGAGTGGACTCCAGAGCAGGCGGCCTGGGTGCGCCGTTATTTCGAGGATGAGATTCTTCCTGTGATGAGCCCCATCGGGCTGGATCCGTCACACCCGTTTCCGCGTTTGGTGAATAAAAGTCTTAACTTTATTGTGGAACTGGACGGCAAGGATGCCTTTGGTCGTGAGACAGGTATGGCCATAGTGCCGGCTCCGCGCTCACTGCCAAGGCTGGTGCGCTTGCCCGATGATATCTGCAGCGGCGGGGAGAACCTGGTTTTCCTGTCGTCGATGATCCACGCCCACACCGATGAGCTGTTCCCAGGCATGGAGGTAAAGGGCTGCTATCAGTTCCGGCTTACTCGCAACGCTGACCTGGAGCTGGAAGACGATCTTGAAGATCTGGCATCGGCTCTGCGCGGAGAGCTGCTCAGTCGCCGGTTTGGCGACGGAGTGCGGTTGGAAGTTGCAGACAATTGCCCGCAGGAGCTGGTGCAGTTTCTGCTGACCGAGTTCGGTTTGGGGCAAAGGGATCTGTATCAGGTCAACGGCCCGGTTAACCTCACTCGACTGATGGCGGTTACCGGCCTGGTAGATCGTTCCGATCTGACGTATTCGGGTTTCTCGCCCACCATACCCCGGCAGATCCGTAGCAAGGACACCATCTTCGATGCCATTCGAAAAAGGCCGATTCTGCTGCACCATCCGTTTCAGAACTTCAGTCCGGTTGTGGATTTGATGCGCCAGGCAGCAAAGGACCCTCAGGTTCTGGCGATCCGGCAGACTCTGTATCGCACGGGTGCCAATTCGGAGATTGTTGAAGCCCTGGCAGATGCAGCCCGGCGCGGCAAAGAGGTCACTGCGGTTGTTGAGTTGCGGGCGCGCTTTAGTGAGGCGGAGAACCTGGAGCTGGCAAGCCGGCTACAAGAAGCCGGTGTTATCGTGGTGTACGGGGTTGTGGGGTATAAAACCCACGCCAAGATGATCCTTATTGTGCGTCGCGAGGAAGGCCGTCTGCGCCGCTATGTACACTTGGGTACCGGCAACTATCATGCGGTTAACGCACGCCTGTACACCGATTACAGTTATATGACCTGTGACGAGTCTATCGGCGACGACGTCAACAAGCTGTTCCAGCAACTGACAGGCATGGGCAAGGCCCTGAAGATCAAGAAGCTGTTCCATGCCCCGTTTACGCTGCACAAACGATTACTTAGCCTTATTGAGCGTGAAACTGAGTTGGGTGAGAAGGGGCGCATCATTATCAAGATTAATGCGCTCACGGAAATCCAGCTTATCAAAGCGTTGTACCGGGCTTCCCAGGCCGGGGTGCACGTTGATCTGATTGTGCGTGGTATATGCAGCCTTAGGCCAGGGGTTCCGGGCCTTTCGGAACACATCCATGTGCGTTCGATTGTGGGGCGCTTTCTGGAGCACACCCGGGCCTACTATTTTGGCAACGATGGTAACCCGGATGTTTACTGTTCAAGTGCGGATTGTATGGAGCGCAACCTGCTAAGCCGGGTTGAAACGGCATTTCCGATTGAAGATCCAGAACTGATAGCGCGGGTGCGCGAAGATCTGGATACTTACCTTTCGGACAACTGTCAGTCCTGGATGTTGCAGTCAGATGGCCGCTATATTCAGAATCAGCCGGCCGAAGGTACGGAGCGAGTGGCTTCGCAGTTGGTTCTGTTGGAGCGCCTGACCGGCAAATCCTGATATTTTCAGACGGAGAGAGTTTTTGAAAGCAAAATGGATAATTGTTAGTGCTGGTGTACTGGTTGTCGCCGGCGCAATGCCTTGGGCTGTGGGGTACGTAACAGAGCAGCAGTGGCAACAGGTTACTCGTGAACTAACCA
>NZ_MBPP01000009.1 GCF_001858325.1 Marinobacter sp. AC-23
AAAAAGCCGGGCTGATCACATTAAAGGAAGGCAGCAAGATCACCGCAACGCCGCGTGATATTGCTGATAACCCGAAAGATCTTGATTTCAAAGAGTTGGAAGCCGCAACACTGCCACGGATTCTTGGCCAGGTAGACGTTGCTCTGATCAACACCAACTACGCTCTGGAAGCAGGCCTGAACCCATCGGAAGATGCTTTGATCATCGAAGGCTCTGAGTCTCCTTATGTGAACATCCTGGTGGCTCGCCCTGATAACAAAGACAGCGAAGCTATGCAGAAGCTGGCGAATGCGCTGAAGTCTGATGACGTTCGTGAATTCATCAAGGAAAAGTATAAAGGTGCTGTTGTTCCGGCATTCTGATTAGAGCGAAAGCAAAAAAAGGCCGGGCAGCTTACGCTGCTCGGCCTTTTTCGTTCAGGAACTGGCGCCGAGAATCAGTCGCCACTCCAGTTAGCTGTCGGATCCGGTGTCATCCGTAGGTAGGACTTCACCGCTTTATAGCCTTTCGGGAACCGCTTCTTGATCTCATCTTCATCCTGAAGCGATGGCACAATGACTACATCGCCGCCGCGTTCCCAGTTGCCTGGGGTGGCGACCTTGTGGTCGTCAGTCAGCTGCAGAGAGTCAATTACCCGAAGAACTTCGTTGAAGTTACGGCCGGTGCTGGCTGGATAGGTGATGATCAGACGAACTTTTTTGTTCGGATCGATCACAAACAGCGAGCGCACGGTAAGTGTGCTGTCGGCATTGGGGTGAATCATGTCGTATAGCTCGGCAACTTTACCGTCATGGTCTGCAATAATCGGGAAGTTCACCGCGCAGCCCTGGGTTTCGTTGATGTCTTTGATCCACTCATGGTGGGAATCAACGGGATCAACGCTCAGTGCGATGGCCTTGACGTTGCGCTGTGCAAATTCGTCTTTAAGTTTCGCTGTCAGGCCAAGTTCCGTTGTGCACACCGGTGTAAAGTCTGCAGGGTGAGAAAACAGCACGCCCCAGCCATTACCTAGCCATTCGTGGAACGAAATCTTGCCTTCACTGGAATCCTGTTCGAAATCCGGTGCGGTATCTCCTAAACGTAAGCTCATACTCGCTCTCCTTTGATGCGACTTCTCTTGACGCCCTTTGAAATCCCGACAGACGCCCTGCCGGGGCTCATTTACTGAGTGTATACGAGAATCATTGGTGCCGGATGATGGGATTGCAAGGGTCAGTTGACCCATCTCATCCGGCAATGGTCATAGCCGGTCATTGGCTATAATGGTTCCTGTATTACAGCCCAGCTGTTTTTTCCTTTTCAAAATGCTCTTTGGTCAGCTTGAACACTACAGGGCTGAGCAGCAGAAGGGCGATCAGGTTGGGTAGTGCCATCATAGCGTTCAGTGTGTCTGCCACCAGCCATATCAGGCCAAGATTTACGGTCGCACCTAGGGGGATGGCAATGATCCAGGCTACTCGGTAAGGCACGATGCTTTCACCCCGAACAGAAATTCGACGCTGCGCTCACCATAGAACGACCACCCAAGCAAGGTAGTAAAGGCAAAAACCGCCAGAGCAATGGCAACCACATAACCGCCAACGCCCGGAAGCGCCTGAGAGAACGCCATAGATGTGAGTGCCGCGCCAGATTCACCGGATGTCCAGACACCCGAGGTGATGATGACCAGGCCGGTGATTGTACAAATGATGATAGTGTCGATAAAGGTGCCCAGCATGCAACCATGCCCTGATTGATCGGGTTTTTGGTTTGCGCTGCAGCATGTGCAATAGGTGCAGAACCCAGGCCCGCCTCGTTCGAAAAGACACCTCGGGCAACACCGAAGCGTATGGCCGCCCAAACCGCGGCACCGGCAAAACCGCCTTCTGCTGCAATGGGGCTGAAGGCATGTTCGAAGATCAGGGAGAATGCGGCAGGGATTTCGGCAAAATTAATAGACAGAACAACCAGGCCGGCAAGCAGATACGACAGTGCCATGAGGGGAACGAGCGCGCTTGCCACCTGTCCGATTCTGCGAATGCCACCAATCAACACCAAGCCCACCAGAATCATCAGAATAACACCGGTGATCCAGTGCGGCAGGCCAAATGTCGTTTCCATTACGTCTGCAACCGAGTTGGCCTGGACAGTATTGCCGATGCCAAACCCGGCGATGGCTGCGAAAATGGCAAATAATACGCCCAGCCAGGCCCATTTTTTGCCAAGGCCGTTGCGAATGTAATACATGGGCCCGCCGACATAGGAGCCACGCTCATCCACCTCGCGGAAGCGCACGGCAAGTACGGCTTCGGAGTATTTGGTGGCCATGCCCACAAGGGCCGTCAGCCACATCCAGAACAGCGCGCCTGGCCCACCCAGAAACACCGCCGTCGCTACACCGGCGATATTGCCTGTTCCAACAGTTGCCGAGAGTGCGGTCATGAGGGCCTGGAAGGGCGGTATGTCACCGTCCGACTCGGCGCCTGCAGCGCTGCGGCCTTTCCACATTTGGCGGAAACCTGCGCCTAGCTTGAATATAGGCATCAGCTTCAGGCCGAGACTTAAAAACAGACCCACACCAAGAATAAGCACCAACATGGGCGGTCCCCAGACCAGCCCGTTGATGGCATTAATAATGTTTTCAAAGGCTTCCATGGGGATCCCCTTATGTATGCCATGGTTTGGTATCGTGATGTCACCCGCAAGGGCTATAACTGATTGAGTTTAGTCAGATATTGGCGAGTGTAAACTGACAGGCGAGTAAAATTGAGGATTAGGCGCCTATTGTCTATGTTTAAAGTACAGTAAGAGGGAGGGGTTGGCCGATACGGCTGGATCACCCCACAATGCGAGGAGCAAACCATGTGTGCGCTTAGAGTTTCCAATGTTATGTCTAACCATATTGCGCCCATCCGCTGCGGAACGCCGCTGACGGAAGTGGTTAAGGCGCTGCTGGAGAATCATATCTCTGGACTGCCAGTGGTCGATGCAAATCGGCATTTGCTGGGTTTTGTTTCTGAACAGGATTGCATCCATGCGCTGCTGGTGAGTAACTATCACTGTGAGGGTGATCCCATTGTGGACGATGTTATGTTCCGTGAGCCCTTGTCGATTTCCCCAAACATGGCGATTGTCGACCTTGCCCAGCAGCTCGGTTCTGGCAAGCCGAAAGTGTATCCTGTTATGGAGCACGAAAAGCTCATTGGCATTGTAACGCGCACGGCTGTGCTTGCTGAGCTTGCACGCATGGGTTGCGGGCTCGAGCTTTCGAAGCACACAAGGGCCGACGACTGATTACGCCGTATTCTAAAGAGGACACTATGGAGCTCTTATCCACCAACGTTTGTTTTGACGGAGAGCATCGCCGCTACCGCCACACATCTGCCACGCTTGAGTGCACCATGGAATTTGCCGTGTACCTGCCGCCGGCCGCGTTGGGCCCCAAGGCGCAAAAAGTGCCGGCACTTTGGTGGCTGTCCGGCCTGACCTGCGACGACCAGAACTTTATGCAAAAGGCCGGGGCTCAGAAAAAGGCTGCAGAGCTGGGCATGGCGATTATCTGCCCGGACACCAGCCTCGCGGGGTTAACCTGCCAGGGGAAGGCGACAGCTATGATTTTGGAAGTGGTGCCGGGTTTTACATCAATGCGACACAGCAGCCCTGGGCGCCCCATTACCGCATGTACGATTACGTGTTGAAGGAGCTTCCGCAGCTGGTTGAAAGTGAACTGCCATTAACAGATAAACGCAGTATCAGCGGGCACTCGATGGGTGGTCATGGCGCACTGATATGCGCACTCCGCAATCCGGGCCGCTATGCGTCCGTTTCGGCGTTTGCGCCCATTGCTCACCCCACCACATGCCCGTGGGGGGAGAAGGCGTTCAAGGGTTATCTTGGCGACAATACAGAAAGCTGGAAAGAATGGGATGCCACACTGCTGATCCCCGAAGCGGTTGAGCGATTACCTCTTTTGATAGATCAGGGCACGGCGGACGGCTTCCTTGAAAACCAGCTCAATCCTGAGGCATTGGTGGGGGCTTGCGAGCAACACAGCCATCCGATTAACTTGCGCATGCGCAATGGCTATGATCACAGCTATTTCTTTATTGCATCATTTATTGACGATCACCTAAGCCATCATGCCAAGGCGTTGGGTCTGAGCTGAGCGATTTGCCAGATATGGGGCTGGCCCATCAGTCTGTAAAACCCCAGATTTGACTGAAATTCATGGATGGCATGATGTCTGGCTCTTCCAGTGCCTGGATGTTGAGTCCTGGGGCGCTGGTATCGCGCTCTTGGCAGGTGCTGTCGTTGCTGCCCGAAGAATCGAAGACCACTTGCACGAAAGGCCCGCGGCTCGCACAGGCCTACCTGTTATCACGCCCACCTCATTATTTTCCAGCCGCACCAGGGTTCCTGGCGGGTATTCCCCCAATACCTTAAGTAAAGCTTTGGGAATGGCAGGCCGGAAACTGCCATCCGCCAGATTGGTTATTAACTTGCGGGCGGCAGTTACGTTCATCCGCTTGCGGTAGGCGCGCTTTGTAATCATGGCAACGTAGCGTTCGGCCAGGGCGAGGATCTCCGCCTCGGGCCTTATGTCTGCACCGCTCAAGCCTTCGGGATAACCGCTGCCGTCGGCTTGTTCGTGGTGTTGCGCAATGATGGTAAATAACAGGTCGTTATTAACCCCCACGGCTTTGAGGGCGCGGATGCTTCTTTGTGGGTGCTTGCGAATAACGCTTCTCTGTTCACGGCTGAGTATCTTGTTAAAGGCGTTAAGCTTGTCGGCAACCGGCACCAGCGCAAGATTTGCGCTCAGAGCGGCCTCCGTTAATATCGGAATGCGCTGTTCATTGAGCCCAAACTGACGGGCGATGAGCTGGCAAAGAATGGCGTAAAAAATAATTTGTTCGTGGATGGTTGGCCCAACCGAGTACAGATGTATAAGCGCCAAGCTGGCGTCGGGCGCGTGTATACAGGCTTGCTCCAGAGCGTGAGCCAGGTCTTGTAGCTGTTTGCGGGCGTCGGGTTCGCCAGCGGCTATCGCAGCCAGCGTCTTTTCAAGGGCATGAAGGTAATCCGGGTAGTGGGCAAACGGGTTGCCGCCGGCCTCATCACTGGAGGCCTCGCTGTCCTCGTGGGGCGCCTCAATAATCCGTGGCTTGAAGTAGCCGCGCTCAAACAGCTGTTCGAGCTGCGAGTCCGTTTGGATCACATAGCCTTGGCATAACAGCACATTGCCGTCGATATCGTGTACATCCCACGGCAAAGGGCGGCCGATGATTAGTGCGCCTGGGGCGATTCGTACGAATTCATTCAAAATCCCACTGATTCCTTTGGAGCGTGCCTGCCATTATTAGTGTTACGGTTATAGTAAGGGTAATTGATTCGCCAGAGCTAGGCCTCCATAGTGCGGATCAGAGAAAATATGTATATTTTAAGTACAGTTTCTAGTCATTTTGTTATAAAACGTAGGATCCGGCGCTTACTGCTTTGCGCTGGACTATGCTTGAGAAATAAACACTGCTTGGCAGGAAGATAGCAGGCATGCTGAACCGCCTCAAAACCGATTTTCGGTTGTCGATTATTACCATATTGGGTGCCAGCGCGTTGCTGGGGATTACCCCGTTTGCCGCCATGCGTTTTTTGCAGGGCAATGTCGTGGCTGGGCTAATAGACACGTCTATCCTGTTAACGATCTGCAGCGGTATGGCTTATGCCTGGATAACCGGGGATACGCGTCGCAGTGGCATGGTGCTTGCCGTTTTTGCTTGCGCAGGCGCTGTTGCAGTTGCTGCAACGGTTGGGGAGGTCGGTTTGTTCTGGCTTTATCCTTGCCTTGTCACAACCTTTTTCCTGGTTAGCCCGCGAATCGCCACACTTCTTAACCTTACCTCCATTGCTGCCATGGTGGCTCAAAGCGATGTTTTTCAGTCCGATATACAAATGTGGACGTTTATAGCAACAGCCATAGTGGTTAGCGCCACGGCTCTTGCGTTCGCCCAGCGTACCCACAGCCAGCGTGAGCGTCTTGAGCAGCTGGCGACTATTGATCCACTGACCGGGGTCAAAAACCGACGCGCCATGGACGAGGAGCTTAACCTGGCAGCATCCCACGCTGAACGTACCGGCTTACCTTATGCACTGGTTATGCTGGATATAGATCATTTCAAGAAAGTGAATGATGAGTTTGGTCACGGAGTTGGGGATTTGGTTCTTATTGACCTGGTGACGTTGATACAACAAAGCACGCGTAAATCAGATCAGCTTTTCCGCTACGGTGGTGAGGAGTTCGTGCTTCTGTTGCCCGGGGTTGATGGTACTGGCTTGGAGGCGGTAATGGGCAACCTCCAACATATTTTGCGGAAAAAGGTGAAACACCCCGGGGGTGCAATCAGCGCATCGTTCGGGGTGGCCTTGCTCAAGCAAGGCGAACAGGTGGGGAGTTGGCTAGAGCGGGCAGACTCCGCTCTTTATGCGGCCAAGGAAGCGGGCCGCGACCGAGTCGTTTATTCCGACACGGTGTATGCGACCGATACAAGTTCGCCTGTGGGTGATTCCGGGTTAGCTGGCTAGTTGCCCATCGATTTTCGGGCGATAGCGAAACAGTCTCCATCCAAGTAATACACTGGCCGATGCCAGCCCTCCGGTTAACCCTACCCAGAACCCTGCTGCTCCCATTGCCGGCGCCAGCATATCCGTAAATGCCAGAACATAGCCCAGCGGCAATCCCACGCCCCAGAATGAGAACAGCATGATCAGCATGGGGACGCCCGTATCCTTATAGCCTCTGAGGGCGCTGATGCAGGCAACCTGAAGAACATCCGCCACCTGAAAAATGGCCGCGAACATCAACAGCCGCACAGTAACCGCCTGAACGTTTGTGTCACTGGTGTAGAGCTCAGCGATGCCCTGTGAGAAAACAAACAAAAGAATAGCGAACATCAGAGCCGTGGCCGCGGCCAAAATCAGCGAACTTCGGGCGATTAGGCGGGCGGTATCGGGCGCCCCGGCACCAATAAGAAAACTGATTCTCAATGTGAGCGCCATACCAATGCTCAATGGCAACATAAATAGCAGTGAGACCACGTTCAGGGCAATCTGATGCCCGCCCACCACCACGGGCCCTAGGGGCGCAAGAAACAGTGCGATCACCGAGAACATGCTGGCTTCCACAAAGATCGTGAAGCCGATGGGTATGCCCACACCCAGAATGTAGCGAATCAAGAGAATGTTGGGCTTTGTCCAGCTGCCAATCAGGTGAAACTGCTTGTAGAGCTTACTTCGGTTCAGGTAGATCAGTAGCGCGACTGCAGCGAAACCGTTGGAAAGCGAGGTGGCCCAGCCACAGCCAATGCCGCCCATGGCAGGCAGCCCGAGCTTGCCGTAAATGAATATGTAATTGAGCGGCAGGTTGATCAGTGTGCTCAGAACCGAGAACGCCATAATCACCCGGGTATGCCCCAGGCCGTCCGTTAGCCCACGAAGTGCGGCCATCAGCAGGAGGGCAGGAATGCCCCAGGCAAAGGCGCTCAGGTAGCCTTGGGTGATGCGTGCGGTGTTGGCCTCGAGGTTCAGCCTTCCAGAACCGGGTGCACGTTGGTGAGCAGTAATATCATGATAATTGCGCCCACACCGGCAATGTATAAACCCTGCCAGGTAGCCGGCATTATTTTTGCCGGCGTGCGGGCGCCGTTGTAGCCAGAAATAATTGGCTGCAGAGCGCCGAGCATGCCCATGAAAAACAGGAACAGTGGCATCCAGAGGCTGCTGCCTATGCCTACACCCGCCAAATCCTCTGCGCTGGCATGGCCTGCCATTACCGTGTCGATAACGCCGTTGGCCATTTGTGCAACCTGGGCAATCAGGATTGGCCCACCAAGTATCGCCAGAGTTTTCCATTCGGTCAGTGTTCGCGAGACGAGGGGCTTGCGAGCTTCCGGTAGTGGCTGGTCGATTTCATCCATAGGGTGCTGATCCGAAGGGCTGGAGCCATCTGGCATTGGTAGCTGATTTGCGGGCGAAATATCCTACCCGATTGTAAGGCTATGGGTCATAGGGAATTGCCGCGGAAAGGCACTGAAACCCATCGTAAAACCCGTTAAAGTACTCGTCCAATTCATACAGATGGCAGTCAATATGGGACTCCTGGTTTTCGTAACGGTACTCTGGGCCTTTTCCTTCAGCCTAATTGGTGAGTTTCTCGCCGGCCAGGTAGACAGTGATTTTGCGGTACTTAGCCGAGTGTTGCTGGCAACGCTGATTTTTTTGCCCTTTACCCGCTGGCGCGGGGTGCCTGGGGGGCTTCGGCTAGGTGTTCTGGTAACCGGCATGCTGCAGTTTGGCATCACCTACCTGTGCCTGTATCGCTCTTTCAGTTACCTGACAGTACCTGAAGTACTGCTATTCACTATATTTACGCCGCTTTACGTAACACTGATAGACGATGCGCTGTTCCGACGCTTCTCCCCTGTAGCCCTTGTGGCGGCCGCAATCGCAACCTTGGGAGCCGGCATCATCCGCTATGACGGGTTGAGCGAAGATTTCATCACCGGCTTCCTGTTGCTGCAGGTTGCCAATTTCACCTTTGCGGCTGGCCAGGTGGGCTACAAACACGTTATGCAGCGCTATCCGGTGGATATTCCTGCATACCGCACCTTTGGTTACTTTTTTATAGGTGCGCTGATTATCGCGTTGCCATCTTTTATGATATTCGGCAATGCAGAGCGCTTGCCCACAACGGCTCTGCAATGGGGCGTTTTAACGTGGCTGGGGCTGGCGGCTTCCGGGTTTGGCCTGTTCCTGTGGAACCGTGGTGCCTGTAAAGTGGATGCAGGCACGTTGGCTATCATGAATAACGTACTGGTGCCCGCCGGGCTGCTGGTAAACCTGTTGATCTGGAACCGCGACGCTGATCTGTTTAAGCTCGCCATAGGTGGCGCTATTATTGCGATTTCGCTCTGGGTGAACGGCCGACTCCACCCCCGCGCTCGCCTTGCAGATGCGACATGAGGTAGGACAATTCGCCGCAGTTACGGGGCGGAGGTTGATGTGTAAAATTAGGTGCCCGGCTCTGGCATCACCGGGCCAGTGCTGGCAGAATCCTCCCCCAATCGCCCCGGGAGCTGCCCGCGGTACTCTCATTATTTGTTTATTTGCGATTCCTTAGCCGAAAGCACAGGAACTTAACATGTCTCAGTCAAACCCGGCCTCGGGTAACGATTCCGGAGTCTCTCGCGGCCTCTGGTCTTCCCGTTTTGCCTTTATTCTTGCCGCAACTGGCTCTGCTGTTGGCCTTGGCAACGTTTGGAAATTTCCCTATATAACCGGTGAGAATGGAGGCGGGGCCTTCGTACTGGTCTACCTGCTGTGTATTGCTGTTATCGGTGTGCCCATCATGATGGCCGAAATACACATAGGCCGCAGTGGTCGCCATAACCCGATTGGCAGTATGCGCCTGGTTGCTGAACGCAACCTCAGTTCACCCGCGTGGCGCATTTCTGCGGTTATCGGCATGATTGCCGCGTTTGTTATTCTTTCCTTTTACTCGGTTATCGGTGGCTGGGCGGCATCTTACATTGGCCATGCTGCCATGGGGGATTTTGCCGGAGGTACCGCAGAATCCGTCGGCAACCTGTTCAGCGATCTGCTGGCAAGCCCAAAGCAATTGCTTGCTTGGCATACGTTATTTATGGCGTTGGTTATTCTGGTGGTTTCTCGAGGCCTGAAGGGTGGCCTTGAGCGTGCTGTTACCATTTTGATGCCGGCACTGTTTGTGTTGCTGCTTATAGCGGTTGGCTACGCCACGACCACAGGCCACTTTGGTGAGGCCGTCAGCTTTCTGTTTACGCCCAATTTTAAGGCGCTAACCATTAATGGTGTGCTGATTGCTCTGGGGCATGCGTTTTTCACCCTAAGCCTGGGCATGGCCATTATGATGGCTTATGGCTCATACCTTGGTCGTGATGTGGCTGTCGGGCGTACCGCCGTTACCATAGCGCTGATGGATACCGTTGTTGCGTTGCTTGCCGGCCTTGCGATTTTCCCGGTGGTGTTTGCCAACGGCCTTGAGGCTAGTGCGGGCCCTGGCCTGATATTCCAGACCCTTCCATTGGCGTTCGGAAACATGCCCATGGGCGGCCTGTTTGGCACGTTGTTCTTCATATTACTGCTGTTTGCAGCTTGGACATCGGGCATTTCCCTATTGGAGCCAGTGGTTGAGTGGGTTGAGGAAAACACCAACATGGAGCGTTCGGGCAGTGCCATTTTCGTTGGCTTGCTGTGCTGGCTGCTGGGCATTGCCTCTATCTTGTCGCTGAACGTGTGGGCAGATGTTGCGCCCCTTGATATGTTTGCACGCTTTGAAGGCAAAACGATCTTCGACTTGCTGGATTTCTTTACGGCCAACATTCTGTTGCCACTGTCGGGCTTGCTGACGGCTATCTTTGTGGGCTGGTTTGTTGCCAAGGAATCACTGAAAGCGGATCTGGAGCTGGGCGAAGGTACATTCGCTCTCTGGCTAAACTTGTTGCGCTATGTGACGCCAGTGGCCGTTGTGATCGTATTTGCTTACAACTTGCTGGTGTAACAGCACAAGAAACACAAAGCCCGGAAGGCAGTGGTGCTCTCCGGGCTTTTTTGTGGGCAGAAACTAGTCTTCGCTGGTATTCATTGAGGCTTCCAAAGCCTTCAAGTGGGGCTTGACGGCTTCAATGTCAGCGGCAGGTACGTTGTCAGCCATTTTTGTCATGCCCATTGCCGCTCCCATCATCGCCCGCATTTGGGCTTTTTGCTGAGCACTCATGTTAGGGTTGTTCTCGATTTCTGCCATGGCCTCGGCCATCTCTTGTCTCGCACCGGGGTCCTGGCCTTTCATCTCGATAGCCATCATTGCGCCGAAAACCCGATCCCCAACAGACGCCCAAGCTTCAAGACTATCGAAACCATGCTTCTCAACCACGTTTTCGAACTCGTTAAAGGCGGGAGTGCCTTCCATTTTTTCGACACCGTCGGAAAAAATCCGGGTCATATCTGGCATTGAAGTCACGCCGTCGCCAGCAGGGTCCGGCCACCCTTCTGTATCTTCGTATTTGCCCTGTAGCGCCTGTGCGTCCTGCATGGTTGCAATAAACGCACGTATTGTTGAATCAGACAAATCCTCTGCCTGGGCGTTGAACGAAGCCAGAGACAACATTAGCGCCAACACTACCATCAGCTGGCGGAAGTGAAATGCACCGTGCTGTGGATTAAACGGGTTCATAAGGCTCTCCTTATCAGTGGTGTGTATAGGGTTCCATCCATCCAGAGGCCTCTTTAGCGTAGGCTCAAAATGAACAAACTGCCAAGCCTCTGTTTTGTGCTGAGAGTTAGTAGAGGGTTGGCAGAGAGTTACTCGGCGTGACAGATTTGTGAAGTTTTCACGCTAAACTGCACGAATAAACCTCAGCATAATGGGCTGGTTGACAGCACAGGCCAAAGGGTCGGAGCGACATGACACGCACGGTACTGATTATTGAAGATAACCCCGGGATCGGCGAACTGGTGAGTATGCAGGTTAAGGATCTGGATATGCAGCCGGTTCTTATGGATCGTGGGGATAGCGGCCTTGAGCGGTTTCAAAAGGGTGGCATCGACCTGGTTGTTCTCGACCTTATGCTGCCCGGCCTGGATGGGCTTTCTGTATGCCGGGAAATCCGTGCGATCCCGGGGTATGTTCCGGTGCTCATGCTGACCGCAAAAAGCACCGAGCTGGATCGGGTTCTTGGCTTGGAGATGGGCGCGGACGATTATCTGACCAAGCCTTTCAGCGTGGCGGAGCTTGCGGCTCGCATAAAAGCCCTGTTTCGACGGGTAGACGCACTTGCCGAGCGTGCGACTGATCAAGAGAAGGCTGAAGAGTTGGAAGTGGAAGGCTCAGAATCGACCCTGTGCGACGCCGAGTGTTTGTGCATGGCAGCGAAGCGGAGCTGACGGCCCGGGAGTTCGACCTGCTCTGGCATTTCGCTTGCCACCGTGGGCGCGTGTTCAGCCGGGCGCAGTTGCTAGATGCGGTGTGGGGGTATAACCATGAAGGCTATGAACACACCGTGAACACTCATATCAATCGTTTGCGCAACAAGATTGAAACCAACGCCGCCGAACCCGTCTATGTCCAGACGGTTTGGGGTGTCGGTTACCGGTTTTTGGACTAATTTATGCCCCGCCCTTTGTTTCAAACCCTCTACGCCCGCCTGGCCCTTGGCTTATTTCTATTGCTGGTGATTGTTGGCGGCCTGTTTACCGTGCTGAGTCTGTACTCCGTGCGCGAGTACAACGCGGCGGTAAATCAAGCGCTCAACCGTGATCTGGCAAGTCATCTGGTCTCCGATCGTAACCTGGTTACCGATGGCAAGATTAACCATAGCGAGCTTAAGCGCCTGTTTGATCTTTACATGAGCATAAACCCCAGCATCGAGATCTACCTGCTGGATCAGGAGGGGCTCATTCTTTCGTACTCCGCCGACCCTGCGAAGATTAAACGCAAACATGTGGCGCTGGCGCCAATTCAAAGATTGTTGAGCAACCCGGATGCCTACCCGATACAAGGCGATGACCCGCGCAGCCATGATCGGCACAAAGTGTTTTCGGTCACCCCGGTGCCCAGCGCCGAACATCCCACGGGCTACCTGTATGTTGTGCTTCGGGGTGAAGAATACGATTTTGCGGAGAGCATGGTACACAGCGATCGTTTATTGCGGATGGGCGGCGGTGCCTTGGCCATTAGCCTCTTTGTAGGGTTGCTGGCGGGCCTTTTGTTTTTCCGGCTGCTAACGCGGCGCCTGTCCCGGCTGACCGCCCGCGTAGAAGCTTTTGAGGCTGAGGCAAAAGACATCTCAAGGGCTGATGATACAGAAGGATCCGGTGTTCCCGGGGACGATGTGGATTACCTGGCAACCCGGTTCGATCAGATGGCAGAGCGTATTGCCGGCCAGTTGGAGCTGCTAAAAGACAAAGATCATCAGCGCCGCCAGCTGGTGGCTCAAGTGTCACACGATTTGCGTACACCGTTGGCGTCCATTCAAGGCTATCTGGAAACGCTGGGGATGAAGCAGCAGGAACTGAATCCAGACGAACGCCGGCGTTTTCTGAGTGTGGCACTGGCAGAGACCCTTCGCCTCAGCAAACTTGTAGACGAACTGTTTGAGTTGGCGGCACTGGATGCTCGTGAACGGCAGCCTTTTGCAGAGCCATTCATGCCCGCGGAGCTGCTGCACGATGTGGTGCAAAAACACAGGCCGAAGGCAGAACAGGCGGGCGTTGCACTGAGTATTAGCACCGTGCAACCTGCGATGGCGCTTGCAGATATTGCGATGACTGAGCGCGTACTGGATAACTTGATAGGTAACGCTGTAGATCACTCATCGAGGGGAGCAGAAGTAAAGTTGAGCGTGACAGCGAGCATCGGCGGCGTTGAAATCTGTGTGGCGGATGCCGGCGATGGCATCGCCCCAGCGGATATCGACCATGTTTTTGATCCGTTTTACCAGGCGCCTGGCGCCAGCCGTGCCGGCCACGCCGGGTTGGGCCTTGCGATTGCACGCCGAATGGCGGAATTACAGCATGGGCGAGTTTCTGTAGAAAGCCGTCCAGGGGCGGGTGCAACGTTCCGTTTCTGGTTGCCACTGGTTGATTCACAGGCAAAAGAATCCACAGCGTTATAGATTCGTAAGACTTAGGGAACGTTTTGGTGAAACCACGGCGATAGTATGGCTACTGAAGATGCCTCTGAACACTACTCTCAGGAGAGTTGTTATGAACCGAAAAACACTCGCAATGGTCGCCGCGCTGCTTATTGCGGCTACTGGTGCCTTCTATGCCGCCGTTGCCACGGCAGAGAAAAGTACGGCCAACACGAATGAATATGCGCCATCAGATCCAGGCCTGAAGGTTGCGACCTTTGCAGGTGGCTGCTTCTGGTGTGTGGAGTCGGGCTATGAAAAGATTCCCGGCGTAGTGGAGGCCGTTTCAGGTTACGCAGGTGGGGATGAACTCAATCCTACCTATCAGCAAGTTTCCTCTGGCAGTACCGGGCACACAGAAGCGGTACAGGTTTACTACGACCCGAAAGAAATTACTTACGAGGGTTTGCTGCAAGGCCTGTGGCGGATGATGGACCAACGGATGCCAACGGCCAGTTTGTTGATCGCGGCAAGCAATATCGCCCGGCGATTTTCTACCAGAACGCTGAGGAGAAGCGTTTAGCTGAGGCTGCTAAAAAAGAACTGCAGGCCTCGGGCATATACGACAAGCCGGTGGTAATCGAGATTACGCCGCTGAAAACCTTTTATGCAGCCGAGAAGTACCATCAGGATTATTACAAAAAGAATCCGGTGCGCTACAATTTTTACACCTTCAACTCGGGCCGTTATCAGTTTATCGAGGGTGTCTACGGTGATGATTATGAGCTGGACTTCAGCCAGTTCAAGCCAGATAGCAACATGGAAAACGGTGCTAACAAGGCTGCCAAAGACACCAGTTCAGCTGAGATGAAGGGCTTTGATCCAGAGTCGTTCGTTAAGCCAAGCAACGAAGTGCTGAAGCAGCGCCTAACCAGCACTCAGTATGAAATCACACAGAACGACGGCACTGAGCGTGCATTCAGCAATCCGTACTGGGATAACAAGCGCCCGGGGATCTATGTAGACGTTGTGTCGGGTGAGCCGCTGTTTTCCTCCCGCGACAAGTTCAAATCCGGTACCGGCTGGCCGAGCTTCACCCGCCCGCTGAGTTCGGACATGGTTGTAGAAAAGGAAGACAACGGGTTCTTCATGAAGCGCACCGAAATTCGCAGCCGCTTTGCCGACTCACACGTTGGGCATGTATTTAACGATGGTCCAGCGCCCACAGGCCTGCGCTACTGCATGAACTCAGCCGCAATGAAGTTCATCCCGCTGGAAGATATGGCTGAGGCTGGCTATGGCAGCTTGATTGCCCAAGTGAATGCAACGCAGTAGAGCGTGAGCGGACCAGGAGAGCCTCAAAGCCACAAATCGCCAATAGGTGTCTGCGGGCTGAAGTGATGAAGTATCTCGGCCTGCAGCAGTTCCGCAGTGGCAATGGCATCGATCAGAGCGTTATGGGCGGCGTAGTGAGGCAGCCCATAGCGTTTTCTGCTGTCTGCGAGGCGGATAGATACCGGTTTCTCCCCCACCAGGCGTTTCAAAAACGAAGGCTGTCGATCCGGGTGCAGGTGCGCCTCAATGGCCATGGTATCGACAACAGGAAAGCGGATACCCTCATCAAGGCGATACTGCAGCGCCACATCCAGGAAAGGCCGTTCGATATGCCTGTAGTGCACCACCGGAATGCGGCCGTTCAGGCTGGCAAAAACCTCCTCAAGTATTTCTGACAGGTCTGGAGCTTCGCTGATGTCTGCGTGGGTGATGCCGTGAAAGGTTACCGACATCTGATGCAGCGGCAGCTTTGGGCGCACCACCCAGTGCTTTGCCTGACCAAGCGCAATGGCCTCGAGAGTAAAGGGCACCAGCCCAATGCTTACAATAGAGTGCTCATCTGCTTCCAGGCCGGTCGTCTCAAAGTCCAGTGCCACCATGGAAACCTCGGATACCGGTGTATCCGGGTCGACACAGCCGGCCTCATAAAAGGCTTTTAGCACAGGCGATTTGGCACTCTTTGCCAGAGCCTCATATTGCTCTGGCCACGGCAGGCGCTTAATGGTGTCGGGCATGGATTGGGTATCAGACATGCCGGGTCGCCTGGGAGTTGTAACGGAACCTCAGAAACTTCTGGGCGTTGCTGACAACCTGGAACGCATCTTTGAGATGGCTGCGCTCAAACGGTGACAGGTCTTCTGGCCGCACGTTGTTATCTGGTTCTCCTCCCGCCTCGAGAGTCAGCGCCTGGTGGCGGATACGCACAATAGAAATGAATTCCAGAGCATCTCTCAGGTTGCTCAGGTCGTCCTCCATAATCAGTTTGGTTTTGCCGATGCTTTTCAAACGCTCGAAGGAGTTCTGTGCCTGCGAGCCACAGGCCAGCGCGTGGATCCGAAGCAGGTCGGACAGCGGGGCTGTACCCCGGCGCTTCAGGTTGAAGGTTTTTTGATGCTTGCCGTCCTCCTCAAGCACAAAGGTGCGAAAGAAACCCAGAGGGGGCGTTCGGTTGAGCGCGTTTCGCGCCATCAAAGTGAGGAACAGCTGGCTGTTACTGGCTTTGTCTGCAACCAGAGCCTTGAGCTCTTCGGCAAACTCCGTGCGGCCGTAAATGCCATCAAGATCAAAGAAAATATTGCTGTTTAGCAGGCTTCCGCCTTGGGGTTTTCAATCCAGTCGGTAAAGTAATTTCGCCAAACCTTCAATGGCTGGCGCCATTTTGGATTTGTGGCCATGATGTCCCCGGTACAATACGTGTAACCGCACTCTGCCAAGCCGTCGGACACAAACTTCGCCAGCGCCAGAAAATACGCATCGTGCTCTTCCGGCACAAAGTTGTCGCTCAGAATCATGGCGTTGTCCTGGTCTGTCACCACCAGTTGCTCGTCCCGTGCCATGGAACCCAGGGCCATGAAGCAGTAGGGTACCGGAGGCGGTCCCAGCTCTTCCTCTCCCAGCTCCAGCAAGCGTTGGGTGAAGCTGCGGCCAATGCCGGCCATGGCACTGCCTATCATGTGTGAGTTGGCGTCTTCATTGACCATGCGCACAAAGCTGTCGCGGACATCGTTGCTGATCTTCTTCAGGCCTTTTACATTCTGCTGGTGGTAGATATTGCTAACCAGATACAGGCTGCTCTGGCTTTCATACCTCACAATGTCTGCAAGCGCGATCATGCCTCGGACTTCATGACCGTCCATTACAGGAAGGTGGTGCACGTTGTTATGCAGCATGGTGAGCATGGCCTCAAAAATATAGCTGCTGGCACGAATGGTTATCAGGCCTTCGGTCATGATGTCTTTGATAGGCGTTTCGGAGGGCAGAGCTTCGGTGACAGCCCGTATGCGCAGGTCACGGTCGGTGATGATGCCTCTAAGGCGCTCATTGTCGCCTTCGCCGTCCATCAGCAACAAAGCGGACACGCTGTTATCTGTCATGATGCGTGCGGCCTCTTGCAGCCGCACGGTGGTGGGTGCCGAGACGGTTTTCCGGGAAATCAGGCGGCTAACGCGGGATGTCATCAGCGTGTTGGATTTTTCCCGGCGGGAGACGGCTGAACGCAAACGGCTACGGTCCTCTATCTCCACAAAATCCGCAAAGTTTTCGTCGTTTTCAAACAGGTTAAGGAAAACGTCGGCTGACACGCGGTAAAGCAGGCTGTCTTCCAGTGCCCGGGCTGGAAACCTTACCTGGCCCCGCATCAGCAGGCCAAACTGGCCGAAAATCGCGCCTTCACCTATGCGGTTATAGAGCTCGCCGGAGCGGCGGAAAATTTCCACGGCACCGCTGCGCACGTAGTACAGGTGGGTGCTGATTTGCCCGGTTTCTGTTATTTGGGTTCCCGCGCGCACATAGCTGATTTCAATGCTGGCGGTGAGCTCATTTATCAGCTCCTCCGGCATGTCATCAAACGGGGCATGCTGAATAAGATGGTTACGGATGTCGATCAGTTCAGCCTGCATGCTGTCTCCCGAATGGAATTAAATAACGCTTAGGCAAAACTATAGCAGAAACCGCCGGTTGGGCGGTGCGGCCTTTGTCGAAAGCCCCTATTGGTGCGATCCTGTTTGCGGAGCTTTTTGCGTTGCAGTGTATTGGCCGGTTAGCATAGCCGCTTGGCCCTGGGAGAAATAACCAAACATCATGCATACCTTCGTTCTTGGCGGCATCCGCTCGGGTAAAACCGCGCTTGCGGAGCGGTTGGCTTCTGGCACACACAACTCAGTGGTTTACCTGGCAACGGCGACAGCTGGGGACGACGAAATGCGGGTGCGTATTCAGCGCCACCAGCAGCAGCGCCCGGCAGAGTGGGGCCTTGAAGAAGAGCCTCTTGCCCTGGCTGCGGTGCTTGCCCGCCATGCACTAAGTCAAAACCCGCCGTGTCTTCTGGTGGACTGCATGAGCCTGTGGTTGAGTAATCTTCTGCACGCAGGCGAGGAAACCTTTGCCCGGGAGCGGGAGGCGTTTTTAGAACAGGTAAGTCATTATCCGGGCAAGCTGGTGATCGTAAGCAACGAAGTTGGGTTGGCTACGGTAGCAATGGACCCGCTCACCCGCCGCTTTGCGGATGAGCTGGGCTGGCTGAATCAATCACTGGCAGCGGTGAGCGACAGAGTGGTGATGAGTATCGCCGGGCTGTCTATGGTGTTAAAGCCTTGATTACCCCGTGCGCTATAAGGCTCTGAAACCGCCCGTGGCCTGAAGTGTCTACCTGTATTCTGCTTCGGCAGGCGTAAGGCGTGGCCAGGCTGGAGAACGAGTGCTCCAGGGCTATGTTCATCGCATCTGCAACAATCATCCTGATCACGCCGCCATGACAAACCACCAGTACATTCTGGCCTGCAAGCTCTTGTTGCCAATGGTGCCAGCTCTCAACCACACGATGGTTGAAATCCTTGGCCGGCTCACCACCTGGCGGCGTGCAGACCACGGGGTTGGCCCAGAACTGGCTGAGCCTGTCGCCATCGCTGGCCATCACCTCATCTGCCGTGCGCCCCTCCCATTCCCCGAAGTTGATCTCCCGCAAACGTTCATCCTTGTGTAGCGGAATCCCGTAGTTATCTGCCAGCTCTTGAGCAAAGCGAACGCAGCGCAGCATGGGTGACGTAACGATGGCATCCCAATGGTCGGTTTTGGCAATAGCGCGTCGCATCTGCTGCCAGCCGGCTTCGCTTAGTGGGTCGTCTTTACTGCCACGATACATGGGGCCACCTTCGGGCTCTCCGTGGCGAATAAGATCAAATACGGTTGTGCAGTCAGCCATTGATAGAACCTCCCTATTGCTGTTCTTTATTTCTGCTCTTTATTACTAACGCCAGCGTCTTCAAAACTGGCCATATTGTTGTGCAGATCACAGGCGATTCTAAACAGCGGAATGGCCGCGGCAGCACCGCTACCCTCACCAAGACGCATGCCAAGATCAAGCAGTGGCTCTGCATTTAATGCAGTCAGAATGGCTTGGTGACCTGGCTCTGCAGAGCGGTGCGCGAACATTAGCCAGGGGCGGATCTCTGGCTGTTGGCTTACGGCAATTAGCGCGGCAACAGAGACTATATAACCATCAATCAGCACCGGGATGGATCGTGCTGCACAGCCAGCAATGGCGCCCGCCAGCGCGGCAATCTCAAACCCGCCGAAAGCTTTGAGCACCGCCATGGCATCTTCACCATCATCATCAATATCGTGGCGTTGAAGGGCGCTGATAATAACTTCGGCTTTATGGCGCACACCGGCTAGGTTCAAACCTGTACCTGGGCCGGCCAGCTTCATGGGGTTCTTGCTCATCAGCGCGCAGGCAATCGCGGTGGCAGAGGTGGTGTTGCCTATGCCCATTTCGCCGCCAATGAACAATTGGCAGTCTTTATCTGCGGCGCGCTGAGCCGTTGCATCGCCGTGGTTCAGGGCGGCGCACACTTGCTCGGTAGTCATGGCATCGATTTCCGCAAAATTGCGGGTGCACGGAGCAATGTGTGCGTCGATGACGCCGGGTAAACCGGGAGCAACGTCGGATACAGTGCCAAGGTTTACAACTTCCAGCTGCGCACCCAGAGATTTAGCCAGCACACTGATGGCAGCGCCGCCATTGGCAAAGTTGGCGATCATCTGGGCGGTCACCGCTTGTGGGTAGGCGGAAATCCCTTCCTCACAAATACCGTGATCCCCCACAAATACACTGATCTGGATGCGATCAAGTGTGGGCTTATCTGTGCCCTGAAGCCCGGCCAGCTGAACAGCCACGTTTTCCAGCTTGCCCAAAGAGCCTACGGGCTTGGTCAGCACACTTTGGCGCCGCGCGGCCTGCTCAAAAAAACGGACTTCGGGTTGCTGGGGAGGGGTGATCCAACTGCTGGGAAACGACATTTCACATACCTTCAGACATCAATAGGTCGTAACAGCGTAGGGTGTTGTTACGGTGACCAGGGCTTGGGTTCAATACAGTATGGAGCGGGATCATACTCCGACTGAGTGGAATCAGGTAGGCTTGGCGGCTTAACCTTCTGACCAGCCCGGGAACACCTGTGTTGTTATTTGCTCCGTTGATTGTCTGTGTGCTTGCCCTTGCCTTTGATCACTTGATGGGTGAGCCGCGCCACCTGCATCCGGTTGTCGGCTTCGGACGCTTGGCCACCGGTGTGGAAAAGCGGCTCAACACCGCCCCGGGTAATCCATGGCGAAGTCTTTTGGCTGGACTATTTTCGGTGATTTTGCTGACTGCTCCCATGCTGGGCCTGGCCATTTGGGTTTCACTGGCCGTCGATGGGTTGCTCTTGGTGTTGGCTCAGGTGGTAACCCTATGGCTGGCGCTTTCTCTTCGTGGGCTGGCTGAGCATGGTAAAGCTGTAGCGGAGCCATTACGGGAGGGTGACCTTGAAAAAGCTCGTGATCAGGTCAGCCGCATTGTAAGCCGTAAGGCCAGCGCATTGAACGAACAGGGCGTGGCTGCTGCGGCGACTGAGTCCATGTTGGAGAACGGAGCCGATGCCGTGTTTGCCAGTTTGTTCTGGTTTCTGGTTGCCGGTATTCCGGGGGTAGTCATGCATCGAATGGTGAACACCCTGGATGCCATGTGGGGTTATCGCAACCCACGGTTTCTGTATTTTGGCCGAGTGGCGGCACGGCTAGACGACTTGATGGGTTGGGTGCCCGCTCGGTTGACTGCACTCACCTATATGCTGCTGGGCGAGCGCACACTGGCTTGGTGGTGCTGGCGAACTCAGGCGCCACAATGGGATAGCCCAAATGCAGGGCCAGTTATGGCGGCGGGGGCAGGTGCACTGAATGTGCGACTTGGTGGGCCATCGCCTTATCCTTCCGGTGTTAAACACCGACCGGCTCTAGGAGGCACTCAGGATGCAAACGCAGTCAGTGTGGAAGCGGCAATTACCTTGGTGCGACACGGCGCCTGGCTCTGGCTTGGAGTTGTTCTGGTGGTTACAGCGGTTATATTTTTGGTGGTTCGTTAATCATGATGCTGGAACACGGTGGGCGGTTGAATAAAGCGGCAGAGCGCTGGGGCATTCCCCGCTCAGAATGGCTGGATTTATCCACCGGTATTAACCCAATTGGCTGGCCGGTACCAGACATACCGGCTGAACTATGGCAAAGATTGCCAGAAGCCGATGATGGGCTGGAAGAGGTTATTCGGCAATGGACAGGAGCGCCCTTGACGGCGGACTGTGTGCCTGTGCCCGGCAGCCAGGCGGCGATTATGGCGCTGCCGAGATTGCGCAAACCTTGCTGCGTTGGCATACCTGTGCCTGGTTATCGTGAACATGGGCATAGTTGGCGAAACGCTGGCCACACAGTTATCCCCATAGGGCCGGAGCAAACCCGTTGTGGCGCTTCAGGTTGCGATGATCGCTGGTTAGATCAGCTGGATGTACTGGTTTGGATTAACCCCAATAACCCCACCGGAGAAATAATCCCGCCCTCGACGTTGTTGCGTTGGCACCAGCGCCTGCAAGAACGCGGTGGCTGGCTGGTTGTGGATGAGGCATTTATGGATGCTACACCAGTATTCAGCCTGTGTTCTCACGCCGGGCTGCCGGGGTTGATTGTGCTTCGTTCGGTGGGAAAGTTTTTTGGGTTGGCGGGGGTGCGCGCTGGTGCTGTGCTGGCGGACGCTGCAGTTGCTGATGCTTTAAAGAGAACGCTCGGCCCTTGGCCGCTTGGTGGGCCGGCTCGTTTTGTGATGGCTCAGGCGCTGAGCGATACGGCTTGGCAGCGACAAGCTCGCACTCGCCTGCACCACAGTGCTGGTAGGTTGCGGAAGGTATTGCAGTCAGCCGGGCATGCTGTGGCAGGTGGCAGCGCGCTATTTCAGACAGTTCCTAGTGATAGCCCACAGTCGCTGGCGGATCAGCTGGCTGCGCAAGGGGTGTTGGTCAGAGCCTTTGAGCATCCGGGAATGCTGAGGTTTGGTTTGGCGGCAAACGAGGGGCAATGGCGTAGGCTGGAGATGGCTCTGGCCGGAAAGACTTGTGATTAGTCATTGACCAAATATTAACGCATTGTTAGCCTTGCCCCGCGTTTGTAGGTGCTGTTGTGACGCAATCATCGTCGTTACAACAGTGAAACGGGAAGCCGGTTAAAGTCCGGCACTGCCCCCGCAACGGTAAGTGAGTGATTGGCGAAGAGAGATGCCACTGTGCACAAGCATGGGAAGGCTTACGCTGGTCAGTATTACAACTCACAAGTCCGGAGACCGGCCTGCAAACACACCGAACGCTGCGGAGGGCAGTTGCGGTGGGTAAACACCGGCCTGTCTCACGGAATTTCCCCACCCATTGCAATACTCCAGCCTTTTTTTAACAGGCTTCGCTTCCCTTTGCAGCACTTAATAATCAGCCATGCGGGTGCGCGTGGTGTGTCTGCGAGTGTATTAAATGAACGTTTCCCGATCTATTACCGGTGCCTGGTACTGCCTTTTGCATTTAGTCCCCTCTCAATTGCCGTCGCTCAGGAGGCCGAAACCTCGCAACTAGACCCGATTGTTGTCACCGCAACACTGGGCCCAAAAACTGTCGGTGAGAGTCTTGCGTCCGTTACTGTTATTGATGAAGAAGAAATTCGCTCCAAGGCACCGACTGATTTCTCTGATCTTTTGCGCGGTCAGCCAGGAATTAACGTGACTGGAAACGGCTCATTTGGCAAAGCAACGAGCGTGTATACTCGTGGTGTCCAGAATGCGGGAACCGTATTTCTAGTTGACGGTGTAAAGCTGCGCTCAGCAACGAGCGGTGGCGCTTCCTGGCAGTACTTTCCGACAGATCTCATTGAGCGTGTTGAAATAGTGAGGGGGCCTCGTAGCTCGCTTTATGGTGCCGATGCCATGGGAGGTGTAGTGCAGGCCTTTACGCTTGACCCGAAGTACGGCCAGAAAGGCTGGGTCGAGGCCGGAGCAGGTAATTTTGACACTCAAAAGGTTAGCGCAGGCGTCTCAGGTTCAGCGGGTAATACACGGTTCAGTTTAAGTGGCCTGCACAAGGAAACCGATGGTACGGCCATAATTGAAAACGGCGATGACAAAGGCTTCCGCAATACCGCAGGGCTTGGCCGGGTTGTGCACGCTCTGGATAACGGCGGTGAAGCCAGCGTTATGCTGATGCAATCCGAAGGGAACACTGAGTACGAGGGCGGTAATATTGATTATATGATCCGTACCTTGGGCCTTGGCCTTATGACACCCTTGAATGATAACTGGAAAACGGCGATTCAGTTTTCAGAATCCAGGGATGAATCAGATACGTTTGCCAGCTTTGGTGACTCCACATATAACTCGCGACTGCGACAGGCCAGATGGGAAAACACCTTTACCTACAGTGTCCACGAACTGGTAGTTGGCGCGGAGTTGCAACAGGATGAGGTCAGCAGCACCCAGGATTATACCGAAACCAGCCGCACCAATACCGCCGTGTTCAGCCAGCTGCGGCTGAATTTTGGCCCGGTTGATGCGCAGCTAAGCCTGCGTAGTGATGACAACGAAGCCTACGGAACCAAGGAAACTGGCGGCGTGGCGCTGGGCTACAGCTTTGATCGCTCTCATCGTGTTCGTGCCAGCTATGGCACCGCTTTCAGGGCCCCCACATTTAATGACCTTTACTGGCCACTGGCATTTAACTACCAAGGTAACCCGAACCTGGACCCCGAGACGTCAAAAAACTATGAAGTGGGTGCCAGCGGTGCCTACGCGAGATGGTTCTGGGATTTGGCTGTATATCAGATGGATGTTGATAACCTGATTGGCTCTGGCCAGATTGGCGGTGTCGATACGCGCGTCAACGTTGATAAAGCGCGAATTCAGGGTGCAGAAGCCTCCGCCGGTTATGAGTACAACGGCTGGCGTACCGCTGTTGCCCTGACCTACCTGATCCCGGAGGATCGGGAAACCGGCAACCAGCTAAGGCGCATCACCCGTCGCACAGCCCGAATTGACCTGGACAAGACTGTCAGTGACTTTACATTTGGTGGCTCCGTGGTTGCAGAAGGTGATCGTTACGACGACGCGGCGAATAACAATCGCCTGGCCGGCTTTGCGACCCTGGATTTGCGCGCAGGCTGGAACTTTGCGCCGGACTGGAACACCCGCCTGACTCTGGTAAACGCCCTGGACAAAGAGTACTCAACGGCAGAGCGCTTTGACGGTGTAAAATACATTGCTGCGGGTCGCACAGGCATGCTTACCGTGCGGTACGAATTCCGCTGAGTGAGAGCTAAACAATGAGTTACTGGCCGGTTAGAGCATTGCTTTGCATACTTTTGGTTCTCTCGCCAACGGCATGGGCAGAGGTGTGCGCTGAAGATGGGCAGGAAACACAAGTGTGCTTGCCTGAACCGGCCAAGCGCATAGCCACGCTGTCGCCAGGGGCAACTGAGCTTATGTTTGCAGCGGGTGCTGGCGAAAAAGTGGTTGCCGTTGTAAATCATAGTGACTACCCACCAGCAGCGCTGAAGATACCGCTGGTTGGCAACCACACCCGAATAGACCTTGAAGCGCTGTTGGCACTAGAGCCAGATTTGGTGATTACTTGGGTCACGGGCAATCCGCCCGCACAGATGGAAATGTTGAAGGAGCTCGGCCTACCCACATTTGCCATTGAACCGCGCACCTTTGAGGAGGTCTCCAGCGTTATTGAACGGCTCTCTGTATTGGCCGGAACGGAAAAAGAAGGGTTTGCGGAAGCTGAACGCTTCCGCAAAGGTATTGCAGAGGTTTCTGAGAAATATCTTAGCGCTGAACCCATACCTGTTTTTTATCAGGTATGGGAAACGCCTTTGATGACAATCAGTAACGATCACTTGATTGGCAAAGTGTTGCAGTTGTGTGGTGGTGTTAATGTGTTTGGTGATATGCCACGCCTGGTTCCCAGAATCAGCGCAGAAGTCGTGTTGCAGGCCGACCCTCATGTCATCCTGACCGGAAGTGTAGAGGGCGCCAGTGATGACGAGCTCGATCACTGGAAAGACTATTCCGGAATGAGCGCAGTGGCTCGGGGCAACTTGTTCTTTGTCCCTGCCTCCCCCATTTCGAGGCCTACTCCCAGGCTTCTTGAAGCCAGCCAGTTAATTTGTCAAAAGCTGGATATTGCCCGTGAACGTTGATGATATGAATGAGAACTTGCGGGTTCGCAATCGATGATCCGCTCTCTGCTTTGCCTTGGTGTGGCGGCTTTGGCGGCCGTGTTGCTGGCCCTGGCTTTGGGTAGTGTGACTATCCCTCCCCTTGGTCTTTTGGACGTCATTCAGGGCGAAGGCACAGCGCTGCATCGGACGCTGTTGTGGGATCTGCGTTTGCCACGCACGCTTGCTGCATTTGCGACCGGTGGTCTGCTTGCCGTGGCAGGGGCTCTTATGCAGGTATTACTCCGTAACCCACTGGCTGACCCGTATGTACTGGGGTTGTCGGGTGGTGCTGCAGTAGGGGCGTTGCTGGCTATGCTGGCAGGCATGGGCACGCTGTTGATATCGGGTTCGGCCTTCGCGGGCGCTATGCTGGCCACAGTGTTGGTGTTCGGTCTTGCCCACGGCACCGGCAGCTGGACTCCCTCACGTCTTTTGCTAACAGGCGTAGTGGTTGCAGCAGGCTGGGGTGCTGTGATTACTCTTATGTTGGCCATTACCCCTTCTTACAAGCTTCCCGGCATGCTGTATTGGTTGATGGGTGATGTTTCCTATGCCCGCACACCTTGGCCACCGTTGATCGTACTGGCTTTATCCATTGTGCTGGTTCTACCCCTTGCCCGTAATTTGAATGTGCTGGCGCGAGGCCCCATGCAGGCAGCAGCGCTTGGTGTATCTGTACGGCCGCTGGAGTGGACAATTTATATTCTCGCAAGCCTGCTGACAGCGACTGCAGTTACAACGGCTGGCAGTATCGGCTTTGTCGGCCTGATTGTGCCTCACATGCTCCGGCTGGTACTGGGCAATGATCAGCGCATTATTCTGCCAGCCTGTGCCCTGGCGGGCGGCACCTTGTTAGTGCTGGCGGACACGTTGGCACGGACGGTGATTGCGCCCGAACAGTTACCCGTCGGCGTGATTACCGCCTTGCTGGGGGTGCCTACCTTCTTGTACCTGCTACACCGGAGTCGCTGATGAGTAAGCTGCGCACTCGTGATTTGGTCATCAATGTACCGGGAAGGCCTGATGGCTATGCTTTGAACATGGATATCGAGCCCGGCCAGACTTGGGGTGTGCTTGGCCCTAACGGTGCGGGTAAAACCACTTTGCTTCACACACTCGCAGGCTTACTTCCTGCCCGCAGTGGCCGGGTAATGCTGAATGACACGCCGCTAGCACAACTAAAGCGCCGTGATATTGCCCGCCAGGTTGGCCTGGTGTTTCAGGAGCGGCAGGACAGTTTTCCGGCGACGGTTATGGAAACCGCTCTGATAGGCCGGCACCCCTGGTTGTCGCCTTGGGAAAGTGAGCAAGCTGACGATCAGGGGCGCGCGCAGCAAGCACTGGCCTTGTTGGATGTTGACCACTTATCTAACCGCTTGCTGAACACGCTGTCTGGCGGTGAGCGTCAGCGGGTTGCTATCGCCACACTGATGACTCAAAACCCCAGTGCCTGGCTGCTCGATGAGCCCACCAATCATTTGGATCTGCACCATCAAGTCAGAGTAATGCGCTTGCTTCGAAAGCAAGCGAACAATGGCAAAACCATTTTTATGTGCCTGCACGATCTAAATCTGGCGGCACGTTGGTGTAGCCATGTTTTGTTGTTATATACCAACGGCGACGCGTGCTGGGGCCCCGCTGATTCCATGCTTAAATCATCGGCACTTGAGAAACTGTATAACCAGAAATTGATCACGGTAGAAGCTGATGGCGCCCCCGTGTTCGTGCCAGTGTCCTCTTAACTCACTTTATTGAAATGGTAAGCCAATGAGTAAAGCCGTACCGGCAGTGATGATTACCGCTCCCGCCTCCGGGCAGGGTAAATCTATGGTGACAGCTGCGCTGGCACGCCTGCACCGCAATGCCGGGCGCGAGGTGCGGGTGTTCAAACACGGCCCGGACTATCTGGACCCGATGGTGCTGGAAGTTGCGTCAGGAAACCCTGTTTATCAACTTCACCCCTGGATGACCGGCGAAGATGAATGCCGGTGGCGATTGGCGGAAGCCGCGAAAACAGCTGACCTTATCCTGATTGAAGGTGCTATGGGGCTGTTCGATGGCGACCCATCAAGTGCTGACCTGGCCAAACTAATGGGCATTCCGGCGTTGCCGGTGATTGATGCCGGGGGCATGGCGCAAACCTTTGGAGCCATTGCCCTGGGCCTGGCCAGTTTTGATCCCGAACTCTCCGTATATCAGGTTATTGCGAATAAAATTGGCAGCCCGCGCCATGGCGATATGCTGCGGGAAGGGTTGCCCAAAGGCATCAGCCTGCTGGGCGCCATTCCCCGCAATGAGGCCATGCATATTCCAGATCGGCATTTGGGCCTTGTGCAGCCAACAGAGCTGGACAACCTCGATCAGCAGCTGGATCAGGCTGCCGAAGTGCTCAAGGCGGCGGGCCTTGATGAGTTACCAAAGGCGGTGCCTATCGCAGCGGCTGAGCCGGTCAAGCCGAAAGCTTTGCTGGCTGGGGTGCGCATTGCGATTGCCCAGGATATTGCCTTCAGTTTTATTTACCGTGCAAACACAGAGTTACTGGTCGCTATGGGTGCCGAGCTGCATTATTTCTCGCCGCTGGCGGACTCCGAGCTGCCGCCAGTTGATGCCCTTTGGCTTCCAGGCGGCTACCCCGACCTTCATGGCAGCACCCTGGAAAACAACCTGCCTATGCGCCAGGCCATCAGCGCTTTCTATCATGCCGGCAAGCCGATACTTGCGGAATGCGGCGGTTTGGTAGCCTGCATGGAAGAGTTTTCAGATAAAGAGGGCGGTGTGCACTCACTGTTGGGATTTGTGCCAGGCCAGGCTGCCATTGCCAAGCGCCTTCAAGGCTTAGGTATGCACAGTTTGAATACGAAACAAGGCGAACTACGTGGGCATACGTTTCATCGCTTCACACTGAACACCTCTTGGCAGCCTTTAGCGCACACCGAAAAACAAGCAGGCACAGGTAGCGAGGCTGTGTTCAGCCATAAAGGCTTGATCGCCAGCTTGTTTTACAGCTACTTCCCATCAGCGCCTGAAGTTATCGCAGCAATCTTCAAGGGCCAGCCGCTGACCTACTGCAATGACAAGGAGAATACCCATGCGTGAACGCGCAACAGACCCGGAACGCCACGCCAAGCGCATGGCGGCCAAACAGAGAATCATGCACGAACGGATTGCTAACGCCCAGAAAGAACAGGGCATATTGCTGGTGCTAACCGGCCCAGGCAAAGGCAAAAGCAGCTCCGGTTTTGGCATGGTCGCCCGGGCCCTTGGCCATGGTATGAAAGTCGGCATCGTGCAGTTTATTAAAGGTGCATTCAGTACCGGTGAAGAGGCGTTCTTTCGGGACCTGCCGAATGTGGATTACCACGTGATGGGCCAGGGCTACACCTGGGAGACCCAAAATCGGGAGCAGGATGTTGAGGCGGCGAATTCCGCCTGGGATATCGTCGCGGGCATGTTGCAAGATGGCAGTTATGACCTGATTTTGCTGGATGAGCTCAACATCGCATTGAAGTATGACTACATTGACCTGGATCGTGTTCTGGATGATCTGCAGGCCCGGCCAGAGATGCAGCACGTGGTTGTCACTGGTCGTAATGCGCCGCAGGAACTGATTGATATCGCGGATACGGTTACAGAAATGGGCGTGGTGAAACACGCCTTTAAGGATCAGGGCATCAAGGCTCAGAAGGGCGTTGAGCTTTAAAATATGACTACCCTCATGATCCAGGGCACCACCTCCGACGCCGGCAAAACCACCGTTGTCGCTGCTCTTTGCCGCTGGTTGGCTCGCCAAGGCGTGTCAGTGGCACCGTTCAAGCCGCAGAATATGGCTCTGAACAGTGCGGTAACCGTTGATGGCGGTGAAATCGGCCGCTCCACGGCGCTGCAGGCGTTGGCCTGTGGGGTGGAGCCCCACAGCGACATGAACCCGGTATTGCTTAAGCCGCAAAGCGATTGCGGCGCTCAGGTGATTCTGCGTGGGCAGGTGCACGGCAATATGGACGCGCTGGATTATCACGCCTACAAAGCCGAAGCCATGGAGGCGGTGATGGACGCTTGGCGCTCGCTCAGCGATCGTTATGACGTGATTATTGCAGAGGGTGCCGGCAGCCCGGCGGAGGTCAATTTACGGGCGAACGACATTGCCAACATGGGCTTTGCAGAAGCGGCAGATTGCCCGGTGTTGTTGGTGGGCGATATCGATCGCGGCGGCGTGTTTGCCCAACTTGTAGGCACTCTGGAGCTGATCTCCAGCAGCGAGCAGCAGCGCACGAAAGGCTTCATCATCAACCGCTTTCGTGGCGATATCAGTTTGCTGGAACCTGGCCTGGACTGGCTGGTCGACCGCACGGGCAAACCAGTCATTGGGGTGCTACCGTATCTTCACGGCCTGATTGTGGATTCTGAAGACAGCATAGGCACGTCAGGCACCAGTGAGGCTGGGGCTCTTAATGTGATCGTGCCCGTCTTGCCGCGCATCAGTAACCACAATGATTTTGACCCATTGCGCCTGCACCCTGGAGTAAACCTTCAATTTATCGGCCCGGATCAGGCCATCCCGCCGGCAGATTTGATTATCCTTCCCGGCAGCAAAAGCACCCGCACCGATCTGGCCTGGCTGCAATCCCAGGGCTGGGCGCAAGCGATCCGCAAGCACTTGCGGTACGGCGGCAAGGTATTCGGTATTTGTGGCGGCTTTCAGATGCTGGGCGAACAAGTGAATGACCCAAGCGGGCTGGAAGGCAGTGCTGGCACTACAAACGGCTTGGGCTTGCTGGAAATGACCACCACCATGGTTGCGGGTAAACAGCTGAAAGAGGTGCACGGAACCCTGAATCTGCCTGCCGGTGACCAGGCAGAAGGTGCCGCCTTCAGTGGTTACGAAATGCACAATGGTGTGAGTGAGGGGGCAGCACTGCTAACGCCACTGGCCCGGATCAACGGCCATAATGAAGGGGCTGTCAGCGCTGATGACCTGGTTGCCGGCACTTATGTGCATGGTGTTTTTGATCAACCAGCCGCTTGCGATGCCCTGTTACAGTGGGCCGGCCTTGGCGTGAGTGGTGCTGCGGTGGATTACCAGCAGCACCGGCTTGAACAGCTTGACCGGCTGGCAGATCAGGTTGAGAAGTGTCTGGATACCGACTGGCTGCGTGAACTGCTGAACCTGAAACCATCTGCGGCTAACCTGGGGGCATCTAGCACAATGAGTGACTCTGATCATGCGTTCAGTGAAGACGAGCGCGCGGGCCTCTACCGCGCTATATACGAGCGCCGCGATGTGCGCTCACAGTTCCTGCCAGACCCAATCCCCCAGCCAGTCCTGGCTCGCCTTCTGAAAGCAGCACATCACGCGCCTTCGGTAGGGTTTATGCAGCCCTGGGATTTTATACTGATCGACAGCGTGGAAGTTCGCGAGCAGGTATTGGCAAGTTTTAATGAAGAAAACGCCAAAGCCGCGGAGAACTACTCAGGTGAGCGCCAGCAAGCCTATCGCAACCTTAAACTGCAGGCCATTACCGAAAGCCCGATGAACCTGTGCATCACCTGCAACCGTACCCGGGGTGGCAGCCACGTATTGGGCCGTAATTCGGTTGTTGAAATGGACCTGTTCAGTACCTGCCTGGCCGTGCAGAATTTGTGGCTGGCGGCGCGGGCGGAAGGCATTGGTGTGGGGTGGGTCAGTATTTTGGATCAGGATCGGTTGTCGGATATTCTTGAATTACCTGACCATGTCTACCCCTTGGCGTATTTGTGTCTGGGCTATGTTAGCGAGTTTTTGGATCAGCCGGAATTGCAGGCGAAAGGCTGGCGGAAACGCTTGCCGTTGGAGGAGTTGGTGCACGGAAATGGCTGGGGGAAGCCGATAGAGCAGGTTGGCTTGACGGAGCAGTTAAAGGAGGCGAAGACCTGAGCTTCAGGCGCGTGATTGGTGCTAGCTTCCTGGCAAAGCCGGCCTCACCTTAAAGGTCTCAACTTGGGGATCTTAGGGCCCAATGTGGGCTTTGCCGAGGGTGGTTATGGCGTTGTCAGAAATCACCCGCTTCTTCGGCTTCTTCAACGCCTCAAAACCAATAATCACATCCATCAGCTCGTTGGTGATTTCCGTTTGCCGAACTGATCGCAACTCCCCCTCCACCACCTCAATACGCTCATCCACTGACTGCTCCGCCTGTTGCATAAGAGCCAGCCGCGCGGAGTTTTCGGTTACCATGGCTTCTGCGGAGGCGCGGAAAACGCTGGCGAAGATGTGGCTGCGAATCAGGGAAGACAGCAGTGCATCCGCCTCCATGGTGTAATCCGGAAGCGAGCGTGAATCCCAGCGTTTTTCACACTGTAGCAGTGAGGGCGCCAGCGGAAGAAGGTTCTGTATTGTCGGCTCCCGCGTGCCGTGCTCACCGCGCTGGGTAAACGCTAGAGTGACGGCCAGATGATGTAGCGGCTGGCCCCGGTTAAAGCGGTCTATGCGGGTAACAATATCGCCGGCGAGGCGACCTATGCCATCAGCAGAAGCCGGTGGCAGCAAAACAGCCTCTGGCAGTAGGCCCTGATCATCCAGGGCATCGTTCATTTGCGCGCCAATGCAGAGCAGGTGTTGCTTGCCGATCGTTTGGCTTTGGCAATGCACCTGCACCACGCCTGCGAGTACCTCATTGTAGTTGCCGCAGAGGCCGTGGTCGGAGCCGAACACGATGACCAGATGCTCCACTGCATCTTCCTGTCGCAGGTTGATACCGCCAGTTCGATGAGCGAAGGCCGCAAAGCCCTGCAGTATGGTCTGGTGATAGGCCTCAATTGAACGGGCCGCGTGCTCATAGGGTGCCGCGTTAATCGCAGACAGGGTTTTCATGGTGTGAACGATGCCGCGAATGCTGGTCAGGGTGTCGCTGTGCCGGGTCAGCGTCTCAAGCGTCTGGGCCATGGCTGACCTCGTCTGCGCTTGGCGTCTGATCGCTGCGGTTTACAGACAGTGCGGCGCGAGCGGTTGTGATAATTCGTTCGCGGTCTTCTTCGCTCAACCCTTTGTTTTCGCTGATGCGTTCGTCGATGAACTGGAAGTGTTTCCGGGCAGCGGCACGGATGCGGCCCATGGCATCGCTTAGTTGTTCTTCAGGTAAGGCATCGAAAAGCCCTTCCATTGCTGCAATCAAAACCGCCAGTTGCTCGGCTGCGGGCATGGGATCACGCTCGGCCTGACGCAACGCCGTGCGAACCGCTGCGCCACGTGTGAGGCGGGCGCGAGTGGTGTCGTCCAGCCGGGTGCCAAAGCGGGCGAAGTCTTCCAGTTCTTCGAACTGCGACAGGGTAACCCGCAAGTTGCCAGCCACTTCGCGCAGGGCACGGCTTTGTGCTTTACCACCCACGCGGGAAACCGACAGGCCCAGATCCACGGCAGGAAACTGGTTTTTGCGCACCAGCCGTGGCGACAGGTAGATCTGCCCGTCGGTTATGGAGATCAGGTTGGTGGGAATGTAAGCCGACAGATTCTCCGCCTGGGTCTCCACCACCGGCAAGGCGGTAATCGAGCCGCCGCCCGCGTCCTGGGTAAACTGGCCGGCCCGTTCCAGAAGGCGGGCATGAACGTAGAAAATATCCCCGGGGAAGGCTTCACGCCCCGGTGGCCGGCGCAACAGCAGCGACAGTTCACGGTAGGAGCGGGCGTGGTGAGTCAGGTCATCAAAAATAACCAGCACATCCCGGCCTTGATCGGAAAAGTACTCGGCCATAGCCATAGCGGCATAGGGCGCAATATAAGACAGTCCCGGTGCTTCTTCATCACCGGCGGACATGACCACACTGCGGCGCAACATGTTGCCTTTTTTCAGGGCAGCTATAACCCTTGATACGGCATCACCGCGCTGGCCAATGGCGCAATATATACAGGTAACGTCTGAGCGCGCCTGATTGAGTATGGTGTCTATGGCGATGGAGGTTTTGCCAGTTTGGCGATCACCGATGATCAGCTCGCGCTGGCCCAGGCCCACAGGTACCGCCGCATCGATGGCTTTGATGCCGGTTGCCAGAGGTCGGGAAATAGCCGAGCGGCTGAGAATGCCCGGTGCTTCCGCTTCAATCGGATGCTCGGCCACTGCCGCGATGGCGCCCAGCCCGTCTTTGGGGCGGCCCATGGCGTCAACCACGCGCCCCAGCAATGCGGAACCAACTGGCACGCTCACCACCTTGCGTGTGCGTCGTACATCCTCGCCCATGGTGATGAGCTCGGAAGGCCCCAACAGAATCACACCGAGCCGGCCTGGTTCCAGATCCAGCACTATGCCGCGCACACCGCATTCAAACACCAGTAATTCATCGGCCAACGCACGGGCAAGGCCGGTAACGATCGCAACACCATCGCCCACCTCGGTTACCTTGCCGACTTCGGTTATGACCGGAGCTGGCGCAGGTGTTGCCAACAGGGATTCCCGCCACGCATCGAACTTCTCAGGTGAGTGAAGTTCGGAACGGGTTTCCGGAGCACTGTGATCTATGTCGGCCATAGCGTTGTGTCTATCCTCATTATGCATAACCGGGTTTATGCACCCGTGGGCTGATCCCGTCCGGAAGCATCAGCTGCCATGCGCTCGTTTAGCAGCGCGTCGAATTCTTCGGTGTAGCTGTCGACCGTCCAGGCAATCTGGCACCGCCAACCCTCAGAACCAATCCTGGCGCCTGTTGTGGAGCCGTTTCAAAGCGCAGGTTGATGCCCGGAAGCAGGCTTTTCACATCAGTCTGCAGCAGCGCCTGTGCCGCCTCGGGCAAGGTGTCGCGAGTGGTTGCGACCGCTTCCTTGCGGTCGCCCGCAGCGTCCGCGAGTTCACTGGCAATCGGCCGTAACCGCGCGCTGACGTGGCGAACGATGGCCTCTTCCAGGGATTCATCCGCAAGATCCCGCAGTGCTTTGCGGGTGAGCTCCAGCAGGGTTTCTTCTCCGGCCCGCTGCAGTTGTGCGGTGAACTTCTGGCGTTCACGCTCAAGGTGCTTGTGCCAGTCTGTCTGTTCCTGTTCAAGCTTGGCGTGGGCCTCAGCCAAGAGGCTATCGCGCTGATTTTCCGATTCCCGCAAGGCCTGTTTGACCACGGCATCCTGGTCAGACAACAGCTGTTTTTGCTGCTGGCGAAATGTCGCTTCGGCTGCCTGTGCTTTTTTCTCGGCTTCTCCTGCTTCAGCCATGCGGCGGGTTATTTCGGCCTCACGGGCGTCAATGCCGTCAAGAATCGGGCGATAGAGAAAGCGCTTCAGCAACCAGACCAACACCAGAAAGTTGGCGATCTGCGCGATAACGGTAATCCAGTCAATGGACATGATCGGCTCTAGCCCCTGCGGCAACCTGCATGGCATCCCAGAACGGGTTGGCAAAAATCAGAATCATGGCCACCACAAAACAGTAAATGGCGGTGGATTCAATCATCGCCAGGCTCACAAACAGGGTTCGTGACAGAGTGGGGGCTGCATCGGGTTGCTGTGCGATGGCGGCAATCGCGGCGGCGGCTGCCCGCCCTTCTCCAAGTGCCGGGCCCAAGGCGCCAAAAGACACTGTCATGCCAGCCGTAAATATCGAGATGACTGCAATAATTGCGAGATCCGTCATGATTTTTCTTCCTGGTGGGTCGATCGTTTTGATTCAGGGGGTGAACTCTGTGTCTGAACAGCTGAAGAGTCTGGCTCGGCCGTGGCCGATGAGATGTAAACAGTGGCGAGAATGGCGAAAATATAGGCTTGAATGATGCCGGTTAATAATCCGAGCATGTCCATAACTACCGGGAAGAAAAATGGCGCGACGGTCAGCAGGATGGCCGCAATAACCGCGCCGCTCATCACGTTGCCGTAAAGACGAATGGCCAGAGATATGCCCTTGGAGAACTCACCGATAATATTGAACGGCAACATGATGACCGAGGGCTCAATAAACGTTTTGAGGTAATGCCCGACACCTCCACTGGCAATGCCGAATACCGGGACAGCCGCCAGCACAGACAAGGCCAGTGCCGCTGTGGTTGATAATGAAGACGTAGGCGGCGAAAACCCCGGTATTACCAGCATCAGATTGGATAAGGCGATGAACAGGAACAGAGTGCCGGCAAAGTACATCACGTGGCGCGCCGAGTTCCGAGTAACTTCTTCGATCTGTCCCTGAATCAGCTTTACGATCACTTCCAGCGACGTACGCCAGCGATTGGGCGGTACATCCGGCCGAAGATTGCGGGTAATCAGCATCGAAATACCCACCAATAAGGCCATGACAATCCAGGTGTTGACGATGGTGGCGTTAACTTCCCAGCCGGCCAAGGTAAAAACAACAACGTCATCGGGGGTAAGCTGCATTACGCGCCCTCCTGTGTGGCTGTGATGGGTGCCTTGCTGATTCTGGCCCAGAGCACGGCAACCAGCCGCGCCAGGAAAAACGCAAGACCGTAACCGGCGATGGCCCAGTTGCTGCCACCGTAAGCGGTTACCAGAAAACCAACGCCAAGCAGCACCGCAATGCGGCAGAACGAGCTGGCCATAAGCCAGAGTCCGGGTCGGTCAGAGCCCAAGGCACGTCGCATACCCCATGCCAGCCCTGCGAAGAATAATGCGCTGACGGGTAAACCCAATGAAAAGCCCAGCAGTACTGCTGGCCAGTCTACTGTTATCACCGTTTGCCTCCCTTCTGATCCGGCCCTTCCCGTTCGATCCAGCCCCAGGCAATTATGCCTCCGACAACCACGCCGCCGAGAATCAGGGCAATGGGCCAGGAAAAGTTCTGTGGCGCCACTTTGTTCAGCCACAATCCCAGAAAAGCGCCGCCCACGGTGGGCACCGCGATTGACCAGCCGATGATTCCGAACGCCCCCAGCCCGCGCAGAGGGCTGACCCCGGCTCATCCCGTGCGCGTTTCATGCGCTCAGCACTGCGCCGTATGTCTTCTGCAGAGCGATCGTTTTTTGTGCTCATACCGTGGGTTTCCGTAAGTCGCCGAAACGCCGCACTATGCCTGCTTCCAGCCGGGACAGGGCTGAGCGTGCCACCCGTTCTTCTTCATCCACTTCGATAAACGCGGCTTGTATGGTTTCGTTCAGGGATTCGAGATCCTTGCCTTGAACGCCACGGCGTATGGCGATGTCCACCTGATGGCCTTTTTTCATCAGCACGCCTTCGTCCACGCCAAAGAAGGCTTCGGTACCGTCGGCCGAGGTGAGAATCAGTACTGAGGCACCAGCGCCGTAACAAAATCCGTATGGTTCGGAAGCATGCCGAAAGCACCGTTTTGCGCGGTAGCGAATAGCCGCTGCACACTGCCTTCGAACAGTGTTCGGGTTGGCAGGCGCAGCGTTACCTGCATGGATTCGGCAAGGTTCATGATTTTTTCTCCAGATCCTTCAGGGAGCCAATCATGTAGTAGTCAGTTTCGTTATCGTGAAATTCGGTCTGGCTCAGGATGGTTTCGCAGCCGTCCAACGTGTCCTTGATGGACACGCGCCTGCCGCTGTCGCCGGTCAGCGCGCCGACGGTGAAAAAAGGTTGCGTGAGAAAGCGTTCAAGCCGTCGCGCCCGCGCCACGGTGGCCCGGTCTGCGGCTGAGAGTTCTTCCATACCCAACATGGCAATAATGTCGCGCAGGTCTTCGTACTCGGCAAGGGTACGCCTTACGGCCCGGGCAATGTCGTAATGGCGCTGGCCAACAATGGCGGGCGTTAGCATTACGGAGGCAGAGCCAAGGGGGTCAACGGCCGGGTACAGGCCCTCACTGGCACGCTTGCGCGACAGCACCACAGAGGCAGAAAGGTGCGAGAAAATGTGCGCCGCCGCCGGGTCGGTGAAATCATCTGCCGGCACGTACACCGCCTGAATGGAGGTGATGGCTCCGTTGCGGGTAGAGGTGATGCGCTCCTGTAATGTGGCCAGTTCGGTGGCCAGCGTTGGCTGGTAACCAACCCGGGACGGCATACGGCCCATCAGCCCGGAGACTTCCGAGCCCGCCTGCACAAAGCGGAAAATATTGTCGATGAGCAGCAACACATCTTGCTTCTGCACGTCACGGAAATACTCCGCCATAGTGAGTGCGGTTTTGCCCACCAGAAACCTTACACCGGGAGCTTCGTTCATTTGCCCGAACAGCATCACGGTTTTGTCCCGCACACCGGCGTCACCCATCTCGCGGTAGAGCTCTTCCGCTTCCCGCGAGCGTTCGCCAATACCGCAGAACAGGCTTACGCCCTGATAATGTTGAACTGTGTTGTTGATCAGTTCGGTGATCAGCACGGTTTTACCCACACCGGCACCGCCGAACAGTCCGGTCTTGCCGCCACGCTCAATGGGGGAGAGCAGATCGATGGCTTTGATGCCAGTTTCGAGAATATCGCTGTGTATTACACGGTCTTCCAGCGCCGGAGGCGGTTGGTGAATGGAGCGTTGCACTGTGGCGGCAGGAGCAGGCTTGCCATCAATGGGCTCGCCGAATACGTTGAGCATGCGTCCCAGCACCGTATCGCCCACCGGAACCTGAATGGGGGCCCCGGTCGCCTTTACTGGCATTCCCAAGCCCAGCCCACGCACCGGTGCCAGCGCCATGCAGCGCACGGCGCCATTCTCAAGGAGTGAGGTGACCTCCATGGCCAGATTGCCAGCGTGAACCAGATCCTGAATACGGGGCGAGGTTCCCGGAAACTTCACATCGACAACACCGCCGCGAATTCCCACTATTTGCCCAACATCAATGATCTGATTCGACATGAATAACGAGCCCGAGTCATTACGCGTTTTTGGTGGCGTCTTTGGTGATGAGTGTACCTGCGTGGCCATTCAGAATATCGAGTGCATCTTCCAGCCGGCCAATGCCGCTGATGCCTCCGGAGTCCGCAAAATCACAGGCGGCCATCACCTTCGGCCCCATGGAACCGGCGGGTACATCCAGTGTTCTGGCCTGAGCTGGGGTTACTTTTCGAACGGGTGCGGCAGTAGGCGTGCCAAAGTCACGATAGACCGCATCCACGTCGGTTAACAGCAGCAAAGCATCGGCTTTCAGCTCGTGTGCCAATAAAGCACTGGCGGCATCTTTGTCGATCACTGCTTCTACACCGGTCATGCTGCCGTCGTTACGGCGTAGCACGGGAATGCCACCGCCTCCGGTGCAGATAACAACTACGCCCTGATTCAGCAGTAACTTCAGCACTCGCATGTCAGGGATTTCTTTGGGTGCCGGCGAAGGGACTACTCTGCGCCATTTGTCGCCGTCGGCTGCAATGTGCCAGCCGGCGGCCGCTGCCCGGGATTCCGCTTCCGCTTTTTCGTAAACCGGGCCGATAAATTTGGTCGGATTTTTAAAAGCAGGGTCGGCTCGGTCGACAACCACCTGTGTGAGCAGGGTTGCCACTGGGCGGTCGTGGCCAAGGGCATTCTCCATCTCTTGCTCAATCATGTAACCGATCATGCCGCCGGTTTCTGCGCCCAATACATCCAGCGGATAGGCTTCCTCTGGCTTGTAAGCGGCGCCTTGCAGAGCCAGCAAGCCAACCTGAGGGCCGTTGCCATGGGTAATAACCAACTGATGCCCGGCGCGCACCAGCTTGGCCAGTGACTTTGCGGCGGTCCGCACGTTGGTGCGTTGGGCTTCTGCTGTTAGTGGCTCGCCGCGTTTCAACAGGGCGTTCCCGCCCAGAGCTGCAACAATCAGCATACTGTGTATCCTTTATCAGTAATTCGAGCCAGCATCAGGCCCCGAGTGTGGCTACCAGCACTGCCTTGATGGTGTGCATGCGGTTTTCCGCCTGATCAAACACGATGGATGCGGGGCTTTCGAAAACGTCGTCCGTCACCTCCATGGCGGTAATGTCGAACTCTGCCTCTATTTCCTTGCCCACCGTTGTTTCGGTGTTGTGAAAAGCGGGCAAGCAATGCATAAAACGGGCTCGCGGGTTGCCGGTTTTTTCCATCAGTGCGGCGTTCACCTGGTAAGGCATTAACAGCTTGATGCGTTCGCCCCACTTCTCTTTTGGTTCGCCCATGGACACCCACACATCGGTGTACACAAAGTCGACCCCGGCCACGGCGGCGTCGATGTCTTCTGTAATGGTAATGCGGGCGCCGGTTTCCAGGGCAATGGCCTGGGCTTCGTCTTGTATTTCCTGGTCTGGCCAGCAAACTTTCGGGGCGCACAAACGCACATCCATGCCCATCTTGGCACCGCCAATCAATAGGCTGTCGCCCATGTTGTTAGCAGCGTCGCCTATAAAGACATAAGCCACCTCATGCAACGGCTTTTCAACGTGCTCCTGCATGGTTAAAAAATCGGCCAGAATCTGGGTTGGGTGAAACTCATCCGTCAGACCGTTAAAAACTGGCACACCAGCGTGCTTTGCCAGCTCCTCAACAATTTTCTGGCCAAAACCCCGGTACTCGATGCCGTCATAAACACGGCCTAACACCCGGGCGGTATCTTTCACCGATTCCTTATGGCCTATGTGGGTGCCAGTAGGTCCGAGGTAGGTCACTCTGGCACCTTGATCGTAAGCGGCCACCTCGAACCCCACCCGCGTTCGGGTGGAGTTCTTTTCAAAGATAAGAGCGAGCTCCTTGCCGTTAAGTTGGGGAACCTCGGTGCCAGCGTATTTGGCAGCCTTCAGATCTTTTGCCAGTTGCAGTAGAAAACTGATCTCTTGCGGGGAAAAATCCCGCAAGGTGAGGAAGTGACGATTTTTCAGATTAAAAGCCATGGTCTTTATCCTCTCCGGTCAAATGGGGTCACGCATTGTGGGGCAGCTCATGCAACGCCCGCCGCCGCGGCCACGGCCCAGTTCGGCGCCCGGAATGGCCAGCACTTCAATGCCTGCTGCTTCCAGTGCCGCGTTGGTGTCATCGTTGCGGTCGTAGCCGACAACTACGCCTGGGCTCAGCGCCAGCACGTTGTTGCCATCGTTCCACTGCTCCCGTTCACGCTCGGCCGGGTTATCACCGCCGGTCGGGACAACCTCAAGTGAGCTATAGCCAAGAACGTCAGCCACCACATCAAACAAGGGCCGCGGATCCTGGCGGAAAGAAAGGTGCTTTTCGCCTTCACCGGGGCGCAAGTCATAGCAGACCACTTCGTCCGCAACCTCTTTGAACGCGGTGACAACATTGCCGCCGCAGAAGGTAAAGATGGTGTCCAGATGCATGGCGGTGCGGGATTTCGGGATCTGACAGGCAATTACCCGCTCTGCGGTGCCTTTTTCGAACAGGGCGTTAGCCAACTGCCCGACGGCCTGCGGCGATGAGCGCTCGCCCATTCCCACAAGCACCGTGCCGTTGCCCACAGGCATCACATCACCGCCTTCAAGTGTGGCAAGGCCATGGTCTTTCGTTGGGTCGCCCCAGAGCACATCCACCTTGCCGGCAAATTTTGGGTGGTAGCGATACACGCCGGCCATCAACAGTGTTTCGGGTTGGCGTGCAGCCCAGTACATGGGGTTAAGAGTGACACCACCGTAAACCCAGGAACTGTTGTCCCGGGTAAAGAGGTAGTTGGGTAGCGGCGGCAGCACAAACCCGTAGTGCCCCAGGTGGTTGCCGAAAAGTCCGGTCGGATCAAATGGCAAATCGCCCACCTCAAGGCCTCCAATCAGATATTCCGACAACTTGCTGCCCGCGAGCTCATCCATCCAAGCGCGCAAATCGGAAATCATCCCGACGCCTACCTGGTTCCAGGTAATGCGGTGATCCAGAATCCATTTTCGGGCTTCCGAAATGTCCAGGGTTTCGGCCAACAGCTCGTTGACATCCAGCACTTCGACACCCCGATCTCGCATCACGCTGACAAACACATCGTGGTCTTTCTGGGCCTGTTTTACCCAGAATACGTCGTCAAACAACAGAGCGTCACAGTTGGACGGAGTTAACCTCCGGTGAGCAAGGCCTGGGCGGCAGACAATGACCTGCCGCAGTTTTCCGGTTTCCGAATGTACGCCAAGCTTCTGTTCAGACATGGTTCAATCCTCCATTAAATGAGTGCAGCTGCACTGATAACCACCGAAATGAAAATGGTAAGAATTAAAAGCAAAGGCCAGATAAACGCGATCCAGCGGTCGTAGGACACGCGGCCAATCGCCAGACCACCGACCACTACGGCAAAGGTTGGGTTGATCAGGTTTACCAGACCGTTGGCAGACTGAAACGCAGTTACCACAAGGTCGCGCCCCACGTTGGCGAAATCAGCAAGCGGCGCCAGAATTGGCATAGAGAGAACCGCCAGCCCGGACGAGGACGGCACAAAGAAGCTCATGCCTACTTCAATCCAGAACATCAGGTTGATAAATGCCAGTTCGGGCAGCCCGCCGAGGGAGGTTTCTGCACTGTGCAGAATAGTGTCGGCAATCATGCCCTGATCCATGATCACCACGATGCCTCGTGCAAGTCCTACTACAAGAGCAACGCCCAGAAGATCACGCGCGCCGTCAACAAAGCTGCCAGTGAGTTTTTTCTCACCAAGGCGGGCAATGATGCCGATCACAATGGCGGAACCAAAAAACAGCGCACCCATACGGGCCATCCACCAGCCCTGAGACGATACGCCCCAGATCATGACAACAAAGGTTACGGCGAAGATCAGAAGCGCAACAATCTGTGTTCTGGTGAGCGTGGAAGCCTGGACTTCATCGGCATGTTTGCCCAGGAAAAGCCTGCGGTGCGCATCCCACTGTTTGGAGACTACAGAACGGGATGGATCTGCTTTTACACGAACGGCGTAACGCATAACGTAGGCAGAGCAAATTAACAGGCCGCCAATGAGCAGGATGAAGCGCACGATAATGCCGTCAGTAAACGGAATTTGAGCCGCGTTGGCCGCGATAACCGTGGCAAATGGGTTGATTGTGGAGCCCAGCACGCCGATGCCGGCACCCACCATGATGATAGCCACCCCGGTTACGGCGTCGTATCCTGCGGCCATCATCACTGGGATTAAAATGGCATAGAAAGCCAGGGTCTCCTCGGCCATGCCATAGGTTGTGCCTCCAATGGCAAACAGGGTCATCAATATCGGGATCATCCAGATTTCATGGCCCTTGAGATGTCGCATGGCGCTGCGTATGCCGGTATCAATGGCCCCCGTAGCATTCATTACGCCGAGGAAACCGCCCAGGAAAAGAACGAACAGGGCAACATCAATGGCGTTGGCCACATAACTGTCCGGATCATAAAACCCGGCCGTGGGGGCGAGCATGACCTCCATAAAACCCTGAGGGCTGGGATCGACCGTCTGGTAGGTGCCAGGCACGGCCACTTCACGCCCAACTTCCTCGTTCATTGCCCGGTCATATTGACCGGCAGGTATAATCCAGGTCAGGGCTGCAACCAAGATAATTAGTAGGAAAAGAATGGTATAGGCGGTGGGGAATCGCGTTGCCAAATCCTGTTCTGGGTCGTTTGGCGGACTTCCTGAAGAGTTATCTAAAGGGGTATCTGAAGAGTTTTCTGGGGAGTGGTTATTCTCATTCACAGCACTTCTCCTTAATCTACACCGACTACTGTGGCAGATCCCGATCCCGATCCCGGCTGTGAACGCTATTGCTTTTATTTAGCCAGAGGGGAGCACGATTTCCGAATCGTCAGTTATCAGGATGGACGAGAAGGCACTGGCTTGAATTGATATAAGTCACTATTAATCTAAATACGACATTTATTATTAGTAAGCTCACCAAAACTTCAAAGACGAGACACTATGCGCTTTTCAGATATCCACGAACGCGCCATCGCCCGCAAAGGCGGTGTGGCACAACTGAACGCGTTACTACCGCAGTTACCACCTGCCGCCGAGTTGAAGGCGCGAACGGATGATCGCTATCTTGCAGAAATCACCCGCTGTGTGTTTAAAGCCGGTTTCGTGTGGCGGGTAATCGACAACAAATGGCCGGGCTTTGAGGCGGCCTTTCAGGGGTTTGTGCCTGCGTACTGGCAGCAAGTCCCGCCAGACGTTTTGGAGGACCTGGCCCGGGATGAGCGCATTGTGCGCAATATGCAAAAAATCCGTACCGTGCCGGAAAACGCCCGCATGATTATGGATGCGGTACACGAGCACGGAAGCTTTGGTGCTTTTCTGAGCCAGTGGCCGTCAGAAGATCAAGCTGGTTTATTGTTGTGGTTCAAGCGTCACGGTTCCCGCCTTGGTGGTAACAGTGCCCAGTATTTTCTGCGCTACGTAGGCTGGGATGGCTTTGTTTTGTCCCACGATGTGGTTGCAGGCTTGCGCCTTGCCGGTCTTCTGGATGCCTCGCCAACGAGTAAAAAAGGGCTGCAACAAGCGCAGGCGGCTTTTACTGGCTGGCATCACGAAACCGGCCTGCCATACAGCCAGTTATCGCGCATTTTGTCGTGCTCGGTGGAGGGTTGAACGCTAGTCAGCGTCGGATTCCGAAACTGGCAAACTCACCAGTCACGTCCTGTTTTTCGACCTCTACTGAGTTTACGGAAGCCGCTGGCGGGCCTTCTCGGCACCAGGATTCGAGCTTTTTGAGCTGGTTCTCGTTGCCTTCAGCAACAATCTCTACATTGCCATCAGCAAGGTTTCGGGTGTACCCCACAATGCCGAGTTCGTTTGCCTGAGCCTGCGCAGAGGCGCGGTAGTATACGCCCTGAACACGCCCCGAAATAATCAGTTTCCAGCGTTTAAAGGTCATGTTTTGCCTCACTTGTGTCGGACTTATATCCCCAATAAAAGCACTAACTCACAGAACACCACGCTGGCCCCGAGCGCGTCGCCAGTGTAGCCGCCTAGCTGCCGCTGCAGATACCCGCCCCACAGCAACACGATGGTAATGATTGCAGTAAGTGCGGCCAACCATAGACCTGGCAACCACAGGCTGAAAATGAGAGCGACCAAGGCGGTAAACAGGCAGCTAACCAGCAAACGCTTGCGTGAAAAACCTTCCGCTACCGGTTTGCTTTTGCTTTTATCCGGGTCGGTTACATAGGGCAGGAGGATCATCAGCAACAAGGGCGCCAACCTGCTTATCGCAGGCGTTACCAATAGCGCTAGCCAGATGCTTTGGGTATCCACCAGAAGCGCAGCCTTCAGGCCAAGAGCCATCACCAGTGCCACGGTGCCGTAGGTGCCAATGCGGCTGTCTTTCATGATTTCCAGGCGTTTCTCAACGGTATAGCCGCCGCCCAGGGCATCCACGCTGTCTGCAAGGCCGTCTTCATGGAAGGCACCGGTAATAAACAAGTGGAAGCACAGTACCAGCAGCACACAGATCAGCGGGCTCCACGCCAGGTTGAGCAGTGCGAACAATCCGGCGTACAGTGCTCCCAGTAACAGGCCTACCAGTGGAAAGTACATGCTGCACTGGTTCATGAGTTTCTGGGAGTAATCTATGCGCACTAGCATGGGAATTCGCGTGAGAAACCCAATGGCTAACCAGAAGGCCTGCCATTCATGTGATATTGGTTTTTTTTCGGGGGGCATGTGCTACTCGGTTCAGCAGAGGGTGTTCCCTCGGGCGGTGAACCGCCGGCGATTGGGAGAGTCAGAAAGGTACCATGGCTTTGAGTTTTTTTCCTGATCGAATGCTTCCGTTTAGAAATAGCCCTACATGACCCGGTGAACTACACTTTTTGAAATAACGCGGATTCGCGGTTAGCAGATGAGAGGCCCATGACAGGACAGTCTGATCAGCGACAGTGGCGCACCGATACTGACTCTTTGCTTCGGAAACTGGTTTCGGCTATTCCCGACATGCTTAGTACCTACTGGCTAAGCGCTGATGGGGAGTCTCACCGGTTTGTGTTTATCAGCGAGCATGTGCAAAGCGTTCTAGGCATTGCTCCGGAGGTACTTCGGGAAAACGCGGAAGCTATGTTTTCTGCAGTGCATCCGGAGGATGTACCTGGTTTGAAGGCCAGCGTTGCAGAGTCTGCTTTCGCTCTTAGCCCATGGCGTCGCCAGGTACGACTGAAAATGAAGGCCGGGCACTACGATTGGTTTGAGATCAACTCAATGCCCGAACGCCAGGCAGACGGAAGCACTGTCTGGTATGGCCAGTTCCACAGCATACAGCGCTACAAAGATCTCGAGCACACGCTCAGGGAGCGTGAGACTGAGTCTGCCTTTCAAGCTGATTTTCAGAGGCTGATTGCCAACCTGTCGACCAACTTTATCAATCTTGGCTTTGGCGCCATTGATCAGCGCATTACTGATTTGCTGCGCGCTATAGGTGGTTTTTTTGAGGTGGACCGCGCTTACTTGTATGAGTTCTCGCCGGACTATAATGTTATGGATAACACCCACGAATGGTGCTCTGCCGGCGTGCCAGCTCTCATCGACAGTCAGCGCAATGTGCCCACTGACGGCTTTGAGTGGTGGCAGTGCAAGGTCAATGAGATGCTTAGTGGCAACCGGGTTATTTTTGTTGAAGAGATTGAGCAGATACCTGCCGGCCCCGAGCGCACCATGCTGGAACAACAGGGTGTGTGTTCAATGTTCTGCGTGCCGGTGCGCGTCCGAGGCCTGGTTACCGGCTTTTTTGGTGTGGATTCCATGCGTAAACGCGCATGGCGCGAAGATCAGGCAGATCTTCTGATTATCGTATCTGGCCTGCTCTCCGGGGCGCTTGAGCGTAATCGACTTGAGAGTGAGCTCCTTAACCAATCCATTCGTGACCCCTTAACTGCCCTGCATAATCGTCGTTATCTGATGCCAAGGCTTCACGAAATGCTGAGCCGCTCCACCCGTTACGGGGAACACTTTGCACTGGCTATGTTCGATTTGGACCGGTTCAAGCGGATAAACGATTCCATCGGTCACCTTGGAGGGGATCTCTGCCTGCGCACGTTTGCCGAGATACTTCTGGAGCAGACCCGAGAAGCCGATGTGGTGGCGCGATTTGGTGGAGAGGAATTTGTGGTTGCGTTCAGCAATGTAAGCCCGGCGGATATTCGCCTCACGGTAAACCGTATTATTTGTGCAGTGCGCAATCATGATTTCGTTTTTGAAGATCAAGTTGTGCCGTTAACGGTCAGCGCGGGCGTTGCTGACATCGGCGAGCTGGATGTTGTTCCTGCCTCGCCTGACCCGCTTATCCGGCTGGCAGACGACAGGCTTTATGCCGCAAAGCAGGCCGGGCGGGATTGCCTGGTTGATGCATCAGGGGTGTCGCGCATATAAGAAAAGAGAATTTTATCTTATATTCCGTTTTAGTATATTTTTAGAATTAAATTTCAGTAGGCCGCCCCTGCGGAGGTGAATGTCGTGAGCAACCCGATCGTTAAACCTTTTTTTGATGAGCCCACCAATACGTTCAGTTATGTGGTTCGTGACCCTGTCAGTCAGGCCTGCGCTATTCTCGATTCGGTACTTGATTTTGACTACGCATCAGGTACTACCGGTGTGTGCTCTGCAGACGAGATAATCGAATATGTACGCTCCAATGATCTGCAGGTGGAGTGGATACTGGAAACTCACGTTCATGCGGATCACCTCTCCGCTGCGCCCTATCTCCACGAAAAACTCGGTGGTAAAACCGGAATTGGCACACACATACGAGATGTTCAGGAGATTTTTGGTAAGGCGTTCAATGCAGGTTCAGAGTTTGCCCGCGATGGCAGTCAGTTCGATCGTCTTTTCCGGGATGGCGATACCTTTGCCATTGGCGGCCTTGAATGTCACGTGATGCACACGCCAGGCCACACCCCAGCGTGCCTGACCTACGTAACGGGTGACGCGGCGTTTGTGGGCGACACCCTGTTCATGCCGGATTATGGAACTGCACGTTGTGATTTCCCGGGTGGTGATGCCCGTGTGCTTTACCAATCAATCCGCAAGGTGCTATCGCTACCTTCGCAAACCCGTATTTTCCTGTGTCACGACTACAAAGCCCCGGGCCGGGACGAGTACGTACACCAGACAAGTGTGGCGGAGCAGCGCGCGGCCAATATTCACGTGCACGATGGTATCGGCGAAGACGAATTTGTAAAGATGCGCACTGAGCGCGATGCAACGCTCGGCATGCCCCAGCTGATTCTGCCGTCGGTGCAGGTCAACATGCGGGCGGGAGAGCTGCCGCCCCCAGAGGCCAACGGCCAGGTTTACCTGAAAGTACCGGTGAACCTGTTCTGAGCCCCGTTAACACCGTTATCATGCAGTCGGGTTCGAGTTTCAGTGAGCGCTCTTTACACGCCGGTATCAATCCGGAAAATAGCAGGCCAGATTTTGGCTGACCACGTCACCCGTCAGTTGTAGCGGTGTTGCGCGAAGGTCAAAGCTTTGTACGGCCGCTTCAGGAGAGATGTCCTGTATGGGAGCGCTTGTGCCGTGTAGCCGTTCTGGCTGGTAAACGCAGTGCCGACCCTTGGGGAACAGTGCCACGTAAGCGATACCTGTTTCTACCAGGTCCTGAAAAAAATGCGAGCCGTAAGAAAGATCCGGCACCATGTCACCTTCCATTTCCGCCACTTCAACCAGCACGGCAACCCCGGCGATGTCAGCAAAACGAACTGGCACGCCCAACTCCGGGCTGCTGGTTCCCCAGCGCCCGGGGCCAATCAGCATGGTTTTTCCGGTATCCATGCGCACCTGCTCGCCCACAAGCCGGGCAACCTCGTACCGCTGGCTCACCGTTAACCGGCTGTAAACCCCCGCATCCACTCGGATAACACGCTGAATGCCAAGGTTTATATTGCCGCCCATGAAGTGACCGCGTGTCCGGAACAAAAGTTGTTGTTCGGGTATGTCTGCGGGTATTTCTACCGCCATGGTTTCACCGATGGTCGCCAGCGGCCGGCATTGCACCAGGTTAAAAGCCGGTTCACCCGCATGGTTCAGGTGCAAGGTAAATTCCACATCCACCGGGTGGCTATAGCCTGCTTCGAGGGTTTTCAGCAAGCTGGAGAGGCGGGCAACGAAATGGCCACTGTGCACCAGGGGCTTGAACGTTAGCCGCCATACCGGTGTTGGCAGGTTCAGTTCTCTAGCCCGCCGGCTGGCGGGTTGGTCTACTTCACCAAGGTGGTTGAGCGGCAGGTCCGCAATCTCTTGTGTGAGTTGGCTTAATGGGCGAGTGGTTAGCTTTCCTTCCCTCAGGTCCAGAACATCCAAAAGGTGCTGGGAGAACCTGTAGCTTTCATCCTGATTACGGAAGGGCTGCCGGCGCGGGTAGTCCAGGGCCATCACGCAGGCGTGGTCGCCTTCAATTCGATCAACGGCACGGGTGCCCAGCCCCATGACCAGGCGAACCATGCCGGCGGCGGGGTTCATGTCGGTATCCCAGGCAAAGGTATTGCGGGAAACGCCAACGCCGGCGGCATCCGGCAAGTAGTAGCGCCCGTGGAAGCGGCCATTGACCCGCTGGATCAGCAGAGCCATGGGTTCTTCTTTCTGGTCCAGACCGCGCTGTTTTCGGTAAACCAGGGCATCGTTACTCATGGTAGAGGCATAGACCTGGCGAATAGCGTCCTCAAGCTCCGCAAGGCGCTGCTCTGGTGCCCCCTGGTTTACCAGAAAAACGCTGTCGTACTTACCAGCGAACGCATTGCCGAACCCATCTTCCTGGAGACTGCTTGAGCGCACCAGAATTGGATATTGACCATAATGATCCAGCAGCCGCTCCAGCTCGGAACGGATTTCTGGTGGGAACCTACCTGCCAGCAAGTTCCTGCGCAGTTCAGCAGCTTCATTGAAGTAGCCGTCGGCAGAGCGCTGGCGCATGATCGCCGGCCAAAGACCGTTGTGAACGAGAAAGGCGTAATAGGCATCAGAGCCAAGATAGCTGGAGTCGTGAGGCTCTAGTGCCTCCTGCCATATGTCGGACTGATTGGTGAGCAGGATACTGCGCGCTATCAGCATGCCGGCGGCTTTACCGCCAATGTAACCGCTACCGATCATTCTGGCGCGAATGGCAAGCAGATCCTCAAGGCCAAGATAGTTTCTGGCCAAATCCAACATGCGTGGATCCCGACTGATCAGAACGTTCAGTACGCGATCCTGAATATCTGAAATTTGCTCTTGATCACCACTTTCAAGGGCGTCTGCAACCTGAATAAACAACCGGTCCCAGTAGTCCAGTAGCGGTTGGCGATGCAGCTGAGCCTGTTCCAGGCCAGCCTGGAGCCGGGTTGCATCACTACTGTCGTCTACCGGGAAAAACCGGCCATTGCGCTCCCGGTGCGGGAGAAACATGGTAGGGGACTGCCGGCGCCAGGCCTTGATCGGCTGGATCTGAACATCTTCTCCCAGGCGGTGAACATCCACCATCACTTGGGTTGTTTGCCGGATGCGGTCCAGCGTAGTGCGGGAGTGCCTATCGGGGTAGAGGGCAAACCAGGCGACAGTATCCAGTTCAAACAGGAAGGGGCAAACCACCTGGAAAAAATTGCCGACCATGACATCGGTGGCCCAGGCATTGAGTAAATCGCTCAAGCAATCACACACGTAGAATGCGCCGCGGCCATGCTCTTCAATCAGGCGCCAAACTCTGCCGGTGAAGGCTTCAAAACCTCCCAGAGCATCGACGTTTTCGATATGAATGTTGGCTTTCGCGGTTACCAGCGGGGGGTGCTGGCCAAAACGGAGGTAAATAATACGGCGCCCAGCAGACGCCGCAGACTCAATAAACGGTGTAACGAATCGGCGGTAATCGTCCAGGTCGCTAACTCTCCAGACGACGTTATCACCGATTCTCAGGCCATCAAGAACATCGTCCAGCCCCGGGAGGCCGGTGGAAACCCGGTTGTTGTCCTGTGAGTTTCCGCCGTTCCCGGTCATGAGCTACTGCTCCGCGGTCAGATAACGCCCATAGACTGCATGGCGCGGGCTACCTTGATGAAGCCGGTAACGTTGGCGCCCAGTACATAGTTGCCTTCGGCGCCGAACTCAGCGGCTGTTTCATAACAGTTCTTGTGGATCTGGATCATGATGTCCTCAAGGCGCTTTTGAGTGTAGTCGAAAGTCCAGGAATCACGGCTGGCATTTTGCTGCATTTCAAGAGCAGAGGTTGCCACGCCACCGGCGTTGGCAGCCTTGCCTGGGCCATACATTACCTTGGCATCCTGGAAGATGGCGATACCTTCTGGAGTTGTGGGCATGTTGGCGCCTTCAGCAACGGAGATACAGCCGTTCTCAACCAGGGTCTTGGCGTCGTTGGCGTTCAGTTCATTCTGGGTAGCACATGGCAGTGCAATATCACATGGAATGGACCAGATGCTCCCGCCTTCGACGTATTTTGCATCTTTGTGGAACTCTGTGTAAGCGCTGATACGACGGCGCTCAACTTCCTTGATGCGCTTGATCGCGGCCAGATCGATGCCCTTTTCGTCCACGATAAATCCGCTGGAGTCGGAGCAGGCAATAACCGTGGCGCCCAGCTCATGGGCCTTGGCAATGGCATAGATGGCTACGTTACCTGAGCCGGAAACGACAATCTTTTTGCCTTCAATCGAGTCGCCACGAGCTTTCAGCATTTCATTGGTAAAGAACACGGTGCCGTAGCCGGTTGCCTCGGTGCGTGCACGGCTACCACCCCAGTCGAGGCCTTTGCCGGTAAGCACGCCGGATTCGTAGCGGTTGGTGATGCGCTTGTACTGGCCGAACAGGTAGCCGATTTCGCGGCCGCCTACGCCAATGTCGCCGGCTGGAACGTCTGTGTATTCACCGATGTGGCGATACAGTTCGGTCATCAGGCTCTGGCAAAAACGCATGATTTCGTCGTCTGAGCGGCCTTTGGGATCAAAGTCGCTGCCACCTTTACCGCCACCGATGGGCAGGCCGGTCAGGGCGTTCTTGAAAATCTGCTCGAAGCCCAGGAATTTGATGATGCCCAGATATACAGACGGGTGGAAACGCATGCCGCCTTTATAGGGCCCCAGGGCGCTGTTGAATTCCACACGGAAGGCACGGTTGATATGGATTTCGCCGCTATCGTCCTGCCAGGGCACCCGGAAAATAATCTGGCGCTCGGGCTCACAAATTCGTTGAATGATTTTCTTTTCGGCGAATTCTGGATACTTCACCAGAACGGGCCCAAGCGTTTCAAGAACTTCGTGCACAGCCTGGTGGAACTCGTTTTCACCCGGGTTGCGGTGCAGAACATCTTCGTAAATCAGTTCCAGTTTTTCATCAAGTCGGGCTGTCATAGCGTGTTCCTTGTTTCGGTTCTTGCTTATTGCAGGAAAGTGAAAATAATGGGTGATAAAAATGGGGCGGTGATTTGACCATATTTTGCGCGGTTTGGCAAGAGAGCCCTACACCAAGGGCGGCAACGACTAAGCGGAATTGATGGCAGTTGCGTTGAGCAAACTGGCATGATCTTCTGCGAACAAACGTATAGTACTCCAGACAGAATTTCTGAATAGTACGTCTGAGACGTCTTTCAGGGACACCTTGATAATAGCACCCGTCTTGTGACGGAGCTTTACTTACCTTAGCCGGCCCACGCACGCTATGACCAAACGACTCCTACCCATAATTATTCTGGCAGCTGGTGTTCTGGGCTTCCTTTTTCTGAAAATGACCCGCCTGAGCCTGCGCAAGTGAATGCTACAGAGCGCAGCTGGCGGGTGCAGGTTCAGGTCGTTGAGCCGGGAGCTCATACGCCGGTACTGCCGCTTTACGGCGAAGTGGTTGCGCCGGAGCAGGTTTCTGTAGTTGGCACTCTGGCTGGGCGAATCGGGGAGCGGCCCGTGGCTGAGGGGCAGCGGGTGAGCGCTGGTGATCTACTGGTAGCGCTGGACCCTCAAGATATTGAGCCGGTATTGGCTCAGGGAAAGGCTCAGGTGGCCGATCTGGAGGCGCAGATTCGCTCGGAGCAGGTGCGCTATCGCAATGATCAGGCCGCTCTGAAAAGCGAGCAGGCCATTCTGGCCAATGCCCGCCGGCAGCTGGAGCGCACCCGCTCGCTGGTGGACCGCAACCTTGCTTCCCGTGAGAACCTGGAAAGCGTAACCGACGGCGCGGCCAGAGCCGAGCTAACCTCAAGCATCCGGCGGCGCGCCATTGACGAACACCCTGCGCGGCTGCAAAGCCTGGAGGCCAGGCTGGCCCAAGCCGAGGCAACGCTTGCGACAACGCAGCGGGATGCCGAACGCTCCCGGGTTGTTGCCCCGTTTGACGGTGTTGTAACAGATGTTCAGGTGGCCGTGGGCGATCAGGTATCAAGAAACCAGAAGCTGCTCTCGGTATACGCCATAAAGGGTCTGGAACTCCGGGCCAGGGTGCCCGACAGGTATCGGTCCGAGCTTCTCGGAGCGTTGGCTCAAGGCAAGAACCTCTATGCCTACAGCGATAAGCAAGAGATTCGTTTTCGGTTTGAGCGCTTTGCCGGCACTAGCGACCCCGCAGGAGCCGAAGCGATCCTTGCGTTGGCCGGAGACGCAGCTGGCTTGCGCCCGGGTGCTCTGTTGCCGGTCAGCCTAGAACGACCAGAGCGCAGCGAAACGGTGGCCATTCCATTCAGTGCCTTGTACGGCGCAGATAGCGTGTACCTGATTGCAGACGACGGCCGCATGCGGCGCGTTACCGTTGAGCGGATTGGTGAAGCCCGCTCTACCAACGACGAACGGCGTCTTTTGATTGCGGGCAAGGCGCTGACGCCTGGTGCGCGTTTGATCGTGACCCATTTGCCCAACGCCCTCACTGGCTTGAAAGTGGACGTAGCCGGCGATGAGAGCCCGGCACAATGAGGCGTAAAAAAGGCGTCATCGGTTTTTTTGTACATCATAAGGTTGCGGGCAACCTGGTGATGCTGGTGATGTTGCTTGCCGGTGCGCTGGCCCTTACTCGTATGAACGTTCAGTTTTTCCCAACCTTTGCGCTTGACGTGGTCAGCGTGCGAGTGATCTGGAGTGGCGCCTCGGCAGAAGATGTGGAGCAGGGTATTACCAACCCGCTGGAGCAGCGCCTGCGCAGCGTAGACGGCCTCAAGAAGATGACCTCCACCTCGGCCCAAAGCGTTGCTTCTATCACCCTGGAATTTCAGGAAGGCACCAACGCGATCACTGCACTGGATGATGTGCGCCAGCAAGTGGATGAGTTTAACAACCTGCCGACAGACGCTGAGAAGCCCCGGGTCGCCCGCATCGAGCGCTATGAGCCGGTTGCCCGAATGTTGGTCTTCGGGGACGTTGATCGCAACGAGTTGCGCGCTTTGGCCTACCGTTATGAAGACGAGCTCCTGCAGCAGGGCATCGACCGGGTGTCGTTCAGAGGCTTGCCCGAACAGCAGATCAGCATCGATGTTCCGGTGGAAACGCTGGAGGCGCTGGGGCTGACGCTCGGACAAATTGCCGAACGGGTTGCATCAGTATCACGGGATTTGCCCGCCGGAATCATGGCACAGCAGGATGCGGCCCGGGAATTGCGATCAGTAGAGCAGCGGCGCAGCCCGCAGGCGTTCGAGTCGGTGCCCGTGCTGAGTGGTGAGCGCACCCATTTGCGGCTTGGCGATATCGCCACGGTTCGCCAGGAGGATCGGGACAGCCAGGTTTCTCTCACCCGCAACGGCTTTCCAGCCATAGAGCTGCAGCTTCAGCGTTCGGAAAACGGTAACTCCCTGGCAGCGGCAAAGGTACTGCAGCAATGGCTCGACGAGACCCGGGCTACGCTGCCGCCTTCAGTACAGTTGGAGGTTTACGATGAGACCTGGCAACTGCTGAACGACCGTATTTCTCTTTTGACCAGCAATGGCCTCAGCGGCCTGCTTCTGGTGGTGGGCCTGCTGTACCTGTTTCTGCCCGGGCGCGTGGCATTCTGGGTGGCTGTGGGAATACCAACGGCCTTTTTGGCGGCCCTCGGCGTGCTTTGGCTGATTGGAGGGTCCATTAATATGATCTCCCTGTTTGCGCTGATCATGGCGCTGGGGGTTATTGTGGATGATGCCATTGTGGTGGGGGAAGATGCAGATGCCCACGCCCGCATGGGTGAGGCCTCCATTTATGCCTCGGAAGGCGCGGCCAAGCGCATGGTGTGGCCGGTACTGGCTTCGTCGCTGACCACTGTTGCGGCCTTTATGCCACTGTTGGTTGTGGGTGGCGTAATCGGCAATATTCTCGGCGATATACCGGTGGTTATGATCTGTGTGCTTATCGCCTCGCTGTTGGAGTGCTTTATTGTGCTGCCGGCCCATTTGCGGCATGCCTTCAGCCCCCGGCACACAGGTAAAGGTGCGTCAGAACCGGCGAAACCCAGCCGTAATCCTGTTGCACGCTTTCGTGCGGGTTTTGAGCGCCGGTTTGATCGCTTCCGCGAAGGCTCTTTTCGCCGGTTTTCCCAACGCAGTTTGGAGCACCGGGGTATTACCATGGCCTGTGTTCTGGCCTTGGCATTGGTTACCGTAGGGCTGCTTGCCGGCGGCCGCCTCGGGTTCAACTTTTTCCCGACGCCGGAACCCTCGGTGCTCTATGCCAATGCCAGCTTTGTTGCGGGCACAGACAGTAAGACCGTTGACCGATTTATGGTCGATATGCAGAAGGCATTGAATGACACGGAATCGGCACTGGGTGGCAACTTGATTCTGCACGCGGTTACCACGGAGGGCGCCACGTTGGGCGGGGGCGGCAGTTCCCGAACCGGCGATGAGCTGGGCTCTATAATGATTGAGCTGACGCCCTCGGATAAGCGCCAGGTGCGCAATCCGGAATTTATTACCGAATGGCGCAGCCGTCTGACCCTGCCTGCCGGGCTGGATAACCTGGCCATTTCCGAGCGCCAGGCCGGGCCTCCTGGCCGTGATGTGAATGTGCGACTGACCGGTGATAACTCGGAAAGCCTGAAGTTTGCTGCAGAAGAACTTGCACAGGCGTTATCGACACTGCCGGTGTGCTGGATGTGGAAGATGACATGCCTGGGGCCGGGAACAGCTGATTTATCAGGCCAGTGCTTATGGCGAGGCGCTGGGCCTAACCACCACCGATTTGGGCAGCCAGTTGCGGGCCGCGTTCGATGGACGGGTCGCCCAGATTTATCAGGACGGGCGCGATGAGATGGAAGTGCGGGTGCAACTGCCCCGGGATCAGCGTGAGCGGTTGTCTACGTTGTCTCGGGTAACCGTACGTATTCCCGATGGCCGTTTTGTACCCCTGGGGCAGGTTATGAACCTGGATCATCGCCAGGGTTTTGAGGCTCTGCGCCATGCTGACGGCAAGCTGGCTGTGGAAGTGACTTCCGCCCTGAACACCCGTGTAAGTACCACCGACCAGATTATCGAGAGCCTGCAGGGGGGTGCTTTGCCAGATATTGCCAGCCGCTACAACGTGCGCTACAGCTTTGAAGGCCGCTCGGCGGATCAGCGGGAAACCATTGCGGATATGAAAACCGGCCTGGTGGTTGGTATCGCCTTGATGTACGTGATTCTGGTTTGGGTGTTCGCCTCCTGGAGTTTGCCGCTGATCGTGATGGCGATTATCCCGTTTGCCTTGGTGGGTGCCCTGCTGGGCCACTGGGTGATGGGGCTGCAGCTCACGGTTTTATCGCTGTTCGGGTTGTTTGGTCTGGCCGGCATTGTGGTGAACAACGCGATCATTTTGGTGTCCTTCTACAATCAACAGCGTGAGAAGGGGCTGGGCATTAATGAGGCGCTGAACGAAGCGGCCGTGCAGCGAGTACGGGCCGTGTTGCTGACTTCGCTGACCACCATTGGCGGGTTGTTGCCTCTGCTGTTTGAAACCTCCCTGCAAGCGCAGTTCCTGATTCCTATGGCCACCTCCATCGCCTTCGGCCTGGGGCTTTCAACCTTTCTGGTGCTGCTAATTATTCCTGCCCTGCTATCTTGGCTGGAGCAGTTTCGGGAATGGCGGGGTACATAAATGACTGAATCTCTGCTGGCTGTTCGCGGGTTGACCAAGCATTTCGTCAGCGGTAACGAAACCGTCCCGGTTATCGACAAATTATCGTTCACGCTGGGGCAGGGCCAGTCGCTGGCGCTGACTGGCCGCTCCGGCTCTGGCAAAAGCACTGTGCTGAATTTGCTGTGTGGCCTGGAGCTGCCAAATGCCGGCACCATCGTAATGCATGGTCAGGTTTTTGAGGCTGGCGGTGCAGCGACCCGGCAAAAGGCAGCGGCTTGGGCCACGTTGCGCCGGCAGCATATTGGCGTGGTGTTCCAGGAAGCCAATCTGATGCCTGCCTTGTCGTTACTGGAGAACGTGCGATTTCGTGCCCAGCTTGCCGGCCGTGATGCTGCAAACAGTGAAGACTGGCTGACCCGCCTGGGTATCGGCGAATTGGCCCGGCGTTACCCGGACCAGGTATCCGGTGGCCAGCGCCAACGTGCCGCGTTGGCCATGGTGTTTGCCATGGAGCCTGCGCTGATTCTGGCGGACGAGCCAACGGGAAGCCTTGATCGCCATACCGCTGATGAGGTCATCCAAGCATTGTTTGAGCTTCAGGCCCGTTACGGTTGCAGCCTGATCCTGGCTACTCACGATGCCGAACTTGCCGCCGGTTGCCAACAGCACCTGGATCTCGGCCACCTGAGCGCCTTATGAGAGCTCTGCTCAGCCATTATCGTCGTCATCCGCTGCAGTTGGTGGCTCTGGCTGTGATGATTGTTCTTGCCACCATGCTGTGGACGGGTGTGAATCATCTTACCAGCCAGGCCAGAGCTAGCCTGGGTCAGAGCGAACGGGCGGTGACAGAGCGCCAGCAGGTGGTTCGGAGCGATGGCCAGACCTTGGTGATCGAAGACTTTGTGGCACTTCGGCTTGCCGGTGTGTGCGTTATGCCTTGGCTTGAGGCTACTCCTGAAACCGGAAGTCGCCTTGTGGGGATTGATCCACTGGCCGCCCATTGCTTCGGTGCCGGAACCGGCGCATCTCAGGTGCTGGATCAGCCTCTGGATGGCAAACCTTTTGTGGATATGCACGCCGCAGCCGGCATCAGTGCTCGCGAGAGTCGTTTGTATTTGCTGGCACCAGAAACTACCCAGGCCACTGACCTGCCGGGTGGTTACCATCTGAAAACCTTTTCAACCAGCCCAGACACCGGCGAACTCGGAGACAGCTTTCTGCTCAACCTGGAGGCTCTGGGCGTGTTGGTGCTGCTGATCACCGCTTTGTTGTTGCGCAGCGTATACCTGTTGGGGCTGGCACAGCGCCGGGACAGCTTTGCCCTGCTGCACCGGTTTGGTGTGTCGCCGGGGCAGGTTCAACGTTGGCTGGTGCTGGAGATTCTTGTGCTGGCGCTGGTGTGTGTTGTGCCCGGGGTCTGGCTGGGCCGATGGCTGGCGGCAGGATTAGGGGGCGGGTTCGGGAAGGCGCTGGATGGGCTGTTCGATATACCCCTGTATGCCGGGCAGGGGCAGGGCTGGATAACGCCAGTGCTGGTCATGCTGGGTGTGGTGGTGATTGCTTGCCTGGGGGATCTGATTTTGCTCAGGTTCCGCGACCGCCTTTCCTTACCAATGCCTGTTCGGGCCGGGCTGGCGATGGCTTTGCTGGTAGCCGGGCTGGTGATGGCTTGGCTGGCGCCCTCGTTACCCTGGGTGTTTGTTGCGGTTGCCTTGGTTTTCGCCGGTGCTGGCTGGCTGACACCGGCTACTGTTGCTTACCTGGCGCGCTGGCGCGCAAATCGCTCGAGTGCTTCGCTTGCCCTGTGGCGCCACAGGGAACTCGCGGTGCTGGTTCGCCGCCTGACATTACCGCTGGTTGCCCTGCAGTTTGCATTGGCCATGGTGCTGGCGGTGCAGGCTTTGGTCACCACCTTTGAGGGCACGTTTGATCGTTGGCTGGCGCAGCGGCTCGAGGCCGCCTATTACATTGAAGTACCGGCCGGTGCCGACAGCAAAAAGGCAGCTGAGTGGTTGACAAACCAGCAAGAGAAGGTTCCAGGTTTGCGCTGGCACAGAGTAATTCGGGGCCGGGCTGAGCTTGCAGAGGCAGGCAGCCAGCAAGTGGATGTATTTGCGGTCGCCCCCGTTGGCTCTCTGGTACGCGCATGGGCGTTGTTGGAATCGGCAGATCAGCCTTGGGTAGCTTTGTCTTCCGGTGCGGGATGATGATTAACGAGCAGCTGGCGCGCCGGCAGAATCTTGGGGTTGGCGATAACGTGCAGTTAATTCTCGGCGACCAGCTAACGGCCCTGCCGGTGCTGGGCGTATACCCTGATTACGGCCGGCCTGTGGGGGAGGTCTTGTTAAACGCCAAAACCCTGCCCGATACCTTCAGCGTCCGTTTCGAGAGCTTTTCTGTTACGCCTGGGGAGCCCGGAATCGTGCACATTACCGACGCGCTTGAGAAAATATGGGGCGTGGAAGCGCTTTCTCTGAGAGACAACGGCACCATTCGGGCATTGGCAACCGGTGTGTTTGACCAAACATTTGCGCTCACCCGCGCGATAACCCTGCTCACTCTGATCCTGGCGGCCTCTGCATTGTTGATGATGGGTTGGGTGTTTTTCTCCACGCGTACCTGGTACTTCCAGTTGCTGATGGTCTGGGGTTTGCCACACCGGGTTGTCGCCGGTCAATTGCTAAGGCTGGCGCTATTACTGACTGGCGGTATTGCCGTGTTGGCTTTGCCACTGGGTATCTGGCTAACCTGGGTGTTGGTGCACCGGATCAATCCTCTGGCGTTTGGCTGGTCGCTGCCTATGGCCGTGTATCCGCTATTCTGGCTGGAGCTGGCTGTTCTCAGCCTGGCCGTTGGTCTGAGTATTGCGGCGTTGATGCGCCGGCAGCTGCGCAGGCCCGCAGTTGCACCCGTCTCCGCCAGCGCTCTGGCGGGAGGTGAGCGATGATCCGATACGTTGGTTTTGTGCTGCTTTTGTCGGCGTTTGCAGGCTGCTCCGGCGATGCCGGGGATGAAGGCTTTGCCGGGTTGGCCGGGCTTGAGCAAAGCGCGACCGCCGATATGCCCTATTCGCAGCCAGGCCCCGGGGATCGGCTGAGCTTTCCTGCCGATTTCGGGCCACACCCGCAGCACCGCATTGAGTGGTGGTATCTCACCGCAAATCTTGAAACTGAGGCCGGCGAGCCGCTAGGGTTGCAATGGACGCAGTTCCGACAGGCCCTGCAGCCCAGAACGGCCGACGCGCCTGCGCCAGCTTCTAACAACTGGCCGCTGCAAGCTGCCTGGATGGCCCATGGCGCAGTAAGCTGGAAGGGCCAGCATTATTTTGCGGAAAAACTTGCCCGTGGCGACATGGGTAATGCAGGTGCAACCGCTGTTCCATTTCAGGTGTGGCTGGATAACTGGCGGCTGGTAGGCAACACGGACAACAACCGCTGGCAACTGCAAGCTGCGGGCAAGGGCTGGAGTTACGACCTGGATCTGCACATTCAGGGCACTCCTGTGGCCCATGGAGAGGGAGGGTTCAGCGCAAAATCCGCCAGCGGCGAAGGTTCGATGTATTTCAGCCTGGTGGACATTGCCATTACCGGAGAAGTCACACTGGAAGGTGAAGTGCTGGAGGTGAAAGGTAAGGGCTGGTTTGACCGGGAATGGAGCAGCCAGCTGCTGAAAACCGGTCAGCAGGGCTGGGACTGGTTTGCGTTGCATCTGGATAGTGGCGACAAGCTGATGGCGTTCCGTTTGCGTGATAAAAACGGGAGCTTCCGCTCCGGTACCTGGCTTCCCGCAGGGGGTGATCCTGTGCCATTAAGTTCTGAAGAACTGAGTTTGGTGGTGCTGGATCGACGCAAGGGCGTGCCTGTGCGCTGGCGGTTGAGCGTTCCGGCTTACCAGGTAGATCTGGAGCTGAGCGCACCATCCGGTGACTATCTAAACGCCGGCCTCTATCCCTATTGGGAAAGCCCGGTGAGGGTGTCTGGTAGCCATGAGGGTGAAGGTTATATGGAGCTGACCGGGTATGACGACTGAGTGTTTGCTTACCAGGTAATGTTGCCGGAATCGGGGCTTACGGGGCGGATATCAATGATGGCTTCGCGCTCACTGGCATTTTTTTCAATCAGCTCCCGAAGCCGTAAACGTTGTTCCTCCAATGGATCGGACATGTTGACGATGATCTCGACGCGTCGGTTTTTTGCGCGGTTTTCCGAAGAGATATTTGCCACCCGGGGCTTTGTGTCAGCCAAGCCTTTGACAGCCAGGCGGGTCGGCTCTACATCGCCTGTGGCGAGCAAGACATTTGCAACGGCTGCTGAGCGGGCCGCAGAAAGATCCCAATTGCTGTAAAAACGTGACGTCCGGATAGGAATGTCGTCGGTATGCCCTTCCACCGTCAGCTTGCCAGGCATATCGGCCAGTACGTTCGCCATCTCCAGAAGCAGACCCTCAAACTCATAAGTCAGCTCAGCAGAGCCAGACGGAAACGAGCCTTTTTCCTCTATCCGTATGACTATGTGGTGCTGATCCTGATCTTTTTCTACGGTAATTCGGCCGTCTTCAATCGCGTCTTCAAGCACCTCACGAATTCGGGAAGTACTGGCTTCCAGAGATACGTTTGCCTCGGCCTCCAAAGCCTCTTCTGTGAGGCTTTTCAGTGTTTGCAGCTCTGGCTGTTGATCGGTTGTGGTTTGCCGGATTTCGTTAACGAGGGTTGGTTCCGGGGGCGCTGGCGAGAATTTGTCAAAGATCGGGCTAGTGCCCTGGGGAATCTCCAGTGCCGGCACTTCGCGCTGAACGCCGAATGCCTTTGATAGCTCCCCGGCAATCTGCTTGAACTTCATCGCGTCTATTTCTGAAAACGACAGCAAAAGCACAAAGAAGCACATCAGCAGCGACATCAGGTCGGCAAAGGTCACAACCCAGGCCGGGATACCTGGTTTTTCCTCTTCTGGCAGCTCATCCATGGGGCTTATCCGCTGGTGGCCTCCGCCTCAGGCGTTTTGTCACGCTGGTTTGGAGGCAGGTAGCTGGAGAGCATTTGTTCGATAATGCGCGGGTTTGTGCCTTGTTGAATGGCCACCAGTGCATCGGTGTAAAGCATTTGCAGGCGAGCCTCTTCGGTCATCCGAAGTGAAAGCTTATCCGCTATGGGGGTGGCTATCATGGTGGCTATCATTGCGCCGTAAAGCGTGGTCAGCAGTGCGACGGCCATGGCGGGCCCGATGGATTTCGGGTCTTCCATGTTGGAGAGCATCTGTACCAAGCCAATCAGCGTGCCAATCATACCCATCGCTGGCGCCACATCCGCCATGGCGGTAAACACTTTGGCTCCCGAACGGTTGTGATCCAGCGTCATCAGGCGCTCCTTGTCCAGGAGCTGTTTGATGGTGTCGTTGGTCTGGCCATCTACTAGCATCTGGATTCCATTGCTGAGGAACGGTGACGCGACCTCCCGTCCTTCAAGCCCAAGAGCTCCCTCTTTGCGGGCAACGTTGGCAACGTCCACCAGTTCTTCAATGCTGGCCTGGGTTTCCGGGAGTTTGAACTTGAACGCCCGGGCAGCCGCCTTAAAAGCGCCAAGAAATTGTGGGATGCTGAATTTGGCCAGCACCACCAACATTGTTCCGCCAACAACGATCAATAGTGATGCTGCGTTGAGAAACACATCGGGTGACACGCCGAGAATAACGGCAGAAGCGATGAGTACAATTGCGCCGACAAGGCCGATCAGGGTGGCAAAATCCACATGCTCTCCGGGGATTTAACGTTATGAACTTGGGGGTGGAGAGATTACCTTTAGTTCATTATTCGATCAATCTGCTTGTGCTGTTTGTGTGAGCTCTTCTTTATATTCTTTCCAGGCCGCGTATCTGTGAAGATCCGATTCGACCAGCTTCAAACACAGTGCAACCACACCAACATCGTCCACAAAGCCAATGCCCAGGATCAGGTCGGGGATAAAATCGAGCGGGTTCATCACGTACAGCAGCGCACCTGCCATAGCTGCGATGCTTTTCCAGGGCACATCGCGGTAACTTCCGTTCCAGTAATCCTGGATCATCGAAAACATCAGTTTGATATCTGCGCTGAAACGGTTCAGTTTTCCACTGCCTTTGACCTTTTCCTCTATGGATCTTTGCCGTTCCAGTAGAGCTTCCAGGTCGGCACGGCTTACCTTCTCCGCTTCGGCATTCAACTGTTTGCGGGCATTCTTCTGGCTGAACAGAGCCATGAACAAGTGTCCTCTGTTAGAAAACGATGGATGACCGACCTGTATAGTGTCACGAAACAGGCCGGTCTGCCGCATCCACTGTATGCAGTCCGACAGGTTGTTCGGCGTGGCCTCGCCACCGCCCGAACATAGTTCAACCTGAATGCAGGTTTACATCTCTTGCGCCGTAGGACGCAGGATAATCTCGTTAATGTCCACGTCATGCGGCTGCTCAATCGCATAGACAATGGCGCGGGCAACGGCATCGGCGTCGATAGCGACCTTATAGAGTTCTTCCGCCGCTTCCGCTGCATTGGGGTCGGTGATGGTGCTGGTCAGTTCGGTGGCTATTGCGCCCGGTGAAATGTTGGTGCTGCGGATTTCGTCACCGGCTTCCATGCGTAGCCCTTCGGACAGGGCTTTGACGGCATACTTGGTCGCGCAGTAAACCGCACCACCTGGGAACACTTTGTGCCCGGCTACGGAGGACAGGTTGATCACGTGCCCGCTGTGTTGCTCCCGCATGGTGGGTAAAACTGCTGCAATGCCATACAAAACGCCCTTGATGTTAACGTCTATCATCTGCTCCCACTCGTCTACCTTGAGGGCATCCAGCGGTGCCAGGGGCATAAGGCCTGCGTTGTTGATCAGGACATCGATACGACCAAACTTTTTCCTGGCCGATGCCGCCAGGCTTTCTACCTGTTTGCGGTCGGTGACATCGGTAACCTGCCACAGGACTTCGGCACCTTTTGCCGTCAGCTCGTCGGCCAAAGACTTCAGGCGGTCTTCTCTGCGAGCTGCCAGTACCAGTTTGGCACCACGATCGGCCAGGCGACGGGCGGTGGATTCGCCCAGGCCGCTGCTGGCGCCTGTGATGATGACAACCTTGCTGTTAATCGGGTCGTTAGTGTTGCTCATAGTCTTTCTCCTGTTTGGATCAAACAATTCTGATCAAGCGCTAGTTTCAAGTTCTTTCAGTGTGGGATAGTCGGTATAACCGTGCTCATCGCCGCCGTAGAAAGTGCTGTCATCCCATTCGTTGAGAGGCGCATTCTCACGGAAGCGCTCCGGCAGATCCGGATTTGCAATAAACGGACGGCCGAAGGTAACCAGATCGCAGCGACCTTCATTGATGCGCGTGCGGGCTTCTTCGGCGGTGTAAGCGCCGTTAGCGATGTAGGTGCCTTTATAAACAGCCCGGATCGCGTCGATAATTTCTTCCGGGCGACCGTTGGCGTGGTTACCCTGGAACGAGTCTTCTACTACCTCGAGATAAGCGATGCCCAAGTCGTTCAGCTGTTTGGCGAAGGCGCTGAAGGTTTCCAGCGGGTTATCATCGTGCATTCCGTTAAAGCTGCCGGTCGGGCCAACACGAACACCCACTTTGTCTTTGCCCCACACATCTATGACAGCCTGAATGACCATCAGCGGCAGGCGCAGACGGTTTTCCAGGGAGCCGCCGTATTCGTCGGTGCGATGGTTACTGCCGCTTTTGAGGAACTGGTCCAGCAGATAGCCATTGGCGGCATGCACCTCAACACCGTCAAACCCGGCTTCCTTCGCGTTCAGTGCGCCCTGGCGATACTGCTCAACAATATCGGCCATCTCGTCGGATTTCAGAGCTCTGGGCTCAGGCACATCCACCATGCCGGAGTCTGCGCTGATAAAGGTTTTGGCACCTTCCGGCTTGATAGCTGAGGGGGCGACTGGCTGGTTGCAGCCCGGCTGTAACTCCGGGTGTGAGATGCGGCCCACATGCCATAGTTGCATGTGGATGCGGCCACCAGCCGTGTGAACGGCGTCGGTAACCTTTTTCCAGCCATTAATCTGGTCCTGAGAATGAATGCCCGGTGTGAAGGCATAGCCCTTGCCCTGGGGTGAAATCTGAGTCGCTTCACTCAGTATTAGCCCAGCAGACGCCCGTTGCTGATAATAGCGCACGTTCATGTCGTTCGGGATATCGCCGGGCTGGCTTGAACGTGAACGGGTGAGCGGAGACATCAATATGCGATTGGGCAGCGTGAGATCGCCCATAGTGAATGGCTGAAATAGCGGGTCGTTCTGCTGTTGATTGCTCATGAAGGTTGCACCATGGTTCTGTTCGTCGATAAGGTCAGACGTCTATCTGAATGATAAGGTTTCGTGTGCTGTTCGTCGTTATGGCGGTCATACTAGACCGGTCGTCTAGTATGCGTCAAACGCTCAGTATCCGAAATAACCGTAACTCTTTAACCGTAATTCTGCCTGCAAGGAGATGTCCCGTGATTAAATCCCGTGCCGCCGTGGCTTTTGCTGCCAACCAGCCGCTGGAAATTGTAGAAGTGGATGTCGCACCGCCCCAGAAAGGCGAAGTTCTGGTGCGTATTGTGGCTACAGGTGTGTGTCATACCGATGCCTACACCCTTTCAGGTGCCGACCCCGAAGGCCTGTTCCCCACCATTTTGGGCCACGAAGGCGGTGGCATTGTGGAAGCGCTGGGCGAAGGCGTAACTGGCCTTGAGGTCGGTGACCACGTAATTCCGCTGTACACAGCTGAGTGCGGCGAGTGCAAATTCTGTACCTCTGGCAAAACCAATCTGTGCGGTGCCGTGCGCGCAACCCAGGGTAAGGGCGTGATGCCCGATGGCACGTCCCGCTTCTCGTATAAAGGCGAGCCGCTTTATCACTACATGGGCTGCTCAACCTTCTCGGAATACACCGTGTTGCCAGAAGTTTCTTTGGCCAAAATTCCTAAAGAAGCACCTCTGGATAAAGTGTGCCTGCTGGGCTGTGGCGTAACCACAGGCATTGGCGCGGTACTGAATACTGCCAAGGTTGAAGAAGGTGAAACGGTTGCGATTTTTGGCTTGGGTGGCATCGGCCTGGCCGCCATTATCGGCGCCAAAATGGCCAAGGCCGGTCGTATTATCGCGGTAGACATCAACCCGGGTAAGTTCGAGATTGCACAACAGCTTGGCGCGACTGAGGTGGTTAACCCGAAAGACTATGACAAGCCCATTCAGGAAGTGATCGTCGACATGACCGATGGCGGCGTGGATTACTCGTTCGAGTGCGTTGGCAATGTTCAGCTTATGCGTTCAGCGCTGGAGTGCTGCCATAAGGGCTGGGGTGAATCCATCATCATCGGCGTGGCCGGTGCGGGAGAAGAAATCAGCACCCGCCCATTTCAGTTGGTTACCGGTCGAGTCTGGAAAGGCTCAGCGTTTGGCGGCGTAAAAGGTCGTACAGAACTGCCGGGCTATGTGGAGAAGGCAGAAAAAGGGGAGATTCCGCTGGATGTTTTCATTACCCACGAAATGCCCCTGGAAGACATCAACAAGGCGTTTGATCTGATGCACGAAGGCAAGAGCATTCGCACTGTGATTCATTTTTAACGTAGACGTTTAATACGCCATGGCTTGGTGGAGCAAGCAGCCAGGCGCCTTTCAAACCCAGGGCCGCCCCTGGGTTTGACCTCATTGCCGGGGCGGCTCTTCGCCCCACCACAGAACTTGCAATGGGTGAAGGGCCTCAGTTAGCGATCCGTCAGCTTGATCTCAATGCGTCGGTTCTTCTGCAAAGCACCCGCCGTGGTGCCTTCCGCAACCGGGAAGAACTCGCCAAAGCCCGCTGCGACCATGCGGTTTTGTGGTACGCCCTGACCCGCCAGGTAGCGAACAACGGACACGGCACGTGCGGTTGAAAGCTCCCAGTTGGAGGGGAACTGTGGCGTGTTGATGGGAATCCGATCGGTATGCCCATCAATACGCAGAATCCAGTCCAGGTCTGCAGGGATTGTTTTAACGACTTCGAGCAGCACGCCGGCCAGTTTATCAAGCTCGCGCTTGCCTTCTGTTCCTAACTGGGCAGAGCCGGAAGCAAAAAGTAGTTCTGACGGCAGCAGGAAACGGTCACCGACCACCCGGATGTTTTCATTGGCCGCCAGTATATTCCGTAGCCGCGAGAAGAATTCAGATTGGTACTGTTCCAGCTGGTTGACGCGCTCTGCCAGTAGCGTATTCAGGCGTCGGCTGACATTCTCCAGTTCCCCTTCTTTATCTGCGGTCATTTCCTTTTGCAGGTTCAGAGCAGTGGTTATTTGCTGCAGCTGGTTCTGGAGCGATGCAATCTGGTTGGACAGTCGCATAATCATGTTCTGCTGGCCGACGGAAAGTTCGTCCTTGTCGTCCAGCTCCTGGTTCATGTTCGCCAGCCTTTCCGCCCTGGCTTCGGCATCAGCTGTCTGTTGCATCAGTTGGTTACGGGAAGCTTCCAGGCGGTCTTGCAGGTCTTCGTTCTGAGCCTGGCTGTCGCTGAAACTGCTCTGAACCGTGAGCATTTGCTGCTCCAACGCTTCCGTTTTGTTCTGTTCCAGCCCCAACAGTTGTGATATTTCGTTCAGCCGCTGGTTCAGACTGGCCAGCTCGGAGTTACGGTCAGAGAGTGTCTGGGAAAGATAAAGCTGGCTCACCACGTAAACCAGCAACATGAATATCACCAGCATCAGCAGGGCCGAGAGCGCGTCTACGTACCCAGGCCATACATTAATGTTGCTGCGGCTTCGGCGTCTGGATCCGATCATGGTTGGGGGTCGTTACTGGTGAATGGGTCCAGCAGGTTGGTAACACCGGTAAGCCATTCTTCCAGGCCGTCATAGAACCGGTTTTGAGCATGGCCCGCCTGGATGTCTAAAAAGCCAAGAATGAGAGAGCCGCCAAGGCCAAACAGCGAGGAGCTGAACGCCGTACCCATGCCTTGCAAGGGCGTTAGCAACCCGGCCTGGAGATCTGCGAATACTTTGCCAAAATCCCCCTGGCCCATGTCCAGGTTGGTAATCACTTCGCCCACTGCATTGATGGTGCCGAGCAAACCCCAGAAAGTGCCCAGTAGCCCGAGAAAAACCAGCAGGCTGATGAAGTAACGGGTGATTTCTCGCTGCTCATCCATTCTCGAATGAATGCCATCCAGCACCGTACGGAGAGACATGGTAGATAGCGTGAAGCGATCCCGCTTGGATTCTTCGCCCAGTTGCCGTGCCAGGGGTTTGAGCAGGCGGGGCTCCTGTAATACCGAAAGCCCGGAGTGGCCGGTGCGGAACTGGGAAATCCAGCGCAGTTCGGGAAACAAGATAAACACCTGACGATAGGTAAGCCCGATACCGACAATCAACACGGCAACAATCAACAGGTTGAAAACCCAGTTTGCCATAAACGCCGATGCCAGCGGCTTGTGGATCAATACGCCAACGATTGCGACAACCGCGAGAAAGAGCGTCATCCAGAAAAGAGTGTGTTTTGGGTTACTCATGTGGCTCCTGCTGTCATAAGGATTCCCTCGAAACATAGCACAAACATGATGATTACAAGGTAGAAGATCTCTTAGATCTAATTTGTTGATCGCATCCATGGATTCATATAGAGTGAATTGATTCATAATAAATACAATGGTGCGAAAAATGTTCTCCCAGTCGCTTGCCACGTCAACGATTTTCCATGGTGCTCATCCTGAAGAGGTGTCGGCGTTCGTTAATCAGCATATCGGAGGACACAGCCTGGATCTGCTCTCTGGGGAGAACCTTGCTGCAAGCCTAAGCTTTGGAGAGTTCGCAGGTTTGGGGCTCTCAAGAGTCAGTTATGGGAACCACGTCAGGGTCAAGTCCCCCGCACTGGATGACATATATCACTTTCAGGTGGTGACTCGGGGTGAGTGTCGCTGGCGGCAGAATGGGGACGTTATACGATTGCGTCGCGGGCAGGCACTGATGGTTAATCCGGACGAGGTTATTGACCTAGAGTACACTCAGGAATGTGAAAAGGTGATTATCAAGGTGCCTGCATCGATAATGAAATCTATTTGTAGCACTGAGAGTTCTGTGCGTGAGCAGATGGTGCGTTTTGATCGCCTGCCAATAGATATGCGGCTTTGTCCATCCTTGATGAGTATCCTTGACGCCGTCTTTTCTGAGTTTGAAGAATCTGGCGACTCGAATCCTGGGCCTATTACCTTGTCGTACAGGGAAATTGTTCTGAAAAAACTGCTCAAGGTTTTTCCTAACAATTTGAAAGCTTCGGATAACGTTCAACCGGTTTCCCCCTCTATGGAGCGTATAATCCGTTATATAGAGGAACATGTGAAAGAAGATATTGAGCTTGAAACGCTCTCTCAAATTTCCAACATGAGTATTCGCTCTATCTACAACGCTTTTTCAAGGATGTTCTCAACGACCCCCAAAAGTTATGTGAAACTTATTAAGCTTAGACGTTTGAGGAGTGACTTGCTGCAAGGCAACTGCCGGAATATCACTGAAGCTGCACTGGATTACGGTTTTAGCCACCTTGGTCGTTTTTCCTCAGATTATCGCAAACGGTTTGGTGAGCTGCCATCTGAAACCATGCGACTGGCGGGTTGACCACATATTTGACGTGTAATCTTTTCCACGCATTGGCGCACTTGATTAAACAATTCCGAGCCTCGTTGATATCAGTGTCCTGCTCAAGGCCAAGTAGTGTAATTACGGTAACTATGTTCCCGTTCAGGTCAAATACAGGCATGCTCAATACATTGATTTCGGGGAGGTAGTCGCTGAAAAAAGCGCAATAACCTTTCTCCCGAATTAACTCTAAATAACTCCCCAGTTTTTCTCTAGGTATGTCTTTTCTATTATGTTTTGGTAGTGTCGGTGATTGCCGATAATAGTGGTCAATCAGCTCCTTTCGGCGTTTTTTTGGCATACTTGCAAGGTAAATTCGACCAGATGCCGAATTAAGGGCCGACAACTCAGCGCCAAGGCGCACATTGACTGCAATTGGTTGGCTGGAATCAAGCCACTTAATAACAAGTGGCCCGTTGCCATTCCAGACAGTAACTGAGACCGTCTTGTCAGTTTCCTCATTTAGTAGGTCGACAGCCGCATAGGACAGCTGAATTGGGTTAATACGGCGCAGCGCCGAGATACCAAGAGTTAAGCTGGAGTTCCCTAGAGTGTACTGGGTCTGGTTGACCTGGTTTATATAATCCTCGCGCAGAAGGCTCACAAGATACTTATGGGCACGGCTGGGAGACAGGTCCAGTGCGCCAGATAGTTCCTTTAACGTCGGTGGCTTTGCGGCGTTGGAAATATAATTAAGAATGCGAAGGCCGATCTCTAGGGAGCCGATTCCTTGTCGTCTGGGACTCTCTTCTGCCATGGATATTGCCGTTATAGGGTAGAGAATTGACTCGATCGATGAATCATAACAGACGCCAGAAAGACGTTTAGCGCCTGTTATTTTATCGAAGTTTTTACTTCTGAGTGCTCGATTTAGAACGAGTATTTTGCCATCAACTCGACTTGTTGTCCCCTTGGGATGAGAGGGCCAAACGCCAGGTTATACTTTCGCCATTCCAATCCAACTTCCAGGTCGCTCATAATATTATGGATCACGTTTACGCGTTGAGCCTCATAGTTGGTGCCGGCGTTATCATCAACTTCCACCGCTGTGTATGCCAAATTGGCCCGCCACTCGGGGTTAATCACATAACGGAAACCGACATCAAAGCCTGTTTGGCTAACGGCTTCGCCGTTCTCAATATCGGGCGATGACAGGCTATTATTCACGCCCACACCAGTGAAAGCGCCAAGACCTTCTCCGTAATGAGCGTTTATGTTGATGCTGTGAGGTCCAATCATGAACTTGGAGCCGATGGCTCCGCCACCAACAAAGTCCCCATTCTCTATCTCGCGACCGGATGCAGTTAGGATGACACGGTGGCCGCCGTTGAGATTCAGCGTGTAGTTGATCGCCAGGTCCGGGGTGTCGGCATCATTATTGACTGGATCCTGTGCGGTGAAACGAAAGCCCGCTACCTCGTGACTAATCAGGTTGGTGCGAAAATTAAAACCGCCCAAAGTTCCTCGGGGGCCACCAAGAAAATCCAGATAGTCGTGATAGGCAACCGCCCAGAATTGGCCAGTCCACGTTTGACCTACAGTGGTCTGATCAACCTTGATGAACGCATGACGTAACCGAAGGTCGTTGTTTTCACCGGGGAAAGTGCCGCCGTAAAAATCGCCTTCAACAAAACCGACGATGGTGTGTCCTTGCTTTTTTGTGACGGTTTTAAGGTTAACTCGGCTTTGGTTTGATCGGCCAAAAATACGGGAGTCCCCGTCGTCTACTTTTTCGTAGATACCCTCGGCTTTGAAATAGCCGCCAATGCTGAATGCTGTGTCGTTGAATTCGCCGAGATCAATGGCATTTGCTGCGGGGGTAGTGCCGAGGGCGCATGAAATTGCCAGCGCTAACAGTGGGTTACGATAGTTCATTTGCTTTCTCCTTTTTATTTGGCACATGAACTATCGGTTATCCGGGCCCGATCAAATATCCGGTTAATGAACATTCCTATCCGTTTTCTGTACGTTTAGACACTGAGCGCTGTTTCGACGTTCTCCAAGTTCTGGGTCAGTTCTTCAGAGCTGCCATCAAAGTGAATTTTGCCTTTTACAACAACCACGTGTCGGTCACATAGTTTTTTCAGGGCCTTGATGTTTTTATCCACCACAAGCGTGGAAATGCCGGACTCCCGGATGGTCGCAATGACATTCCAGATGTCTTCCCGGATCAGTGGGGCCAGGCCTTCTGTGGCTTCATCGAGCATCATAAGCCGCGGGTTGGTAACGAGTGCCCGACCGATAGCCAGCATTTGCTGCTCTCCTCCCGAAAGTTCCGTGCCCAGGTTCGACAACCGCTCCTGAAGGCGGGGAAAGGTTGCCATGACCCGGTCGAAATCCCAGTCGGATTTGCCATTTCTGTCCGGGCGGGCGGCCATCTGCAGGTGTTCCTTCACGGTCAGGTTGTGAAACATGCCCCGGCCTTCCGGGACATACGCGATATCGCGGCGCATTCGCTTCCAGGTTGGTAGCTTGCTGATGTCCTCACCGTCGAAATAAATATGGCCACTGCGTGGTAACACGATGCCCAGGATCGATTTCAGCGTGGTGGTTTTTCCCATGCCGTTGCGGCCCATCAGGCTCATGGACTGACCCTTTTCAAGCCGGAATGACAAGTCGTGGAGGATATGGCTGCGGCCATAAAGGGTATTGAGGTTTTTTACTTCCAGAAGTGTAGTGTTCATGCGGCTTCCTCCTCGTCGTCCTTACCCAGGTAGGCTTCTTTCACTCGAGGATCATTGCGCACCTCATCCACGGTGCCGGTAATCAGATGGGTGCCGTTATCAAGCACGGTCAGCTGGTCTGAGAGTTCGAAAATGGCATCCATATCGTGCTCTACCAACACAATGCTGTAAGTTTGCTTGAGTTCGTTCAGTAGCTCGATAATGCGCAGGGATTCCTCGTGACCCATGCCTGCCATGGGTTCGTCCAGCAGCAGGATGCAGGGATCGGTTGCAAGCACCATGGCCAGTTCCAGCTGTCGCTGTTCACCGTAGGATATTTCCGCCGCGATAGTGCTAATCCGGTCGGCCAAACCAACCTGGTGAAGCGCTTTTTCCGCAGCTTCCCTGACCAGCTTGTTGGCATGGCGTGATGCAAACAGATTGAAGCTGCCCGCAAAGCGGCGTTGGGCTGCCACTGCGCAGTTTTCCAAGCAACTGACATCGGCATAGATATTGGTTTTCTGGAAACTGCGGCCGATGCCACGGCGCACAAATTTCCAGGGCTTCATGCCCTCTATCTGTTCGCCCTTGTGGAGAATGCAACCACTGGTGGGCTTCAGCGTGCCGCATAGCATGTTAAGCAAGGTGCTTTTGCCAGCCCCGTTAGGGCCTACCACTCCGTGCAGTTGTTTATCATGGAACTGCAGCGAAATATCGTTGAGTGCCTTGATGCCACCCCAGTGTTTACTGAGGGATTCGGTTTCCAGAATGATGTTGTTGGCCATGATTATTTCTCCAGCAGTTTTTCAAGATAACCGGCTAGGCCTTTGCGCAGCAGCAAGACCATCAAGATGATGGCGCCGCCCATGAACAGCTTCCAGTCTTGGCTCACGTGCTCGAAAAAATACTGCAGACCCTCGTACGTGATAGTGCCGAGAATGGCGCCGTAGATCGTTCCCATGCCCCCGAGAATGGACATTACCAGCGCGGTACCAGACATCTCCCAAGTCATGAATTGCGGATTCACGTAACCGTATTGCAAGGCAAACAACAAGCCAGCATAGGCCGCCAGGGTACTGCCGATGACGTAACTGATCAGGCGGAAGGCGAAGATGTTGTAGCCCAGCGCCTCAGTACGTTCCGGATTCAGGCGGCTGGCTTCGATAATCCGGCCAAAACGCGAACGTAAGACGATCTTTATCGTCAGCAGGGTAATGAGCACGCCCAGCAATGCCAGGTAATAGAAGTGCGTCGGGTTATCGAGATTCAGGAAGCTGAGGCCAAAAATACTGGTCTCCGGCTTCATGAAAATAAACAGGCCGTCCCCACCGCCGAATTCCAGCGAGTCGAAGAAGAAGTAATAGCCCATTTGCGATATGGCCAGAGTGATCATAATGAAGTAGATGCCAGATGTGCGAAGCACCACGGCGCCAATAACCAGTGCGATCAGGGCGCTGATCCCCATTACGTAGAAAGCATAAACCCAGAAGTTGACCGCTTCATACTCGGGGGTAAGGATGACGAACAGGTACCCCCCCAGACCGTAGAAGAGGGCATGTCCCAAGGTTACCAGACCAACACGCCCGACCAGAAAATCAAGCGACATCACGAAGACGGCCAGGATCAGGATGGTGGTAACTTTTCCCACGAAGAACGAGTTGTCCTCCAGGAACAGAGGAATACAAAGGGCAATCAGGAAAAAGATCGCCAGGAAAATGCGTTCAGTGCGCTTTTCAAAAATCATGTTCGGCTCCGCTTACTTTGCGAACAGGCCCTGGGGTTTCACCAGCAGCACCAGGATCATAAAGATGTAGATAATCATGTTGGACATGGTCGGTATCAGGACCGCCGCAAAGGTGCTGATAATCCCGACAAGCAGAGCACCCACGAAGGCGCCCTTGATGGAGCCCATGCCGCCGATGACCACCACCACGAAACAGGTAATCAGTACGCTTTCTCCCATACCCGGAACAATGGAACTCATGGGCGCGGCAATAATGCCTGATATGGCAGCCAGCATGACGCCGATGGCGAACACAATGGTGTAGAGCTTTTGATATTAACGCCCAGAGCTTCAACCATTTCCCTATTGGATTCACCGGCACGAATCAGCATGCCCAGACGCGTTTTGCTCACCAAAAAATACAACGCAGCAGCAATGGCGATGCAGATTACAGCCGCGAAGATGCGGTAAATCGGATAGCTGGAGTTGTCGGTAAAGGGTACTGAGCCGCTAAGCGCATGTGGAACGGCCACGCCGTAGGGGTCGTTGCCCCAAAGGATGCTTTGCAGAGAATTGAATACAAATATCATGCCTATGGTCAGCAGCACCTGGTCAAGGTGATTGCGGTTATAGAGCCGCTGTATCAGCATTCGCTCTATGAGTATGCCCAGCCCCAGAGCGATCACGGCTGAGAGAATGGCGGCCACAGTAAAGCTGCCGGTCAGTGCAACGAAGTACCACACCAGATACGCGCCCACCATATACATGGAACCGTGGGCGAGGTTGAGAATGCCCATAACGCCGAACACCAGGGTTAGCCCGGAGGCGATCAGAAACAAAAGCAACCCGTACTGGACGCCATTGACGAGTTGCACAAAGAAAAGTTCGGTAGACATAACGGAACCCAACGGTTTTACGGAAAATTCAGTTCAGGTGCGGGTAGGGAGCTTCGAATAAGCCCCCGGCGAGTGCCGGAGGCTAGCGGAACCCGCGCTCAGAGCTTGCAGCCGCGGGCGGGATCTTCCAGCGCTTCTGCAGCTACGCTCTGCACCACGTTCACGCCATCCTTCACTTCCCGCAGATAGATATTCTGGATCGGGTTATGAGCCTTGGAGAAGGTGAACTTTCCCCTTGGGCTGTCGATGGTCAATTTCTCCATGATGGCGATTGCGGCCTGTTTGTCCGAGATGTCGCCGTTGAGCTGGTCCAGGGTGCTGGCAATAGCTTGTCCGGCGTCATACCCCTGAACTGCGTAGATGTCGGGGTAGTGACCGTATTCGGTATTAAAGGCTTCGCGGAATTCCCGGTTTTTGGGAACATCAAGCTCTTCGGCGTAGTGCAGGCCAGTAATCACGCCCTCCGCGGCTTCGCCCTGAGCTTGCAGGGTGCCCTCGGTAAGAAAACCGGAGCCCAGCAACGGGATCTTGCCGCGCAGGCCCATGGCGTCGTAATCCTTCACGAATTTGATGGCGCCGCCACCGGCGAAGAAGGTGAACACGGCGTCCGGGTTTTTGTCGGCGATGGCACTGACGTGAGACTGGAAATTGGTAGACGGGAAGGGCAGTAGTACTTCCTCGATAATCTCACCGCCGCCCGCGGTAAACGATTCTTTGAATGCATCCAGGCTCTCGCGACCCATGCCGTAGTTCCAGCTGATGGCATAAACCTTTTTATAGCCTTTCTCCAGCGCCACCTTGCCCATGGGGTAAGACGGCTGCCAAGACGAAAACGACGTGCGAAATACGTTGGGGGAGCACAGTGGCCCGGTTGCGGCGGCGGAACCCGCGTTCGGATGATCATGATGGTGTCCTTGCCTCGCAGCATCTTGATCATGCCCATGGCAACGCCAGAATGGACCGGACCAATTACGAAATCCGCTTTGTGCTGATTGAGCATCGAGGACGCCAGTTCCGGCGCGCGGGACGGTTTGGCTTCGGTATCCAGCTCAATGAACTCCACCGGAGATCCATGCAGCTCTGATGCGTGTTCCTTCAATGCCAGCTTAAGGCCATCCCGACCCGCTTCGCCAAGTTGCGCGTAAATGCCACTAAAAGGCAGCATGAGACCGATTTTTACTGGATCGCCCGTGGCCGCCAGGGCGGCAGAAGAGAGTCCGGCGGTAAATGTGGTTGCCAGTACTGCACTGGCAAGGAATGTGATCCTGCTCATTTCAACACCTCAGATTGTTGTTGTAAGTTCTGCTATTAGAGGCGTGAAGTCGCTATATAAATATCCGTTTTCTGCACGGGGGTGTCCGGTGATTGCAGCGCTGGTGGCTAAGCGTTGCAATTCAGTCGTTTGCCCGACAAAAAAAGGCTAGGGAATCTCGGTGTTATGCGCTGAGATCCGTGTAAAGTTGATGGGTGAGGTTGCGCTGAACCTGCAGCCGGTCGGTAATGCCCTGTACCACCTCCATGCGTGCCACCGCACCGGCCTGAATATCCTTCATGGCTTGCAAGGCTTCGCCCGACTGGCCCAGACACTGGCTGCAGGACTCCCGGATTTGGTCCATGCCATTACCGGCCTCGACCGAGGTTGTATTGAGGCTGTTGGCGATGGCGCGAATGCCCTCGCTGGATTCGTTGGCACGCACCGCCAGATTGCGCACTTCATCGGCGACCACGGCAAAACCACGACCGTGTTCCCCTGCCCGGGCGGCCTCAATAGAGGCATTCAAAGCCAACAGGTTGGTCTGTTTGGCAATGTCCTGAATTTTACCCACGATGCTGCCAATCTCTTTAGACTGCATGCCAAGCTGGGTAAAGACGTCATCAATGCGACTCATGAAGTTCACCAGTTCCCGTATAGACGCCTCGGATTCGGAAATGCAGTTCGCGCTTTGGGCTACTTTGGCCCCGGACGCTTTGGCGAGTTTGCCGGCCTCGTCCATCTCGGCAAGTATGACATTCACGTTGCTGTGCAGATCATCCAGGTGACTAATCAGCATGGGATCTGGTGATTCCGGAGCCGGGGGCGGAGCTTGTATCTCCGGCTCTTGCACAGGTTCGGGTGTCGGTGCTTGTTCCCGGACCGTGACCGTCACTGGCTTTAATCTGGCGCAGAGTATCAGCGCGGTGGTGGCCAAACCGAGGGTCAGGGCTGCGAGAGCGACCTGGATCGAAGCGTCAGCCATAATCAGCAGTGCGGCTGAGCTGGCAATTGCCGGAACCAGTGTTCCGTAGACCAGGGCCTTGGAAGGTCCGGGGTGAGAGGTTTCTTGTTCGAGGGGGACGGTATTGATCATGGTTCTGTTTCCACTGGGCAAGAGTTCGCATCGTGGATAAACGCTAAGGCTTTTTGTGCGGCGAGCTATCCGCGCAGTGCAGAGCTTTGTCCGTATTCTGAAAAGCGAGGCTGCAAACACGAAACCAGGCCCCTGACGACAAGGCCTGGCTTCAGGGCTGGCGTTCAGGCCAGGTTATCAAGCAAGATCTGATTAAGTTTGTCCGGGCATTCCACGGAGGGCACGTGACCAACCCGCTCGAGGATCACCGGTGCCTCGGCGCCGCTGAACTGGGCCAGGGCTTGCAGTGTCTCTGGCGGTGTCGCGACATCGTCGGCCCCACCCACCAGCACCAGGGGTGTACGACGGTTTTGCAGTTTTTCCCGGAAGTCACATTCGCCCAGCATCTCGCACAGCAACGCATAGCTGCGATTATCAACGCGTCCCAGGATGACGCGCCAGCCCTCTATCAGGGTGGGCTGCTGATCACAGGCGGCAGGGCCAAACCAGCGTGGCACTATGTCCACTGCCATGGTATCAAGACCGAGTTCCATGACGCTCGCTGAGCGGCTGTTCCAGGCCTCGGGCGTGCCAATGACGGCGCCGGTGTTGGTGAGCGTGGTGGATAGCAACCGGTCCGAATGCTGGCTGAGGAGCTGCTGGCCAATCACGCCGCCAATAGAAGTGCCGATAAAGTGGAAGTTCTCGGCGGCAGCAACTGCAGCGAGCGCGAGGGCTTCCTGCGCCAGCTCTTCTGGAGTGATTTGGTCGGATTCTTCCGGCCAGGCGCTGCTGGCACCGTGCCCCGGCAGATCCCAGGTCAGTACCCGGAATTTACCCAGCAATGTGGGCAGCATGTCGTCCCATACGCCCTGGGTCATACCCAGGGGATGCGCCATGAGGAGCAGCGGTTTCGCGCTGTCACCCAGCAAGCGATAACAGATGGTGCGGCCGTTGTGTTTGAGAAATGCCATGGGCTCTCCTTACTTCCGTCTGTTTCAGACCCGTTCGATGAGTGTAGCAATACCCTGGCCGACACCTACACACATGGTGCATATGGCGTAGCGGCCGTTGGTGCGCTGGAGCTGATGGGCCGCCGTCATTAATAATCGGGCGCCGGACATGCCCAGAGGGTGGCCGAGGGCAATGGCACCACCGTTCGGATTCACCCTTGGATCGTCATCGGCGACGCCCAGTTCACGCAGGACCGCGAGGCCCTGGGCGGCAAAGGCTTCGTTCAGTTCGATCACGTCGATGTCATTGATGCTGACGCCCTGCTTCTCCAGCAGTTTGCGAACGGCGGGCACCGGGCCAATGCCCATCACGCGTGGCTCCACTCCGGCCGTGGCCATGCCCAGAATGCGGGCCATGGGTTTGAGACCATGAGCCTTAACTGCACTCTCACTGGCGACCAGCATGGCGGCGGCACCGTCGTTCACACCGGAGGCATTGCCAGCGGTGACGCTGCCGCCGTCACGGAAGGGTGCAGGCAGGGCGGCCAGCTTCTCCAGGGTGGTGCTGCGGGGGTGTTCGTCGGTATCGAACACCAGCGGTTCCTGTTTGCGACGCGGAATTGAGATTGCGACGATCTCTTCGGCCAAGGTGCCCGCCTGTTGCGCCTGGGCGGTTTTTTGCTGGGAGCGCAACGCAAACAGATCCTGATCTTCCCGCGATACGTTGAACTGTTCGGCGACGTTCTCGGCGGTTTCCGGCATAGCATCGATGCCATACTGCTTTTTCATCAACGGATTTACAAAACGCCAGCCAATAGTGGTGTCTTCAATCTGCTGTTTGCGGGAAAACGCGCTGTCGGCCTTGCCCATGACGTAGGGCGCACGGGACATGGATTCCACACCCCCGGCCAGCACCAGGTCCATCTCGCCTGCGCGAATGGCGCGGAAAGCTGTGCCTACGGCATCCATACCAGAGCCGCACAAACGGTTGAGTGTGGTGCCGGGGACTGAGGTAGGCAAGCCCGCGAGCAACGCCGACATGCGCGCCACGTTGCGATTGTCTTCGCCAGCCTGGTTGGCACAGCCCATCATCACTTCCTCGATGGCGGCAGGGTCCAGTTCCGGGGCCTGTTCCAGTACGGCCTTGAAGATATGGGCCGCCAGGTCGTCGGGGCGAATGCTGGACAGGGAGCCGCCGAAGCGGCCAATGGCCGACCGGCGGGGATGGCATAGATAGACGTCAGTCATGATGGATCTCATTGTTGGCTGGCATGGTGGGCGTTGGTGCGTGCCTTCAGGTCACGTAGTACTTCCAACTCCCTGGTGCCGGGTTCCGGTGTTGTTGCCAGGTTTTCTGCAAAGCGAATGTCCCAGCCGGTGGCCGCAATCACGTCTTCTCGGGTCACGTTTGGGTGCAGGGAGCTGACCACCAGTTCTTTGGTTTCTGGATCCGGTTTCAGAATGCACAGGTCGGTGATCACCACGGTTGGGCCATTGCCAATGTTAGGTACGTTATCCCGGGCTTTGCCGTCGCGGCCGAAGCCGACAGTGGTCACAAAATCCACATCTTTAACGAAGGTGCGTTTGGAATGTTTAACGGTAATGAATACTTCCTTCGCACTGGTGGCAATCTCCGGTGCGCCACCACCGCCAGGCAGGCGGACTTTGGGCTCGCGGTAGTCACCAATCAGGGTGGTGTTCAGGTTGGCGTAACGGTCAATCTGGGCGGTGCCCAAGAAGCCGACGCTGACGTGGCCACCTTGCAGCCAGTAGCGGAACATCTCCGGTACCGAAACCGTGGTCAGGGCAGACTCGCACAACTCGCCGTCACCTATGGAGAGCGGCAGAACATCTGGTTTGGTCTGCAAAGTACCGGACTCGTAAATCAGGGTCACGTCCGGCGCATGGGTTAGGCGCGCCAGGTTGGCCGCCTCGCTGGGCAGGCCGATACCCACAAAACAGGTCATGCCGTTGGTCAGTGCGCGAGCGGCAGTGACGCTCATCATTTCCGAAGAGGTATATTCAAGCTCATCACGCAGCTCCTTTTTCAAACACGTTTTGTTTCAGCCAGGCCTGGAAGGTTTCGCGGTCACGAGCGATGCCGTCCCATTCTTTGTAGAAGGCGTTGTCACGGTCGTAGTAACCCAGTGCGTAGGAAGGACTGGCGCCCTTCGGAGCTTCGGCGATGGCAGTGATAGCCCAGGACGGCAGTACGCAGGCATTCACGGAAGCGCCAAGATCATCGACGATTTCCTCAACGGTAACGATGCTGCGCTTGGCTGCCAGCACCACTTCCTTCTGGATGCCGATAATGCCCTCAACGAGTACGTTGCCTTTGCGATCGGCGCGCTGGGCATGAATCACGGAGACATCCGGGCGAACCGAAGGCACCGCGGCCAGGCGCTCACCGGTGAAGGGCACTCAATGAATTTGATCTGGTCATTCACTTTCGGCAGGTCGCTGCCCACATAGCCGCGCAGCACGGCGAGCGGCAGCCCGGCGGCTCCGGCTTCATAAGCGCTGGCCATGGCGGCGTGGCTGTGTTCGAGGATTTCCAGCTTGTTCGGCCAGCCGTTCTCAACGGCATCCCGCAGGCGGTGAAGTGAGCCCACGCCGGGATTGCCGCCCCAGGAGAAGATCAGTTTTTTCGCGCAGCCAGCACCGATCATCTGGTCATAAACCAGATCCGGGGTCATGCGGATCAGGGTCAGGTCTTGTTTTTCCTGACGTATGATTTCATGGCCCGCGGCGAACGGAATCAGGTGGGTGAAGCCTTCCATGCAGACCGTGTCGCCATTGTTGATGTGGCGGCTCACGGCCTCCTTCAGGGAGAGAAATTCAGCCATCACAGAGTCTCCATTGCAGTGATTGTCAAAGTTCGATGTGCGAACATAAGTTTAATATGCGAACATAATGGCTCGAAGGTTTTACCGTCGTCAAGTATGAATTTTCACCAGTTACAAAAATGCACGGATGTTCGGACACCGAACTAGCTGTTAGCATGCAAGTGCTGTCTTTTGGGCGGTAAAGGAGCAGGGATGGGCAGTCAGGTTCTTAAAACCGGAGATCGGGACTATGTTGGTGCGCAAGTATCCGGGCTTCGCTCTGTCGCGGTGCCGGTGTTGAGTCAGGGGTAGCGCCCGGTGAGTCGGTTTTCCACCAGCTCATCCAGAATGGTATTTGCCAGCCGCATCACTGCGTTGGGATTTTCGCCTTTTCGCCTTGATGCAATTACCGGCACAGTAATGCTGTCGTCCTCCAGGGGCATGTAGTCCACCCCTTCCCTGTGCACGCGCCGGATCTGTTCCGGAACCAACGTAAAACCCATATCCGAGGCCACCAGGGATAGAGCGGTCTGCACGTCATTGACCTGTTGCATCACGTTAACGCGCAGGCCGTAGCGATGGAACAGACTCTGGGTCATGTCCGCGAAATTGGGGCCGGGGGTAGAGGGAAAGGTAATCATCGGCCATTCCGATAAATCCTTAAGGGTGGGTGGGTGCTTGGTTAGAGAGCTGCCGGCGGGTACCGCGGCAATCATGGGCTCGTCAAACAGCAGCGTCTGTTCCACGTCGGGGTCTTCAATCCGCACGCGACCAAAACCAATGTCTATCTTGCCTGCTTTCAGTGCATCCACCTGCTCCCGTGTCTTCAATTCATGAAGGACGATTTCCAGATTTTTGTTGCGCCTCAAACGTCTGACCATAAATGGCAGCTGCCCATAAAACACTGAGGGCACGAAACCGATCGAGAACAGCGTTTTTCGATGTTGTGCAATTCGGCGAGTGTCGTTAATCGTGCCGGAAACTTTGTTGAGAATCTGCCGCGCCTGTTCCAGGAAATACTCTCCTCCAGTGGTCAATTGAAGCCCCCGGGGTTTGCGGATAAATAGCTCTACCCCCAACTCCTCCTCCAGTTGTTTGATAGCCCGGGTTAGGGGCGGCTGAGCAATAAACAGCTTTTCTGCCGCCCGGGTCAGGTTCAAGGCTTCCGCTACCGCTACGAAATATCGTAAGTGTCTGAGCTCCACTCATACCTCCAGGGTATTGGTTATTACTAAATCAATATTAGTGCGGGTGAGTAAAACTGCGTACTGTTCAAAATATAAGCTTTTTCTACTTGTGATTTGGAGAGTAAATGTTCGCAACAATTCGGTCCATTGAAGCCATTCTGGTAGATATACCAACCATTCGGCCGCACCAGCTGGCGATGACAACCATGGGTGTTCAGACCATGGTAATCGTGCGAATGAAAGACTCTGAAGGGCTCGAGGGGCTAGGTGAAGCCACCACCATAGGCGGCCTGGCCTACGGCCAAGAGAGCCTGAAAGTGTAAAGCTTACCATTGAAGCCTATTTCAAGCCGCAACTTGTGGGGCAGCCTGCGGATAACATCAATACCTTGAGGGTAATGTTAAACCGCTCAACCCGAGGCAACAACCTGGCGCGGTCAGCCATTGAAACCGCGTTGCTGGATTTGCAAGGAAAGCGGCTGAACCGCCCTGTATCTGATTTGCTTGGGGGTGCGTTGCATCAGCATATTCCTGTGCTGTGGACATTGGCCAGCGGCGACACCGCCAGAGACATCGACGAAGCGCTGAGCTTATTGGCGCAAAAACGCCATTGCGATTTCAAATTGAAGATCGGATCGCGCCGGGTGATGGATGATGTTCGCCACGTTGCCGCTATTAAGGAGGCAGTGGGAGAGCAGGCGAGTGTGCGGGTCGATGTGAATCAGGCCTGGGATGAAACCACAGCGACCAAAGGGATGGCAGAGCTTCAGTCGGCCGGCATTGATCTGGTCGAACAGCCTACCCCGATGAAAGACCTTGGCGCCTTGGTTCGACTCTCCCGGAAGTTTCATATCCCGATTCTGGCGGACGAGTCCATAGCGGACGCGAAAGATATGTTTGCCCTGGCCGCCGCAGGTTTTGCCGGAGCCGTAGCAATGAAAATCGCTAAAGCCGGCGGTCCTACTCGTGCTCTGGAGCAGGCAACTGTAGCCCAGGCTGCGGGTATCGGCTTGTACGGAGGCACATTGTTAGAAGGCACGATTGGGACGGTAGCGGCCCTTCACGCATGGTCTACGTTGGAGACCCTGCATTGGGGTACGGAGATGTTTGGTCCGCTGCTTATGAAGGACGACATCGTAACCAAGCCGCTGAATTTTCATAACAATGGCGTTGATCTTCCGGCGGGGCCGGGGCTGGGCGTCGAAATAGATGAAGACAAGCTGGCTGAATACCGCCGCAAAGATCAATAAACGGAGGAGCTTGCATGCTGTTCAAAGTTGAAATGAAGGTCAATCTGCCCACCGATATGCCTGCAGATGTCGCGGTTGATATCAAAACACGCGAGAAAGCATACGCCGAGGATCTGCAAAAACAGGGCAAGTGGCGCCACTTGTGGCGTGTAGCGGGCAGTTACGCAAATGTCAGTATTTTCGACGTTGAGGACAATGCCGAATTACAGGAGCTGATCAGCAATCTTCCGCTGTTTCCCTATATGGACATTACCGTTGCGCCCCTGTGCCGTCATCCGTCCTCAATTCACGAGGATGATCGCTAAGCAGGAGCTGTGAACCAAGTGCCGGTGTCTTCGTGGAAGAGGGGCGGCATATATGACGTTGCCAATTGAGAGCTGTCTTGAGCAACAAAAATAAAAGATCGAGGAGATCAACAATGACCGTTAAAACAATGCAATCAGCCGATGTCAAAGAACTACTGGATAAAGTGGCTGGCTTCGACAGAGACGGCGGAAATGAGCGCGTTAAAAAAATCGTTCATCGCGTTATGCGCGACATCTTTCAGATCGTTGAGGATTTTGATGTCACACCAGAAGAATTCTGGAGCGCTGTTTATTACGTCGGCGAATTGGGCGCAAATGGTGAGGCCGCCCTGTTGGCTCCGGGATTGGGCATGGATCGTTATCTGGATATCCGCCAAGACGCTGAAGACGAGCAGGCCGGTTTAACTGGCGGAACACCCCGCACGATTGAAGGCCCTCTTTACGTTGCAGGAGCACCAATGAGTGATGGCTTTGCCCGCATGGACGATGGATCCGACGAAGGCGCTGAGGTGGTTCTGATCAAGGGTCAGGTCACAGACGAAAAGGGCTCGCCACTGGCCAACGCCATTGTCGATATTTGGCATGCTGACACCAAAGGCGCCTATTCGTACTTTGACCAGTCACAGAGTGAGTACAACCTGCGCCGTCGCATCAAGACAGATGCCCAAGGCCGTTACGTCGCTCAAAGCATCATGGCTTCTGGCTACGGGGTTCCGCCGGAAGGTTCTGTTCAACAGCTTCTGAACCATTTGGGCCGCCATGGCCAGCGCCCTGCGCACATTCACTACTTCGTGTCGAAGCCGGGTTACAAACACCTGACCACCCAGATCAATATTGCCGGGGACGAGTACACCTATGACGACTTCGCATTCGCAACCCGCGAAGAGCTGGTGGTGGAAGCCAACCGCGTTGAGCATTCCGAAACCGCTTCCGAGCACCGTTTAAATGGTCCGGTCACCGAGGTTGAATTCAACATAGTCCTGGTTGCCACGGATAAAGCAGAACTCCAAGAACGCCACGCACGTCAGCGCGCCCTGCAAACAGACGCTGCGTAAGTGCCATCCAAGAACAAAACGGAGTGAACGACATGACTACCAAACTCGACAAGCTCGCAGAGAAGGTGCGCAATGCAGTCGTCGCGGATCCGGAGACCGGCCGTTATCAATGTGATCGCGGCATATTCACGGATCGGGAACTGTTCGACCTGGAAATGAAGTACGTTTTCGAAGGCGGCTGGGTGTATCTGGCTCACGAGAGTCAAATTCAGGAACCCGGGGATTACTACACAGTCACGGTTGGTCGCCAACCAGTGGTCGTTACCCGCACCAAAGATGGCGAGCTGAAAGCCATTCTGAATACATGCTCTCACCGTGGTGCCACCCTGTGTCGCAAAAAGCGTGGAAATAAAACCTCCTTTACCTGCCCGTTCCACGGCTGGACCTTTCGTAATGACGGCCAACTGCTGAAGGCAAAGGACCAGAAGGTGGGTGGTTATCCGGAACAGTTCAATACCGATGGTTCCCACGACCTGAAGCAAATGCCGAAGTTCAGCAATTATCGTGGTTTCCTGTTTGGCAGCCTGAGCTCTGACGTGATGCCGCTCGAAGAGCATCTGGGCGAAACCACCAAGATTATCGACAACATTGTGGACCAATCCGAAGACGGCCTGGAAGTCCTCAGGGGCAGCTCGACTTACACCTACGACGGCAACTGGAAGCTGACCGCAGAAAACGGCGCCGACGGTTACCACGTTGGCACCGTGCACTGGAACTATCTGTCTACTATGGGGCAGCGTAATTATGACAAGGGGGGAACCGAGGCGGTCGACGCCAAGAGTTGGTCGGCACAGGGTGGCTTCTATACCTTCGAAAACGGCCATATTATGCTGTGGACCCGCTTGCTGAACCCGGAAGTGCGCCCGATCTTCAGTCAACTGGAGCGCCTGAAAAAGGCCTACGGTGAGGCTCGTGCCGATTCTATTGTTCGTACCACGAAAAATCTGTGTGTGTATCCGAACGTTTACATTATGGATCAGTTCTCTACGCAAATTCGTGTGACGCGACCGATTGACGTTAATAAGACAGAAGTAACGATTTACGCGTTTGGTCCAAAGAACGAGCCCTCTGAACTTCGAGCCAAGCGTATTCGTCAATATGAGGATTTCTTTAACGTGACGGGAATGGGGACACCGGACGATCTGGAAGAATTCCGTGCCTGCCAGAACGGTTATGAGGCCAGCGGTATGCGCTGGAACGACATGAGCCGTGGTGCCAAGCACTGGATTGACGGCCCCGACGAACACGCCGATCAGATTGGCATGAAGCCGGTCATGAGCGGGGCCAGGCCGGATGACGAAGGCATCTACGTGAACCACCATCAACACTGGCAAGTTGAAATGACTCGCGCGATTGAAGCCGAGCGTGCGCGCTTCATTCCATTGACGTCAGGGGAGGAGACCGCATGAGCCTCAGTTATCACGATATCGAACAATTCATCATCCGCGAAGCCCGTTTTCTGGACGACCGGGAATGGGACAACTGGTTGTCGTGCTATCACGAAGATGCCACATACTGGATGCCCGCTTGGGACGATGATGGGGAGTTGACCGAGGATCCGCAAAGCGAAATCTCGCTCATCTACTACCCCAACAAAGACGGTCTGGAAGATCGGATTTACCGGATCAAGACGGAGCGTTCCGGTGCCAGTTCTATGCCGGAACCACGGACAACGCACTTCACGAGCAATCTGGAGATTCTGTCCCAGAACGACAGCGAAGTGAAATTGCGCTTTAACTGGTTGACCAAGGCCTACCGCTATAAGAAAGCGGCTGAGTTTTTCGGGACGTCTTTCTACACGTTGGACATCACAGGCGAACAACCGTTGATCCGTGAGAAGCGAATCGTTCTGAACAATGATTGCATCCATCAGGTGCTGGACGTTTATCACCTTTAATTGATGGGGAGAGCATCATAATGAGTTATAACATCGCACTTAACTTCGAAGACGGCGTTACCCGTTTTGTGACCTGCAATGAAGGTGAAACGGTCCTTGATGCCGCCTATCGTGCAAAGATAAACCTGCCTATGGATTGCTCGGATGGCGTTTGCGGCACTTGCAAGGGTGCTTGCCATCAGGGCGAGTTCGACTTGGGTGACGAGTACCTTGACGAAGCGCTGTCTGAAGAAGAAGTTGAGCGGGGCATGGTTTTGACTTGTCAGATGGTGCCCTCCGGTGACTGTGTGGTGGAAGTCCCGGTGGCTTCCACCATGTGCAAAACGGGTAATGCCAAAAAAACCGGAACTGTAACCGAAGTAAACCTGATCTCATCCACCACCATCGAATTGAAGATTACGGCAGACGACGACTTGGCTTTCCTGCCGGGGCAATACGTGAAAATTCAGGTGCCAGGCACAGAGGAAACCCGCTCGTACTCCTTTAGCTCAAAGCCTGGTAGCCGTGATTTGAGTTTTCTGATTCGCAATGTATCGGGCGGTCTGATGAGCTCGTGGCTTGTAGGTAAAGCTCGCACTGGTGACAAACTAAACCTGACAGGGCCTATGGGCAGCTTCTATCTGCGACCTGTTGAGCGGCCAATATTGATGCTTGCTGGGGGAACTGGCCTGGCACCTCTGTTGGCCAAACTGGAACACATGAAGGCTAACGGATGTAACGTACCGACGCACCTGGTTTATGGAGTCAGAAATGACGACGACTTGGTGTGTCTGGATGCTTTGGATCGCTTCGCTGAGGATATTGATACGTTCAGCTACGTTACCTGTGTGTCCAGCGACGAAAGCGATCATCCGCGCAAAGGTTACGTCACTCACCACATGGACAACGCACCACTCAACGAGGGCGATGTGGATGTCTATTTGTGCGGGCCACCCCCTATGGTCGATTCCGTGCTTGGCTACTTCCGCGAGCAAGGTATTAAGCCGCACTCCTTCCACTATGAAAAATTCACACCGAGCGAGTCAGGATCTGGGGAGAAAGTGGCATGAAAGCCCGCTTCACCAATAAAGTGATGGTTATTACCGGTTCCGCCCAAGGCATTGGCAAGCGTGTTGCCGAATTGGCAGCCGCTGAAGGCGCAAGCTTGCTGTTAGTGGATATCGCGGATTATGTGCACAACGTTGCCGCAGATCTGCGCGATCAGGGCGTTAGTGTGATTGCTGTTCAGGCCAACCTGGAGACCTGGGCGGGCGCTGAAAGCATTATGGCGGAGGCGTATAGGCAGTTCGGCAAGATTGATATTCTGATCAACAATGTGGGCGGTACAATCTGGGCCCAACCCTTTGATCAATACACGCCTGAACAGATTGAAAAAGAAATTCAGCGCTCACTATTCACAACGCTGTGGTGCTGCCGCGCTGTTCTCCCTATATGCTCGAACAAAAGGGCGGCGTGATTGTGAACGTATCGTCCGTATCAACACGCGGACTGATGAGAGTGCCGTACGGAGCGGCCAAGGGTGGCGTGAACGCTATGACAGTCAATATGGCGTACGAGTACGCGTCGCACAATATCCGGGTGAATGCCACCGCGCCTGGCGGTACCGAGGCGCCACCGCGGCTGACGCCGCGCAATGCAAAAGAACAGACTGAGCAAGAAAAGACGTGGTACCAAGGGTTGATCGACCAGACGACGGAAAACAGTTTTATGCACCGGTACGGTACCTTGGATGAGCAGGCAGAACCCATCCTTTTCCTCGCATCGGATGCTGCCAGCTACATTACTGGAACGGTGATTCCTGTGGCTGGCGGCGATTTAGGCTAAGCGGGCGAGAATCACTTGCCGATGACGTTATCAGCGGCGCGGTACAAGTTATCGAACCTTTCCTTCTTCGGCCCCGTTGCTCAATGTCCGGGGCTTTTTTTATGAGCCGAATTTATAATAATCAATATCGGGTTCACGCTTATGTCGAGACTACTGAAAGATCTTTCCTTGCCGGCTATTGTAGCCGGCTTTCTGGCTGTCCTGGTGTCCTACTCGGGGCCATTAGCCATATTTTTTCAAGCTGGGGCGAGCGCGGGCATATCCACGGAGATGATGACTTCCTGGGTTTGGGCTATTTCCATGGGCGCGGCAATATCCGGAATTATTCTATCAATCTGGCTGAAAGCGCCGGTGGTGACGGCTTGGTCAGCACCCGGCACAGCCTTGCTGGTGTCGCTGTTCCCGGGGCTGTCTCTGAATGAAGCCGTGGGTGCTTACATAACAGCCGCAATAATTATCTTTATCATTGGTGTTTCGGGGACTTTTGATGCCTTTGTTCGCGCTATTCCCAAGGGCATTGCTGCGGGAATGATGGCGGGCATACTGTTCCAGTTTGGTGTGGGAGCGTTCACCGCCATTGAAACGACTCCGGCTTTGGCCATCGGCATGCTGGCTTGCTATGTCGTATTCCGGCGACTGTTTCCAAAATATACCCTGGTTTTGTTGTTGATTGCCGGTGTTATCCTCGCAGTTGCATTGGAGGGGGCGTCGCTGTCTGGCGTGCGCTTGAGCTTGGCGGTTCCGCAATTCATTAAACCAGAGTGGTCGCTAGGTTCCACCCTGAGCCTGGCAGTCCCGCTGGTTTTGGTGAGCCTTACGGGACAATTCCTCCCGGGGATGGCAGTAATTCAGGGGGCAGGTTACCCAGTGAAGGCAAAACCGATCATTGGAGTAACCAGTTTGGTCTCATTGCCAATAGCATTTTTCGGCGGTATAACCACGGTCGTGGCAGCAATTACGGCAGCGATTTGCACGAGTAAAGATGCCCATGAAGATCCGTCCCGCCGTTACATTGCAGGCGTGTTTAACGGAGTTTTTTATCTTGTAGGTGGGCTGTTTGCCGGAACCATTGTCAGCCTGTTCACATTACTGCCTGCGGCGTTTGTTGCAGTGCTGGCGGGATTGGCTCTGCTGGGTGCTATTTCCGGGAATCTGTTTTCCGCGCTGGAAGATGCGAACCATCGAGAAGCATCTTTGATTACGTTTGTGGTCACGGCGTCTGGCATGTCGTTATATGGGCTGTCTTCCGCGCTCTGGGGAGTGGTAATTGGTTACGGATGCTATTTGGTGCTAAACACGCGAGTAAAGCCCTGAAAACTGCGGCAGATGCAGCTTTTCATCTGCCGCAGCCTCATGTAGTTAACCTTGCTGAAGCATCTGCACCACTGCCTTGGCAGCACCTTCAGATGAAGCCGGGTTTTGGCCAGTAATCAGTTTGCCATCGACAACAATGTGCGGCGCCCAGTCATCTCCTTTGGAGTAGGTTGCGGTGTTTTCTTTCAACATGTCTTCCAGCAGGAAAGGTACGACCGCTGCAAGACCAACAGCTTCCTCTTCGCTGTTGCTGAAGCCGGTTACCTCGCGACCACCAACCAGGTTTTGGCCGGGTTTGATTTCCACATTCTTGAACACAGCCGGTGCGTGGCAGACAGCGCCAATAACCTTGCCTTGCTCATAGGCTGCTTTGATGAGGGCAACGGATTTGTCGTCGTTAACCAGATCCCACATTGGGCCGTGACCGCCAGGGTAGAAGACAGCATCAAACCCGTTCATATCAACATCGTTCAGCTTTTTCGTGCTGGCAAGTGCTTCCTTGGCGTGGGCGTCTTCCTGAAAGCGGCGAGTGGTGTCGGTTAAGGCTTCGTCGGCTTCGCTGTTGGGGTCGACGGGGGGCTTTCCGCCCTTTGGCGACGCGATGGTGATGGCTGCACCGGCATCGCGGAATACGTAATAGGGCGCTGTGAATTCTTCCAGCCAGAACCCGGTCTTGTGCCCGGTGTCGCCCATCTGATCGTGTGAAGTAAGTACCATGAGTATATTCATAGTGCCTGTCCTTTTGGTTGTGAAGTGAGAGTCACCTGTTTTTACCAGACCTGCTTCTGTGTCTTGTGTTGCTAACGTATTAATTCAACCGCCGTGACTCGCGACTTTTACGCAGCCTGGCCGTGCTCGGACCTGAGAACGTCTATACTTTGTGTTCAGTGCGCTGCTGGTTATGATTTACAAAGGCGTAAAAAGGTAACAAACAATGCGAGTATTGATTGCTGTTTTGCTGGCACTGATGATTTTCTGTAAATCCGGAGCAGCTGAGCCCTCCTGCGAAACGCTGACCGTGAGCGGCAACCCGGAGTATCCTCCGCTTCTCTGGGAAGACCCCCTAAATCCGGAGCATCTGACAGGTGCCGCCACGGCACTGCTGGCGGAGATTTTTGAACCTCTTGGGATGAAGCTTGAGATTCAAAGCCTTGGCTCCTGGGCACGGGTTCAGCGTCATGCAAGAGTCGGCGAGCTGGATATGATTGCCGGTGCTTTCATTACATCGGAGCGCATCCGATACATGGACTATCTGTTGCCGCCTTTTACGCGCGCTCCTGCGTCAGTTTGGGTGCCCAAAGACCAGGTCTTCGAATATCGCCACTGGCCAGATTTGCAGGGCAAGCAGGGCGCCACGCTGATCAACAACAGCTTTGGGCAGGGTTTTGACCGATATGCGGAAAAGCACTTGCAGATAGTCGGTGTGCGGACCATAGAGCAGTCTTTTGCAATGGCGCTTGCCGGGCGTGTGGATTACGTTTTGTATGAGCGATTACAGGGGCAGGTAAAACTTCAGCGCCTGGGGTTAGCAGAAAAGTTTATTGCCCTGGATGTGCCTGTCAGCAACGAAGGGTTGTTCTTTACGTTCTCCAAGAATTCGAAGTGCAACACGTTTGAACTCCGTGAACGCATTGCAGACCGCCTGTATACACTGACTAATTCAGGCCGCCTGGACGAGCTTATCAGTGAATACACGGCCCGCTACTTGTCTCTTCGGCCTTAGCGCCCTGGAGATGGATTCCCCAACCAACTAGAGAGTTTTATCAGTATGGCAATTTGGACCCGCACACCGGATCTTGAGCATCTGGCCGAAGCCAGTGCTAACACAGCAGTCAGCCACCTCGGCATTGAGTACACCGAAATCGGCGATGATTACGTAACAGGCCGTATGCCGGTAGATGAGCGCACGGTGCAGCCTTTTGGCATTCTCCATGGGGGTGCATCGGTGCTTTTGGCAGAGACGCTAGGCAGCATGGCCGCCAATTGCTGCCTCAAGGACCCGGATACCGTTGCGGTCGGCCTGGAAATTAATGCCAACCACATCCGCCCCGTCACCAAGGGCTGGGTATACGGAACAGCCAAACCTATCCATATTGGCAGTGCAACCCAAGTGTGGGAGATTCGCATGGCAAACGAGGAGGGCAAGACCACCTGTATTTCCCGCTTGACCATGGCGGTTACACGGCGGCCCTAGTGCCTCTTAAATGACCCTTGTGGGTGTCTCGCTACGATTACTTGAACGAAGGCAGGTCCGGTTTGACGATAGGCTTACCGGCTTCCTGCCAGGCATCGAACCCGCCTTCAATCGATTGCACGTGTAGATAACCCATTTCCTGCAGGGCTATTGTGCTCAGTGCCGCGCGGCCTGATGTTTTGCAGTAAACCACGATTTTCATATCCCGGTTCGCCAGCGCTGGATCATTGCTAAACTTGAATTCCAGCATGCCCCGGGAAATATTTGTGGCGTGGGGAATATGGCTCTGCCGGAATTCGTCTCCATCACGAACATCCAATAGCAAATCCGCGGCCTGAATTGCGCTGTCGGCTTCTTTCAGGGGTATTTCCTGAATTTTCTGCTTGGCTTGGGTAACGAAATCCTGGGCTGTTTTCATAACAGGTTCTCCGAGCTATATGGGTGTTCGGCCAGATTAAGACATATTACCAAGGTGCGTCACCTATCAGATGTGTTAAATTCAACACCACCATTTAATAAGGAAGCTATTGGTATGGCCGAGCAGGAAACCAGCAAGGGCGTTGCATACGGCCTTGCTGCGTATACTATGTGGGGCTGCTTCCCGCTTTACTTCGCACTGTTTGAAGGCGTGCCTGCTTGGGAGGTGGTGACTCACCGGGTGCTCTGGTCCTGCGTTTTCCTGGCAATTATTATTACCTTTTTGAAGCGCTGGCAGCCGGTTAAAACAGCGTTGGCTCGCCCCAAAAAGCTCGGGTTTGTTCTCGGTTGTGCGGTGCTTATTGCAGTGAACTGGGGTGTGTATATTTACGCGGTGGAAAGCCGGCAAGTGCTACAGGCCAGCCTTGGTTACTTCCTGACGCCCCTGGTGAATGTGGGGCTGGGTATGCTGGTACTTAAAGAGAGCATCTCCCGGTTGCAGGTTGTGGCTGTGGCGTTGGCAGCCATCGCCATTCTCTACCAGCTCTTCCTTCTGGGCGTGGTGCCATGGATTACATTGGTACTGGCTTTTAGTTTTGGCACCTATGGGTTGCTTCGCAAGCAGGTTGCGCTAGACGGACTTTCGGGCCTGTTTGTGGAAACGCTGCTCTTGTTGCCTGTGGGTATTCTGGCGTTGGCTGCCTTGAGCTACGCTGGGGCTTCTCATTTTTCAGCCGATACAGGAACCACCCTGCTTCTGCTTTCTAGCGGGATCGTAACGGCTATTCCCTTGCTGGCTTTTGCCGGTGCCGCCCGAAGGTTGCGCCTGTCGACTGTCGGCTTCCTTATGTACATTAACCCTACTATCCAGTTTTTGATTGCTTTGCTGGTATTCAGCGAGCCTCTGAGCACCGAAAAGCTGACAAGCTTTGTGATGATTTGGGTAGCCCTGGGGCTCTATTCCTGGTCGGCGTGGGTAGAGCGCGCCAAGCCGGTGCCATCGTAACGTTTATTCTATCGATTCCAGGTACTGCTCCAGCTCCTCCGCCAGCCAGCCCACCACGGCGCCAGCTTGTGCTTGCTCCGACTCCAGCGCGCTGAACACTTTCCACCATTTGGCGCTGCGATGGTGAATAACCTTAAGTGTGCCTTGGGTCAGGGCATCTGCTATTAAGGGCAGAGGAAGGTCTGCCCAGCCGGCACCATCAATAACGGCGTCTCGTATCAGCTCGTATTGGGTAAATGCCAGGAAGTTGGCGGTTTCTGGGGACTCGGCTTCCAGTCGGTCGTTCTCCATAAACGCGAGTGTGACCTCTGTGTAGCTAATGAGGTCGTCCTGAGTTACCCGTTTAAGTTGGCTCAGCGGGTGATCCGGTGCGGCAACCGTGAGCATGCGCACATCTGCAAGTTCCCGGAACCATTGATAGCCCTCGTTTAACAGCTCAGGCATCAAGCCGTAAGCCACATCAACGGACTGGTTTTTGACCAGCGGTGGCAGCTCCCGGGGAGTGGCCAGGTATACGGAAAGGCTGGTCTGCGGAAAGCGAATTTTGAGCCGTCGCAGAAGGTCACGCCACACGGGTTCCGGAATCGAGTCGTCTCTTGCTATACGCAAAACTGACTCTGCACCGCTAAGATGATGCTGGCAGCGTGCAAAAATCTGCCCGGCTACCTGATCAAACCGCCTGCAATCCGTAACGATGGCATGGCCAATGGTGGTCAATTGAAGCTGATTGCCGCTGCGCTCGAACAATGTCACTCCAAGCTGATCTTCCAGTGCTGCCAGGGCAGTGCTTATGGTCGTACGGCTCCGGTTTAGCTCGCGGGCTGCTGCGGCAATGGTGCCGTTGCGCACCACGGCCAGGAATACTTGTACCTGTGATGTTTTCAACAAATCCCCCTTCTGGTGACGGTTTTTCCGTCGGTCACCGACTCACGCTGCCTAGTGTACAGCGATAATATGTCGGTAATTCATGGGAGATCAAAATGTTTAAGTTGATAGCGCGGGAAAATATGGCGCTGAGTTTGTCTGCGGTAGCGGCCGGCCTGTTTGCGCTGGCGGGTATTACTTGGGGTTTATGGATTGATTCATTGGTTATTTTGTTTGACGGTGCTTATTCGCTGGTAAGCCTGTTGCTGTCGCTTTTATCCTTATATGCGGCGCGGCTAGTGCGTCGCCCGGCTAGTGCAGAGTATCCATTTGGCCGCGGTGCGGTTGAGCCGCTGGTGATTGCCGTGAAAGGGCTCGTGATAACCATGGTATGTGTGCTGTCCTTGGCCTCAGCTATTGCTGCGCTGCTTGAAGGTGGGCGGGCGGTAAGTGCAGACAAAGCGCTGATATTTGCCGCGGTAAGTGTGGTGGGCTGTGTGGCCGTATGGCTGTACCTGAAATGGGTCGAGCGAGGAAAATCTTCAGGCTGGTCGTTGCTGAGCAGAGCCAGTGGTTTATGGATACGGTGCTCAGCGCTGCCGTGTTGATAGGGTTTGGCGCCGCCTGGTGGTTGGAACAAAGCGCTTGGTCGGCCTGGGCAGTATATGCAGACCCCATGATGATGCTAGTCATTTCCGCCTATTTCATACTCGTGCCGGTAAAAATGACCATTGGCGCAGTGCGGGAACTGATGTTGGCCGCACCCTCAGCGGAGTTTACAGACGAAATTCATGAAGCGCTGAGTTCTGTAGGTATTGTTCCGGAGCAAGTGAAAATGGCCAAGGTTGGCCCGAACCTGATGATGGAAATCAGCTTGCCCGCCAACTGGCCGGGGCGTGTGGAGCGTTTGAAGTGGAACCTGCTTAGGCACCTGGCAGGACTTCCGGTGCGACCTGCGATTTTCATCCGCAGCCTGGTCAGTTAATTTGGGCATTATGAAACAGCCGATCACGGGATATCACAAAGATGAAGAGGATCACTGGGTCGCTCGACTGGCCTGTGGTCATAACCAGCACGTGCGCCACACCCCGCCTTGGGTAAATCGGCCTTGGGTCACCACTGAGCAGGGGCGGCGCTCTATGCTTGGTTTCGAGCTCGACTGCAGAAAGTGTGACGAAGGGGCCGGCGCTGACTTTCGACAGAATAATAATTAAATCGTATTCAAGATATTGCGGATTTGGTCGATAGGGTATCGGGACAACGCCCTTTCCGAGGATCTGCTGTAATGAACTTCATGAACTACCTACGCATACGAACCCGCTTGCTTTTGGCTGTACTGATCCCGGTACTTGTTACCGCAGCTACCGTTGCGTGGATTTCTGTCAGCCAAATCCAGACCAACGGTGAGGCAGAGTTGGAGCGCCTTGAATCGAGTCTTCTGGAAGGTCGGAAGGCGGGTCTGAAAAACCTGATTGATGCCGCAAAAGCGGTGGTGCTGGAGGCAAAAAATAATCCCGCACTGTCTGAAGCCGAGGCGAAGGCGCAAGCCGCGTCTCGCTTGCGTGCTATCCGGTTTGAAAAGACCAATTACGTCTTTGCTTACAGGCGGGATGTATACAATCTTGCCTACGCTCCAGATCCCTCCAAAGAAGGGCCAAGCAATAGCCCCACACTCAAGCGGCTGGTGGGGGACTTATTTGATGCTGCGGAATCCAGTGGCTACTACGGCTACGATTGGATGAATCCAGCCTCCGGAAACGAAGAACCTAAGCTGTCATATTCCACCATCATCCCCGGGTGGGACTGGATGGTTGGTGCCGGCGTGTACATTGCTGATATTGATAAGAAGGTCGCGGCTGCTCGTGTTGAGATAGAGGAAAACATAGTCTCGACCTTAGGCTTTATAGGGTTGGTCACGGTCGTTGTTGTGGTGGTCTCGTTGTTGATCGGTGTCTTGGTTGGTCGCACGGTAACTAAGCCTTTGAAGGTCGTCAGCGATATGATGCAAGAAATCGCCGATGGCGACGGTGATTTGCGCCAGCGTTTGCCGGAAGAAGGCAATGATGAGCTTTCGGAGCTAGGCCATCGTTTTAATGCGTTTGTTATCAAAATTCAGTCGACCATTCGAGAAGTGGGCGCAACAACGGATCAGGTTGCCTCTGCTGCAGAAGAGTTGAGCCGTGTGGCAAATGAAACACGCGCCTCGGTTCAGGAACAGGGTTCTGAAACCGACCAGATTGCCTCCGCGATTAATGAAATGGCAGCGACCATTCAGCAGATTTCGGGGAACGCTAACGAAGTTGAAAGCGCTGCTTCAGATGCTGACCGTATGGCCCGGGAAGGCGGTGAGACCATTGCCAATGCCCAGGCTGCGGTGAACAAGTTGTCTGACGAGATTCAGGAAAGCGCACTCAGCATCCATGCCTTGGCTGAAAAGTCTGATGATATTCAGAAGGTTCTCGATGTAATTCAGGCCGTTACCGAACAAACCAACCTTCTTGCACTGAACGCGGCGATAGAAGCCGCCCGTGCAGGTGACCATGGTCGTGGGTTCTCCGTGGTAGCGGATGAAGTGCGCCAGCTTGCAAAGCGCAGCGCAGAATCGGCAGACCAGATCCGGGAAATGATTGATGGTTTCGTGAATGAGTCACGCTCAGCCGTTGAGCGTATGAACCGATCCCGCGAACGCTCCTATGAGACGGTAGAGCGTATTAATCACGCAACGGGCTCATTGGTAACGATTGAAAAATCAGTGGGTCAGATCCACGAACAAGTTACTCAGATAGCCGCGGCTGCGGAGCAACAGAGCCAGGTTGCGGAAGAAGTAAATCAGAACGTAGTGCGAATTGTTGAAGCGGCTCAGCGTAGCGATACTGGAGTTACCCAGACTAACGAAGCCAGCCAGGAACTGGCTCGGTTAGGTGAGAGCCTACGGGACCTGGTGAGCCAGTTTAAAGTCTGACGGCCGGTCAGTTTATTTAACGACTCATTGAATGAGCTCGCCACACCAAGAACTTTTTCGCAGGCATTCTTGGCGTAGGTGTTGATGGCGGGCTAGTATTGCAGACGTTTCAACGGTAATAATGCGACAAAATAATACGATATAATAAAAGGGTGCTAACAATGATGACTCGCCTGTTCAGAATGGCAGCGGTGACGCTGTTGTTCTCAGTTAGTTCGCTCGGCGTAGCGGCAGAAAACTATACGTTGCGGCTTGCGCAAACCTGGGGGCCTAATTCGCCAATTCTTGGTGACACTACCGAGAACATGGCAAAGATGGCCGAAGAAATGTCTGGCGGCCGCCTTAAAATCCGAATCGACAGTGCCAACAAGCACAAAGCGCCTTTTGGCATTTTTGATTTGGTCCGCAATGGTCAGTACGACATGGGCCACACTGCTTCTTATTACTATAAGGGCACAATTCCCAACGCGATGTATTTCACCACCGTACCGTTCGGGCTGATTGCTCCGGAAATGTATGCCTGGTTCTACCACGACGATGGCATGGAGCTGATGCGGAAGGTTTATGAACCATTTGGCTTGCTCTCGTTCCCCGGTGGTAACACTGGCAACCAGATGGGCGGTTGGTTCAACAAAGAAATCAATTCCGTGGAGGATCTCAAAGGCCTCAAAATGCGCACCCCCGGGTTTGCGGGTGAGGTTATGGCCGAGCTAGGGGTTGCTGTTACCAACCTGCCCCCCGGCGAGCTTTACACCGCACTTGAACGCGGTACGGTTGATGCGGTTGAGTGGGTAGGGCCGGCTCTCGACTTTCCCATGGGCTTCCACCAGATTGCCAAGTATTACTACTCAGGCTGGCAGGAGCCGGGCGCAGAGGTACAGTTCCTGATTAATGAAAAATCCTGGAATAAGCTGCCCAAAGATCTGCAGGCAATCCTGCGTATTTCGATGCGCACAGCAGCTTATGACATGTACATTCAGACCACCCACGAAAGCGGCGTGGCCTGGGATCGCATGAAAGAAGACTATCCAGAAGTGACCCACAAAACCTTCCCGCCGGAAGTGATCGACGCGATGCGCGATGCAACCAACAAGTTGCTGGCCGAGGCGGCTGAGAAAGATGATCTTGCGAAAGAAATCATCAATTCCCAACATGACTATCTGAAGCAGGTTCGTCAGTGGACCAATATTTCAGATAAGGCCTACTTGAATAGTATTGCTACCGACTGACCCCCGCGTCTCCTGCACCCTGGCGATTTTGAGAGCCAGGGTGCACTCATTGCAAAATATTCCTCGAAATTGTGGTGCAAAAATCCTGCACTACGCTTTTTATATGGTGTGCTTTCTGAAAAAATACGCCGCTTATTCTGTGGGCAGGGCTGATGACTAGAACACTCCTATCGCTGAGCGGCATCAGCAAGCAGTTTAGCGGCAAGACCGTGCTGGATGAACTCAGCCTCACGATTGATGATGGCGAGTTTATTACCCTTCTTGGGCCCTCTGGCTGTGGTAAAACCACCCTTTTGCGCATGATGGCGGGGTTCGAGCTCCCAGATCAAGGCACTATTACTCTGTCTGGCGTGGACATCACACAAACCCCGCCAGAGAACCGGCCACTCAATACAGTGTTTCAAAATTACGCGCTGTTTCCTCACATGTCGGTTTTCGACAACGTGGCCTATGGCCTGAAAATGGAAAAGCGGCCGAAAGCTGAAATCCTCGAACGGGTTGAAGACGCGTTGGCCATGGTGCAGCTAGAGGATTTTGCCAGGCGCAAACCGCACCAGCTTTCCGGCGGCCAACAACAGCGGGTTGCGATTGCCCGGGCTGTGGTGAAGCGGCCCAAGATGCTGCTGCTGGATGAGCCGCTGTCGGCATTGGACTACAAGCTACGCCGCACCATGCAAGTTGAGCTCAAGCGCCTGCAGCGGGAGCTGGGTATTACCTTCGTATTCGTGACTCACGATCAGGAAGAGGCGTTGTCTATGTCTGATCGCATTGTGGTGCTTAAAGACGGCTATATTCAGCAGCTTGGCACACCACGGGAAGTCTACGAGCGACCGGAAAACGTGTTCACTGCGCGTTTTGTGGGTCAGACCAATTTTTTTCCGGGCCGTGTCACCAAGATCGAGGGTGAGCGCATCAGTGTGGATGTATTCGGACTAAACCGAGAGCTGGGCAAACCCTCTTTTCGCGTGGCAATGAATCAGTCGCTGCACGTTTTACTGCGCCCAGAAGATATTCGCGTGTTGGCGCCGGATGATGCCGAGGGTGTGGCCGGCAAGATCGTGGAGCGTAACTACAAGGGCAGCACCCTGGATTCGGTTATCGAGCTGGAAGATGGCAGCCATGTGATGGCCAGCGAGTTCTTTGATGAGGATGATCCGACGTTTGACTACAGCATTGGCGAGCGGGTGCGCGTAAGTTGGGTGGATGGCTGGGAATGGTTACTGGCGGAAGAAGGCGACGAGCCATTGACGGACGAAGAGGAGCTGGCGGCCGATGATGCAGAGCATTAGGCAACAGCCGTTTCGAGCGGCTGTTCTGGTGCTGGTATGGGGTTGGCTGGTTTTCCTTGTGCTTACGCCCAATATGTTGGTGGTCGGGGCCAGCGTGATGACGCGGGATCCCGCAAACTTCATTTCCCTGCCATTAAACCTGGATGCCTACCGGCAACTGTTTAACCCACTGTATCTGGAAGTGTTTCTTCACTCTCTGTATATGGCTGCCATGACGACGCTGGTTTGCCTGTTGATCGGTTACCCGTTTGCCTGGGCGCTGTCGCGGGTGGAAAAGCGCCGTCAAATACTGCTGATCTTTTTGTTGATCGTGCCTTTTTGGACTAACTCACTGGTGCGCACTTATGCCCTGAAGTTGATCCTGGCCACCAACGGTTTGCTTAACAGCGCGCTTATGTCTCTCGGAGTCATCGACGAGTCAGCACAGCTTTTGTACACCGAGGGAGCCGTCATTGTGGGCCTGGTGTACTTGCTGTTGCCGTTTATGATTCTGCCGCTTTACTCGGTATTTGAAGATCTGCGGCAAGACGTCCTACTTGCCTCTCACGATTTGGGTGCCGGGCGTTTTGCCACCTTTAAAAATGTGATTGTGCCGTTGACGCTGCCAGGTGTGCTGGCGGGTGTCATGCTGGTGTTGCTTCCAGCCATGGGGCTGTTCTTTGTGCCGGACATTTTGGGTGGCTCGCGCAACCTGCTGGTAGGCAACGTGATCAAAAATCAGTTTCTGGATGCCCGTAACTGGCCGTTTGGTGCCGCTGCCAGCATTGTGCTGACCCTTACTATGGCGCTGCTGATGTTTGCCCACCGCCTGAGTAAGCGCCGCCTGGGCGAGGAGGGTGCGTAGTGCGCTGGCTTTCCCGTAGTTACCTCGCGCTGGTGTACTTGCTGCTTTACGTGCCAATTGTGGTGCTGGTGATTTTTTCCTTTAACGACTCACGGACGGGTTACAACTGGGGTGGCCTCAGCGTGCGCTGGTACGAATCACTGTTCAGTAACCATGCCATGGTACAAGCCATGTGGAATTCCCTGTGGCTGGCGCTCACAGCGGCTACGGTGTCCACATGTATTGGTGCGCTTACTGCACTGGCCCTGCATCGTTATCGTTTCCGTGGCAAAAAAGTACTGAATGGCATGCTGTTTGTGGTGATGATGTCGCCGGAAATTGTGCTGGCTATTTCATTATTGGGTTTGTTCCTGTTGCTGGGTTTGAAGCTTGGGTATGTATCGTTGCTGCTGGCGCACGTAACCTTCTGCCTGCCGTTCGTGGTGATTACCGTTATGGCGCGGCTCAGCGGCTTTGATGAGCGCCTGCCGGAAGCCGCACGAGATCTTGGCGCCAGCGATTTCACCATGACTCGTACCGTATTGATCCCGGTAATCATGCCGGCGCTGCTGGCGGGCTGGTTGCTCGGTTTCACGCTCTCCATGGACGATGTGGTGGTGAGCACATTTGTGAGCGGTCCCAGCTATGAAATTCTTCCTCTGCGCATTTACTCTATGGTGCGTGTGGGCCTTAAACCCGAAGTAAACGCGCTGGGCACTCTGTTGCTTGTGTTCTCTCTGGCGATGCTGATGTTGTCACAATGGATTCTTTCAAGGAGCAAACAATGAAAAAACTTGCACTGGCCGGCCTGCTGGCCTTGGGCCTGACGGGCTGCAGTTCCGACGATCCGCAGGTGCTCAACCTGTATAACTGGTCGGAGTATATGCCCCAGGAGGTGCTGACACGCTTTCAGGACGAAACCGGCATCAAAGTGATTTACACCACCTATGACAGCAACGAAGCCATGTACGCCCGGCTCAAGCTGCTGGACGAGAGCGCTGCTTACGATCTTGCGGTGCCCTCAACTTACTATGTAAGCAAAATGCGCAACGAAGGGCTGCTGATGCCTATCGATCGAAGCAAAATCAGCGGTTTTGATCAGCTTGATCCAGAACTTACCGGCCTGGATATTGATCCGGAAAACCAGTACAGCGTGCCCTATCTCTGGGGGACAACGGGCATTGGCGTAGATACCGCTGATATTGAGGGCGAGCCGGTTGCCGCTTGGGAGGATCTTTGGGATGAGCGCTTCGAAGGCAGGGTGAACCTGACCAATGATATGCGCGAAGTCTTCCACATGGGTCTGCGCGTGCTGGGTTATTCCGGTAACAGTACCGACCCGCAGCAAATTGAAGAAGCTTATGAAAAACTGAAGGAGCTTATGCCTTCTGTTCGCACGTTCAACTCAGACGCACCCCGAATGCCGTTCCTTGAAGGCGAGGCGGATGTAGGCATGATCTGGAACGGTGAAGCCGTTATGGGCAAGGAAAGTATGGAAGCACTGGAATATGTGTATCCGAAAGAGGGTGTTATTGCTTGGCTGGACAGTTTTGTGATTCCGAAGAATGCAAAAAACCCGGAAGCGGCTCATCAGTTCATCAGCTTTGTTCTGCAACCGGAAATTGCGGCGCTGATCAGCGAGGACATTGGCTATGCCACACCAGTACTACCGGCGCGGGATATGCTGGGTGATGACGTTGCCGGAGATCGCTCCAGCTACCCCTCACCAGAGGACATGGTTAATGCCGAGTTTCAGACTGATATTGGGGATGCAGCTTTGCAGGTATATGCCAAGTATTGGGAAAAGCTGAAGTCCGGGCTCTGAGGTCAATACTGCAGGGCCACCCCGGCTCTGCAGTATTGTACATGCACGCTACTGTCTTTAATTTGTACACGTAAAGGTAGCGGTGATCTATACTTGCTTGTATAAAGTCGCCAATGGCAGGTTCCCAGTGCCACTACTCGCACATCCTCTGAAAATCCTGATCATTCTCTTTAATATTTTATGCGGATCTTTGCCAGTTGCTGCAGTAGCAACCCCGCAGCCTGTAACCGAGGGCTGGGAATATCGGTGGGGCGACCTGCCCTTTAACGCAGACGGCACCCCGGATTGGGCACCTACACTGCAGCCCGAACAGTGGAACGCTATAAAGTTTCCTTCCAACCCGCCGGGCCGTGATGGCCGGGACCAAGTGTGGTATCGGGTGATTCTTCCAGCCGGTGATTTTCACGAGCCTGTGCTTTATATCTTGAGCGTAGACCTGATTGTGCAGGTGTGGCTGGACGGCCAAAACATTTACCAGTACGGCACCTTTGATGAGCATGGGCGCGGCAAGTTTGAAGGCTGGCCCTGGCACAAAATTACGCTACCCACCGATTACCAGGGCAAGACACTCTACTTTCGCGTGTACTCAGGCTATACGGATATTGGTCTTTGGGGCGAGATTAGTCTTATGGATAACTCTGAGCTCATGCTCTATGTCCTGAAAAACTCCTTTGAAGATTTGTTTGTTGCCGGCTTCTCTTTGCTCGTGGCCTTGCTCGCACTTATTTTTTCTATGCTCCAGGGTGGCAGAAAGACGTTTTCCAGTGTTGCCCTGTTTGCACTGGCTTCCTCCGTCATGCTTGTCGCCGAAAGCCAGGCCAGTCTGTTGATTGTTCCAAATGCCATCTTCTGGAACTATCTGGGGGCGGGTGGTTACTTCCTGCTGCCTGTCGCGATGGGGTTAATGCTGGATCAATGGCTGGGCGATCGCCGATCTCCAGCAATCAACTTAATCTGGAAGCTGCACCTGGCTTATGCGGTGTGTGCACTGAGTTTAGCCTTAGCCGGTGCAGTGGAGCTTTCATCCACCTATCCACCGTTTGATGCGCTGCTTTTGCTATCTCTTACGGTGATGGGCGGAGTGACGATACCCCGGATATCATCACTTGCCGGAGAACAGCAGGTGCTTGTGCTGGTGTGCGGAGTTTTTGGCGCTCTGCTCGTGGTCGATATGGCTGTGGCTCACGGTGTGCTGCCCTGGAGGCCGGTGCCAGTTAGCCTTGGCTTGTTTGTGTTTTCTCTGGCGGTCGTTGTTATTTCGTTAAGGCACTACGTGGTTACCCAGAAATCCTTGCAGAAGTTGACGGTGACCTTGGAGCAACAGGTGGCCGAGCGTACAGAAAAAACGGAGATCCTTCTTCAGCGGGAGCAGGCAAGGGCAAGTTTGCTGTCGCTAGAGAACGAGAAAATCCAAGTATTCGCAGGTGTTATTGCCGAGCTGCAGGCGTGTGTAAGTCTGAACCAAGCGTTCCAGTTGCTCGTTGAAGCCATGCCAAAACTCTGCAGCCCGCTCAAGGGTATGATTTACCGACAAACAGCCAGTGGCGGTTATGAGCGCCTTGATCACTGGGGTTATGGCGACGGGCATCCAGAATTAGCGCCTTTTGTTGCAACGCTCAATAGCCTGCCTGACCCGATTCGCCTGATCGCGGGGTCTATAGAGGATGCTGAAGCTGCAAGCAGGAGTTGGCGGGGGTTGGTGTGCTTCCCTCTGAATATTGAGTTTGCAAACCATGGCACTGCACTTGAGGGGCTGTTGTTACTCGATGGCGACAGCATTAGCACGTCGGGGCACACTGAATACGGTGCCGCTCGGCTTATGTCATCCATTAATCTGGCTGCTGAACGCATCGGGATTACCCTATCCGGCATTTCGCTTAGGGAAGATCTGCAACGATATTCCTACGAAGATGCGCTCACTGGCCTGAAAAATCGCCGATATTTTGACCAGTTGTTTGAGCATGAAACCGCTGTGGCTTTGCGCAAAGGTTTGCCGCTATCGCTTCTACTGGTGGATATCGATCATTTTAAACGTTTTAACGACACCCACGGACATGAGGCGGGGGACACGGCTTTGCAGGCCTTTGCTGCGATACTGAAATCACGTTTTCGTGGCAGCGATATTGTATGTCGATACGGTGGTGAGGAATTTGTTGTGATTTTGCCAGGTTCAGATATCGCCGGCGCCAGAGAGCGCGCAGAAGAGCTGCGTGAAGCGACACGGAGAGAGGCTGTGATGTTTGAGGGCAACAACCTGGGCCCCCTGACCATTTCCATCGGAGTGGCTAGCTGGCCGGAGAATACGAGCATGCCGGGACAGTTGTTGAAACTTGCAGACGAGGCTTTGTACAGCGCTAAAACAGGCGGCCGCGACAAAGTTGAGGTGTTTCCAGAAGCTTAGCCGACCGGCAGAGTGCCTGGTCGGCGTAAGTATTATTGAGAGCCTAAACCACCAGAACCGGGCACTTGGCCTGAGAGGCTACCCTGTGCGACACACTGCCGAGGAGCAGGCCGTCCTTGTCGCTGTGAGTGCCTCGGGTACCCACCACAATCAAGTCCGCTTCCTTATCTTCCGCAAACTTAACAATGATTTTCGAGGGGCGCCCGGCTTTCACAAAGCCGCGCACCTTGGTCGCTCCATGTTCTTTTGCCATATCCTTGGCGTGATTGACGACTCCTTTGGCGTACTCAGAAAGCACTTTGTCTGGGATGTCCATATCCGCAGGCCGGCCGATGGAGAGTGATGCCTCAAACAGGCTGTGGTGCTTGTAGACGCAGAGAATGAAAATCTCCGCCTTGGGCATCAGCTTTTGCAGCTCAATAGCTTTATCCAAAGCCTTGAGTGAGGTTTTGGAGCCATCCACCGCCACCAGTATCCTATTGAACATGATTTTCTCCTTAAAAATCCAGATCCGGTTGGGCGTCAGTCTGCAAAGGCAAGGTCACGCAGGAACAAGGCAATTTGTGGGAAAGCAATAATCAAACCGGCAGCGGCGATCAGCATGATAATAAACGGCGGCGTGCCGCGAATAACCTCAAGATAAGGCCGTTTGAAGATTGCAATCGCCGTAAAAATATCACAACCAAACGGCGGCGTTGCCGAGCCGATCGCAACTTGCAAGGTAATGAGTACGCCCACCAGTACCGGGTCCAGCCCTGTTGCCTGGATGGCGGGCGCGAAGATCGGAGTCAGTACCAGAATGACAACAATAGGGTCAACAAACATACAGGCAACAAAGAACGCCACACAGATGGCTATAAGCACGCCTACCGGGCCGGCTTCGTTAACACCCACAGACTCCAGAATTGCTTGGGGAATCTGGGCAAAGGAAATGATCCAGGAGAAACCATTACCTACTGCCACCAGTATGAATACAACGGCGGTAATCAGGCCGGTTGACTTGGCAATCTTGTAAATTTCACCAATCTTCAATGAGCGGAAGACGATGAATTCCAGCAGGAACGCATAAAGCACACAGACGGCCGCTGCTTCAGTCGGGCTGAATATGCCGCCGTAAATGCCGCCAACGATAATAACCGGGAAAAACAGTGGCCAACTGGCATCACGAACAGAGAGCGCACGCTCACCCCAGGTTGCCTTGGGTTCTGTAGGCACATTGTTTTTATAGGCGTAGAACAGGCAATAGAGCGAGAACATGAATAGGATCAGGATGCCTGGGCCTACACCCGCAATAAACAGCTCCGCGATGGAGGTTTGGGAGATAACCCCGTAAATGATCATGCCGATACTGGGAGGGATCAGGAAAGCAATGTCGCTGGCGTTGATGATCAGTGCCAGAGTAAATGAATCGGAATAGCCGGCCTTGAGCATCTTCGGGCGCAGGGGAGAGCCTACAGCGACAACCGTTGCTTGGGTGGAGCCAGAAACTGCACCGAAAAGCGTGCAGGAAGTTGCGGTACTGATAGCCAGCCCGCCTTTTATATGGCCGATGAAGGCCATGACCATGTTAATTAGCCGATCTGCGGACTGGCCGCGGGTCATTATGTCTGCGGCTAGAATGAACATGGGCACCGCAATAAGTGACGCAGGACGAATACCCCCCATCATCTGCTGAATAAACGTGCCCATTTGGCCGAAGCCGTCGAACATCATGACAAAGCCAACGACGGCGGCAGTTGTCAGTGGAATCATCATCGGGAAGCCGAGGAGCAGCAGCCCGATCATAATGATCATTAGAATAGTCGCCATAGGTGTGCCCTTTTTTTATCGTGCCCGGTATTTAAGCCGGATCAGACTTCCGATTCTGAATCAGCGTAACCATCAATTACTCCAGTGGAGAGATAAACACCCTCACTGGTGAAGTTCTTGACGGCCGTGAGGAGGTACTGAATGCCGGTAACCGCAAAGCCCACAGGTGCCCAGACATAAATCCACCAGATTTCAAAGCCCAGTGCGGGCAAAATACGGCCGCGACTGTAAAGGGTTTCTATGTACCGAACGAGTGATAGCACAGGAAAAACATTACCGCAGAAGTGAACAGGGCAATGGTGATCATCAGTATTTTACGACCTTTGGGCGGGAGGGCGTCGTAAACCGCGGACATCCGTATGTGTCGGCCGTAGCGTGCTGCATAGCCGATACCTGCGAAGGTAACCAGGATAATCAAGATGCGGTTAATCTCACCGGAGAAGAAAAGGCCTTCTCCAAATACAAATCGCGCAATAACATTAACGCATGTATTAATGGCCATCAGAATCACGCCCGCAGCCAGTATGACGGCCTCGGTGTTGGCGATCCATCCGTCGATGGTTCCCAGAAACCCAGGTAGGCCGGACTCAAATGTGCCGGTGTCGTCGTCTAACTCCGGGGAATTCTCGGACATGGGGTCTGCTCCAGATCATGTCGCTCCCGACCGGTCGTTGATGCTTGGCGGGGCGGGGTTAGTTCATTAGAGTGTCCGCCGGCGGGCGCCGGCGGACAGGCACAGTACAGTATCAGTCTTACTGTACAGCTTTCAGGTCTTTCTTAAACTGATCAAGCAAGTCTTGGCCACCTTGGCCAGCCATTTCAATGAACTTCTTCTCAACTTGTGGAGCTCTGTCCTTGAAGGCTTTAATCTGCTCTTCATTCAGGCGAGTGACGGTAACTTCATCGCTGCTTTCCTGAATTTTAGCGAGGGCTTCATCTGCCAGGCCGTCAATGTGCTTGATGATCTTCTCAAAGGCGTAATCCGCCGCTTCCTGGACGAGCTCTTTGTCTTTATCTGCCAGGCCATCATAGAAATTCTTGTTGGCCATCGTCGCGGTGGTGAACCAGCCGTGACCAGTGAAGATCAGGTTGGGTGATACTTCATACAGCCCACCGGATTCGATCCAGAAGATCGGGTTTTCCTGGCCGTTGATCATGTTGGTTTGCAGTGCGCCGTAAACTTCACCCCAGGGCAGCGGCGTTGGTGTCGCACCGAAAGCAGAATAGGTCTCAGACAGAAGCGGGTTGGTCATAACCCGAATCTTCTTGTTTTTCATTCCCTCGGGGGTCGTTACTGGCTCATCCAGAGTGATAACAAATTCGCCCTCCGGATACATTTGTAGCAGCTCTAATCCCTGATCGGCATAAAGCTTCGGGAAGTCTTCGTTGATGGCTTTGCTTTCACGGAAAAACTTGATGACCGTGTCCATGTCGGTGGGCATCAGATACGGAATGAAGAAAATCTGTGCTTCCGGGATCAGCGCGCCGGTAAAGCCTGGCGACTGATTAACGAAGTTCAAAATGCCCGCCTGGGTCTGCTCCATAATGTCGTCAGACTCGCCGAGCTCACCGAAGCGATACACTTGGAGGGTGTGGTCGGAGTTATCTTCGATGTATTCCTTGAATTTGTATGCGTATACATCCTGTACATCGCCTTCATATTCTTCGTGGGCATAGCGCCAGCTAGCCGCGTTTACTGAGTTTGCTGCGGTCATTGCTGCAAATGCGAACGCTGAAAGTCCGGCCAGTTTCTTGAATTTACTCATGCTGCTCATCGGTTTTCTCCGTTCGTTTTTTTTCAGATATTTATTGTTACATTATTAAAGACTGGCAAAACTTGGCGACTTTCGCAAGAAATTGACCTTTTTGGTTCAATACTTTTCAAGGCCTGCGCTATTAAGGCCTGTTCCGGAGAGGAAAGCACCGAAGGCTTTTGTGACCCGGTGAAGGCTTTTTGCAAGACGGTGGCCGTCGGGCAACACCAAAATAGGAAGCGCTTGCTGTTGAGCAAGTTCGATAACCGGCATGGCTGGCACCACGTCGTCGTCCCAGCCATGAATGATCTGTACGTGCTGTGCTTGTATGCGAGGACTGGATTGGGGGTAGCTTGGCAGTGCTAGTGCCGGAGCCAGCAGGAAGCACCCCAAAACCGGTGTTTGTGCACTCGCTTGGGCACACACCCAGCCACCCATACTGGAGCCTGCAAGGATGATGTCTTCCGGGGCAGCTCCACTGGCAGAAATAGCATCATTCATCTGCGCAAGGCGAACGGCCGGATCTTTGCTGCTTCGGTGGTCAATCGCATGTGCCTGAACGTTGTCAAATGTCTCCGCTAAGGCCTTCAGAGCCTGGATTTTGGTGCCACCAGGGCCACTCTCAAGGCCGTGGGAGAGAAACACGTGCGTCGTTTTTGTTTTCATGGTGCGTCAGCCTTGTCGTGTTTCGTCGAGTATATCCAGAGCATGTCGGCGCTTTTCGGGGTCGTAGATGTCTATCGTGAACATAAGCTCGTCGACTGCCACGCTTGCCAGTAGCTCGTTGATTTGGCGCTTGAGGGCGGCGGCATCGCCAAGTAACTGAAGCCCTAGAAAATCCTTAACCGTTGCTTGTTCGCCGGCAGTCCAGAGGCCGTCCATCGATTCTACCGGGGGTTTCATCCAGAGTGCCTGGCCCCGGAACAGTGCGAGGATGCGTTGGTAGCTGGTGGTTGCCAGGTACTTGGCCTCTTCTACTGAATCTGCTGGTACGGCTGGCACTGCCAAAATGGTGTAAGGCTCTTTTAGTTGCGCCGATGGCTGAAAGTTGTCTCTATAGACCTTTATGGCTTCGCGATACAGGCGCGGGGCGAAGTGTCCGGCAAACGAATAGGGTAAACCTCGCATGGCAGCAAGCTGGGCACTGTAAAGGCTTGACCCTAGCAACCACACAGGTACGTTGGTGCCGGCACCTGGGATGGCTTTAACGGCCTGGCCTGGCTGAAGTGGTGCGAGCAGGCGCTGAAGCTGTGCGACGTCTTCTGGGAATTGTTCGGCCCCCATACCATCGCGGCGCAGCGCGCGAGCCGTGATGGGGTCGGTTCCTGGGGCCCGACCAAGCCCCAAATCAATGCGGCCCGGGTAAATGCTTTCCAGTGTTCCGAACTGCTCGGCGATCACCAGTGGCGGATGGTTTGGCAGCATGACACCACCAGAGCCACCCGAATCGTTTGGGTGTTTCCTGCAATGTGGCCAATCAGCACTGAGGTGGCGGAGCTGCTGATGCCTTCCATATTGTGGTGTTCTGCCAGCCAGAACCGTTTAAAGCCGAGCTTTTCTGCATGTTGAGCGTAGGCAACACTGTTTGCCAGAGTGGCGCCTACGGAATCACCTTCACGAACGGAAGCGAGCTCCAGAAGTGAGTAGTCAGGGTATTGGTTCATTATGCTCCCGGGTTGCGCTCTTTTGTCTGATGCTGAGGAGGTCAAATATCGATGACCACATGATGCTACGATAACATCTCAAGCCAGCGGTGCCTCCGCCATTTCAGAATGAGCGGACCCCGTAACGCCAATCACTGTGAAGGAAACCATTGTGAATCAAAGCGCCTACTACGAAGACGACACCACTGT
>NZ_MBPP01000010.1 GCF_001858325.1 Marinobacter sp. AC-23
TAAAGAGTTCGTCGTTCGTCAACACACTTATTGCCTTTAATGCAATTAATGGATGCAAGATAGCACTCTTCCCGCCTGCAAAACAGCTGGATATGATTTCTCTAGAACGCCGATAAACCAACGTAACAGAGAAATACTCTGGTTAAATCAGGAGAATGTGATGTCTAAGGATCTCAATGGAAAAGTTGCTCTAATTGCAGGTGGTGCAAAAAATCTTGGTGGTCTTATTAGTCGGGAGTTTGCAAAAAGTGGGGCGAAAATAGTCGTGCATTATAATAGTGATGCGACGGCCGACGATGCAGCGGCCACTATAAAGGCGGTTGCCGATATGGGTGGCGAAGCTATAGCGATACAAGGTGACCTGACCAAGGCGGCCAATGTTACGACGTTGTTTGAACAGGCAAAGGCGCGTTTCGGCGGAATTGATATTGCAGTTAACACGGTAGGGAAAGTGTTGCGTAAACCGATCATCGAGACGTCTGAAGAGGAGTATGACGACATGCTCGCGGTGAACGCCAAATCCGCTTATTTCTTCATAAAAGAGGCGGGGCTTCACCTCAATGATAACGGCAAGCTCATTACGATTGTAACGGCATTGCTGGCGGCGCTAACGGATGGCTACTCAACCTATGCAGGAGGCAAGTCACCGGTAGAGCACTTCACCCGCGCCGCTGCGAAGGAGTTTTCCGGGAGAGGGATCTCGGTCAACAATGTCGGGCCGGGCCCGATGGACACCCCTTTCTTTTACGGCCAGGAAACCCCGGAGCGTGTTGAATTCCATAAGTCACAAGCAATGGGTAATCAGCTTACACAAATTGAAGATATTGTTCCCATCGTCAGATTTCTTGCAACTGAAGGTTGGTGGATAAATGGGCAAACGCTCTTTGCAAACGGGGGTTACACCACACGATAAATCTTTGTTAGAGCGTGGGCCCCGTGGCGCAGAGGGAATGCTCTGTGCGCCACGGGGCCCCGTTTTTGCATGCGCAGGCTGTTGAGCAGAACACAGAGGCTGCTAAGTGACATGGCAATGGCTGCAATAACGGGCTGAATCCAACCCATAACCGCCAGAGGTATAACCAGGGCGTTGTAGCCTACCGCCCAGAACAGGTTCTGGTGCATGAGTTTGCGAGCTCTTTGTGCCAGCCGCAGTGTGGTTGGTACTTTTGCAATGCTCTCGGTCAGGTAAACAGCCGCCGCCTCGCCGGTGGCCGGGGCGGCACTCCCAACTGCAATGCCAAGCCTGGCACCCGCAAGGGCCAGGCCATCGTTCAGGCCGTCCCCTACGAATACGGCGTTGGTCTGCCTTTCGAGGTTGTCTAAAAAGCTGTACTTCTGTTCAGGAGAATACCCCGAAAGCACATGTTTTCCGGGTATACCAAGCGCTCAGCCAATTCCAGGCACGCGTTTCGGGTATCGCCACTGAGCAGATAAACGGTATAACCTTGGTGTATTAGTTGCCGAATCGTTGGCGCAGCTTCCGGCCTGAGTGTTTCCTGAAAGCCGATTTTTCCGGCATAAAAACCGTTTTGAGCTATGTGAAGACTCATTCCCGTGTCTTCGGTTGGTGGCACGTCAATGCCTTGTTCCCGCAGCCAGCTCGCGCGTCCTGCCAAGGCTATGTTCCCTCCATAGACCCAGCGTGTGCCCGCACCTGCAAGGCTTTCCCGGGTGCCACCGGGTGTCACCGCAAGCGCAGAACCGACTTCCGCCATAAGCCCTTTGGCAACAGGATGCTGTGACTCATTGAGCGTATTTTGTGCCAGCTGCAGCAGTGTGCTTTGGGTCCAGTGATTAGCCGGAATAATACGGTTCACACTGGGTTCGCCGGTGGTTAATGTGCCGGTTTTGTCGAATACGATAACGCCAACTTTGGCGGCGGCCTCCAGTGCTGCTGGGTCTCGTAATACAATGCCCTGGCTGACCATGTGGGCGTGGCCCATGGTGATTACCAGAGGAATGGCAAGGCTCAGTGCACAGGGGCAACTAATGATCATAACCGCCAGCCCGCGGGCCGCGGCTTCCGGGGCCGGTACGCCCTGCAAAAGAGCTAGGCCCACGGCCAGTGCAGCGGCTATCAAGATAACGGGAAGTAGAATACGAGCAATGCGGTCGGTCAGTCGCTGCAGGGTCGTTTTACGGCTGAGTAGGGCGCTGATAGATCGGGATAAGCGGTCAATGCGGCGTTGCCCAATGCCCGCCGTAACCAACAGTTCGAGGTTGCCCTCCACTAGTTGGCAACCTGCAAGTAACTCTGCACCCGGCTCAAGGGACTGGGGCAAGTGCTCGCCGGTTAGCATCGACAGATCTGCCTGGCCATGCCCCCGTATGACTTTGCCATCCAGAGCCAAATGCTCACCGGCTTGGAGAATGATGCGCTCGCCGGTTTCAACACTGTTGGCTGGCCGTGTTTCGACGCTGCCATCCGGGTGTTTCAGAACGACTTGCTGTGGCACATCCTGAAGATAGCGGCGAATAATCTCAGAGGCGCGTCGGCGCACACTGGTATCCAGCAGCCGTGCGATCAGCTGGAAGGTGATCAACATAACGGCCGCGTCGAAATACACGTGGTGACTGCCGGTGGCGAGTTGCCAGGTCGAGATAATGCAGGCGGCAAATACCGCGAGAAAAATGAGGCTGTCGAGCCCGGGTGCGCCGGCAAGCAGCGTGCGCCAACCCACACGATAGAAGTGGGAGCCGGAGTAAAGCACCACCGGCACTGCGAACAGGCCACTGGCCAGGGCAAGCGGCCAGAGTACCTCCGGCTCCACCGCCCCGAGTGGCGACAGGTAGATCAGTAAAGCTGGCATCATGCTCCACATGCCAAAGACAACCGCAACGGCCAGCCGTCTTTGTAGATGCTTGCGCACGGATTCAGCCTGGAACTTGCTCCGTTCGGCGTCAACCGACCCATGCAGGCGATACCCTAAGCGGGCAACGGCTTTTTGCAGGCTGGCAAACTGGGGTTTTTCGTTGTCCCAGCAAATCAGGCCACGTCGGCGGCAAAGTTCACCGCCGCGTCACTGATTCCGGGTTGCTTCTTCAGCAGAGCTTCAACGGCGATAGCACAGCTGCCACAACGCATCCCTTCAATCATCAGGATGTCCTGGTGCTCGGGCTTCTGGTGCGGAGAGTCCTGTGCTGCGCTCGCGTTGCTGTTGGGCATCTTAGTGTTCCCCGAAAACCTCCGTCAGCTCTTTTGCCGACCAGCTTCCGCGGTCACCGAAACGCTCTTTGTGTTTGGCGACTGCCTCTGGGCTGACCTCGCTTGCGGTATTGCCCCATTCACTTCGGGCATAGGTCAGCACCGCCGCTATCTCTGCATCCGAAAGCTGGCCCCCAAGCGGTGGCATCATGCCTTGGAACGTGTTGCCAGCAACCTCAATTTCACCCTGTAAACCGTCATGGACGATCGCGATAGGGATGTTCGGGTCAGCTTGCAGCCATTTACTTCCCGTTAACGGTGGGAACGCGCCGGGAATGCCCTGGCCTGTCGCCTGGTGACAGGAGCTGCAATGGGCGCTAAAGAGGGCTTTACCATCTACGCCTGCTACTTCTGCACTTGCTGTGCTGCTAGCGCCCGCGTCCTCTGAGGCCGCAGTGTTTGAGCTTTCTGGCTCTGACGTGCTGGGCTCGGTTGCAACGGGTGTGCGGCTGTCGCCACCCAGCATAGGTTTGCCGATTTGCCAGGCGTAATAACCAACGCCCCACACAATCAGAATGGCTATCCAGGCGAAGACAAACTTTGGAGCGGCGCGTGTGCCTTCTTCGGGTTCGGGCGCTTCGCGAAACTGAGCGCGCTGATCATGTTCGTTCATGGCGCACGTTACTCCTTGGGTTTATCGGCTTTCGGCAAGGTAGGTGCCGGATAGGTGTGGTCAAGCGCGAGCATATACTCGGCCAGCGCCAGTGCATCTTCGGTGGCAACAATCTGACCGGACTCAGGAGCATAAGCCTCTGGTAAGTAAACAACCTTGTCACCCTCTGCCGCTTCGTCTACATGGCGAAACAGGAACGGATACGATGGCATTATGCTGTCTTTATGAACCACCCGCGGGTTGTAAAGGTGCAGCAGTTGCCAGTCGATGCTGGGTAACCTGGCGCCTACGTTGAACAGATCCGGGCCGGTACGCATGGTGCCTAGCAAGTGCGGCTGATCGTTGGCGTAGTCGCCGGGCACGGAAGGGCGCCCCCAGCCACGGTCTCTGTCGCCGGGCGCAAAGCTCGGGTCCCGAGGTTGCTGACTGTGGCAGTACACACAGCCGTTGGCGATATATACCTGCCGGCCACGCTGTTGCTTTTCAGTGTACGGCTTAAGATCTGGCGGCACCTGTTCTGCCGACATTTGCAGATACGGCATAACCACCAGCGTAAGCGTGGCCAACAATAGAATAAGGGCCGCACCGACCATAATTGCGAGAGCACGTTTCATTAAGTGTTCTCCTTAATAGCAGAGCGGAAGAGGGTTGGTTGTTCACTACCGACGCCACGATGCATCAACATGGCAACAAAGTGGGCTGCAAACACAAGGTGCCCCAATGTCATCAGTGCGCCGCCTAAGGTGCGGGCCTGAAGCCCCGGAATGGTCATACGGACAATATCCATGAAAGGCATTGCGGCATCGAGCAACGCCAAACCCTGCTTCCAGCCGGTAACGGTCAGTGACACGAAGTAAATCAAAATGCCGATGCTCACCAGCCAGAAATGCAGGCTGATCATCCGGCGCCATGGCCACTCCCAATTAGTGAGGCGGGGCATAATGAAGTACACAGCCCCAAACAGGATGAAACTCAGGAAGGCATACATCCCAAGGTGCGCGTGGGCCACGGTGTAGTGGGTAAAATGGGTGACTACGTTAACGCTTCTAAGCGCTTCCATAGAGCCCTGGAGTGAGGACACCGTGTACATGAGCGCGCCGATCCACACAAAACGAAGCGTGGGTGAATCTTTCAGACGCTTGAAATTCCCCATCATGGTGCCGTGGTGGTTAATGGCAACGGTAATAACGGGAATCGACATCATCACGCTATGGACAATCGACAGGGTAACCAGCCAGGTGGGTATGGGGCCGCCAATCAAGTGATGAATACCTACCTGGCTGTAGAACAGTGCCAAAGACCAAAAGCCAATCAGTGACAGCTGATAAGAGATAATCGGCCTGCCGAGAATTTTTGGGATCATGTAGTAGGCGATACCAATGCCAATGGGGGTAACCCAAAGCCCGAGAACGTTGTGGGCGAACCACCAGTTAACCGTGGCGCCAGAGGCGCCGGGAAAGGTAAAGGGCAGGTTGGCGATCAGGAACAGGATCGGGAACCACACCAGTGCGGCCATCAGGTACCAACTGGTCACATAAAGGTGTTCCACCTGACGATTGGCGGCGGTTAGCAGCAAGGGTATGGCGCACAGCGCACCACCGACCACGAATAGAAGGTCTACCTGCCACGGAAACTCCAGCCATTCCTGGCCGTCGGAGAAGCCCAGTGTAATGGCGCCCAGCCCAAGAGCCAGACCGATATTCCAGATAACACTGCCCAAAACGGCATATTTTCCGCCGGCCAGTGAGGTTTTGAACAGCCGGGGAATCAGAAAAAGCGCTGCGCCAATACCTGCCATGGAGGCCCAGCCATAGGTCACCGCGTTAAGGTGCACTGGCGCACGCGGCCAAAGGTAAGAAACTCACTGGAGATCAGAAACTCGGGGAGGTGCATCTTCAGCGAGGTGACTAGCCCGAAAAACGAACCCAGAACCAGCCAGAAAATAGCTGAGCTTAGCCAGCACAGCACGGCCGTGCGGGAAGAGTGGTCGGCTGTCCAGCGAGCCTTGATAGCGCTAGCCTGTGCCATGGTATCAGGCTCGGCAGCTTGCGCAGGATCCTCGCTGTGGCCTTCCTCCCCCGGAGAGAAGATCGTTCGGGCGGCTTCCTGGCCGTGACTGAACTGATTGTTGGCGATAGACCAAATCAGTAGCAGCAGACCAACCGTCGAGAGCACGAAGGTAATGATCAGGAGAATGGCAATGGTAGGCGTCATAAACCGTCCTATTTGATTCATTATAAATACATCTTAGTAGAAGGCATCATTTAGGACAAATGATTGCAGGCTTAAAAGGCTGTATTTACATGTTCTGGGGAGATACCGAAGAGTGGTAATACCGTAGCGCGACTGAGGTGGTGGAGCGATGGTGACGCTTGTTCTAAATCAAGTAATAGCAGCTGCCGCGCTAAGCAGGGTGGTTGGTCACTCCATGCTTGCGCAATGCCCGGCCAATCAATCGTAGCATGAGTGCGTTGAATGGGCCGGGGAGGTAGCGTGCGCCGAAAGCTGTCAACTTGCCGGAAAACCCCGGAATAATCTGCCAGCGCCCGGCATCCAGGCCGGCAACAATCTGGTCACAAGCGCTGTCAGCTTCCAGCGACCCGGCCAGTGCTTTCATCTCAAGAGAAATCGGGTTGGCGTCTGCGTGCTCCTGCGCCACCATGGGTGTTTTGACTTCGGGCGGGCAGATGCAGCTGATGTGGATGCCTTGGGGCTCGTACTCATAGCGCAAAGTTGTAGCAAGCCCCACCACGCCGAATTTGGATGCACCATAGGCTGAATAGGCGTAGTTGCTGATTAGGCCAGCGAGAGACGCAACTAGCGCTAGCCGGCTGCCGGGCTGCATGGATGACAGCACGGCCTTGGCAAAGTGAAAGCTGCCATTGAGGTTAATATCGACAACTCGCCGAAACTCCTCTGGCTGCGTGTCTGCAAAGGCTTTGTTGATGATCACGCCGGCGGAGTTAATGGCAAGGTCGGGCGCACCCAAGGCGTCTACAGCGGCCAGAACCACCGCCTGAGTCTGATTAAAATCGGTGATGTCTACCGTGTGAAATTGCCAAGTGGTTTGCGCAGTGCTGGCGGCCATATCCAATTGGTCCTGCCCTCCGTCGGAAATGGCGAGATCGAGCACGGATACCCGGCAGCCTCGCTTCAGGAACCTCAATGCCATGCCCAGGCCCAGACCACTGCCGCCACCGGTAATCATCACGTGGTTGTAGGTTTTCATCGCTTAATTCTCCGGGCTTGGTGAGTCTGCTTGTTTATTGTCGAAATATAGTACTGAAATAGACCGCATTATAGTTGGTAATTCGTGCCAGATTTTTGGTGAATGACGACATTCTTGCGACGCTACCGAGCACGCACTCTGTACCAATGCAGCAAGCTGGTCTAGGCTTTCAATAGCAACAACAGAACTGCTTGCAACGCGGTATAACCGCGTCCAAGCCTGGTGAAAACAGTGTATTCGAAGAGGGATTTTTCGATGCTTACCAACTCAAAGGTGCGATTCATACTGGTTACAGGAATGTTCTCATTCCTCCTCAGCGGCTGCTTCGACGGTTCCAGCCGCTCTTCCGGATCGGGAGACAGTCAGCCAGATCTTGAGCTGGTCAGCCTGTCCAGCACTCCGGACCGGGTCAGTGGTGACAATGTTCTGATCGGCCTTGAAGGCAACTCTGCCACGATTACAGCGGAAAGCGACAACCTGGAATTTTGGCTCAATGACGCCAGGGTCAGCCCGTTGGTGCGAGAGGGGCGTAATGGCCCTGAAATTCTCGTGGCGGGGCTTTCCGAGGGTGAAAACCGGCTGGAGCTGCACCATGTCAAATATGGCCCACTGAGTGATCTTACGCTGACTGCTTACCCGGTGACCGGGCCGATATTCTCTGGCCCCCAGCAATATCCGTTCGTTTGTACGGTAACGAGCGAGTTGGGCAAGCAGCCCTTGGTGGATACCACCGGCAATACGGGCTTCCCGGTTATGGATGGCCACGGCAACCAGATAGGGCTGAGCAAGGACTGTTCGATTGATTCCTATGTGGAGTTTGTCTATCGCACGATCGACGACAATTGGGCGCCTTTGCCTGGCGATGGTTCCCGGCCTGCGGATATGGCTACCACCGCGCTCACCGATGGTCGCACCGTCGATTTCATTGTGCGACAGGAGCGGGGCACGATTAACCGGTTTATCTACAGTTTTGCCACTCTGGCGGGGCCCGGGGATATGCCTGATGAGGTATCCACCGCCAATTGGAACGGCCGCCTGTTGTTCCATTTTCAAGGTGGCGTAGGGATAGGTCATTCACAAGGCGAGATAAGCCAAAGTCGGGCCTTGCAGCCGGAAACCTTGGGCAAAGGCTATGCTGTTATCTATTCCACAGGCACCAGCACAAGCCCGCACTATAACCTTCAGGTAGGCGGCGAAACTGCGCTGATGGTAAAAGAGCACTTCATCAAGCGTGTGGGTGTGCCTGAGTATACTGTTGCCATTGGTGGCTCCGGTGGTGGCATCCAGCAGTACGTTTATTCCCAGAATCACCCTGATCTTCTGGATGCGGGCGTGCCCCAGTACTCTTATCCGGACATGGTGACCCAGATCATCCATGTCGGTGACTGTGAATTGCTGGAGTACTACATGGACGCCACTGATAAAGACAATGCCAAATGGCAGACAACCACTAACCGGAGCTGGCTTGTGGGGTTGAATGCGACCGATACCTACGCAGATCCGTTTGCCGAAGCAAAACAAATGCTTGGATTCGGCACCGCCCCAGGGATGACCGAGTGCATTCCGGCCTGGCGTGGACTGACGCCATTGGTTATGAACCCCGCCTTTGGCCAAGCGCCCAACCAGCAACAGATGCAGCCTGATGGTGTGATGGACGCTGTCGAGTGGACGCATTACGACGATCTGAGAAATATTTACGGAGTCGATGAGCGTGGGAATCCTCGTACTTTGTACGACAACGTAGGGGTGCAGTATGGCTTGGGAGCGCTGCGTGATGGCAAGATCACTCGCGAGGAATTTTTGAAGCTGAACGCTCAGATTGGTGGTTGGAAACAGCCATCAGAGATGGTGCAGGAGGGCTTTCCTTTTGTTGGCTCTCAAGAAGATGTTCTAGCGGGCCGCGTCGAATTCGATCCCTGGAGTTCCCGCAATATGAACCTGAGCCCGGATGGCACACAGCCTGCGCCGCGCACCCAGAGTGATCTGAAAGCGATTCAGGCCGCTTATGAATCCGGGATGGTTTTTGACGGCCAGCTCAATATGCCCGTTATAGATTGGCGGCACTATTTGGAGGAAGTGCTGGACATGCACAACAGCCACCAGTCTTTCTCTGTTCGCCAGCGCATCATCAACAAAATGGGGAATGCCGACAATCAATTGATCTGGTTTACCGATACCCGGCCGACGGATACATCAGATCCTGAAGAGCCAGAACCAAGGGAGGAATCAAATCCAACCTGGATGGCGCTGGAAATATTGCACGAGTGGTTGATGAATATGCGTGTAAACCCGCAGCAGAGCATCGCGGATAATAAGCCTACAGAAGCGTTGGATGCGTGTTACAAAACCAACGGCGAAGTGATAGCTGTGGGAAATGACGTCTGGAGTGGCATTCTTGACGAACAGCCTGCCGGTGCATGTACCTCGAAGTTCAAAATCTACACTACATCACGCATGGTGCCGGAGGGCCAATTGAGGGCAGCGTTTTCAAATGCGGCCTGAAGTTTGTTGCAACCGCACTGAAGGATGGCACATACGGAAGTGTTTCGTTTTCCGAGGGCGACGTCATGCGGCTGAATGAGATTTTCCCGGACGGAGTCTGCGATTACAGTCAGCCAGATCAGGGCCGTCCTGCTGGCTGATCGAAAATCGGCAGGATCAGGCAGACTCGTCCGCAATGACAGAGTTGTTAGCGGTAGCGTTTTCCATTGTCAGTCCACCAAACCGGCGATAAAACCCCTGGCTTGGGCCTGGCAGTGGGCCGGATGCGTTTTCCAGAATGCTCGCCAAGTGCTCATCAGAGCGACTGTATATGGCTCGGTAAAGGTTGCGGCACAATTGTTTGGCGCTTCGCCCCTCCCAGTCGCCCGGCAATAGCTCATCTGGCAGCAGTGGGTCCCGCAACAGTATTTTTCGGTATTCGTGAATCAGCAGGATGCGTGCGGTAACGCACTCTTCCGGGCTCAGGTTGTCGTTGACGCTTAGCTCCCGCCATAGGGGCCGGAACCTCTCCAAAAAGCGCTTATAGCGAAAACCCAGCTCATCCAGGTTCCAGCTTTCCTTTACTTGCCTGCGAAGGGCTCGTGGGCTTCGTTGTTCCAGTGGTTGGGTCTGCATCACTATGGTGTCTTCCAGCGCGCCCCATTCCTGAAGCAGGGGCACCAATTCATGGCGGGTAAAACGCGGATGCTCCATAACCCCCGTGGCCATGCTGCCGAAGCTCAGCCATTTTAGCTCTTCACGTACCTTGGTACGGGTTTCCGGATCCAGCTGGTTGAGAAAAACCAGGCACCAGCTGCCATTCCAGTCGTCTGTGCCAAGCGTGTAGACATGCTCGAAGGCTTGCTGGAATCGCCTGAGACCTACCCCGGTTACACTGTAATAGCTGCATCGGCCCACTTTCTCAGTTTGTAACCAGCTCTCTTGAACCAACCGGTAAACCGAGGTGCGTACAAGTCGCTCGCTGACGCCCATGGGCGTCAGCAGTTTCATCAGGCTACCCAGCCAAACATTGCCGCCGCGTGGGTGAATGATGTCGCCGTAGGTTGTAATAATCAGGGACCCCGCGCGTAGCGGACGTTTTTTCTGGAAGTCCCGGACAAGGTTCTCGAGTTGTTGTTTTGCAGACATGATTCTCTTCTCTTCCAAGACTTTCCAACAAGCTGTTGCTCACAGGCTTAATGGCGTAGGAGGACGCACATTATCCCCGATCTGGCAGCCGGGTAAAGTCGGTTACATACTGTGTCGTTAGCGCACACCGACATGCTGGTGCCGGAATACGCTGAATGCCCACCAGGACATGTCAAAAAAGCACGCAGGTACTAAGACATTGGTATAGATTGCAATGAAAGTTTTGTGCTGTGGCGCACTCCTCAGTTGACACTGATGTTGTGATACAATATTTTCCATTGATATCCGTCAACGGTATCGTATTATTGGATTGACGGATAGCCAGTAATGGCAGCGACAAAGAAATTTTTGTCGTGCAGTGCTGAATGCAGAGCGCTATATAAGGATACGTGAGACGAAAGGTCTCAGC
>NZ_MBPP01000011.1 GCF_001858325.1 Marinobacter sp. AC-23
CCACAAGAACGCCGAGTACCCGGCGATGGTGAATAATGGGAACCCCAAGAAAAGAACGGAAACGCTCTTCGCCCGTTTCAGGAAAGTAGCGATAGCGGGGGTGGGACGGTGCATCTTCCAGGTTAATAGGCTCTTCACGGGAGCCCACAAGCCCCACCAGCCCTTCGGAATGGGCGAGGCTTACTTGGCCAACTGCCTGCAAGTACAGACCCTCAGTCGCCATTAGAATATAGCGGTTGGAGGCCGGGTCCAGCAGATAAACGGAACACACTTCGGTTCCCATGGCTTTTTGCACGCGCGATACAATAATGCCCAGCGCCTCCTGGAGATCCCGGGCACTGTTTACTTCTTGTACAAGACTTCGCAGAATGCTCAGCATGGGTGTGTCAGTCCGTCATTTCGCCTGTTCCTTTAAACGCCGGTCATGCTCACTTCTGTGCCACTGCTCCATGTTGTAGAACAGTCTTGGCGCAAGCTCTCTCAGCGCACGTCGATATACTTCACGCTTGAAGGAAACCACCTGTCCCAACGGATACCAGTAGCTTACCCACTGCCACCCGTCGAACTCCGGTGAATCCGTACCGTCAACGCGTACTTGCGCATCCGGTGATAACATCCTCAGCAGGAACCATTTCTGTTTTTGGCCCACGCAGACGGGGTGCGAGTTGTGCCGTACCATTCTTCGGGGCAGGCGGTACCTTAACCAACCCCGGGTACAACTGATGATTTCAACATCATTGGCGCCTAAGCCAATTTCCTCTCCAAGCTCCCGGTACAGTGCTTCTTCCGGCGACTCTTCATGATTAATACCGCCTTGGGGAAACTGCCAGGAGTCCTGCCCTATTCGCCTTGCCCAGAGAACTTCCCCCTGGTGGTTGGCCAGAATGATTCCGACGTTGGGTCTGAAACCGTCTAAATCGATCACGGCACAGTCCTCTTAATAAAGTCGGCAGACCGGTCAGTTATTTGCCGGTCGGATTTTTCCAAGTTGCGCTCATTCTTACAGAATCCCAAGGCTTCGGCAAACGCAGCTGCACTCCGGCACCCGTGGTAAGATACCGGTTTTCGCAAGCCCTGTTCCTCTGGAGGTAATCTCTTGACGCTCGCAATTTTTGATCTGGACAACACCCTGCTAGCTGGTGACAGCGATCATGCCTGGGGTGAGTTTTTGGTAGAGGAAGGTATTGTTGATGCTGAGGCCTATCGCAAAGCCAATGATCGCTTCTATCAGGAGTACTTGAATGGCGAGCTGGATATACTGAGCTACCTTGGATTTGCACTTCAGCCTCTCGCGATCCATAGCATGGACGAACTGCTGGAATGGCGAGCCAAGTTCATGGATAAAAAAGTACGCCCGATGCTACAGGCAAAGGCCAGCGAGCTTTTGGACAGCCACCGGGAGCGCGGCCATACCCTGATGATTATCACGGCTACCAACCGATTTGTCACCGAGCTCATTGCCGATGTTCTGGGTATTGAGCACCTGATCGCCACTGAGCCCGAGATGGTCAACGGCCGCTATACCGGCGGAATTGCTGGCACCCCCAGCTTTCAGGAGGGAAAAGTGGCCCGGCTGAATGACTGGCTGGCAACTACCGGTGAAAGCCTGGACGGCGCCTGGTTCTACAGCGATTCACACAATGACGTGCCACTGCTGGAAATAGTGGATAACCCGGTAGCGGTTGACCCGGATCCTAAGCTGGAAGAATTCGCCAAAAATAAGGCTGGGGCGTTATGACGCTTCGCGATTGATACCCGCCAAAAAATCACTGAGCCCGCACTCTTTTTGGGCGCGGGCTCAGCCTTAGCGTTACATAAACCCGGTGAGAGATCGCACAAAGCAGGATTTGATGTAGTCGGTCTCGGGAATTCCCGGAATAATCGGGTGGTCCGGCGCCTGATGCCCCTGCTCTAACAGCTGCACGAAGCGGTCAATTTTTCGGCCACTGCCACGGATGATATCAACCAGCTTCTCCTGGGAAAGATGCATGGAGCACGAAGCCGACACCAACAGCCCATCCCGCTCCAGCAACCGCAAACCTAGCTGATTCAACCGCGCATATGCTTGCTCACCGGCTTTCTGATCACGGCGGCGGGGAATAAAGGCCGGTGGGTCCAGCACAACGATATCAAACTTCTCCTTCTCGTCCGCCAGCGCCTTTAGCGCTTCGAATGCATCACCCTCAAGGGTCTCGACATTATCCAGGCCATTGAGCTTTGCGTTATGGTGTACGGAATCGATAGCGGCAGAAGAGCTGTCGACACAGGTAACCTGAGTCGCACCGGCACAGGCTGCCTGAATGCCCCAGCCCCCAACGTAGCTGAACACATCCAGCACCCGCTTACCTGGCGCGTAGGCCTGCAAGCGCTGGCGATTCATGCGGTGATCGTAAAACCAACCGGTTTTCTGTCCGCCCTCAAGGGGCACTTCAAAGCGAACACCGTTTTCTTCCACTTCAAGCAGAGTCGCCTCTGGGCCGTGGGCCTGCTCAATGTAGGTATCCAGCCCTTCTACTGAACGCATTTTTCCATCGTTCTTGAGAATAATGGCCTTCGGATGCGCCAACCGCTGAATCGCGCGAATAATCGATTCTTTCATCTGTTCCATACCGGCGGTGGAGATTTGCACCACCACGGTATCGCCAAACCGATCGACGACCAGGCCGGAAAGGCCGTCGCTGTCGCCGAACACCCAGCGGTAGAAGGGTTTGTCGAATAGCCGTTCTCGCAATACCAGAGCCGTCTCCATGCGCTGGGTCAGCCGATTCGGGGTCATGCCTTGGGCAGCATCACGGCTGATCAGGCGGCCGCAAATAAGGGCGTGAGGGTTCACGAAAACGACGCCAAGCGGTTTGTCGTTCGATGCGCGAAGCTCTGCCTGAGTACCGGCTTCAAACTGTGTTAGCGGTGACCGCTGGATATCAACTTCGTTACTGTAAACCCACAGATGGCCAGCCCGTAGCCTGCGCTCCGCGCCTTTGCGTAAATATAAAACCGGGAAATTCATGGCAACCACCTAGGGGAGTAAATTCAGGGCAGGGATTATACATTAACTGAAGAAGACCACACCTGAGCTGGGAACGCAGCCGGGGCGCGCCTCCCAAAACACGCTGTGAATACATCCATGTACGCTTGGCTCCGCCATCCATGGCTACGCACAGTTTTGGGAGGCGCGCCCCGACCGCTCTAGCGTGGGAACTGCCTATGACAACTCTCAAACCAGAGGCAGTGATTACTCAGCAGCGGCTACATGCTCAGCGTAAGCATCTGCATCCATCAGCCCATCGAGTTCACCTTGATCGGCAAGCTTCACTTTGAACATCCAGCCGTCGCCGTAGGGGTCTTCGTTGACCTTCTCAGGTTCATCTTCAAGAATCTCGTTGATCTCGATGACTTCACCCGTTACCGGGCTGAACACATCGGATGCGGATTTCACGGATTCGGCAACACCGGCTTCTTCGCCGCCAGTAACCGTTTCGCCAACCTCGGGGACGCCAATATAAACCACATCCCCCAACTGGTCCTGGGCGAAGTCTGTTATGCCGACGGTTGCAGTGCCATCAGCGTGCACTCGTACCCACTGGTGGGTGTCGATGTATTTGAGATCAGAAGGGGTATCGCTCATAAGGGTAATTCCTACCGGATTTTTCGGGCAGTGTAACCGAAACGTTAGCGCCAGCGAACCTCTCTTGCCAGCTTCATGAACGAATCCATGTACTGCACACCTACATCACGCTCGCGGCAACCCAGAAAAATCTGTTTGGAGATACCTTCTTTCCCCAGTTTTACCGGAACAATGGCTAGCCGTTCGCTGTATTCCGTTACCAGCCAGCGTGGTAACGCCGCTACTCCCCGGCCGGCGGCGACCATTTGCAGCATAATATCTGTGGTTTCGATGGTTTTATGGCGGGCTGGGCGCATGTTTGCGGGCACTAGCAAGTAGTTGAACACATCTAGGCGTTCTATCGCGACGGGATAGGTGATCAGGGTTTCTGGTTCCAGATCCGCCGCCTCCGCCCAGGGCTTTCCCGCTAGGCGATGGTTGGCCGCAACCACCAGCACCTGTTCGTAATCAAATACCGGCTCAAAGACCAAACCGGGCCTGTGCAGTGGGTCGGGGGTGACCAGCATGTCGATGTCATGGCCAAACAGCGCTCCAATGCCGCCGAACTGGAATTTCTGTTTTACATCCACATCCACCGACGGCCACTGCTCGAGATAGGGCCCTACCACCTTCAGCAGCCATTGATAACAGGATGGCACTCCATTCCGATTCGCAGCGTGCCGGCTTGGCCGTTGGCGAACTGGCCGATTTGCATCTCTGCATGCTCGAATTGCGGCAACAGGCGGTTGGCCAGCGCCAGCAGGTGGCTGCCTGCTTGAGTCAGCCGAAGCTGCCGCCCTTCCCGAAACCATAACGGGGTTCCAAGCTGCTGTTCCAGCTTGCGAACGGAATGGCTGAGTGCGGACTGGGTCAGGTGAAGGCGGCTGGCGGCGGCCGTTAGCGAGCCTTCTGATTCAACAGCCCGAAGCACTTCCAGGTGGTTACGCTCGATCATTCGACAACCCATGAGTGGAATTAATGGAACCCTGAAATAATACCATTATTTTTCATTAACCCCGAACGCTAATCTGGTCACTCCTATCAACGACTCACTAAGTACAGAACCAGGAGTTTCGGATGACCACAACACACAACCTAGGCTACCCGCGCATTGGCGCCCGCCGGGAACTTAAATTTGCCCTGGAAGCCCTTTGGAATGGCAAGTCCAGTGAACAAGCGCTGCAGAAAACAGCCGCTGAGCTGCGGTCGCAGAACTGGCAAGAGCAGGCCAACCTTTCCCTGGCACCTGTAGGTGAGTTTTCACTGTACGACCAAGTGTTGGACATGAGTGCAACACTTGGCAATCTGCCGGGGCGGGCCAGCACCCATGAAGGCTCTGCGCTGGACGAGTATTTTCGTGTGGCTCGGGGCCGCTCCCCCAGCGACAGCGCCTGTTGCAGCGTGCACGCCGGCGAAATGACCAAGTGGTTCGACACCAACTACCACTACATAGTGCCGGAATTCAGTGCCGATACGAGCTTTAGCCTGAATGCTGACCGTATTCTGGAACAACTAGCAGAAGCCCGTGCACAGGGCATAACCGCCAAACCGGTCATTATAGGCCCGGTGACTTATTTGTGGTTAGGCAAGGCCAAAGACGACTCTGATTGCCTGGTTCTGCTGGAAAAACTGTTGCCGGTGTACAGCGAGCTACTGGAAAAACTGGCGACAGCGGGCGCGGAATGGGTACAAATTGATGAGCCAGCGCTGGTTACCGAATTGGATGCCGACTGGAAGCACGCCTTTATCCTCGCCTACTACGAGTTGAAAACAGCACCTGTGAAGCTACTGCTGACGACCTATTTTGGGGAACTTCGGGAAAATCTGCAGCTTGCTTGTGAGCTGCCAGTAGCAGGCGTTCACCTGGATGCTGTCAGCGCACACGGAGAATTTACGCGGCTAGCCGATTGGCTACCCGCCCACAAGGTGCTTTCTCTCGGTGTAATTAACGGGCGTAATGTCTGGAAGACCGACCTGAACGCCACGTTAGACCTTATCGAGCCCCTCAAAGACAAACTGGGCGAGCGTCTTTGGCTTGCTCCATCCTGCTCCCTACTGCACGTACCCGTTGATTTGGAGAGTGAGACCACGCTGGATCCCGAAATTCGCAACTGGTTGGCATTTGCCCGTCAGAAACTGCAAGAATTGAACACTCTGGCGAAGGCGCTTGATGAGGGGCGCGAGGCCGTCGCTCAAGAGCTGGCCACCAACCAAAAAGCGATTGAAAACCGCCGCCAGTCATCAAGAGTGCATAACCCGGCGGTTGCAAAGGCGTTGTCGGCCATTACGCCGCAGCATGGCCAACGCAAGAGTCCGTTCAGTACCCGGGCCAAGCTACAGCAGGCGCGGTTCCAGCTACCAGCCTACCCAACAACGACGATTGGCTCATTCCCGCAAACCCCGGAAATACGCGAGGTTCGTAAAGAATTCCGCAAGGGAAACCTAAACCAACAGGACTACACTGCGCGGATTCATCAAGAAATTGCCTACTGCGTTGAGCAACAGGAAGCGCTTGGCCTGGATGTACTGGTGCACGGCGAAGCTGAGCGCAACGACATGGTGGAGTATTTTGGCGAGCAACTGGAAGGCTATGTATTCAGCCGTTTTGGTTGGGTGCAGTCCTACGGCTCACGATGCGTGAAGCCTCCCATTCTGTTCGGTGACATTACTCGCCCCACGGCCATGACCGTAGACTGGATAAAATACGCCCAGTCACTGACCGACAAGCCTCTGAAAGGCATGCTCACCGGCCCAGTGACCATCCTTAACTGGTCATTCGTGCGTGATGATCAACCACGCAAGGACACCTGCCTGCAGCTGGCACTGGCCGTACGTGAAGAAGTGCAAGACCTGGAAAAAGCGGGTGTAGGAATTATTCAGATTGATGAGGCTGCACTGCGCGAAGGCTTGCCACTGCGCCAGTCAGACTGGAACACTTATCTGGAGTGGGCCATCGAGGCCTTCCGTCTCAGCGCCAACGGCGTGGAGGATGGCACTCAGATTCACACTCACATGTGTTATTCGGAGTTCAACGACATCATTGGGGCCATTGCTCGCATGGATGCGGATGTGATTACCATCGAAACATCACGCTCTGCCATGGAATTGCTTGATGCGTTCAAGAGCTTTGAGTATCCCAACGATATCGGCCCGGGCGTCTATGACATCCACTCGCCGAACATTCCGCAAGTGGAACAAGTGACAGGCCTAATGAGGAAGGCAGCAGAGCGGATCCCGGCAGAACGTTTGTGGGTTAACCCGGACTGCGGCCTGAAAACCCGGCGGTGGGAAGAAGTGATTCCTGCTCTCGAAGCTATGGTAGCGGCAGCAAAAGAACTGAGAGAACAAACTGCGGTTACTCAGTAACCCGAGCTGTTTTGATCGATATCAAACTCGAAATCCAGGGCCCGGCACACTTCCGTTGTGAAGTTGCCGGAGGCTTGGAGCTCAAACCAGCGATAACCTGGGGCCAAGTCTTCGACGGAAAATTTACGGGAGCCGGAGGTAAACTGAATACAGGTTGAAGGCGTTGCTAGCAGCTGCACGCCATTTCTCTGCTGCTCATGGGTCTGATGGATATGCCCCCACAGCACTATTTTTACCTGCGGGAAGCGATCAATGACCTGCCAGAAATCTGCACGATTCCTCAGACCAATATCTGTCATCCAGTCAGCACCAATATCAACCGGGTGGTGGTGCAGTGTGACAAGCGCCGGCAAATCCGTGTGCTGCTCAAGCATTTCTGCCAAAAACTCCAATTCTGACTTCGCAAGCTCACCAAATACTTTCCCGGGCACGGAGGAGTCCAGAAGAATAAACTGCCAGCCACCCTGAATAATGTGTCGGCGAGCTGCGCCATAGGTTTGTGCAGCGTCGGTTAGGCGCTCAACATGATCATGATTCCCTGCGACCCATGCACAATCGCCGCTAAAGGCTCCAAGGCGATCACCTAAAACGCGATAGGCCTCTTCCGAGCCATCTTGCGCGAGATCGCCGGTGGCCAGGACCAAATCCGGTTGCCCATGGGATTTGAGCACCTCTTTGATCACGGCATCGAGGCTGGCACGGGTATTTACACCAAGCAGCGCACCCTCTGCGCTAGCCATAAGGTGCGGATCCGTTAACTGCAGTACCCGAAGTGGCCGGGTGGCTTGTTTAGAAATCATGATGCTCTTGGTCTGCTCTCTGTCATCGCTTGGGAACCTAGTCACAGGTTACTGCTTCATTCCCCATGGTTTCAGAACAAGTGTACGTTGTCAGCTTAAGGATTGATCACCCGTCACTGGAACCGGTGTCACATTCTGGCGAGGCACTTCGCTATATATTGCATTTTTTAACAACTGCGCCATCTTTCAGGTCGCGAGACTGATTGCGAGAGAGGTAAAACTGCGCCTAGTCGGCGCTTTCGCCAGCAGTCCACGCAGCATGCTCAAGTGGCAGGTGGCCAAACCGCAGGCAGTACTCAAGCCAGTCGGCAAGAAACCCGTTCACCTGAACTTTTTCATCGGGGTGGTGCATAAAACGGTTGGGGTAATCGTTAACAGGGGCAATTTGTGTGTCGCGATAGCAGCTGATGACTTCGGCCATGGCTGCATCGTGATACACCCGTGCGGTCATCTGCGGGTTGTTGAGCCAGCGACCGCTATTGTGGATTTGCTCAAGCAAAAGGGTTTCGGTATATCTGGCCGTTTGCAGTACCTGAATCCGAACCCGGCCCAGGTACTGGTTTTCTCTGTGCAGTTCAATTTCGCACATAGGGCGCCCATCAACCCTGAGCTGACGCAATCTGAAAAGGCGCTGATAATTGCCTTCACACAGGGCGCCAAGCTGGCGTAGATCCGGCACATAACGCTTGGGTTTCATTGCCCACTCACCCATGACTACCTCCCCGCCCGCAATCTGGATCGGTTGAGCTGGAGCCACTGGATGGCGATGATAGCCGCCGCATTGTTGATGCGGCCGTCGCTGATCATGGCGATGGCTTCATCCGCTGAAACTACGTGGGCCCGAATGTCTTCATGTTCGTGTTCAAGGCCGAAGAGACCGCCAGCGGATTCGGTGTTAACACAACCGTAGTACAGGTGAATCATTTCGGTGGTGCCGCCAGGGGAGACAAGGTACTCACAGATTTTTTCGAGCTTGCTGAAACTAAGCCCGGCTTCTTCCTGGCCTTCTCGTTGGGCGACGTCTTCGTTGGTTTCGCCTTCTTCGTTCATTCCAGCTACGAGCTCTAGCAGCCAAGGGGACTGGTTGCGCCGAGTGCGCCCAGGCGGAATTGCTCCAGCAGCACGATTTCGTCGCGGTTGGGGTCGTAGGGCAATACGCAGGTTGCGTCGCCGCGGATGAAGAGTTCGCGGGTAAACAGGGGCATGTTCCGGCCATCAAAGCGCGGGTGTGTCAGCCATAGCTTGTCCATGCGGAAGAAGCCTTGGAAGACGGTTTCGCGTTTTTCAATGGTGACGTCGCGGGCTTTGAACTGGAACGGCTCGGTCATGGTCTACCCTGCAATGGAATCGACTTTGAACGATAGACTCTGGCTGTGGGGTATTGCAAGCCTTCTTGGTGCTTGCTTGGGTGCAAGGCAGGGATCGAGAGAGCTTACCAAAACACGCTCCTTGCGGCACATCCATGTGGCGCTTGGGCTCCGCCATCCATGGCTCCGCACAGTTTTGGAAAGCTCTCTCGACCCCCGCCCCAGACTCATGAGCTATACGCTGGCAGGCGCGAGCTCCTATTACGCCGGCCGCCAGCTTCGGGGAAACTCAGACCCTATCGTAGAGCTTACTTCCCGCGTCAATAAACTCCTTGGACTTCTCCTGCATGCCAGCGTCCACCGCTGAGATCTCGTCCAAGCCGTGCTCTTTTGCGTAGTCGCGGACTTCCTGGGAGATTTTCATGGAGCAGAACTTTGGGCCACACATAGAGCAGAAGTGCGCCACCTTCGCGGAATCCTTGGGCAGGGTTTCGTCGTGAAAGGCGCGGGCTGTGTCTGGGTCCAGGCCCAGGTTGAACTGGTCTTCCCAGCGGAATTCGAACCGGGCCTTGGAGAGAGCATTGTCACGTATCTGGGCGCCCGGGTGTCCTTTGGCCAGGTCGGCTGCGTGGGCAGCAATTTTGTAAGTGATGATGCCGGTTTTTACGTCGTCTTTGTTGGGCAAGCCCAGGTGTTCTTTGGGCGTTACGTAGCAGAGCATGGCGCAGCCGTACCAGCCGATCATGGCGGCGCCAATGCCGGAGGTTATGTGGTCGTAGCCCGGGGCTATATCGGTGACCAGTGGACCGAGGGTATAGAACGGGGCTTCGTCACAGCACTCCAGCTGTTTGTCCATGTTCTCTTTAATCAAATGCATAGGTACGTGGCCAGGGCCTTCGATCATGCACTGTACGTCGTGTTTCCAGGCTATTTTGGTGAGTTCGCCCAGGGTTTCCAGTTCGCCGAACTGGGCCGCATCGTTGGCGTCAGATATAGAACCGGGCCGCAGGCCATCGCCAAGGCTGAAGGAGACATCGTAGGCTTTCATGATTTCGCAGATGTCTTCGAAGTGTTCGTACAGGAAGCTTTCCTGGTGGTGAGCCAGGCACCATTTCGCCATGATGGAGCCGCCGCGGGAAACGATGCCTGTGGTGCGTTTGGCGGTCATGGGCACGTGATGCAAGCGCACGCCAGCGTGGATGGTGAAGTAGTCTACGCCCTGCTCTGCTTGCTCAATCAGCGTATCCCGGAAGATCTCCCAGGTAAGGTCTTCGGCCACTCCACCTACTTTTTCCAGGGCCTGATAAATAGGCACTGTGCCGATGGGCACCGGTGAGTTTCGGATGAGCCATTCGCGGGTTTCGTGAATGTTCTTCCCGGTGGAGAGATCCATAATGGTGTCGGAGCCCCAGCGAATGCCCCAGGTGAGCTTCTCCACTTCTTCCTCAATGGAGGACGTAACCGCAGAGTTGCCGATGTTACCGTTGATTTTCACCAGGAAGTTGCGGCCGATGATCATCGGTTCAGATTCGGGGTGGTTAATGTTGGCGGGGATAATTGCCCTGCCCCGCGCAACTTCGTCGCGCACAAACTCGGGGGTGATTTCCGGCGGCAGGCTGGCCCCAAATGACTGACCTGGGTGCTGATCTTTCAACAGCCCCTGTTCGCGGGCTTCCTGCAGCTTCATATTTTCGCGTATCGCGATAAATTCCATTTCCGGCGTAACAATGCCCTGGCGCGCATAATGCATTTGGGTGACGTTTTTATCTGCTTGCGCGCGCAAAGGTTTACGCTCATCCATGAACCTGAGCGGATCAAGCTGCGGATCCTTCATGCGACGGCGGGTGAACTCCGATGTATACCCCTGCAACACCACGGTATCATCGCGTTCGGCTATCCAGGCGGCTCGAATGGCAGGCAGCCCTTTGCGCAAGTCGATGGTGGCGTCTGGGTCCATGTAAATACCGGATGTGTCGTACACCATCACAGGCGGGTTTTTCTCGCCGCCCAATTCCGTGGGTGTATCCTGTACTGTAATTTCCCGCATAGGCACGCGCAGGTCGGAACGGCTACCCTGTACGTATACTTTGCGCGATCCTGGCAACGGCTGTATCGCGGCGTTATCTACGCGGGCGGAATCACTGAGATAAGTTGGCAGATTTGTCATCATTTGCTCCCGGAATTTATCGTTGGTATTCGGGTCGCGCATGACGGGGAGAGCAGCTATGCCTTTATTCTACAGGTAGCGTTCGCTCTTCGATGGTCTGGTCTCAATCCCTACGCCGGTATTATCCGGATCAGGTCGCGGGTTCTGCGTTGCAATCTCAGCCGGCTACCAAAAACTCAGGCAGCTAGCACCCCGTCAAGACGCGATTCTATAATGCGTAGCACTCAAAGTAAGTGCTGTTTGCAAGTGTAGAGCTGAGGACGATTATTGTCCATAATGACCGGTCTGTTTAGGCCGGTTTGATGTATCCATGCCACCGCGGATGTCGCTTCCATGTCATCTGGGGCGATCCGGCATTCCTTTCAAGCGCCCCGGGTGGGTGCAGATGTGCACATGTATTCAGGAGTAATAATGAAGAAACGATTGCTTTCCGGACTTGTTGGCCTCTTGGCGGCTCAACCCGCCCTTTCCCTGGACTTGGTAGAGACCTATGAGAAAGCACTCTCCTACGACTCCGGCATTGCCACAGCTCAGGCCAGATTTGAGTCCCAGCAGGCTGCCAGCGATATCAGTCGCAGCAAGCTTCTACCACAGATAAATGCTTCTGCAGAGGCCAACTACACTGATATTAATGGGCCTGTCCAAGTTTTGGACTACACTACTGTCGGGTTTGGACTGCAATTAACTCAACCGGTGTTTCGTGCCGACGCTTGGTTCAGTTATGACGCAAGTCAGCTCCAGACCGATTCCGCCCGAGCCCAATATAATCTGGCGCAACAACAGCTGATTCTGGATGTCGCTTCTGCGTATTTTGACGTTCTGCGCGCGCAAGACACAGTCACCACGCTTCATGCTGCTGAAATCGCGATTCAGCGTCAGTATGATCAGGCGCAAGAACGTTTTGATGTGGGCCTAATTGCCATCACAGCAGTGTATGAAGCTCGCGCCACCTTTGATGATAGTCGCAGCCAAAGAATTGCAGCAGAGAATAGCCTGAACATTGCTCGTGAACAGTTGGCAAGACTGACCGGTGAGTACACTGAAGATCTGGAGAACTTACGTCAAAACTTCCCACTGAGCCCACCAAATCCAATGAGCCCGGACCTGTGGGAAAAAACGGCTCTAGAACAAAACTGGTCCATTCAGGCGGCGATGTTCGACTTGAAAACCAGCGAGAAAAATCTGAAAGTAGCCAAAGCAGGGCATTATCCGACGGTGGATTTGCAAGCGTCTTATGGCAAGTCCAAAACTGGCAACATCGGTGGTGAGACGTCCATATTTCAGCGCGAAGGCACCACCACTCAAGGCGTAATTGGCTTACAGTTGAGCGTTCCTCTGTATGCAGGCGGAGGTATCCAGGCGGGTGTGCGCCAGCAGCGTTCACAGGTTGTAGTGGCAGAAGAATCGCTGAACACGGTGCGACGAGACGTGCGGGTAAACACTCGCAGCCGGTTTTTGACCATCAATAACAACATTGAAACAACGTCGGCCCTGAATCAAACCATCGTATCGCGACGCAGTGCGTTGGACGCAACTCGCGCAGGATATGATGTGGGCACACGTAATTTCGTGGAAGTGCTGGACGCAGAGCGCGCCTATTATGTGGCTCTGCGCGACTACGCTAACTCTCGTTACGACTATGTTCTAAATTCGCTGCTATTAAAACAGTCCGCAGGCACGCTAAGCCCGAGGGATTTGATTGATCTGAACAATTGGCTGAGCGCCAAAGCCCCGGGCATAGAAGCTCTGGCCAATGATCAGAAGACTCTGGACGACCCTACTCGCTAGCTTGCTCTGACATAGCGCAGAAAATCACAGTGTAGATAGGGTGAAGGCCGAACATCCTCACCCTATCTTGCCCCTGACGCCCTCACACACGCTCAATTATCCCATCAACCACCCTATCCAGCGCACCTCTGTTTTTGTTGACCACTGACAACGCTCTTTGCCCGCTGGCCCGGCGCTCATCGACATCATCAAATAATGTCGAAAGGTGCTGAAACAATTCATCGGCGCCACTTACGATAACAACGCCACGATCGTCCACAAGGCGCTGGTATATGGTTTCAAAATTGAACACGTTGGGCCCGGAGATTACCGGAATACCCCAACCCGCAGGCTCCAACGGGTTGTGGCCGCCTCTCTTAATTAGCGAGCCACCTACAAATGCTGCGTCACTGGCACCATAGAGCATCATCAACTCACCCATGGTGTCGCCCAGATAAACCTCTGCCCCGACCAACCCATCGCCTCGGGACCGCCGGGCAAGGGAAAAACCCTGCTGAATGATCGTATCTGCCACGGACTCAAAACGCTCAGGGTGACGAGGGACAATGATTAACAGAGCACTTGGGTGAGCCTCCAAAATCTGCCGATGTGCTGCCAGTATTTGAGCCTCCTCACCCTCATGGGTACTGCCTGCGATCCAAACCGGGCGATCCGACAGCGACGCCCTAAGCTGAAAAGATATCTTGCGCACCGCTTCGGGAATATCTACATCAAATTTCACACTGCCTGTAACAGACACCTTTGATGCTGCAACCCCAATCCGACGAAAGCGTTCCGCGTCTTTCTCCGCTTGGGCAGCCACCCAGCTAATGCTGCGCATAATGGGCGCAACCAGGCTTTTGACGCGTTCATAACCACGGGCAGAGCGTTCGGAAAGCCGTGCGTTTATGAGAAAAACGGGCACTCGCCGGGAACGGCTTTGGCGGATCATGTTCGGCCAAATCTCCGTTTCCATGATAACGAGAATTCTGGGATTGGCCCGGTTCAGAAAGCGGCGTATCGACCCAGGTGTATCGTAAGGTGCGTAAGCATACTGAACCTGGTCGCCGAACATTTTCATGGCTTGAGTCAGGCCGGTGTCCGTCATGGCCGTCATCAGAATGGTAATGTCAGGATTACGGGCAAGCAGGCGCCGCACCATGGGTGCAGCCGCAATGGTTTCGCCAACCGACACCGCATGCACCCAAACCACCGTACCGCTGGTTCGGGGCACAAAACCCAAACGCTGCTGCCAGTTAATGCGAAGCTCAGGCGCCTGGCGACCTTGCCACCACAACCGCAGGAGAATAAACGGCAAGGCCAGCCGTATAAGTTGTGAATAGATAAATTGAAGCACGCAGGACTCCCGGCAAACCAGTGCGGTATCATAGCGTAAACCCTTATCATTTGCTTCCAACTGACTCTGCCGGGCAACATAGCCTAACCAGCAACCTACTGAGTTCTCAGGATACGTTTCAAGTGAAGAAGAAACACCGAAGCCAAGCACGCAACACAAACTACTCAGCCTACCGCCACCCCCGCTGGTGGCCAACCTGGGCTGGAATTGCTGTGATGTGGTGCACTGCCCAACTGCCTATCCGCTTTCAGTGGTGGCTTGGAAAACAGGCGGGGCTGCTGGCCTGGCATTTTGCACGCAGGCGCCGACACATCGCCGAGGTCAACATACGGCTGTGTTTTCCGGAACTCACACACGCTCAACAGGCTGCGCTTGTTCGCAACAGCTTTATCGCCAACGGAATAGGATTGATGGAGTTAGGAATAGCCTGGTTCCGTAACCCTGCCAAACTCACAGGCATAACTGAAGTGCACGGCAAAGAGCACATTGATAACGCCTTGGCGGAGGGTAAGGGCGTATTGTTGCTGGGCGGCCATTACAGCACTCTGGATCTGGGGGGCAGTCTGATTACCGAGTACATTGAGGCAGATGTAATGCAGCGGGATCACAACAACCCACTAGTAAATGCGGTGATGACCCGGGCGCGAGAACGGCGATACAAAACCGTTCTTGGTGCCCAGGACATCAGAGGGTTGTTCCGAAGCCTGCGGGAAAACCGTACCGTTTGGTATGCCACCGACCAAGACTATGGCCGCAAGGATGTTGTGTTTGCGCCTTTTTTTGGCGTTCCAGCTGGCACAATCAATGCGACATCCCGAATCGCCGCTCGCAGCCATTGCTGCGTTATTCCTTTCAGCCACTTCCGGCGAAACGATAAACCCGGTTACGACATTTACTTTCATCCCCCGCCAGAGCCTTTTCCAAGCGGCGACGACATACAGGATGCAACCGTGATCAACCAAATTCTTGAGAGGGAGATCCGACGCGCACCCGACCAGTACCTTTGGATGCACCGGCGCTTCAAAACGCGGCCAGATAAAAACGACCCAGGCTTTTATGGCGACAAATAACATGCCAGCAGCACCTGTAATATGGTTGCTCACAGACAACAAGCCCGGGCACCGGAATCAATTAAAAGGCCTGGGTAACCGTTTACGGGTAAAAGCCGGCGCCAGCCTGTTCTGGGTAAATGCTCTCGATGTAAACGTTCCATTGTGGCGCGCATTACTGGCGATACCCCCTGCGCTGGATAAAACGCTCCCCCACCCAGACCTGGTTATCGCAGCCGGCACGGGCACCCACAAGCTACTGCTCTCTTTGCGGCGACTCAAAAACACCAAAACGCTGGTTATCATGAAGCCCGGGTTCCCGCGTAGCTGGGTCGACGGATCAATTATCCCCGCCCACGATGGAGTGACTCAAAACCAGAATACTCTGATTACAGAAGGCGTTATAAACACCGTCACCCCCATGGCCAGGGTGACTGACAAGCCGGAAGCCCTGCTGTTGCTTGGCGGGCCGTCCCCCCATTTTGACTGGACGATGACGTTGTTTTTGGGCAGGTTACCCACTTGATTAGTGAGTATCCTCAATGGCGCTGGACAATCAGCGGCTCAAGGCGAACCCCGGATGCCCTCAGGGCGCGGCTTGATGAGCTTGCTGGCCCCAGAATCACCGTGGCAAACCCCGATAACACTCACCAAGACTGGCTCAGCCATAGCGTTGCCGCATCCCGGGCAATTTGGGTCACGCCAGACAGCATGTCCATGGTGTGCGAAGCCGCTACTTCCGGTGTGCCAACAGGGTTACTCCAGTTGCAGGAGCGCCCCGGCAGCCGTGTTGCAAGTGGCGTACACCGATTGGTTGAAACCGGCCATGTAGCTCGCTGGAGCGATCATGCTACGGTGATGGGCGGCAAAACCGGCCAGGAGACACCTTTATGGGAAGCCAACCGGGCCGCTCAATGGGTAATCCAGCGTGGGCTTATGCCGGGCACCATGGATAAAGCACAAAAGAGGATCAACACTTGAGAATTCTTCAGGCGCTGCCGGCCCTTTATAGTGGCGGTGTGGAGAGAGGAACCGTGGAGTTCGCGGCAGACCTTGCAAGGCACGGCCATGAGTCGTTCGTCGTCTCTAGCGGTGGCCCCCTGGCCGATCGCCTTGAGGAACAAGGCTCAACGCATATTCAAATGCCCATTCATCGCAAATCACCCGCATCTTTCGGGCAGGTTCGCCCCATGCGGAATCTGATTAGCGAGTTGCAGCCAGATATTATCCACGTACGCTCGCGCATGCCAGCCTGGATTGTACGCTTGGCGTGGAAGGGGCTACCGGCGCATCAGCGGCCCGCAATTATTTCAACCTTCCATGGCATGTACTCCGTTAACCCCTACAGCGCTATTATGGCCAAATCTGACCACGTGATTGCGGTTTCAAACTGCGTGCGCAATTACGTTACCCGGAACTTTCAGGTGCCGGATAACAAGCTTACCGTCATACAGCGCGGGGTAGATGTGGATTACTTTCAGCAACGGGAGCTAGGAGAAACATGGCTGCAGGCTTTGCTTGCGCAGTTTCCACACCTCGAACACAAGCGCATTTTGATGATGCCAGGGCGCATTTCCCGCTGGAAAGGCCAACTGCAGTTTCTTGAAGCCATGGCAGAAATCACCCGCGAAGCGCCTAACTGCCACGGCATCATTGTTGGCGGAGCAGAGCCGGGCAAAGAGCGCTTTATGGGGGAGCTTGAGCAGCACCGGGCGAAACTCGGGCTAACCGACAAGGTAACCTTCCTTGGGCAGCGAGATGACATGGCCGAGCTTTACCTGTTCTCTGACCTGGTCTGCCACATGTCCACAAAACCGGAACCCTTCGGCCGCACGGTAACCGAGGCTTTGTCATCCGGCACGCCAGTGGCTGCATTTAACCGTGGCGGCGCGGCAGAAACTCTTCAAGCCTGCTTCAAAGATGGGCTAGTAACACCGGATGACACTCGGGAATTCGCCCAGGTTGCGCTCAGGCTGCTGAACGGGACGGAGCCTGCAATCGAGATTCCGTCCCGGTTTCGACTGCAGGCACAAACGGAATCGACGCTAGAGGTTTACCGTAAGGTTCTCAGCGAAGCGCCCCCGCTATCATGAGCGCATCAGGCCACCTCAATATTGCCCAGCTCATCGCCACTCCAGGAAGCAACTGGGGGGGCATGGAAAAGCATACGGCCGACCTTTCGGAAGAGCTGGCACGTTGTGGCCATAAAGTTCACGTTCTTGCTCACCCGGATTACCAGCACCGCTTTCCACACACGGTTGATTTCCACCCTATACCGGTTCAATGGGGTAGGCGAAACCTCTTGCTTAAGCTGCGCTTGGGGCAAATGCTCCGCAAACTGTCACCCGATGTACTCCATGCCCAAGGCAATAAAGCTGCTGCACTGCTGTCAGGGATGGGGAGGCCAGAGAACATAACGGTGGGCACGATCCACGGCACCAAATCCAGCCATAAAGATTTCTACAAGCTTGATGGTGTGATTGCCGTAAGCAAAGGAATCCACCAGGCGCTATCACACCCTAATACAACACTGATTCACAATGGGATTAAGCCCCAGAGCCATGAGGCTAAAACGACTCACCCAATACCCAAAGCCCAAGCTTTTGCACTGGCCGTAGGTCGCCTCGAGCCGGTCAAGCAGTTCGACAACCTGATATCCGCGTGGACGACACTCAGGCCGTCACTGCCACTTTATATTTTGGGCGATGGCTCCGAGGCGGGTACATTAAAGGCTCAAATCCAACGCCTTGGCGCTGACAGTTTCATAAAACTACCCGGCCATGAAGACAACCCCACAGCTTGGTTTCAACAGGCATCTGTCTGCGTAATCAGTTCAGAGCGCGAGGGTTTCCCCTATGCGTTGGTCGAGGCGCTATTGGCGCGGTGCCCGGTTCTGTCAACGCCCGTAAACGGCGCTGTTGACCTCCTCCCTACGGAAAGCTTGGCAGACTCAACAGACCTCAGGGGATTGCAGTCACTGCTGGCAATACAGCTTACCGTTCTGGAAAGCCTGGAAAAGGCTCAGGAATCGTGCTTTGACCACGCGTTGAAAGAACTAACCCTAAAGGCAATGGCGAATCGGACTGAAGCTTTTTATTACGATCTTCTCAACGCAAAACCTCAGGGCTGAGAGTTTTTCTAACACAATCGGCCACAATACGATGCCCCTGCTCCGTAAGATGGGTACCATCGTCCATCAGGCATGCCTCAAGATTACCCCAAAGCTCATCCCACGCGTCGGCATAGAGTACGTTATTCTCGGCATTAGCAAGGTTTGCAAGAGCTGCGTTATATCTTAAAATCCTCGGATTCCGAGAGGTGTCGCGGTTCGGCGCTGTAGCAACCAACACAAACTGGCTATCAGGGGCAGACTTAAGCACCGACCGCACATTTTTAATGTACTCCTCTAAAGGTACTTGCTCGACAGCCCCCAGCCTTTTTTGGAGCTGCAAATGGCGCGCCCATTTCTTTAGTTTTTTAACAAGTTTTCTCGCCAGTTTTCGGCGCGGGTTGTCGGGGTAATATAGAACGTAAGGTGCGCCGCGAAACGTCAGCCAAGAATCCACCAACCCATACTGAATAAACACTAACGCGTATTCCGATGGGGGAAACGCTGCAGCATACTGCAACAACTCCCGGGTGGTACTCATGGTGTGCCCGCAGTTTGTGAACTCGTGTCCCAAGGCATTCGCAACCTGCTTAGCCCAGACCGGGCCCTCGAGGGTTCGAAAACCCTCTGTGTTACAATCACCAAACGCTAAACAAAGCTTGGTTGTCTCAGAAAGTCTCATAACCATCAGGCTCCAATTGCTAACGAAACGAATTGTCAGTGATGAAAGCCAGCCCAGCAATCATGATAAAAGTCCCAAGAGAAAAAGCCCTGTCGTGATAGATCTCTCAGACCAAAAGCCCTTTGCCTCAGGTACAACCGCCATTGTTACCAGCACCCAAACATCCCTGGACGCTGTCTGAAGGTAATTCGCCCTGAGAATATAGAAGCTCGCCATCAAAGACAGCAGCCTCTCAAGAAACTGCTTGGCAAGTCTAGGCTCAATGACAACAAACAGGAGCTGCGGGCCCATCAACAGAGTGCGATAGTGTCGTTGATCAAACAAGGCCACGAAAGCACTGTCTGGAGCCATCTTCCGCGATTTTATGGCGAAACGCCAACATCCCTCGGCGCGGCTAATGAAAGTGAACTGCTCCTGGATGACCACGGGGATCCCGCTCAAACACTTGAGCGTTACCTACAACAATACGGTTTTGACGCATCCATCAAAGCCGCTGTGGAGCGGCTCTGCCATTGGCTTCAGGAAACCGGCATCCTCACCCGCAACTTACTACCTCACAACCTGGTTATCATCGAGCGAGACAGTCAACAGGAAATTTTGTTGGTAGACGGTTTAGGAGCACCCACCGTTCCTCGATTGCTTTCAGCACTTCCTGCATGGAGGAAGCGCTATATAACGCGGCGAGTTCGGCGATTCTACAAGCGTATAGATTGGGAACTGAGCGACAGGGAGTATAGCTGGGAAGTATCTCAGCGGCTCTAAAGTACTGACGTACCAATTCGGGCGGGAGTGCACATCCTGAAGAACCGCCCCATCTAAAGTCGCGATACACGCGTGAACTTTACGGTACTCAGTTGTCAGCAGCGACCAACCCAGCATTTCGAGGCTACAAGTCTGTATGCAAATCAACAAACCTTCGCCTACCCCAGGTTCACGTCTAAATTGGGCGGCGTGGTTCATTTTTGCCAACGGCTTGTTGTGCGTCTTGGTCGGATTACGCTTTCTCCCTTGGATGACTGTGCCCGACAACACAACAGCCGTTTATGTGGCGTTGCTCCTGCCAGGGCAATTCCTGCTTCTCGCCTGGTTGGCCGGTCTTCCGTTACTGGTTTTCAGCCTAGCGCTGCGTATGCGACTGCTCTCGCTAATTGCAGTGATCTACAGCAGCTTGGCCATCGCCCTGCTACTCATTGATACAGTAGCCTACTCCCTCTACCGCTTTCATCTTTCTGGCTTTGTACTGGAGCTTGCTATAGAGGCTGGTACAGAGGTTTTTTCGTTCTCGTGGCAACTATGGGGCGCCTCTCTCGGCATTTTTGTTGCCATACTCTTCGTCGAGAGCCTATTGGCAGCCATGCTTTGGAGAAAACGCCCCAGAGCTAAATGGTTGGCAGGCGCATTTGCCATCATGCTATTTATGCAACTGGGCGTACACGGTTGGCACGCTTGGGCGGACGCGAACTACGATAGCCGGATAACCGGCATTAGCCGGCATGTACCTCTGTACTACGGAGCAACCGCCAAACGGCTTATGCAGCGCTACGGCCTGACTAACCAACAACAAGCCCGGACAACCGAAGCCTCGAAGTCGCTGGCTCAAACTGCTCCCGACGGGTCTCTCAATTACCCCACTCAACCATTGATTTGCACACAGCCGGCGCAGGCCTTCAATGTATTAATGATCGTAATAGACGGAGCTAGGTGGGACATGCTGGCGCCCGAGTGGACGCCCAACATTTACGAATTCGCCCGTAACAGTCTGGTATTTGAGCAGCATTACAGCAATGGAAATGCCACCAAACCTGGCATTTTTACATTTTTTTATTCCCTCCCGGCCAGTTATTGGGCCGCATTTACTGCCGCCAAAGAACCGCCCGTTACGATCCGCCGGATGCAGGAACTTGGCTACCAAATGAAGGTTTTGGGATCGGCAACACTCACAAGCCCTGCATTTGACCAGAATGTTTTCTCATCCATTCCCGACATAAGGTTGCATACACCGGGCGCTGAGTCTTGGGACAGAGACATGCAAATCACCGATGACTGGCTAGCGTTTACAAGCACCGAGCGCCAAACAAACAAGCCGTTTTTCGGGTTCCTTTTTTATGACACTACACACAATCATACCGTTCCTGACGACTATCCCGTAAAGTTCCAGCCCTACTGGGAAACGGTTAACAAGCTTGCACTAGACCAGGACTTTAATCCTGAACTGATCAAGAACAACTACAAATCAACTCTGCATTTGGTTGATGGCCAGGTAGGCAGGGTTCTTGATGATCTGCAATCCCACAAACTGCTGAACAACACGGTTGTGATGATCACCGGCGACCACGGTCAAGAGTTCAACGAATACGGGATGAATTATTGGGGCCACGGCAGCAATTTTGGCGAGTACCAACTGCGGGTGCCCATGGTGATACACTGGCCGGGCAAAACCGGTGCACGAATTGAATACCACACCGAGAATTTTGATATTGCCCCAACCCTGATGGCCAACGTCCTGGGTTGCGGGGCATCGTCAGCCAGTACTTACGCCTCTGGCAATGGCATGTTCAGAAAACGTCAGAAAAACTGGAGCATCGCCCACAGTTATATGGACTATGCCTTGCTTCTGGATGATCTGAACATTGTGACGGCCCCCTCCGGCGACGTCGACGTACTCGGCAAAGATATGCAACGAATAAAGGACTACACATTGCAACCCGGCATTACAAAACAGGTTCTCGATGAACTGTCCAGATTCTACAAATAGCGAGTTTGAGGCACCTCATACACATTTCGATGTGAGACAATTTTCATGAAGCTATCGGTCATCATCAGC
>NZ_MBPP01000012.1 GCF_001858325.1 Marinobacter sp. AC-23
GTACCCAGGTTTTCGGTGATGGTTTGCAGGGTATCTGGATTTTGGGATGGGGGTGACTTCGGTATTTGGCTGGCAAGCCACACTCGGCATACCTTTTTTTTTGCTTTTTGCTTTTTGCTTTTTTTTTCCCTTTGTTGTTTTTCTTGGAGGGTTTGCCTTTGGCAATGGCTGGGAAGATGCTCTTGTGGGGGGGGAAGGCAGTGTTTGATTACGCTTTCTGGATCGCTGTTTGGGCGGGGCTTTTTGGTTTCTTCATGCTATCTCTTCCTCGTTGGCTGGCTTACGGTAAGTTAAAAAAAGTGGCCCCAACCCGCTTCAACCGTCAACGCCGCGAAGTGTGTTTTGTGCCAGAAGGCCAAAAGGAACCGATCTTCGTCCCCTGGGAAGAACTGGTGGCCTGGGTTACAGAAGCCCAAGGCGCTACTGAATATGGCGTACAACGCCAGTACGGTCTCGGGATTGGTTTCTATCACCCGGAAACCGGCGAGAAATACACCCTGGAGTTTGAAACTCCGGGCCTGCCGTTGGCCATCAGCAGCTGGGAAGCGATTCGGGCCTACATGGAATATGAAGTTCACACCTTGAAAGAAATTCAGGATCCATTGGAGCTTCAGGGCCCGGACGATCCGCCGTGGGAAGGTGTTCATGTTTTCCGCAACGCTCGCAAACGCCTTCATGACGAATATCGTGAAGGCAAGCGGGGAATGTTCTATCTGGTCGGCTGGTATCTTTACCATTTTGTGACCTTCTGGACGATCCCGAACCGACTGGTGGAGTGGGAGGTCAAAAACATCAAACGCATGAGCCGAAAGACGCTACCCAGGGCAATGTCCGAATGGTCAGAACACTTCGGGAAAATCAGTGGGCAAAGCCCAGTGACGAACTGAAGCGCCAAAGCAGGCGCGTACTGGAGCTGCAAAAAGCGCACCCCGGAAAGTCCACCTTGGAAATTTTTGCGCTCGTAAGCGAGGAAGCTGAGGCCGAAGGAACGATGACGGCATAATTGAAACACAGGGCGCTCGATCAGTGTGTAACGATTGTTGCAAAACGCAACAATCGTGGTAAAATGTGCATATTGAAAGGCAAGCCACTGGAGGCCCCATGACTACAGCCATTCGTCTCGATGACAACCTGGTTCGTCACGCGACTGCCGAAGGGCAGGTACACCGGCGCTCTACGCCCAAACAGATTGAGTATTGGGCAGAGATCGGCCGTGCAGTTTCTGGAGACGTGAGTGCGGAAGATCTGATTGCGATTCTTCAAGGCATCCGGCGCGTGAAGGTAGAGCCGGTGGTTCCTGATGCGATCACCAGTGATGATTTGTGGGCAGAGGTGGGCCAGGCCCGCGATAGCGGTGAATTGAGCCGCTCTATTGCCCGGGGTCGCACGGTTTATCAGGCTGCCGCAGATAAGCCGGGTTATCTGGAAGCGATATACCCCGATGGTAAGCGCGAGATTGGTCAATTCCGCAATGGGCGGTTTGAAGCCCTGAGTGAGCGTGACGATGCAGCCTGAGCTTTGGCTGCTCGTTGGTGGTAATGGTGCAGGAAAATCTACGTTTTATGAGCGTTTTCTTGCCCGGCGCAATATCCCTTTAGTCAATGCAGATAACATTGCGCGAAGTCTGTGGCCTGATTTTGCTGAAAAGCACAGTTATGAGGCGGCTTTGATTGCTGAGAAAGAGCGGTTTCGTCTTTTGAAGGAGCGCCAGAGCTTCTGTTTTGAAACGGTTTTTTCTCATCCCTCGAAAGTGGATTTTGTGGGCGCCGCTAAAGCCGCTGGTTTTCGTATCCGGATGTTCTATTTTCATCTGGAAACTGCGGATCTCAACAAGGCACGTGTAACCACCCGTGTCCAGTCCGGTGGCCACGGTGTGCCGAATAAAAAGGTAGAGAGCAGGATTCCGAGAGCATACGCGAACCTGCGCGAGTGCGTGGGGTTAGTGGATGAACTGCATCTTGTTGATAACACCAGCCTGGATCAGCCGTTTGTTCGCGTTGCTGCTTGGGAAAACGGCGAATGGCAGCGCTATAGCGAAACGTTGCCCCAATGGGCTAAAGATTTGCTAGATGGCTGAAGCTTTTCAGCGTGAAGCCCTGCTATGGCCTTAAAGGCCAGGCTTCAGGCACCACAAATACTCGATCGGTTTCCAGCCAGTTTCCAGTTTGGCGATCCTCCCGCATCACAGCAAATAGCTGAGGCGCGGCTTTGTTTTCCACCCGCTCCAGGGCGTCCAGAGTGTGCTCAGCATCCGGTGGCTCACTTTGAAGCCAGGTTCCTATCCAGTGCGGCTTGTTGAGTACAGCCCAATGGGATGTATCCAGTGTTTTTGCATCGAGAATGTACATCCAGCGCCCACGCAGGTGTCTGTCGGGAACATAATCTGGCGTTCGCGCTTGTGGGTTATCAGGGTAGAACAAGTACCCAGGCATGAAAATTCGCGGCGTCAGTGGGCCGGTTATGTCGGATTCAAGGAGTAACTCGATGGTTTCGGGAAGTTGTGTCCGGCGGCTCTGTTGCTCCAATAGGCGGGATGTTTTTAAATCCAGCCGGTCACTGGCATTGGGGCCATACCAGAGGGTGGGGCCGTTTGATTCCGGTACACCAAGATAAAACTTGATGGCAATTTCGTGGTGTTCAATGCGATCGTCTGTGCGATTGTGCACCACAAAATCCAGTTCTCCGATCGTACGCCGGGCGGATTTGATCTGCTGGTTTTTTAGCAGAATGGGCCAGCCCAGCAAGTCTTCCAGCAAAACCTGATACAGCCGCTCAAAATAGAAACCGAGCTTGCGCTGCGGTGGATCGCTCAACAACGGCGGGGCAGCTTCAGGTTTTTGATCCCAATCTTTAAGTATCTCGGAGTAGTTTGAGGGCAGGTACTGAGTGGGGTCAAAAGTGATCGGCGAACGCATCAGTTGCGGTGCTTGGCACAGCCAGGCGAGGTGTCGTATCGCGGGTGTTTGGTAAGAGTTGATCGGCTCGGGGGTTAGGTTTGCATCCATCTACCCAGAATACCGTAAACTGTCCGTTAATAAAGGTGCAGGAGTTTCGCGATACACTGACCGAAGCGCGAAGGCTCACCGCACGACACAAATGGAAATATAGGGAGAAAGTATGCGATACCTACATACGATGATCCGCGTAAGCAACCTTGAGCAAACTCTGCATTTTTTCTGCGACCTGCTGGGCATGATTGAAGTGGATCGTAAAAGCAGCGACAAAGGCCGGTTTACGCTGGTGTTTCTGGCAGCGCCGCAAGATGAAGCCTTGGCTCGTGAAAGCAGGGCTCCCATGCTGGAGTTAACCTATAACTGGGATCCGGAAGAGTACCCGGGCGGCCGCAACTTTGGCCATCTGGCTTACGGGGTGGATGATATCTACGCCCTGTGTGGGTTGTTGAAGGCAAGCGGCATAACCATCAATCGACCGCCGAGAGATGGGCGCATGGCGTTTATTCGTACGCCAGACAATATCTCCATAGAGTTGCTGCAGAATGGTGAGCCGTTGGCACCCGCAGAACCTTGGGCCAGTATGGAGAATACCGGTACTTGGTAAGGGCCGCGTGCCCTCAGGAATTGCAGATGTGCAGAAACACTCATAGAATCCCAGGGTATTAAAGAAAGGTTATTTATATAACGTCTAAAGCATCAGGATGATGCGATAAAACAGGGAGATGTTTCATGGAAGACTGGCAAGGATGCCTGGCCCCCCAATGTCAGACCGCGTTGTTGAATGCCCGCGAAGATGTTGATCATCGTGGCGGTACGGTAATTACGGTCGAAGATTTTCTGCTTGCCCTGCTGGACTCCAGCCCCTCTGCAAACCGCTTTCTGCGAAGCTCTGGCGTGGATATGGATGAGTTGATCCGTACCGTTCAGTGTGAGCAGCCCATTGTTACGGAAGTGGGTGGTGAAGGCCTGCTCTCGTCCCAGTTAATCTATTGGCTGGCAACCGCACGAGAAACCTTTGGTACGCCTGCCTGGCTCGATTGGCCGCAATTGCTGGAAGTGCTCGCCAGGCACGCAGAGCGTTTGCAGGAAAAGGCATATGTTGCCGTTCTTGAGCTGGTTTCACGGTGGCCAAAGCTGAAGGGTTTGGAGGGTGGCGAAGAGCGCTTTGAGGAACCAGGTATTGAAGAATATGGCGCGGCGCCGGTGGTGATCACCGATCCGGAATGGATCGAGCTGGCAGAGGATGTCGCCATCAGTCTTTCAGCAACACCTGGCGCGCTGGTGTGGGTGAGGGGCGAGCGTGGCGCAGGCAAGTCGGCTTGGCTGCGCTCGCTGTTGTCATCGCTGGCGCAGCCTTACGTTGAGATGGATCTGCGTCGAGAGGCTGAGCTTATGGCCAGCGAGCTTTCCGTTATTCCCGCGACTGCCCAAAAGCTCTGGCCAGTGCTTGTGTTAGACAACGTAACTCCAGCGGACCTGTTGATGTTAATGGAACGCCCATCCGGCCTCGCCGCGGAACTGGTTCTTCGGTGGCAGGGGCCTGTGCTTCTTCTTGGTCCGGACTCTGCCGGCAGCGAAAATGGTCAGCGTGTTCTGGAGCAACAGCTTGGGCGAGCTTTGGAGGTCTGTGACATTCCACGTTCGAGTAAGATGCAGAGAAAAGCCATTCTGGTGGCGCATCAAGCCGCCATTGAGCGCCGATGGAACATTCACATACCACGCTGTGCCATTGAGTTTTCTGCCTCTCGGCTTAGCCGTTGTGTCAGTACGCCCGGCGGCATGTTGCAGTGGATAGAGCGTGCTGCGGCGCGGCTTGAACTTTTTGCCCGGCGCGGGCCAGCAAGTTCAGTGGCGCTTACCGGGCAGACGGATACGCTCCGGCGCCAAAGCTTGGTTGCCATGGCGCGGCAGGAACCGTTGAGTGAGATCGAGCAGTCCCTCAATGAAATACAATTGTTGCGCACTGCGGCTGAGGTGGCTTGGTACGAACGCAAAGCTGCGGGGACGTTGCATCAGTTAACGCTTGAGGACTTGCGGCAAGAACTGGAACGCTGGGTTGCAGCGCGGCCCGGGCCGGTTCACTATGTGCGACATTGTGATCATCAGCATGGAGAATCTGCGAGTGCAGGACCTGGAAATCTACATTCGTGACTTGGAAGCAGGTGCAGTATGCCGCTGGCTGGAAAGCCATGTTGAGCAGTTGGTGCTCGATGACAGGGATGTGTCATCCGTTACCAAGGGGTCCGCTTTTTACGGTGGCGATCGCTTGAAAATAACACTGTACCCGCAGGCGTTTGGTAAGCGGTTTACCTCACTGATTATCGAAGGTGAGTCCCTACCCTGGAGCAGTGATCTGGACTGCGCACGTAGCGTGTGGCAAGCCATGGGTACGGAAGTGCGCTGCAGCCCTGGAGAGTGGAAAGAGGGCGAGGCGGTAGAGGATGAGAAGTGGTGGCGGCTGGATAGCCGGGGTGAGCAACTCGTCGTTTGGAACTGAACGTTCTTGAATTGAGCCGTACAGAACGAAAAAAGGCAGCCCCTAAGTCATAATGGGCTGCCTTTTTTACATCAAGCCACGCTTCAGTCGCTTAGAATAGAAACGTTATCTGCTTGCAGGCCTTTATCCGCTTCAACCACGCTGAAACGAACCAGCTGGCCTTGGCGCAGAACCCGGCGGCCACTTCCACGAATCGCACGGAAGTGAACAAACACTTCGTCGCCACTGTCGCGAACAATAAAGCCGAATCCTTTTTTAACGTTGAACCATTTTACAGAGCCTTCTTCGTCGCCTTCAGGGCTGTCGTCGTCGTAGTCAGCATCGTCCTCGATATAGTTCTGGTTAGAACCCTGACTCCTTGGCTGCGAGCTACTGCGCGAAGATGTGGATGTGGTGCTTGCAGGCTGCTTGGCTGCAATGGCGACGGCCAGAAAACCGGCAATGCCGAACACTACGAAGGTGATGATATAAGCGGTGATGCCACGAGTGCTGCCCAGCGCTTCTACAAATTCGCCTATGGCAATCAGACGAAGCGGATCGGGGGTAAATGAAAGCAGCAGGGCAAGTACCAATGGTGCTGGAATAGCGATCAGGAGAGCAACAAGGATCGCTTTGGCTGGATTACGCATTGACTGATAATTCTCCATTTCTTATTAACGCTGACGATAAAAAGCCGGATATCGGGTAAAATTACTTATCACGGCCAGTGAATACCGCCTGGTTTCCGGTAAAACGGAAGCTGGGCGGGCAAAAACGGCATGATAACAGATTATCCCGACGGCTGACCAAGCTTCACCTATCCACGCGAACGATTTATGCGAGGGAGTTCCGATACCCGATGAGCCACAACGATCTGCAAGCCAGAATGGACGAGCTGGAAACACGGCTTGCCTTCCAAGACGACATCATTAACACCCTGAGCGAACAGGTGGCGAAACAGGAGATGGATATCCGCGAACTTTGGAACGCAAAGCGGTTACTGCACAACCAGCTGAAAGAAGTCGCACCTTCCAATATGAAGTCTGAAGAGGACGAAACGCCTCCTCCGCATTATTGACACCCTGAACTAAAGAGCCGAAGCAGTGGCTCCGGCTCTTCATGCTAATCCGTTTCTGAACAGGCCTGTCAGGCCAGCAACTCCACCAGGATTTGCTCGTAGATGCTGGACAGCGTATTTAGGTCTTCAGCCTTCACGCACTCGTTTACCTTGTGAATCGTGGCATTGATCGGGCCCAGTTCTACAACCTGTGCCCCGGTAGGGGCGATAAAGCGCCCGTCAGACGTACCGCCTGAGGTGGAAAGTTCGGTTTCGCGCCCGGTTACGTTGCGGATGGCGCTTTGGCTGGCAGACACCAGTGCGCCCGTATCGGTAAGGAAGGGGCGGCCGCTAAGATGCCACTGCAGATCGTATTTGAGGTTGTGCCGATCAAGAATCGCCACCACCCGTTCTTCAAGGCTTTCTGCTGTGTTCTCGGTGCAGTAACGAAAGTTAAAATGCACCAGACACTCGCCGGGAATAATATTACTGCCAGTTCCGGCTTCCACTTTCGTGATCTGAAAGGTTGTAGGCGGGAAGTGGTCGTTACCGTTATCCCAAAACTCGTTAGCCAGTGCATGCAGAGCGGGTGCAACGGTGTGAATGGCGTTCTCTGCCAGATGCGGGTAGGCCACATGCCCTTGAATCCCTTGTACTGTCAGGTAACCATGCAACGAGCCGCGACGGCCGTTTTTGATTACATCACCGACCTCTTCCGTGCTGGAAGGTTCACCTATCAGGCACCAGTCCATCTTTTCAGAGCGTGCTTCCAGGGCTTCAATTACTTTCACCGTGCCGTTCTGGGCAGGGCCTTCTTCATCGCTTGTAATCAGCAGGGCAATGGAGCCGCGATGATCCGGGTGGGCGCTTACAAAGCGCTCACAGGCGGTGATGAAAGCCGCTAGGCTGCCCTTCATATCGGCTGCGCCACGGCCATGCAGGTACCCATCTCTGATCACAGGATCAAATGGCGGGTTCGCCCAGTTTTTCTCCGGCCCTGTGGGCACCACATCCGTATGGCCTGCAAACGCCAACACTGGTCCGTCTGAACCCTTGCGGGCCCAGAGGTTGTCGGTATCACCAAAGCGCATCTGCTCGCCGGCAAAACCCAAGGGAGCCAGCCGGGACATCATCAGTTCCTGGCAGCCGAAGTCATCCGGAGTGATGGATGGTCTGCTGATCAGGTCTATGGCCAGTTCGAGTGTTGGTGAATTAGTTGTTTGCATGCAGCTCTTCGTTCAGCTCGATGGCGGATTGGTTAGTTTTGCATTCCACGGCGCCGGTTTGGCTGTTGCGGCGGAAGAGCAGATCTGGCTTGTTGGACAGGTCGCGGGCTTTGATGATTTCTACCAGAGTGTTGTTGTCGTCCAGAAGGGCCACCTTGGTGCCTGCGGTGATGTAGAGGCCGGCTTCAACCTTGCAGCGGTCACCCAAAGGAATACCAATGCCTGCATTGGCGCCGATGAGGCAGTTCTCACCTACGGCTATCACCATGTTCCCGCCACCAGACAAGGTGCCCATGGTGGAGCAGCCGCCACCAAGGTCAGATCCTTTGCCTACCATAACGCCTGCGGAAATGCGGCCTTCAATCATGCTGGTGCCTTCGGTGCCGGCATTGAAGTTGATAAAACCTTCGTGCATTACGGTGGTTCCTTCGCCGACATAAGCACCGAGACGTACGCGGGCTGTGTCTGCAATACGCACACCTTTGGGTACTACGTAATCCGTCATCTGGGGGAACTTGTCTACGGATTTAATTTCCAGTGTACGACCTTCCAGGCGAGCCTTGAGCTGGCGCTCCGGCAGTTCGTTCAGGTCAATGGCGCCTTCGTTAGTCCAGGCCAGGTTCGGTAGTAGGCCGAATATACCATCGAGTTTGAGGCCATGGGGCTTGGCTTGGCGATGGGAGATAAGGTGGAGCTTGAGGTAAACCTCGGGGGTGCTGGAGGCAGTATCGTCTGTTTCCAGAACCGTAACCACAACCGGGCGTTTGCTGTTGGCTGCCTTTTCCGCGAGGGATGCCTGGTCAGTTGCGTTGGTTTGCCGTAGGGCGCTGGCAAGCCGTGTCAGTTGTTCTGCGGTGGCATGGATAGCCTGGTTGCCGCCGTTATAGTCGAGAGCAGTTTCTACCACATCGATCAGTTCTTTTTCGGGTGTCATGATTGGCTGCTGATAAAACACCTCCAGCCATTCGCCCTGATTATTTTGAGTGCCAATACCTATACCGAATGCAAAGCTCATGTAGTGATAGTTCCTGTTTATTTGAAGAGTGTTGCCCAATCATCGGCATTAAAGCCGACGTAAACCGAGCCTTCATGCTCGGCCACAGGCCGTTTAATAATGGAGGTGTTTTTCAGCATGATGTCATGGGCCGATTGGCCGTTGATGCTATCACGAACATCGTCGCCAAGATTACGCCAGGTAGTGCCGCGCCGGTTCAGCAGCGCTTCCCAGCTCACAGCTTTTTCCCACTGGGTTAAGCGAGCCTCGTCGATGCCGTCTTTTTTAAAGTCGTGAAACTCGTAGGAAATGTCTTGTTCATCAAGCCATTTTCGGGCTTTTTTAACGGTGTCACAATTCCTGATGCCGTATAGCTTCATTACTCAGTTTGCCTTTACAAATTCAACGATGCGCTTTGCCGCTTCCACACACTCTTCCAGTGGTGCAACCAATGCCATGCGAACCCGATTTTCTCCCGGGTTATGGCCATCCACCGTGCGGGACAAGTAACGGCCCGGCAGAACATGAACGTTCTGCTGAGCCGATAGCTCTTTTGCAAAGGTTTCGTCATCCATTGGCGTGGCCGGCCAGAGGTAAAATCCCGCATCGGGAAAATCCACGTCCATGACTTCACGCAAAATGGGCACTACGGCTTCAAATTTAACGCGATAAGCTGCCCGGTTTTCCCGCACATGATCTTCATCCTGCCAGGCGGCAACGCTGGCGAGCTGGTTATGAACCGGCATAGCGCAGCCATGATAAGTACGGTAGCTCAAGTAGCCTTCTAATATGCTTGCATCGCCCGCGACAAAGCCGGATCTCAGGCCCGGAAGGTTACTGCGCTTAGAGAGGCTGTGAAAAACCACGCAACGTGCAAAGTCGTGCCGGCCTATGGCGGCGCAGGTCTGCAGCAAGCCTTCGGGCGGGCTGTTTTCATTTGGATAGAGCTCAGAATAGCACTCATCCGAGGCCACAATAAAATCGTGCCTGTCGGCCAGTTCAATAACCTTCGTCAGGGTCGTTCGTGGCATAACAGCGCCGCTGGGATTACCGGGGGAGCACAGAAACAGCACTTGGCAATCTCGCCATACGGACTCAGGTACTGCGTCAAAATCCGGAATAAACCCGTTGGATGCGTCGCAAGGCAGGTAAACCGGCGTGGCACCTGCCAAAAATGCCGCCCCTTCGTATACTTGGTAAAAGGGGTTGGGGCTTACAACCGTGGCCTGTTTGCTCGAATCAACTACGGCTTGCACCAGCGAGAATATAGCCTCCCGCGTGCCGTTCACCGGAACAATGTTTCGGTCTGGGCTTAACGACCCGGCTTGTAGCTGAAATCGTCGTGTGGCCCACTGACTGATGGCCTCTCGCAGTTCAGCAGTGCCTTTAGTTGTGGGGTAATTAGCTAGCCTGTCGAGGTTGTTGGCAATCACTTGCTTCACAAAACCAGGGGAAGGGTGCTTGGGTTCACCGATGCCCAGGGAGATGGGAAGCAGATGGGCCGGCACAGATATGCCGGCTTTTAACTTTGCCAGTTTTTCAAAAGGGTAGGGGTGAAGCTTGTCCAGGTTTGGGTTCATTGAATGTCGTCCAGCATTTTGCATAGGTCTTGCTGTAGGGCGCGGCAGACAGACGGGTCGCTTATAGGTGCGCCCTGTTCGTCAGTCACAAAGAACACGTCTTCTACTCGCTCGCCCAGGGTGGCGATTTTGGCATTGCTCAGGCGTATGCGGTGATCTAGTAGCACCTGCCAATCCTGGCCAGAAGGCCGGGGCGGTCAGGGGTGATCACTTCAATGACCGTGCGTTCATTGATGGTGTCGTTGGAAAATAACACCTCAGTGGGGAATGCGAAATGCCTGAGTTGCCGCGGTGTACGGCGGTGAATAATGTCTGGGTAGTCTTCCGGGTCGTCCAGCTCTTCGATCAGGCGCTTACGCACTCGTTCTTTACGTGCCGGATCCACCCCTAGTGGCTGGCCTTTTTCATCCAGAACGACATAGGAGCTGATTGTATAGGGGCCGTCATTCGAGCTGATGCGGGCATCCACAATGTTGAGATTAAGCTGTTCCAGTACCGCTGTTGTTGCCGCAAACAGAGTGGCCCGATCGTTCATATACATTGTGATTTGGGAGTAACCGTCAGTAGGGCCGCCATGGGTATCCCGGATGAGCACCAGCGGCCCGGGTGTGTCGCCATGGTTGATGATGGCCTCGGTTTGCCAAGCGATATCAACGGTGGAGTCCTGCAGAAAATAGTCTTCATCCACCGTATCCCAGATGGCATCGATCTGCTCGTCGGTAATGTTCTGGGCATGAAGAATTTCACGAGCCTCAGACTGGGTTGCACGCACCCACTCCTGCCGATCCACTGGAATCTCAGTACCGCGCCTCAAGGCCCTTTTGGCTTCTATGTACAGCTGGCGCAGGAGGGAGGCCCGCCAAGTGTTCCAGAGCTTGGGGTTGGTAGCGCTGATGTCGCACACCGTGAGGATATAGAGGTAATCGAGGTGGGCCTGGCTGGGCACTGCCCTGGCAAACAACTGGATAATATCCGGGTCGGAAATATCTTTGCGCTGGGCAGTCATGGACATCAGCAAGTGGTTTTCTACCAACCAGGATGCAAGCTGGGTATCACGTTCACCAAGGTGATGGCGCTGGCAAAAGGCTTCGGCATCCACCGCGCCAAGCTCTGAGTGATCTCCGCCCCGACCTTTGGCAACGTCGTGGTATAGGCCGGCAATATAAAGAACTTCCCGCTTGGGGAGCCCGTGAATCAGCCGCGCCGCCAACGGGTAGTCGTCGCGCGCTTCCTCACCGGTCAGTCTTACCATGTTGCGGATAACTCGCATGGTATGAGCATCAACGGTGTAAATATGGAAAAGGTCGTGCTGCATTTGGCCAATAATCTGGCCGAATTCTGGAAGGTAGCGTCCCAGCACGTTGTATTTTTTCATGGCGGAGAGGGTTTCATCCAGCGCATGGGGTGTTCGCAGCAATTCCATGAACAGGGATGTCACAGCCAGATCAGCCCGAAAGGCGTCATCAATCAGGTGCCTGTGGGCTCGCAAAGACCGAATGGTGGTGGCGCGTATGCCCTTTATTTCCGGGTGCTGGGCCATCAGCACAAAAATCTCCATGATCGCGTAGGGCGAGTAGGCAAATACCTGATTGTTTACCGCCTCTATATAGCTGTTACGAATCTGGAAGCGCTTGTTGATGGGCTGAATGTTGTCTTCGGTACCTGTACCGAGTATCGCCTCATCGTAAAACTGGAGAATAACGTCAGCGAGCTCTGCCAGCGCCAGCACAGCACGATAATAGGATTGCATCATCAGCTCGACGTCCAGCCGTTTGCCTTCGTCCTTGTAGCCCAGCATCTGTGCGAGGGCTCGCTGATGGTCAAACAGCAACCGGTTTTCGTTGCGGTCTGCTATCAGCTGCAGCCCGTAGCGCAATTGCCACAGAAGGGTTTCGCCCTGAACCAGAACCTGATGTTCCTCTTCTGTCAGTATGCTAAAGCGGGTTAGATCGGCAATACTCTGCAAGCCGAAGTGCCGCTTGGTAATCCAGCCGATGGTTTGTATATCCCGCAGGGCGCCTGGAGAGCTTTTTACGTTGGGCTCCAGGTTGTATTCAGTATCGCTGTATTTTTTGTGGCGCCGCTGCTGTTCCTTGCGCTTGGCTATAAAGTAGTCGCGATCAGTGATGATGTTGTCAGAGTAGGCTTGCTCGCTAAGCTCTTTGCGCAGCTCGTCAGGGCCGGCAATTGTGCGGGTTTCCAGCAGGTTGGTTAGCGTGGCTACATCGCCCCGTGCTGCGGCCTTACTTTCATCAATGCTGCGAACGCTATGGCCAATGTCGAGCTTGAGATCCCATAGCAGGGTAATGAAGGCGCCAAGATCTTCTTGCCAATTGGGTTCTGTGCCGTTGCGCGTAAGAATTAACAGGTCGATATCTGAGTGGGGGTGCAGCTCACCGCGACCGTAGCCGCCAACGGCGATCAGGGCGATATCGGGTGAGCTGGAGAAAGGGTAGCGATCCCAGATCAGCCTCAGTACGGTGTCAATCGTTTGGGCTCTGGAGTGAACCAGAGCCCGCACATCTGCGCCTTGTCGAAAGGCTTCTGCATCTGCGTTATAGCGCTGCTTTAGTAGCTCCCTGGCAGCCACAACAGGGGATGTTTCCCGGCTGATTCTGGCTTCCAGTTCTGGGTGCTCCACTTAGAAGGACTCCTCCAGTCGCTTGGTCAACACTTCATGGCCGTCGGCAGTCACCAGGATGGTGTGCTCCCACTGCGCCGAAAGCTTGTGGTCTTTGGTAACCACTGTCCACTGATCTGGCAACAATTTGGTGTGGTACTTGCCTTGGTTAATCATGGGCTCAATGGTGAAGATCATGCCTTCTTTTAGTTCCAAGCCAGTGCCAGCCTCGCCGTAGTGCATAACCTGTGGCTCTTCATGGAACACCTTGCCGATGCCGTGGCCGCAATAATCCCGCACCACAGAATAATGATGCTTTTCGGCGTGTTGCTGGATTACATGGCCAATGTCACCCAACCGTGCGCCGGGTTTTACCAGCTCAATACCTTTATAGAGGCATTCCTGAGTGATGTTGATCAGGCGCTCAGTACCTGGTTTTGCCTTGCCGACAATCCACATTTTGCTGGTGTCGCCGTGGTATTCATTTTTGATAACGGTAACGTCGATATTCACGATGTCGCCGTCCTTCAGGATCTTTTTCTCTGAAGGTATGCCGTGGCAGATAACATGGTTGACTGAAATGCACACTGACTTTGGAAAGCCTTTGTAGTTCAGCGGAGCAGGAATCGCATCCCGCTCGTTTACAATGTAATCGTGGCAGATCTGGTTGAGTTCTTCTGTAGAAACGCCAGGCTTAACGTGCTCTCCAATCATTTCGAGAACCTCAGCGGCCAGGCGACCGGCTACGCGCATCTTTTCAATTTCTTCCGGAGTCTTGATCGATACTTGCATTGGGCTTCCCGTTGATGTGTAGCAAACATCCATTTTAAGGGCCCTGCGCTCAGGGTACAAGGTAGCCGTGGTGCAAAATTAATGGCGCGAGGCTTAGGTTTTGTGGTATAAACGCGCCCGCTGGAAACGAATCCGGCAAATTCGCACACGTGTCAGCACGTTGCCCCAGGGTGCCTACTCCCGCTTTATATGCTGTATAGGGAGCCTGGTTGGGGTAATTGGACGCGTGGAGGACTAACCCGAAGCTACACTTAAGGTAATTATCATGGCTCAGGTAAATATGCGTGACCTGCTCAAAGCAGGTGCTCACTTCGGTCACCAGACTCGTTACTGGAACCCGAAAATGTCGAAGTTCATCTTCGGCGCCCGTAACAAGATTCACATCATCAACCTTGAGCAGACTGTTCCTGCCATGAACGAAGCGCTTAACTTCGTTCAGCAACTGACAGAGAGCAAGAACAAGATTTTGTTCGTTGGCACCAAGCGCGCCGCGGCCAAGGTCATCAAGGAAGAAGCAGAGCGTTCCGGCCAGCCTTTTGTTAATCACCGCTGGCTTGGTGGCATGCTGACTAACTACAAGACCATCCGTCAGTCGATTCGCCGCTACCGTGATCTGGACGCCCAGAGCAAAGACGGCACCTTCGACAAGCTGACCAAGAAAGAAGCTCTTGAGCGCACCCGCGAAATGGACAAGCTTGAGCGCTCCATTGGTGGTATCAAGGATATGGGCGGTTTGCCTGACGCGTTGTTTGTTATCGACGTTGATCACGAGCGTATCGCTATCAAGGAAGCCAACAAGCTAGGTATTCCTGTTATCGGCGTGGTAGATACCAACAGCAACCCTGATGGCGTTGATTACGTTATCCCGGGTAACGACGATGCTATCCGTGCGATTCAAATCTACGTGAAAGCCGTTGCAGATACCTGCCTGGAAGCAACTCAGGGCGGCGCTGGCGAATTTGTAGAAGTCGCTGAAGAATCTGCAGGTGCCGCTCCGGCCGCAGAGTGATGCCTACGCGTCACACTTGAGATGTAAGGCATACCCTGGCGTGTTTCCGGGTATGCCTCCCCACCGAATTCGGAAAAGTTAAGAGGATTGGACATGGCTGCAATTACCGCTGCAATGGTCAAAGAGCTGCGCGAGCGTACTGGCTTAGGCATGATGGAATGCAAAAAGGCGCTGGTTGAAGCTGGCGGAAGTGTAGACGCTGCAATTGAAGAGCTGCGTAAGTCTTCAGGCCTGAAAGCTGCCAAAAAAGCCGGCCGCACAGCCGCTGAAGGTGTGTCGCTGATCAAGATCTCCGACGACAACACTGTTGCTTACATTCTGGAAGTGAACTCCGAGACAGATTTCGTTGCTCGTGACGATAATCTGCTGGATTTCGCTAACAACGTGCTGAATGTTGCCTTCGAAAAAGGCGAGACCGACGTTGCCAAGCTGATGGCAGGCGATCTGGAATCCAAGCGCGAAGCGCTGGTTCAGAAAGTTGGCGAGAACATTTCTGTTCGCCGTGTGGTTGAAGTGAAAGGCCCAGTTGTTGGTGGCTACGTTCACAGCAACAACAAGATTGCCTCGGTTGTTGCTTTGACTGCTGGTGATGCTGAACTTGCTCGTGACATCGCCATGCACGCTGCTGCCGTTAACCCGCGTGTTGCCAAGCCGGAAGACATGCCAGCTGAAGAGCTGGAGAAAGAGAAAGATGTCATCAAGGCTCAGCCAGACATGGAAGGCAAGCCTGCCGAAATCGTTGAGAAAATGATGGGCGGCCGCATCCAGAAGTTCCTCAAGGAAAACAGCCTTGTTGAGCAGCCTTTCGTAAAGAACCCGGAGCAGACCGTAGGCCAGCTGATTAAAGCTGCTGGCGGTGAGCTGGTTGGTTTCGTTCGCCTGGAAGTGGGTGAAGGCATTGAGAAAGAAGAAGTGGACTTTGCTGCCGAGGTTGCTGCTGCAGCCGGTACTGGCAAAGCCTGATTTCTTTCCAGGCGCTGTAGCGGCGAGCTACAGCGCCCTCTGAGTCTGCCACGTTGACCGGAGTTTTCCGGTTCTCGTGGCGGGCTTGTATCTGAGATGCCCCTTTTCAAGGGATATGTCACATGCAAGCCTGCAATGCGTCTCACGCCGGATAGCAGTCAACAGACGAAAAGGGGATCAGTATGTCGACACCACCGAAAAACCAGCCAAGATACAATCGTGTTCTGCTCAAGCTCAGTGGTGAGGCCCTTATGGGGGAGCATGAATTCGGTATTGATCCCAAAGTTCTTGATCGTATGGCCCTTGAAATCGGTGCGCTTATTGGCATCGGTATTCAGGTAGGCTTGGTAATTGGGGGCGGCAACCTGTTCCGTGGTGCCGCGCTCAGTGAAGCTGGCATGGACCGGGTTACCGGGGATCACATGGGTATGCTGGCAACCGTTATGAACGGCCTGGCCATGCGCGATGCTCTTGAGCGTTCGAACATTCGCACCCGTGTAATGTCGGCTATCCCCATGAGTGGTATTGTTGAACATTATGACCGCCGCCGTGCGGTTCGTGATTTGAAAGACGGCGATGTGGTTATATTCTGCGCAGGCACCGGCAACCCCTTCTTTACAACAGATTCGGCAGCCTGCCTGCGTGGTATCGAAATTGAAGCGGATGCGGTGCTAAAAGCAACCAAGGTAGATGGCGTGTATTCTGCGGATCCGCACCTCGATCCCTCCGCAGAGAAGTACGAACGCCTGACATACGATGAGGTGCTGGACAAAAAGCTGGGTGTGATGGACTTAACAGCCATCTGTTTGGCACGAGATCACGGTATGCCGCTGCGGGTTTTTAATATGAGCAGTGCCGGCGCACTGACGCGCATCGTGACTGGCGAAAAAGAAGGTACACTGATTGAATAACGGGTTCTATGATGGCCCGACGAACGAATTGAGGATGATTACGTGATTGACGATATTAAAGCTGAAGCCGAAAAGAAGATGACCAAGAGCCTGGAGGCTCTGACCTCGGCGTTCAACAAAATCCGGACTGGTCGTGCCCATCCGTCTATTCTGGACAGTGTGGTGGTTAACTACTACGGTCAGGAGACGCCACTGAAGCAGGTTGCCAGTGTAAACGTAGAAGACAACCGTACGCTTGCCGTGTCGCCTTGGGAAAAGAACCTGGTGCCTGTTATTGAGAAGGCCATCATGGCCTCCGATCTGGGCCTCAACCCTGCTACTAACGGCGACCTTATCCGTATTCCCATGCCGATGCTGACCCAGGAAACCCGTAAGGAAATGGTTAAGCAATCGAAAGCGGACGCAGAAAATGCCCGTGTTTCTGTTCGGAACGCGCGTCGTGATGCGAACAGCATGATGAAAGAGCTCCTGAAAGAAAAAGACATCTCTGAAGATGATGAGCGTAGGGGCGAAGACGAAATCCAGAAGCTCACAGATCGCTACATCGCTGAAGTCGAGAAGATGCTAAAGGCTAAGGAAGAGGACTTGATGGCGGTTTGATCGCCTCGGTGCACTTGCAAGCGAAACACACGGCCGGCAGGCAAAATCTGCTGGCCGTACAGGGGATTTCATGACGGGAACAGTATCCGCAGAGATTCCGGTGTCGGCTGACAGCCGGCCCCGGCATGTGGCGATTATCATGGATGGTAATAACCGGTGGGCCAAAGCGCGCCGGTTAAAAGGGGTCGCAGGGCACAAGGCTGGGGTAGATGCTGTAAAAGCGGTGGTTGAAACCTGTGCCCGAGAGGGCGTTGAAGTACTCACACTGTTTGCTTTTTCAAGCGAAAATTGGCGGCGCCCCAAGGATGAAGTGTCGGCCTTGATGAAGCTGTTTCTTTTTGCCTTGGAGCGGGAAGTTCGAAAACTGCATCACAATAATATCTGCTTGCGCATCATTGGTGATCGCTCCGCGTTTAATGCAACTCTGCAGGAGCGCATGGCCAAGGCAGAGGAGCTCACCCGCGACAACACCAGAATGACCCTTGTTATTGCTGCAAACTACGGTGGCCACTGGGATATCACCCAGGCAACTCAGCAGGTTGCCCAGATGGTGAAGCTTGGTGAGCTTGAGCCGTCAGATATTACCGATAATCTTATTCAGCAACACCTGAGCATTGGAAACCTCCCGGTGCCGGATCTTATGATCCGTACGGCAGGCGAGCAGCGGATCAGCAATTTCATGCTTTGGCACCTGGCATACACTGAACTGTATTTTTCACCCGTATTTTGGCCGGACTTTAAAGAAGACGAGATGCGCAAAGCGTTACAGGCCTATGCCGGACGTCAGCGTCGCTTTGGTCAGACGGATGATCAGATTGCCGCCAAGCCGTCACAACAATAACGAATTACAGCGACCTCTATCGTGCTAAAAACCCGAATTATTACCGCCCTCATTCTTGCTCCCATCGCTATCGGAGGCATTTTTTTCTTGCCGCCTATGGGTTTTGCCCTGTTTACCGCTGCAATTATTACCCTGGGTGCCTGGGAGTGGGCCAATATGTCTGGCCTTGAGCGGCAACCTGGCCGGATCGGTTACGCTGCGGTAATTGCAGTCATCCTGTATAGCCTTCTTGATGTGTCGGCCGCTGCGGTGCTTTGGCTTGCTCTTCTTTGGTGGATTGTTTGTTTTGCGCTGGTGCGTAATTATCCGGCGGGCTCGGAGCGATGGGGCAGTTTGCCTGTTCGTGCGCTTATGGGTGCACTGGTTCTCGTGCCAGCCTGGGTTGGCTTGAACCATCTTCGGGCGGGCGGTTTTCAGTTTGGAAATACTGACAACAACCTTCTGATTATTTTGTATGTGTTCTGCGTTGTATGGGTTGCAGACATTGGTGCTTATTTTGCCGGGCGTGCCTTTGGTAAAGCCAAACTGGCGCCCAGAGTTAGCCCGGGTAAATCCTGGGCCGGTGTGTGGGGAGGTTTGGTGGCCGTTGGTGTGTTTGCCTTGGTTGCCAGTACTTTTGTTTCAGCGAGCGTTGCTGAGACCGTGTTGCTGGTGGCGGCAACTCTGGTAACCGGTTTGGTGTCGGTGCTCGGAGATCTTTTCGAGAGCATGCTCAAGCGCTTTAGAGGCATCAAAGACAGCAGCCAGTTGCTGCCAGGGCATGGTGGGATTATGGATCGCATAGACAGCCTAACTGCAGCTGTTCCGGTGTTTGCGCTTATTATCACCCAGCTTGGCTGGCTGACATCTGGGCCAGTGTAAGTATGGTCCACCGCGCAGTTACAGTGTTAGGGGCCACGGGATCGGTCGGGCTCTCTACTCTTGATGTTATCCGCCGCCATCCCAAGCGGTTTTCTGTGTATGCGCTAACCGCCGGCACCCGTTCCGAAGAGCTTGCAGCGCTCTGTCGTGAGTTTCACCCCAAGTTTGCAGTCATGGCCGATCCGACGGCAGCGCAAAAGCTGGCCGGATTGTTAGCGGATTTACCTGATGTGACTGTACTCAGTGGTGAGTCAGGGCTGTGTGAGGTGGCCTCGGCCCCAGAAGCATGCACGGTTGTGGCCGCTATTGTTGGTGCAGCCGGGTTGGGTCCAACACTCGCTGCTGTGCGAGCAGGGAAGCGGGTATTGCTAGCCAATAAAGAAGCGCTGGTTATGTCTGGGAAGCTGTTCATGGACGCTGTGGCGGTCTCTGGCGCAGAATTGTTACCCATAGACTCTGAACACAATGCGATTTTCCAATGCTTGCCCGCTGAAAAGATACGCGATCCCGAAGGCGCAGGCATTACCCGAATCCTTTTGACCGCTTCTGGAGGCCCCTTTCGGGAGCATAGCGCGGAAGATCTGCTTTCGGTTACGCCGGCACAGGCTTGCGCCCACCCAAATTGGTCTATGGGGCGGAAAATCTCTGTCGACTCAGCAACCTTGATGAATAAAGGGCTCGAGCTGATTGAGGCATGCTGGTTATTTAATACCACGCCAGACCGCATCGAAGTTCATGTACACCCGGAAAGCATCATCCACTCCATGGTAGAGTATGCCGATGGCTCTGTGCTGGCTCAGCTAGGTAGCCCTGATATGCGTACGCCTATAGCCAACGGCTTGGCTTGGCCGGAACGCATTGATGCGGGAGTTGCACCCTTGGATTTGTTCGCAATAGGGCGGTTTCATTTTGAGCGGCCAGATTTGCTACGCTTTCCGTGCTTGCGGTTAGCGGCGGAAGCGTTTGAAGTGGGCGGCACTGCGCCTGCAGTACTTAATGCGGCAAATGAGGTTGCAGTAGACGAGTTCCTGAAAGGGAACCTGGCGTTTACTGACATCCCGGTTGTGATCGAGAGAACCCTGTCGGCAACGCCTGTGGCACCTGCAGACAGCTTTGACGTTATCTTTGCGAAGAACACAGAGGCACGGCAGCGGGCCAGGGAACAGATTGCTCTGTTAACTGTCTGATATTCAGTAAAGAGTTCCGCCGGGCTGGCGCTTAAACCAGGAATGCTATGCAGATAATTCAAACCATACTTGCTCTTGCGCTTACTCTGGGAATACTCGTTACCCTGCATGAGTATGGCCATTTTTGGGTAGCACGCCGCTGTGGCGTGAAAGTGCTGCGCTTTTCTGTGGGTTTTGGTAAGCCACTGTTCTCGTGGTATGACCGCCATGGCACCGAGTTTGCGATAGCGGCCATTCCTCTGGGTGGCTATGTAAAAATGCTTGATGAGAGAGAAGGGCCAGTTCCTGACGAACTCAAAGATCAGGCTTTTACTTCCAAGGCGCCTTCTCGCAGGATTGCCATTGCAGCAGCCGGTCCGGCTGCCAACTTTATTTTTGCCATATTTGCCTATTGGTTACTCGGTGTGGTGGGTGTTACCCACGTTGCGCCGATTGTTGGCGGCGTTACCGAACAAAGTGTTGCAGGAACGGTGGGTTTGCGTGAAGGGATGGAAATTCACGCCATAGACGGCCACCGAGTCAGTTCTTGGCGCGACGTGAACATGCGCATTCTTGAGCGTGCGGGAGAGCAGGGCACGATAACCCTCGGTGTGCTTGATGGTGATACAAAAGGCACCTTAAGCGGCGAACTCGGGGGCTGGAGACTTAGCGATGACACCCCTGACCCGATTGGTGAATTTGGAATTACACCCTGGCGGCCAGATGTGCCTGCGGTGCTTGGCCAAATATCACCAGGTGGTCGCGCCCAGGCTGCAGGCCTTCAAGCGGGTGATCGCATTCTTGCGGTGAATGACGAGCCAGTAGCTAACTGGTTTGAACTGGTCGATTTTATACGCAACGCACCGGAGCAAACGCTGACACTTGCCGTAGAACGCGCCGGGGCCGAGCAATCTGTGCAGGTTACACCCGCGGAGAAAAAACAGGATAATGGCGAAACCATTGGGTTTGTCGGCGCCGGGGTGGAAGCTATCTCCTGGCCCGATAACGTGTTGAGAGAGGTTCGCTATGGCCCGCTGGCGGCGATTCCCATTGCACTGGATGAAACCTGGGCCGATACCCGCCTAACCCTTGTTGCCATCAAAAAGATGGTTACAGGGCTGCTCTCGCCCAGTAACCTCAGCGGCCCTATAACCATTGCCCGGGTGGCCGAGGCCAGTGTTACTTCGGGATTTGAAGATTTTGTTCGTTTTTTGGCTTATCTCAGTGTCAGCTTGGGTATTCTCAACCTGTTGCCGGTGCCGGTTCTGGATGGTGGTCACATTGTGTATTACACCATTGAGGCAATCCGCAAAAAACCGCTTTCAGATGGGGTTCAAGCCCTTGGATTACGAATTGGTATGGCAATGATCCTCACATTAATGGTGTTTGCTCTTTACAACGACCTAATGCGGTTGTGAGAATTGCGGGCTCCTTACGCGCATTAACCAGGCGAAATAATTGAATGAGACGTTCTCTTCTAGGTTTAGCCGTTGGCCTCGCTGTTGCCGCAACCGGCATGACGCCAGCATTTGCAGATGAATTTACGGTTGCGGATATTGAGGTGGAAGGCTTACAGCGAGTGTCTGCGGGCACTGTGTTTTCTGCGTTCCCCATCAATATCGGTGAGCAGATGGATGAAGCCGAGCTGGCAGATTCTATTAAATCGTTGTTCCGAACCGGATTGTTCACGGATATAGAAGCCAGCCGCGATGCCGGTATTCTCATCCTTACTGTGCGGGAACGCCCTTCGATCACCTCAATCGAAATTGAAGGCAATAAGAACATAGAAACTGACATGCTCATGGATGCCCTTGCTGGTGCAGGGCTTCAGGAAGGGCAAGTGTTCCGCCGGGCAACCCTGGAACGCTTAGAACTCGAGATTCTGCGCTCCTACATCGGCCAGGGGCGCTACAACGCTCGGGTTAAGGCAACGGCTGAGGTTTTGCCGCGCAACCGCGTCGCGATTCGTCTGGATATTAACGAGGGTACGGTGGCTGCCATCCAGCACATCAACCTGGTAGGCAATCAGGAATTCAGTGACGAGCAATTACGGGATCTGTTCGAATTGCGAACCAGCAGTTGGTGGAACTCTCTCACTAATTCAGATAAATACGCGCGAGAACGGCTGAGTGGCGACCTGGAAACGCTGCGTTCATTCTACCTCGACCGCGGTTATCTGGATTTCAACGTGGAGTCCAGCCAGGTTTCTATCTCGCCAGACAAGCGGCAGGTCTTCATTGCGATAGCGTTGAACGAAGGGCCACAGTATACAATTTCGGATATCAGGCTTCGGGGCAACCTTATTGTTGATGAGGAAGAGCTGCGAGAACTTATCCCGGTAGACGAGGGCGATGTGTTCTCCCGCGCTCGCATGACGGCTATCTCAGAAACACTGGCGTTCCGCCTGGGCAAAGAAGGTTATGCGTTTGCGAACGTAAACGCCGTGCCAGAACCAGGAGAAGATAACACGGCTGCCGTAACCTTCTTTGTTGAGCCGGGTAAACGAGCGTATGTTCGTCGGGTTAATTTTGACGGTAACGTTTCAACCCGGGACGATGTTCTGCGTCAGGAAATGACACAGATGGAAGGCGGCATTGCTTCTTCGGATCGCATTGAATTTTCCAAAACGCGTCTCGAGCGGCTTGGCTTCTTCCAAACAGTCAACGTAGATACAGTTCCTGTGCCGGGAACAGACGATCTTGTTGATGTGAACTACTCAGTGGAAGAGCAGCCAACGGGCAGCCTCTCGGCCTCGGTAGGCTTCTCTCAGGATTCAGGCGTTATTCTTGGCGCCAACGTGTCTGAAAATAACTTTTTTGGCACAGGCAAGCGGGTATCGTTCGGCGTAAACGTTAGCGACTCAGTCAAAAGCGCTAATATCTCCTACATGGATCCTTACTACACGGTAGATGGTGTTAGCCGTGGGTTCAGTGTGTTTGCCCGGGAGACAGACTTTGAGAAAGAAGACATCACGTCCTATCTTCTGGATGAGTATGGTGGTCGAGTCACGTTTGGCTATCCAACCGACAATATTACAAGGTTGAACTTTGGGCTGGGCTACACGCTTTCCAAGGTTAAAGGCGGCGTTTTTACATCTAAAGAAGTGACCCAGTTTATTGACGAAGAAGGCGACTCCTTCAATAACTACTTCCTGTTTGGTAGCTGGCGCCGCAGTACGTTGAACCGGGGTGTTCTACCAACTGACGGTTACAGCCACTCTCTGTCGCTTGATGTTGCGGTGCCTGGCAGTGATCTTACGTTCTACAAGGCCACCCATAAGACCGATTTCTACTTCCCGATCACGGAGAGCAAACGCTGGGTTGTGCGCACAAGAACAGAAATCGGCTACGGCGATGGTTATGGTGACCGTACAGTCATGCCATTTTACGAGCACTTTTATGCAGGCGGCTATGGCTCGGTACGAGGCTACCAAGCCAACTCACTAGGGCGGCGCGCGACCAGGGCCGACAACGACTTTTCTGATCCCGACCCGTTCGGTGGTAATCTGCTGACCGAAGGTTCTCTGGAGCTGATTTTCCCGACACCGTTTGCCGGTGACAGCCGATCTATGCGTACGGCATTCTTCGTGGATGCCGGCCAAGTGTTTGATTCTGATCGTGGGTTTGACCCAGATGCAACAGAGCTGCGCCTGTCAGCCGGTATCGGATTTCAGTGGATTACGGCGGTAGGGCCGCTGGCCTTCAGCTTGGCGAAACCGTTGAATGATAAATCTGGTGACGATACTCAGGTATTCCAATTTTCCCTTGGCCAGACATTCTGATGCAGAGATACGAGAAACAAAAACGAATGACTCTCAGGAGACCTACTATGTTCAGAACCGTACTGATGTTTGCTGCAGCTATGGCGCTGGCTTTGCCCGCCGTAGCAGAAACCCGTGTTGGTGTTGTGGATTTGCGCCAGGCTTTGTTTTCGTCCAACGACGCCAAGTCGTTCAGCGAAGCCATGCAAAAGGATTTCGCGGGTGATGAAGAGAAAGTTCGCGAGACTCAGGAAGCAGCGCGCAAGCTGAAGGAGCGTCTGGAAAAGGACGGTGCGATGATGAACGAGAGTGAGCGTAACCAGCTTGCTGGCGAGTTCCAGGAAAAGGTCAAAGAGTTCAATTTTCTTAAACAGCGCCTAGACTCCACTGTTAATCAGCGCAAGCAGGCGTTTTTGGAAGAGGCCCGCCCAGAAGTGGACGCAGCGGTAAAAGAACTGCTGGAAGAAAACGATCTTGATTTGATTCTGCCCAGCGAAGCCGTTGTTTATGTGAAGCCAGAAATGAACCTGACCTCACAGCTTTTGGATAAGCTAAACCGTTAATCCCTGCCTGAGAGCCTTCGGGCTCACTAGCGTGTTGTGGAGCGCGTGATGACAGAACAGTCTTACCGGCTCGGGGAGATCGCAAAAGCTTTGGGAGCAGAGCTTCGCGGCAATCCGGACATACGGGTTTCCGGCCTTGCGACTCTCCAGGCGGCGGGCCCCGATCAGCTCAGCTTTCTGGCGAACCCCGCCTACGCAAAGCACCTAGCGGATACCCGCGCTGCAGCAGTTATTATATCGCCTGCAGCAGTGGGGGATTGCCCGACCAATGGCCTGTTACTGGACAATCCTTACTTGGGCTATGCTCACCTCAGCCACTGGTTTGATCCGGCGCCCGTAGCGCCGCCGGGCATTCATCCCGCAGCGGTGGTCGACCCTAGTGCAACAGTTCCCGCAAGTGCCAGTATTGGGCCTAACGCCGTTGTTGAGGCGAATGTGATCATCGGAGAGCGGGTTGTTATCGGAGCTGGGAGTATTGTTGGCGCCCGCGCCAGCGTCGGTTCCGACTCCATTCTTCGGCCCAGAGTTACCCTCGCTCACGACGTGGTGTTAGGGCAACGCTGCCACATCCTCAGCGGCGCCGTGATTGGCTCCGATGGGTTTGGCTTCGCGAATGAGAAAGGGCAGTGGCACAGAATTGCACAGCTCGGCCGAGTGATTCTTGGGGATGATGTTGAAGTAGGAGCGAACACCACAATTGATCGTGGCGCTCTGGATGACACGGTTATCGGTAACGGCGTGAAGCTCGACAATCTTATTCAGATCGCCCACAACGTCCGCATTGGTGATCACAGTGCAATGGCCGCTATGGTTGGAATTGCGGGCAGTACGAAGATCGGCAGCCACTGTGTGTTTGGTGGTGCCTCTGGAGTGGCTGGTCACTTGGAAATCGCAAATCAGGTGCACCTTACCGGCATGACCCTGGTAACCGGGAGTATTCCGGAGGCGGGCGTTTATTCTTCTGGCATCAGTGCAGATACAAATCGGCGATGGCGTAAGAACGCGGTGCGTTTCCGACAGCTGGATACGCTGGCGCGACGCGTTAAAGAACTGGAAAAGAAATCAGAGGCTGAGGCCGATCAACATGATGTACATCGATGAAATCCTGGAATATCTCCCGCACCGCTATCCGTTTTTGTTGGTGGATCGGGTGACCGAGATTGAAAAGTCCAAATCGATCAAAGGCTACAAAAACGTCTCGTTTAACGAGCCGTTTTTTACTGGCCACTTTCCTGACAATCCCATAATGCCCGGCGTACTGATTATTGAAGCCATGGCTCAGCTCTCAGGAATTCTTGGATTTGTGACGGTGGGGCGGAAACCAGCAGACGGGCTGGTACAATACTTGGCTGGGTCCAGCAAGGCGCGCTTCAAGCGTCCTGTTTTGCCGGGCGACCAGTTGTGCATGGAATCGGAGTTGATCTCTGGCAAACGTGGCATCTGGAAATTTGATTGTCGCGCACTGGTCGATGGAGACGTCGTCTGCGTTGCAGAGATACTGACTGCTGAGAGAGAAGTGTAATGGCAACAAATGACTGGTCGGGAGTTCATCCTCAGGCGATCGTAGACCCGTCAGCCAAGCTTGCGGCTAACGTAACGGTTGGTCCGTGGAGTTATATTGGCCCAAATGTTGAAATTGGCGAAGGTACTGAGATCCTTTCTCACGTGGTTGTGAAAGGGCCGACAGTTATCGGCCGGAACAACCGAATTTTTCAGTTTTGCAGTGTGGGAGAGGAGTGCCAGGATAAAAAATACGCCGGAGAGCCAACCACACTGATTATCGGCGATAACAACACGATTCGCGAGAATTGCACCATTCACCGTGGCACAGTTCAGGATCAGGGTGAAACCCGAATAGGCAATAACAACCTGCTTATGGCCTATGTGCATGTGGCTCACGACTGCGTTATTGGCAACGACATTATTCTTGCTAACTGTGCCACGCTTGCTGGCCATGTAAGGGTGGGTGATCACGCCATTCTGGGCGGTGGCACCATGGTTCACCAATTCTGCCATATAGGTCCGCATAGTATGGCAGCCGGGGGCAGTATCGTGCTCAAGGACATTCCAGCTTATGTTATGGCTGCTGGCCAGTCCGCAGAACCTCACGGCATGAACGTTGAAGGCCTTAAGCGCCGCGGCTTCGAGAAAGAGGTACTGATGACTCTGCGCCGTGCTTACAAGGTTATTTATCGTCAAGGTCTAACCACCGAGCAGGCCGTGGAAAAATTGGAAGAGGCATACTCCGATACGCCAGAAGTGTGCGTGCTTATCGACTCCCTGCGCGGAGCTCATCGCGGCATTATCCGCTGAGCTGGCAGGAGCCTTGCTTAATGAACCACCCCCGGGCTGCGGTTGTAAGTGACCGTAAAATAACCTTTGGAATTATTGCAGGAGAGGCGTCTGGGGACATTCTCGGCGCCGGCCTGATTCGATCACTTCGCAATCGTTACCCAAAGGCGCGTTTTGTCGGCATTGGCGGCGACGAAATGATTGCCGAGGGCTTCCACTCGCTGGTTCCCATGGAACGGCTCTCTGTTATGGGGCTGGTAGAGGTTCTTGGTCGTATCCGAGAGCTCTTTAGTATCCGCGCTCGCCTCCTGAGCTATTTCTTCGCCACGCCGCCAGATGTGGTGATCGGTATTGATTCCCCGGATTTCACCCTTGCCATCGAACGGCGCTGCCGGGAAGCGGGTATTCCTTCTGTTCATTACGTAAGCCCTTCGGTTTGGGCCTGGCGGCAGAAACGGATCTTCAAAATCGCCAAGTCCGTTGACCTGATGCTCACCCTGTTGCCATTTGAGGCCAGGTTTTATGAAGAGCATCAGGTGCCCGTAGCCTTTGTAGGGCATCCTTTAGCAGATCGCATTCCTCTGGTACCTGAAACAGGGAAAGCCCGCCAGGAACTGGGGCTGAATGAAAGTGCTCCTTTACTGGCGGTGTTGCCAGGAAGTCGGGCTGGCGAAGTCGAACGTTTGGGCACGTTGTTTCTGGAGGCGGCGCGCTGGATTCAGACCAGGCGACCGGATGTACAGCTGGTCATCCCCTGTGTGAACCGTGAACGGGAACAACAAGTTCGCGAGCTTATCGAAGCGCTCGACGTAAAACTTCAGGTCACCATCGTAAGAGGCCGTTCCCGCGAAGTGATGGCGGCATCAGATGTGGTGTTGCTGGCGTCCGGAACGGCGACGCTTGAGGCCATGCTGCTGAAAAAACCCATGGTAGTGGGCTATCGTTTGAGCAATGTCAGTTGGGCACTTATTTCCCGTTTAGTGAAAGTGCCTCACGTTTCATTGCCCAACCTGCTGGCGAAGCAACCACTGGTTCCTGAGCTTTTACAGGATGACGCCACACCGGAATCGCTCGGTGCCGCCGTACTCGAGCGTATGGAAAACCAGCAGGAGCGTGATCGGCTGGTGGAAGCGTTTACCGAGCTTCACCACACATTGAAGCAAAATGCCGACGAAAAAGCCGCCCAGGCGATCTCCGAGCTTCTTGAAGAGCGAGCCCGTTGAATGGCTCGTGCACCTGCATTACCTCCGTTTGAATGTGCCTATCAGGGCCGACTACTGGCCGGCGTGGATGAGGTAGGGCGTGGGCCACTCATTGGCGCGGTAGTGACCGCAGCTGTCATTCTGAATCCCGATCGACCCATTACGGGTTTGGCGGATTCAAAAAAGCTCACGGAAAAAAAGCGCAATGCGCTTTACGAAGAAATTATTGAGCACGCGACGGCCTGGTGCTTAGGCCGCTGTGAGGCCCATGAGATTGACCAGATCAATATCTACCAAGCCACCATGATTGCCATGGAGCGCGCCGTTGCCGGGCTGGGTATTGCGCCTGAATATGTACTGGTGGACGGCAACAAATGCCCGAAATGGCACTGGCCCTCAGAGCCAGTGGTAAAAGGAGATAGCCGGGTAGAGGCGATCAGCGCCGCATCCATAATCGCCAAAGTGACCCGAGACCGGGAAATGGCAGAGATGGAGCAAACCTACCCGGGTTACGGCCTTGCACAACACAAAGGCTATCCAACGCCCGTGCACCTGGAAGCGCTGTTTCGGTTGGGTGTAACGCCAGAGCACCGCAAGTCCTTCCGGCCAGTTCAGGAGGCAATGGAGCAAGTTGGGTTCTTTAAAGCGCAGGCTGTGCCAACGGTAGAAACACTGCACTACCCAACAGACCTCTTTGAAAACAGTAATTGACAAAGCCCTTCCGAGTCCTTACTATACGCGCACGTTGATCGAGGCAACTCGGCAACAACCAGTTTGATGCGGGGTGGAGCAGTCTGGTAGCTCGTCGGGCTCATAACCCGAAGGTCGTAGGTTCGAATCCTGCCCCCGCTACCATATTAAAAGGCAAATCAGTAACTTACTGATTTGCCTTTTTTCGTATTTGGCCTCGAAATTCCTCTGTGCCAGATAAGTTATTTAATATTTGATGAACTTTGTTATCGCTCGGCGGACACCTGTCAGGAATGGCTAGCATCGGTGGCCAGTATGTTGGCTTGGCGCTGATGCTTCTTATTCTGCACGCGCTTGTCTACACACTGTTCTTCGTCGTTGAGTATGACTACGCACTCCAGGCATTGTATGCATTCATCATAATCAATTCGGCCATCCTTACGAATAGCGTTAATGCCGCAGGCATTTTTGCAATGCTGGCAGGGGGTGCCGCACAACTCCACTCGATCCAGCCAGCTAAAGAGCCTCAGGCGGCCAATAATTGCCAGCCCGGCGCCTAATGGGCAAAGGTAGCGGCAATAGAATTTGTGGATAAACATCCCGACAACCAGTAGCCCAACCGCGTACACCACGAATGGCCAGTGACGCACAAAAAGCAGGGTGATGCTGGTTTTGAACGGTTCCACTTCCACCAGCTTTTCAGCCAGTGCGAGAGAATAGAAAGCCGTACCCACCAAGCCGATCAGAATAGGATACTTAATAAGAATCAGGCGACGGTGCCAATACTCGGGTACTTTAATCTGGCGCAGGCCAAGCTTTTCCCCCAGCCAGGCCGTCATCTCCTGAAGTGCACCGAACGGGCACAGCCAGCCACAGAACAGACCACGCCCCCAAACGAACAGGCTGATAAATGTATACAGCCATAAAATGAAAATAATGGGGTCGAGCAGGAAGACATTAAGTGAGAAGCCATCTGAGATCGCGAGAAAAATCGTGTATATATTGACCACTGATAACTGGCCCTGAGCGAAAAAGCCGATAAAGAACAAGGTGAAGAACAGAAACCCCCAACGAAACCGGTGAACCAGTTTTGGGTACCTGCTGAACGTTTTCTGGCGGGCAAAAAACACAGTCAACACAGTCAGCGCGGTTAGTAAAATCGCAATCTGCCACCAACGTTGCTTCCAAAGGCCAATCCATACAGGCTCGCGCTCATCCTGAAGCGACGCTGCTGGCTCCACCGCTTCAAACAAATCCGGGTTGAATCGTACTGGCACTTCGATAATGGCGCTGTCTTGCGCCAGGTGGTTGCGAGAAAGTTCGATGTGGAAATTTAACGTGGCATCGGCACCTGGACTAAAACCAGCGCTTCCGCCCGTGCGAAAAAAGTTTTGGGCGGCCAGGTCGGGCATGCCCGCCGCCTGCAATTCCAAACCTTGGCCTGATAGGTTCAAATCCCGCATTTCAACGGCCAGCCCATTCTGGCTCAGGCTCAGGCGCTGCGGATTGGTGCCGGGCACAAAGCTCTCGGAGACGTGAGGGAAGGCTCCCCGCGACATCACAAGCATTACCTGCGCGCCTGGCTCCAGCCACTCCATCAACGTTTGGTAGCCATTCTCTCCCAACAGGTTGCGGCCCACCATGGGGGAATTGATGTACGTAAAAAACAGCTCGGTGAATGGTTCGTTGCTGGAACCCCCAAAATCCTGAGGATAATCTGCCAGGGGTCGACCGAGTTCAGACTCAACAGCCTCGCGGCTTAAATGCAATTGGCCGATGTAGCCACGATCGAGCAACTGTTGCCACGTCAGCGGTTCAAAGAAGTCTGGTTTTGCTCTTGTTGGTGCAGCTTGCGCGAAGCCTGCAAGTTTGTTGCGAGCCACCTTCAGAGCAGATGAAAGAACAGTATCGTTGATGATCAGAACGGACACGGTGGCCTTGCTGACACCGTCAAAATACACTGAGTTTCCGTCAGTTGTTCGTCCCTGGCTACCGGTGTTGGATGTGTTAATGATGATCTGTTCGCGCAGCGACCGCCCCTCGTATTGATCGACAAAGTCGAATAGCGGCTCTTCGCCCAAACCGTGTAAAAACACTGGCTCGTGGTGGTTTAATACTTTTACTCCGGTAAAACGGCCACGAGTGTCCATGCCGATCAACATGCTGATGGGCTTGCCCGCGAACCCCTGAAGCCTGCTCAAATCAACGGACTCGTAAGCGTAGCCCAGTAACTCCTGAAGCTGGAAAACAGGATAAACCGGGAAGTCTTCTAACTTTTCATCGATAACCGTCGCCGACGGAAACAATTCCTGGATCAGCGCTTTTTTCTGTTCAGAAAGCTCAGCCTGGGCTGCGGAACTGTAAATAAACAAGTATAGAAAAAAGAGCACGAGGCGCCCGACCATGAGTTGCTCCTGGTGTTTTTCGGGTAATGCCTTCCATGCTATTGAGTTTACGTTTTGACTCAATACGACCTCAGAGTCAGCCGCCTGCTACTTTATGGTTGATTTTGTCCCTTTGTTAACAAGGGCACTAATTTGGATGAGCGATTGGTCAGTTGTGGCACATGATTCCGATTGATGGCACAAAACCAGATGAATGAATGTCTTAGTTCAAAAGTGCTGTTTCTACTCCCTCCCAAATAAGCATAAAACCGGATCCCTCGGCCGATACCTCCGGTTTCTCTGGTAGCCGATTATAAAGTTCAGGCAACAGCTGTCGCTTGCGGCATGAGCTGATGGTCGCCTGATCCTGAATGACCAACATACTGGGGGAATTATGAACAACAACAAAATCAGAAGGTCGGGGCTGTTTATCGCAATGGCAGCAGCGATGGGTGCCAGTGCTGGAGCAAATGCGGCGGTCGAATTATACAACGAGGACGGCACAACATTTTCTGTTGATGGCTATTTCAACGCGTTCTATGTAAATCGCGACAATGATCTGAGTGACACCCGAGATTCCCGCGTCAAGATGGGTTTCTTGCCCAACACCATCGGGTTTAATTTCAGCAAAGAAATGGGTGATCTGACTCTGGGAGGACGTTCGTCATTCTGGACATCGATCAATGACAGCCTGGACTCACCCATTGATACTGCGATTGACGTGCGCCAGTTTTACGCCACCGTGGACGGTAGCTTTGGCCAGGTGTTGATTGGTAAAGATTTTGGTCTTTACGGGCGTTCAAATATATTTCTTGATGAAATTTTGATGGGCTTTGGCTCCCCGGGTACGGCCGGCGGCGTGTCTTTCGGAAACATCGGTGTGGGTTACCCGTACCCGACGCCCTCAGCCAGATAACCTATCGTGCTCCGGAAATGTCCGGATTCAATATTGCTGTCGGTGTTCTTGATCCAGCAGATACGGTTACCGGGGCGAATGATGAGAATTCCGCTCCGCGGTTTGAGTCAGAGATAATCTACAGCACCGATATGAATGGATTAGGGTTGACCGGTTGGCTAAACGGCCGTTATCAATCAGCTGAAAATGGCGGTACTACGGTTGATAGCAGCGGCCTTGGCTACGGTCTGAAAGCCTCGCTGGCGGGTTTGACTCTGGCAGCGTCTGGTTTTACCTCAAAGGGTGACAACCCGGTACTGATTAGCAACAGCCCAGTCACGGAAGATGACGCTGATGGTTTTCTGGTTCAGGGATCCTACACCTTCGGGCCTAACCGCGTAGTGTTGTCTTATGGTGAAACTGACGCTGAAATTCTGAATCTTGAAACGGAAAGCACGACCCTGGGTTTCTTTCATGACGTGAACAGCAACTTTAAACTGGTTGCCGAGTACAACATGTTTGAGGGCGAAAATCGTACAACTGGCATGACCAACTCGGACGTCAATACCATTGCACTTGGCGCCGTTGTCACGTTCTAGACATCATATACTGCGGGCGGTGGGGTTTACGCTCTATTGCTCGCAGCGTAATGATCTAGAACTAAAGTGCTGGTTTTCGGGTTATTGCATGCAGGCAGCCGCGTGGTTCTGACAATGGAGTAGTCTGATCAATGGCTTACGATCATTTCGGCGCACCGATAAAAAGCACTGAAGTCTCATTGGCGAAGCCGGTCGAGTCCGTAGAATTATGGGGACGTTCTTTTTCTGCGGAAGTACCCCTCATGTCGCCAGTAACGACAATGTCTGCCGTCCGTGTTGCCAGCACCAGCCTTCGCGAGCCGGTTTTGGCGGCGAATAATCTTGCTAGCCAACTTAACCATCCCCACCTTGGGTGTGTTCTGTTGTTCTGCTCTGCCGAATATGATCTTGACGGGCTGGGCCCGGCTCTTGCGCAGGCGTTCCCGGATGTGCGCCTGTCGGGCTGCACGTCAGCGGGTGAAATTACCACTCGCGGCTATGATCGCGGGTGCATCACGGCTATTGGTTTTGACAGTCGTTTCTTCTCGATTGACTGTGCGCTGATCCGTGAAATGGATCGCTTTTCCCTGCAGGATGCGCAAAACGTGATTGATGGCTTGCTGACAAATTGTCGCAATGCCCGAATTGCGCCCATCAAAGGTAATACCTTTGCCATCACTTTGCTGGACGGGCTGTCCAGCCGCGAAGAGTTGGTGCTTGCAACCCTGAATGCGGCACTCGGTAGTATTCCGCAGTTTGGTGGATCAGCGGGCGACGACGAGCGTCTTGCAAACACCCATGTATTCCACGACGGCCGCTTCCATGCCGGTGCGGCCATGGTTTTGCTGGTGAACACGCCATTGGATTTTCGCGTGTTTTCCAGCCATCACATGATTGAAGGTCATGAAAAACTGGTTGTTACGAGCGCCTGTTCTGACAGCCGAACGGTTTACGAATTGAACGCAGAACCTGCCGCTGAGGCTTATGCTCGTGCCGTGGGCGTTGCAGTCGATGAGTTGGATCGCACGGTTTTTGCGCTGCAGCCATTAGGTGTAAAAGTCGGCGGCCATTATTTTGTGCGCTCGATACAGAGTGTCAACCCGGATAAAAGCCTGACTTTTTATTGCGCGGTGGAGACTGGCATTGTAATGACGGCCATGGCGCCCGAATCACTGTTGGACAGCGTGCGGGAGCAGCTTGAAATCTCCGAAAGCATGGTTGGGCCGCCGTTGATTACCATCGGTTGTGATTGTTTTTTACGCCGCCTGGAAGCCGAACTGACCGGTAAAGTTGAGGCGGTGTCTGAGTTTCTGCGCGATCACAAAGTCGTGGGCTTTAACACCTACGGCGAACAGTTCAACGGAATGCATATTAATCAAACATTCACGGGGGTGGTTATTGGCCAGCCTGATTCCAGTTCCCTGTAACTCTCAGGCGCATCCGGATGCGTCTCTGCGTGAGCGTATCGCTGCGCTTGAAGCCGATAATGAACGGCTGCATAAAATTCGCGACGCGTTAATTGTGCGGGTGGAATCCGGAATGGCCCACAAGCCGGAACCTTACGCGGCGTTTGAGCACTCGGTAGTACTGGCCGAACAGGTGCGCGAGCGCACAGAAGCACTTAACCAGTGACTGTGGTGTCAATCCCATAAATTAAGCCATATTTTCACGCCACGGTTCTTGGTTTTTAACCATGGTATTGAGCACCACAATCATTTTTCTCATGCAGGCGATCAGAGCGACCTTGGGAAGTTTGCCCTGGGCTTTCAGGTGCTCGTAGAACCGTTTAAAAACAGGA
>NZ_MBPP01000013.1 GCF_001858325.1 Marinobacter sp. AC-23
GTCACCCGCTTTAAAGGGTTGGGGGAAATGAATCCTCTGCAACTCCGTGAGACCACCATGGCCCCGGATACTCGCAGACTGGTTATGCTGACTATTGAAGAAGGCGACGATACTGATAGCCGCATGGACATGCTTCTGAGTAAGAAGCGTGCGTCGGATCGCCGGTCCTGGCTGGAAGCCTACGGCAACATGGCAGATGTAGCCGGCTGACTCTTATTCGTTTTAGGTATATCAGAATAATTCATTATTCCTTTTAAGTATTCTTAAAACTCGTTATTCTTCCGGTTTTCTGATCGGGAAGAATCGCAAATGGACTGGCAAGGCTGGTTTGCGCTGGGCATGGCAGGCGCCGCTCTGGTACTCATGAGCTCAGGGCGTTATGCACCCCATCTGGTAATGATGGGTGTGCTTGTTGTGCTCAGCGCCAGTGGCATCATTTCGGCCGATCAGGCATTGATGGGCTTCAGTAATACAGGGCTGATCACCGTCGTGGCCCTGTTTGTGGTGGCGGCCGGCATTCACCACTCTGGTGGGGTCGATCTGCTGGTCAGGTACTTGCTGCGAAACCCCAAGACCGTTCGTTCGGCTCAGGCACGAATTACCCTTCCGGTTGCGCTGTTAAGCGGTTTTCTCAACAACACCCCGGTTGTGGCGACTATGATTCCAGCCATTCATGCCTGGTCCCGGAAGATTGGCATTGCGCCGTCCAAGCTTATGATTCCCCTCAGCTACTCCGCTATTTTGGGCGGCACCCTGACGATGATTGGCACCAGCACCAACCTGGTGGTTAACGGTCAGTATGAGCAATTGACCGGCGAGGCCGGGCTTTCCATTTTTTCGATCACCGCTGTCGGCTTGCCGGTGGCCGTTCTTGGCATTGCGGCCATCTTGCTGTTTATGCCCCGGGCGCTTCCAAACCGTGAGGATAGGCATAAGTTTGGTTCCATGAGGGAGTTTACTCTGGAGGTGGCTGTTGCTGTCGATGGGCCGCTGGTTGGGAAAATGGTAGGCGAGGCCGGCCTGAGGGAGTTGGAGCGGCTCTACCTGGTAGAGATTGAACGTGATGGCAGCGTAGTAACGGCGGTGCCTTCTGAGGAGCGCTTGTGCGGTGGCGACAGGCTTGTGTTTGCCGGTGACACTCAGGCGATCTCCGACCTGCTGCGAATTAACGGTATTGTGCCTTCTGTGCACGCGGATGAGCCCAGCTTGAGCCAGGATCGTGCAGAGCGTTGCTTGATGGAGGCCGCTCTGTCTCCGCAATCAGAAGTATTGGGTTTGACGATTCGCGACGCGCGATTCCGGGAGCGATACGGAGCGGTTGTTTTGGCGGTCGCACGGGGTGGCAGCCGAGTATCAGGAAACCTGGGTAATATTCGTCTCAAGCCTGGCGATGTGCTTTTGCTGGAAGCCCGGCCGGCGTTTGTAAGCCGTCAACGCTACAACAAGGATTTTCTGCTTATAAACGACTTGGGAACAGAAGCCCCGAGGCACGATCGTGCCTGGTTGTCCTGGGGCATTCTTATTGTGCTGGTGGGGCTTGCTGCCTGTGGTGTTGTCAGCATGTTGAATGCGGCCTTGCTGGGCGCGACACTGATGATTCTTAGTGGCTGTTGCTCTGTGGGCCAGGCGCAAAAATCGGTGGATGTGCCCGTCGTTCTTACCATTGCAGCTTCATTCGCCTTGGGCGCAGCTCTTCAGGAGACCGGGGCTGCGAGCTATATGGCGGGAGCTATCCTGGGCCTTAGTAAAGGCCACGTTTTACTGGCTCTGTTCATGGTCTATTTTTCGGTGTCTGTGCTCACAGAGGTTATTACCAACAACGCAGCGGCCATTCTGGTTATACCGATTGTACTGTCGATGACCAGCACCATGGGAGTTGAGGCGGAACCGTTTGTTATCGCCGTGATGATGGCTGCGTCGGCCAGCTTTGCGACACCCCTGGGCTATCAGACCAATATGATGGTGTTTGGCCCCGGTGGTTACCGGTTCGGAGATTTCGTGCGTGTTGGCTTGCCAATGAACGTGTTTATTGGCTTGATATCAGTGGCAGTGATTGCACTGGTGTACGGAATTAGGCCCGGCTAACCGCCGGGCCAGAGGGATTGGCTAGGATGTCGCAGCAAAGCACCCGCTGCTCCCCGTTGTGGGTAAAACAAAAAGACAGGGTTACGCACATATAGGCGCCGGTTACGCAAAGGTAGGGGGCGGTTATGTGGAGCTTGCCGGGCTGGGCCAGCGCTTGCCTCAGGTATTGTTGCCGGTACCAATCTGCCTTGCTGGTGCTTTCAAGTGGCTTGAAGCGCGGGTCCAGGCTTCGGGTTCCGGTATCCGATATCATCGTCTCTTCAATCTGAAGTCCGCTCTCGTCCGCCAGGTAGCAGCGTGAGACGGTGACGTGTTTCAGTAGTGCGCCGCAAGCTTGGCTCATGGTGGTGCCGATTTGAAGTGACGCAGTGACCGTTTGAAAATCTCCCCAGAAAAAGTCGACCAGCTGGCTTGTCGGATTCCGAGTGATCTGATGGCGAGCCTTATACTCCTGCAACAATAGATCAAAGTCTGTAGAGGCGTTGCAGAGCTGGCTTAGATCGGTGCTTGGCCGGCAAAAATAAAATCCTTGAACAAAGTCGACCCCGGCATCAATTGCAATCATGGCCTGATCGCTGGTTTCTACTCCCTCCAGCAACACCAGGCACCCGGATTGGTGCAGTAGTGAGACTATACCGTTCAGTATCTGCCGTGCTCTGTGATCTTCGGTTGCCCGAGTCAGCAGTTTTCTATCAAGTTTGACGATGTCTGGTGACAGGTTCCAGATGCGTTCAAAGTTTGAGTGCCCAGCTCCAAAATCATCAATGGCTGTCAGGCACCCCAGCTTTCGGTAATAGGCAACCGTTTCGCGCAGGCGATCCGCATCGTCAGTTGGCTGTTCGACAATCTCGATAACAATTCGATGAGGTGGTAACTGCGTCTTTGCCAGCAGGTTTCCAAAAAATGAATCAGTTTGACTGCCGCTGGTGATAACACGGGGAGAAACGTTTAGGAACAGCCAGTTGAGCTGGTCATGTATGCCACTGTAGTTTCGGACATGCAGGTAACGGCAGAGCCGGTCCAGTAGCAGGTTCTCGGTATCGGAAACGGGCAGCTCGAAAAGGTGTATGGGCAATACATTCGAATTGTCCGGGTCCAGAGCCTGATCAACGCTTCGTAGCCAACGGTTCGTTTGTGAGAAATGCTATAGATTGGCTGAAGAGCGGTTTTCAACGTCAGACCGCGAAAATTCGCGGTCCAGGAGTTGCCGTTTCTGTGAAGCATCGGCGATAACAGGTCCATTTCAGGATCTGTCAGCGTCTCCGAGATTGCTGGCTGCATAGTGTTTCAAATGTTTGATCGAATACATCAGGTGCTGCTGGAACCAGGCACTTGAACGAACACAAGTCAGCGTCGGCTGAGAATGGAAAAGCCAGAGTAGACTGATAGTTAGGGGAGATTGCCAAAAAATGGGAAACATTACCACCGTTTCATGACTAAACCGGAAACAGTGTGTAGTTTTGGGGGTGGGATAGATGGGACGGCGAGGTGATTTTGGCGGCCCTTTCAAGATTCAAGAGCCGCCAAAGAATCAATTATTGCTCGGGATTACAACGGATTCGTCGAATTCAAGTTCCATGTCCTGTCCTCTCGTTCAATGAGGCCCCCGACGGGGCGGTTAAGCATAGCGAAAGTTTACTAGGCTTATAGAAATCAACAATCCGTACAACCCGAATGCGACCAAAGTCAAGGGTTTTGAGCACTAGGCTCACACGATCAAGATTTCTGATGATGGGTAGCAAAACATTCCGATTTCCTTTGAGAATACGACTTCTTATACTTTGGCGTATGACTGACTAACAGGGAATGTGAGGCCCTAGTTGCTATGCAAATAAGCAATACATCTGCCAGCTATGGTTGGCTGGCTATTGTGGTCCACTGGGCGGCTGCTCTGGCAGTGATTGGCATGTTTGCTTTGGGTTTTTGGATGGTTGATCTGACTTACTACGATGAGTGGTACCGGCGAGCTCCGAATATCCATCGCGCCATTGGCGTCTTGTTGTTTGCTTTGATGGTGTTCAGATTGTCCTGGCGTTTTTTTGCGACATCGCCGAACTCGGTCGCGGGGCATAAACGCTGGGAAGTTTACAGCGCTCGTGCCGCACACGGCTTGCTGTACGTACTGATTTTTGTGGCGATGGTAAGTGGTTTTTTGATTTCAACGGCTGACGGTTCGTCCGTGAGTGTGTTTGGTTGGTTTGAGGTGCCATCGGTGACGGGTCAAGTGAAAGGTCTTGAAGATACGGCAGGGTGGGTGCACTACTGGAGCACGTGGGCCCTGATTGGTCTTGCTCTAATTCACGCGGTTGGCGCCTTGAAACATCATTTTTTTGATCGTGACGACACGTTGCGCCGCATGTTGGTTCCCGCGCGTGGTGATAAATGATGGGCGTAATACGGCCCTGAATGAGCGCGTTTTTGTTTACTTAAAGGAGAGTTTCATGAAGAAATTATTGCTTGCATCTGCCGTTTCCGTGGCGTTGGTCGGAGGCGTCCAGGCCAATGAACACAGCGGCACTTACGCTTTTGATAACAAAGACACCCACCAGTTCATCACGTTCAAGATCTCGCATTTGGGTTATAGCTGGCTTTATGGTCGCTTCAACGATTTTGATGGCCAATTTGTTTACGATGCCGAAAACCCTGAAAACAGCTCGGTAAACGTAACCATTGATCCATCAAGCGTTGACTCCAATCACGCAGAGCGCGACAAGCACCTGCGCAGCGAAGATTTCCTGCACGTGGGTGAGTTCTCGGAAGCGAGCTTCAAGAGCAAGCGGGTAGAGGTTGATGACGAAGGTGAGGCGGATATCGTTGGTGACCTCACGCTGCGCGGAGTAACTCGTGAGGTCACTCTAGACGTGGAAATGCTGGGCCATGGTAAAGACCCCTGGGGCGGTTATCGCATGGGCTTTGAAGCCGAGACTGAGCTGCGTCTTGAAGATTTTGGCATTCCGATGAACCTTGGAAAGGCTTCCGAGACGGTAGAGATTATTATCTCTGTTGAAGCATCCGCCAGTAACTCTATCCATCCTGCAATTACAGATTCCGGGGCTGGCCCCGGAATCTGCGTGTCTGCCTATCCGTTCTCGTACATACCTATTTTGGATTGATTGCTTTTTTCAAGCATTTCGGCGCCAAGCCGACTGTCAGGAGTTTGTTGAGGCGCGGCAAAGATGCCGTTGGCGCCAGAATTGAGCAGCGAAAATAACCAGCCCTATTAGCAGGCCTGCCCAGAGATAGGGCGCAGGGACCTGGAAGCTGCCGCTGATAGCGAATTCCACAAGAAGCATCAGGCGACGGCTAACGCCGCATTCACCATTGCCGTAGCCATGGCTTGCCCGCAGGCTTTGATATTGGGTTTCATAGTGTTCCGCTTGTTTGAAAGGAAAACGGTCTTCTATTCATCACTGGCAATGAGCATACGGCGCACCTTACAGACTCTCCATGCGGGAATTCCGCTATTGGAATCGATGATTTGGGGTCTGAATGAGAGGTTTTCGCCGATAAATCCGTAGGTTGTTGGTGTATCAGCCCGGTGCTCCATATAATGTCCCACTGCACCTGCCCCGTGATTATTCCGGGCGCACAGGGTAGCATCACGGACTCTTTCAAAATCAGGCAATACAGGCAAAAGAGGCATCCATGCCAGAGTTTCAGACGACGGATGAGGGCTTTGAGCGGGTATCACTCAGAGACTACACGGAAAAAGCCTATCTCGATTACTCCATGTACGTCATTCTTGACCGCGCGCTTCCCAATGTTGGAGACGGGCTAAAACCGGTTCAGCGGCGCATTATTTACGCCATGTCAGAGCTGGGCCTGAAATCTACGTCCAAATACAAAAAGTCTGCCCGTACAGTGGGTGACGTACTGGGCAAGTTTCACCCCCACGGCGACAGCGCTTGTTACGAAGCATGGTGCTAATGGCGCAGCCATTCTCCTATCGTTATCCGCTTGTCGACGGTCAGGGGAACTGGGGCGCTCCAGATGACCCAAAATCCTTTGCCGCCATGCGTTATACCGAATCCCGACTGGCACGTTTTGCAGATGTGCTGCTTGGAGAACTAGGGCAGGGCACCGTAGACTGGACCCCCAACTTTGATGGCACCATGGATGAGCCGTCGGTGCTGCCAGCAAGGTTGCCCCATGTGTTGTTAAACGGCACAACCGGCATTGCCGTGGGTATGGCGACGGATATTCCGCCTCATAATGTCAGGGAAGTAACAGCTGCCTGCATTCGGTTGCTGGATGATCCCGAGGCCACCGTTGACCAGCTTTGCGAGCACGTTAAGGGCCCGGATTTTCCAACCTACGCAGAAATCATTACGCCCCGCAAAGATCTGCGCCAAATGTACGAGACCGGCCGGGGCTCGCTGCGTATGCGCGCCCGCTGGGTGCGAGAGACGGGCGAGATTGTGATAACGGATCTGCCGCATCAGGTTTCCGGTAATCGTGTGCTTGAGCAGATTGCACACCAGATGCAAACCAAAAAGCTGCCTATGGTGGCGGATCTCCGCGACGAGTCAGATCATGAAAACCCGACCCGGTTGGTTGTTGTACCGCGTTCCAACAGGGTAGATCTTGACGGGCTGATGGCTCACCTGTTTGCCAGCACCGACCTTGAGAAAACCTACCGGGTAAATATCAACGTGATCGGAAATGATGGCCGTCCGGGCGTGAAGGGCTTGCGCCAGATGCTTACGGAGTGGCTGGCGTTTCGTCGTACCACGGTGACCCGTCGATTGCAGCACAGGCTGGATAAAGTGCTGGCGCGGCTGCACATTCTTGAAGGCCTTTTGATTGCCTACCTGAATATTGATGAAGTCATCCATATTATCCGCACGGAAGATAAACCCAAAGCGGTCTTTATGGAGCGATTCGGGTTGTCTGCGGACCAGGCAGAATCCATTCTCGAGCTGAAGTTGCGGCACCTGGCCAAGCTTGAGGAAATGAAAATCCGCGGTGAGCAGGACGAGCTGGCTATAGAGCGGGATGAGCTTCAGGCAATTCTTGGCTCTGAGGATCGCTTGCGTGAGCTGATCAAGAGTGAGTTGATGGCAGACGCCGAAACCTACGGCGATGATCGCCGTTCCCCCATAGTTGCGCGTGAAGAAGCCAAGGCCTTCAGCGAAAACGATTTGGTCTCTAACGACCCGGTCACCGTTGTACTTTCGGACAAAGGCTGGGTGCGGGCCGCCAAAGGCCATGATATAGATCCGGATGGGCTAAGCTACAAAGCGGGCGATAGCTTTTCGTTAGCCGCGCGTGGCCGTAACAACCAGCAAACGATTTTCCTGGACTCCACTGGCCGGGCCTACGCACTGATGGCTCACAGCTTGCCTTCGGCAAGAGGGCAGGGGGAGCCGCTTACCGGGCGAATCAACCCGCCTTCAGGGGCGAGCTTCTCAGGCTTGCTTATGGGTGACCTTGCACGTAAGACGTTATTAGTAACCGACGGCGGGTATGGATTTGTTACTTCGCTGAATGAGATGATCAGCAAAAACCGGAATGGCAAGGCGATAGTCAGTGTGCCGAAGGGCGCGAAAATTATGCCGCCGGTGATCATTCCCGCCACCGAAAATACTCTCTATTTGGGGGCTATTTCCAATGAAGGCAGAATGCTTATCTTCCCGCTTAGCGAGCTGCCTGAGCTAAGCAAGGGTAAGGGTAACAAGATCATCAGCATCCCCTCAGCACGGGTACAAAACCGTGAGGAGTATGTGGTAGCCATAGCCGTATTCGCTGAGGATGATCAACTGGAAATCCGTGCAGGCAAGCGCAAGATGGGCTGAACTTCGCCGATCTTGAGCATTACATTGGAGAGCGCGGTCGGCGCGGGCACAAGCTTCCTCGCGGTTTGCAGAGGGTTGACGCAATTAATGTCATCCCTTCAGCCGCTCGGGCAAAGGAAGAGGACGGTTCTGAAAACGGCATGGGCACAATGGAGAACACCGACAGTGAGTGAACTTGTTCTTATTAACGTATCCGGGCGCGATAAGCCTGGGCTCACGTCGGAAATTACCGGCATTATGGGCCGGTATGATGTTCGGATTCTCGATATAGGTCAGGCGGTTATTCACGACCATCTGACCTGGGGCATTCTTATCGAAATCCCCGACGAGTCCAAGGCCTCACCAGTGATCCGCGACTTGCTTTTCCGTTTCCATGCTTTGGATCTTCAGGTCAGGTTTGCTCCTATTACCATTGAAGAGTACCAATCCTGGGCTGAGGGCCGTAATCGCGCCTGTTACATCGTTACGTTGCTGTCCCGTGACATCAAGGCGGAACAGATTGCCAGGGTATCTGCCATTACTGCTCGCCACGGGTTGAATATCGACAACATATCCCGCCTTTCTGCCAGGCCCTCGCTCAACGCCACCAGTGACGGGATAGCCTGCGTGGAATTCTCCGTGCGGGGTACGCCGCAGGATTTGGAGCTACTTAGGGCCGATTTCCTGCATATCGCCGGCGAAATGAATGTGGATATCGCCTTCCAGGAAGACTCTATTTTTCGCCGCAATCGCCGCCTGGTGGTGTTTGATATGGACTCCACCCTTATTGAGGCTGAAGTGATCGACGAGCTTGCCCAAGAAGCTGGTGTGGGCGCCCAGGTCGCTGAGATTACCGAGCGCGCTATGCAGGGGGAGCTGGATTTCAGTCAGAGCTTTGCAGAGCGGCTTTCACTGCTTAAGGGGTTGGATGAAGCTGTTCTGGAGCGGGTCGCCAGCCGCCTGAAGATGACAGAAGGCGCGGAACGTCTGATTCGAAGCTTGAAAGCACTCGGTTACCGTACAGCGATTCTCTCTGGTGGTTTTACCTATTTTGCACGGCACCTTCAGAACAAGCTGGGCATCGATTACGTTTACGCCAATGAGCTGGAAATTCTCGACGGAAAGGTAACCGGTGCGGTTTCTGGTCAGATTGTCGACGGTAAGCGCAAAGCAGAATTATTGCTGGAAATAGCCGAGAAAGAGCACATTTCCCGGGAGCAGGTCATTGCTGTAGGTGATGGTGCCAACGACTTGCCCATGTTGAGCCAAGCTGGCCTGGGCGTTGCGTTCCGGGCAAAACCGTTGGTTAAGGAATCTGCCCGACACGCTATCTCGACGCTTGGTCTGGACGCTATTCTTTACTTGATTGGTTTCCGCGAAAGTGAAACCAATCAGGGATTGAGAAACACTCAGTTGTCGCCAAAGTCGTAGTTCATTTCCGGAACGGGTGCCTGCAGGTAGTAGCCCTGAATGTAGTTCACGCCGGCTTGCCAAAGTGTGGCAAGAACACCGGCATTTTCTACCAGTGGAATAATGGAGAGTTTGCCGGCACTTTGCAGGCTCTTTACCATTTCTTTTACCTGCTCTCGGGCCTCTTCGTTCTTTTGAATTTCTTCCGTAAACGAGCCGTCAATCTTCACATAATCCGTATCAATGTGTTTTAGCGTATTAAACGGGTTCAGTGCGCAGCCAAACTGTGCAATGGACACTTTGCAGTGAAGCTGGTGCAAGGCTTTGGTAAACTCCTTTGCTTGCTTCATATACGTGTTCGCATCACCTTCGCGGATCTGGAAAATCAGCGAGTCACCGGGCAGGCGGGCGGCTTTCAGGGCTACGCTCAGCCAAGGTGTGAAGGTTTTATCCTGTATGGTTTCTGCCGTCACGTTGAGGAACATGCGGGTATCGTTGCCTTTGGAGCGGTGGCTGGCCAGCTGCTTTATGGTCTGCAAGATAACCCAGCGGTCGATCTTGATGGCGGTATCGCTTGGGCCCATAGGAGGCAGGAAGTCGTAAGGTGAGACTTCTTTATCATCCTTGTCGAGCATTCTAACGAAGGCTTCGTAGTGCTCTTCGCCTTCGCCACGCAGATTGATGATGGGCTGGAACAACAGCCGGAAGCGATCTTCATCCAGAGCCTTCAGTATCGCCTCAGTGGAGTTGCTCTCATCCAGTGTTTCGTAATCCGCCGGGTTATAAACACGAATACCGTTGCCCTGGGATTGACCTTCTTGCTTGCGCACTTCCGAGGACGCAGTGTGAGCCCGTGCCAGGAGCTCTTCGGCTTTCGGCGAGTTCTCAGTAATTGATGCAATGCCGATACTTACGGTTAGTGGAACCGTACGACCGTTGATGTCGAACAGGTACTCATCCACAGATTTGCGAACCTGTTCACACCGGCTGGCCATGGATTTTTCATCGCAAGGGAGGCTTAGCAAGCCGAATGCGTCATCACTGAGACGCGCTAGCATCAGATCATCGCCCGCCTCTCTTTTCAGAAGACTGGCGAGATCGCCCAGTAGCAGGTCTGCGCCCGAAATGCCCACCTGGCCCTTCATGGTCATAAAGCTATCAAGAGCGATATAGGCGAAGGCGCCGGTTTCGTTGCTCTTACCTGCACTGGCAATAGCCTGCTCGAGCTCTTTCATCAGGTGTTGGCGGTTGTACAGCCCGGTAAGGAGATCCTGGCTGCTGATCTCCCGTAATTTTTCTTCCAACTCTGCATCGCTGTGTTCTGGCTGGAGCACAATCTGGGTGCAAGCTTCACCGTCATAGGTTGCAGCGGAAACCGACATGGTTACATTCAACTCGTGATCATCGCTACGCTTTGCGGTGCAGTTGATCGTCATGCCGTCTTCGCCTTTTTCCGCGAAAGACTTCATAAAGGTTTTGTAGTGGTTCTGGCTCTCTGGGGTGAGCGTGTCGAGCACAGGAATGCAAATCAGGTCATCAATGTCGTCGTAACCCAGAAATTCCATGTACGACTGGTTGGCGTAAATGTGCATGCCGTCATTGATATAGGCAATAGCATCTTTAGAGCTTTCCAGGAGAAGCTGGCATCTTTGTTCCGCTTCGCGCAGATAAGACTCCAGCGCCCGGCGGCGGCGGCGATCGTCGAGTGCCGTCAGCTCATGCTTTACTTTCAGTATCAGCAGGTCGTGGTGGTCGAACCGCACTGTACCCTGTGCGCCGGCCTTCATAACGGCCACAGTTCTTTCCCGGCTCTCTTCCTCTGTAAGAAACAGGCATGGAATATCTTTGTCCATGCGCCTGATCATGGCGAGCGCGTCATCCGCTACGAATTCCTGTTCGGTATCCCGGGCCAACAATAGATCCCAATTACTGTTTTTCAGGGCTTCTTCCAGGTCCTCCTCAGAGGTAATGCGGTGGGCTCTCGTGGCTTTTCCGGCATTCCTGAGCAGGCTTACCAACGATTCGGCATCATTTTGCGAAGGATCGAGAATCAAGAGGTGTACGGTCGCGTTTTGTTTCTGCATTCCTAAGGCGTCTCGTAATACAGGTTGGCTGGGCCGGCCAAGGCAGAGAAATGCTCTGCCTTAGATACAGTATTTGCTGGAAACTGTGAGCTGCGAGACCGGGCTGTCACTATCGCTGAATGATGCAGGGGTTGGGGCTTAATAACAAGTCTCTGGCGGATTAACGAGCCATCCGGCCAGAGGTGTTCAGAGAGATGGCCACAGGGAATCAAAATCATCTTCACTGGTGCCAGCTGGTGATGAGGCATTGGCTGGGGCAGCGCTTTCTGTATTGATTTGTAGCTTTAGTTCAAACTGGCTGATACTGCCGGTGGACGATACCTTTTTCGTTAGCTGGCCCTGGTCCTCTCGGCCATCATGCAGCATGGAAATTCGGCTGCCTGGCTGGAACGGCAACCGGGGCGTAATGAGGGTTGCCGCTTGGTTGATCACGCTTATTTCAGGAAGCAGAAGGCCGCGTAGATATTCACTGCTGTTTCCAACTTTCTGGATCAAGCGAACACCGCAGGGTGAACCACTGGGCGCCAGCAGCTCTATGCCAATTTGAGTACCCTGATTCCGGATTTGACGAATCCAGCGAACCACCGCAATGCTCCAGGGGTGTGAACGCTGCTCACGTATGCCAAGTATTTCTCCAGCCTGCATGGAAGGCGGTACGCTTGTCTCCCATGAGACGCAGTAACCGCCAGGGCTAGTGTTTACCAACAGCGCTGAGTGCGATCTGGGCCGGTTCTTATCATTTACTGGCGCGGGTGTGTTCCCGAAGCTGCCGCGAAAATTAATGGGCGTGTCTGCGGCATGCAGGTGCTCATCGCTTGGTGCTGCGTCGTGGGCGCCGCCCCAGGCGTCCTCCCGCTTGCGGGATGAACGGATGAAAACGTTCTCTTCATCCTCAGGGCCATTGTCATTGCCAGTTACGAACTCCGTAAACGATTTCTCTCCGGCAATAAAATAATGTGCGGCAGTTAGCCCAACGCAGATCTCGAGGGTGCCTTGGCTGGCAATTCGGTTGAAATTCCTCTTTGCCAGAATGCCCAGGGCCTGGCTGAGGTGAGTGAGTAGGGTTTCGTTGACGTTGCCGGGTATCTTGAGTGTGTCAGGGGCGGGTTGTTGGCGGAGCCTTGCATCCAGGCTTTCCGCAATCATGGTCGCTAATTCCCGGGTATCGAATCCGAAGCTCTCATTGCCGGGTTTGTGTTCCAGCAAGCTTCTATAGATTGGAGAGTTGTCGCTCTCCAGGTTAACCACGAAAAGACTGTCTTCCCCGGTGGCTGGCCCGCAGCTTGAAAACCCCGTCCAAAACTCAAGCAGGTCATAAGCCTGAAGCAGTTCCGATTGCCTGAGCTGGTTGGGTCTGGCACAACCCAGCAGAAGCAGGCGCTTGTAACTGTCCGCGACAGTGCTGGACTGCCTTTGTTTTAAGCTGCTGTCTTCTACCGCGACCTCGGACAGTTTGTTGCGGTGCGCAAACCGGAACATGCGATGACATTCCAGCCAGCTTTGAGCCGGGCTCGGGCAATAGAGTTGATGAGAGCGCAAAATGGTCGAGGCAAGTTCCGACGTGGCCCGGTGAATGGCTGTGGCAACTAGCTTCCGGTTTTTATCCAGCCCGCTATCGTCCAGAGCCTCTAACAGACATAGCTTGTAGCCACTGGCGAGGTGCAATTGGAGCGCCTGAGACAGGTTGGCAATTTTGCGTTGCTTCTCAGGTAAGGCGACCGCAAGCCCCAGGTAATGGCGTGAGAGCTCATTGCACACAAAGTGGATTTTTTCGCGAATCAGTTCAAGGAATTGCAGGCGGTTTTGGGGCGCAAGAAACAGTTGGTTGAGCTCAATGATCGCGTGATAGAGCTGGCGCGACACTTCACCAATATTGGCCATGGGAAGCTGTTTGGTCCACGACCTGAACGCCTTTGGCGTTGTATCGCAAAAAGACAGACTTGCCGTTTTTTGCTCGGGAACACGGAGATCTGGTTTGAGGATCGTGCCTTCCATGAATATGCGCCAATATCAGAACAACGTTTCGTATTTCGGAAACACTTATCCTGTCCAACTCATACGCACTGCAGTACGCCAGTTGATCGGGAAAACGCCGAAAATACATATTTTTACAAACTAGACGTTACTGGACTTTAAAATAGCAAGCCAGTGTAGGAAAGCGGAAATTCGTTTGTTGACAATGTTTGACATGTGATTACGGGCCAGTTTGGCTAAATTGTCTTTAAAAGTCTGTTGAGAACAGGTCGATAGGTGTTTTTGCCGGCTTACCCGGAATTTCGCGAACCAGTCGAGGCACCAGAAACCCTGGTAGCCTCGATAGCAGCTCGTGGATCAGTCGTCGGGCTTCCTCGTCAGGAACATCAAAATGCTGAGCGCCAGAAACTGGATCAAATGCATGAAGGTAGTAGGCAGAACGCCGGCATCAAACAGTGCCTCGCTCAGGTTCTCGAGTACATCCGCATGATCATTGATGCCCCTGAGAATTACACTCTGGTTAAGCAGTGTTACGCCCGCTGATCGGAGAAGACTTAAAGCCTGGCGGGTTGGGTTATCAATCTCTGCCGGGTGATTGATGTGCAAAACCATCACAACCGGCACCTGTGTGTTGCTGATCCACTTGAGCAATGCATCACACACTCGCTGTGGTATCACCACTGGAAGGCGGGTGTGCAGGCGTATTCTGCGGATATGAGGAATGCTGCTAATGGAAGAGGCCCACTGGGACAGCAGTTGGTCACTGGCTGCTAACGGGTCGCCGCCGCTGAAAATAACTTCGTTGATTTCCGGACTTGCCGCGAGGGTGTCTAACACCTTTTGTCGGTCGGTAGGGCTCAAGCGTTGTTCATCGTACGGAAAGTGCCGGCGAAAACAGTAGCGACAGTTAATCGCACACTGGCCGGTTACCATTAGTAGGGCACGGCTGCGATACTTCTGAATAAGGCCTGTTGTTTGAATGGCGCCGCTTTCTTCTAGCGGGTCGGCCACAAACCCGTCTGCCGAATGGGTTTCGAGGTATACAGGCAGTACCTGTCGTAACAGCGGGTCTGCCGGGTTTCCTTTTTCCATACGAGCCAAAAAAGGCTCGGGAACCCTTACCTGAAACAGCTTGTGCCCCTCTTCTGCACCGGGCAGCCAACTGTCAGCCGGCAGATCCAGCCGTGCCAGCAGTTCTTTGGGCGACGTGATGGAGCCAGAAAGCAGTTGTTGCCAGCTCCGGTTATCATCGTCTGAAAGCTGGGCTTCTATATAGGCAGGGCTTCGCTGTATCATAGCTTCCTTTGAATTTTAAACAGCAATTTGGCAGGTGAACATTTCATGGCTTCATATTCTACCAACGAATTTCGTAGCGGTCTCAAGGTATTGCTGGATGGCGACCCTTGTATCATGCTCGAAAACGAGTTCGTGAAACCAGGTAAAGGCCAAGCGTTTAACCGCGTTAAGCTACGCAACCTGATGAACAACCGGCAGTGGGAACGTACCTTCAAATCTGGCGAAAGCCTGGAAGCGGCAGACGTTGTTGAACAAGACATGGAATATCTCTACACCGACGGTGAATTTTGGCATTTCATGCTTACCGACGGTTCCTTCGAGCAGTACCCTGCCGATGCAAAGGCCGTTAGCGATGCGCTCAAGTGGCTAAAAGAGCAAGACGTTTATACCGTAACCCTATACAACGGTGCGCCCTTGACTGTAACCCCGCCCAACTTTGTTGAGCTGGAAGTGGTTGAAACCGACCCAGGCATGAAAGGCGACACCGCACAGGGTGGCTCCAAGCCCGCCACGCTGTCTACCGGAGCCGTTGTGAGTGTGCCCTTGTTTATCACCATTGGCGAAGTGCTCAAAGTGGATACCCGTTCCGGGGACTACGTAAACCGGGTTAAAAGCAGCTGATTCTGATATGAAAAACCAGCCTGACTGGCAGCCAACTGCCGCCCGGGCAGCTCTGAAATGCCGTGCACAACAATCAGCCTTTGTGCGCGGCTTTTTTTCGCAACGGGATGTACTGGAAGTTGAAACTCCCGTACTTGGCCGCTGCGGCGTAACCGATCCTAACCTCGATGGCATATTCGCGCAGGTGAGTGCTCAAGGTGTTGAAGGCGGCTGGCTACAAACCTCCCCCGAATACCACATGAAGCGACTGCTGGCTGCTAGTGTGGGGTCGATCTACCAAATCTCAAAAGTGTTCCGCAACGGCGAACGCGGCCGCCGCCACAACCCAGAGTTTTCCATGCTGGAGTGGTACCGCATAGGCTTTGACGACGAAGCCTTGATGGCAGAAGTCGCGGACTTGGTGTGCAGCTGGCTAAACTGCCCAAGGCCTAAAACTATAAGCTATCGCCAGGCAATGCTCGACTGGGCCGGCATAGACCCATTTATCATCCCTGATGAAGACCTACGCCAACGCTGCCAACAATGGCTGGAACCCGAGCAGTTGGAAGATCTCAGCCGCGACGGCTGCCTGGATCTGCTAATGAGCTTTGCCGTCGAGCCCAATCTAGGCACCGAAACCCCGGTATTCATTAACCAATACCCAGCGTCCCAAGCCTCCCTGGCCAGAACCTCCAACGTTGACGGCTTCGACGTAGCTCATCGCTTCGAGCTTTATATCGACGGTCTGGAGTTATGTAACGGCTATTGGGAGCTTACCAACGCATGCGAACAGCGCGCCCGTTTCGAGGCAGACAACTGCCTGAGAGCCGATGCTGGAAAACCTGAAACGGGAATTGATGGAGCCTTCTTGGCCGCAATAGAGCACGGATTACCAGACTGCGCCGGCGTGGCTCTGGGTCTTGATCGCCTGCTGATGTTGAAAATGGGCACCCGCAACATCGCAGATGTCCTGACATTTCCACTAGAGAGAGCGTAAAGGTTTAGCTCTCAACTTGCCCAAACGCCTCACCCATGCGGACCAACTTTCCCGCTGCCTGCTCAGCATTCCAGCTAACGCTACCCTTAGGCATAACCATGACCACGGTGGAGCCCAGCCGAAAACGCCCCATCTCCTCGCCTTTGGCAAACGAAATAGCGCTCTCGCCCTCATAGGTAATCGCCTTCACGCCACTGCTGTTAGGCGCCACAACCCCGGCCCAAGGCGTCTCAACACTACCCACAATCATCGCGCCCACAAGAACCAACGCCATAGGGCCAGCGGCAGTATCAAAAATACAAACAACCCGCTCATTTCGAGCAAATAAATTCGGTACATTTTCGGCCGTGACCGGATTCACTGAAAACAACTTACCCGGAACATAAATCATCTCCCGTAGCTTGCCCGCCATAGGCATATGGATGCGGTGATAGTCCTTGGGCGAAAGATAAATAGTAGAAAATTCGCCTTCTGAGAAAGCCTCTGCCAGGCGGGAGTCACCCCCAAGCAACTCTAACAGGCTGAAAGACTGCCCCTTGGCCTGAAAAACGCGATCGCCAGCTATCCGCCCAATCTGGCTAATTGCGCCGTCTACCGGGCTTACTAAGGTTTTTTCTCCTTCGGCAACAGGGCGAATGCCTGGTTTAAGCGCCCGGGTAAAAAATGCGTTAAAACTGGAGTAAGTGGTGGGATCCGGTTCTGCGGCTTCGCTCATATCTACGCCGTAGCGCTTAATAAACCACTTTACTACCCGGTTTTTGAGCGCAGGAGTGCGATCATTATCTGCCAAACGGCCGGCTGCGCGGGAAACCGCAAGCTGCGGAGTGACGTACTGACTCAGAATAAACAGCTTGTCGAACATTAAATGAGACCCTCTGTGCTCAAAGGCACGAAGTTTACCAAAAATAGCGTTGTAAGAGTGTTGCGCAGACGCAGGTATGTATAGAAATTGTTTCACAGCTTCGCGGATACCGCAGGGGCTTGCTATGATCTGGGCAGAAAAATCCGTGATCGTATCCGGCGCCGGCCGATAACCTCAAGATAAAGGCTTATATTCTCCCCATGTTACTTATTATTGGCGCAGTTATAGTTGTTGCCAGCGTTCTGGGTGGCTACATGCTACATGGCGGGCATCTTATGGTGCTGTGGCAGCCTACCGAGCTCCTCATCATCTTTGGTGCAGCCATTGGCTCCTTCATCATTGCTAACCCGCTGCACATGATTAAAGAAGTGTTCTCCGGCATCTTGCGTTTGCTGACTGGGTCGCCGTTCAATAAGTCCTACTACATGGATTTGCTGAGCCTGCTGTACGAGATTTTCGATAAATCCCGCAAGCAGGGCGTTATGTCCATAGAGGAAGATATTGATAACCCGGAATCCAGCGAAATATTCAGCCGCTACCCGGCCATTATGAAATCAAAAACGTTGCTCGATTTTATTACCGACTACCTGCGCATCATCAGCGCAGGGAACATGGCGACCCATGAGCTGGAAGGCATGATGGAAAATGAAATTGACAGTCGTCAGCACGAACTCGAAGAGCCCGCCCATGCCGTGAACAAAATTGCAGACGCTCTGCCGGGGCTGGGCATTGTGGCGGCGGTACTTGGCATTGTGATTACCATGAACTTCCTGAGCGAAGGTCCTGAGCGTATTGGTCTCAGTGTGGCCGCAGCTCTGGTGGGGACCTTCTTGGGCATTTGGATGGGTTATGGCTTTGTTGGTCCCACCTCCATCGCCATGGAGCATGCCGCAAAATATGAACTTAAAGCATACGAGTGCGTTAAATCCGCCATCGTTGCCACGGTTTCAGGTCAGGCTCCGCAGATGGCCATAGAGTTTGGCCGCAAGGCGCTACCCACGGACAAGCGGCCTGGCTTTCAGGAACTGAATGATCACGTGCGCGCCAAATAGCGCAGCCTGAACCCGGAGCAAATTTGTGGAACAGCGGCCGATAATCATCAAACGGAAAAAAGTCATTGTCGCGGGCCACCACGGTGGTTCGTGGAAAGTTGCTTTTGCAGACTTTGCAACAGCGATGATGGCGTTCTTTCTTGTGCTTTGGCTCACTGCAACCGCAACGCCGGAGCAGATAAAGGCGGTAGAAGGTTACTTTCGCGACCCTGTTGGCTTCACAGAAGGCGGGTCACCCAACCCGGTAGATCTCGAAGGAAGCGCATCCGTAATCAACGAGGCAAGCCCCGATATAGAGCAAAGCCCGGTGGCGATCAGTGAGGATGTCGTTGATACGTTGTCCGAAACCCTTGAGCAGCAGCGCATGGAAGAGCTGTTTGAAGAGCTTAAGCAGCGAATTGACGAAAACGAAACGTTGCAGGAGTTCAAGGACCAGCTATTGATTGATATTACGAATGAAGGGTTGCGCATTCAGATCGTCGATCGCTCTGGGCGCCCGATGTTTGATAGTGGTAAGGCGGAGCTAAAGTACTACTCGCAGGAAATCTTGTTCGAGCTGGCAAAAACCCTTGGTTCAGTAGATAACAAGCTCAGCATTACCGGCCATACAGATGCCACACCCTTCGGTGGTCGCCCCGGTTACACGAACTGGGAGCTCTCAGCAGATCGCGCTAACACTGCTCGCCGTGCACTGGTTGCTGGTGGTGTGCGTGCCCAACAAATTGCGCGAGTAGTGGGGCTGAGTGACTCTATATTGTTTGACCAGGACGAACCGAGTGCGCCGGTAAACCGCCGGATCTCCATCATCGTCCTCAACAAGAAAACGGTGAACAGCATTCACAACAGTGCCAGTGCCAAAGGCGCTCCGCTGATTGACCTCACAGTTCCCTCGGAAGAGGAGCAGGCAGAGGCCATGGAAAAGCTGGAGAGTGGCGAATGGCAGGAAGAAAAAACCGAACCCGCGCCAGGTGAGCTGAGCTGGTAGCCCGCTGGGTAGCCTCGTATCAGTTCGCTTTTAGTCCCCGAGCCTGCTGCTCTGCCATGTCCTGAAGAATACGGTGAAAGCTTCGCAACCGTTCCGGGCTGAGCGCTCCTGCCTCTGCTGCAGCATCAATGGCGCAACCTGGGTCACCCATGTGCCTGCAGTTGCGGAACTTGCAGTAGCCGATCACTTCACGAATCTCACGAAAACCGTATTCGATTTCTTGCGGCGTCATATGCCAAAGGCCAAACTCCCGGATACCCGGTGAGTCAATCAAATCACCGCCCATGGGCAAGTGGAAGAGCTTCGCAGTTGTGGTGGTATGAATGCCTTTACCGGTGCTTTCAGAAACCGCGCCCACGCGAATCGCTTCATCTGGCATCAGAGTTTGAATAATCGAAGATTTACCAACCCCCGACTGGCCTACAAATGCGCTGGTTTTGCCTTTCACCAAGGCCTCAACCTCTGGCGAAGGTCCCCCATTGAACTGCACGGCCGACGTGCGAACAATCTCATAGCCCAGCGCCACATAGCGCGCCAGTAAAGCGTCAATCTGCTGGCGATTGCGATCGGTGATCAAATCCGTCTTGTTCAAAAGAATAACCGCCGGAATATCTGTGGTCTCAGAGGCCACCAGGTACCGATCAATCAAGTTGTCATGGGGCTCCGGCTCCGGCGCAATCACCAAAATAATGTGATCAATATTTGCCGCTACTGGCTTTACCGCACCAAAGTTATCCGGCCGCTGCAGCAAATTATCACGCTCACAGCGGGCAACGATCACACCCGTTTCATTCTTTCCAGGCCGCCAGACAACTCGGTCGCCCGTCACCAGGCTGTCGATATTCGCCCGAACAAAGCAGCGCACCACGTCACCCTGGCGCTCACCCTCCAGAGCCTCTACATCAAGCTGTTGCCCATAGTGAGCAATGATCAGCCCTTGTTGCTCAGGCCCCAGTTCACCGGCATCCGCTTGCGCCTGAACCGACTTTTCCTTGCGAGCTGCGCGGGTCGCACGCTCCTCCTGAACCTTCTTGATCCGGAATTGCTGTTGCTTGTTCAGTTGCCGTTTTGCCATAGGGTCTCAGTTAACACGGATGAAAGTTGTGACGTTGCTGTGCCATCATACGGGAATAATGAATGTTCGGCTTGAGGGAAATAAAATGTCAGCAGGTAACTACCTGGTTTGGATTGATCTGGAAATGACCGGCCTGGATCCGGAACATGAGCGCATCATCGAGATGGCCACCATCATCACTGATTCAGAACTGAACCTGGTGGCAGAGGGCCCGGTTGTCGCAATTAACCAACCTGACGGCCTGATGGAGGCCATGGACGAATGGTGCACCAAAACCCACGGTGAAAGCGGCCTGACCAAGCGCGTTCAGGAAAGCAAGGTTACGGAAGCCGAAGCCGAACAACAGACCATCGCTTTCCTCAAAGAGCATATGGAAAAAGGCACCTCTCCCCTGTGCGGGAACAGCATTGGCCAGGATCGCCGCTTCCTCGTGAAGTACATGCCCGAGCTGGAAGATTTCTTCCACTACCGCAACCTGGACGTCTCTACTGTAAAAGAGCTTGCCCGCCGCTGGCGCCCAGATGTACTGGATGGCGTTAAAAAGAAGGGTAGCCACCTGGCCCTGGACGACATACGCGACTCTATTAACGAACTGCGCCATTACCGGGAACACTTCTTCAAGTTATAGGCCGTGCTGCGCCAAAGCCCACTGAACGTGCTCGCGGACCATATCAGACGGATAGTCCGCGCGCTTTTTAAGGGCTTCAATTACCGGAATGGTCGAGGGCGCATTGCCCAACCCCACCGCCAGATTTCGCAACCAGCCTTCGTACCCGGTACGCCGAATCGCCGATCCCTCTGTCCGCTTCAAAAACTGCGCCTCAGTCCATAAAAACAGCTCTGCCAGCGAGCTGTTATCCAGGCCATGCCTGGGTTGAAAATCGTCCTCGGCGGTGGGCTTTTGGAACTTTTGCCAAGGGCATACAAGCTGGCAATCGTCGCACCCAAACACCCGGTTGCCCATCAGCGAGCGCAACTCCTCCGGGATGCTGTCTTTCAACTCAATGGTGAGGTAGCTGATGCAGCGTCGGGCATCTAGTTTATGCGGCCCTACGAACGCATCGGTTGGGCATAGGTCAAGGCAGGCCGAGCAGCTGCCGCAATGATCGGTGTTAAAAGCCGGATCTACCGGCAAAGGTGCACTGGTGAATATCTCACCCAGGAAAAAAAACGACCCTGCTTTCGGGTGGATCAACATATTGTTTTTGCCGATCCAGCCCAGCCCAGCCCTTTGCGCCAAGGCACGTTCCAGTACAGGCGCGCTATCTACAAAGGCGCGGTAGTCGTAACCGCTCACCGCTGCGTCAATTTTCTTCGCCAGAGAGGCTAGCCGCTTGCGAATCAGTTTGTGATAGTCGCGGCCAAGGGCGTAACGGGTGATATAAGCGTTCTCCCGGTTAGTAAGCGCTTCTTTTGGGCTGTCGGGTGTGGGCATGTAGTCCATGCGCACTGAGATAACGCGGGTGGTTCCGGGCACCAGAGAGCTTGGGGTGTAGCGTTTGTCCCCGTGATGGGCCATATATGCCATATTGCCCTGGTATCCCTTGTCCAGCCAGTCCTGCAGGTGCTTTGCGTGCTCGCCCGTATCCGCCGTGGTGATGCCAGCATCCGAGAACCCGTGCTCTTTGGCCCACTGCCGGATAAGTGCTGGCAAATCAGCCAGTTCTGGTGATGGAAGTGTGTCAGTTTCGGTGGTGCTCATAAATGCCGCTGTTGTATCCGCCATGCCGAAAGAGGGTGTACGGATATTTAATTTGATTAAGTTATGACCTTTTCTGCGATTTTGCTATGCTTTACAGATAGCTGGCCAATTTTCTTAAACCGGTTTCTGTAACGGGAGCAAAGGCTCATGCCACAGCATGCTGGAGGCAGTTTACCAGATGCGCTGTTTTCCGCCGATTCTGTGCGCCGTATTGATCAATATGTCATCGAGCAGCAGGGTATTGACGGGTTTGAACTGATGCAATCTGCCGCTCGTGCTGCCTTTCGTCGATTGGTTGTGCGCTGGCCCGGTGTGGAACCTTTGCTGGTTCTCTGTGCGCTGGCAATAACGGCGGCGATGGGTATTTGATGGCGGCGAATGCCGTGCGTCACGGCTTGGCAGTTGACTGCATTGCGGTTTCCTCCACGGAAAAACTCAGTGGTGATGCATTCAGTGCCTGGCAAAAAGCGGTTGCGGATGGTGTAAAGGTGCGCGAGCTGGCGGACATCAGTGAGTCGGAGTTGGCCTCTGCATTCGCAAAAGCAGGCCTGGTTGTAGATGCAATGCTCGGCACCGGCGCTTCTGGCGCACCCAGAGAGCCGTTTGCAGGTGTGATTGCATGTTGCAATCGCTCCGAGCTTCCAGTGCTAGCGGTTGATGTACCATCCGGTCTCAACGCCACTACGGGGGCAGTTGTAGGTGAGGTGGTTCAGGCCACCCTAACCGTTACGTTTATTGCTCGTAAGGCCGGGCTGTATACCGGGCAGGGCGCTGCGGTGTGTGGCGAGGTGATTTTTGAGTCACTTGATGTGGGGGCTGGCGTGGCAGAGAGCGGGGAGAGCCCGGTAGCCGTGCTTAGGCGCTGGGAGGTTGCTAGGAATTGGTTGCCTAAGCGCCCAGCGAATGCCCACAAAGGGCAGTTTGGCCATGTTCTGGTGGTCGCCGGGGATCGGGGGTTTGGCGGTGCTGGCCTGTTAGCGGCAGAAGCAGCAGCGCGCTCCGGGGCGGGGCTGGTTTCACTGGCCACGCGGCCAGAACATGTGACGGCCGCCTTGGCGCGGTGCCCGTCGGTTATGGTCCACGGCCTGATTCACGGCTCAGAACTGCCGCCGCTGCTGAATGCCGCAACGGTTGTGGTGTGCGGGCCGGGTGTTGGGCAGAGTTCCTGGGGGCAACAGATGCTGCAGCAGGTGGTAGAAAGCGGCAAACCACGTGTTTTGGATGCAGACGCCCTGAACCTGCTTTCGTCGCGAGTAGCTGTGCCTGCGCATAACCAGATTCTGACACCGCACCCGGGGGAGGCTGCCGGTCTGCTGAATTTCCTGGTTCCCGAGATAGAAGCTGATCGCCTGGCCGCAGCCAACAAGCTGCAGTCCCTATACGGTGGCGTGATCTTGCTCAAAGGCGCAGGAACCATTATCGCATCTGGCGAGGCTACGGTGGATATTGCCGGTGGCAGCAACCCGGGCATGGCAACAGGCGGCATGGGCGATGTGTTATCGGGAATCATCGGTGCATTGTATGCCCAGATGGTCGAATCACCTGCTAAAGCCGCTGCAATGGGTGCAGTTGCGCATCTTGAAGCTGCGAACCGAGCCTCCGTCGACAAAGGATACATGGGGTTGATACCCACCGACGTAATTGACGCATTGCCCCAGGTGTTCCGGGAGGCCGAACCGGCTAGCAATTGCCGCAAGGGGGAGAAGTGAGCATCGTCGGGAATGAGCGCAGATTCTTTCTGGAAGGCGAGGCTGAGACCGAAGAGCTGGGCAATAAGCTGGCCCGCCTGGCCAAACAATCGAGCCAAGGGCTGATCGTGTTTCTTGAAGGCGACCTCGGAATGGGTAAAACCACGCTTAGCCGCGGCGTTATAAAAGGTCTTGGGCACAAGGGCGCCGTCAAAAGCCCAACCTATACCCTGGTTGAGCCTTATGAAGACCTGATACTACCGGCCTATCACTTTGACCTTTACCGGCTAGGTGATCCCGAGGAGTTGGAATATATGGGTATTCGAGATTATTTCAACGGCGAGAGTATTTGTCTTATTGAGTGGCCCGAGCGAGGCAAAGGCCTGCTGCCGCAAGCGGATTTGGAAATTCATCTTGAGCATCAGGCGAGGGCCGCTCAGCTGTTGTGCGGGCAGGCTCTGAACAAGGTGTATCACTTTTGAACGAATTGGAACGAATCGGGCCAGGCCATTAACAGGTCAAAACCGAATAAACAGGCAAGTTGTATGAACAGACTCAAGTTAATAATGAACACATTTGTGGCGCTGGTGCCTGTGTGCCTGCTGGCTGTGGCCATGCAGGCGCACGCAGGCACTCAGGTGGAGGGCATTCGGATATGGCCAGCTCCGGATCATACCCGCTTGGTGCTGGATACGGCAGGCAAGGTCGATCACAACATGTTTGCGTTGAGTAACCCCTCGCGCCTAGTGATTGATCTCAAAAACACACGCTTGAAAACAGACTTTGGCAAGCTGGATCTGTCTGGCAGCCCTGTCCGCCGAATCCGCAGTGCGCCACGCAACGGCACGGACCTGAGGGTGGTTCTTGATCTTGCTGGCGACATCAAGCCTCGGAGCTTCCAGCTTGAGCCCAACCAGCAGTATGGTCACCGCCTGGTTTTGGATCTTATTGATGAGGGTGGCAGTCGCCTGGAAAAAGCGACAAAGCCAACGGTGACTCACGACTCAGCTGGCAAGCGCGATGTCATTGTGGTTATCGATGCGGGCCACGGTGGCGAAGACCCTGGCGCCATAGGTCCCCGAGGCACCCGCGAAAAAGATGTGGTTCTTAAGATGGCTCACATTCTGGCGGATATGGTTAACAAGCAGCCAGGCTATGTTGCCAAGCTCACCCGTACCGGAGACTATTACATAGGCTTGCGGAATCGCACCATTCTAGCCCGTAAATACAGCGCCGACTTGTTTGTGTCTGTGCATGCGGACGCGTTCCGTACGCCCCAACCCAAGGGTGCTTCTGTGTTTGCGCTTTCTCAGCGCGGCGCCACCAGTGAAACCGCGCGCTGGTTGGCTCAGAGTGAAAATCGGTCTGACCTCATAGGCGGCACGGGTGGCGTATCGCTGGATGGTCGGGACGACATGTTGGCCGGTGTGTTGCTCGATCTGTCCATGACCGCCAGCATTAACGCCAGCCTGGGCGTGGGTAGTTCCATATTGGGCAAGCTCAACGGCGTGGCACATTTGCACAAGCCGGGTGTGGAGCAGGCTGCCTTTGCGGTTCTTAAATCACCGGATATTCCTTCTATCCTTGTAGAGGCGGGTTTTATATCCAACCCACAGGAAGAGAAAAACCTCTCTACGGACTGGTACCGAAGCAAGCTCGCTGGCGCCATCATGAAGGGCATCGATGAGTACTTCCAAAAGACGCCGCCGCCGGGCACCTTGTTGGCATGGCAGAAAAAGAACCGCCAGGGTGGCGGGCGCGTTGGCAGGTATCAGGTTCAAAGCGGCGACACCCTCTCTGGGGTGGCACGGGAAAACCAGACAACCGTGAGCGAGCTAATGCAGTTTAACGGCCTGAGGGACGACCGTGTTATGGTAGGGCAAACCATTCGTATTCCCTCATCCTGACCAAGAGGTAGCTCCGAAACATGCCCTCCATCCGATTGCTCTCGCCGCGGCTGGCAAACCAAATCGCCGCAGGTGAGGTGGTTGAGCGACCTGCATCTGTTGTTAAAGAACTGGTTGAAAACGCGCTCGATGCGGGCTCTGACCGCGTTGATATTGAAGTGGAACAGGGTGGCGTAAAGCTTATCCGAGTGCGTGATGACGGCAGCGGCATTGCTGAAAGCGATCTGCCTCTGGCGCTCAGTCGCCACGCCACCAGCAAAATTGTCAGCCTTGACGACCTTGAGTCGGTCGCGTCCCTGGGTTTCAGGGGTGAGGCCCTTGCCAGTATCAGCTCTGTGTCCCGCCTTACACTGACCTCTCGCACGCAGGAGCAGGAGGCGGCGTCTCGAGTGGAAGTGGAGGGGCGTGACATGGATGCACGAATCTCACCTGCTGCGCACCCCGTGGGCACCACCGTTGAAGTCCGGGATCTGTTTTTTAATACCCCTGCCCGACGCAAATTTCTGCGCGCCGAAAAAACCGAATTCAACCATGTGGAAGAGTGCGTGCGTCGCCAGGCACTCAGTCGGTTTGATGCAGGCTTTACCTTGCGCCATAACCAGAAGGTTGTTCAAAATCTTCGGCCAGCGGAATCCATGCTCGACAGAGAGCGCCGTATTGGATCTCTTTGCGGGCAAAAGTTTATCGACAATGCGGTGGTTATTGATGCAGAAGCCACGGGTTTGCGCTTGTGGGGCTGGGTTGCCTTGCCCACTTTCTCTCGCAGCCAAGCCGATTTGCAGTACTTCTTTGTCAACGGCCGTGTGATTCGCGACCGGTTGGTTGCTCACGCTGTGCGCCAGGCCTACCGCGATGTGCTTTACAACAACCGCCACCCGGCGTTTGTTCTTTACCTTGAGGTAGACCCGGCCACGGTTGATGTAAACGTGCACCCGACCAAGCACGAAGTGCGCTTCCGCGACGGTCGCCTGGTGCATGATTTTATCTTTCGCACGCTGCACAAAGCGCTGGCTGACGTGCGCCCGGACGATCATTTTCGCGGCGCAATGGCCCAGTCTTTCGGTCGCGAGACTGCGGCTCAGGAAGGCGCGCAGTCCGCCGAAACAGTGCCTACCCAACACCAGCCCTGGAGCGGGCAGCCTGCGGTACCGTCGTACGGAGGCCAAGCTCCGGCAGCGGGGTTCGGAGGGCAGGCTGCGCCACAGCAGAACTGGCAGGCCAGCGATCAGATGGCTTTTTATCAGTCCCTTGGTGGCGGTGGAGTCAGTACCCCGCAAGAGCCTGCCTCATTTGGCGGCACGGCGGCCATGCCTCTGGATCAATCGGCTAGCACAGGCAACAACGAAGAGCCGCCTCTGGGGTATGCCATTGCCCAGTTGCACGGTATTTACGTGTTGGCCCAGGGCAGCGCAGGGATGATCGTCGTGGATATGCATGCGGCTCACGAGCGCATCACCTATGAGCGAATGAAGCGTGCGTTGGCGGAACAAGATCTTAAAAGTCAGCCGTTGTTGGTTCCCCTGTCTCTTGCGGTCAGCCAGAAAGAGGCGGCGTTGGCAGAAACCCATGGAGAAGATCTGCAGCAGCTTGGGCTGCAAATAGAGCGTATAGGGCCCGAAACTCTGGCCATTCGGCAAGTGCCCGCTTTGCTGCGAGGAGCCGATACTGAACAGTTGGTGCGGGATGTTCTGTCTGATCTGATTGAGCACGGCCAAAGTGACCGGGTTGAAGCCGTTACTCATGAACTTTTGGGAACCATGGCTTGCCACGGCTCGGTGCGGGCAAACCGGCAACTGACCATACCGGAAATGAACTCTCTGCTGCGGGATATGGAAGCGACAGAGAGAAGTGGTCAGTGCAACCACGGGCGCCCAACCTGGACAATTGTCACGCTGGCTGAGCTGGATAAATTGTTTCTGCGAGGGCGCTAGGTTGCCATCAAGAGTGTCCCAAGCGCCAAAGCCGCCCGCCATCTTTTTGATGGGCCCCACGGCCTCTGGCAAGACAGATCTGGCCATGGCGCTTTGCGATCAGCTGCCTTGCGACATTGTCAGCGTTGACTCGGCCATGATTTATCGGGGAATGGATATAGGCACAGCCAAGCCTTCAGCTGAGGAGCTGGCTCGGGCTCCTCATCGGCTGATTAACATTTGCGACCCGGCCGAAACCTATTCTGCTGCCGATTTTCGCCGGGATGCGCTGGCTGAAATGGGCAGGATTTCCCGTGCCGGGCGCATCCCGTTGCTCGTGGGCGGTACCATGATGTACTTCAAGGCTCTGCTGCATGGTATGTCTGGGTTGCCCGCAGCCAGTCCGGAACTTCGCAAAACCCTTGAGGCAGAGGCTGATCGGCTTGGGTGGCCTGCGATGTACGAGGAGTTGCAGGCGAGGGATCCGGTAGCGGCAACGCTTATTCACCCGCATAATCGTCAGCGGCTGCTGAGGGCTCTGGAGGTTATTCGCCTAACCGGTAGGCCAATTTCCGCTTTTTGGGAGGCGGATGGCAGTCAGCCGCAGCCGCAAGGGGTAGACCGCCACAGTATTGAGGATTACACCTACTATACTCAATGGCAGGCAGACGAAACTTCATCGCTTCCGTATACTGTAACGCAGCTTGCCATGGTGCCTCCCGAGAGGGTTGTGCTTCACGACAGGATACAGCGGCGCTTTTTGAGCATGCTGGAAGCCGGGTTTCTGGACGAAGCTCGGGCCCTGATGAGCCGAGGTGACTTGCACCCTGATCTGCCTTCCATGCGCTGTGTTGGTTATCGTCAGGCTTGGAGTTATCTGGCCGGTGTTGACGATTATGACACATTTGTAAGCAAAGGCGTTGCGGCCACGCGTCAGCTAGCCAAGCGGCAGCTCACATGGCTTCGGAAGTGGTCTGATTTGAACTGGCTGAATAGCGAAGACGGGTTTATCGTTGAAGCAGCCTTGAAAAAAGTCAGACTTCACACCACATTTAGCACTGATTAATGACGATCTGCATTTACTAAAAAACAGGAGAATACACATGTCAAAAGGGCACTCGTTACAAGACCCTTACCTCAATGCCTTACGCAAGGAACGCATTCCGGTTTCCATCTTTCTGGTTAACGGCATCAAACTGCAAGGGCAGGTAGAGTCTTTTGACCAATTTGTGATTTTGCTGAAAAATACTGTCAGCCAGATGGTCTACAAGCACGCGATCTCCACTGTCGTACCTGCCCGGAATGTGCGCATTCCTCAGCAGAACCCAGCAGGAGAGGATGAGCCTGAAGACTGAGTTGCCCGGATTTCCGGTATTGCCACCCGCGTTCCTGACGAGCCTTTGGCTTTTGATGGTCGCGGGTGTTTGTTTTTGTGACGTTAAAAACCGACCGTTTCGGAGTTGATGCCCATTGTTTGAACGCCCAGATGTAGGTGAGCGAGCGATACTCGTCCACATCGATTTTTCGTCCCATGACGGCTCTGAAGATCCGGATGAGTTCCGGGAGCTGGTGGCCTCTGCCGGAGTTGAGGCAGTTGGAACTGTAACCGGGTCTCGCAAGCAGCCCAGCCCAAGATTTTTTGTGGGGGAAGGTAAGCTTGAAGAAATCCGCGATGCTGTCAGCCTGAATGAGGCAGATGTCGTCCTGTTCAATCATGCCCTCAGCCCCAGCCAGGAACGCAACATTGAGCGTGAACTCAAGTGTCGTGTGCTTGACCGTACGGGTGTCATACTGGATATATTTGCACAGCGGGCCCGGACACATGAGGGTAAGCTGCAGGTAGAGCTGGCTCAGCTTGACCACATGTCAACGCGCCTGGTTCGCGGCTGGACTCACCTTGAGCGCCAAAAAGGCGGTATTGGCTTGCGTGGCCCCGGTGAAACCCAGTTGGAAACCGACCGCAGACTGCTGCGTGAGCGCATCAAGTCGATCCATAAGCGCCTGGGTAAGGTACGTCGACAGCGCGACCAAGGCCGCCGAGCCCGCAAACGTGCTGATATTCCGACGGTCTCTCTGGTGGGTTATACTAACGCCGGGAAGTCCACTCTGTTCAATCGGATTACTGCCTCATCCGTTTATGCTGCGGATCAATTGTTTGCAACCCTGGATCCAACCCTTCGACGTTTGGAACTTCCAGATATCGGCCCGGTCGTAATGGCGGATACCGTAGGTTTTATCAAGCACTTACCCCATAAGTTGGTTGAAGCATTTCGTGCTACGCTGCAAGAGACGACCGAAGCATCGCTTTTGCTGCATATTGTCGATAGTTACGACAGCCGGCGTGATGAAAATATTGAACAGGTTGAAGAAGTTCTGACAGAAATCGGTGCTGATGAGACGCCTGTACTTCAGGTGTTTAATAAAATCGACTTGCTGGACAACTTTATTCCCCGAGTTGAACGCAACGAAGATGGCGTTCCGGTGCGTGCCTGGGTGTCGGCCGTGTCCGGTGAGGGCTTGGATGGTCTCTATGATGCGATTGTCGAGCGTTTAGCCGAGGATGTTGTACACTATTTCGTTTTGCTCGGGCCTGCAGATGGCAAGCTTCGGGCGCTCCTGCACGAGGCGGGTTCAGTACTCAGCGAAGAACATCGGGAAACCGGAGAAACGGTACTCGAAACCCGGCTTCAGCACCGGGACTGGTTGCAGCTGCTGAGCCGTGCTGGCAAGAGTGAAGAAACGGTACGCTTGGACACCGAGCGCACCTGAAACCTAAGCGGCTATTGCCGGGGCGATGATAAATCCCTAGTATCTGCAGCCATTCGACATGTTAGGAACGGAGAGTATTATGGCCTGGAATGAACCGGGTGGAAACCGCAACGACAATGACCCCTGGGGAAATGGTGGTGGTCGTCGCGGGAATGATCAGGGACCACCAGACCTTGATGAGGCACTGAAAAAAGGTCTCGATAAACTTAATAAGATGCTGGGCGGCAAAGGTAAAAAGTCGGGCGGCAGCAATGGTAATGGCAATAGCGGTGGTTCAGGCCTCGCTGGCAGTTTTGGTGCCATTCTCGCGCTGGCAGCCATTCTCGTCTTGGGTTATGTAATCTTCCAGTCGTTCTACACGGTAAACGAGCAGGAACGAGCGGTGGTGCTGAGGTTTGGTGAATATTCCAAAACTGAAAGCCCCGGTTTGAGATTTAAAGTGCCACTTATCGACGATGTCACCCAGGTGCGCGTCACCAGTGTAAGAACCGCTAAATCAAGCGGCCAGATGCTAACTCAGGATGAAAACCTGGTTACGATTGACCTGCAGGTTCAATACCGCGTTGGTGAGGCTCGTGCATACGTGCTGAACGTTCGTGATTCGAACCAAGCTTTGGCGTTTGCGACCGACAGTGCATTGCGTCATGAAGTGGGCAGTTCGTCTTTGGACGACGTGCTTACGGAAGGTCGTGCCGAGTTGGCGGTTCGGGTTGAGCAGCGTCTTCAAGGCTTTTTGAAAGAATACGGAACGGGACTTGAGATTGTTCGCGTTAACGTTGAAAGCACCCAGCCGCCTGCAGCGGTTCAGGATGCCTTCCGAGAAGTTCAGCGCGCCCGTGAAGACGAGCAGCGTGTTAAGGAAGAAGCGGAAACCTATCGCAACAAAGTTGTTCCTGAAGCTCGCGGCCAGGCTCAGCGCCTGATTGAAGAAGCTAGCGCGTACAAACAGGAAGTTGTCGAGCGCGCCCGTGGTGAAACGGCTCGTTTCCTCGAATTACTTGCTGTGTACCAAATGGCACCGACCGTAACCCGGGAGCGTATGTACCTGCAGACTCTGGAAACTGTGTTATCCAACAGCAGCAAGATTCTGGTGGACACCGAAAGCAGCGGCAATATGATGTATCTGCCTCTGGACCGCCTTACCCAGGGTGGGTCAGCGCGAGGTGGAAGCGGGTCTTCCGACGGTAGCGGCCAAATGGATGTTCAAGCCTTAACTGACCAGGTTATCCAGGAGCTGCGAACCAGGCAGGACACTAATGTACGAAGGAGTAGATAATCATGGGACCTAAAGGTGTAGTGGGCCTTGCAGGCGCCCTGATCGTCGTCCTGCTGGTAATGTCGAGCGTTTTTATCATTCCGGAAACCCATCGTGGGGTTATGCTCAGGTTTGGTGAGTTGGTTGAAACCGATATCCAGGCAGGCATTCATTTCAAGGTGCCGGTCATTGATCAGGTTCGCGAATTCGACATCCGCATATTAACCATGGACCTGCCTTCGCGGCAGTATCTGACGGTTGAAAAGAAGCCGCTGGATGTAGATTCTTACATTGTCTGGAAGATTCGTAATGTGGATCAGTTCTACCGCGCCACAGGCGGGGATGAATTGCGCGCCCAGTCATTGCTGTTATCCCGAGTGGATAACGGCCTGCGGGATGAATTTGGTGTGCGCACCATGCACGAAGTGGTGTCTGGCCAGCGTGACCAGCTAATGCACACGCTACGTGACCGGGTGAATGAAACGTCTGTGAAAGAGTTTGGTATCGAAGTAAGAGATATCCGGCTCAAGGCCATAGAGTTTCCCGGACAGGTGAGCGAAAACGTGTATCGCCGTATGGCGGCAGAGCGTGAGAAGCTTGCTCAGGAATTCCGCTCACGCGGCCGGGAGCTGGCGGAAGGTATTCGCGCCGACGCAGATCGTCAGAAAACCGTGACTTTGGCGGAAGCATTCGCATCCGCAGAAGAAACCCGGGGTGAAGGCGACGGTGAAGCGGCAAGAATATACGCAGAAGCCTATGGCTCCAACTCGGAGTTCTACAGCTTCTATCGCAGCCTCCAGGCCTATCGGAATACATTTTCTGGCAAAGACGACCTCATGGTTATTGACGCCAACAGTGAATTCATGAGATTCCTGAAGGACTCCAAGGGCGGAAGCTAAAACTCGCTCTGTATGTCGAAAAACCGGAATACCCAGGTATTCCGGTTTTTTTGTGCCTGCCAACAGTGTAAAATCCCTCAGGTTTTGGTTCGGGTTTTTCTTCCCCGAATGTCACCCTAAAAACCTACGCGCTTCCACTGCAACAAAAGTGGGGTGTGTCGGATGGACAACGGAATCTCATGACAGTATCTGATCGCTGGTTGCTGCCGGACGGGGTGGAAGATATCTTACCGCCACTGGCCGGGCAGATAGAGTCCCTGCGCCGGGATGTAATGGATGCCTGCCAGCGCTGGGGTTATCAACTGGTAATCCCACCGCTTATCGAATACCTCGAATCCCTTTTTACAGGAACCGGGCACGACCTGGAGCTGCAGACCTTTAAGCTGACTGATCAGCTGACAGGACGAATGATGGGTGTTCGTGCTGATATGACTCCTCAGGCAGCGCGTATCGACGCTCATACTTTGGGGCAAGAAGGGATTACACGCCTGTGCTATGCCGGGCACGTATTGCATACCCGCCCAAAGCATATGCTGACAGGGCGCACGCCCATTCAGGCGGGCTGCGAACTGTTTGGTAGCGCGTCGGAAGCTGCAGATCTGGAAATTATCAGCCTGATGCTCGCTTCCTTGCGTGTTGCCGGGCTGCCAAAAGTTCACTTGGACTTAGCCCATGTGTCTATCTACGAAAGCCTGATTGGCGAGGCCGGCTTTGATCGGGAGACAAACGCTGAAATTTTTGACGCCATGGCGCGCAAGTCTGTACCTGAGCTGGATCAGCTTCTGGGCGATTGCCAGGCAGGTTCTGCCGGTGCCCGTCTCCGGGAGCTTGCCCGTGTTAGCGGCGGCCCCGAAGCGCTGGTTGAGGCGCGCAGAATACTGAGCGGTGCCTCCGACAATCTGAATGCAGCCCTCGATCAGTTAGACCAGGTTGCACAGATGCTGGAGAGAGACTATCCCGAAGTCAGCTTCGGTTTCGATTTCTGCGAGCTGCGCGGTTACAACTATCACACGGGCTTGGTGTTTGCGGCTTATGTGCCAGGCCACGGCGACTCCGTTGCCAAGGGTGGCCGGTACGATGCAATTGGCAGTGATTTTGGTAGGGCACGCCCTGCCACCGGCTTTAGCATGGATATACGGGCTCTGGTTACACTAGGCGAACGTCAGATCAACAATCGCAAGGCGGTGTGGGCGCCCGCTCAGAGTGAAGTAGCGCTAGAGCGGGCCATCGCGGATCTGAGGCTGACAGACACTGTTGTTCGGGCCTTGCCGGAAGACAGCGGAGTAAATCCCTCTACCCGGGGCTGCGACCGAAAGCTGGTCAAACAGGGTGACCATTGGGTTATTCAGAAGCTGGGTTGATACTGGATTAACGTCAGTAAACTCATACAGGTACATGTGCCAAATTTGCAAGACGCACGCCTTACCGTGTGCGCATTGAGAGAGAATCATGGGTAAAAACGTTGTTGTGCTGGGCACCCAATGGGGTGATGAAGGCAAGGGTAAGATCGTCGACCTGCTAACTGAAAAGGTCGCAGCGGTGGTGCGTTTTCAGGGCGGGCACAATGCGGGCCATACGCTGGTCATTGATGGCAAGAAAACGGCTCTGCATCTGATTCCCTCTGGCATTCTCCGTCAGAACGTTCAATGTTTAATTGGTAACGGCGTTGTATTGTCGCCGGAAGCCCTGTTGAAAGAAGTCCGTGGGCTGGAAGCTTCAGGCGTAGCGGTTCGGGATCGTCTGCGCATCAGCTTGGCGTGTCCGCTTATTCTGCGCACCCACGTGCGTATTGATCAGGCCCGCGAGCGCGCTAAAGGTATTGATAAAATTGGCACTACTGGCCGCGGCATCGGCCCTGCGTATGAAGACAAAGCCTCTCGCCGTGGCGTTCGTCTTGGGGACCTGCACAATCCGGCAGACTTTGAGGTGAAGCTGCGGGAGATCATGTCTTATCACAACTTCGTGCTCACGCAGTACTTCAAGGAAGAAGCAGAAGATATAGATGCGGCTCTGGAAGAGCTGAAGCAGATGGGCGAGGAGATCCTCCCCATGGCCGCAGACGTAACAGACTTGCTGCACGACTACCGCAAGCGCGGCGACGACATCATGTTTGAGGGCGCTCAGGGCTCTTTGCTGGACATAGATCTTGGAACCTATCCGTACGTAACCTCGTCTAACACCACGGCCGGTGGTACCGCAACTGGTTCCGGGTTCGGCCCACTGTATCTGGACTATGTGCTGGGTATTACCAAGGCTTACACTACCCGTGTTGGGGCGGGCCCGTTCCCCACAGAGTTGTTTGATGAGATGGGCGAGCATTTGGCCATTAAAGGTAATGAGGTTGGTACCACAACGGGCCGCTCTCGCCGTTGCGGTTGGTTTGATGCGGTGGCCCTGCGCCACGCTATCCAGATCAACAGTGTATCGGGTATTTGCCTGACTAAACTGGACGTTCTTGATGGGTTAGAGACGGTTAAAGTGTGTGTGGCTACAAAACGCCCAGAGGTGAAATTACCCGCCCACCGATTGGCTGCGACAGCTACAAGGATATCGAGCCTATATATGTAGACTTGCCGGGCTGGAGTGAAAGCACCTTCGGGTTGACCTCCCTGGATGAGCTGCCGGAAAACGCTAAGGCGTATATTCACTTTTTGGAAGAGCAGATTGAAGCGCCTATCGATATTATTTCCACCGGCCCTGACCGGGTTGAGACAATTACACTGCGTCACCCGTTTGATGACTAGGTAACAGTCGGGTTTGGAGTGAAAGTCCCGAAAGAAAAAAACCGCTGTGCTGGTATAGCACGGCGGTTTTTTTTTGGACTTGCCGAAAGAGCAATCGAAGGCGACTACTACAGTCGCGTTCGTGCTCTATGCAGGTCAGGAAGGGAAGGCAAACTGAGTCCCTTCACGAACCCCTGCAGATGGCCAGCGTTGGGTAATCGTTTTACGCCGGGTATAGAAGCGAACTGAATCGGGGCCGTATGCGCCAAGATCTCCGAACAATGAACGTTTCCAGCCACCAAAGCTATGGTAAGACACCGGAACGGGCAGGGGCACGTTGATGCCAACCATGCCTACCAGTATGTTGTCACTGAAATAGCGGGCAGCCTCGCCATCGCGAGTGAAAATGCAGGTGCCGTTGCCGTATTCGTGGTCGTTGATCAGCTGCATTGCCTCTTCCATGGTATTAACACGCATGACCAAAAGAACCGGGCCAAAGATTTCTTCAAGGTAGCAAGTCATGTTCGGGGTTACGCGGTCTATCAATGTGCCCCCAACATAAAATCCATTCTCGTGGCCAGGTACAGCTACACTGCGACCATCAACGACAACATCTGCACCTTCTTGTTCCGCACTGCTGATATATCCGCAAACTTTTTCCTGGTGTGCCTTGGTGATCACTGGCCCAAAATCGTTCTTGGCGTCAGAGAAAGGCCCTACTTTCAGGCTCTCCATCTGCGCTTTCATTTTGTTGATCAGAGCATCTGCCATCTCATCACCAACTGCGACAGCAACCGAAAGCGCCATGCAACGTTCACCCGAGGAGCCAAACGCAGCACCAGTCAGTGCACTGATCGCATTATCCAGATCTGCATCCGGCATAACGATAGCGTGGTTCTTGGCACCACCCAAGGCCTGACAGCGTTTGCCGTTTGCACTTGCGCGGGAGTAGATATATTCAGCAATGGGGGTTGAGCCAACAAAGCTGACTGCCTGAACGCGGTCATCATCCAGCAAGGTGTCTACCGCTTCTTTATCGCCATTAACAACATTCAAAACGCCGGCAGGTAGGCCCGCTTCGTGAAGCAGTTCGGCAATGAACAGCACTGAAGATGGGTCACGCTCCGAAGGCTTGAGTACGAATGTATTACCACAGGCGATTGCCATCGGGTACATCCATAGCGGCACCATTATCGGGAAGTTGAAGGGAGTGATGCCAGCAACAACTCCCAGTGGCTGGAAATCACTCCAGGAGTCGATATTGGGGCCTGCGTTTTTGCTGTACTCGCCTTTGAGTAACTCTGGGGTGCCGCAAGCATACTCAACGTTTTCAATGCCTCGCCTAAGCTCGCCCATGGCATCATGAACGATCTTCCCATGTTCCTGACCTACAAGGCGGCAAATTTCGTCGGCATTTTGTTCAAGGAGTTCCTTGAATCGAAACATAACCTGAGCGCGCTTGGAGGGAGGCGTGTTTCGCCAGGCCGGGTAAGCCGCATGTGCCGCCGCAACGGCCTCTTCTACGGTCGCTTTTGGTGCGAGGCTAAGCTTGGCGGCAACTTCGCCGGTCGATGGATTATAAACGTCTTGAGTGTGATCGTCTGTTGTCACGATCTTGCTGTTAATCAGGTGTCCAATAGTTTTCATTGTTTGGTCTCGTCAAAAAATTGTGTTGGGTATCAATCGAGTTCGTTGATAGCGTCGCCTATGGTGTTAATCACTCGGTCAATTTCATGTTCAGTGATGGTGAAGGGCAATCCAAGCTGAATCGAGTCGCCGCCATAGCGCACATAGAACCCTTTCTCCCAGCACTTCATGGCAATCTCGTATGGGCGGCGTGCCGGCTCGCCAGGGTAGCTCTCTATCTGGAAGGCACCTGCCAAACCATAGTTACGAATGTCAGTGATATAACGTGTACCTTTCAGGCTGTGCAAGGCGTCCTCGAATTTGGGACTGATTGCGCGTACCTGATCAATCAACTTGTCTTTCTCCAACACATCCAGGGCAGCCATGGCCGCTGCACAAGCAACAGGGTGACCTGAATAGGTGTACCCATGGGGCAGTTCCATCATGTAGTCGTGCCCACCTTGGTCCATGAAGGTCTGATAAATTTCGCTCTGTACAATCACTGCCCCCATTGGCACAGCACCGTTGGTCAGCTGTTTGGCAATGTTCATCATGTCTGGAATTACGCCAAACTCTTCTGCGCCTGACATGGAGCCCATTCGCCCGAAGCCCGTGATGACTTCGTCAAAAATCAGCAAAATATCATGTTGGTCGCAGATTTCGCGCAAGCGTTTCAAGTAACCGCGGGGGGGCGGAATGACTCCGGCGGAGCCTGCTAGTGGCTCTACGATCACAGCGGCGATGTTTGAAGCATCGTGCAGGGCAATAAGTTCCAGGAGATCATCTGCACGTTCGGCACCGTGTTCCGGCATGCCCCGGGTGAAGGCGTTCTCTTTCAGAAGAGTGTGAGGTAGATGATCAGCGTCTATGCCTTGGCCAAACATGGTACGGTTCGCTCCGATACCGCCCACACTGAAGCCACCAAAGTTAACGCCATGATAGCCCTTTGCACGGCCGATCAATTTGGTCTTGGTCGGCTTGCCATTTTTCCGCCAGTAGGCCCGGGCAATTTTTAGTGACGTGTCGGCACTTTCTGAACCTGATCCTGTGAAAAACACATTGTTCAGGTTTCCAGGCATGAGCTCACGCAGACGGTGGGCCAGTTCAAAGGCCTTTGGGTGGCCTAGCTGGAAGGATGGAGCATAGTCCAACTCCTGCAGTTGACGGCTTACAGCTTCTGCAATCTCAGGTCGACCATGACCAGCGCCGCAGGTCCAAAGCCCCGAGAGGCCATCAAGGATCTGACGACCGTTAGCATCAGTCAGGTAGTGACCTTTGGCAGCGGTGATGAGGCGCGGATCACGTTTGAATTGCCGGTTGCTTGTGTAGGGCATCCAGTAAGCATCGAGTTGCTCGGGGCTTAGCCCGGCAAACCGGTTGTCGGCGAGTTCATTCTCGCTGTCAGCACCAAGTTGAGTCGCTAAATTATTCATGCTGCCCCCTAGTTTGGGTTGTTGTTCAGTGATTGCTTGCATACACCATGGGATAGATTTTTGGTAAGTTAAATATAGAAGTATTTATTTTTGTGTAAGTATTTGCTTAACTATGGGATTGCTCCACAACAGGTATTAGGGAGAAGTGGCATGAAACGTCGCAGCACTGCGATATCCGGGCAGGTAAGTGATACCGATCTGAGGTTGCTCAGGATCTATCGAACCGTTGTTGAGTGTGGTGGTTTCTCAGCGGCAGAAGTTCAGGCGAACATCAGCCGCGCAGCAATCAGCATGGCCATGAGTGATCTTGAAACACGACTGTCCCTTCGGCTCTGCCAGCGTGGCCGCAGCGGGTTCTCGCTGACCGACGAAGGTGCCGAAGTGTATCAGGCAACCCTGCAGCTTCTGGCCTCGGTAGAGGGATTTCGTACCCGAGTGAACGGTTTGCACTCCAGATTGAAAGGAGAGCTGAATATTGGCATAACAGATAACCTGGTAACCATACCCGAAATGCATATCACCAGTGCTCTCAGTGGGCTGAAGAAGCGTGGCCCGGAAGTAAAGATCAATATTCGTATGATTCCACCCAACGATATTGAGCTTGGAGTGCTCGACGGTCGCCTGCACACCGGCGTGGTACCCACCTTGAAAACCCTGCCAGGGTTGCAGTATCGACCGCTTTACGAAGAAGTTTCTCAACTTTACTGTGGCGTTGATCATCCACTCTTTGAGCATGCCCCGGAGAGTCTTGACGCGCTATCTGAGCATGATGCTGTCATACCAGCCTATGCTCAGGCACCGGAGATCAAGGCTCAATTGGAACCACTTAATGGATTGGCTTCCTCAACCGATCGCGAGGGAATAGCATTTCTGATTCTTTCGGGTTGTTACATTGGCTATTTGCCAACCCATTATGCCCATCACTGGGTTCGTGATGGCAAGATGTTTGCGCTGATGCCGGATACTTGCCAGTACATAACTCGTTACAGCGCTATTACCCGGAAAGGGGCTCCGCCCAATTTGGTACTGGAAAGTTATCTTGAAGAGCTAGATCGCTTGAACGGCCAATAGGTCGCCCTGCGAGGCTTTGGTTACATGGGTTACTTGCAGGCCGTTCCTGATCGAGCGGTCTGTTATTATTGCTCGCAATTTGACATAAATCCTGCCTTATTCTCTTTGCCAATCCTGTTCATAATTTTAATTAATCAAAAACAATGGTTTATTTGTCTTTCTGTATCGCATTTTAGTCGTTGCGAAAGCAAAAATTTAAAAGCCTCCATATAATCTTTTAACCTATTGATTATTATTGTTTTTTTAGTTTCCGGGTATTGGGGTGTGAGTCCAGGGTGGGCTGCCCTCTATTTATCTGGTGGTAAAAAACTCTCCTTGACTATCCGGAAAACGGCCCCTACCTTTACCAACAGGTAAAAAAATACAACACTCTCTTTTCTCTGAACTAAGAATATAAGTTCAATATTTTCAGAAGGATATGAGAAAAATGCCTGGTAAAGAGTTACCCATGCAAGAACCTCCACCATTTTTAAAACTTTCTAGCGCGCGCCGCGAATATTCGAATGAAATCACGTTCGTTTTTTCAGCCTGACAGGCATTTCCGGGGTGTTTTTACTCAGAAGTGCTGAAGAAAACCGAAGGCTGTTGACACCACCCGACAAGAACAAGAGGTGAAAATTATGGCTAAAGTCAAGTGTGGCTTGATTCAGATGGGCCTTAAAGGCAAGACCTCGATGAGTCCCGGCCAAATCCGTGATGAGATGATTTCTGCTCATCTGCCATTGATCGACGAAGCTGGGAAACAGGGCGTTCAAGTGCTCTGTTTTCAGGAAGTGTTCACCCAGCCCTACTTCTGTGCCAGCCAGGATACCAAGTGGTACGACGCGGCTGAGCGAATTCCAGACGGGCATACCACCCGATTGATGCAGGAGTATGCAAAGAAGTATCGAATGGTCATTGTTGTTCCCATATTCGAGGAGGACATTACTGGTGTTTTTTACAACACAGCAGCGGTGATCGACGCGGATGGAAGCTACCTCGGAAAATACCGTAAGAACCACATCCCTGATACGGCACCAGGATTCTGGGAGAAGCTCTACTTCAAACCAGGCAATAGTGGCTATCCAGTGTTTGATACTGCCTTTTGCAAGCTCGGTGTATACATCTGCTACGACCGTCATTTCCCCGAGGGTTGGCGTGCTCTGGCGTTAAACGGTGCGGAATATATTGTCAACCCTTCCGCTACCGTCAAAGGAAAAAGCCGTTATCTGTGGGAGCTTGAACAGCCAGCCTCGGCAGCAGCCAATGGTGTCTTTATTGGCGCTATAAACCGCGTTGGAAAGGAAGCCCCATGGGACGATCGAATGGGTGAGTTTTATGGATCGAGCTATATCGTCAATCCACTCGGTCAAATCGAAGCGCAGGCCAGTGAAGATCAAGATGAACTGCTGGTTCACGAGATTGATCTGGACATGATACGAGAGGTGCGTAAGGCTGGCAGTTTTTCCGCGACCGCCGCCCGGAATCTTACGAAAAACTGGTTGCACAATAAGGCGTTATAAAGCTGAGAAACTCCCTGCGACGCTCTGAGTCGCAGGCATCATAATTACAATATACGAGTTGAATCATGAGCCATAAAACAAGTAATACATCAGCAAACAGTCCGGCGGGCATGCAGCCCGGATATTGCCCGGACCTCTGGAATGAAGATCTTTCGCCGGTCGAGCCCCATGAGCGAACCTGGAGGTGGCACAATATCGCGGCTTTATGGGTTGCCATGGTGGTCTGTGTTCCTGCCTACATGCTGGCTGCCAGCCTGGTGCCTGAAGGAATGTCCTGGTGGCAGGCGGTAATGACGGTATTTATTGGCAACCTTATTGTATTGGTCCCCATGTTGCTGTTTGGGCATGCGGGTGCAAAACATGGTATTCCTTTTCCTGTGCTGCTCAGAGCATCGTTCGGCACCTCAGGGGCAAAAGTTGCGGCTATGCTGCGCGGCATTGTTGGTTGCGGTTGGTTTGGCATACAGACATGGGTGGCGGCTCCGCCATCTACGTTATTCTCAACATCCTGACGGATCAGGCTCTGGTTGGGGAGGCCATTCCCGGTTTGGGCATCGACCTGGCACAGTTCCTGTCGTTTCTGGCTTGCTGGGGTTTGCATATTTATTTCATAGCTCGCGGAACCGAATCTATCCGTGTACTGGAGACCTATGCGGCTCCTTTTCTTATTGCGATGTCCGTCGGCTTGTTGGCCTGGGCAGTCGTTAAGGCAGGTGGTTTTGGCCCGATGTTGTCTACCCCGTCCGAGTTCGTAAAGGGCGGTGCTCGCGAGGGAGAATTCTGGCAAGCTTTTTGGCCGGGTTTAACCGCCATGGTGGGTTTCTGGGCAACCCTGGCCCTGAATATTCCTGACTTCACCCGATTTGCCAAGAACCAGCGCCACCAATTTATCGGCCAGGCAGTGGGTTTGCCGATTCCTATGGCGCTGCTCGCATTCATTGCAGTAGGGGTGGCTTCGGCAACCGTGGTTATCTATGGCGAGGCACTTTGGGACCCCATTGCTATCACTGAACGCATGGGTGGTTTTGCAGTGGTTATCGCACTGCTGGCGCTGCTTATTGCCACGGTCACCACAAATATAGCGGCTAACGTGGTGGCTCCAGCCAATGGCTTTTCGAACCTTAGTCCGCGCTTAATTTCATTCCGCATGGGTGGCTACATCACCGCAGGGTTGGGGATCGTCATTATGCCGTGGAAGCTTCTGGAATCCACGGGTGCCTATATTTTTATTTGGCTGATCGGTTATTCAGCGCTACTTGGGCCCTTGGCCGGCATTATGCTTACCGATTACCTGCTGCTCCGCAAAACGGAGCTCTCCCACGCAGATCTTTTCAAAAATGATGGGATATACAGCTACGGCAATGGCTGGAACACGAATGCCTTTATCGCATTCGCGGTTGCGGTTCTTCCCAACCTGCCCGGTTTCCTGGTGGCTGCAGGAGCCATGGGGAGTGCGCCCGTATTTTTCACTACCATTTATAACTATGCCTGGTTTGTTGGCGTTGCTTTGGGCGCTGGCGTGTATTTCATGCTTATGCGCATCAGCCACCCGGCATTAGTGATGGCACAACCTGAAGCCAGCTAGAACTACATAACAAAGATAAATCATGAAAGGAGTGTTTTATGTCCGTCTTGATTAAAAATGGCACTGTCGTAACGGCCGATCAGACGTTCCGTGCAGATGTTTACTGCGAGGAAGGCAAGATCGCCGCCATCGGCGAGAACCTGGATACCCCGGCTACAGCCGAGGTGGTCGACGCCACTGGGCAATACATCATGCCCGGTGGAATTGACCCCCATACCCACATGCAATTCCCTTTTATGGGCACGGTTGCAAGCGATGATTTTTATACGGGTACCGCTGCAGGCCTTGCGGGTGGCACCACCAGTATCATCGACTTTGTGATCCCGAAACCCGGGCAAAGGCTTATGGAGGCTTATGAGCAGTGGCGGGAGTGGCTGAAAAATCCGCCGCAGACTATTCGTTCCATGTTGCAATTACTTGGTGGGATGAATCTGTCCGTGAGGATATGGAAACCTTGGCTCGCGATCACGGTGTTAATAGCTTCAAACACTTTATGGCGTATAAAAACGCCATCATGGCAGATGATGAAACCCTGGTTAAGAGTTTCCGTCGCTGCCTTGAGCTCGGTGCTATGCCCACTGTGCATGCTGAAAATGGTGAGCTGGTTTATCAGCTTCAGCAAGAAATGCTGGAGAAGGGCATAACGGGTCCTGAAGCCCATCCGTTATCTCGTCCGCCCCTGGTGGAAGGCGAGGCTGCGAACCGGGTCATCCAAGTGGCTAAGGCCATGAACACGCCTGTTTATATAGTGCATGTTTCTTGTAAGGACTCGTTGGAAGCGATTACTCGGGCGAGAGCGTCCGGCCAGCGGGTTTATGGAGAGGTACTGGCTGGCCATCTCACTATTGATGACAGTGTTTATCGCAGTAAGGATTTTGATTTTGCCGCAGGCCACGTGATGAGCCCGCCGTTCCGTTCCAAGGAGCATCAAGAGGCCCTTTGGCAAGGTCTGCAGGGTGGAAATTTGCACACAACGGCTACTGATCACTGTTGTTTCTGCAAAGAGCAGAAAGCGGCGGGCAGTGACGATTTTACAAAAATACCGAACGGAACTGCCGGGATAGAGGATCGACTGGCAATTCTTTGGCATGACGGCGTCAATAAAGGCCGTCTTACTATGAACGAGTTTGTGGCGGTAACTTCAACCAATACAGCAAAGCTGTTTAATATGTATCCGCGCAAGGGCAGTATCTCAGTAGGTGCTGATGCCGATATCGTAGTCTGGGATCCTGAAACCACAAGAACCATCTCTGCCAAGACACATCACATGAATGTAGACTTCAATATTTTTGAAGGGCGGACTGTGAAGGGTGTCCCCTCCCATACTTTGAGCCAAGGCAAAGTAGTGTGGCGTAACGGTGAGCTAATGGCGGAGCGCGGTGCGGGTCGTTATGTGCATCGGCAGACTTTCGCGCCAGTCTTCAAGGCCATGGCGCGCCAGACTGAATATAATAAGCCAGAAGCGGTCGAGCGCTAATAGGCATACCGGCGGCATACGAATGCCGCCGGTCGTTTGAGGGTAACCATGCATGTGGTTCTATTTCTTTACAGCTCTGGCAGCTGGCGCGATGCTGCCCGTGCAGGCCGGCATAAATGCCGGCCTGGCTCGTACTTCGCATCCCTTGTGGGCGGCGGCCGCCTCTTTCGGGATTGGTACCCTGGTACTATTAGCTGCAGCATTTTTCATGCGCATTACCGCGCCCAATTGGCAGCAGATGGCGTCGTTGCCAATCTGGGTCTGGACTGGCGGTTTTTTGGGTGCCTTTTACGTTACCGTAATGGTGGTTTTCGCGCCAAAATTGGGTGCGGCCACACTATTAGCGTTGGTGGTAGCGGGACAAATGTTTGCCTCTACGTTACTTGACCACTATGGTTTCCTTGGTTTCACTCAGCAATCAATCACACCACTGAGAGCATTGGGCGTGGCCCTGCTTTTTATAGGCGTCTTGCTCGTCAGAAAATTTTAATGTTCACGCAATAGAGGCTGACCCCGGCCTCAGATTGCACCATCTTATCCCTCTCCCTTGTTCTCTCATTCCGCCTACTGGCTCCAGATCACCTTTGATACTAATTCTTCTGGGCGACGAGCTAGTAAAAAGGGATCCATGTTTGCGAGAATGCCGTACAGCTTCGTACCCTTCTTTTTTTGCAAATACAGGAAAACTGAATGATCAATCATGACGTTCTGCGCAAGCCACGCCGGCGCTCAGCTAGCCGTGAGGCACTGGAGCATAAGATTTTGGTGGCGGCGGAAGAGGTTTTCGCTGAACACGGGTTCAATGGTGCGTCCGTGGACACAATCGCAGAGCGTGCCGGGCTATCGAAGCAGAACATGCTTTACTACTTCTCTTCCAAAGAAAGCCTTTATAACCATGTGCTTAAGGATATTCTTGACCTCTGGATCGAGAAGATGGCGCTGATTGAGCAGGCTGGTGACACGCCAACAGTGATGCTTGAGAACTATATACGAGGAAAGCTTGTACTGTCCTATACGCGCCCCCTTGGCTCGAAGGTTTTTGCCAGCGAAGTTGTTAGCGGCGCGGCGCATCTTCAGGGCTATATAAAGAATGATTTGCTTCCACAGCTTGAGGCTGATGTAGCTCTTGTTAATAGCTGGATCGAACAAGGTCTCATGGATAGAATTGAGCCGAAGCATCTTTTCTTCACCATCTGGGCGACCACGCAGACTTATGCAGACTTCTCGGCACAGATCAGCCTGGCGCTAGGCAAAGAAAAGCTTGATGAAGATGACTTCATTCAAGCTGGTGATTTCCTCACTCATGTACTACTTAAAGGTTTGGGGCTTCCTCCTCGGTAGTCCTGGAGGTGTATTGAAATGCTGACCTGGATCCGCTGCTGGAAATATCGTCCATAGCGAGATCTTTTAAAATGCCGCGCCTTATGGGGGGCTTCAAATAGGAATACTGCATCTTTGAGTGGCAAGGTTTTATTAAATATTTATTTTATAAAAATAACCAGAAAAAATGTTGATCATTCAGTAAAATGGTAGTACTTTAATATCGTAAATAAAAATACAATACCGTCGTAACGGAAGTGATTTATTTATAATGTAAAATTTCTATTAGCAGTTGGATTGTTGAGGCAATAGATTCAATGAGCAGCCAGCTTATCGATCGAAAATTATTATTTATGTGTTTCGGGTTAGTTATGAATATAACGGCTTTCCCGTCATGTTAAAATTTATCCAATTGCAGATGTCTTCTGGATTGCCTGCGAAGACATTGGTCAACTATCTGGCCACGTTTTCGTTTTCATCAAACACCCTCCTTTCTTGCCATCTATTCATCTCTTTAATGCCTGTAAAATTCAAATATTTTATATCGTTCTATAAACCCTTCTCTTTACATATTAATTAACTACACATCATTGACCATTTTTTAGTTATGGTAACGGACGGTTTTCTGTGTCTGTTATTTATGACTGAGATTTTGTCGATACTATGATCCTGGTTCTGCGTTGGCCACAGACTATTTATTGATGGTCTCATCTTATGAGGGTTTAAATATGCTCGATATGCTTGTGCGTAATGTGAATTTGTCAGATGGCCGTAAGGGTGTCGATATTGCAATTAAAGAAGGGAAAATTGTCGAGATTTCGACAGGAATAAAGGGGCACGCGATAGAGGAAGTTGATGGGCGTGGATATCTGGCTACACCGCCTTTTGTTGATAGCCATTTTCATATGGATAGCGCCCTTAGCCTTGGCGAGCCTCGTCTTAACCAGAGCGGCACCCTGCTTGAGGGCATTGAGATCTGGAGTGAGCTAAAGCCCCAGTTGACAGTAGATGCCATCAAAAAGCGTGCGCTGGAGATGTGCCGCTGGGCGATTGCTCGCGGAACGCTGGCGATCCGCAGTCATGTCGATATTTCTGATGACCGGTTATTGGCGGTGGAAGCCTGTTGGAAGTCCGCCGGGAAATGAAGCCCTATATTGATCTGCAATTGGTTGCGTTTCCGCAAGATGGCTACCTGCGTCATCCAGGCTCGCTGGATAACATGCAGCGTGCTCTGGCGAAGGGGATTGATGTGATTGGTGGCATTCCTCATTTCGAGCGCACAAAGAGCGAAGGGGCACGGTCAATCAAGTTGCTTTGCGAGCTTGCTGCAGACAGAGGGCTCCTGGTCGACATGCACTGTGATGAAAGTGATGATCCGATGTCGCGCCACGTGGAAACTCTTGCCTATGAAACCAACCGGCTTGGGTTGCACGGTCGGGTAACCGGTTCCCACCTAACTTCTATGCATTCGATGGACAATTACTATGTAAGCAATCTGATTCCGTTGATGCGCGAGGCCGATCTGAAAGTGGTGGCTAATCCACTGATCAATATCACCCTGCAGGGGCGCCACGATAGCTACCCCGTGCGGAGAGGTATGACCCGCGTTAAGGAGCTAATGGAGGCTGGCATGAACGTCGCTTTCGGTCACGATTGTGTGATGGATCCCTGGTACAGCCTTGGCTCACACGACATGCTCGAAGTGGCACATATGGGGCTTCATGTAGGGCAGATGACGGGTGTCGAGGAGATGAATCAGTGCTTTCAGGCGGTCACCAGCAATGGCGCAAGGTCACTGCAGTTAGACGGTTATGGGCTTGAACCGGGTTGTAAGGCCGACATTGTTATTCTTCAGGCATCAAGCACCATCGACGCTTTGCGCTTACGGCCTGAACGACTTTTTGTCATCCGTAGCGGCAAAGTGATTGCCAAAACAGAGCCCGCTACCACTTCGCTGCTCATTGAAGACCATAGTGGCCCCGTCCACTTCAGTCGCAACCTGTTTTAATCTGAGCTTTTAACACAGATAGCCCAACTTATTATACGAACGATTATCGCATTGCTTAACAACAATAAGGAACTCAATATGTCACAACGCAATGATGACAAAAGTTATGCCGACGCACATGATGATTACGCACTTACCCCTGTGCCTGAAAGCGCAAGGCGCAGTCTGGTCGGTATGTCTGCAGTCATGCTGGGTTTTACCTTTTTTGCCGCCAGTATGTGGACGGGCGGTACTCTGGGCCAAGGCCTCCAGCTCTGGCCGGACCTGTTTGTGGTAATTCTCGGAGGCAACCTGATACTTGGAGTCTATGGTTCATTGCTCGGCTATGCTGCAGCAAAAACAAACCTTTCTACCCACATCCTGTCACGCTATGCATTTGGTGTGTTTGGGTCCAAGTTGCCGTCTTCTATGCTCGCGCTGACTCAGATCGGCTGGTTCGGCGTTGGCGTAGCTATGTTCGCCTATCCAATAAACAAGTTTTTAGGCATCGACAACCTGCCATTAATAATCGGTGGAGGTATCGTTATGACCTATACTGTGATGGTCGGATTTAAAGCGATCGAATGGTTGAGTATCGTTGCGGTACCCGCCATTATTATTCTGGGCGTTACTTCGGTAACCAAGGCGATCACCGATACTGAGGGTGGCCTGGATACGTTGCTACAGGTGCAGCCGACGGAGACCATAACCTTTGCTGTGGGCATTTCGCTGGCGGTAGGTTCCTTTATCAGCGGCGCTACCCTGACCCCTGACTTTGTCCGTTTTGCCAAGACCAAGCGGATTGGTATTTGGGCGACTATTATTGGTTTTACCTTTGGTAACAGCTTGATGTTTATCTTCGGTGCGGTTGGCGCTACGGCTACTGGGTTGTCTGACATCTCGGAGGTGTTGGCCGCTCAAGGTCTGCTAGGTGCAGGTATTGTGCTGTTGGTGCTGAATATATGGACGACCAACGATAATGCGCTCTATGCGTCAAGCCTTGGTTTGCGCAACATCACCGGCTTCAAACGAGTTCATCTGGTGTTAGCAGCGGGTGTCATTGGCACTATCTTATCGGAGTTCCTTTACAATAACTTTGTAGGCTGGCTGGTATTCCTGAGTGTGTCTTTGCCGCCGATTGGGGGCGTCATCATTGGTGACTTCTATCTACGCTGTAAAACTGAGTACCCTTCACCGGATACCCATAAATTCAAAGAGATCAACTGGGCAGCGATGGTTGCTTGGGCCTTGGCTATCGGTGTATCGGTGATATCTCCAAAGGATGGTGTTTTTAGTATCGCGCCGTTGAATGCGATTATTGTCGCAGCGGTTATTTACGCGCCGATTTATAAAATGATATATGCAAAAGATTATGATAAAACTAATCAGGAACTAACGTAAAAATTGTTTAATATGATCGGAATATAAAAATCGGTCAATCATTGCGATTGACCCGATTTTTATATTGAACGCTACTGCATAACTTATGGAAGCTCTGAATAACCCCGTGATTTTCGACCTAAATTTAATTTGTCGGCAAAAATCGCGATTCTAAGGCAATTTTATCGTGTTTTTTGGTTATTTCTTCCCTGATTACCGCCATTTCGGGCGCACTGGCCCTACGCCAGTACGCATTTTTCACCCATTAACAGGTTACTGAACGCAGCCAGCAAGTGAAGCCGCGTATTGTTCTTGGCCAGCCCGCGGTAGCGCACCTTGTCGTAACCGAAGACTCGCTTGATGTAGCGGAATGGATGCTCCTCTTTGGCCCGCACGCGGGCTTTAAGCGTCTCTGCTCTGGCCTTATCCGCATTGAGCTTTCGACGCTGACCGGGACGTTTGGCAATAAACCAGTCAACGCCTTGTCGGTCTTTGTGTTCATCGCGTTTCTGGATGCCGAGGTAGCCTGCGTCACCAAACACGCGCTTCTCGTCGCCATGGAGCAACTTCTCAGCGGCGACGATGTCATGGGTGTTGGCCGCTGTGGTGTCAATGCTATGAACAAGGCCGAAGACCGCATCAACACCAATGTGCATCTTCATACCGAAGTGCCATTGATTACCCCTGTGGGTTTGGTGCATTTCCGGATCGCGCTTGCTGGCCTTGTTCTTGGTGGAGCTGGGCGCTGAAATAATCGTGGCATCGACGATGCTGCCTTCACGCAGCACGAGGCCATGGGATTGCAGGTGCCTGTTCACCTCTTCAAACAGCGCACTGCCCAGATCGTGGCGTTCCAGAAAACGCCGGAAGTTGAGGATCGTTGTTTCATCTGGCAAGCGATCCAGGCGCAATCCGGCGAACCGACGCATGGACTCAATCTCGTACAGGGCATCCTCCATTGCCGGGTCACTCAGGTTGTAAAAAGCCTGCATGCAGTGCACCCGGAGGATGGCGGATAATGGATACGGTGGGCGGCCATTTGCGCCTTTGGGATAGTGGCGTGCTATCTTCTTCTCCAGTGCTTTCCAGTGCTTTCCAGTGCTTTCCAGTGCTTTCCAGTGCTTTCCAGTGCTTTCCAGTGCTTTCCAGTGCTTTCCAGTGCTCTCCAGTGCTCTCCAGTGCTCTCCAGTGCTCTCCAGTGCTCTCCAGGGAATCAGGCGATCCATCCGGTCCAGAAAGACCTCACGGCGGGTCTTGCGCTTTTTGCTCTGGTACTCGGCATCGGAGGGTAATCTGATCCATAGGAAGGATTCCTGTGCTGTTGGCCAGAACCGTATTATCGCTTACTTTGGGAAGTTATTCAGAGCTTCCCTAAGCAACAGCTGATCCATTCAGATAGTGGCAGGATCACTTTCCAACATTGGTAGTTTTGGTGAAATGAAGTCGCTTAGCGTCATCATATGACCGAGTTTGCCAACTTTGGTGGAGAGATATTGTTCATTTTGGCAGGTCAGTCCTATGGTCAGCGGCAGACGCTCCACGACGTTAATGCCGGCTTTGTTCAGGGCTGCCACCTTGCGAGGGTTGTTGGTCATTAGTCGCAAGGAATTGATGCCTAAGTGGTTAAGTATGGGTATGCAAAGATCGTAGTTTCTCAGGTCAGCTGCGAAACCAAGACGCTCGTTGGCCTCTACAGTGTCGGCACCCTCATCTTGCAAGTGATATGCACGGATTTTGTTGAGTAAGCCAATACCGCGCCCTTCCTGACGCAGATAAAGCAGGATACCGCGCCCCTCTTCCGCGATTCGCTTGAGCGCCTCCTGCAACTGGTAGCCGCAGTCACAGCGCGTCGAAAAAAGTGCATCACCGGTTAGGCACTCTGAGTGTACGCGGCACAGAACCGGATCGACACTAGCTATATCACCCAGAGTCAAAGCGATATGCTCCTTACCGGTAGCCTCGTCTTCGAAACCATGCATGGTGAAGGTGGCCCAAGGTGTGGGTAGCCGGGAGGCGGCGATATAATGAATTGTCACAGTGCACCTCGAAATCCATTATATGGAATTTTTATTTACTGACTTAGGAACAGAGAAGGAGGAAGTCGTCTCCCTCCCCCTGCTTTTTGTAGTACCTACTCGTCAAAAATGGAACTTGACCAAGGCACTCACTGAGCTCTCGGTGGCAATAACTTCATCGGGAAGTCCGAATTTGTTGCTCCAGTAAGCGTATTCGATACCTGCGTAAAGTACTCCAGGGTTATTGGTGAAATGACCTATATCGAGTTTCAGCTGTGGTGTGAAATTGAGTTCTGATTTGTGATCTGACTCACCAGTTGAGTAGTCCAAGAAACCGTCGAAAAGAAAACGAGCAGGGCCCATCTCGAAAGGTGTTCCCCATGTCAACGTCAGCTGAAGATCGTCAGAGATATTGCTATTGTTGACGTAGTAAAAAGCTGTGTTGACATATTGAAACCCGGGGACATCCCATGCTAAAGAGAAGCCCGTAAGATAGTTATTGAGGTCAGTTTCACCGCCAAATTCATAGGTCCCCGTTAGCGACACGTCGCTGATAGGACCTAGTCCTAAGTCGTTTCCAGTCACTCCACCTAAACTAAGTGTGGGTGAAAATTCACCGTAGACATCATCTAGGTCTTTGGCTCTGCCATGCCCTTGGTTGGAATCGATAAAAAAGAAAGTTCCACCCCAATCATGGGCTGTGACATTTTCAAAGGTGAAAAACGTGTGTTCCTGCTGTTCCCTTCCGAAGGCCTCGTACTGATCACTGTGCAGTAACGAAATGCTAGAGTCCGAGAAGATCTTTTCCGCTTGCGCCGTTGAGAGCCCGCCTATCGAAAGGCAGGCGATAGCGATATAGTTATTGAAGTATTTCATTATTATTCTCCTATGATTATTTTGTGAGCTTCCTGAATAGGAATTCCACTTTTTTAAGATGGGATGCCATCACTGGCATCCCATCGGGTGATGATCTGAATTAAGCGGCCTTGCTAGTAGTGACTTCGTTGAGCGCACCCGCTAGCTCGAGGATCATTTGCTTACCGTCGCCGAATAACATCAGAGTGTTATCGTTGGCGAATAGAGGATTGGGCAACCCAGCGAAACCGGGGCTCAGACTGCGCTTGACCACTACCACGGTGCGTGCTTGATCAACATCCAGGATCGGCATGCCATAGATAGGACTGCCTTTGTCTTCACGCGCTAGAGGGTTGGTAACGTCATTGGCACCGATCACAATAACTACGTCGGTCTGCGCAAAGTGCGGATTAATCTGCTCCATTGGCTGCATTTTGTCATAGTCGACTTCCGCTTCAGCAAGCAGCACATTCATGTGACCCGGCATACGACCGGCGACTGGATGCAGGCCGTAGATTACCTCTGTGCCACGGCGCTCGAGAGTGTCAGCTAGATCGCGAACCGCATGCTGCGCTTGGGCCATGGCAAGACCAAAACCAGGCACGATCACTACACGTTGAGCAGTCTCAAGCAGCATGCTGATCTCCTCCGGTGAGGAGGACTTCACTTTACCGGCATATACTTCATCTGCATCCATGCTCTCACCGCCCTCCTCGGATAAAGATCCGAATAGTACCCCTGCCAAGGAGCGGTTCATGGCCACGCACATGATGCGGGTCAGGATTATGCCTGAGGCTCCCACAAGAGCTCCAGACACGATCAGCACGGTATTGCCCATGATGAAGCCCGCCGCTGCCGCCGCTATACCTGAGTAGGAGTTGAGCAGCGCAATTACCACTGGCATGTCTGCCCCACCGATCGGAGTGACCAGAGTGACACCCAGCACCAAAGCGATGGCGACCAATACCAGCAATACGCCAGTGCCGCCATGACCTGCGGCCAGGGTGGCGATGATGGATAAAGCGGCAACCATCATCACGCCATTGAATAGCGTAATGCCTTTGAAACCGATGGGCCTCCCCGGCAACAATTCCTGGAGCTTACCGAAAGCCACCGCGCTGCCCGTCAGGGTAATAGCCCCGATCAGCACGGTAAGACCAATGGCAATCATGCCCGTAAGGCCGGATGCAGAAACCGGGCCGGACGTGGCGAGGAAACTGGCAACAGCCACAGCCAAAGAAGCGCCACCACCGAAGCCGTTAAGCAGAGCGACCATCTGTGGCATGGCAGTCATCTGGATCCGCGTAGCCATCAGCACACCAATTGTTGCTCCGATTAAGGCACCCGTTAGAATCCAGGCGTAGGAGAGGATGGATTGATCCAGCAGGGTAACCACTACGGCAACCAACATGCCGACAGCCGCCATCAAGTTACCGCGCACAGCGGTGCGGGGGTGTGTCAGGCCCTTGATGCCACCGATAAATAACACTGCGGAGAGCAGATAGAACAAGTTAACAAAGGAAAGGCTCATTGTTTATCTCCTTCTGCTGAACATTTGCAGCATACGGTTGGTGACCAGGAAACCGCCCACCACGTTGATGGTGGCCAGTGCTACTGCCACCATGCCGAGTATCGACACCCATAGGCTGTTGATATCACCTGAGCCAGCCGCTAAAAGAGCGCCTACCAGGCTGATACCGGAAATGGCATTGCTTCCCGACATTAACGGGGTGTGCAGGGTTGCCGGTACTTTAGTGATCAGTTCGATCCCCAGGATGACCGCCAGCACGAATAGCGATACCTGCATAATCAACATATCCATCAGGCTGTTGCCTCTTGTGGTTGAATGGAGCAGGACAGGCGCTCGCGAATGCGAGCAGCACGAACTTCACCCTGGTGTGTAATGACCGCTTGATCCAGAATCTCGTCTTCAAAATCCAGATTCAGGTGTCCTTCTTCATCCAGCAGGTGTCGCAGCAAGTTCTCAAGATTGCGCCCATACATCTGGCTGGCGTGGTTAGGCAATGTAGCCACTATGTCAACGGGGCCGAGGATAGTAACCCCGTAGGCGATGACGGTTTCACCAGCTTTGCTCAGCTCACAATTGCCGCCTCGCTCGGCAGCCAGATCGACGATGACCGACCCCAGCTTCATGCCTTTCACCATGTCTTCCGTGATCAGTATGGGGCTTTTGCGCCAGGTATTGCTGCCGTGGTGATAACGACATCCTGTTGGGCCAGCACTGCGCTCATTTGCTCACGCTGACGGCTCAGGAAGTCATCGTCCTGTTTGCTGGCGTAACCTCCTTGTCCCTCTGCAGATGACGTGTCCAGGTCCAGGTCCACCGGTTTTGCGCCTACTGACAAGATCTGTTCCCGTGCTGCCGGGCGGATGTCGTAGGCTTCCACGACGGCACCCAGTCGCTTGGCAGTGGCGGCAGCCTGCAAACCAGCTACTCCGGCACCCATAATGAATACGCGGGCGGGATTCAGAGTGCCCGCGGCGGTCATCATCATTGGAAAGATACGCGGCGCATGAGCCGCAGCTATCAGAACGGCCTTATAGCCCGCGAGGGTTGCGATGGAGGAGAGGGCGTCCATGCTCTGAGCTCGGCTGATACGTGGCACCAATTCAAGTGACAGTGTTGTGATACCGCGTTTTGCCAGGTCGCTGAAACGATCACAATGGCTCAGTGGGTCCATCAAACCGATACAGATATGGCCGGCACTCAGGTCTGCAAGCGCCTTATCACGGGAGGCGTCTACGCACAGAATGATCTCGCCCTTTTCCAGAAGTTGTGCACGGGTATCAAGAATCTCAGCGCCTGCTTCCTGGTAGCTGTCGTTACTGAAACTGGCGGCGTCGCCGGCGCCAGTTTCAACAAAGACTTGGCAGCCGAGACTTTTTAAAGCTGAGACGTTAGCGGGTGTGAGCGCCACCCTGCCTCCATTAGGGTGGCGCTCACGCATGACTGATAGTCGCATTGTTATTCTCCGGGGTCTGTCAGGACCTGTAATCAATGGTTGGCGTGTTGAACTACAGCCAGGAACAGAACATCACAACCAGCGGCCAGGTCGTCAGGACTTGCACGCTCGGCTTCGTTATGGCTGATGCCGTCCTCGCAAGGTACGAAGACCATTGATGTGGGCGCGACTCGGGAGATATAGCAGGCATCATGACCGGCACCGCTAACCATCTCACGATAGCTGAAGCCCAAGGCCTCTGTGGCCTTCCTTACGGAGGCGATACAATCCTTGTCGAAAGGAACGGGCGGGGAGTGCCAGATCTGTTTGAAGTCCATTTCTAACCGGCCATCTTCGGCAATGCGCTCGGCTCCCTCACGCAAGGCTTGGTCCATTTGTTCCAGAACCTTGGCATCCGGGTGGCGTATATCCACGGTAAAGAAAACCTGGCCCGGGATAACGTTGCGCGAGTTTGGGAAGACTTGCACAAGCCCTACAGTGGCGCAGGCGTTAGGCTGGTGATCCATACCAATGCGATTGACCATGTCGATGATGCGTGCGGCGCCTACCAATGCGTCACGACGGATGGGCATAGGTGTGGGGCCGGCATGGGATTCCTGGCCAGTGAGGGTGAGTTCGTACCAGCGCTGACCTTGGGCATCTGTAACCACGCCGATTTTTTTGCCCTCATCTTCAAGAATGGGGCCTTGTTCAATATGGGCTTCAAAGAAGGCCTTGAATGGCCGTCCGCCAACGTCGAGGTCTCCGGCATAGCCAATGCGCTCTAGTTCTTCACCCATGGTTTTGCCGTCAAGATCAGCTCGGCTAAGGCCGTACTCAAGGTCAAACTCGCCTGCAAAAACGCCGGAGGACACCATCGCCGGTGGGAAGCGCGAACCTTCCTCATTTGTCCAGACAGAAGCCTCGATTGGCGCGCGAGTTTTGATATTGTTATCGTTAAGGGTGCGGATGACCTCAAGGCCCGCCAGTACACCGTAAACTCCATCGAATTTGCCACCTGTAGGTTGGGTATCCAGGTGGCTGCCCATAACAACGGGAGGCAAAGAGTCATCTTCACCGGCTCTGCGGGCAAAAATGTTGCCCATTTTATCGATCGTTATGGTGCAACCCGCTTCTTCACACCAGCGAACGAAGAGATCACGGCCCTGCCTATCCAGATCGGTGAGTGCTAACCGACAGCAGCCACCCTTTTCGGTGCCACCAATCTCGCCCATCTCCATCAAAGTGTCCCACAGGCGCTGTTTGTTGATACGAATGTCTTTCATGTTAAGCCTCGCAATACGTTGTTTGACGACAGTGTGCTTATAAAAAAGTCGTAAGAATCCCTTGCCAAGCCTTAATGGGGCTTGGCCTTGTTACATATCGGGAAAGAGAGGGCCGGTGGCGTAGCCACCGGCTGCCTGGGTTAACTCTGGAAATGCGGAATTATATGTTCGCCATATTGCGCGATTATGTTTTCCTCATCACCGTTATCCAGATAGATATTGAAGTGGGTCATACCGGCCTCCTTGAGATGCTGAAGCTTTTTGATATGGTCCTTAGGCTGGCCCAGTACGCAAAAACTCTCAACAATCTCTGGCGTTATGAAATCCAGATAAGGGTTGTCACTTTGGCCATGCTTGGAGTAGTCATAGCCCTTACGCTTCTCGATATAGTCGGTAAGGCTTTTGGGAACCATGCCGCTGTCGGTACCATACTTTTCAACGATATCTGCCACATGGTTACCAACCATGGCGGGAAACCACTTGGTCGCTTCGATGCAGCTTTCTTTGTCACCGAAGTAGGCCGGTGCGGCAACGATTACCTTGTAATCGTCCATCTTGCGTCCAGCTTCCTCGCCAGCCGTGCGAGCCTGGCTGCCAAGCCACTCCACAATGTAAGGGTCGCCAATCTGCAGGATAACGCCATCCCCAACTTCGCCTGCAGTCTTCAGGGCCTTGGGGCCATAAGCGCCTATATGCACGGGCAGCTCGTAGCCGTCGGACCAGGGGAATTTCACCGGTTCCGGGCAGTCGCCATAGATCACTTCTTCGCCGCGCACCATCGCTTTGACCTTCTGAGTGAACTCTGTCAATCGGGCCAATGTTGCCGGTTTTTTACCCATAACCCTGACTGAGCTATCGCCGCGGCCAAGCCCTATGTCGAAGCGACCCCCACTCTGCTTGGCGAGGCTGGCAAACAGGCTGGCGGCCAGAGACCAGTCACGAGCATTGGGGTTAGTTACGCAGGGAGCGAAACGCATTTTCGTTGTATGCTCCATGCACATGGCAATGGCCGGATAGCACTCGCGCCACAAAATGTGTGAGTCGTAGAACCAGCAGTAGTCGAAGCCGGCGTCTTCTGCCTGCTTGACCAAGCTGCGCGCGCGCTCGGGGCTAACGAAACCTTTAAAACAGATACCGAATTCCATCGTTCTATTCCTTCTCTTGTAATTATTGGTGATGTTGTTGGGTTGAGTTTTCTTGTGTCAGGCGTCGGGCGCCCAGATGCGCATACCTGCATGGGTAAATGGAACTTTCTTGGAGATGTTGAGGCGAATCAGGATTGGCGTAATGGCCTCGATACAACGTGCACTAAAAGCAGGGCCAGCGTTGTAGGCCTCCACTTCCAGCAGCCGGATCAAGTCCATCACTTTCTCCTTGGCTGCCAAATCGTTGCCGCACACAAGCACATCACAGTTAATGCGATGATCCAGCTGGTTGAGAGTGACTGCCGAGACATTGTGCAGGGCACCCACGACAGGAATACCATCGCCAAGCAGCTCTTGGGCTGCCTCTGTTGCAGAGCCTGCGGCGGGCATATCTACTTTTTTGGGATCGCCATCGGCCAAAGGAACCACTATATCAACCAGGATCTTGCCTTCGAGCAGATCGCGGATTGAATCCAGTGTGGCGTCATGGGCCGCGTAGGGCACGGCAAGGATTACCATTTCACCGGCCGCCGCAACAGCACCACGGATATCATCACCGCTGATCTGCGCAGCGCCAGTCAACATGCCATTGAGTTCGTCAGCAGTTGTTTGAGCGCGCTCAGAGTCGCGGGATCCAATTACGACAGGGCGTCCGGCACGGGCGAACCTAAGTGCCAGACCGCGGCCCTGGGGGCCGGTACCGCCAAGAATAGCAATACTCATCGGAACATATCCTCTTGTTGGGGTCTTATCAGTTGTCCTGCTGAGCTGTCGCAGGATTGCCATTCAACGCCGCTGAATAGTATTGCCGGCGTTTTGTCACTTTTTCCCATCACCAAACCCGATGCGGCCGCTAATTCGTCGGCCAGGGCGGGCATGGTTACAGAAAGTTCTCGACCGAAAGCATCTCGTTCGCCAACCATGTCGATGCGTGCTGGCACTTTTGCCAAGCCGATCGCCACGTTGACGAGACCAAGTCGCCAGGGTCTGCCAAAGGTGTCGGTGATCACCACGCCCACGCGCACTCCGAATGCATCCTCTAAGCGCGAACAAAGCCGTTTGGCGCTTGCGTCCGGATCTTTGGGCAGAAGGATGACGGTATCCTCACGGCCCACGTTGGATTCATCCACGGCGGCGTTTGCACAGATGAAGCCCAGACGGTGCTCCGCAATCAACGTGCCTTCCTGTTGATCGGGGCGTTTCATTGCACGCACTATGCGGGTGGATTCGCGAAGGATGACTTCTACTTTTCGAGGGTCTTTGTGGATTTTTTCGGCCAGCTCCAATGCTTCAGCACTGGGGGTAACATCTGCCAGAGCAACAATCTGCCCCTCGGCTTTGGAGACCACTTTGTGAGCGATCACTAAAATATCGCCATCCTGCAGATGCGTACCATGGCTCTTCAGGTTGTCGATCAATATGCCCGCCAAATCATCATCAGGATGAATGTCAGGAATGCCTTCGAGTGCGTGGAGGCTCACTTTGCCCTGAGGTGTCATTGTGTTGCCATCCATGTTGAACGCGCTTTCGTGGCGTGTAGGGTTGAGCACAATTTCCACAGTCTCTTCAGCTCCTGAGGCGTATTGCTGCCTTGCTGTTGGACGATGGAATCGAGCGTGTTCAGGTCTTCAGGGGTATCCAGGTCAAAGCGCAAGTGAGTCAACTCAATAATCTGACAAGGTAAACCCAGTCGCGCAGCGGCCTCTTTGTGGGCAACGCTGGAGCGCTCGCCAAAACGAAACGGGATAGCATCAGGAGGTGAGGTCAGCAGGGCATTGGTGCCCGCATCGTTGGCCGGGCAAAGCGCTACACCGGGAGAACCGTTGTAGGTTGCCAGCAACGTGCGAATCTCTGCCTCATCAAGATGTGCAATATCTGTCGGTATTAGCAGCTGAGCGCTGTAGCCATGCGAGTGGCTCCATGCAGCGGCACGTTCCGCCGCCCTGGACAGACCTTCGGCGACAGGTTCCTTCAACACCTGTGCGCCGTGACGGTGAGCCAGCTCGGCAATAAACGAGGATGAGGTGACAACCAGCAGGTCGTACTCCGGCAGGCGTCGGTCAAAAAAACGAAGTGTGCGCTCACAAAGACGCCGGGCCAGAGTGGCGCGACGATGGGGCAGAAAAATGCCACCAAGGCGGCTTTTCGCCTCATCAAAGCCTTTTACAGGGATAACGATCAGAGGCTTTTTTAACATGTGGCAGCCTCCTTCATCCCGACTTTGCTGGCAAAGGCCAGCACCGCTTTGGCAAGCTCCTTTTTGTCATCGGCGCAGGCCATCAATGTGGAGGTGGTTAATACCTCCAGGCCTCGGGCTTCCAGTTCGTTGCGTTCGGCCTGATCCTCATGGTCAATCACCAGGCCATCTATAAGGCCGGCGTAGCTATCAGCCACGCCCAGGCTGTTGCACGCAAACCCTGATGCTTTCAGCATCCGGTCAGCGGGTCCTTTAATGGTGCGACCGCCGATCAGCGGTGACACGGCCACTCTGGCGGCACGGGTTTCGGCCACAGCCTGACGGATGCCCGGTATTGCCAATATGGGTGCAATGCTGACGATCGGATTGCTTGGGGCGATCAATAGCAGATCGGCGTCTTCAATGGCCTTTATTGCTTCCGGGGTTGGCCAGGATTCCTCTGCCCCCTCGTAACGAATCTCGAGCACGTCCGGTTGGCAGCGTTCGCGAACAAAGTACTCCTGAAAGCTCAACCAGCCTTCGGCCGTTCTGATGCGCGTTTGCAGCGGGTCATCCGTGGGCAGGAGTATATGAGCCTGAACGCCCAGGGCTTCGGCAATTGTTTGAGCGATGGCGCTCGGGCGGATCCCCTGATTGCGCAGATGAGTGCGAAATATATGAGTGGCCATGTCTTGATCGCCCAGCGACATCCAGGTGTCACAGCCAAGGCGTTCTAGGCCAGCCAGTACACGATGTCGCTCATCGGCAAGGCCCCAGCCCTGCTTCCGGTCAATCATATCTGCCAGGCTGTAGGTCAGGGTGTCGATATCCGGTGAGACCCAAAGGCCATGGAACTCTTCGTCATCGGCAATGTTTCCAATGATCGAGAGGTTTTCCGGTGAGCAGATCGCAGCCAATCCCTCGGCCAGTTTCGCGCCGCCCACACCGCCAGCCAGCAAGGTGATTCGCATAGTCATACCTGAATTCCTGCAATACGTGGGAAGTAACGCATTTCATCGAAGGTTTCGACGTGCTCATAAAGGGTGTTGCGACGAACAGGGCGCCGGCCCATGTCGCGAATGATTCGCGCCATGTCTTCAGGCTTCATCTCCTGGCCATGCATGGCGCCGGCCGCTCGGGAGATACTTTCATTCATCAAGGTGCCGCCCAGGTCATTAACGCCAGCAGCAAGCAATTCCCCGGCAAGATCAGGCCCCATCTTCACCCAGGAAGCTTGAATGTTGTCTATCCAGCCATGGAGCATCAGCCTTGCCACGGCGTGCATACGAATATGCTCAAGCCGTGTTGGGCCTGGGCGAACGCCTTTGTCCTCAAGAAAGAGTGGGGTTTTGTAATGGATGAACCCCAGAGGTACGAACTCGGTGAAGCCACCGGTTTGTTTCTGAATCTTGCGTAGCAAGCCTAAGTGCGTAGCCCAATGTTCGGGGCCGTCGATATGGCCGTACATGATGGTAGATGTGGTGGGCAAGCCTTCTTCGTGAGCCGCCGTAATGATTTCGACCCACTGCTCGGTGGTGAGCTTGTCCCGGGTCAACTGCTTCCGAACTTCAGTATCGAGTATCTCTGCTGCGGTGCCCGGCATTGAGCCCAAGCCATGGTCCATCAAATCACGAATAAAATCGCGATAGGACATGCGGCTCTTTTGCGCACCAAACCAGATCTCGAAGGGAGAGAATGCGTGGATGTGCATGTCTGGCAGCACACGTTTGATCGCCTTCACCATATCCCGATAAAAATGTCCGGAAATGTTCGGGTGCAATCCACCCTGAATGCAGACCTCTGTGGCGCCTCTATCCCAAGCTTCCTGGGCGCGACGAGTGATTTCATCAAGGTCGAAAAATTCTGCGTCTGGGTCACTCTTGCGCTTGGCAAAATTGCAGAAGCGGCAACCCATGTAGCACACATTGGTGTAGTTGATGTTTCTGGTAATCACGAAGGTCGCATCATCGCCTACGGCGCGGCGACGGAGTACATCTGCGGTTGCTGTCAGGGCGTTTAGTTCAGCGCCTTCAACCTGGAATAGCTCAATAGCATCCGGTTCGCTCAGCTCCTTGCCGTTCAGGACTTCCTGCAGCACTTGTCGGATGGCATCGCTCACCTCAGGGTGGGAGACTTCCTCGGGTATGCCGAAGCCGGAATAGTGCACTGTTTTTGTAATATTCATGTGACGTCTCCTTTTCGGGGCTAGATACACTGCTGCAGTGCTAGCCCGTCTGCCCGCGCTATGCCGGTCAGTCGGGAAGCAATGTTGTCGGTAAGAAACTGCTTGGGTTCCCGCAGGTATCGGGGATAAATCGCCAAGCGTTCTTCCAGGCCGTAACCGCAGCGCGCAGTCGCTTGCTTTAGAGCCTCGATTTGGGGCCAGGCGCGTTCCGGGTTGATGTGATCGATGGTGAGTGGTGAGATCCCGCCCCAGTCGTTGATGCCAGCGGCTGTATAAGCAGCGAAGCGTTCTTCCAGGTTAGGGGGGGCTTGTAAACTAATGGAGGGGTCGAGTATCAAACGGGCTAACACCAGTGTTCGAACCATGTCACCCAGGCTCGGCTCCGGGTGATTGGCCATCGCTGTTCCGGATTTGGCTCGGAAGTTTTGAACGATGACTTCTTGTATATGGCCGTGGCGAAGGTGTGCGTCATTGATTGCGGTGAGGCTGTCGACGCGCTCCTCCCAAGTCTCTCCAATGCCAATCAGAATGCCGGTGGTGAAAGGTACGCCATGAACTCCTGCCCGCTCCAGAGTGCGCAGGCGCTGCACCGGCACCTTGTCGGGGCAAGCGAAGTGAGCCTCGCCGCGCTGCAAAAGGCGACGGCTTACGTTCTCGAGCATCATCCCCATGCTTACGCTCACTTCTTTTAGCTGGAGGAGCTCGTTTTCGGATAGGGTGCCGGCGTTAACGTGGGGCAACAGCGAACTTTCCTTTAGCACGAGATCACACATCTCGGCCAGGTAGTCGATCATGCTGGTATGGCCGAGTCTGGCCAGTGCGTCACGTGCCTCTTGGTAGCGCAGTTCGGGCTTTTCACCCAGGCTGAACAGTACTTCCTTGCACCCCAGCTTCTCGCCTTCACGCACGACTTTCATGACTTCATCCGGAGTCATCACGTAGGCGCCTGATGTTCCCGGCTTTTGCACAAATGTGCAGTAGCCGCACTCATCACGACACATGGTGGTCAGAGGAATGAAGACTTTGCGGGAGTAGGTAAGGGTTTTACCCCAGTGCTCATCACGCAGACTGGCAGCGCGGTGAGTAAAGGTCTCAAATTCTGAAGGTGACGCATTTTTCAGCGCCAAGGCTTCCCTATGGCTGAGCATAATAACGGCGCCTCCTATTATTGTTGTGCGCTCGCTTACTAGATTTTGGTTTCGCGACGAGGTCGTTTTACCAAACGGTAAATTGATCCTAGACCATATTTTCCCAAATGGTCAAACTTTTTAAAAAATAAGATCAATACCACCTCTCGTGCTATGCGCGCTTGGCGATTGTTCATGTTTTACTGAACTGATCGTTAGTAATTTGCTATTTAACCTAAGGTTTGGGCTGGGCAACCTGACTGCCAGATATCTCTATCCGGAGTTGAAAGGCTATGAAAATTCTTGTTTTGGGAGGGGGCGTTACAGGCGTTTCTACCGCGTGGCATCTGGCCAATTCCGGACACGAGGTGACCGTGGTTGAGCGCTGTGCCACGGTGTCAGAGGAAACCAGTTTTGCAAACGCAGGCATGCTCTCGTACGGCTACACCAATCCGTGGGCAGCGCCTGGTATTCCGTTTAAAGCGTTGAAGTGGATGATGCAGGACATGGCCCCCATTCTGGTCAGTCCAAGCTCTTTTAACGTGAAAACAGCGAGCTGGATGCTCCGTATGTTGGGGCAATGCGGCGAAGAGGCGTATCGCATCAACAAGCGCAGAATGTTGAGGATCTCGGAATACAGCCGAACCTGTTTTGACGAATTAACACAGCAATTGCCGTTGGATTTCGATCATCGGCGCAAAGGCACTATCGAGCTTTTCCGGGATCAGGAAAAGATGGATTCCATTGGTGCAGACCTTGCATCCCTTCAGGAGTGTGGTGTGCCCCATGAGGTTATTAACCATGCGGACTGCATCCGCCACGAACCGGCGCTTGCCAATGTTCCGGAAAAGTTTGTTGGTGGCTTACGTTTTGCACAGGATGGCACCGGCGATTGTCAAAAGTTCACCACGGATCTGGCAACGCATTGTCGCGAAGCCGGGGTGCAATTCAAGCTTAATACGGATGTGAAATCGCTTGCAGTTTCCTCTGGCAAGATCATGTCGGTTCACACTTCCGAGGGTGAGCTTACCGCCGATGCCTATGTGGTTTGCTTGGGCAGCTATTCACCCATGCTGCTGAACCCTATCGGCTTCAAACTGCCAATTTATCCCATCAAAGGTTACTCGTTGACCTTGCCCCTGCTGGATGATGCCAAAGCGCCTCAGTCCACCGTTATGGATGAGGCCTTCAAAGTGGCGGTTACCCGTTTCGAAGATCGTATCCGGGTAGGGGGCACAGCCGAGATTGCCGACTTTGATCTGAGCCTTAAGGACAAGCGGCGCAAGCCCGCAGAGTTTGTGGTGGGTGACCTCTTTCCGGGTGCCGGTGACGTCAGCAAAGCCACATTCTGGTGCGGTCTTAGGCCCATGACGCCCGACAGTGTCCCGGTTATTGGTGCCACGCCGATCACGAATCTCTATACAAACACCGGGCACGGAACACTCGGGTGGACAATGTCTCTGGGGTCTGCCCGGCTGATCTCAGACATTATCAACAACAAGGCGCCAGAGATCGATAATGAAGGTTTATCAATTGACCGCTACATGAAATAAGCCGTTGATCTGGCACCCATGACGTGAGTAAACATTATGTCCAGACCTGCTGTTGCTGAAATAAAACTGGATAACATCCGTGCCAACTTTCAGTTGGCCGGCTCCTTGGCACCAAATGGCAAGACCATTGCCGTGGTGAAGGCCAACGCATACGGCCATGGCGCTGCAGAAGTTGCTGAATACCTCTCTGGCGATGTCGAGGTTTTCGCTGTGGCCTGCATTGAAGAAGCGTTAGCGCTGCGGGCGTCCGGGCTGCGACATCCTATTCTGCTTTTGGAAGGGTTTTTTGAGGCGGCCGAGCTCGACGTTATATCCCGTGAAGGGTTCTGGACGGCCATACACTCGCAGGAGCAGATAGATGCTCTGGCGCGGAGTTCCATCCCCAATCCATTGCCTGCTTGGTTGAAAGTTGATACGGGCATGCACCGACTTGGTTTCAGCCCCGAGCAAGCGGCCAAGGCCTATGGCGAGTTGAGCCGCATGCGTCAGGTAAAGGCTGTAACCGTTATGACCCACCTGGCGAATGCTGACAACTGCGAAACACAAGGCGTGACAGTTGCTCACCAGGTCGCCCGGTTACCGTCAGATCTTTTGAAGCCAGAAATTGAGTTGAGCCTGGCAAACTCGGCGGGAATTTTGGCCCACAAGGTGGCTAGAAAACACTGGCAGCGGCCGGGCATTATGCTCTATGGAGCGTCGCCGCTGGCGAGAGAAAATCAGTTCAGCGAGGCATTGCTCCCGGTCATGACACTCAAAAGTAGCGTTATTGCCACCAGGTGGGTGGCTCCGGGCGAAGGCGTGGGTTACGGGGGGAGGTTCGTCGCAGAGCGCCCAACCAAGGTAGGAACTGTCGCAATGGGCTACGCCGACGGTTACCCTCGGCAGGCAGTGGAAGGCACCCCGATACTCGTAAATGGTAAGCGAACCCGACTGATTGGGCGAGTCTCGATGGATATGCTGACGGTTGATTTGACTGACATTCCGGAGGCAGGATCAGGCAGTGGCGTAGAGTTGTGGGGTGAAAACCTACTGGCAAATGAAGTGGCGTCTCATTGTGACACGATCGCCTACCATTTATTTACCGGGGTTACCCAGAGAGTGCCGAGAAAATACGTAGGGTGATTGTGCATATCGCGCTCAGGGTTTCTCGGCAACGATCGTTGCCCGTAGTGGGCCAGGGTAGCCTTCGATGGTTTTTGTGGGGTCTTCAGGGTCCAGAAAATCCTGGAGGGAGTTGAATCGCATCCAGTCTGTGCTGCGCTGTTCATCAATGGTGGTCTCAGACACATCCACAACCCTGGCATTGCGAAAGCCGGTGCGGTCTAGCCAGCGCAGAAGCGTGTCGCAACTTGGCAGAAACCAAACATTGCGCATCTGCCCGTAGCGGTCTTCTGGCATCAGGCTGTGGCCTTCAGGGCCGTCTACAACCAGCGTTTCCAGTACCAGCTCGCCACCACGGCGCAGCGTGCCTTTTAATTCCAGCAGGTGATCGAGGGGCGATCGCCGGTGGTATAAAACACCCATGGAAAAGGTTGTATCGAAGGCTTCAAGCCCTTCCGGCAAGTCCTCCATGCGTATCGGTAACAAGTCCACCGGCACGTTGCCCAAGTAACGCTTTACACTGAGAAACTGGAACATGAACAACAGCCCGGGATCAATGCCAATGACCCTTGCCGCGCCTTCACCCAGCATGCGCCAGCAGTGGTAGCCAGAGCCACAGCCTACGTCCAGAATGCGCCTGCCGGAAAGGTCGGCAAGGTAGGGCGACACCCGATCCCACTTCCAGTCGGAACGCCATTCAGTATCAATGTGGGTGCCGAAAAAGTTGAAAGGCCCTTTGCGCCAAGGCATAAGCCCACGAAGCCCTACCTCAAGTTCCTGCTGCTGGCCGGCATTCAGAGGGTGTGGTGAGCTCAGAGTGATAGCCGACGTGTTAAGCTCTGGGGTTGTTTGGGAAATAATCGGGAGGCTGTCCAGTGCAGACTGCCAGCGCCCCAAATCGCCATGAGGGTTGTCGTCAAAACGATGAGTCAGTTGGCTCTTGATTCGTTCTGCCCAGTGGTTCTGGCCAGTATCATCCAGCTCAGTCAGCAGTGTTCCAAAACAAGTTCGCCAGTCAAAATGCACCATGGTTTGCTCGCTCTCCGTCTAAGGGTCAGTCGGCTTTGATAGCCAGCATGGATACGAAGTTGAAGCACTGATACCACACTAGTACCCGATCAAAGCCTGCGTCTTTCAAACGTTGTTTGTGAGCGTCCAGTGTTTCCGGAATCAATACCTGTTCGATGGCGCTGCGCTTTTGGCTGATCTCCAGGTCGGAGTAGCCGTTGGCACGCTTGAATTCGTGGTGCAAGCGGGTCTGAACAGACTGTTCGCTTTCGGAGTCGAAGCGGATTTTCTCCGAAAGGATCAACACGCCACCGGGCAGCGTCGCGTTGGCAATTTTGCGCAACAGGCTGTTTCGTTGCTCCGGAGGGACAAATTGCAATGTGAAGTTCAGCGTGGTGACAGACGCATTCGCAAGCTCTGTCTCTTGTATGTCCTCACAGCGCAGGTTTACCGGCAGCGAGTGGTCGTCCAGGGCGATATGATGCCCGCAGCGTTCTAGCATCGCTGCGGAGTTATCCACGCCCACCAGAGAGCAGTTGTCGAACGCAATGCCATGACGCATGGCCAGGTAGAGGCACCTAAAGAGCAACCCAGGTCATAACAGTTCGAGCCCGCCTGAGCGTACTGTTCGGTAATCACCTCAATCATCGGAATGATCGTGGTGTAGCCGGGTACTGAGCGACGAATCATGTCTGGGAATACCCGGGCCACGGCCGCATCAAAGCGAAAATCATCGGGCTGTCGTTCTGTGGCAAAAAGCCGGTCTGTTTGTTGCTCCGGTGAGCGATTCGCCTTACTCATCGCTAGCGGACTCTTTTGGCTGTGCGGGCCCGTCAGGTTCTGGTATTGCCGCCGGGCCGGTGGGAGAAGGTCGGTAGCAGCGTACACCACGGTTCTTGTAATCCACCAGAATGCCCCGAAACGATGGGTCTACATCCGCCGCGATGGCCATGTATCCGTTTTCACAAACTGCGTGGAGCTCGGAAGCTTTTGGCGACATGCGAAAGGTCTCACCCTCGGTGATGTGGATGGCCTGGAAGTCGCCAACCGGTACATGATCCTTGTTGTCTGAGTGCTTGATGCTTCCGCTTAGTTCTAGCACAACGACCGTGCCTACGATGGCGACCAGGGCGGTCACAAACAGACTGCGGATGGAGTAACGGGCCTCGTTCTGGCTCATGCTTACCTCATTTTGAGCGTGAATGAATAATTAATATTGACCGGGCAGTGTGATAGAGGGCGCTTGCAAAGCCCCCAGTTGTTCTCTTAGCGATAACACCTGATCCGACCAAAATCTGGGTTGCGCAAACCAGGGGAAAAAGCGCGGAAACGCCGGGTCATCCCAGCGCTTCGCGAGCCAGGCGCAGTGGCTGATCTGCCGGTAACAACGCAATGGCTCAATTAAGTGTCTTTCCCGGCGATTAAAATCCCGGAAGGTTTCGTAGCCTTCCAGCAGCTCGCCTAGCTGCGCGCCGCGCTCGTGATCGTCACCGTTAAGCAATAGCCACATATCTTGAATGGCAGGGCCGGAGCGGCAGTCGTCCAAGTCTACAAACAGCATCTGCTCGTCCCGACACAGTATGTTCCCGGCGTGGCAGTCCCCGTGCAGTCGCAGTGTTTCAACCTCACCGGCGTCTTTGATTCGGGCGCTGCAGTGAGTTAGCAAATCGGGTATCAGGCTGTCCCAGGCTGGCCGAAGATCCTTTGGGATCCAGTCACCCTCCAATAACAGGGCGTTGCTGGCTTCAATGCCATCCATAAGCGATAGGGTTGAGCGGTGCTGGAATGGTTTCAGGGCGCCAGTGTTGTGAATCTGGCCTAACCATTGCCCGAGCCTGTATAGCGTATCGTTCACGCTTGTGTCTGGTGCCTGGCCTCCGCGCTGGTTGAATGCCGCGAACAGGAAATCACCGTGTTTTCCCAGCGTGTCGCCGGATGGCATAACCAGAGGCGCTACCACGGGCATACCTGCCTCTAGCAGCTCCAGGGTAAATTCATGCTCCTCGCGTACCTGCTCGTCGGTCCAGCGCCCGGGGCGGTAGAACTTGGCAATGACAGGAGGGCCTTCGTCTAGCCCAATCTGATACACGCGGTTTTCATAGCTGTTCAGTGCAAACAAACGACCACTGACTGCAAAACCGGCGTCTTCCATAGCATCCAGAATCGCATCAGGCGTCAGGGCATCGTATGGATGGGGTGATACGTTCATGATAAAGCTAAGCCGGTTGATAAATGTGGGCCCAAGTATACCTGTTTGGCTGCGCTCTCGTAATGTGGAGCAGGGATGTTTCCATGGGTTCCTGCAAGGACACTATTGGGTTACGGTTATTTTCACGGGTTGTGGTTATCAAGAACTGCCGGCAGGCAGATAACAGGTGCAGGTTTATAAAGTGACAAGCGAAATTCTGGAAGTGGATACTGCGGTGATCGGCGCTGGCGTTGTTGGGCTCGCTGTGGCTCGAAGGCTCGCTAAAGCGGGTCGGGAGGTGGTTGTTCTGGAAGCGGGCGATCGCTTTGGTGAAGGCATCTCGTCACGTAGCAGTGAGGTTATCCATGCCGGGATCTACTACCCGAAGAACTCCCTGAAAGCCCGCCTTTGTGTGGAGGGCCGCAGGCAATTGTACGACTACTGCGAAAGCCGAAAAGTAGGGCATCGTAAATGTGGCAAGTGGGTTATTGCCACCCATGACGCACAAAACTCAACGCTTGAGGGTATTCAGCAGCACGCTGCAAGCAACGGTGTGCCTCTGGATTTGAAGGATGGTGCCGCCATCGCCCGTCGGCTACCAGGGGTGAGTGTAAGCGCAGGACTCTGGTCGCCGGAAACCGGCATTCTGGATACCCATGGCCTTATGCTCGCACTACTCGGTGAGATGGAAGATGCGGGCGGCTCGCTTGCACTGCGTTCCCCAGTAGAGCGCGTCGAATCAGCCGCAGGCGCCCACACATTGCATGTTGCTGGCCCTTCTCCGTGCCGGCTCAAGGTGCGGAATCTGGTTAATTCGGCTGGGTTGGGTGCCGTTCCACTGACAAAAAGTTGGGCGGGGCTACCCGATGCACATAAACCGACGCAGTGTTTTGCTCGGGGTGTCTATTTTAGCTATAGCGGTCGTCACCCCTTTCGCAACCTTATCTACCCAGTGCCCGAGCCGGGTGGTCTGGGTGTTCACCTTACTCTTGATCTGGCCGGCCAGGCGCGCTTTGGGCCAGATGTAGTGTGGATTGAACAGGAGGACTACCGGGTTGACCCCGAGCGGGTGTGCACGTTTGCCGCAGGTATCCGGCGATGGTGGCCTGCCCTTGAAGTTGAGCGCCTTCAGCCAGCTTATGCGGGTATCCGGCCGAAGCTGAAAGATGCAACTGGCGGTTTTTTTGATTTCAGGGTAGATGGCCCTGAGGAGCACGGTATTCCGGGGTTGGTAAACCTTTTTGGTATTGAGTCACCGGGACTGACATCTTGCTTGGCGATTGCCGAGATGGTCAGGGATAAGCTGGCTTAAACCGTGGGGTTTTACCCCGGAGTGCGGGCCAGCGCCCAGATCTGAATATCTTGCGCCCCGGCATCCCGCAAGGCCCGCGCAAGTACCCGCATGGTTGCGCCAGTCGTGACAACATCATCTACAATGGCGACCCGTTCTGGCACCTCGGCACACACTTCAAACACAGCTTCCAGATTGGCAAGCCTGGCCTCTCTGCCTAGCCCTCTCTGGGCCTGAACCCTCCGAACCCGACGAACGACGCCAGCACCAACGGGAATGTTTAGCGCCTTACTAACCTGTTCAGCAATGTCCCTGGCTTGATTGAAGCCGCGCGTGCGCCGGCGTGCAGGATGCATGGGCGAGGGGATGAGTAGGTGTGGTTTCGCATAATCATCATTCTGAAGGGCATGCCCAAGGTGGTCTGAAAGGCCCGCAATCAGTGGTCGGGCAAATTTATGCTGCCTGCTGTATTTGTATCGGCTAATCATATTGTCGATCGGATACTGATACCGCCAGGGTATAAGGGAGTGATCAAATGGAGGTGGCGATTTCAGGCAGTCACCGCAAAGGTGGCCGTCACCGGAGTGGGCTAGAGGCAGGGCGCAGCAACGGCAGTGCCACCGGTTAACCGGGAGATCGGCATGGCAAGGCCCGCATAAGCCATTGATAGCATTAGGCGAAAGACAGCCGACGCACAGGCCCGTGGCGTTTTCTCTGTTAACCTTGACCGACTTTAAGGTTGACAGCCAGCTCAGTCTCTTTATCATTTGGTTCATCCGTAAACCCAGCGACCGAAAAAGGTTAACAGGACTTCTAAATGACTGCCACAGCATTACGCCACGACTGGACACTTCCGGAAGCCAGGTCACTATTCGCACTTCCTTTCAATGATTTGATGTTCCGGGCTCAATCGGTGCATCGAGAGCATTTTGACCCCAATGAAGTGCAAGTAAGCACGTTGTTGTCGATTAAAACCGGCGCCTGTCCGGAAGACTGCAAGTATTGCCCACAGAGCGGGCATTACAACACGGGTCTGGAAAAGGAAAAGCTGCTGGAAATTGAAAAGGTGGTTGCGGAGGCCCGCGCTGCCCGGGAAAAAGGCGCTTCGCGCTTCTGTATGGGTGCAGCGTGGCGCAGCCCGGCCGCGAAGGATATGCCTTATGTGCTGGATATGGTTCAGCAGGTTAAGTCCTTGGGCCTGGAGACCTGCATGACTCTGGGCATGCTGAAGCCGGAGCAAGCAGCGGAGCTGGCAGATGCAGGGCTTGATTACTACAACCATAATCTGGATACCTCTGAGAAGTATTACAGCCACATCATCACTACACGCACCTATCAGGATCGGCTGAATACGCTGGAAAACGTGCGCAATGCCGGCATGAAGGTTTGCTGCGGTGGCATTATGGGGATGGGTGAGGATGAAGATGATCGGGTTGGCTTGCTGGTTCAATTGGCAAACTTGCCACACCATCCTGAGAGTGTGCCGGTGAATATGCTGGTGAAGGTGAAGGGGACGCCCATGGAAAATGTGGAAGATCTGGATCCATTTGAGTTTATCCGTGTGCTTGCGGTTGCCCGGATTATGATGCCAGCTTCTCATGTGCGGCTTTCTGCAGGTCGGGAGAATATGAACGAGCAGATGCAGGCGTTGTGTTTCCTGGCGGGTGCGAACTCTATTTTCTACGGCGAGAAGCTGCTGACGACATCGAATCCGGAGGCGGATGCGGATATGGAGTTGTTCCGTCGTTTGGGTATTCGGCCGGAGCAGCGGCAGCAGTGTGCAACTGAGGCGCAAGAGGAAGAGGTGATTGCCGGCGATTTGGAGCATGAGGCGAGTCGCCACATGTTTTATGACGCTACTCGGGAATCTGCCTGACCTGCATTGGAGCGAGCAACATGCGGGATTTCGCGTCCGAACTAGAACAGCGAAAACAGGCTGGGCTCTACCGGACACGCCGGCAAATTTCCGGGCCTCAACAGTCGGTTTTAACATCCGATGGCAACCGGTTGTTGTCGTTTTGTAGCAATGATTATCTTGGTCTGGCCAGCCACCCTGCGAATATTGACGCCCTCCGATGTGCCTTGTCTGAAACCGGCCTTGGGGGGGCATCATCCCATCTAATCTGTGGACACCATGAAGCACATCATCGCTTGGAAGAGCGTCTTGCGGCGTTCACCAAGCGCAGTTCGGCGCTGTTTTTCTCTACTGGTTATATGGCCAACCTGGGTGTGATTTCTGCGTTGGCGGGGCGTGGAGATACGGTGTTTTCGGATCGGCTAAACCATGCTTCCATTATCGATGGCTGTATTCTGAGCCGGGCGAAGGTGCGAAGGTATGCCCATGGGGATGTGGCGCAACTTGCGGCCATGCTTTCTGAAACCTCGGGCCACAAACTGGTGGTGACCGACGGTGTGTTCAGCATGGATGGCGATGTGGCGCCGTTACGGGCGTTGGCTCAGGTTTGCAAGGATCACAATGCGTTACTTGTGGTTGATGATGCCCATGGTTTTGGTGTTCTTGGCCCGCAAGGGCGGGGGAGTGTAGCGGAGCTTGGGTTGTCGGAAGAGGATGTGCCGGTTTTGGTGGGAACGCTGGGTAAGGCTGCAGGCACCAGTGGTGCGTTTGTGGCTGGGCCGGCGGTTCTGATGGATTATTTGGTGCAAAAAGCCCGAACCTATATTTACACCACGGCAATGCCGCCAGCGCTGGCGCTGGCATCTTGTGCCAGCCTTGATTTAATTGAGCAGGACGATGAACGGCGCACACACTTGCAGGCGTTAATTGAGAGGTTTCGGCGAGAGGCCACCGCGCTGGGTTACCAACTTATGCCATCGCACACACCTATTCAGCCCATCATGATCGGCGATAATTGGGCAGCTTTGGCGCTAAGCCAGGCCCTCGAGGAGCGTGGTTTGTTGGTTACCGCAATACGGCCGCCCACAGTGCCCGCGGGTGAGGCGCGTTTGCGAGTTACGTTTAGTGCAGCTCATTCCCATGAGGATCTAAGTTGTCTTGTTCAGGCTTTGTCAGACTGCCGGCATTTACTGGATACAGTGGGTGTTGCTTCATGAGCTTTTCGCCAAGGGCAGGGCGCCTTGTTGTAGTGGGTGGCTGGGGTGTACCGGTAGAAATGTTGGCAGAGCTGTATGAGTTCTGGCCTGGCCCTGTTGAACTGGTCTCTTTGGACGATGGCCTTCTAGCGCGATGCGATTCGGTATCTGAGGTGGCAGATGCGCTGCTATCAAGGTACCCCGAACCGTCGGTCTGGATGGGGTGGTCGTTGGGGGCGCAGGTTGTTATGGCGGCGGCTTGCAGGAATGCAGGAGCTGTTTCTGCAGTGATTACCCTCGCCGGTTTCCCCAGGTTTCTTGCCGGCGAGCATTGGCCCCATGGCATGTCGGTTGATCAGTTTGAGGCGTTCAGTCGCGGTGTTGATAGGCAACGTGAAGGTTATTGGCAACGTTTTCTGCTTCTAATGATCAAGGGTTCTGCTGGCGCGCGCGCAGACCGCCGTTGGCTGAAAGGTTGGCTCAGTAAAGGGTCCCAGGTATCGCAGGAAAACCTGGTTAAAAGCTTGAAGTGGCTCCGGTATACGGACCAACGTGCGCTGTGGGCTCGCGTTAGCCGGCCAGTGCTGCATATTACCGGCGGGTGTGATCAGGTTACGCCTGGCTGGAGTGATGGTATTGAAGCAACGCCCAAAACCCGTGAAGTCGTTGTGCCAGGAATGGCCCATTATCCTGGCGGCGCATTTGCAGCAGATTGTCGTAAAGCTATCGAAACATTCCTGCAGCCTTTGGCTAAGGGGGCATGGTGACTGGCCTGCCTGTTAGGTCAGCGTGCCTGGCTAGTAAAAAGGATATCGCTCGTGGTTTTGGCAAGGCACGGGCCACCTATGAAGGTGCGTCCCGGTTGCAGCGTTTGATGGGCAACACCATGCTTGAGGTGCTTCAAAGTCAGGTTGATTTAAACCGCGTACCGATTCGTGCTTTGGACCTTGGCTGCGGAACGGGGTGGTTTACCCGCAGGGTGGCGGGCCTTGGTGGTGTTGGTTCCGTTGTGGGTATGGACCTTTCCCCCGGTATGGTTGAGCAGGCAGGCGCAAGTGAATTTCCAGACGTGGCCTGGGTTGTTGCCGATGCGGAAGCGATCCCCCTGCCGAACGAGAGTTGTGACCTGATATTCAGTAACCTCATGATTCAATGGTGTGCGGACCCCTCCTTGGTTCTGCGCGAGTGCCGGCGAGTGCTCAGACCAGGGGGGAGATTAATGGTGTCGACGCTTCTCGATGGCACCTTGAAGGAATTGGATCACGCTTGGCAGCGAGCAGACCCGGGACAGAGCCATATCAACCGATTTGAGCAAGAAATCGCGTTTCGAGAGGCCGTATCCCGGGAGCTGCCGGGCGCCGATATAGTAGCCAAAAACCTTCGGCTGCCCTGCGAGTCGCCACTGGCTTTGGCGGCAGAGCTTAAACAGTTGGGCGCAGGCTATAAGGATGCGGGTCGGCGCCTCACAGTGACAGCGCCAAACCGCTTGCGTGCCATGTGCCGACACTACCCCACAGAGCCTGAAGGTGGCGTGGTGGCAAGCTATGAGGCCGCTTGGGTTTATTGGACATGTCGTGAAGTCAGCGGCAACACAAACACGAGTAAAAGCGCGGGGCACAGCTACTAAAATGGCAAAAAAGACGTTTTTTGTGACAGGTACAGATACCGGAGTGGGTAAAACCATGGTGTCTGCAGCAATTTTGGAAGCCGCTAATCTCGCCGGCAAGCGCACTTTGGGTATGAAACCTATTGCCTCTGGCTGCGAAAGTACGCCGGAGGGACTGCGCAATGAAGATGCACTTATACTTCAGCAGGCGGCCAGCGAAACGCTTGCGTACGAACTGGTTAACCCTGTCGCACTGGCGCCCGCCATTGCTCCTCACGTTGCAGCGGCGCAAGCTGGGCGCGTCATGTCTGCTGACCGGCTGGTGGGATTTTGCCGTGGAATGCAAATGCGCCCGGCAGATCTACTGCTGATCGAAGGTGCAGGTGGCTGGCGGGTTCCGTTAAATGACCGTGAAACATACTCGGCCGTACCCCGGAAGCTCGGTGTGCCAGTGATTCTTGTGGTTGCGCTGAGGCTCGGCTGCATTAACCAGGCACTGCTAACAGCAGAGGCCATCCGTAACGATGGGTTGATTCTGGCAGGTTGGGTAGCTAATCGCGCTGAGCCAGAGACAATGAGCTGTGAACAAGAATCCCTGGACTACCTTAGGGCGCACATTCCCGCCCCCTGTCTCGGCGTGTTGCCCTGGATTACGGGTGTGGAACCGGAGGCCTTGGCGGGCCATCTATCTGTTGATGTATTGTTTGAAAATTGAACAGCAATATGGCCTAATAGTGTTAATTAGCGGTCACCGGAAGCGGCAGTTATGATCAATAATACGCTCGCAATTGGCATTCAAGGTATTCAGGACGGCATGTACGGCATGGAAAATGCCGCCCGTAAAATAGCTCGTGGCGGCGCTGATGGCCCGCAGGGCAGCGCGGAAGGTGCAAATAGCCTTGTTGAGCCAATTGTTGATCTCAAGCTTTATGAGCGTAGCGTACAGGCGTCCGCACAGGTGGTGAAAGCGGCGGATGAAACCCTCGGAACGCTTCTGGATATTATGGTCTGAGTGGTGATCTTGTGAACTCACTTTCGTCGCCTTCGCTCATACCTCTCTCGCCCTTTTCGCAAGCCGGTTCTCGATCTAATCCTCAATCCAACCCTCAGTCCAGTGCACAAACACCTGCTGCGGATGCTTCGAGCAATACTCGCCAGGAAGTGGGTGGGCTCGATGAAGTAGAGCTGAGGGAGCTCACTGAACTTAAAGCTCGTGACCGTGAAGTGCGGGCCCATGAGGCAGCGCATCAGGCAACCGGTGGCCAACACGCTGGCGCCATGTCGCTCACCTATCAGCGGGGCCCGGATGGAGCCCAGTATGCGGTGGGTGGCGAGGTGTCCATTAGCATGTCTTCGGTTGATGGTAATCCCCAGGCCACCATTGAAAAAATGCGGATGATTCGCGCAGCCGCGATGGCGCCTGCAGAGCCTCTGGTCAGGATCGTGCTGTAGCTGCGCAGGCGATGCAGATTATGTTGCAAGCTCAGTCTGAGCTTGCCATGGAGCAGAACGCTGCCAATCCACAGGCAAACGTTTCGGTGCGCGACAGTGAAGACACCTCTTTTTTCATATCGAAAGAAAATGCCTCTGAGCAACCCTCCAGGGTGGGCCAGCAAGCCCGCAATACCTATCAAGGCATTGCTGGTTTCGGGCCAGAATCAGCCTCCGGGGTGAATGGACTTCTGTCCATTTCAGTCTGATCCAGCTACCTGTTGGTATCCAGGCCATCAAACCGGTCATCTATAACACCTATATATAGCCTGAAGTGGCTCGGAGCCCCTGAGAAATGGGGTCTTTACGCCTTTTTTATGGGGCTTGGTGTTCGTCTAAAGCATACGCCAGTGACCAAATTCTACACAAAATGTGTGCTCAGCTATTGACAGATCCGTGCTTCTAAACGTATGTTTCAAACAAGTGTTTAATTAATGCTGCAGCTTATAATGTTGCAGTGTCTGAACAACCCCAAGGCCACAAGCTGTTATATCTTTTCAGCCAAGACCGAAAACCGAGGTGGTTTACATGCCTGAGTACAAAGCGCCCCTACGTGATATCAAATTCGTAATGAACGAGCTGCTCGACAGCGAGGCCCACTACGCCAATCTGGAAGGCGCTGAAGACGCAACTCCGGATATGGTTGATGCCATCATCCAGGAAGGTGCGAAATTTGCTGAGCAGGTACTGTCCCCGCTTAACGCGGTTGGCGATAAGGAAGGCTGCACCTGGAGCGAAGACGGTGTTAAAACACCGACTGGCTTCAAGGAAGCCTACAACCAGTATGTAGAAGGCGGTTGGCCAGCACTGTCAGCAGATCTCAACTATGGTGGTCAGGGCTTGCCAGACTCGCTTGGCATTGTGATGAGCGAATTGAACGGTACGGCTAACTGGTCTTGGGGCATGTACCCAGGCTTGAGCATGGCGCGATCAACACTGTGGAAGCACACGGTACCGAAGAGCAGAAGCAGACCTACCTCACTAAGATGATTAGTGGTGAATGGACCGGCACTATGTGCCTGACCGAAGCCCACTGTGGTTCGGATCTGGGCACTCTGCGCTCCAAGGCAGAGCCCAGTTCAGACGGCTCCTACAGCATTACCGGCACCAAGATTTTTATCTCTGCCGGTGACCACGACATGACCGATAACATCGTGCACATTGTACTGGCACGTCTGCCGGGCGCACCGGAAGGTACCAAAGGGATTTCCCTGTTTATCGTACCCAAGTGCCTGCCTGCCAGCGACGGCTCTGCCGGTGAGCGCAACGCGGTATCCTGTGGCTCTATCGAGCATAAAATGGGCATCCACGGCAACGCCACCTGTGTGATCAACTTTGACGGAGCCAAAGGCTGGCTGATTGGTCCAGAGAATCGTGGCTTGAATTGCATGTTCACCTTTATGAACGTGGCTCGCATCGGCACCGCCATTCAAGGCCTGGGTGCAGCTGAGCTAGGCTTTCAGGGATCACTGGCCTATGCCAAGGATCGTTTGGCGATGCGCTCACTGAGTGGCGCCAAGAATCCGGAAGCTACGCCGATCCAATCATTGTGCACCCAGATGTTCGCCGTATGCTGCTTACTCAGAAGGCCGTAGCCGAAGGTGCGCGCGCTCTGATTTACCTGACTGCCCAGAAGGCTGACCTTCTTCAGCGCGGCAAAACAGAAGAAGAGCGTAAAGAAGCCGATGAGCTACTGGGCTTCCTGACTCCAATTGCCAAGGCATTCCTGACCGAGATCGGTTACGAAGCAGCTAACCTCGGCATGCAGGTATTTGGTGGTCACGGTTACATCTCTGAATGGGGTATGGAGCAGAACGTACGTGATGCCCGCATTGGCATGATCTACGAGGGTACGACAGGTATTCAGGCGCTGGATCTTCTGGGCCGCAAGGTGCTGATGACCCAGGGTGAGTCCCTCAAAGGTTTTACCAAGCAGGTGCACACTTTCTGCAAAGAGAACGCCGATAACGAGCAGATGAAGCCGTTTATCGAGCCGTTGGCTGAGCTCAACAAGGAGTGGGGCGACCTGACCATGAAAGTGGGCATGACCGCCATGAAGAATCGCGAGGAAGTCGGTGCCGCGTCTGTAGACTACCTGATGTATTCGGGTTATGCGGTGTTTGCCTATCTTTGGGCCCGTATGGCCAAAGTCGCTCAGGACAAGTTGGCAGAAGGCACGAGTGAAGAGCTGTTCTATACCGCCAAGGTACAGACTGCACGTTTCTACTTTACCCGGATGCTGCCACGTACCAAGGCGCACGCAGTAAGCATGATGGCAGGTGCCGACACCCTGCTGGATATGCCGGAAGAAGCTTTCGCACTTTAAATTGTCAAAAGTGTTGAAAGTTAACTGGTAGAAGAAAGCCCGTTCTCTTAGGAGTCGGGCTTTTTTCATGAGTTACAGGAGGTTTTGGGTTAGAATATTTGCCTCTAAAAGATAACAAAGCCGGGCCCCGTCCCGGGCAGACGAGTTGGTTTTCATTTTTTTGCCGTCTGCACAAACAGTTTGATTTGGAACCTGGAGAGTTTAAATGGCCGATTATCAGGCACCTTTGCGTGACATGCGTTTTGTACTGAACGAAGTTTTTGATGCGCCTGCGCTTTGGGCATCCTTGCCCAAAGTTGCGGAGAGCGTAGACCCGGAAACTGCCGACGCGATACTTGAAGAAGCTGGGAAAATCACCAGCGGCGTACTGGCACCTCTGAGCCGCGAGGCAGATGAGCAGGGATGTAAGTGGAGCGACGGCGAAGTCACCTCGCCAGATGGTTTTAAAGAAGCCTATCAAACGATTGTGGAAGGCGGCTGGAACGGTTTGGGTGGCAATACCGAGTTTGGCGGTATGGGTATGCCTAAAACGCTTGTAGCTCAGTTTGAGGAAATGATGCAGGGTGCCAACATGGCATTTGGCCTTGCACCGATGCTGACTGCCGGCGCTTGCCTCGCGGTAGACGCCCACGGTAGTCAGGAGTTGAAAGAAAAGTATCTTCCTAACATGTATTCGGGTGTTTGGTCCGGAGCCATGGATCTGACTGAGCCCCATGCGGGAACCGACCTGGGTATTATTCGTACCAAAGCCGAGCCCAATGACGATGGCTCGTTTAACGTGACTGGCACCAAGATTTTTATCACTTGGGGCGAGCACGACATGGCGGAAAATATTATTCATTTGGTGCTGGCTAAATTGCCGGGCGCGCCGAAAGGCCCCAAAGGTATTTCCTTGTTGTTGGTTCCCAAGTTCATGGTGAACGACGATGGCTCACTCGGTGAACGCAACAGCTTAAGCTGTGGCTCCATCGAGAAAAAAATGGGCATCAAAGGTTCTGCAACTTGTGTTATGAACTTTGATGGCGCTAAGGGCTGGCTGGTTGGCGAAGAGAACAAAGGCCTGAATGCCATGTTCACCATGATGAACTATGAGCGCTTGGGCGTGGGTATCCAGGGCATAGGTGCCGCGGAAGCTTCCCTGCAAAACGCACGGGAATACGCCATGGAGCGCATCCAGAGCCGTGCCCCCACTGGTGCACAACAGCCGGAAAAAGCTGCAGATCCAATTCTGGTGCACCCGGACGTGCGGCGCATGCTGTTGACCATGAAAGGTTATGTTGAAGGCGGACGCGCTTTCTCAACCTACGTGGCGCAGTGGCTGGACATCTCCAAGTATGCAGATGCTGCGGAAGAAGATCGCCGCAAGCGTGCTGAAGGCATGGTGGCGTTGCTGACTCCGGTTGCAAAAGCGTTTTTGACCGACCGTGGTCTGGATGCCTGCATCATGGGGCAGCAAGTGCTTGGCGGCCACGGATTTATCCGTGAGTGGGGTCAAGAGCAGTTGGTTCGAGATTGTCGTATTACGCAAATCTACGAAGGCACCAACGGCATCCAGGCGCTGGATCTGATGGGCCGTAAGGTAGTGGGTAGTCAAGGGAAATTGTTTGAACTGTTCGCCGAAGATGTGGCGACCTTCATTGAGGAAAACAGCAGCGAGGAAAGCCTGCGCCCGTACCTGGAACCACTTGCAGCAGCATTTGAGCGTTTGTCCGACGTTACCGAGCACGTTATCAAACAGGCGTCGGACAACCCCAATGCCATTGGTGCTGCCTCAGTAGACTATCTGGACCTGTTTGGGCTGACTGCTCTGGGCTACATGTGGGCACGTATTGTGAAGGCTGCTGCACCTAAGGCCGGCGATGACACGTCGGGTTTTTACAGCGGCAAGCTGAAGACTGCACGCTTTTACTATGATCGTGTGTTACCGAAAACAGTGTCTCTGGCAGAAGGTATTCGCAGCGGAAGTGAATCCATGATGGCACATACTGCCGAGGAGTTCTGAGCTCTCGGGGAATAAAAAAGGCAGGCCTTTTGGCCTGCCTTTTTTATGTCACTTTAGTCAGTGCAACAGCGGATTGCGTAAGGTTTGGCATTGGCGTCGCATTAAAGCTGTTCCACCCGGGTTGGGTCTGCGATAAAAGAGTTCTCGTTACCCTGAATTTCCGCAACTCTTTTGTGGCGAGAGAGCTCTCTGTCGTCAGGCGGGTCTATACGGTTCCAGCTCTGGAAGACCCGGGATGATCCAAGCCAGGGGAGGTCATAGGTGTTGACCATATAGCTCATGGTACGAGCGACATCACCTTTTACTCTAATTGGAGGCTCAAAAAAGTGGCCGCTTTCCCGGATTCCGCAGTCATCTTCTTTAACCGTTGTTCCAAGATCTTCGTAGCGAGCGTTGCGGCGCCGAAGTTCGGTGCGATTTCGCACGGGAACCATGTTGTGGAGGTCAGAAGCTATCTGGCGGTAGCGGTTGTCCTGCTCGCACTCACGTGAGGTGCCGCATGAGAGGGCGTTGCGTACATCTGCGAGTGGGTAGATATAACCCTCGGTCAGCATGAAACCTTTTTTGGAAAATTGCTCGTCGCAAAAAAATGACTGGCCGCCATCCATATACAGGTTGCCCCAGAACTGTTCCTTGATGACGGTTTTTGGGTCACTGAAACGAGTATTTTGGCCAATAACAAATGTTGTGCTCAAAAGTAAGGCAAGAGTGGTCGTGATGATCAGCAGGTTTTTCATATGCCATTTATACCTCTCAGTGTCTGGATGCGCCTTGGCGAAACAGGCCTCATTCATCGCGATACTTCGCGACGCGGGGCAGGTTAGCCGAGCAAAACAATGACGCCCAGTTCACTTATTGAGAGGATTATGACATAGGGGCTTCTGATACAAGAGCCCTTATGGTGTTAATTTGTTGCATTTTGTTAACGGTTTGGCATTTTCACTTCATTTTATCGCGAATTTTCTTGTAGCCGGACTTCAGATCTTCGCCCAGTTTTTTTGCTGTCTGGCGCGCCTCTTGAGATGCTTCGCTGGCATCATTCATTACCTCATCAAACCGGGTTCTGAATTTGTCCCATTCCTGCTCCAAGTCATTGAACTCGTCTTTTACGTCTTGGCGAGCAAGGTGAAGCTGCACGCGGGCTTCATCGCGATACTGTTTGATTTTATCCGAGAGAGTCTTGAATTCGTCCTGAACACTCATGTAAGGAGCCTTCTTGGGTTGATGGTGCATTCACCATGCAACCAATTGTAAAAAACAGTCAAGTGACAGGAGGGAAAGAAAGTGTCTATATGCGGGGAGCTTGACCCAAGTCAGGATCTGGCTGCCAGAAGCGCCGACATATCTCTCAGGTAGTGCCAGGGGGAGAGCTCGTCATAGCCTTTTGCTGCGCGGTCAATCTGGCTGCAGAGTTTGATGGCTTCGTGCAGTTGCATTGGGTTCAGTCGTCGGGCGGCCTGCTCTAGAGCTCGCGCGCGCTGTGGTTGGAAAACGCCCCGTTTTTTAAAGAATGCAGATGGGCTCTCGGCTTTGTTCTCGCCTGTTTTTAGTTCAAGCAGCAGGTTGAGGTCTCGATTTAATACCGCCAGAAGGCCGAGGGGGTTTTCACCTTCTTGCTGCAGCACGCCAATGATTTTACCGGCGTGGGGCGCGCGGCCACTGAGCATTTCGGTGACTAGCTCAAAACCGTTAAAGCGAGAGCTGTCTTGAACGGCCTGTTCAATCGTTTCTTCATCAATGGTGGTACCGTTGGTAAACAAGGATAAGCGATCCAGTTCTTGGCTGGCGGCCAGAAGGTTACCCTCAAGTCTTTCTGCCAGCATTGCCAGAGCTCCGCGGGTCAGGCTTAGGCCCTGATTACTGGCGCGCTGCTGAAGCCAGCCCTGGAACTTGTCTGCATCCACCGGCCACACCGGCACATGCACACCTTTGGATTGCAGTTCTTTGTACCACTTACGCCGGGTTTCGGCGGCATCCAGGCGTGCGCTGATGAGCAGTACAATGATGTCTTCGGGAGGCTGCTGAAGAACCCTTTCCAGAACGGCCCGGCCATCGCCCAGTTTGCCTGTGGGCAGGCGGATTTCAATCCGGCGTTGATCAGAAAACAGCGACATGGCACTGAATTCGTCCGCAACTGAATTCCAATCCAACTGCTGATCTGCATGGAAGGTGAGGCGGTCGTGAAAGCCCGCTTCTTTGGCAGCAGCCCGGATTTGATCGCAGCATTCCTGTACCAGTAGAGGCTCATCTCCAGATACCAGATACACTGGAGCTAGGCCTTTGCGGAGAAGCTGCGGAAGTTGGCCTGGATTCGTTTTCATGGCGTGGTGGTTTGCGTGTCGCCCGGTGTACTGGCCTTCTGGTGATTGGCCCGGATGTCTTGCAGCCGCGCTTCCGTAATAGGGGCCAGACGGAAGATGATCTGCTGCGCCAGGCGATCGCTTAGTTGCTGTTGAAGGTTTTCCTCTTCTCGCTGTTTGGCGAGCACGTTGGTCTCGTCGTAACGGTAGCTTTCTGAGGTTTTGAGGTGTGTGCTGGCGATAATAGGAATATTATCGGCACTGACCAGCTCAAGATCCACTGAGTGCCTAAGGGTATATTCGGCAGCTGCCGCCTGAACAGTAATGGCTGAGGCCCGGCGGTCTCGCTCAAAGTTTCGGATTTTCAGGTGATAGTTTGCGTCTTCTGCAGATGCCAACTCCACGCCGCCCAGCTCAAGCTGTTCACGAACGGAATAGCATAGGGACGCAGGCACCGGGGCTTGGCAATCAAGATTCAGAGGCTCCAAAGCCGAGGATACCGGTGGTGCACCCCTTAACTGAAAGCCACAGGCCGCCAGGCTGATCGCCATAGCGCTGACAGCCATCAGGCGAGCTGCGTTTTCGTACAGAGTGCGAGGATGCATATCAGTTAGCCACCACGTTAACCAGTTTGCCGGGCACAACGATAACCTTGCGAACCGTAGTGCCTTCGGTGAAGCGTACTATGTTTTCGTTTTTCAGGGCTAGCGCTTCCAAATCGGCTTTGCTGATGTCTGCCGGTACGTCTACCTTGGCGCGCACTTTGCCATTTACCTGCAAAACCACCTGAATCTGGCTGCGAACCATGGCGATTTCATCAACCACCGGCCAAGGTGCATCAACAACTGGATCTTTGTGGCCTAAAGCTGCCCAGAGAGTATGGCAGATATGCGGCACAATCGGTGCCAGCATCACCACGGCTGATTCCAGAGCTTCCTGGCGAGCTGCCCGGGTTTGAGGCTCGTCATCGTTAAGCTTGCTTACACTGTTGAGCAGTTCCATCACCGCAGCAATGGCTGTGTTGAAGGTCAGGCGTCGACTGATGTCGTCGCTTACCTTGGCAATGGTTTCATGGGTTTTTCGGCGCAGATCTTTCTGCGAATCGTTCAGGGCGCTCACGTCCAGAGCCGGTGCGGCACCGCCTGCTACTTGTTCATTTACCAGGCGCCACAAGCGCTTGAGGAAGCGGTGAGCCCCGTCCACTGCGCTGTCTGACCACTCCAGGGATTGCTCGGGCGGGGCGGCAAACATCATGAACAGGCGCACGGTATCGGCACCGTGAGCGTCAATGATGGACTGAGGATCAATGCCGTTGTTCTTTGACTTCGACATTTTGGTTACGCCACCGGCAACAACCGGCTGGCCATCTTCTTTATGAATCGCGCCAATTACGTGGCCTTTGTCGTCCCGCTCAACGGTCACATCCGCCGGGGCGATCCAAACCTTGCCGCCTTTGCCATCTTCGCGATAGTAAGTGTCTGCCAACACCATGCCCTGGGTCAGAAGCTGCTTGAACGGCTCTGGGCTGTCGACCAGGCCAACATCGCGCAACAGCTTGTGAAAGAAACGGGCGTAAAGTAGATGCAAAATGGCGTGCTCAATGCCGCCGATATATTGGTCTACTGGTAACCAGTAGTTTGCGGCTGCCGGGTCCAACATGCCCTTGTCGTAATTAGGGCTGCAGAAACGGGCGTAATACCAGGACGACTCCATGAACGTGTCGAAGGTGTCGGTTTCCAGGGTTGCCGGCTGGCCCTCAAAGGAGGTTTTTGCCCACTCCGGATCAGCCTTCAGGGGAGACTGAACGCCGTCCATCTCAACGTCTTCCGGTAAGCGCACAGGTAACTGGTCATCGGGTACCGGGCGCTGGGTGCCGTCTTCCATGGTCATCATGGGAATGGGTGCGCCCCAGTAACGCTGGCGCGATACGCCCCAGTCCCGAAGGCGGTAGTTCACGGTGCGCTTGCCGATGCCATTTTCTTCCAGGTAATCGGCAATGGCTTCAAAGGCTTCATCGCTGGTCAAGCCACTGTATTTGCCAGAAGAAACCAACACGCCTTTTCCGGGGAACGCTTCTTCTTGCACATCAATTTCGCGGCCATCACTGGCGGCAATAACTTGCTTTACGGGCAAGCGATATTTCACGGCAAACTCGTGGTCGCGCTCATCGTGGCCCGGAACTGCCATCAGAGCGCCGGTTCCGTAGTCTGTGAGCACAAAGTTGGCAACCCAAACCGGAATTTCCTCTTGGGTGAGCGGGTGGATAGCTTTAAAGCCGGTATCCACGCCTTTCTTTTCCATGGTGGCCATGTCAGCTTCAGCCACCTTGTTGTTGCGACATTCCTCAGCAAACGCTTCAACATCTTTGTGGCGTTCGGCAGCTGCCTGGGCTAGCGGATGCTCCGCTGCCACCGCCATAAAGCTCACGCCCATGAGGGTGTCGGGGCGAGTGGTATAGACTGTGAGGCCGTCTTCGCGGTCTTTCAGCGGAAAGGTCAGTTCTGTACCCACGGATTTACCGATCCAGTTGCGCTGCATGGTCTTGACCTGTTCTGGCCAACCTTCCAGACCATCCATATCGTTTAGCAGTTCTTCGGCGTAATCGGTAATGCGAATGAACCACTGGGGAATCTTTTTCTGCTCTACCAGGCGCCAGAACGCCAGCCACGACCATCGACAACCTGTTCGTTCGCAAGAACGGTTTGATCGACCGGGTCCCAGTTCACGGTGGCCATTTTTTTGTACACCAGGCCTTTCTCGTAAAGGCGTGCAAAGAACCACTGCTCCCAGCGATAGTAGTCGGGTTTGCAGGTGGCCAGCTCACGGCTCCAGTCGTAGCCGAAACCCAGCTGTTTAAGCTGGTTTTTCATGTATTCGATGTTGGCGTAGGTCCACTTCGCTGGCGCAGTTTTGTTGGCAATGGCGGCGTTCTCGGCGGGCAAGCCAAACGCATCCCAACCCATGGGCTGCATAACGTTTTTGCCTTGCATACGCTGATAGCGGGAGATGACATCGCCAATGGTGTAGTTTCGTACGTGCCCCATGTGCAATTTGCCGCTGGGGTAGGGGAACATGGATAGGCAGTAGTATTTCGGTTTACCCGGCTCTTCCCTGACTTCAAAGGTTTTGTTTTCTTCCCAGAAGGTGCGCGCATTGTGTTCTACGTCACGGGGATTGTACTGCTCGTCCATACCTGCCATTACCAAAGTTACCCTGTATAAAAATGATGTGCGGAGCGGTCGAACATTCTAACGCACACAAGGCGTAACAGGTAGTCCGGCCACATGCTTGTCGGGTTGCAGGTGATAGCCCACAATGGAGTTACGGAATTCATAAAAGGAACATGCGATGACAGACACAGAGCGAAACCAACTCTCAGGCAAAGCCCTCGAAGCCTACGATCGCATGCTGGAGCAGGTTCAGGGCCGGCTGCGCACAATGCAAGACACCACCCTGGAAACCCTGGAAGGGGAGATCGACAACGCCATAGAGGCAGAGCAAGAGCTGAGGGAGATGACCAAGGATGAGATCAGCCTCCTTGGCACGTACCTGCAAAGGGACCTGGAACACCTCATGCACTTTGTGGATGAAACCGGGGAAGGTTTGGCAGAGTGGTTGCAACTCGATATGTCGCTACTCGAACAGCGGTTGACCGAACGCTTGCTGTCAGTCGCGGACCAGACTCTGGTAGACACCTTGTCGCTGCGGCAAAAACTCGAAAGCCACGAAGCCGGACAGTACATCGCCGGTGAAGTAGCGACAGCCGGTATGTTCCAGTGTCTGAACTGCGAACATATGCTGTGCCTCACCTCTACCAGTCATTTGGAGCCTTGCGAGGCTTGTGGTTCGCAATACTACAAACGCGTGACCAGCCGCTGGCCACGAAAAGAAAGCTGAGTAAGTAGCTGCGAGTAGCTATTTTCTCGCAGCTGATTCAGCTCTTAGGAATAACCCGCTCGCGAACAAACACAATCAGAATCAGCGCCAACGTCAGAACCGGCCAAGAAGCTGTCATCATATAAGGCGTGCTGCCACTGGCCTTAAACACCTCGCCAGTCAGCACCGCCCGTTCAAACTGCGGGATACGGGCTGTAATCTGCCCCTTGTTATCAATGATCGCCGTCACGCCATTGTTGGTGCCGCGAATCATATAACGCCCGGTTTCCAGTGCACGCATACGGGCAATCTGCAAGTGCTGCAACGGCCCCACAGAATCCCCAAACCAGCCATCGTTACTGATCGTTAGCAGCAAATCCGAATTCACCGCATTGCGGGCGAGAAAGTCCGGGTAAGCCACTTCGTAACAGATGAATGGCATCACCTTTGTGCCATTTGCCGTTAAAGGTGACTGATTTTCCGGCCCCCGGGTAAAGCTCGACATGGGCAAGTCAAAAAACCCGATCAGCCCCGCAGAACACCCTCAAGAGGCACATACTCCCCAAAAGGCACCAGCTTCTGCTTGTGATACATTCCTTCGCCGTTGCCTATGGCCATAATGCTGTTGTGATACGTAAAGCCACCGGCCCGCTCGCTGAATCCGTACCAGGGAATACCCGTAATCAGCGTGCTATCTTCCCCCAGATTTTCCTCAATGTGATCAATGATCTTCCCCGCCTGATCCTGAGGAATGGGGATAGCCGTCTCGGGCCAGAGAATTAGATCGGTATCCCAGTAGGGTTCGGTCATACCCAGGTAGGCCACAATCTGATCCTTCAGAAATTCCGGATCCCACTTGATCTGTTGTGGGATATTACCCTGCATAGCAGCTACCGAAGTAGGCTCCGTGCTGATGTCTGTCCAATCAACGCGGTTTAGTGCCGGGGCGGCAAGCCACGGGATCAGCACCGCAACGGCCACTATGCCAGCGCTGGCATGGCGCTGCCTGGTGATAAGCCAGCCGGCTGCAAACATGGCAGCACCGCTCGCAGCGATCAAGAAGGTAAGGCCGTGAACACCGACCACGGGCGCCAGCCCCGCCAAAGGTCCGTTGGTATGGGCGGTGCCAAGATAGAGCCATGGGAAACCAGTTAGCAGCCAGCCACGAAGCCAGTCCCCGAGAATCCAAATAGCGGGAAAGAGGATGAGCCTTCGCACCGCACTGCCTTTGGCCAGCTTACCCCAGAACCAAAAAGCGAGAGCCGGAAACAGGGCCAACACAGCCACAAAAGCGGCAGTCAGCAATACGGCAACGGGGATGGGCGTATTTCCGAATTCGCTAATGCTGATGTAAACCCAACTTGCCCCAGAGCCAAATAGGCCCAAGCCGGTCAGCAATCCGGCCAAGAAGAGCCTGTTTGCTGGCAGAGGGATGGTGACCAGCAGAATGAGCAGCATGGAAACCGGCCCAAGCCACCAAAAGTGGAAGGGCGAGAAGGTCAGTGTTTGCAAAGCGCCGGCAACCGCAAGGGTTGCTGCACTTAACCAGCGATGGGAGAAAAACGAATGGGCTGGGGCGATAGGGGATGTTAAATGGTCACGGCTCACTACGGGTTACCTGTAACAGACGGATGACACGATTGTCGGCGTTGGCAATGGTAAAGCGTAGGCCGCCGAACTCAACCGTTTCTCCCCGTCTGGGTAGGTGTCCGAATTCCTTGAGTACCACACCGCCAACGGTATCGAACTCTTCTTCATCCAGCCCCGTATTGAAAAACTCGTTGAAGTCGTCAACTGAAGTGACCGCTTTCACGGCGTAAGAGCCATCGCCCCGAGTCTTGATGTGGGTTTCCTCGTCGAAATCGTGTTCATCCTCGATTTCACCAACGATCTGTTCCAGCACATCTTCAATGGTAACCAAACCAGCCGTTCCGCCGTATTCATCCACGACGATTGCCATGTGATTGCGGTTTTCTTTGAATTGCTTAAGAAGCTGGTTTAAACGCTTGCTCTCTGGAACAAACGTGGGTGGGCGCAAAAGCTCGCGGACATGAGACCAGTCCATATCGTCATCAAGCGCCAGCGGCAGAAGGTCTTTGGCGAGAAGAACACCGACGACATCATCCTGGCTGTCGCCGATAACCGGAAACCGGCTGTGGCAGATGCGATGATTTCATCCAGATACTCTTTCGGGTCCTGGGAGGCCCGAACGGTGACCATCTGGGAGCGTGGGATCATGATTTCATCCACACGCATATCCACCACCTGCATGGCACCTTCGATGATGCTCATGGCATCTACATCGATAATGCCTTGTGGACAGGCGCAGCTCGCGTTGAAGAGCGGTTTTGGTCCGGCATGGATCTGGGTCAGCTCTATCGTGAGTGA
>NZ_MBPP01000014.1 GCF_001858325.1 Marinobacter sp. AC-23
CTCATTACGTCTTTAAGTGTGTACTTGTCGAGCACAGAAAGGAACGCCTGCAAGGCTTCTCCGAACATGGGCTTAAGCCCACAAACCGGAGTAATTTTGCAGGCATTTTTGGAGGTGAAACATTCAACGACACTAAGATCGTGTTCAGTTTCGCGCACCAACACACCCACATTGATATCTTCCGTCGCCATGCGAAGCTTCAGGCCACCCTTCTTGCCTCGAACAGTTTCGATATAACCTTTTATATTGAGCTGGTGCACCACCTTCATTAAGTGGTTTTTGGAAATATCGTAACTGTCGGCAATTTCCTGAATCGTTGCCAGGCGATCACCCTGTACCGCCAGATACATCAGTACTCGCAGCGAGTAGTCGGTGTAGCGGGTAATGTGCATTCAAAACTCCGGTTATTCAGTAAAAGCAGTCAATACGAAGGCCGGGTAAGCAAGTAAATTGCCACGCACGCCATAACAATACCCGAGATGGCCAACACCATCACACTGGCTCCCATAACAAATACCAGCCCCCAGCTAAGTGTCATCATGCTGCACGCCAGAACCTTTGCCTTTAACGGGATTACCCGGTTTCGGCGCCAACTCCTGATGGCAGGCCCGAACGAGGGGTGCTCTTCAAGCCATAGGGCAAAAGCAGGCGAGCCCTTGCTGGCAAAAAACGCTGCTAACAACACAAACGGCGTGGTAGGCAATAACGGTAACACCACACCAATTGCTGCAAGACCTATGGATATATACGCAAGAATTTTGAAACCGGTTTTCCCGGGTTGCGCAGCCATAGCAGGCACCTCAACACTATTCATTCTTTCATCCATTCTACCGCTAATCAGTGAACAGGTCTTCCGAGACGGCTCAAAAACACCAGCCGGGCAACATAAGAAATCTTTATACCAACTGCAAACAGCAGGGTGCCAACATGGGCAAGCACCTGAATCATCATAGGGAAACGCCCTGCGAGAGGGTAAGCCATCATAATGGTGACAATCAGCCCGAATAAAGACCAAACCATAGCGCTATTAGCACGAAACAGCAGTTTTTCCATTTTACCCTCCGGCAGAAACGTCTTTGGACTTATGCGCCCATCCAATAACATGTATTTTATAGTCATGTTAAGGTCAAAAATCAATCTATTTCTACTGAACTTTATAAGTTTTCGAAAAAACGGATGCTTTCAAGAAAACGGCGCGGCTTACCTCGCGAGGGGTATCGGATTTACAGGTTGATTCTGCGATACTGGATCTATGATCATTCCGTTAACGCGCATTCAGCAGTTACAGGAAAAAACCAATGTCTCAGAACAAGCTGACAGACCGTTTTGGCAGAACCGTCAACTATGTGCGCCTGTCGGTTACTGACCGCTGTGATTTCCGCTGCGTTTATTGCATGGCAGAGGAGATGACCTTCCTGCCCCGCCAGCAGGTTCTTACACTTGAGGAAATCGCCCGCGTGGCCAGAACCTTTGTGTCCTTGGGCACGGAGAAAATCCGCCTCACGGGTGGCGAGCCGCTGGTTCGCAAAGACATTCTGGAGTTGGTTCGAGAGATAGGCACCTATGGTCTGCGGGATTTTGCCATGACCACCAATGGCAGCCAGCTACCCACAATGGCAGAGCCGCTGCGCAAGGCCGGCTTGAAGCGATTGAATATCAGCCTGGATTCTCTGGACCCGGAAAAGTTCGCGAGCATTACCCGTACCGGCAAACTGTCCCGGGTACTAGAAGGTATAGACGCGGCCCGGGAGGCCGAGTTTAAGGGCATAAAGCTGAATACCGTGGTGATGAAAGGTGGGAACGATCATGAGATTCCCGATCTGATCGAGTTTGCCCGCAGGAAAAACGTCGATATCACCTTCATTGAAGAAATGCCTCTGGGTGAAATTTCCGAGCACGATCGTGGGCAAGCCCTGTGCACCAGTGATGAGGTGCGCGACATTGTCCGCCAGCACCACGATCTGATTCCCACGCCGGAAGACTCAGGCGGCCCGGCGCGTTACTACCGGATGCCTGACAGCCCCATTAAAGTGGGCTTTATTTCGCCCCACTCCCACAACTTCTGCTCCACCTGCAACCGGGTGCGAGTCACTGTTGAGGCAGATTACTGCTTTGCTTAGGCAACGAGCACTCTGTAGACCTGCGCCGGGTTCTGCGTGGCCACCCGGTAACCGACGACAAACTCCGACAAACCATCATTGATTCCATGGACCTGAAGCCCGAGCGCCATCATTTCTCCACCAATGGCGACGTCCAGATTCTGCGCTTCATGAATATGACCGGGGGTTAGTGGCCCACGCTCCGGATTAAGCCTCCCCGGCAATTCTCCAACCTTTGACGGCCGTCATTGCAATGGTTTGATTAATCGTTAAGCATTAAGCTCTTAAACCTACAAACAATAAGAATGAGCTGATAACGAGTCATGCAAACCTATAAAACTGAAGTCGTTGTGATTGGTGCAGGCCTTGCTGGAATTGCAACGGCACTGGAACTACTCGACCTCAATGTGCCGGTGGTACTGCTCGATGGCGCGCCTGACGGAAAGCCGGGAGGCCAGGCCAATGAAGCCTTCGGCGGCATGTTGTTGAATGGTACCGCCGAACAGGCACGCAACAAGATCAAGGACTCCCCGGAATTACTCCTTGCCGACTGGCACAATGCGGCGTGTTTTACTGACGATGATCACTGGCCAAAGCGCTGGGCCGAACTCTATGCACAACAGAATCGGCCCATGATCTACGACTGGCTGAAGCAGCGAGGCATTCGTTTTTTTCCATCGGTGCAGTGGGTTGAGCGCGGCCTTTACGGCAACGGTAACAGCGTGCCCCGCTACCATATCGCCTGGGGCTGTGGGCGGGGCGTAGTACAAACTCTGTTGCAACAACTGGAATCCCACCAGAACCGAAAAATCCTTACGTTTCTCAGCGGCCACCGCGTTAACACGCTGACCCTGAGTGATGGAAAGATCATCGGTTGTCAGGGCGTTATCAGTAACGAGCATGCCAGCGGCGGTATCGATAGCAACGCCTTCTCTGTATCGGCCACTCGCACGGTGGTCTGTACCGGCGGCATCAACGGCAACCTGGAAAAAGTGCGCGAACACTGGGATCCCTGTTACGGCCCGGCGCCGACCAATCTGCTCAGCGGCTCCAGCCCGGATTCAGACGGCGCCATGCACGACGAAGTTACCAAAGTGGGCGGCCAGGTAGTTAACCTCAACCAAATGTGGAACTACGCTGCGGGCGTTCGCCACCCTGAACCCGCCTTCCCGAATCACGGTTTGAGCCTTATACCTCCGCGTTCGGCACTCTGGATGGATCGCCATGGCCGGCGAATTGGCCCTATGCCGCTGATTACCGGCTTCGACACCCACGATCTTTGCAAGCAGGTAGGCAACTTGCCTGGGCAGATTTCCTGGCAGGTTATGAACTACAACATTGCCGTGCGGGAACTGGCCGTGTCGGGCACAGATACCAACCCGGACTTCCGTGACGGCAAGCTGCTTCGGGTAGTTTGGAACACCCTGCGCGGCGGCGACCCCGCACTTATGGACTGGCTCATAGAGCAGTGCCCGGATGTGGTCAGCGCAAGCACCCCCGAAGAGCTAGCCACAAAGATGAACCAGGCCGCCGGCGGCCATGACGTTCATACCGAAGACATGATTCGCGATATACGTGCCTACGACAGCAACATAGCCAGAGGCAAAAAGCTGCAAAACGACGACCAGATACGCCGGCTACGGCAACTTCGGAATTGGCTGCCAGACCGTTTTCGCACCTGTAATCTGCAACCCATACTCGACCCATACGCAGGACCGCTGATTGCCGTTCGCGAACAACTCATCAGCCGGAAAAGTATGGGGGGCATGCAAACAGACACCCACTCCCGTGTTCTCGACCTGGCCGGGGAGGCCATCCCCGGGCTTTACGCCGCAGGCGAGGCTACCGGGTTTGGCGGCGGTGGGATCTCCGGGATAAGATCCCTGGAAGGCACGTTTCTGTCCAACTGTATTCTCAACGGCCGGCGGGCCGCTCAAAGCATCGCCGACCGACTGTAAAGCTGCTGCACAATAATCAGCCGCACAGAAACCATCACTCTTTATTCACAATAATAACTCTCAGGACATATCCATGAAAAAAACCGGCGCCACTCTCGTTCGCCACGCATTGGAGCAACTCGGCATACGCCGCACGTTTGGCATTCCGGGCGTACACACCACCGAAATCTACGACGAGCTGAACCGCTCTGAAAGCATTGAGCCGACGCTGGTTACCCATGAGTGTGGCGGTGCATTCATGGCCGACGCAGTCAGCCGCACAGGTGCCGAACTGGGCACCATGCTGATTGTGCCGGCAGCGGGCGTTACCCATGCGGCCAGTGGGATCGGAGAAGCCGGCATTGACGGCATACCCATGCTAATCATTTCTGGCGGGATTCATTCGGAATCGGGGCACCGATACCAACTTCATGAAATGGATCAGCATAGCCTGCTCAAACCGATCACCAAGAAAACCTGGCGCATTGCCGGCCACCGGGAAATCATTCCAACGCTCTACGAAGCCTATGACATCGCAATGGGCGGCGAGCCAGGGCCAGTCTTTATCGAAATCCCGGTTAATATCAGCAACTTTCTGGGCGACGTGGATGACATGCCTCTTTACCAGGCACCGCCCGCGGCAAAACAGCCAGAACAGGCTTTGGTTGATGCAGCAGCCGAGGCGCTGGTGCAGGCAAGCCAGCCAGGTATTTTTGCGGGCTGGGGCTCGGTTGATGCCCAGGCCGATCTGATCGAATTGGCGGAGCTACTGGACGCACCTGTTTCAACGACCTTGCAAGGGCTTAGCGCCTTTCCGGGCAACCATCCGCTGCACACCGGAATGGGCATGGGTAATTATGCTGTGCCAGCTGCAACCAACGCCTTTGCCAAAATAGACTGCTTGTTGGCAATCGGTACCCGATTCGCGGAAATCCCCACCGGCAGCTATGGCATCAACCCACCGGAAAGCCTGGTTCACCTGGACATCAACCCCAAGGTGTTCAACGCCAACTACCCGGCCAGTCATGCCATTGAGGGAGACGCGAGAGTCACCCTACCCGCGCTCCTGAAAGCCGTAAAGACCCTGAAACCCAGTGCATCCAACACCGGCATCCGCGAGCAGATTGCCACAGACAAAGCCGCCTACAAGAAGGAATGGCGCGACCACGACAGCAGCGACCGGGTAAACCCGGAGCTGTTTTTCAGCCATCTGCGCGAGCGCCTCGATGACGATGCGATTGTGGTCGCTGACGATGGCAACCATACGTTCCTGGTGGCCGAGCTAATGCCCATACTGGGCGCCCGAAACTACATGTCACCCAGCGATTTTAACGCCATGGGCTACTGTGTTCCCGGTGCCATCGGCGCCAAGCTGGCGAACCCCGAACGCCAGGTTGTGGGTATTGTGGGCGACGGTGCATTACTGATGACCGGCATGGAGCTGGTAACAGCTGCACGCATGCAAGCCGGGGTGATAATTTTTGTGTTTAACGACGGTGAGCTGTCGCAGATCGCCCAAGCGCAGGAGATTCCCTACAACCAGAAAACCTGCACAGTGCTTGGCACAGTGGACTATGAGGCCTTTGCCAAAGCCTTTGGTGTCGAGTTCGTGGCCCTTGCGGGTAACCAGGATATTTCCGAAAGCATTGAGATAGCCCTGCAAAAGGCGGCCGCTGGGCGGCCAGTTCTGGTGGACGTGCGCATTGATTATTCCAAATCAACACGGTTCACCAAAGGCGTGGTAAAGACCAACCTTGGCAGAATGGCAACCCGCGATAAGGTAAGAATTGTAGGACGGGCTCTTTGGCGGAAAGTCCGCCCTTAGCGCGGCTGGCCTCAGTGCATATCACCCTTGGGCATCGCCGTGTTCAGGTGCTCCAGGGTGATGCCGTCATGCTGCAAAACCTCACCGCCATACTCCATCATGAAATCTTGGGCGGCCGCCTCGGTGGAGAACGATGCCAATGTTTGGCCCATGGCACCTTTGCGTTCTGAGCCAACCACGTAGAATGCCTCGCGGGCGTCAATCAGGGCCGTGTCGTCTGGGCTGGCCCATTCGGTTTGGCTCATGTCGTGAACGTACAGCGTGTGCTTACGCATGACGTTCTCCGGCTGCAGTACCCAGGCGAACATGTCGCGGGTGGAGCAAAACTTGTGCACCGTTTGTTCTTTCTCTGTAATCACTTCGCCTTTAGGCCCGGCGAAACGGGTTATGGTCATGCCGCATACATGGCAATCATCGCCGGATTCTATATGCACCGGTGCCGGTTTTTCAGCGACTTTTTCGGACTCTCCGGAGCACCCGGCCAGGAATACCGTGAACATCAGCAATGCTGGCAGGAATTTTAAACGTACAGATTTCATGTGACTCTCCAGAATCGGGCCAGAATCAGGCCAAAATCAGATGCGACGGCGACGGAACAAAGCCCAAGCGCCTGTTAGAGGAATAACAAACCAAAGAACCAGTGCCAGCCAAAGCCCGCCAGGGCTCACAGGCAAGTCTGCACCCAGGCTTAGAACACCGCTGAGCTGTCCGCTATCGCTAAACGTAACTATATTCAGCAAACGGTATATGTCGGTGGGGTTGAGCAGCAGAAGCCAGGGCAGCAAGTCCGGGTTGAATTCGCCTTGGCTGGCAACCAATGTGCCCAGCAACACCAAATCGAAAATCAACACAAAAAAGAACCAGATCGCCAGGGCCAGGCCGGCAGCGACCGGCTTCTCCCCTACCCGCACACTAACCACATACGCCAGTGCAATAAAGCTCCAGCCAAGCAATGTGGTAGAAACAATAAAACGCAGCATGGCAACAGCCAGTGCACCCACGGCAACGTCTTCTACCAGGAGGGCAATCGCCACACCCGCCACGCCAAAGCCAAGCAGCGTAGCCAGGGCCAGTGTTAGCCCGTGGCCCAAAAACTTGCCGAACAGCAACTGCCCACGGCTTAGCGGGTAAGTCATTAACAGCAACAGCGTGCCGCCCTCTTCCTCGCCCACAATGGCGTCGTAGGCTAATAGCAGAGCAATAAGCGGGATCAGGAAAATACCCAGGCTGGCGAGGCTGGCAATCGTTGCCGGCGTAGATGCATAACCCACCTGCCCCGAGGCTGCCGCACCAAACCAGGCAATGCCCACCGCAAGCGTGGCAAACACCAACGCAATGGCAATCAGCCAACGGTTACGCAGACTGTCGTTCAATTCTTTACGGGCGATGGTCCAGACGCTGTTCATTGGTCACCTCCGCGATGAGCAAGGCCGCCAGAGCCATAAAGTGCACATAGACATCCTCCAGCGTGGGCACGTGAATGCTCAGATCACGCACTTCGCCAGAGGCCATCAGGCTTTAACCAGCTCCATTTTTTCTGCAGGCCGAACATCCACATGCAGCCGCCCGTTGTCGTGTCGCAGCATGAGCCCAGCTGAAGCCTTGGCATTATTAACAGCGGCCTCAAGCGCAGACACAGTGCTTTCAGGCTCAAGAGAAAGCGTGATCGGCATGTTTGCCTGCCGGCGTAAGGAGGTGAGATCTCCCACCGCTTTAAGAGCGCCGTCGGTCAGAATCGCAGCCCTGTCTATGTAAGGTTCAACGCCGGGAAGCACGTGGGAGCACAGAACAATACCCGTGCCGTCATCCCGCAGCTTGCGCAACAGCCGGTAAAGGTCAGCCGTGGCGACCGGGTCCAGCCCCACCGTGGCTCATCCAGCATCAGCAACCGGGGTTTTCCGAGCAGTGCTTGCGCAAGCCCAAGGCGCTGGCGCATGCCTTTGGAGTAGGTTTTAACCCGGGCATCCATGGCATCGTCTAACCCCACCTGGCCCAACAATTCCGGAACCTGGCGCAGGTTCGCACCTTTCAACCGGGCAAAGTGCGCAAGGATTTCACGGCCGGTAAGCTGCGGATAAAACATGACATTTTCAGGCAAATAGCCGATATTCTGGCTGACTTTAGGATCGCCTGCTTCACCCTCCAACACAGACACACGGCCCTGTGATGGGGTCATCAACCCCAGAATGAGCTTGATACTGGTGGTTTTGCCGGCGCCGTTATGGCCGAACAACCCGAGAATCTCTCCGGGCTCCAAGCGCAGGTCAATGCCATTCAATACCAGCGCCTTATCGTACCGGTAGCTCACATTCTCAAGACGAAAACAGCTCATCAGGACTCCGGTTGTAACAGGGTGGGCGGGCTCATCAAGGGGTGAGAATCACTAACACCTGCAGCTTTGACCACAGGGAACGCTTCCTGAACCCAGCGTAGTGTATCCACCGCCGGGCTGAACATCAGAATTTTTGCTTCCGGATAGGTCCACAACAGACGATCAACGTTATCGTTAGGCTCGTAGGCACATCACCTACGCCATCCTGGTTACGATCCCAACCCAGGTAATCACTCCAGAAATTGCCCTCGCCGCCCTTCGACCACTCCTGGGTACGCAGCGCCACATACTTTACCTGGCGTTGATTGTTAATAAACGCATTACTGAACACCTCATTGTCTTCCGAGCCTGCAGTCAGGTGAATACCCACACCGCTGTCCCGAAACACATTGTTTTCAAAGATGTTGTACAAAGAGTTATAGATAAACACAGCCTTACCTTCCGCGCCGGAAACCGACACCCCCGCCGTCTGCCCCTGAGAGACACCTGAAACCACATTGCCCCGCAGCACCGAGTGGGTAATGAAATTCATCAGAATGCCGTAATTCTCATCGTTCTCAGACCGGTTGTTAATCACCGTAAGCCGCTTACTCTGCATCAACGCATAACCGGTACGGGTCCTGCGCGTCACATTGCCTTCCAGCCGATTATCCATGGAATACATATAGTGAATGCCATACCGCAGATCCGTCATCGTATTATTGATGATCTCATTGCCGTTGGACGTCTCAATATAAATCGCATCCCGGGTCTCACGGATATCGTTCCCCTCAATCAACGCCCCCGTTGTATTGAACAAATGAATACCATTTCCCCGATCGTTCGGGCGCACCGTCGCATCACCGCGAATGGTGTTGTTCCGAACCGTCACATCCGGCGTGGCATCCAGCCAGACACCGAACGCTGTACCCTGCAAATTGTTGTTCTCAACCGTCGCATTAACCGACTCTCGGCTAATGAAAACTCCCGCATTCATCTCATTCAGATCCGTACCCCAGTTCCGAATACGGCACCCGGTGAGCGTTACACCCTCTGCGAGAATCTCCACCGCATTTCCCGCGCCCCCACCATCAATGAGCGTTTCCGGACCGCATGCAACAGTTACCCCCGGCACCCGAATGGCCAACGGCGAAAGGTTTTCAGAAGGAAGCTCAAAGATAGCGCCCGGCTGCAGATCATCCAGCTGCTGCTGAATGTCAGCCTGAGCGGTCAGCGATAGCAAAGCGACTGTCAGGGCCGCCCCTAAACGCAAAATGTGGTGCATCAAATCGGTTCTCAAACGAGCAGCTACTGCCAATGTTGAACAATACACGGGAAGAGCGACTCCCAAAACTGTGCGTAGCCATGGATGGCGGAGCCAAGCGTACACGGACGTATTCACAGCGTGTTTTGGGAGTCGCTCTTCCCGTGTATTGCTTCTCAAAAGTAAGAAGAACCGGAGCCCAATAAAGAGCTCCGGTTCTAACGCCTAAATCAGGCCTTCTCTACCAACATCCGACCCGTCATCTCCATGTGCAGAGCGTGACAGAACCAGTTGCAGTAATACCAGTTAACGCCCGGCTTATCCGCAATAAACGTAACCGAAGACGTCTGCTGTGGGCTAATTTCCATGCTCACACCGTGGTTTACCATAGAGAAGCCGTGAGTCACATCCTCAATGGTATCCAGGTTGGTCACATACACCGTCACCTCATCACCCTGCTTCACCGTGAACTCTGTTGTGCCAAACATAGGCGCAACAGACGTCATGTAAACGCGAACCTTTTTACCGTCGCGAATCACCTTGTTATCGGCTTCCAGAGTAATACCGTCCTTCTCTGCCTGCGCGCGGGCACTGGCAAAGTACGGGTCGTCACGAGTATAGACCTTCTTGGTCTTGATCTGATCACGGCGAACCATAATACAGTCGTGGGGCTCAGCAAACGCAGGGCCATCGTGAACCAGCTTCATCTCATCGCCGGAAATATCGATCAGTTGATCGTTCTCCGGATGCAGCGGGCCAACGGGCAGGAAGCGATCTTTCGAGAACTTGGAAAGCACAACCAGCCACTTGCCATCCGCATCACGAGATTCCGTTAGCGACGCATGGTTGTGGCCCGGCTGATAATGCACATCCAGCTTCTGGCGCAGGTAATTAACCTTTTCACCGTTGTAGTGCTTGATGGCATCGGCGATGTTCCACTTGGCTATCTGGCTGTCGATAAACAGCGTGGTATACGCGTTGCCACGACCATCGTAAGTAGTGTGCAGGGCCCAAGACCCAATTCTGGCTCGGCAACAACTACATCACGAAGCTCGATTTTGTCATCAAACACATCGTCCAGCTTATCAATCGCAATCACCGTACAAGTGGGCGACAGCTTGCCGGCGGCAATGAAGTACTTACCATCCGGTGAAGTGTTCACACCGTGCGGGTTCTTCGGTACAGGGATATAACGTGTAAGCCTGGATTTTCCACGGCCATCCACCACGGGAACCTTGGAGTCGCCCAGGGCTTTGAAGTCACCGTTTTTCACAGCTTCTTCAATGCGCTCAACGTTGAACACAACAACCCAGTCGCGGTCGTTACGCATGGTGCCGGCCAAGTCCGCTGCTTTCTCCGAGTTGTAACAGGTTGAGGCCGCGTACTTACCGGTGTAATCGGCGTCGGTGTTATCCAGATTACCGTCTACAATCACCTGCCAGGCAACTTCCATGGTTTCCGCATCCAGGGCGTTAAACATGGTGTAGCTATTCTCCATGGAGAAGTCGCTACCGTCGTTGGGGTGCGGAATCACGTATTCGGCATTACAGAAAACGTACTTGGTGTGCGGTACTTTTTGCAGACGCAAACCGTGAATGGCCTGCACGTTCGGAATGTGAGTGATCTTGTCACACTTCATGATATCCAAGCGGATACGCGCCACACGGGTGTTGGCTTTGTCGTTAATGAACAGGTATTTACCGTCATAACGGCCATCAGTCATGGAAATGTGCGGGTGGTGACAGTCGCCGTTCAAGAACTTGTTGTCATGACCGAGAACGTCTTTACTTTCGTTGGTAATGCCCCAGCCTGTGGCTGAATCAACGTTGAAGACCGGAATCCGCATCAGCTCACGCATAGACGGAATGCCAAGAACCCGTACTTCGCCCTGGTGGCCACCGCTCCAGAAACCGTAGTATTCGTCCAGCTCACCCGGGCCAACTTCGATCTTGTTTTTGGATTCCTTGGCTGCAGCTGCAAAAGACTCACGGGTCATTACAGCGCTACCCAGGCCTGCAGCACCAACCGCACCAGCCAGCGCAGTGGCGCCCAGAAAACGGCGACGGCTCAGGCCGCTTTCACCGGTCTCCGGCACGTCCTTTTTGAACTCATCTATTTTTTTCATTACATACAGCTCCGTTATTGGTAATCGCGGTTTCATGCTTTGGTTTTTGCTCTGCTAGGTCACCTGGACCACTGGAATTTCCTCCGGACGGCCAGGTGCGTTATGGCCACGACGTCTGCCCCTGCGCTTAACGATCAGCGGCGGGCATTTATTGTCGTCGAAATAGGTCACCTGACAATCCAGGCAGTAATGGCACTCTTGGTAGTTGATGGTGCCGTCTGGGTGAATGGCCTGAACCTCGCATTCTCTTTCGCATAGGCGGCAAGGGGTACCACATTCCTTGCGGCGCTTTAGCCAGTCGAACACTCGCAGCTTTGTGGGTATGGCCAGCGCCGCGCCCAGGGGGCACATGTAGCGGCAGAACACCTTGCGGGTGAACACGTTTACAGCCAGCAGCAGCACTGCATAGGTTACAAACGGCCAGCTACGATCAAAGTGCAGCGTGATAGCGGTTTTGAAGGGCTCAATTTCTGCCATTTTTTCTGCCGTCGCCAGAGAGTCCAGCGACACCCCGAACAGCACCAGAAGAATGATGTACTTAAGGGCCCACAAACGTTCGTGGATGGGCCAAGGCACTGTGTACTGAGGCACTTTGAGTTTGCGAGCAATCTCGTTGATCAGTTCCTGCAGCGCACCGAATGGGCACAACCACCCGCAGTACACTGCCCGGCCCCAAAGCAACACGATGCCGGCCACCACAGACCAGAGTACAAAGACGACCGGATCAATCAGGAAGGTTTCCCAGGAGAAACCACTGACCAAGCTGTGCACAAAAGCCAGAACGTTCACGATGGACAGCTGACCAAGTGCATACCAGCCGATAAAGAACAGTGTGTAGGTAAGAAACCCGTGGCGGATCCAGCGCGTAAGATTGGGTTTTTTAACCAGCCAGTCCTGGAAGAATAGAATGAGTAGCAGCACCCCTATGCCAATGCCCAGAACAATGATCTGGAACTGGCGCTGATACCAAACCTGCACCCACAGTGGCTGTTCCTCTAGCCATTCTTCCTCAGTCAGCACCGGTTCTGCGCGGGTGTAATACTGCTCTGGTAACTGATACTCCAAAGGAAACACCTGAAACTTACTGTCCAGAGGACCGGTTTGGCGCTTTACCGTAAGCTCCAGAGTCCAGGGCGCGCCCGGATCAAATTTGTGCTGCTGCCGGATAATGAAGATAGCCATTTCCTTAAAGTCCGGCATGCCCTCGGCGTACACATCGCTGAGCCGGTAAAAGTCGAGATCGCGGAAGTTAAAGGTATCTCCGTACTGGCGAATCTGAACCCGGTCAAAAATACCGCCACGCACATAGCCGGAGCCTTTAAAGGAATACTCACCGCTAGCCACAACGGCAATGGCCTGCTCACCGTCCTTCAGCTCAGACGTCAGCCATTCATATTGGCTTTCGCCAAGCAGGTTGCGGCCAATCGTCGGTACATAGAGATACGCGGCGTAAAGATCAATCAGCGGCTCATCTCGCTCATCGGGAGCGGCAGTTTCAATGCCTTCCGCTTCGGTGCCCTTGAAGGAATCATCTACCTGGCCTTTGGTAAGCAACATGCGGCGAATTGAGCCATCGCCAGTTAACTCATCCCAAGTGCGGGGCTGGAAACCGTCTTTAATAACGTCGGCGGTAGGCGGGCGTTTGGTGCCGCTGCCTTCCACCAACCCGAGTTCGACGCCCACACGGTGAGCGGTTCGCATAATAACTTCGTTAACCACCATCACGGTGACCGTGGCGCCGGAGAGGCCATCAACGGCAACCTTACGCTCGGTAGAGGTTCCGCCCACGGTTACACGCTGGTCTGCTTGCAGGCCGGCGTATTGGTCGGTAAAAGCGTGGAGTTTGCTCTCAGGGATGCCCACCAAAAGTATGGGCTCATCGTGATGAATTACTCTGGTAACACGGATGGCGCCTTCGGTGTCCAGCACCACCATGGCATTCAGTGGTTTGCCGGAATAGGCAGGGGTTTGTACGAAATCAAGGGACTGATAGGCATAACCTTTTAGCTCGTCGCCGGCGTACAGTTCTTGTATGGCGCGGTTCCCTTCCCGTGGTTCAAACCGGGTTACTTCGGGGAAGGCCTTTTGGATAACCTGACTCCCGGATGCCGGCTCATATTGGCTTAGCGGCTCAGCCTGAACCATAGGCACAGTTGCTAGCAGCAGGTAGAAAAACAAAGCACAGTGCGGAAAATTACGTTCAAAACAAGCCCCCGACAGAAACAGCGAATCATCCACGCCTGGGTTAAATAGCCTTGGCGATTGAGGAATAAATCAAATGCCCCGGTTTAGCCGAGGTTAATGGCGCTCCCACTCTTATCCAAGGGCAGATAATGACTCACATGCCCAAGCCGAATAGACTCCACCATCATGGTCATTGGCTGTTGAGCTTCGTCTGACGAGGGGGGCGTGCCGCCCCTGCCCGACATGGCAGCGACAAATACCACGTCCCATGGCTGGCCAGTGCTTTGGGACTCTTCAACCAGCACAGAAAACTCCGAGACTTCTTGCGGGGATTTGTCTACGCAGATAACCGGCGTAAGCGCACCGCCCTCACCTCGCTCAAATGCAGCTTTTTCGGCTGCGGATGCGTCATCTGGCAACTCGGCCCGGCAAAACACAAACAGCAGTCGCTGGGGCTCATACTCATCTTCTGTCGCATTGATCAGTTCGCTGTAACTGCTAATCATGGAGGTAGTATCCTTTCAATAATCTACTGGCTGATGTCGATTAATCGCTTGGGGTCAGAGATAAACACCTTGCTCCGATTAACTCGCACCAACCCGTTAGACTTGAGATCCGCGAGAATCCGGGAGAAGGTTTCTGGCTGCATTGCCAGCCGGGATGCAACCAGACACTTGGGCAAAGGCAGCTCAACTTCTCCGCCTTCGGTAGCTCCGTTAGGCAGCAGATCTATCAAATAGCGGATTAAACGGTCACGGGCGTTCTGCACGGTCATAATCTCAAGATCATGAAACCTGGACACGGCGCGCATGGCGTAGTGGCGGAGCGCCGCATGGACGTATTCCGGTTTGCTATCCAGCAGCTCCTGATACGCTTTTACAGGGATCATCAAGACTTCACTGGATTTCAGAGCTTCGGCGTAGCAGGCATAACGAGCAGGGTCGGCATAGATCATCACTTCCGCAAAACAGTCGCCAGGGGCGATGCTGTCGAGGGTTCGGTCGATGCCGGAGGAATCCAGCCTGTATAGCCGCAGGCGCCCGGATATAACAAAGAAGAAGTGATGAGCGGGCATGTCCTGCCGGTATAGCAACTGATGATGCCCAAGGCGAAGACGGCGGGATTGCAGAACAAGGCTCTCCAGGTCTGCATCGCTGTGCGTGTTGAAAAGGGCGTGGCTACGCAGTGAATGCAGCCCGCTTTCATCGTCGGCCAGGGTGTTAATAGCCACCAGAACAGGTTTGGCGTAGCGGGTTTCCCCAGATTGCATCGCCACCATTGTCGTTTCCTCTTTCATATCATGCATTCGAAATCATGTTTTAGATAATAAGAGGTTGACCCCGAAAAATCGCTCCCTCCATGGAGGTAGATCCTTGGTTATTTGGGGGAAATTGACTTAACGCAAAAAGTCGCATTGCTATCTGCTTTTCGCCCGCAACGCACTGAACAATATGAAAAGACTTATTGCATCAACGGTGAATCAGGCAATTCAAGATCTACCCCCTGAACGCCCCTTTCAGCTGCTAACACCTGCAGGTACTGACGACATGCCCGGCGAGTAACGCTCTCGCTCAAGTATTGACGGATTTGCGGTTTCACATGCTCGTATGGCAGTTGTTCGCCATCAATACGCTGATCTACGCGCACAATATGCCAACCGTAGCGGCTTTCGATCAGCTCCGGGTTCAGGCCTTCTTTGAGCGTGAGCACTGGCCTCTCAAACTCTTCCACTGTTTGCCCCTTGCTTATCTGGCCAAGACTGCCGCCTTGATGGCGGGATTCACAGACAGAGTACTGTTTGGCCAAAGGCGCAAACTGGGCACGACCTTCCACAAGGGAAGACAGCAACTGGCGCCCTATTTCTTCCTGGCGCATGCGCTCGGGCACATCGTCCGGCGCAGCAGCCAGCAGAATATGGCTGACGGCCATCAGCGTTGGGCTGCGGAACCGGCCAGGGTTTGAGGCATGAAAGCGCTTACAATCTTCGTCGCTGGGGTCTGGCACATCGAGTTCTTGTTCAAGTACCCGGGCAATGGTGACTTCTTCATCCAGCTCCTCTGGAAGCTTCAGGGTTTTCGCCTGCTGCAAAAGAAGCTCACGAATAACAAGGCTTATGGCAGCTTCGTGCCAGGCTTCGGCGACTTCTTCTGCCGGGTGATGCTGCATTTCCCGGGCGATATCCTCTTCTGAAATCAGGGTGTCACCCACATAAACAGGCGGAAACTGATTTCTGGGTTTTTCGGCTTCACCGGTGGGGATAAGTTGCATGACAGGTCTCCGTGTATGTGTTCATTGCCCCCTCTCCCGCGAGGGGGAGAGGGGGCGTTTTGCTTACTAAGCCCGCTTGCGCACCACCTGGTACTTCCGCCCGAAATACTCCAGCGGCACGCTCAGCATGTGCACCAGGCGAGTAAACGGGAAGAGCACAAAGATCGTAAGCCCCAGGAACATATGAAGCTTGTAGATCCAGTGTATGCCCACCATGTACTCGGCAGCACCGCCCTGGAAGGTAAAGATGCTCTGGGCCCAGCTGGCCAGCCGCATCATGGTTGCACCATCAAGGTGCCCCAACGTTGGGAAAATGGTCATCAGCCCCAATACCACCTGCACCACCAAAACGACGATAATCATGTTATCGGCGAAGGTGCTACTGGCTTTGACTCTGGGATCTGTCAGCCGGCGATGGGCAAGCATGACGCCGCCAATCAGACACATAACCCCGGCAATACCACCCACCACAATAGCCAGCACTTGTTTAGTGCCTGCGGTCATGAAGGGTTCATACATAAAGTGCGGTGTAAGCAGGCCAACCAGGTGACCAAAGAAGATCACCAGAATGCCCACATGAAACAGCACGCTAGCCAGTACCATGTTTTTCTTACGCAGCATCTGGCTGGAATGAGCCTTCCAGGTGAACTGCCCATGGTCGTATCTTGCCCAGGTTCCAACAACCAGCACCACCAGAGCGATGTACGGATAAATCCCGAAAAGCAATGTATTCAGATAAGACATCATCTTGGTCTCCTCCTGCGCCGTCAGGCGTCTCTCTCGGCGGCACGCGCCTGAGCGGGCGTTACATCCGTCATCAGATGATCACTGAGGTGAATGGTTTGGGTTTGCTCCATCTCACGGCGGCGCTGGCCAACAACACCGCCCGTATTACAGGAGCTGCCCTGGTCGTCCACAAACTTCACCATTTCCTCTTCCCACACCTTGTCCAGAGCTTCTGGTGTATCGTCGCGCTCTTCTGAGGCCACTAGCTGCGCCAGTTCCTGACGGTCTGTTGTGCGGCCTGACAGCTCCAACAGTGAATCCATGGCTACGTGATAGAAGCTTTCGCGTTGGTACAACCGCTCACCGAGAAGGCCAAGAATGTGGTGGATATCTTCCAGCCAGTTCTTGATTTCTTCCCAGGGCCGCGTGGACAAATACTCCAGAAACAGCGGAAGGTAATCTGGCAATTCCTTGGCGTCGATTTCCAGCCCGTTGGCGCGATACTGCTCCATCAGATCAACCATCGCCTGACCACGGTCACGGGACTCCCCATGCACGTGTTCAAACAACAACAGCGAAGTAGCGCGGCCTTTGTCGAAGGTGCCTGTATAGGCCTCCTCGAGATCCAACAGATCACCCTCACACAGGCGGTCAATACACTCGAGCAGCTGCTCCTTGTTTTTCCGTGGTAGCCGGCTGTCTTCCAGGACAGCGGCAACCATGGCGTCTTTGGAGGCTTGAAGCTCTGCGGAGGGATACTCCAGAATCCGTGCGAGTACTTTTAAAAGTTTCATAGCGCCTCCTTACTTCTGCATCTGTTTCGGATCGATCTGTTTCACAGTGGTCAGCTTCTGCACCATGGTGGAGGTGTTTTTACGGCCACCAAACATGCTGAATTCGCTGTCACCACCGCTGCAGCCGTCACCGAAGCTGAAGCCACAACCACCGCGCTCAGCGTGTGCGTCAGGGAAGGCCTCCTTCGCCAGTTCGCGATGGCTGGTGGGAATCACGAAGCGGTCCTCGTAATCGGCGATTGCCAGGTACCGGTACATTTCATCGGCCTGGGCCTTGGTTAATCCGACTGCTTCCAGCGCCCGCAGGTCTTCAACGCCGTCTACAGTTTCTGCTCGCTTATAAAGGCGCATAGCCATAATGCGTTTAAGTGCCAGTACGATCGGCTTCTCATCCCCTGCGGTGAGCAGGTTGGCCAGGTATTTCACCGGAATGCGCAAGCTTTCGATTTTCGGCAACACGCCGTCAAACTCAACCTTGCCGGATTCCGCCGCGGACTGGATCGGGCTCAAAGGCGGCACGTACCAGACCATGGGCAGAGTGCGGTATTCCGGGTGCAAAGGCAGCGCCAGTTTCCACTCAACCGCCATTTTGTACACCGGGCTGCGCTGGGCAGCCTGGATAACGTTCATGGGCACGCCGTCTTTTGTTGCCTGCGCGATCACTTCGGGGTCGTTCGGGTCGAGAAATATCTCAAGCTGCTTTTCATAAAGCTCGTGTTCGCCCGGCGTGCTGGCCACTTCTTCAATGCGGTCGGCATCGTAAAGCAACACACCCAGGTAGCGGATGCGCCCTACGCAGGTCTCGGAGCACACAGTCGGCATACCGGCTTCAATACGCGGGTAGCAGAAGATGCACTTTTCAGACTTGCCGGTTTTCCAGTTGAAGTAGATTTTCTTGTACGGGCAGCCGGAGACACACATGCGCCAACCACGGCACTTGTCCTGGTCGATCAGCACTATGCCGTCTTCTTCGCGCTTGTAGATGGCGCCACTTGGGCAGGCTGCTACGCAGGTGGGGTTAAGGCAGTGCTCACACAGGCGCGGCAGATACATCATGAAGGTGTTTTCGAACTCGCCGTAGATATCGGCCTGAATCTGATCGAAGTTTTTATCCTTGCGCCGCTTGGCAAACTCGGTACCCAGGATTTCTTCCCAGTTAGGGCCCCACTCGATTTTCTGCATGCGCTTGCCGGTGATCAGCGAACGCGGCCGTGCAACCGGCTGGTGCTTGCTATCGCCTGCGGTGTGCAGATGCTGATAATCGAAATCAAACGGTTCGTAATAGTCGTCAATTTCCGGCAGGTCCGGGTTGGCAAAAATGTTCGCCAACACCCGGAACTTTCCGCCAATGCGGGGACGGATTTTGCCGCTGGCATCACGCATCCAGCCGCCTTTCCACTTGTCCTGGTTTTCCCACTCTTTCGGGTAACCAATACCTGGTTTGGTTTCGACATTGTTGAACCAGGCGTATTCCATGCCTTCGCGGCTGGTCCATACGTTTTTACAAGTCACTGAACAGGTGTGGCAACCGATGCATTTGTCCAGGTTCAGTACCATGCCTACTTGGGAACGGATCTTCATTTTACAGCCTCCTGAACCGTGTCATTGCCTTCGCCATCAAGCCAGTCAATGTTCTTCATTTTGCGTACCACAACAAACTCGTCGCGGTTGGAACCTACGGTGCCGTAGTAGTTAAAACCGTAGGAGAACTGCGCGTAGCCACCAATCATGTGCGTGGGCTTGGGGCACACCCGGGTAACCGAGTTGTGGATACCACCGCGGGTACCGGTAATCTCAGAGCCGGGAATGTTCACAATCCGTTCCTGAGCGTGGTACATCATCATCATGCCCGGCATAACTCGCTGGCTGACAACCGCACGGGCTGCAATAGCACCGTTGGCGTTGAACACCTCTACCCAGTCATTGTCTTCCACACCCACATCGCGGGCGTCGTCTTCGCTCAGCCACACAATGGGACCGCCGCGAGACAGAGTCAGCATCAGCAGGTTGTCACTGTAGGTGCTGTGGATGCCCCACTTCTGGTGCGGTGTGAGGAAGTTCAGCGCTTTTTCCGGGTTGCCATTAGGTTTGGCGTTCAGCAGCGGTGCTGCCGCCTTGGTGTTGATGGGCGGGCGATACACCAGCAAGCTTTCACCGAAAGCGCGCATCCACTCGTGATCCATATAGAACTGTTGGCGACCGGTCAGGGTGCGCCAGGGAATCAGCTCGTGCACGTTTGTGTAGCCGGCGTTGTAAGACACGTGATCGTCTTCCAGGCCAGACCACGTGGGGCTGGAGATGATCTTGCGCGGCTGCGCCACAATATCGCGGAAACGAATGGCTTCGTGCTCTTTACCCACCGCCAGATGGCTGTGATCCAGCCCGGTAAACTCAGACAATGCCTTCCAGGCTTTTACCGCCACCTGGCCGTTGGTTTCCGGCGCCAGAGTCAGGATCACTTCTGCTGCATCAATCGCACTTTCAATCTTCGGCCGGCCTGCGTTGGCGCCGTCGATGTGCTTATAGTTCAGGTCACCCAGGAACTTGACTTCATCTTCTGTGTTCCAGTTGATGCCCTTGCCACCATTACCCAGCTTGTCCATCAGCGGCCCAAGCGAGGTAAAGCGGGCGTAGGTATTCGGGTAATCCCGTTCCACGGTAATGAAGTTCGGCGCTGTTTTGCCGGGAATCAGCTCACACTCGCCTTTTTTCCAGTCTTTCACATCGAACGGCTGGCCAAGCTCAGCCGCCGCATCGTGCATCAGCGGCTGAGTGACCACGTCTTGCTCGACACCCAAGTGGCCTTCGGCCGCCTTGGAGAAAGATTTGGCGATGCCTTTATAGATTTCCCAGTCACTGCGGGATTCCCACGCTGGGTCGGTAGCAGCTGTCAGCGGGTGAATGAACGGGTGCATGTCTGACGTGTTCAGGTCGTTCTTCTCGTACCAGGTAGCGGTCGGCAGAACTATGTCTGAATACAGGCAGGTGGTGGACATACGGAAGTCCAGAGTCACCAGCAGGTCGAGCTTGCCCTCGGGCGCTTCGTCGCGCCACTTAACTTCCTTGGGCTTAACACCGTCGTTATGGCCCAGGTCTTTGCCCTGCAGACCGCTGGTGGTGCCCAGCAGGTACTTGAGCATGTACTCATGACCTTTACCGGAAGAGCCCAGCAGGTTGGAGCGCCAGATGAACATATTGCGCGGGTGGTTCTCGGGCGCTTCCGGATCTTCCGCCGCAAAGGCCAGCGAGCCGTCCTTCATGGACTGGGTAACGTAGGCAGGTACGTCCATGCCGGCCTTTTCAGCTTCCGCAGCAATGCCCAGCGGGTTGCGGTTAAGCTGAGGTGCCGAAGGCAACCAGCCCATGCGCTCGGCGCGCACGTTGTAATCGATCAGGCTGCCACCAAACTTGGATTTGTCGGCCAGGGGCGACAGGATCTCGCTTACATCCAGTTTCTCGTAGCGCCACTGCCCCGAGTGAGCGTAGAAGAACGACGTGCCGTTCATCTGGCGTGGCGGGCGCTGCCAATCCAGGCCAAAGGCCAGCGGCTGCCAACCAGTTTGCGGACGCAACTTTTCCTGGCCCACATAGTGGGCCCAGCCACCGCCGCTTTGACCCACGCAGCCACACATAACCAGCATGTTGATCAGCGCGCGGTAGTTCATGTCCATGTGGTACCAGTGGTTCATACCGGCACCCACAATAATCATGGAACGGCCCTTGGTTTTGTGGGCGTTCTCGCCAAACTCGCGGGCAATTCGAATCACTTTTTCAGCCGGTACGCCGGTAATTTTTTCCTGCCAGGCCGGGGTATAGGGCTTAACCTGATCGTAGGCGGTGGCGCTGTCATCGTCACCCAAGCCACGGCTGATACCATAGTTTGCAATCATCAGGTCGTACACGGTAACCACAAGGGCTTCGCCGCCGTCGGCCAAGTCTATTTTACGGCTGCCCAGCTTGTGGGTAAGGGTGTCGCTGATCTCAACCGATTTGAAATGCTCGTGTTTGATACCGCCGAAGTACGGGAAGGCCACGTCGACCACTTCGTCGTGCTTTTCAACCATCGACAACTGCAGATTCACCTCTTCGGTTTTGGCAGTTTGCTTCAGGTTCCACTTGCCTTTTTCACCCCAGCGATAGCCGATAGAGCCGTTAGGCGCGGTCAACTGGTTGGTGGTTTCGTCAATGGCAATGGTTTTCCATTCCGGGTTGTTCTCTTCACCCAGCCCGCCCACCAGATCGCTGGCGCGCAGGAACCGGCCTGGCACATAACGGCCATCGTCCAGTTTATCGAGCTTCACCAGGTACGGCATATCCGAGTAACGGCGCACGTAATCAGTAAAGTACGGGCTCGGGTTGTCAACATGGAACTCTTTCAGGATGACATGACCCATGGCCATGCCCATTGCCGCATCGGTGCCCTGCTTGGGGTTCAGCCATTCATCTGACAGTTTGGACACTTCGGCGTAATCCGGAGTGACCGCAACGGTCTTGGTGCCCTTGTAGCGCACTTCGGTAAAGAAGTGGGCATCCGGGGTGCGGGTTTGCGGAACGTTGGAGCCCCAGGCAATGATGTAGCTGGAGTTGTACCAGTCTGCCGATTCGGGAACGTCGGTCTGCTCACCCCAAACTTGCGGAGAAGCCGGCGGCAAGTCGCAGTACCAGTCGTAGAAGCTCAGGCACACGCCACCAATCAGCGACAGGTAACGGCTGCCGGCCGCGTAGGAAATCATAGACATGGCAGGGATTGGCGAGAAGCCAATAATGCGATCCGGACCGTGCTTTTTGGCGGTGTAAACGTTCGCAGCACCGATCAGTTCGTTAACTTCATTCCAGTCGGAGCGCACAAACCCGCCCATTCCACGGCGGGGTTTGTACTCTGCGGTTTTCTTCGGGTCTTCGACAATGGAAGCCCAGGCATCTACCGGGTCGTTGAACTGCATGCGGGCGGCGCGCCAAAGCTTCATCAGGTGCTTGCGCATCAGCGGGTATTTCAGGCGGTTGGCACTGTACATGTACCAGGAGTAGCTGGCGCCGCGAGGGCAGCCACGGGGTTCGTGGTTGGGCAGATCCGGGCGAGTACGGGGGTAATCGGTTTGCTGGGTTTCCCAGGTAACCAGGCCATTTTTGACGTAGATTTTCCAGCTACAGGAACCAGTGCAGTTTACGCCATGGGTGGAGCGTACAATTTTGTCGTGCTGCCAACGTTGGCGGTAGCTGTCTTCCCAGTCACGATTCACATCGTGGGTTTCCCCGTGGCCGTTCGAAAACGATTCACGCTTTTTGCTGAAGTAGCTCAGCTTGTCGATCAAATGACTCATGGTCTCTCTCTCCGTCTGCCGGATCGTTTTTCCGATTTAAGGCCATTGTGTGGGAGAAAAACCCTGAAATCTGCGTGGTTACTACCACAAAGCCTGCCTCTACCACCGATGAGGTATAGGCGCTATATCCCTGGGTGGAGAAGGGCTTGGCGTTCGTCGAGACGGCTAAAGCGGGCAAACATAATTTGGCAGATGCAGAGCAACAGAAACAGGATCATAAACACAGCGCTGCGGACGCCACCCAGTGATTCACCGCACCGAAGATAACCGGTAGCAGGAAAGCCACAGAACACGCGCTAACCAGCAGCAACCCGGCAACAAAGGCAGCATTCTGGCGACTCTCAATAATCACCATTCTCTGAAGGCTACCCATGGCACACCCAAGAGCCATACCGAGTATCACAACAAAGATACCCTCAACGCTCATAGGCAAGGCGTACTCGATCTTGATGGTTGCTTCCACGCCTTGCACGAACAGAGTCATGGGCGGGTAAGACAACACCACCAAGCAACCAGGCCGATGAACAGTGACCGGCTGATGACTCTAGGGCTGCCAAAGCGATCCGCCAGGCCGCCACCCAAAATCTGCGCAAGCGCACCGGGGATAACGAACCACTGAGCAAGCCTGGCTCCGGATTCAACTTGCAGTTCGAATTGCGAGGAAAGATAACCTGGCAGCCACAGCGCCAATGCAAAAAAACTTCCGGCGACCACACCAAAGTAGGCGCCTAACTGCCAAATGCCTTGCTGCTTGAAGCGTTCGAAAAGCAGGTTAATAGAGGGTTCGTATTGCGGGTCTGCAACAGCATCTTCCGGATCCGTAAGCAGCAATAACAGCGCGAGCACCAACAAAAGGACAATCAAATACGCCAGCGGGACGCCATGCCAAGAAAAAGCCTCATGAAACAGTGGCACAAGGTAGTAGGTAAACCCGGCTCCGGTCACACCTGCACCAAACACACCCAGTACAAGGCCAAGCCTATGGGGCTGGCAGTTGCTGGTAACAAACTGCATTCCAGCGCTATAAAACCCACCGGCCAACCCAAGCCCGCCCGCTGCCACGAGGTAACCTGCGAAGGTATCGGTGGTAAGCAAAACCACCATGCACGCGGCAAGCCCGGCAAGGCAAATGAGCATAATGCGACGGGCACCAAATTTCCGGGCGGCAAGCCCCGCTGGTACGGCCAACAGCGCGCTAACTGCCATAGGCATGGCAAGCAGCAAACCGAACTGCAAATTGCTGAGACCAAACTCGGCCCGAAGGTGTATCCCTGCCACCGCAAACAGCGTCCAGCAGCCGGCAGCAATCACAAAGCCAGTTACCGCTAGCGGCAGAATTACGGCAAGTGATGCCCGCCGCTCATCCTCCTGATCCGCCTCTGACTTCATCTGCGAACGCCCTTGTGAACCGTTTTTAATATCGCCATTGAGTCTCAGCTTTTGCCCTGACGCAGGTCAAAGACTATGATGGGTTACCAACCATTGGGGTAACTGACTATCCTCAAGGAGGTATTCGAGCCCGGCGACCTCAAAGACGAGACTCAATGAAATCCAGAAGCCCCCTTGTTAACCGGATTGCCATCGTTGTTTGCGCCGTTGTGCTGACCTCTATTGTCAGCATGGCCACAACCCTTGCGGTTTCAAAAAGTATTGAAGGTAACGCTACTGCGATCAATATGGCAGGTGCGCTGCGCATGGGTGCGTTTCAGCTGCTGGCTCATGCTGCGAGCCCCGGAAATAACCACACCGGTGAAGATAATATCCGGGGCCTTGCCGCAAAATATGAATCCAGCCTTACGAACAGCGCGATTACACGCACCATTCCCGACACAGCCGACCACCCCTTGGCGAAACAGTATCGCGCGATCAAAGCAAACTGGGAGCAAACCTTACGACCGGGGCTGGAGAGCCACCCACAAGGGGCGCCCATTAGCGCTGGGATGCTGGCGGCTACAGAAACCTACGTCGACTCCGTAAACCAACTGGTCAGCATGCTCGAACGGCGCACCGAAGCGCGAATCGGCCTGCTACACCTTATCCAGATCATCAGCTTGGCGTTCTCTATACTGATCATCGTTGCCCTGTTTGTTGACCTGAGAAACCGGGTACTCAAACCCCTGCGCAAACTGGTTAATATTGCGGGGGCCGTGGGCGAACAGGACTTTTCCCAAAAGGCAAACTTGAAGGGAAGCGATGAACTGGCACAACTGGGGAGCGCGTTTGACCAGATGAGCAGTGAGTTGGCACTCACCTACTACGAACTTGAAGAGCGCGCCCGCAGCAAAACCGAGGAACTGGAAACAAGTCACGCGGCCCTCCAGCTACTGCATACTGCCAGCCGTAGCTTATTTGCCAACCACGACCTATGCAGTGGCGCGGTACCCATGCTGCGAGAACTGGAACAGCTTCTTGGCATAGGGCCCATTCGGCTTTATCTGCACGACAAGCAGTTGGCGGACCCGGTTCAGGTGGTTACAACGGCATCTGTAGAGCGCCCTTTTTATTGTCGTGACCACCATTGCAATGCCTGCCTGGTAACACCAGAACTCTATGACGAACTTCCCATAGAAGATGAGGATGGCCGCAGGCTGCTGTTGCCTATCCGTACCCCGGGCAAACTCCTTGGTACTCTGGAGGTATGGTACCCTGCTGACAAAGGACTTTCAGATACGGCGCGACGCCTTCTTGAGACGCTCAGCGACCAATTGGCTACCGCCATCTTCCTCGAACAGCAGATCACAGAAGAGCAACAACTTACGCTGGCCGAAGAGCGCACCGTGATCGCCCGGGAGTTGCACGATTCACTGGCTCAGTCGCTGTCTTACCTGAAAATGCAGGTAGCCCGCATGCGCCGGCTGAATATTGAGGGTGACAAGAAAAACGCTCACAACGCCATACTGGATGAACTCAGCACAGGACTGAACAGCGCCTACCGGCAGCTTCGGGAGCTACTGGCCACCTTCCGGTTGAAGCTGGACACACCAGACCTGACCACAGCGCTAAGCAAAACCACCGAGGAGTTTTCAGAGCGATTGGGCAAACCCATACAGCTGACATACAACCTGCCACCCCAGGCGCTGTCGCCCAACGAGGAGATTCACACGCTGCAAATTGTGCGCGAGGCCCTGGCCAACGCCGTGAAACATGCCGATGCCACAGAGATTTCTGTTGATGTAGTGTTTGAATCGCCGCAAGTACACGCAAAAATACGGGATAACGGCAAAGGTTTGCCCAATGGTGGGCAGCCGGTTAACCATTACGGCCTGATAATCATGCACGATCGCGCCCGCACACTGGGTGGTCAAGTTGTGGTACAAGATCGTGATGAGGGCGGCGTTGAAGTGGTTCTGACGTTTGTTCCGAAAAGCCGGCACCTGATCCCGGCCGACGCGGCCAATACCTGAGTACCAAAATAAGCGGCAACTCCAACCATGCCGTTACGTAATCAAGACAAAGGAAGCGAAGCACCATGCCCGATACAGCGTCTGATACACCCGCAAGCATATTGCTGATCGACGACCACCCCCTGCTGCGCCAAGGTATCAAACAACTCGTCGAGATGGAGAGTGACATTATTGTGGCCGGCGAGGCCAGCAATGCCACTGACGGTATCCGCTTGGCAACCGAGCTTGAGCCCGACCTCATTTTGATGGATCTCAACATGCCGGAAATTAACGGTATTGAAGCCCTCAAAAAACTGCGGGAACTGAACATAAGCTCTCGCATCATTATGTTCACCGTGTCTGATCAGGAAGATGATGTAGTCTCTGCCCTGCGTGCCGGCGCCGACGGATATCTTCTGAAGGACATGGAACCGGAAGACATGATCGCCCAATTGCGCCAGGCAGCGGTGGGCAAAATGGTTATCAGTGATCGGTTAACCACATTACTTGCTGAGGCCCTGCGCTCCAATAAGCCCCAACAGGCCGCGCGTCCGGATTTCGACAGCCTGACCCCACGGGAAAAAGATATCCTACGACTGATTGCAGAAGGCCTTTCCAACAAGATGATTGGTCGCAAGCTGGATATCAGCGACGGCACGGTAAAAGTGCACGTAAAACACCTGCTGAAGAAGCTTAACCTGCGCTCGCGGGTTGAGGTTGCCGTGTGGGCGGTAGAAGGCGGCCTGCACAAGGGCTGAGCGATATCAAATCAAACGCTGTGGGTTTTGGTTACTCTGGGCAGATTGAATTCACTGCCCGGAGTTAGTTATGGCCCTGCCCCTGCCCCTGCCTTTTGCCTTGCCACTACCTGCCAAATCTCTGGTCAGCGACTCCCTGGCACTGCTTTCTGAATACCTGCCCTCGCCCTTTCCCTTGCTTGGGGCCATCGACCGCGCGGTTCCGATGCCCATGAAGCAGCTGGTTGTAGAAGCGCCGCTCAACCGGATATTTGCGGAGGCCATTGCCGATGGCGAATTTGATGATTTTGAAGGGCGCCGTATCCGGCTGGAAGTGAGCGGTGGCCACCCTGGCATCACCTTCGGATTTTGGGCTGGCCGGCTCCGGGTATTGGAAAGCCCAGGTGAGGCCACTATTCGCGGCTCCCTCTCTGCGTTCAAAACCCTGGCAGAACGCCGGCAGGACCCTGACCAGCTTTTCTTCCAGCGTCGCCTGGTTATAGAAGGGGATACCGAACTGGGGCTTGGGTTAAAAAACCTTCTGGACAGCCTGGAGTGGAATCTAAACCTTCAAAAATTGCGTTTATTTTGAAGCCTTGTGCTGCTGGAGCCATATCAAATCCATACAAGCCTGTGCGATGGTTTAACCACAAACAACCTGAATCTCCAAACAGCTTCCCGTACGGATTTAGACAGTGAGCGCGCAGAATGGATGGAACTCAAATAATGACCTTGGCTGAAAAGCTCTGCCTTACCGCTGCCTTTATTTTCTTCATGACCGGGCTGATAACCGGCATATGGAAATACTGGTGCATGGCAAACAGCCCGAAAGCTGCAGCGCCCCGATATGTGGACATTGCCCACCGCAGCTCCCTAATGTACAGCTTTGCAGCTGTGCTGCTGGGCTGGTTTGCCCATCACAGCGTGCACCCCGACTGGCTAAACACTCTGGGGGCAGTCGGTGCACTAGGGTTTTTCGGTTTGGCCATTGGTACCTATATCATCCATGGCTTTTTGCGGGATACCAGCAACCAGCTACGCAAACCGCATCGGCTGGGAGCCATGACACTGCCCTCCTGGATTGTTCACAGTTTTATGGTTGCTCTGATCGTGGCTGAAGTGGGAGGGTCGCTGATTTTGGGATCCGGTGCCATGATATCTATCTGGTAATCGCTTTCTCGGCATAGGGGCTTTGGAGGTTTTAAATGGCAACCGGCCTTGTGATCAGGCAGCTCAGAATTGGCCGTTAAGCCAGACCTAAGCCTGACTCGCTACAAGATCCATCCCCGGCTTGCCATACCAGTAACCATTGCAAGGCGGCGCCTCCACCAACTGTAATGGGTCGGTCACCGGAACCTCTCCGCGACGCACCTGATCAAAACGGCGAACCACCTCATTCATACCTTGGTGCTCTGGGCTCAAGCGCACAGTAGACACGCCCATTTTCTTCATATCGGGCATCTCCCGCATCAGGTCGTAGCGAGAACCAGACAAGGTAGAGGTGCCGTTAAGACGGAACAACTCCCGGGATTCACGGGAGCGCAGCCCCATACCATCCGGATGCTGAATGCAGCGGAACTCGCAGTTGTCCTTGGGTAAGTTATAGTGCCGGGCAGTAAAGCAACGGGACGACCAGGCCAGCGGCAGAAAGCCCCAGGCGAACACCTCCGCAGGCAAATCCAGCCCTTCGGCTTTTAACTCCCCAATTAATTGGCCCAAAGTTTCGCGACCCAGTTCTACCGGTAGGTTCCACCCCTTCAGCCCCTGTTTTGCCAGCAGCTTCAGGGTTGCGCTGTTGTATATGTTCATCGAAGGGCCAGTCACAAACGGCAAGTTATTCTGAGTGGCCAGTTGCAGCGCGCTTTGGTCGTTGGCTTCAACCAGGTACTCCTGCTGGCTGCAGATTCTGCGCAGCGCCCGCAAATCAGCCTCGGATTCGATCAGCGTTTGCGTTGAGAGTACCACTTGTTTACCCGCATCTCTAAGCACGCCCGCAATCTCCAGCCAGTCCGCCAGTTTCAATTCCCGGCGGCGGGAACACACGGTTTCCCCCAAGTACACTGTATCAACCGGCCATTGCGCAGCGTTGGCGTAAAAATCAAACACGGTTTGCTTGGACCAGAACCAGAGAATCGGGCCCAGAGAGAGCTTCATCATGGGTTGTTCAGCCTCATTTCCATTTGCGATGATAGGCGCCGATGGTGGTCAGGCCCCCTTCAGACAAGCCTGCCAGCGTGCTGCTCCAAACAGGATCGACACGGAACGTCCCAGCGCCTGTTTCCAGCCTGTCCAGGGCATGGCGCCAGGTGCGGGCAACATCCGCTATATAGGCGGGGCTACGTTGGCGGCCTTCAATTTTCACCGCGCTGATGCCCAGCTCTTTCAACTCGGGCAACAGGTCTAGCGTGTTCAGGCTAACCGGCTCTTCGATGGCGTGGTACACGCTGCCCTCCACTTCAAAGCGCCCCTTACACAGTGTGGGATAGCCCGCAGATTCGCCTTTGCCATAACGATCAATAAGTACATTGTTAAGGCGGGATTCCAGGCCGCTCGGGGTTTCTTGCCAGCGCACGGCTTTAGCTGGCGAGCAAGCGCCACGGGTATTGGGTGATTCGTCGGTTAGATACGAAGACAGATAACACCGGCCCTCTGCCATGATGCAAAGACTGCCAAAGGCAAATACCTCAAGCTCAACCGGGCTGTGCTTTGCCACCCCACGTACCTGATCTATGGATAGCACCCGAGGCAGCACGGCGCGGCGGATATCAAAGTTGTCCTTATAGAAACGAAGCGCCTCGTAGCTGGTGGCCGACCCCTGAACCGAAAGGTGCCGGTGAACCTGCGGGTGCTTGTTGGCTGCATACTCCAGCAACCCCATATCGGCGAGAATAATGGCGTCCACCCCCAGGGCAGCAGCGCGGTCGACGGCTCCCTTCCAGGTTTCCCAGCCATCTGGCTGTGGGTAGGTATTGATGGCACAGAAGACTCTGGCGCCCTTGCTCTGCGCATACTCAACGCCTTCGGCTGCTCGCTTATCATTAAAGTTAAGGCCGGCGAACTGGCGGGCGTTCGTGCTGTCTTTAAACCCCAAATACACGGCGTCGGCTCCGTTATCCACCGCCGCTTTCAGTGCCGGCAAGCTACCTGCCGGGCAAACAAGTTCCATGGTCTTTCTCCCAATCGAAGTTGCAAAGACCATACGCCGGGGAACGTTTCGAGGCATTGACCTTTATCAGCCGAGCGGTGAATACCCATCCTCGTCGTTTTCAACGATGGCTTAACGCCCACCATTCCCACAAGTTCACATAGTTATTTTGATATAAATGTGCAAGTAACACTTAATGACAAATTGACACAGCAAAACACCGGTCACCTAAGGTATCTCATCATTCTTAACGCAGTCAGCTGCTACACTTTCCGCAATGAATTTAATTTATAATAAGAGAACACCCGATGAAAAATGTCATCAACAACCTTTCCATGCGTGGAAAACTCGCCACGCTCGTGGCACCTGCCTTATTGGTCATAATCTACTTTGCGGTTGAAAGCGTTACGCTTAACTCTTCTGAGCTTGACGACATGCGCGAGTTGCAATCGCTCGTTCAGTTAGCGGATATCGGGGATCCGTTGATCGAGGCATTGCAACTGGAGCGAGGGCGATCTGCTGTGGTGCTTTCCCGTGGCGTAGACCGCGAAGCAGCTCTTCTCGCGGAACAGGCGCTGGTTAATCAGCGTAAACAAACTGACGGGCAGCTCTCCGATTATCGGTCGCTGCTCGCTCGCCTGACACAAAAGAACAGTTTTGACCCTGCAATCATTGCGAGTATCGAGGCTGTTGAAAGTAGCCTGGGCGCGCTCGACGGGCTTCGCAGCGACGCCGACGATCGTTCGATCAGCAGCCTTGATGCCGAAATCACCTATACGCAAATGATCACCGGATTGATCAACCGAATTCCTTTGGTTATTTCAAGCTCAACCGACGCTCAGCTCACTCGCGATATAAACGCTTACTACGCTCTGGCCGAGGCGGCCGAGGCGGCCGGACGGGAGAGCGCAGCAGGAGCTTCACTGATCAACGGCGGAAGCTTTGACCTTCCTGCTGCCCAGAAAATTGCTGAATTCGGGGGCCGTCAGGACGCATTCGTACAGGAAGCTGGCGCTATGTTGAGAGCAGAATCCGAACTGCTTGCGGCTCTGGAAAACTTGCCGACCACAGCCGATAGCCGGGCGCTGCAAGAGAAACGCAACATCCTGTTCCGCAGCCCTTCAGGTCTATACGGCTTGAATGCAGCAGACTGGTTTAACATCACCACCGAGCGGCTAGGCAACCTGAACAGCGTGCGCAAAACACTACTTGATAACGCTTCCGCGTCGGCTACCAATGGCGTCGAAGCGGCCCGCCATGGTTTGTTTATCGCATCCGGGATTGCTGCTGTCGCCATCGTTGTTGCGCTGGCACTTATGCTGATCATGGTTAGTGCCATCAACAGGCAAATCAACAACCTGCTTGACGGAGTGCGGTTTGCCATGGACAACAAGGATCTTACACACCGGATTCGTATCTCCAGTAAAGACGAGGTGGGCACGATCGGGCAAGCCATTAACGACTTGTTCGGCCGGTTTGGCAGCGCGCTTCAACAACTCGACAAGGCGAGCGCACAGCTTGCAGCAGCGACCGAAGAGACCAGCTCAACCGCCGGACAAAATGCTGCTCAAACAAAAAATCAACAGGTGCAAATAAAACAGGTAGCTGCGGCTACTGATGAAATGTCGACCACATCCGAGCAGATCTCCGAGAACACGCTGCAAGTGGCAGACGCAGCCAACAACGTTATGGAACGAAGCCGAGCTGGTGAGAAAGTGCTGCACGACAGCGTCAGCCGAATACGCTCGCTCGCCCACTCGGTAAAAGACGTAAACGATGTTATTGAAGAACTGGAGAACCGCAGCAGCAGTATCGTGGAGATAGTGGATGTGATCCGAAAAGTTGCCGACCAGACCAACCTACTGGCCCTGAATGCAGCTATTGAAGCCGCTCGAGCCGGCGAGCATGGTCGTGGCTTTGCTGTGGTGGCAGACGAGGTTCGGACTTTGGCGCGGCAAACTCATGAGTCTACTACCCAGATCGAAAACATTATCAACGAGTTTCAAGTAATTACCGAAAATGCCAGCCGCTCTATTATCGCCAGCCACAAGCTTGCCAATGAGACCAGCGAGCAATCCTCAGAGCTGGAACAAACGTTTGCCGGCATTCTCAATGATGTTGGCAGCATCTCAGACATGGCCTCCCAGATCGCCACGGCATCTGAGCAACAGGTTGCCGTAACACGCGAGCTGACCGGCAATATGGAGGCCGTTAGCGAGGTAGCCATACTGACCCTTACAGGCTCTGAGGAAATCTCTCACGTCACTGGAGAACAGGCGCGGTTGGCCCGGCAGCTGCAAGACCTGGCCAATGAGTTCAAGGTAGCAGTGGCCTGAACTTACTGGACTGAAATAAAAAAGGGAGCCACATGGCTCCCTTTTTTATTTCAGATCAATCTCACGTCAGACTACATCGCCATCTGACTTACGTGCCTGTACGGCGTCTTTGATCACCGCGCTGCAAATCACTGCCAGTACACCCAGCGTTAGTGCTGGCCAAACCAGAATATAAGTACCATATACGAGTTCACTCATGAACGTGCTCCTTCAGGGATCATCGTGGGTTCGTCCTCATCTGCAGGCTTGTCATAACTGCCAACGCGCTGCGCGATCAGGTCAAAATCAAATCTCTCTTTATTACGTAATGTCATGACGGTGCACACGATGGTGCTAGCGCCGTAGGCTGTCAGGGATGCAGTAAGAACCATGTAGTCCCGCAGGAAGCCCGTGGCATAAACCAGCAAAATCACACCGGAAATCGCCCCAACCGTCAGGCCGACCACGCGGCCAAAGAAACCAAATGCCATCAGGCCGAATACGACGGCGCCACCGACAGAGGCCAATATTTCAAAGAAGAGCACGGTCGCTCCGGTCATTTCCAGCAACTCAAAACGCGCGATGCAGAACAGAGCCATGGCTACAACCACAGACCATGTAAAAGCCGCGTTGGTTACCCTGTCCCAGTAGCAGCTGATAATGACGGGGAATACGATGGCACCCCAGAGTGCGCCAACAAACACCAGCATCACCAGAATATCCAGGGAGAAGCTGGCGAAGATCAGACCAGCCACCGTTGCAACGATCATGGTAATGCGCCCAATCAGCAGCATCTTTCTTGGATCGGGGTTGTTCTTGGCAATGTTTTTGCCATAAACATCTGCCATCACAATGGTCGACAAGGCAGACAGATCCGAATCGGCCGTTGACGACAGCGCACCAATCACCAACACGAAGAACAATCCTACGAATACCGGGGGCAAATACGCCGATACCATTTGAGGAATCAGGTTGTTCATGTTGCCGTTAACAGGCTCTACCCCCACGGTCAGTGCCATCAACCCAATCATGCCAAGGCCGATAACAATGGCGCCATACCCAAGTGTTGCCGTCACAAAGGTCCGCTTGATGTGCTTTTCACGCACCGCAAACAAACGCTGGGAGATGGTTTGATTACCAATAGCATAAGCAAGCACAGCCACAAAAAAAGGTGCGCCCTGGTTCATAATCGCATCTACGGAAAAGAAATCTGCTTGCTGAACCGTCAGATTTTTCAGGCCGTCAACCATCACCGAGGGACCGCCTACAGCAAACAGTACGGCAGGAATGATAACCACGGTGATGGCCATCAGCGCGACAAGCTGAGCAAAGTCTGTAAACACAGAGGCACGAAAGCCTGAAGTAAGCGTGTAACTGAGCACCCCAACCCCGGCAACCATCACACCCGTTTGAAAAGATAACGGCGAAAGCACCGACACCAACGCACCCGCGGCGGTGAAGTTCACCATTAGGCTGATAATACTGCCCAGAATATTGGAACCTGCCAGGATCAGCTGGCTGGAGGAACCATGGCGTGCATGGATAAGCTCACCAAGGGTGTGGCCATTGGGTGCCAGCTTGCGGAAACGCCGGCCAAAGGGGTAAATGAACAAAATCATCAACGCACCCCAAAGACCGTAATGTATTGGCCCAGACACTCCGTAGGTGTAGCCCGATGTAGCAGCCGCGTAAAATGATGCAGCCCATATCCAGGTCGCAGTCATACTGGCTGCGCCCATACCAAAACCTACGTTATGGCCTGCAACCATAAAGCCCGAGGTATCTTCTTCTTTTTTGCGAATCAGCAGAGTGAGCAGATAGGTGCCGCCATAAAAGCCGACCAGCAAAATCATGATTGTCAGTATTGAGAACTGAACAAAGCCGTTTTCGTTCAAACCAAAACCTCTTTACTACAAACAGTGCCAAGCTGAGCAGTAGACGAACACGCACATTCGATTACTTGAGGCACAAGCATTCAAAAAGCCCGCTGGATGCGGAAAATGAAAATCGCGAGAAACACCGTGGGGTGTCGGCAAAAAGCAGAGATACTATTTCGCCAAAGATTGAAGGTCGCTAAAGAAAGCGGAAGTGTATGTACAACCTTGAAATTTGTTTAGTAGTCATTGCAATTACAGCCCCATCGGCCCTGAGTACAGTTGGCAGAGGCTGTTTTTCTCCGGCCGGAAAGGGGACCGCGAAAGATATATTACAAGCACAAAGCCTTTAAATCAGGGCAACTGATCTGAATTTTCTGTAAGGAAGCGCTAGAAGTTACTCCAAAAACAGGCACGAGTCCAGTATTTAGAGGTCATAATAATTTCCCGAGGCATAGAAGGCCCCGGGTTGACGCAAAATGAAAAGAGGTCAGATAATGCGGGAAAATCTCTGGCTCGCGCCTTCTTTACGGTAAAAATCAAAGATCTGGCAGATGGCACGAATCAGCAATCGACCGGCGGGCTCTACCTGCAACACCTGACCATTATCGCCAATCAGTTCATCGGCCATCATCGGCCTTAGGCGGGCAAGTTCATCGGCAAAGTAACTGTCAAAATCCTCCTGCCACTGCGCGGAAAATTGCTGACGGTCCAGACGGAACTGGCAAATGAGCTGCCCGATCACCCAGCGGCGAATACGGTCGTCTCGCGAAAGGTTCACACCTTTGGTGATCGCAAGCTGGCCTGCATCTATAAAGGCCTCCCACGTGGATAGGTCGTGATTGTTCTGAAAATAGGCATCGTCGGTCTGGCCGATGGCAGAGACACCCAAGGAAACCAAATCACAGTCCGAATGGGTGGTGTAGCCCTGGAAGTTTCGGTGCAGCCGCCCGGCCCGCTGAGCTACCGACAAACTATCATCCGGCTTGGCAAAATGATCCATGCCAATGTATTCGTAACCGGCCTCAAGCAGGCGGTTAATTGTGTTGTGCAAGATTGTCAGCTTTTGATGTGGGGATGGCAGTGTATCTGTCTGAATGCGTGTTTGCGGATAAAACCGGTCTGGCAGGTGCGCATAGCTAAATACAGACAGCCTGTCGGGTGACATCTCAAGCACCGCTTCCAAGGTATCCGCAAAACTCTCGGGAGTTTGATGCGGCAAACCGTAAATCAGATCAAGGTTTATTGAGCGGAACCCAAGATGCCGGGCTTCGCTCAATACCGCTTCGGTCATTTCCCGGGGCTGAATGCGGTTAACGGCTTTCTGAACCACCGGGTTTACGTCCTGCACGCCAAGGCTGATCCGGTTGAAGCCGAGTTCCCAAAGTGTGGGCAGTGTGTCTTGATCCACCTCACGGGGGTCAATTTCCACACTGTAATCACGCTCATCTCCGCTTTGCAGATTGAACAGCTCAGCGTAGCCACCCATTAACTCCTGCATGACATCTTTAGGCAAGAAAGTGGGGGTACCGCCGCCCCAGTGCAGCTGCTTTACCGGCCGATCCGCGCCAAACAGCTCAGACTGCATAGCGGCTTCTTTCAGCACGCGCTCCACATAGGGCATCGCCTTATCGCGCTTCTTGGTTATCACCTTGTTGCAGGCGCAGTAATAACAAAGGTGCGCGCAAAACGGCAGGTGGGTGTACAGAGAAAGCGGCCGGCCGCTGGCCTTGCTGCGCGCTGCTGCCTGCACCATCTGTTCCACCGGGTAGTTCTGGTCAAACTCAACAGCGGTTGGGTAAGAGGTGTAGCGCGGCCCACTAAGATCGTAACGCTTGATGAGCGCATCATCCCAGATGAATTCCGGAAGCGTGGATTCAACATTTGGTGCGAGGTTGGAAGCCATAGCAAAAAACTCTGAACGTGTAATGTGAAGGGTAAGCCAAGGTGCAGGGCATTGTATGCCGGCCCCCGGCGCGCACCTTGATGCGGATCATCTTTGCCAATATCTGGATTTTATCAGTTCGATGCCTGAACCACCCTTGAGCACAAGGCGTATTCTGACTACCTCCTTAGGGTAATGGGTTGTATGCCCCCTCAACTCTCTATACTGGCACTTCATTGACCGGTGCCGGGCTGGCTTTGAACGCTACTCAACCGGGCAAAAAGCCTGCTGAAGCAGGTTGAGGTCATTTAAAAAAGCCTCTGCAACTGCTAGTGTCCTATATACTTCATGTCTCGCTGAAAATGGAATGAACGGTCACTATGGACTACCGACCACTTGCACTTGGCGCCCTTGCATTGTTTGTGTTTCAAATATGCTCGGCACAGCCGCCTAAACTGAAGCTCGTCACCTTTGAAGCCCCGCCCTATCAGGAGGTTGGAGCAAGTGGGCACGGGCAGAAAGACATAAGTGGCGAAACCGTGGAAACCGTAACCTGTGCTGCAGAGCAGGCCGGGTGGTCTGTCCACATTTCTCTTGCGCCTCAAAAGCGGGCGGTTCATTCGCTGAAAACGAACAGCGCAGACGGCTATTTTGCAGCAGCCCCGTCCGCCGAGCTGGATGCCATCGCCAGCCGTAGCTATCCGGTTGTTCTTGAAAAGTGGTATTTCTTTACCCCAAGCTCGTTGCCTAAGCCCGGCAAGCACCGGATAGGCGCAGTAGATGGAAGTAACGAAGAGGCCTGGCTGAAGTCAAATGGCTACAACGTTTACCTGAGCGTTACTTCGCCCGGGCAATTGCTAGCGCTGCTAAAACGGAAGCGAATTGACGCAGCGTTAATGGATGAGCGGGTAATGGAGTGGCTAAGCTCCAAAAGCAGACCCTTCATAGAGGGCCTGCACCCACATTTCCTTCGCTACGCCCCGCTGCATTTTTACCTCGCTAAAGCCTTCCAGAAAAAACATCCGGAGTTCTTGCCTGCCTTCAACCGTGCGCTTCCGGCTTGTATGGAAAAAACCATGACACTGACCAGCCGAGAGACAAAACACATTGAAGTTCTGACCAAGCGGTTGCTAACAGAACTAACGGAGTTGCTGGACATACAACAGGCTCTGAGGGCTGGCCTACAACCGGGAACTCTTGCCGAAATACTTACAATCGATAGCAAATGGCGGGCCCTGGCACCAGAGGCCATACTGCCACTGGCATCACACATTCTGGCCCTGCCTGCATCAAAAACTCTGGAGGCTTGGCAGAGGTCTTATCAAGGCCTGGTCACGGAAGTGATGGTAATCAACCATATGGGTGCCATCGCCGCCATGAGCCAGCTTACCTCTGATTTCTGGCAAGGTGACGAGCCGAAGTTTCTCGAGGTGGCCGGAAGCGAGCTGGCTGCAACATCACACATCCGAAAAACACTGTTTATTTCCCCCATTCGTTACGATCAATCAACCGCCCGATTCCAGGTTACCGTAAGCGTGCCGATCTTTTCTGGCGATGGCGAAACGCCAAATGGCGTGATGGCACTGGGCCTGGATATTGAAAAGGCCATGGGCATTTAAGGCGGCCCTACCTCGCAAGCAAGCACCAACGCCCAGAATTCCGCAAAGTCATTCACCACAACATCGGGCTTGTCCGGATGCTTGTGGGTGCCCGGGAATATCCGATTCAGCCAAGGTAAATCCCACTGTGCGCCGTTAAAGAACACGGAAGTCATGCCCGCGCGCTTGGCTGCAATCACATCCGTGGTGCTGTCACCAACATACCAAACGCTGGGATCAGGGGGATAATCCAGCTTCTGCACTGCCAGCAAGAGCTGATCCGGGTGCGGCTTACGCAATGGTGTATCGTCGCCACAGACATCCACATCAAACAGTTCCACCCAACCGGTGTCTTCAACGGCAGCCAGTTCGTGTTCGAAAAACTCCCGGTCGCGATTGGTGATCACACCCACCTGAATATCTAGCCGCCGCAAGCCCTCCAGTACCGCCCGCACCTTTGCCTCAAAGGCTTTTACTGTGCCGTAGTGATTACGGTAGTGATGATTGAACGCCTTGTGTGCAATCTGTTTTGCTTCTTGATCCTCACCGAAGAGCACTTCAAAAATATCCGTGCGCGAGATCTTCCGATCTGCTTTCACCTTGGGGTGAAGCTTGGCAAACTCACGTACGTAGGCCACCAACCTAGCGTCTTCCGGCGTTTTGCTATCTTCAGGCGTGACCATGCGCTGCATCAACCCGAGGGTGTGGAAATCCGGGAACATGTCATCCACCGCGTGATACATGGCATCAAGGGTATCCACCAGCGTTGCGTGCCAATCGAACAGGACGACCTCAGGGCGGATGAGCTTAACCACCGCCGGGTGCCAGTCTGTCTCTATGCGCGGCTCGGGGCGGGCGGGCGAAGGGAAGGGACTGGGACGAACCTCGGCCGGCGCATGCACAAACTTATCTGGCTCGGCTCGTTCCATCAGGGCGAGCAAATCCATTAACTCTTCAAAACTGTCCAGCACTGCAAGCGGCGCGTCGCGATGGGAAAACCAGCTGCGGATACGATCCAGCTCCCAGCAGGCGCCATTATAGAAAATGCCGGCAACATGAGCATTACTGGCAGTGAGCATGTCTATATAGCTGTCGCCCACATACCAGGCGCGCGCATCTGCCGAGAGGTTCAGTTTTTCCAGAACCCTGCTGATTACCTGCGGATCTGGTTTGTATTCTGTAACGTCATCGGCGCATACGGTGGCTTCAAACAAATGCTGCCAACGACCCTCATCAACGGTTTTCAGTTCTTTGTCGAGAAATTCCCGATTTCTGTTGGTGGCAACGGCCAGCCGAATACCCATGGTTTGCAGCGCGCAGAGATACTCATAAGCTCCCGGCTGGAAAGGTCTAACCTGTCCAAAATAACGCCGATACGCCTGATTGTATGCTTGGTGAGCAATCAGCCGGGCTTCTTTGTTATCCCCAAAAATCGCGTTGAAAATGTCGGTTCGCGAAACCCGCCGCTCCGCCAGAATACGCGGATGTAAACGCCGAAAAATACGAATGTAGCGAACCAGCCGCGCATCATCTCCAGTGCGGCACTGCTCCTCAGGCAGAAGCTGATCCACTAACCCAAGCTCTTCCAACTGCGGCAGCATGTCTTCCATGGCGCTGAACATGGCATCGTGGGTGTCCACCAAGGTGCCATGCCAATCGAATATCAGCACCGAGGGTGCCGCCAAGTGCCCACTCAAGCGATCCATAATTCATCCTTCGACGTTTCAGAGGCGTATAAGCTACTCACCAGTTAAAGCCATATTTGTGAAATTCACAAAGCCGCACCTGCCAGGGATAATTTGCCTATTGCTTGACCTTGTATCAGCTATAGGGTTTTTACTGTCGCAAACTTACTTCAATCGTTCAGGGCGCGCTCATGCACAACCACAATCACGGCCAGGGTCACAGCCACGCGGAGCACTTCGATACCCACAACAAAGCGTTTGCCATTGCGGTTATTCTTAACCTGGGATTTGTGGTTATTGAAGCCGTTTACGGCGTGTTGGCAGGCTCTCTCGCTCTGCTAGCCGATGCCGGGCACAATCTGAGCGATGTTCTGGGGCTGGCAATGGCCTGGACTGCAAGCTGGCTTGCGAGCCGCAAAGCCACGGACCGCAATACCTACGGCCTTAAAAAAACCACCATTTTAGCGGCCCTGTTTAACGCGCTGTTTTTAATTGCCGCCGTTGGCGGTATTGCCTGGGAAGCGATTCGCCGGTTCAACGATCCGGCCGACGTGGCGGGGCTAACGGTGATCGTTGTAGCGAGCATAGGTGTGCTGATTAACGGCGTTACCATGCTGCTATTCCTCAAGGGCCAAAAAGGTGACCTGAATATTCGCGGGGCATTTCTGCACATGGCGGCAGATACCATGGTATCGGTAGGCGTGGTAATTGCGGGGCTGATCATTCTGATTACCGATGTCCGCTGGATTGATCCGATGGTCAGCCTGGTCATTGCAGTGGTGATTTTTATCGGCACCTGGCGGCTTCTGAAAGACTCCGTGAGCCTTGCGGTAGACGCAGTGCCCAAGAGTATCAGCCGGGTGAGGTTCTTGAGAAGCTGCAGGCCCTGCCAGGTGTGGAGTCAGCCCATCATCTGCATATCTGGGCCCTAAGCACCACAGAAAATGCCCTGACAGTGCACCTTGTAAAGCCGGATTCCGGAGACGACGACCAGGTGATCGAACAGGCCACCCACATGCTGAACCACGATTTCAATATCCAGCATGTAACCATTCAGTGGGAACGGACCGTGGCCTGTTGCCCCAACGCTTCGGGGTGCTAAGAGCCTGCCAAAGCCTGCGCCAGTTAGGCATTGTCTTCCGTTTCTTCCGGCGCTTTAACCAGGGATGGCAAGATAAGTACCGCACAGCAGGCGTTAACCGCCACATACTCCACCGTAGCCCGGCGCATTGGCCAGCGGCTACTGGCGCCCTTGGACACCAAAACTACCAGATCCGCACCGATATTCGCGGCCAGAGCCACCAACTTTTCACCTGGCGTGCCGGCTATAACGTGCAGACTGGCGCTGTGCTTCATGGGCAGGTATTTGCGGGCCAGCAGGCTCAGGCTTTCCCGCACCTGGCTCTCCCGATCCTCCGGAGTGTCTTCGGTAACGTGGGGAAAGAAGCCAGCACCGCCCGGGTTGAATATCGTAGCCAAGTGCAGCTCGCTATCTTCACCTATTAACCTTACGCTTTCCTCCAGCGCTCGCTTACCCTCGCCATCGTCTTCGTAATCTATGGCTAACAGTATTTTACGGTACATTTTGCCCCTCCTCTTTCTGCACAGCAGTGCCCTCCACCTCTGGAAAAACACGCCCCTGCACAAGTTCGTTCACGGAATAACCTCGATGGTCGGCTCTCAAAGCCCGGAATAGCGACACCGCCATAAAAATAAGCAACACACAGAACGGGAGACCAAGCGAGGTAATGACGTTCTGTAGTGCATCCAGCCCACCGGCCAAAAGCAGGGTTGCAGCAATCACGCCCTGAGCAGCCGCCCAGAAAATCCTCTGCCGCACCAGCGACGGCTGATCCTCCCTGCGCGTGAGCATATCGATCACCAAAGACGCAGAATCCGACGAGGTTGTGAAGAAGATAACGATAATAATGATGCTCAGTAACGAGGACACCTCTGCCAACGGGAGGGCTTGAAGAAAGGCGAAAATGGCCACAGAAGGGTCTTGCTGCACCTGTTCGGCCAGCCCCACCTGCCCGCTCATCTCAACGTTGATGGCGGAGAGCCCAAACACGCCAAACCAAACCAGAGTGAACGCCGTTGGCGCAAACAGCACGCCGGCCACAAACTCTCGAATAGTGCGGCCCCGGGAAATTCGGGCAATAAAAATACCCACATAAGGCGCCCAGGTAATGGTCCAGGCCCAGTAAAACAGTGTCCACTGCCGCTGCCAGTCCGACTCGGTATACGTTTGAGTCCAGAACGCCAGCCAAGGCAAAGCATCAAAATAGTCACCAACGCTCTGCACCATCCCCTCGGCGATGAACACGGTGGGCCCCAGCACCAACACAAACAGAACCAGCAGTAATGCCAGCACAATATTGATCTGGGATAAACGGCGCACGCCCTTGTCCAGCCCCAACGCCACAGATGTGGCCGCGATACTGGTGATCACCGTAATCAAAAGAACCTGAACCCAGCCGGTTGATGGCACTCCAAACAGATAGGTCAGGCCACTGTTCAGCTGCAAGGTGCCAAGCCCAAGGGAGGTGGCCACACCAAACAGCGTACCCAGCACCGCAATCACATCCACAGTCCAGCCCAAAGGCCCGTATATACGATCGCCAAGCAGCGGGTAGAACAAGCTGCTGATACGCATGGGCAGATTGTGCCGGTAGGCAAAGTAGGCAATCGCCAGCCCCGGCATGGCAAATATCGTCCAGGTGTGCAGGCCAAAGTGATACAGGGCTATGGTCATGGCATCACTGGCGGCGCGGTCGCTGCCGGCAATGACACCGTCGAACGGTGGGTTGGCAAAGTGGGACACAGGCTCGGCCACGCCCCAGAACATCAAGATGGTGCCAATGCCCGCAGCAAACAGCATGGTGAACCAGGTGAGGTTGGAATAATCCGGCCGGGAATCATCAGCGCCCAGGCGAATGGTGCCATACCGGCTCACCGCCAGCCCTAGCAGGAACAGCAAAAGCGAGGTAACAGAGAGTATGTAGAACCAACCAAGGTTTTGCGCAACCCAGCCAGTCAGAGCGCCGAAAATATCCGAAACGGCCTGATCAAAAGGTATGGCAAGCGCAACAAACAACGCAGCCACCCCTGCGGATGTAAAAAACACACCCGGTATTGTCTGCAGTCCAAGCAAGCGTTGCAGCCGCTCCAGCAAGATAAGCCTCCCTGTGAAAGTTCACAAATGATAGGGTGATCTTCTACCATAACCAAAATGGCCTCGCCCCGACACGAGCCAAGTCAATAATAATCAGGAAGCGCATATACGATGAAAATTGGTGAGATATCCAAACACTCATCCGTTAACGTGGAAACCATCCGGTACTACGAAAAAATCGGCTTACTGGCTAGCCCGGATAGGGATGCCAGTGGTTACAGGGCCTATCGCACCGCACACCTGGAACGCCTTTTGTTTATCAAGCGCTGCCGTAATCTTGATATGGCGCAGGACGAGATCCGCGAGCTGATCCGGCTTTCCGAAAACCCTGAAGCAGACTGTCACGAAGTGGATGCACTGCTGGCCAACCACCTGAGCCATGTGCGCGACCGTTTACAAGAACTCTCCAACCTCGAAAAAACTCTGCAGCAACTGCAAAAAGCCTGCTCAGATGCAGGCACCGTTCAGGAGTGCGGTATTTTGGGAGGGCTTAGCTCCGAGTTGGAAACTCCACACAATGATCGCGGCGATCACCAGAACCACGTACCGGGAACCCACAGGCCGGGCAAAAGTTAAAAGCACGAAAAACTGCTCGCCTGGTGTTGACTCTGTAGCAGCTACAGGGCTTTCAATACTACCCTACCTATATAGGAGGTGTTTATGGCATGCAGTTGCTCTGGACCTGAACTGAAGTCCCCAGCCCCGGGCTTTCGCCGCGCGCTCTGGATTGCACTGTGGGTAAATCTGGCGATGTTTTTTGTGGAAGGTGTTGCCAGCTTGCAGTCTGGCTCTGTTTCTTTGATGGCAGATGCCATCGACTTCTTTGGCGACAGTGCCAACTACATTCTGTCACTGTCGGTGCTAACCATGGGCATGCTCTGGCGCGGCCGCGCGGCTATGGTCAAAGGCATAACCATGGCCGCATTCGGCACGGTTGTCTGGGTGCGTGCACTTTGGGTAATGCAGCAAGGAACCACCCCGGAACCCTTTACTATGGGTACCGTTGGCCTGCTGGCTCTGATTGCCAACGTGTGTGTCGCGTTTATACTTTTCCGCTTTAGGGACGGCGACTCTGATATGCGCTCGGTATGGCTATGCAGCCGGAATGACGCCATCAGCAATCTGGCTGTCATGGCCGCTGCACTCGGCGTGTTTGGCACCGCCAGCGCCTGGCCTGACCTGGTCGTCGCTGCCATTATGGGCACCTTGGCGATAACCGCCGGAGTCAGCGTGATGCGTCATGCCCGCGCCGATATTGCGGAGGCTGGCCGCCATACTAGAACGCCAGTGAAATCATCACCGGGATAAACACCAACGCAAAGAGCGTGGACAGCATAACCGTACCTGCGGCCTGCCGGGGAGAGGTGTCCAACAACGTTGCGATAACCACGGTGTTGGCTGCAATAGGGGTAATGGAAATCAGAAAGATGGCTTTGTGCACTGCCGGATCGTAAATGCCCAGCACCTGTGAATCCAGCCACCAGAATGCCGTCGCAAGCAGCGGCCAAGCCACAAACTTGCCAAAAAATGCCATGGCGGTAAACCGCAGGTTGCCCACCAACCCCCGAAAACTGCTAATGCTCATGCCAATGATCATCATGCCCAGAATGCTGTAGGCACCGCGCAGATTGTCAAAAAGCGGCATAAACACGTCCGGAATGCCGATGCCTGAAAGGTTGAGCGCTACGGCGGCCAAAAATGCGTAAACCGAGGGCAATTTAGCGACCCGCCATAACGACTCTTTCAGATCATGCCGGCCCCGTGCGGCAAGATAAAACCCCACCGAGCTTTCAAACAGGGTAACGCCCAGCATGCAGACAATATAGATCGCCAGCCCTTCTTCCCCAAACAGCAGCAACGCCACCGGCACCCCAAAATAGCCTGTATTACCCGACCCAACACACAACGGAATAATGCTGGCACTGCCATCCGTGAGCACTCGCCTCGCCAACCGGAACTGCACAATTGCAAGCAGGATGAAAATCCGAACACCAAAAACGGCAGGAAGATCACTTCCGGTGAAAGCGGTGCTGCCATGACACCGGAAAACACCACCGAAGGCGTAACAATGTAGAGCATGATGCCCGCAATGTGTTTGCCGCTGGCCTCCAGATAGCGGCCCGCAAACCAGCCAAGAGCAACCGTGACATAAAGCGGAATCAGTTTGAAAAACAACGCCAGCGCTGCGGCCATGATGGCTCCGGGCATCCGAGTTCGGGAAAAATAAGCCGAGAAGTCTAGCATCTACCACTCCAGAGGTAACTCCCCGGCGCAATAGTGTGATTTCTTCAAATGATTGATAATCGTCAACAGTATCTTTAATACATGTTTATATCCTAGTGCGGCAGTCAAGTATTCCACAACGACCAAGGAGAGAGATCAATGGCCGAACGCTTTACCAAAAGCATGGCCAGAAACATATATCTGGGGGGAAGCACGTTCTTCATCCTGCTGTTTCTGGTTCTGACTTTTGACACCCAATCACGGGCGATGCCCGAACGGGATAACAGGGACAAGCTTACCGAGCAGGTAGTCCGGGGCAAACACGTCTGGGAAAACAACAACTGCGTCGGTTGTCACTCCCTCATGGGGGAAGGTGCCTACTTTGCACCAGAACTCGCCAACGTATTCGACCGCCGCGGTGTTGGTGATAGCGATATTTTCAAGGCGTACATGAACGCCTGGATGAACGCCATGCCCACCAACGTGCCCGGCCGCCGGCAAATGCCGCAATTTAACCTGACCGACCAGGAAATCAACGATCTGTCCTCGTTCCTCGAATGGACATCCAAGATCGACGATAACGGCTGGCCACCCAACATTGAAGGCTAAGGAAGAAAACATGAAATACCAGTCCCAACGGGTCGCCATGCCCTACTTCATCTTTGCCTTGATCCTATTTGCCGGTCAGATCGTGTTCGGCCTGATTCTGGGCATGCAATACGTGGTGGGTGATTTCCTGTTTCCGGAAATACCTTTCAACGTCGCGCGGATGGTTCATACCAACCTGCTGATCGTTTGGCTGCTGTTCGGTTTTATGGGCGCCACTTACTACCTGGTGCCAGAAGAAGCACAAACCGAGCTATACAGCCCGCTGCTTGCCTGGATTCTGTTCTGGGTTTTTGCCGTTGCCGGCACATTGACCATTCTTGGCTATTTGTTTGTGGATTACGCCACCCTGGCGGATATCACCATGAACAAACTGCTGCCCACCATGGGCCGGGAGTTTCTTGAACAGCCCACAATCACCAAAATAGGCATGGCCTTGGTGTTTGCCGGGTTCCTGTTCAATATCATAATGACCGCGCTGAAGGGCCGCAAAACCGTCGTCAACATTGTGCTGATTACCGGCCTAATTGGTTTAACGGTTCTCTGGCTGTTCTCTTTCTATAACCCCAGCAACCTCACTACAGACAAATACTTCTGGTGGTTTGTGGTGCACCTGTGGGTTGAAGGTGTGTGGGAATTGATCATGGGCGCCATTCTGGCCTATGTACTGATCAAGATTACCGGTGTCGATCGGGAAGTTATTGAGAAATGGCTCTACGTTATCATTGCCATGGCACTGATAACCGGCATCATCGGTACCGGGCACCACTTCTTCTGGATCGGCCCTCCGGAGTATTGGTTGTGGCTGGGCTCTGTGTTCTCTGCCCTGGAACCTCTGCCGTTCTTCATGATGGTGCTATTCGCCTTCACCATGATCAACCGGCGCAAGCGCAACCATCCCAACAAGGTCGCCGCACTTTGGGCCATGGGCACCGCTGTCATGGCCTTTCTCGGCGCAGGCGTGTGGGGCTTTTTGCATACGCTGGCACCGATAAACTATTACACCCACGGCACTCAGCTCACCGCCGCTCATGGTCATATGGCGTTCTACGGGGCGTATGTGATGATCGTGCTCACCATCATTTCCTACGCCATGCCTATTATGCGAGGCCGTCCTTACGGCAACAGCAATACGGCCCAGGTTGTGGAAATGTGGGGCTTCTGGCTGATGACCATTTCCATGGTTTTCATCACGCTGTTCCTGACTGGCGCGGGCATCCTGCAAATATGGCTGCAACGTATCCCGGAAAGCGGTGAAGCACTGTCGTTCATGGCCACCCAGGACAACATCGCAATATTCTACTGGGCACGCATGATTGCCGGCTGCTTCTTCATGGCCGGGCTTGTGGTGTACTTCGGCAGCTTCTTTATCAAGGGACAGGCGTCCTTCGACGAGGAAGTCCACAGCGGCCCTGCACTTCAGGACGCATAAACCCACCACCCGTTAACCCTTGGGGCCGGAGCACATTTCCGGCCCTGCCTATCTGGAGCCCAGTGGTGACCGTGCAGCAAACAAACCCCAAGGACACTCTCCAGAGCAAGCGGCTGATCACTCGCGCCGCTTTCTTTGGTTTGTTCCTGCTTGCGCCGGTTCTGAATATTTTTCGCTATGACTTAACGGAAACCCGGTTTGTACTGCTCGGGTTTCCGCTTTCGTTCAACCTGAATCTCGACTGGGTGGTGCAAAGTTCCCCGATGGACGTCGCCAGCCAGGTTTTGCTGTGGTTTATTCTGCCCATTCTGGTGCTTGTTCCCCTTGTATTGTGGGTTGCCTGGAAGTGGGGGCGAATGTATTGCGGCTGGCTATGCCCGCACTTCTCCGTGGTGGAGTCCATCAACACTTGATGACACGCATTACGGGTCGCCCGACACTCTGGGAAGCCCTAAAAAAAGGCCGGCGCGGTAAGACCATACACTGGGCCGGTTTATCTCTGGTGTGCACCTTGATCGGTTTTTCCTGGGCCCTGGCTTTGCTCTCGTACCTACTGCCACCCATTCCGCTATATACGGATTTGATTACGGGCAATTTGGGCTTTTATTCGAGCATTTTTCTGGCCATAGCAACCACGGTTTTCACGCTGGACTTTCTGTTTGCCCGGCACCTTTTCTGCAAATACGGCTGCGCCTTCGGCGTGGTGCAAAGCATTGCCTGGATGACCCATGGCCGTGGGCAGCTCGTCACCTTTGATACCACCCGCGCAGCGGCCTGCCGCGACTGCACAAAAGCCTGCGATGCCGCCTGCCCCATGCGGCTGCCAACCCGCAGTCACAAGCGTGCGAAGTTCTCCTGCACCCAATGTCTGCAATGCGTGAGCGCTTGCCGTGAGGTGCAAAAAGACAACCCACAAGGCAGTCTGCTGCACTGGCAACCCGGCGAACCCAGCCGGCAGACTGTTCTGATTCCCATGCACCAACGTGATAGCGAGTCCGCCAAGCAACGGCTTAACAGCGCTTGAGATGAGAGGAACCTGAAATGGAAGAGTGGGTCGGCTATAAATGGCATGAGTATATTACTCGCCAAGCTCTGGGAGAATTCCCCGAGCACGCCGTTTACCTGAAAGACGAAGCCCGCAGCCTGGGCATTATGTTCCGTGCATTTGGTGGCGACCCGGCACTCAGCCTGGTTACAGCAGAGCCCCGGCACTTTCGCGTGCGTCGCAAGTTTTTGCACAAGATCGCCGGAACCCATCGCAAATTCGAACTTGCCTGGCGGGATGAGCAAAACCTGCGCCTGCCGGAAAGAGTCGCTCGTTTCCCTTCCAAACAGCTGAACCGGGAGCTCTATACCTGGCTGGCAGCACTTGCGGCTTCCCCGGTTCCGCCCGATAGCGACTGGTTTACTGGCAACCAGACTCTTGTGCAGAATGTTCTCGGGCGCTGGCCAGGGCTGGAAAAGGTTTACCAGCGCCTGGTTAAGCAAGTTTTGCACTGGCGCCCGGAGCCTGAAAGCCTTTCGCCCGAAGAAGCCATCCGCGAACAGGCAATCCGGCAGGCTCTTGTTCATCCGGGCAGTGTTCGTACCCTACCCGCTGCGGGCACCGATCCCTGGCCGGTTATTCTTTGGCTGTACCCCGCACTGGAGCAAGGAAAGACAAGCAAGCAGGCAACCGGCGACGATGACACCCAATCCAGTCCCGGTGGCCTGACCAAAAAGAACAAACGCCGACAGGCCGAGCGAGTGGACGCCTTCGACCGCGATCAAGGGCTGATGATCTTTCGCTTGGAAAGCCTGTTTTCATGGACAGACTTCATCCCGGTTGACCGGGCGGGCGACGACACAGACGAAGAAGATGCCGAAGCAGTTGCGGATGACATGGATATGATCTCCGTATCCAACGACCGCAAAGAGACCTCATCGGCCATCAAGTTTGATCTCGACTTGCCCTCAGAAGAGCACGACGACCTGCGCCTTGGCCCTGGCATTCACTTGCCCGAGTGGGACTGGCGCAGCCAAAGCTATCGCGATGCCTTCTGCTGCCTGCAGCCCATGTTGGCAAAGGACGCTGCGCCTGCGGAGCTACCGGAAGCTCTACGCCGACCTGCAAAACGCCTGCAACGCCAGTTCAGTGCGCTGAAGCCGCTCAAGCAATGGCAAAGACGACAGCTGGATGGCGACGAACTGGATCTCGACGCATGTCTGGAACGGGAGGTACAGAACCGCCGAGGCCAAGGCGCAATCGATCAGAAGCTATTCCGTCGCTGCCAACAGAGCCAGCGCGACCTTGCGTGCCTGGTATTGGCGGATGTGTCGCTCTCAACCGAGACCTATATCAACAACCACCAGCGGGTCATAGACGTTGCTCGAGATGGCCTGCAACTCCTCAGCGAAGCCCTGCAGGCCAGCCGCGACCCCTTCGCGTTGTATGCGTTTTCATCCCGACGGCGCGACCACGTGCGGTTCCATCACCTGAAAGGCTTTGATGAACCCTATACCAGCACCATTCGGGGTCGCATCCAGGCACTGGAACCGGGTTTCTATACTCGTATGGGCGCCGCCATTCGACAAGCCACCAAACTGCTGGAAGCGCGCCATGAGCACCAAAAGATCCTGTTGCTGCTTACCGACGGAAAGCCCAACGACCTGGACATCTACGAAGGCCGATATGGTGTGGAAGACACGCGCATGGCCGTGCAAGAAGCCCACAAAGCTGGTCTTACCCCGTTTTGCGTGACCATTGATGACGAGGCCAGCGAGTATCTGCCCTATGTATTTGGCAGCAACAACTATGTGGTTATCCGCGACCCGGCACAGCTGCCATTACAGTTGCCCAAACTCTACCTGAACCTGACACAGTGATATGACCGACCTGACGCTCGAAACAGAACCCCGTTCACATCAACTTCCCGGCGACATAGCCGTATGGATCTTCATTTTCGCCGAATTGGCGGTGTTCGGTATCATGCTTATCGGCTTTGCCGTGGCCCGCAGCCTGGACCCGGGCACGTTCCACGCCGGCCGCGAGGCCCTGCATCCCCTGATCGGGTTATTGAATACCGTTGCCCTGATTACCGCCAGCTATCTGGTGGCAACCGCTGTTCACCAGTTCCGGCATCGCTGCCCAGGCGTGCAGTGGCGACTCTGGTTTGCGGTGGCCATTTCCTGTGTTTACACCGTTGGCAAACTCTGGGAATACGTAAACCTGTACAGCGAAGGCTATAACCTGGGTACCAGTACCTTCTTCATGTTCTATTTCTTTCTCACCTTCTTTCACTTCATGCACGTGATTCTGGGGCAGGTCATCCTGATTGTCCTTGCTGTAAAAGTCCGCAACGGCGACTACGACGGCTCGGATATGAACGGTATGGAATCCGGGGCTTCTTATTGGCACATGGTGGATTTGGTGTGGCTGGTGCTGTTTCCGATAATTTACGTACTGGCCTAGGGAGGGCTAGCGATGCTAACGGTTTATTTTGTGTTAATGATTTGCACGGCTCTGCCAGTTATTGCCCTTAAAGCCGGAATAGGCCCGGAGTTTCTGGCGTGGCTGGTTTTTGGAATGGTGATTGTGAAGGGCTTACTCTTGGTGGATCATTTTATGGAGATGAAGCATGCACCACGCGCATGGCGCTTACTTGCCCACACGTGGGCGCCGGTGGTGATCATTGCCGTTGCAGGGTTTCATACAATTACGTGAGGAGGGCTGGCTCCAATAGGCCCGCCCGGCACAAAACCGGGCGGCTGATAAGCTTGAAACGCCAGACATCTACCCGCCTTATGACTTATCCATATCATCTTTCATCATAGTATCTTCTTTCATGTCGTCATCTTTCTTCATGTCGTCATGCATCATGTCATCATCTTTCTTCATGTCATTGTGCATCATGCCGTCGTCTTTCTTCATGTCGTCATGCATCATGCCGTCATCTTTCTTCATGTCGTCATGTTTCATGCCATCATCTTTCATCATGCTATCTTTCTTCACGTCACCGTGATTCGTGTTGCCACTTTTGCCCATCTCGTCAGCATGAGCCAAGCCTACCCCCATCCCAGCAACAGTAATCGCAGTGGCAAAAAACATTCGAGTCAGCGTCTTCATAAACCTCTCCCGGTACTTTTTTATTGGCCTGAGGCATCTGCCCCAGGCTCTGAAACCCATCATGAACGCACAGGCTCACGGAGGCTTAACGCACCGTTAAAGAATTTATCGCGAAAAGGTCACGAAACGATCACAGAAATTGCAGGGTATTCAGCGGAACAAACAGGCTGAGTCAGAGCCACTTGGCGGGGAAGTAAGGCATCTTTTCAGACATAGCCTGAGCCAGAGAAACCATTCCCCATAAAACAAACCCCGTATGCAGCGCAATGGCCCAGACCAGGGCAAACGTCCAGAAATGCCCCATGTCCCCGAAGAATACCCAGCCAATGGCAACACCTGAGCTGATCAGGGTAAAACCAATTAGCGACATAATCATGGCAGCATGGGCGTGGGCCCTGCGCAGTTCGTTTGCGCCTGAACTACTGAAAAACAACCATAGCAATACCGCAAAACCGATAACCGGCATCGCCAGCAAGTTCAACAAATACCAAATAACCGGAATAACCGCCCCGCTAGCGGGGGTCTTCCGGGCGCCCGAATACTGCATATACCACCTCCATGAGTGAACTGACTGTTGCTTCGTCGTCTGACAACGGCTCGATCATGCCCGCGCGACAAGCAACCGCCATTGGCAAGCCAGAACGAATTAACAAAGCCGTGTGTATCAGTAGCCGCGTTGATGCCGCTTCTTCCAAATCATGGTCTTTCAAGTTGCGCAAGGCAGTCGCAAGGCTTACGAGCTGTTGCGCAAGATCGCGATCGCATCCGGATTCTTCCACCACAATGGTTTGTTCCGCCTCTTCAGAGGGGTAATCAAACCGCAGCGATACGAAGCGTTGGCGTGTGCTCGGTTTCATGCCTTTCAGTAAGCTTTGGTAGCCCGGGTTATAGGAGACAACCAACATAAAACCTGGCGCGGCGGTCAGCAGTTCGCCCGTGCGCTCTATGGGCAGCTCTCGCCTGTCGTCCGCCAGCGGGTGCAACACAACGGTAGTGTCTTTACGCGCCTCCACCACTTCGTCCAGGTAGCAAATACCGCCTTCACGAACGGCGCGGGTTAACGGGCCATCCTGCCAGTAAGTGCCTTCCGGCCCAATCAAGTGTCGCCCTACAAGGTCGGCGGCGGTTAGATCATCGTGGCAGGCCACGGTGTAAATCGGCCGGTTCAGCTGTTCCGCCATATAACGGACAAACCGGGTTTTTCCGCAGCCTGTAGGGCCTTTGATCAGAACCGGCAGGCCGTTGTCGGCTGCGGCCTGGAAGAGTTCAATTTCATTACCAACTGGCTGGTAAAACGTCATTCGCTGAGATCCTCGATCTGCACATGCTGGACAGCATTAAAATACATACTATATATTGGTTAAAAATGCAGGCCTTCACAAGAACCCTTTGGGCATACTCATCATTTGGTAGATGCCCCACTAAACTAGTGAAACCCCCTAATGATTTAAGTCATCTCAGCGAGTATTTTCTGTTACCATTACCAACACATTGTTCTTAACAGCATAAACGCCATGACCCGCACCTTCACACCCAACGTGTCCTCCTCTCCCTGCATGCTGGGAGACGAAAACCCGGACATAATCCAGCAAGATTCAGCGCCACAGTCAGTGGCACTGATCAATGGGCTAAGCCGCGTATTCGGCATAAGGCTGAACGACAAGCAGGACACCCCTGACACCCGGTTTTTAAACGACCTCACGCGACTGTTTCGCCAGCAAAGAGTCGATGTTGAAACTCAGATGGAAAAGCACGACACCCCCTGGGCCAACGTTTACCTGATTCAGTACGGCATTATGCGCCTGTTTCGGGAAGCACCCAGCGGTAAGGTTGCGGTGCATCACTTCTTTACGGAAGGCGATATGGTCTGGCCGGTTTTTGGCCGCAGCCGCACGGTACGCAATACACTTTGTCTCACCACCGTCACACCCGCCACCGTTTGGGTTGCTGATTTTGCTGCGTTCCGAGCTGCCATTCAATCCCATGGCGAAGGCCTCTGGCCCCAGTTTGCAATGGCCCTGACCGAAGAGCTGGCGGAGCTGACCAGCATGCGGGAATTCCGCAAGCACACCATGTCGGCAAAAGAGCGTTATCAGCTGCTGCTTGAAGAGTACCCAGAACTGGTAAAGCGTGTGCCGGATAACCAGCTTGCCTCATGGCTGGGCGTAGTACCTGCAACATTCTCTCGGCTCAAAACCGGGGCGATAAAGTACTGACGAGCAGATCACACAATCGCCACCTCCAGTTATTGCGTACAGGTGTACGCTGAAGTACCGTGTTGCGATGATAAACATGGACTCTTCCCCAATGACCACATCGCAACCGCCCTCCCAGCCTGCTCACCAGCGAATAGAGGAATGGCTGAATAGCGCCACCCACGGCATAGGCGCATTACTTAGCGTAATCGGCACCATCGCTCTGATCGTTGGCGCCACACAGTTGCAAGACCCCTGGAAAATCATCAGTTTTAGCATATTTGGCGCCTCTCTGATCCTGCTGTACATGGCTTCTGCTCTGTATCACAGCGCACGTCGGCCCGGACTGAAAAAAGCCTTCAAAACCCTGGATCACTGCGCCATTTTTCTGCTGATTGCGGGCACCTACACACCATTCCTGTTGGTGAATATGCGCGGGACCGTTGGCTGGACACTGTTTGCCATAATCTGGTCACTGGCCATTACCGGCGTGGTGCTGAAGGTCATCTTTGCCAATCGTTTCAAGCTGGCACGGGTGGGGATCTACATCGCCATGGGCTGGCTGATTGCGTTTGCCTCCTCAGACCTGGCGGCCAATCTAAGTGAAACCGCGCTGACCCTCACGGTTGCGGGGGGCATCGTTTACACCGTAGGCGTTGCCTTTTACCTGGCCGACCGGATTCCCTATACACACGCTATCTGGCACCTGTTCGTAATCGGCGGCAGTGCCTGTCACTTCAGTGCTATTTACTTTGGTGTGCTGCCTTACGTTGCATGAATGCAGACGGTTATGCCTATTTTACAGTAAAGAGCATCTGGCAAACTTCACAAAGATCGCCTGCGAAGCAGGCAAGCGCAGAAACTGCTCTCCGGCAGTCTCGCGCTTGCGCAAAGCTGAATTCAGCCCACTGGCGCCCTATCGTCCGTAGCTGTCCACATTAACTTTAGAGTACACCTCGTCCCAATAAACCTGCGTAAGCTCTTCGCTGCTGTCCACATCTTTCACCAGATCGACCCACTTAATCAGCAGCGAGCGAAATGACTCAACCAGCTGCGCAGGAGATTCAAGCCCGTGAGTATCAGCATACTTGGCAGCGATAGCTTCAAGGTCCTGCTCGATAAACTCCTGAGTCACTTTGACCAGCGCAGCGTCAGGCTTGTGAATTTTAATTCCTTTCTCTTCAGCTGTTTCCATATTCGTTGCCGCTATCTCAGCGTAGCCCCAACTTAGAGCGCTGGCTTGCGCAGCAGAAGCGTGGAGCATAGTCCGGCGCTCACTGGCTGTCAGGCTTTTCCAAACGTCCGAATTAATATTGTTGGCAACACCTGAAAAGACTCCACCAGGCATGTTGGGTGTCATGTCAGAAGTAACTTCCATCAACTTGACGATGGTTAGCTCAGGCGCAGAATGCACGCTGCAATCAACAACACCCTGGCTTAGAGCTTCGTATGTTTCGTGCTGAGGAATAGATACGGCGGTTGCACCAACTGCATTGGCCCACCGCGCCCATTGGGCACCGCCAATGCGCAGGCGCTTACCTTTGATCTCTTCCAGCGTCCTTACCGGCGTGTTGCAAATCAGGAAGTATGACGAGGTTCCCCCGCCTCCCAGAAATAGTTGATTCTGCTGTTTGTATTCCTCTACACAGCTTGGGCAATTAAAGAAAACATACTCAGCCATAGCACCGGCAAAGGCCAGACCTACCTTCTCCGTAGGTGCGTCGGTCATTTCAATGAGCATTGTAAGTTCAGTGGCGAGATTGGTGCTCGGAAACTCCGACGGAAAGTATGGCGTCAGAACCAGCCACTGTCGGCCATACCGTCCCGAATACCTGGCGGAGTTTCGCTGAAGCTGAGTAGCGACTGAGCATACACTTTTGCAGTCAGATCTCCGCCGGAATGTTCTTCGATATCTTTTGCAAATACCTCCGCAGCTTTCGCACCTATGGAACCAGACGCATAGCCGGTTGCATAACTCAGCTGCCGTGCTTCAGCCATGCTGGTCATAGCTACACTTGCCAGAATTGCGGGAAGCAATCCACGTCTAACGAAATTTGGACAGTTCATTATTATTCTCCTGTATGCATTCAGTATTTTTATAATCGATTGCAGAAGTTCGCCAAGACAGAACATCGGGTGTTCTCACCAGCAATATCATGTTGGAAGCAAACCAAGCTCTTCGACATCGTCGGAAGCGACGAATCTTTCATTGGGCACACCCATTTGGCGTCAACCGGAGGCTCTTGCTTAACTACCGGGGAGCGGGCTGCATTTTTCGTCGTTTCAGACGATGTCTGTTGCCCGGCCATCGAATCATTATGAATAAGGGTTCCGAGGGGCGAGCTGCACGTACCTCCCCATCAACAACAATATGTTAGAGGTTTTATAATGACAGCAGTCACTCCCAAACCACTGTGGCAGCCAAGCCAGGCGCGCATTGACCAGAGCCAAATCAAAGGCTTCATGAATTGGCTTAGCGAGAATAAATCGTTGCACTTCAGTGATTACAATTCCCTTTGGGAGTGGTCAGTGGAGTCATTGGAGGACTTTTGGGCAGCTTTTTGGGAATTCTATGATATTCGGTCGACCACTCCATACCGAAGCGTCCTGAATAGTCACCAAATGCCGGGCGCTACGTGGTTCGAAGGTGCTCGACTGAATTTTGCAGAACAGGCTTTTCGTTTTCACCAAGAAGATTCAGATCGCGCGGCCATCATCTCTCGGTCGGAATTGCGTCCGACAGAAACCATCTCTTGGGCTGAGATGCGCAGCCAAATCACATCTGTTGCATATACTCTCAGGCAAATGGGGGTTGAGCCGGGCGACCGGGTTGTTGCCTACCTGCCTAACATTCCTGAAGCGGTGATCGCGTTTTATGCTTGCGCAAGTATCGGTGCAATCTGGTCTAGCTGTTCACCAGATATGGGGGTGCGTAGCGTAACAGATCGTTTTCGGCAGATTGACCCAAAAGTCATGCTGGCCGTGGACGGCTACAAGTACGGCGGAAAGGAATTCGATCGGCTTGAGGTTCTTAAGAATCTCAAAATCGAACTGCCTACATTGGAAAACGTGATTCTTCTGCCCTATCTCAAGCCAGATGCCCGCCTTGAGAATGCGACCCTATGGGACGATTTATTGGGCCACGATGTTCCAATGAAATTTGAACATCTGCCTTCGACCACCCTCTGTGGATAGTTTATTCGTCCGGAACGACTGGGATGCCGAAGCCCATTGTTCACGGCCACGGGGGCGCCTTGCTCGAAGGCGTGCTCGGCCACGGCCTACACCTGGATCTAGGCAATCAAGATCGCTATATGTGGTTCTCAACCACTGGTTGGATTATGTGGAATTGCCAGGTCAGCGGCCTTTTGGTTGGGGCGACCATCTGCCTGTTCGATGGTAATCCGGGGTATCCCGACTTAGGAACACTTTGGCGTTTTGCCGAAGAGGCCGAGGTAACCTTTTTTGGAGCTGGCGCAGCCTATTATCTAAGCTGCCTGAAAGCCGGGCTTGAGCTCCACAGTATCGCCGACCTCAAGCGAATTCGCTCCATTGGCTCAACTGGCTCTCCATTGCCGGAGCAGGGGTACAAATGGATTAACGGCCAGTTTGATGACGTGCTTATTGCGCCCATCAGCGGAGGCACTGACGTCGCTGCATTTTATGTCGGCTCCTGCCCGATCATGCCGCTCTATGAAGGTGAAATGCAATGTCGCACCTTAGGCACGGCGGTTTACGCCATGGATGATGACGGTAACATCATAGAAGACGAAGTAGGCGAACTGGTTGTCACCAAACCAATGCCATCCATGCCTCTGTATTTTTGGGGGGATGTCGATGGACAGCGTTATCACGAAAGCTATTTCGACGTGTTCCCGAAAGTGTGGAGGCATGGAGACTGGGTTCGAATAACACCCCGCGGTGGCGCAGTCATTTACGGCCGATCAGACACCACGATCAACCGCCAAGGTATTCGAATGGGTACCAGCGAAATATATCGCGTTGTCGAAGAGGCACCGGAGGTTGTAGACAGCCTGGTAGTAGACCTGGAATACCTGGGTCGTGACCCCTACATGCCACTGTTTGTGGTGCTGCGGGAAGGCGCAGAGTTAACGAGCGCGCTTGATCAGCGGATTCGTAGCGCCATACGCACCCACCTCTCAGCCCGACATGTGCCAAACGACATAGTCGAAGTGACCGAGGTTCCTCGCACTTTAACCGGCAAGAAAATGGAGCTGCCGGTTAAAAAGCTTTTACAGGGGGCTCCACTGGAGAGCGTCGCTAATCCCGACGCGATGGCCAACCCTGACAGCCTTGTCTATTTTGTTGAGTTTGCGAAACAGCACAAAACTGCAATTGTTTAAACAAGGTGTTTCACGGAGCCGCAGGTTCTTGATTTAAAGCCTGCGGCTCCCTTAAGTGAGGCGCGTGTCAGATAAGCCCGTAACGCCGCGCAATTGCAACAGCTTGAGTGCGGCTGGAAGCGTTCAGCTTGGAGTTTATATTTCGCAGGTGAGTACGCACCGTGCTATCTGAAACAAACAGTTTTTCTGACATAGCGCTGTTTGAATAACCCTCAGACAACAGCTGCAAAACCCGGGTTTCTTTTCGCGTTAGAGCGTTAAGTATCAGCTCGCCTGCTTCCGGCAATACGGCTGTCGACAATAGCGCTGACCCAAACGCTTCAATCACGCTTTCGAGATAGCTAACGAAAACCGGATCACTCTGATGCCCTGCCTCTCGGAATGTTTGATGATATAGCTTGAGCACAATGCCTGCCGCAGCACCTTCATCCACAAACAAGCGTACGTAACCCTCGGCGCAGCAGGTTGGCATAATATCGGCCATCACTGCGATTGAGTCTTCAAACCGGTTGCAGCGATACCACGCAATGGCTTTGAACAGTTTTAATTTTAGTACTCGCCGGTATAAAGAACTGTCTTGCGCTTCAGCTATCTCCATTTCCAGCGGTGAAAGTGCGCCTTGAGCATCGCCAGCTAGCACTTCCCAGCGCAGGCGTGCCATCTCCATATACTGCAAATCATTGGCAGGCATTCGATGTTTACGAACACGCCGCCAAAGCTGCTCATTGCCAGCTCTGTCAAGCTCCTGCTTTGCCGCATCTGGCCGACCCTGCGCAAGAAACAGTCGTGAGCGCTCGAGCCTGGCTGTTGCTACTACCCTCGGCAGCTTTCTAATCCTGCCCATGTGTTCCAGTTCAGTCAGAGCCTGAAACGCCCGATCAACATCTCCACAGTTGAACGCTAACCTCGACAACATAATGTCGCTGATCAACATGTGATCCGGCAATCCAGCTTCCCGCACCAGTGGGCCGTATACGTGCAATAAGCGGGCGGCCAACTCCAGGTTGTTCGCTTCATAAACTGTATTTGCGTGCAATACACCCGCCCAGGCATTACCACTGGTATGACTAAAATCATAAGTCGAGCTGGTAGCACCGACTGCCAGTCGAAAACGCGCAGCGGCTTGCTTCTGCCGCCCCTCCTGGAGATCAATCAAACCTTCCAGCGCTTCTGAATACATGGAGTTGAATGAGCTTGAGTGACTAAACTGAGCATCCCTGGCCCCGTCAAGGAGCTGACGAGCCTGGTCATAGTTGCCCATAACAGAGAACACATTCGCTCTGGAGTTAATCGACACAATGTCCGCAAACGGAGCATAACCAGAGAGCTCTCTCTCCCCTGTACGCTCTAGCTTACTGGCGTCCTCATAGCGATCCATCATGCCCATCATCAGTGGCTTGAAAGCAGGATATGTGATCTGATCACCGGGCTCTCTGAGGTCTCCAAACTGGTAGCAGTAAGCTTTCCAAGCGCTTCGTCCGGGCCCCGGGTAAACCCGACAGCCCACATATAAATCATTTCGAGAAGCTCATATTTTTTGAGCTGCTCTGCCGGAAGTTCGCCCAGCCAGCGTGCAAGAAGTTTCATTCGCCCCTGCGATAACAACCGCTCGGCATGCGCTTCCAACAAGGTCATTGCGCGACCGAACGCCTCCCCTCGATAGCATGATCGATCGCCGGAACGAAGCGCCCGGAATATTCGTACCAGTTTGATGCCGCCAAGTGCAGGTCGGCTACCGCTTCAGGGTACCTTGCGTACAATACGGAGCGTAAAAATTCTGCGAATAAGCTGTGATAGCGGTAAGTAAGTTGCTCGTGTTCGATAGGCGCAAGAAAGGCGCTACGGGTATCAAGGTGGCGCAACATTGCATCGCTATCACAACCCGGCACAAGAGCATTACACAGAGATGGCGTAAGATGGCGAAGAATACTCGTACGCAACAAAAAAGACTTAACTTCTTCAGGCTGCTGATCAAGCACGTCGTGAGCAAGATAGTCTGCGACAGCATCATTTTCACCAGAAAAACGCTGGATGAATGACTGTGGGCTCGCATTACCTTCAAGTGCCAACGAAGCCAGCCAAAGTGCGGTTGCCCAACCTTCCGAGCGATTGTGAACGCGGATGAGGTCATCGTGAGATAGTTCCAATTGGCGCCTGTTCACCAGAAACTCGGTAGTCTCCTCGACCGAGAAGCGCAATTCAGAAACATCAATTTCTAACAGTTGGCCACGCGCTCTCAGGCGCCCGAGGCCTAAATCGGGCAAGTGTCTGGAACCTACAATTATTTGACCGTGTGCCGGCAAGTGCTCGACTATTTCTCGAATAAGCCCAAGAACAGACTGCTCGTGAATTTTCTCAAAATCATCAATGAACAGAGCAAAAGCCGATCGGTTTTCTGACAACCGAACAACTATATTAAAGGCCGCCTCACTGGCGGTTTGGCTCTCAATGGCCTCTTCATTTGTTGTGTGGGCTTCACCTTCCGTCAACCGAGAGACTGAAGCGTTGAGGCAAAACAAAAACCGTGAGACGTCGTTATCGGCATCATCAATAGTGAGCCACGCCGTGGCAATGCCAGAGCTATTCATCCGAGACATGCTCTGGGTCATTGCAGTGGTTTTGCCAAACCCGGCCGACGCGCGAACAACGATCAACTTAGCCGCAGAGGCAGACAATATCTTCTGGCACAGCTCAGTACGCTGAACTTGGGCAGCTCTGGACGCAGGTGGGTTGAGTTTACTCACCATGAGAACACGCCTGGGCGTATGAGAAACAGGCATAGCGCTTAACGGCTCCGGAGTTAAATCAAATACCATCTACTCACTCAATGGAAATTTTGAGCGCTGCAGTTTTGTTGTTGTCGCCTGGATAGCAGCGCAAAAGCCTATCACAAAATGCTGAGCCCCCAGAATATTCCCTGTCGTACGACCTTAGTTTTCGAATTCGTCGGTTACGACGATGTTGCACTGTCCTGCCACGCTTATTCTTCAATGTACCTATTGTCGGCAAGGCAATGATCACCTTGCCGCAATCGATGCTGACGCACACAGACTCAATAAAAACAAGCCGGCCCTTTGAGGGTCGAAGTGGGGACAGGCATGTACGGTACAGGTCGTTTTTTGTCTATGGTCACGAATTTGATGACCGTAATCGGTGGACTGGCAATCGCCTTGATGATGCTGCATATCACTCTGGACATTGCTAGCCGCTATCTTTTTAACTCGCCCATTCCGGGCACCATCTCAATTGTTTCCTATTACTACATGGTTATTGCGGTATTCATTCCTCTGGCATTCGCTGAACAGAAAAACGCGCACATTTCAGTAGAAGTGGTCACCGCCCGGCTCCCTATGTGGATGCAGCGGAATCTGGAGCGCCTGTCCTTCCTTTTGTCGACAACTGTTTTTTCGCTGCTAACTGTTCGCACGTGGGAAGAAGCGGAAAAAAAGCGAAGCTTTGGCGCTTCCGTCATACAAGGCAGCGATGCGATTCCTATCTGGATCACCTATTACGTACTGCCCCTTGGTTGCGGGCTCATGTCGCTGGTGGTTTTTTACAAATTAATGAGTTCCTGCCTGGGAACAAAATCAGGACTGGACACTTCTACGGCACAAGTGGATGACCTAGACGCTAACGACGGGATGGGAAAATAATAATGTCAGACGTACAGATTGGCCTATCCGCGCTCGGGATTCTGGTTGCACTTCTTGCCTTACGAGTGCCTATTGGAGTGGCTTTAATAGGCGTTTCCTTCGGCGGCCTCTGGTACATGATGGGGTGGAACGTCGCATGGGGCGCCCTTGGTATTATTCCTTACCAGTTCGCCTCGAACTGGGTGTTGAGCTCCGTGCCGATGTTTTTACTGCTGGGTTTTGTTTGCTATCACACCCAGCTCACACAGGGGATGTTTCGGGCTGCCCGAATGTGGTTATCTGGCGTACCGGGCGGGCTGGCAATTGCTGCAGTATTTGGATCTGCAGGTTTCGCCGCGGTTTCCGGGTCGTCTGTCGCTTGCTCCGCGGCTATGGGCAGGATCGCCGTTCCGGAAATGATTCGCCACCGTTACCACCCGGAACTGGCCACAGGAACGGTTGCAGTAGCGGGTACGATTGGTGCGCTGATCCCCCCCTCAATAATAATGATTCTCTATGGAATCATCGCGCAACAGTCCATTACCGGGCTCTTCCTTGGCGGTATCAGTGCGGGCATTCTGACCGCTATCGGCTATATCGCAGTGATTCTGATACGGGTGAAACTGAACCCTTCGCTGGCGCCAGACACCAAAGAAATCATCCCTACCGTAGAGAAAATTCGCGCACTGAAGGACACCTGGCCGGTACTACTGATTATGATTGGCATATTCAGCGGGTTGTTCGGCGGCATTTTCACTGCAACTGAGGCAGGCGCAGTTGGAGCATTTCTTTCGTTGGTGGTCGCAGCACTTAAGCGCAGCCTCAACTGGACGCGCTTCCGTAACGCCATTCTCGAGACACTGATGACAACCGGCGCTCTTATCATCATCGCAGTTGGCGCTAGCCTGCTTACCCGCTTTCTGGCGCTATCCGGGGCGGGGGATTATTTGTCCGAGCTGATAATCAGCCTGAACTCGGGCCATTTCATGCTGATGCTGGCAATCGTGCTGATCTATGTGTTTCTGGGGATGTTCCTTGAACCCATCGGAGCCATGTTGCTGACCTTGCCTATCATATTGCCAATCGTAGACAGCGCGGGACTGAGCCTGCTTTGGTTTGGTGTCGTACTTACCAAGCTGTTAGAGATCGGCATGATAACGCCGCCAATCGGAATGAATGTGTTTGTAATTAAAAGCGTTGTAGGCAACCTAGCTTCCACCTCCGCTATTTTTCGAGGCATATTCTGGTTCCTGGTCATGGACTTTCTGATTCTGATATTCCTGATCGCCGTTCCTGACTTTATTCTATATCTTCCGTCTCTGGAGTGAGCTTTATGAGATGCTTCCAAGCCAGGATCACAGATGATCTGCCGAATGACAGCTTGGCCAAGTACTATGAGCAGGGCAAGGCCCTGAGCATGGCGGTATCTCTGGAAACTGATGCAGTAATAGACCCCTCCGAAACACGTAACTGGATTGCCAGGGGCCTGCGTCCGTAAAAAAACCAGGGCCAAGAGACGGCCAGCGCCGGCCGATGATCGACGCCTGGTAGACGCATTATTCTGAAGGATAGGGAAAGCTGCGATGACAGAATTACAAAAAACGCCTGATCAAGAGCCCTGTGCTGACAAGGCATTCAGGTATTTCATGCAGGTTCGGTACGGTGAATGTGATGCTCAAAAAGTGGTTTTTAACGCCCGCTATGGGGACTATATAGACCTCGCTGTCACTGAGTTTTTGCATCACCTGGGAGCAGACGATACTTCTATCGATACAGCATTCGATTATCAGGTGGTCAAGCTGACCATTGAATGGAAGGCTCCTGCCCGTTATCGCGACAAGCTGGAAATATCAGTCAGCACAAGCCACCTGGGCAACACCTCTTTTGCCCTGACCACGGACATCCGTAACGCGGTCACAGGACAGTTTTTGGCTACAGGCGAAATGATTGGCGTGGCTGTGCACCCCGAGACCCTCGAAAAGGTTTCCATTCCCGAATCCATAAAGCACGCCATGAAAAACGACGGGCAAGGTCAGTTTATTGATCATGCGGGGCTTTACACAGCCCCATAGGTCAACCGACCTCAAATACTGGAATCAAAACGCCCAAACCATGGCCATCAGTACACCCCAAGCCAATAGCGACGCCGCCATGACGGTGTAGGTGGCCGACATAGTGACCACATCATCCGGGCTGCGATGGCACAGGGATCTCAGGCCCTGATACACAAGGGTGCAGGAAAGCCCCATCGCAACCAAAACGGCTATCACACTAACAATCACTGCTGGCACCAGCAGAGCCAGTGAGGACAACCAAAGCGGCAAAGGCGCAATCGCCGCAAGCAAATAGGCGTTGTTATAGCTGATCTCCAGCTTATGGCTTTCTACCACGCCATGAATCAGCCAGCCCATCACAAAGAACGTCAACAGTTCTGCCAGGAAAAGAATGGTGGTAATAAAGCGCCATTCCTTGCCACCAAACCCGGCAATAAAATCATCGCCATAATGGGTTCCAGCGTAGTAAAGCAGCACCGGCGGCAAAAGCGACATGGGCACCACAACGAACCATGCAAGCATTGGTATGGATAACTGCCTTTGCTGAAGTTCTCCCCAGCCCCCATTGCTGGAAAACGGAAGTTTAAGCAAGCTTGAAACGTTCATGGCGGGTCTCCCTGCTCCCGGGTGGAGGCGTTTGCCTCTTAGGACAGCGTCTGTAATATTATGATGACTCTTAACTACTCTTTTTAGGCGCCTTTCGCCAAACCGTCAATCAACCGGGATGATCTTGAACAACTCAAGCACCAAGCGTAAGCAGAAGCCCCAGGCTTTCTGGCTGTTTTTCCCGGCAGCAAGCATGCTGGCAGCTCTTACCGTGCCTCTGTCTGTCTGGGCTGTGTGGTCGGGCACCGGCTGGCCTGCGGGGCTGCTTGGCGCTGGGCATGGCCACGAGCTGATATTCGGCTTTGCACTGGCTCTGGTTGCCGGCTACACCCTTGGACCACAGCCTATTGCCGTGCTCTATCCGCTTTTCGGCTTGTGGTTGGCGGCAAGGCTGAGCTGGATCCTGCTACCAGAGAGCCTTCTGGCACATATTCTGGGGCCAGCGTTTGCTCTGCTGCTTGCCTGGCATGTGGTGCCTCGCTTCAACGCCGCAAAAAAATGGCGAAATAAAATGGTAGGTCCACTCATTCTGGTGCTCTGCCTGCTTGCGGTCTTTTTTTGGCTCTCAACCGCGCTGGATTTGCCACGCACATCGCGGGTGCCCAGCCCATTCACACTCATGCATTCCGCCATTGCCGGGCTCCTACTGCTAATGACCTTTATGGGCGGACGGCTCATTGCGCCTGCGGTTGCGGGCACCCTGGAAAAGAAAGGTATACCCCTGGAAGCCCGTGTTCAGCCCCGAATAGAGGCTTATTGATCGTTGTGCTGGGGTGTTCCATTTTTTTCATGGCGCTTCCCGTAGCGAATAAACTAACTGGCAGCCTGTTGATAATAGCCTCTGGGCTTATCGCCATACGCACCTTGCGCTGGAAGCTATGGCTGTGCCCAGAGCGGCCAGATTTGCTGGTTTTGGCCGTGGGTTATATTTGGCTTGCCATGGGTGCGCTGGCAACTGGGCTGGCGTTGCTCCAGGGTAAATTACCCGCCCCTGCCCTGCACCTGATCACCATAGGAGCGCTAGGAACCTGTCGGCCAGCGTAATGCTGCGCCTGGCCTGGCAAAGAAGCCATCGCAAGCCACCGCCGGCTGGGGAAATCATCCCGATTGCTACCCTCCTGGCTATCGCCGCCATTAGCCGATTTATGGCAGGCGCTTCGCCCTTCAGCGCGCCCATTCTGCTATGGCTTTCGGCCAGCTCATGGGTTCTGGCCTATCTGTGGGTAACCGTAAGGCTCCTCATTCTCTCCAGGCATGCGAAAAACCGCAGGAAATGAATGGCTACCTCTCCTGCGCCAACCACAAGAACGATTACCTATTTGGGAATATCCCCACTGCATCTTATTGAATATTAACGGTTTAAAATCCCAGGCATTATCCAGTCACTAAGATCTGTCACCGCTCCCTATCTGCACAACCTTTACCTTGATAAATATCATGAATGAACACGTGCCTCACTTTGCACAATGGTATCAAGAAGCCCGGAACTCGCGACCAATGCGGCACAGGGCAAGCAAACCAAGGGAGCATTGTTATGGCTAAAACCAACGCCGACATCGAGCACTGGGATGTCGAAAATGAAGAGTTTTGGGAGCGGGAGGGTAAACACATCGCTTCCCGCAACCTGTGGATTTCCATCCCCAGCCTGCTCTTAGGATTTGCGGTATGGCTGATGTGGGGAATGATCACCACCCAAATGCAAAACCTTGGGTTTTCATTTTCCATAGAGCAGCTGTTTTCGCTCTCGGCAATCGCGGGCTTATCCGGTGCCACGTTGCGAATCCCCGCGTCCTTCATGATCAAAATCGCCGGTGGCCGTAACACCATATTTTTGACCACCGCCCTGTTGATGATACCCGCAGCAGGTACTGGCATTGCGCTGATGAACCCAGACACGCCGTTTATCGTGTTCCAGGCACTGGCTTTACTCTCCGGTATTGGCGGCGGCAACTTCGCCTGTTCCATGAGCAATATCAGCTCTTTCTACCCCAAGAGCAAACAGGGTTATGGCTTGGGGATGAACGCCGGGCTTGGTAACTTCGGCGTGACCACTATGCAGGTTTTGATTCCGCTGGTTATGACCATGGGCGTTTTCGGCTTTCTTGCAGGCGATCCTATGCAACTACAGAGCCCTAGCGGCACGCTCATTGGTCGCATTGAGGCAGGCACCGACACCTGGATCCAGAACGCCGGCTTTATCTGGCTGGTTTTCTTGATTCCCCTCGCCTTTGCCGGCTGGTTCCGCATGAACAACCTGAAAGTTGTTACCCCTAATCCAGGCAACCCGGCTTCAGCCTTCGGTAAAATACTTGGGCTTTATGGTGTTGGCCTTCTCACATCCGTTGCCGGCGTTTGGGCTCTGAGCATCATGAACATGTGGCTGGCTCTGCCACTGACTATCATTCTCACCGTGGTGCTGCTGCGCCTGATACCAGGGAATATCAAACCCAACATCAAAAATCAGTTTGCCATTTTCGGCAATAAGCACACCTGGTCCATGACCGTGCTGTATATCCTGACCTTTGGCTCATTCATAGGCTTCTCAGCTGCGCTACCGCTTTCTATCGGCGTTATCTTTGGCAACATGATGGAGGTTGCGGCCGATGGCACCATCACCCGCGTAGTCAACCCGGATGCGCCAAGCGCACTGACCTGGGCGTGGATGGGCCCATTCGTAGGCGCTCTGATTCGCCCGGTGGGTGGCTGGATTTCCGACAAGATGGGCGGCTCTATCGTTACCCAGATCATTTCTGTGGTGATGGTTATTGCCTCGGTGGCAACCGGCTACGTGATGATGTTGGCCTATAACTCCACTGATCCGAACAGCTACTTTGCCCTGTTCCTGATTTTGTTCATTCTGATGTTTGCCGCCAGCGGCATCGGCAACGGATCTACCTTCCGCAGCATTGGTTACATCTTTAACCAACAACAGAAGGGCCCAGTACTTGGCTGGACCAGCGCCATCGCCGCCTACGGTGCATTCATTGCACCCAAGTTGCTGGGCCAACAGATCCAGGCCGGTACCCCTGAAGTGGCCATGTATGGCTTTGCCGTGTTCTACGCGCTTTGTCTGGTGGTGAACTGGTGGTTCTACCTGCGCAAAGGGGCATACATCAAAAACCCATAAACAACGTCACTCTGTAAAAGTTTCGTTTCGATAACGTTATATAGAATACCCACGGGCCGGCGAATGCAGGCTGGCCGGTAAATACAGACAGGGAGTACCGTTATAATGAACGCGCCAAACAGAACGCAGCAGCATCGTGCGCTAGGCCTATCCACTCTGGCCTTCACACTGTGCTTCGCTGTCTGGACGATTTTCTCCATTATCGGCATTCGCATTGCTGAAGACCTAAGCCTCTCAGACACACAGCTCGGCCTGCTTATGGCCACCCCCATACTGACGGGCTCAATCAGCCGGCTGTTCCTCGGTATCTGGACGGATCGTTACGGCGGGCGCTGGGTATTCGGCATACTCATGCTGACAACAGCAGCCTGCGTTTACCTGCTCACTCTTGCCACTACCTACCCTATGCTACTGATTGGCGCACTAGGGGTTGGCCTTGCCGGTGGAGCGTTCATTGTGGGCGTGGCTTATACCGCTGCATGGTTTGAGCCCGCACGCCAAGGCACCGCTTTGGGTATCTTCGGGGCAGGTAATGTGGGCGCTGCAGTAACCAACTTCGGCGCACCTTTTCTGCTGGTGGCGCTCGGCTGGGAGGTTACCGCCCAGATTTATGCCTCCGTACTGGCAATTATGGGCGTTGTTTTTATCCTTCTGGCAAAAGAAGACCCCGTTTCCGCCGGGCGTAAAAAAGACGAACAGCAACGTTCGTTTATGGAGCAGATGGAGCCGCTTAGAGATCTGCGGGTCTGGCGTTTTGCGCTTTACTACTTCTTCGTATTCGGCGCCTTTGTGGCCCTGGCGCTTTGGCTGCCCCACTACCTGATCGGCGTTTACGGCCTGGGCATAACAACGGCGGGCATGATCGCAGCGCTCTATACCATTCCGGCCTCCCTATTCCGCATTCTTGGGGGCTGGATGTCTGACCGCTTTGGCGCACGTCGCGTGATGTACTGGACGTTTATCGCCTCCGTTGTCTGTACTTTTCTGCTGAGCTATCCACCCACGGATTACGTGATACACGGCATTGACGGCGATGTTCGCTTTTCCATGACAATGGGCCTACCCGCATTCGTGGCGCTGATATTCACCCTGGGCTTTTTCATGTCCCTGGGAAAAGCGGCTGTTTACAAACACATTCCTGTTTATTATCCCATGCACGTGGGCGCCGTGGGTGGCGTGGTGGGAATGATTGGCGGGTTGGGCGGGTTTATCCTGCCGTTAACTTTCGGCGTTTTGAATGACCTAACGGGCATCTGGCAGAGCAGCTTCATGCTGATGTTCATCATTGCAGCTGCGGCGCTGGCTTGGATGCACTATGCCATCCGTTCAGCAGAGCGTGTTGAGTGGGCCGCGAACAGCGAGCAAACAGATTTGCCGGAACTGGCCTCGCCGCAACTGTTTTATCCGTTGAACCGCCAGCACAAACACGAAAGTACCAAGGGCTCACCATCCTCGTAAGGTGAATGGTGAGCGTTTCTTGAAATATCTGTAACAACACTGTTCCAGCGCGGGCCGGGCCATTAGAATCCGCACACCCGTTTTCACCTGGAGCAGTAGAGACCATGTCCCCGGAAATGTCCCCCGTTGCCGGCTTCGACCAGCTGCGCAAAATTGAGACCAGCACGCTCTTTCAGGGCGTGGTTATCGCCATTATCATCCTGTCTGCCCTGACCATAGGCGCGAAAACCTACGATTTGCCCCCACTGGTGGAGCAGTCTCTGAGTGTGATGGATTCCGCTATCACGCTGTTTTTCCTAGTCGAGATATTGTTCCGCTTTGCCGCAAGCCCAGTCAAACGGCGCTTCTTTATGGACGGCTGGAACCTGTTTGACACATTGGTAGTGATTGGCAGCCTGATTCCCCTGGATAACTCGGAGGCGGTCTTGCTTGGGCGGTTGTTGCGGGTATTCCGTGTGTTGCGCTTGGTTTCTGTGGTGCCTGAGCTGCGCTTTCTTATCAACTCGCTGCTCAAAGCCATTCCGCGCATGGGTTATATCGCGCTTCTGATGTTTATTATCTTCTACATTTATGCGGCCATAGGTTCGATGTTCTTTGCCAGCGTAGACAACGAACTCTGGGGCGACGTTGCTATTTCCATGCTCACGCTGTTTCGGGTTGCCACGTTCGAGGATTGGACCGACGTGATGTATGCCACCATGGAGCAATACCCACTAAGCTGGATCTACTACCTTACCTTCATTTTTCTGACGGCGTTTGTGTTCCTGAACATGATGATTGGGGCGATTCTGGAAGTGATGAGCGAGGAGCAAAACGCCAAGCAGGCTCAGCAAGCTCACGATGAGCGCGATGAGATTACGCGCCAACTGCGAGAGGTGCAGAGCCAGCTTGCCGAACTGGTTCATTATACCAAGTCAGAACAGAACGGGCTTGGCCATCGCAAGATGGAAGATAGCTGATACCTGAACCAAAGCCAGAACAGCCGCAACAACGCGGGCGGGGCGTGGCACCGTGACTTTTAGTGCGAACAGCCCTGCAGTGATATAGCCCAACAATAATACAATTTTAGCCAGGATCCAGCTTTGCTCCAGTGGGTTCCAGCTGCCCACAACCAGAAGACTGATGGCTGCGATCAACAACACAGTGTCGTTGGCGTGGGGAATCCAGCGCAGTGGGGTCTGACGCCAACCGGGCCGTCCCACGGCGTCCATCAGCAACCTCAGTGTGAACAGGATGACCGTCAGGAAGGCTGTGGTCATGTGGAGGTGCTTCAGAATTACATATGAACTCATAAATCATTCCATTTGAATCAAAACGATAGCGGCATTGTACGCAAAGATACCCCCAACCGGGTATGTTAATTCTGCGCGCACACGATTAACATATAACTAACATATATGTATCAGCAGGAACCAACATGCAGGCCACCTCAACACCCTCTCAAACCGGCTCCGCCAGCTTCAGTCAGCTTTTCGGCTACCCGTTCCGAATTTTCTTCCTGTCCATGACCCTGCTGGCACTGCTCGCCATTCCAATCTGGGTCTTACAGGTAACAGGCGTTATCAATATGCCTCTGGCCATGCCGGGGCTATTCTGGCACCAGCATGAGATGCTGTTCGGCTTTTTGTCAGCGGCCATCGCTGGTTTTTTGCTGACCGCTGTGTGCGTATGGACGCAGACTGAGCGTATTCATGGCTTTCGCCTTATGTTGCTATGGGGAGTATGGCTTGCAGGGAGGCTGCTACTGGCCCTGGGTGCTGAGTTGCCCGACTGGCTGGTTCAAGGCGTCAATCTGTCCTTTCTGCCGCTGGTGATGCTGGATGCAGGTTGGCGAATCTGGCACGCAAAGCAAAAGCGTCAGCTCATGATTCTGGTGGTTCTGGGCTTGCTGTGGCTGATGCAGATAGGGTTTGTTACCCGTTTGGATATGGCTTTCAGTCATGGCGCGCTGATTATCGCCATGGCGCTTATCAGCATTGTGGGCGGGCGCATTACTCCCGCATTCACAACAGGCTGGCTGCGCCAGAACGGCATGGATCCCAGCGTCGTAAAAACCATTCCGGCGCTAGACATGGCCACTTTATTTTCAATGATCTTGCTCACCGCGTCGCTGGTTACCGGCTGGCAAACCGTCACGGGCACTCTGGCGATTATTGCTGGCACTCTTATGCTGGTCCGGCTGGCTAACTGGAAAGGCTGGCTGGCTCACAAAGAACCCCTGTTGTGGGTTCTTCACCTGTCTATTCTCTGGGTCCCTATCTCGCTGTACCTTCTCGCAGGCACACTTTTCGCGGGCTGGCCATCCAATGCCTGGAGTCACGCCGCGGGCACAGGCGCTATCAGCTGCCTCATTCTGGGCGTAATCGCCCGGGTGACTCTTGGCCACACAGGCCGGCCTTTGGTGCTACCGAAAGGTATGGTTGTCGCATTTTTTGCCATTCAGCTGGCGGCTGTGGTTCGCGTGCTAACCGCATTCGACATTATCCCCTGGCACCCAGGAATTGGTAGCAGCAGCTTGCTTTGGGTGTTCGCTTACGGCATGTATTTAGTACGCTACGCAAACATGCTTGCCAGCCCCAGGCCTGATGGCCGGGCGGGTTGAGCAACCAAACTGGCCGTACTGGTGTACTTTAAAAAAGGGGCGGGTTCGTGAGAACCCGCCCCTTTTTTTGCTCAATGGCCCGCCTCTTGAGAACCGCTCCAAACTTGCAACTGCACCATTTAAACGTTAATCATCCACTAATGGTCAATAGCGACTCGCGAAATAACAGCTAAAGTATCAATAAATCATTCTGTAACAGAGATAGCGGCACTATGAACCCGGATCATTTTGACAAAGAAGACCTGATTAAGTGTGGTCATGGCAAACTTTTCCCGGGCGCCACGCGGCTGCCCATAGATGAAATGTTGATGGTTGACCGTGTTACCCACGTAGGCACAGACGACGGCCTTTACGGTAAGGGCAGCCTGATAGCAGAGCTGGATATCAATCCGGACCTCTGGTTTTTTAAAGTGCATTTCGTGGATGACCCCGTCATGCCCGGCTGCCTTGGCCTGGACGCCATGTGGCAGCTTGTGGGCTTTTACCTGGCCTGGGGCGGCAGCGAAGGCAAAGGCCGCGCACTGGGCGCCGGAGAAGTAAAATTCACGGGACAGGTTCTGCCAACCAACAAAAAAGTGCGCTACTACCTCGACATTAAGCGTGTGATCAGGCGTAAACTTACGCTAGCCATTGCCGACGGACGCATGGAAGTGGATGGCAAAGAAATCTACACGGCTAAAGACCTGCGGGTTGGCGTATTCTCATCCACCGATGATTTTTAGGAGTTAGCAAGATGCGGCGTGTTGTTATCACCGGTATGGGGATTGTCTCCAGCCTTGGCACCAACCAGAAAGAAGTTACTCGCTCCCTGAAGGAGTCCCTGCCCGGTATCGGCTTCAGCGAAGAAGCCCGTGATAACGGCTTGCGCAGCCATGTGTGTGGGCAAATCAATCTGGATCTCCCAGCATTGATCAACCGCAAGCTTTTGCGCTTCATGTGCCCGGCGGCGGCCTACACTTATCTCGCGGCTTGCGAAGCCATCGAGCAGGCCGGCTTGAGCGAAGAACACCTCACCGCCAACAGCACCGGCGCTATTTTCGGCACCGGCGGCGCATCAACCGTTGAACTGCTCGATGCCATTGATACCCACCGCGCAAAAGGCATTCGCAAGGTTGGCCCTTATCGTGTGCCTCGCACCATGGGCAGTGCAATCAACGCGTCTATTGCAACGGCATTTGGCATAACCGGCATCAACTACGGCATTACGTCGGCCTGCGCCACAAGCGCCCACGCCATTGGCCACGCGGCGGATCAAATTGCCCTTGGTCGTCAGGATGTCATGCTTGCGGGTGGCGGCGAAGACATTCACTGGACACTGAGCCTGTTATTTGACGCCATGGGCGCGCTTTCAACCAAGTACAACGACACACCTGAGGTGGCCTCCCGCACTTACGACAAAGACCGGGATGGCTTTGTTATCTCCGGCGGTGGCGGCACAGTGGTGCTCGAAGCCTTGGAACACGCGGAAGCACGCGGCGCAAACATTATTGCCGAACTGGTTGGCTTTGGCGCCACATCAGACGGCGCCGACATGGTTGCGCCCAGCGGTGAAGGCGCAGTGCGCTGCATGCAGCAGGCCATGAAAAATCTGGATGGTGAAATCAGTTACATCAACACCCACGGCACCAGCACACCTGCCGGCGATGTAACGGAATTGTCTGCCCTGAAAAAGACCTTTGGCGACAAGATTCCACCATTGAGCTCTACCAAGCCTCTATGCGGCCACGCCCTTGGCGCAGCTGGCGTTCACGAAGCCATCTACAGCATGATCATGCAGAAAGAAGGCTTTATAGCGCCATCAGCTAACATCCAGAATCTGGATGAAGGCGCAGAAGGCTATCCGATTGTGCGCGAACGGATGGACAACCAAAACCTGGATCTCGTTATGAGCAACAGCTTTGGTTTCGGCGGCACCAACGCGACACTTGTGTTTAAAAAGTTCTGATTTCACTCGGGCTCAGATTCACGAAAGCCTGACAGAGCGATATTCAGCCGGGGATGTACCCATCCAGCGCTTAAACGCCCGGCTGAATGCACTCAACTCTGAAAACCCAAGCTGCTCCGCAATTTCTACCAGTGTCTTGGTTTTATCCTGCATGTAAGTCAGCGCCTGCTTACGGCGCACATCTTCCAGCAGCCGGGCAAAGGTTAAACCTTCCCGTTTCAGTTTTTTGTGAAGTGTGTACCGACTCATGTGCAACTGTGATGCCACCACTTCAACACCCACCTTGCCACGGGCAAGCTGAATACTGATCAGTGAACTCACCTTGTTACTCAATGAAACCCGCACCACCTCTGGGCCCAGAGGCTCTAATGCCATCCTTATCTCTCCTTACTTATGAATACTGACCCAATCAGTCTTGGCTTGCAGCGTACACATGTTAGCTGAAAACAATCAATAAGACGTTTGAGCAGGATCAAGAGAATGTGCGCTAGCTTGCGGCAAAATAGCTAACCACTGACACCACCCCGGAGCCCCGATGAACATCCCAGAATTGCTGCACCCGCCGGCACCCCTGAGCACCTTGAAACCGCGTTCGCCTATGGTGCAGATGCGGTCTATGCCGGCCAGCCGCGCTACTCCCTGCGGGTGCGCAACAACAGCTTTAAAGATGCCTCTGCCTTGGGCGCCGGCATCCAACGGGCTCACGCTCTGGGTAAGCAGTTCTATGTAGTGTCCAACATAGCACCCCACAACGACAAGGTACGCTCCTACCTGCGAGATCTGGAGCCGGTACTGGAGCACACGCCAGACGCGCTGATTATGTCCGACCCCGGCCTGATTATGCTGGTGCGGGAGAAATGGCCAGACCAACCCATTCACCTTTCGGTACAAGCCAACGCGGTAAACTGGGCAACCGTGGAATTCTGGCGCCGTCAGGGTATCAGCCGGGTGATTTTGTCGCGGGAACTCGCCTTGGGTGAGATTCGCGACATTCGCGAGCGGGTTCCGCAAATGGAGTTGGAAGTGTTCGTTCACGGTGCGCTATGCATGGCCTACTCAGGGCGTTGCCTGCTCTCCGGCTACATGAATCACCGGGACGCCAACCAGGGCGCCTGCACCAACGCCTGCCGCTGGAACTACAAGCAAGTTCAGCACACCCACGACCACACAGGCGACCTGATCGCCTCATCGACCCAAAGCAATGTTCAAAGCTTCGAACCTAAAGAGATTCTTCTGGAAGAACCTAACCGTCCCGGTAGCTTTATCCCCGCTTATGAAGATGAGCACGGCACCTATATCATGAACTCCCGGGACCTGCGCGCTGTGCAGCACGTAGCCGAGCTGGCGGCCATGGGTGTGCATTCCTTGAAAATCGAAGGGCGCACCAAAAGCACCTATTACGTCGCACGCACCACTCAGATCTACCGCCGGGCTATTGATCAGGCGGTGCAAGGTGAAAACTTCGACATGAGCCTGATGAACGAGCTCGAAGCTCTGTCTAATCGTGGCTACACCGAAGGCTTTTTGCGCAGGCATATGCCACAGGAATATCAGACCTATGAAAGAGGCTCATCCTATTTGGGCACTCAGCAAGTGGTCGGCACCATCACCCATCATGATGGCCGATGGCTCACCATTGATGTGAAAAACAAGTTCTCTGCAGGTGACCTGCTTGAGCTGATCACACCTTATGGGAACTTGCAGTTCTCGATACCCACTATGGAAAACCGTAACGGCGCTAAGGTGGATTGCGCGCCAGGCAGCGGTCATATCGTTCGCATCCCTCGCCCACCCCATACTCCCGATGCTCTGGATCACAGTTTCCTCACCCGCATTTTGCCATCAGGAATCTGAAGCTCCACTGGGTTACTGGCTCCGTATAAACTCTTATCAAAACTGCGCCACCCCCGTCAGACTTAGCCTCTGGCGGGTGTATTACGCTATAATCGGTTTTCCCACAATTTAATACCTGACTAATTTACTCTGGTATTGTACAATCCCGTACCAGAAGCATTCGATTAGTCCCCCGCAACCTACCTTGGTTGCCGGCAAACCAAAGGGCCTCAGAGCCCGCGAGAGAGAATACGGAGCGACGATCATGGCGACCACCGACCAAGAGGTGAACGAACTGATCAAACGGGAGTACGAGCACGGTTTCGTAACAGAAATCGAAGTTGATACGTTCGAACCCGGTTTGAATGAAGACGTTATCGCCCGCCTTTCTGCAATTAAGAAAGAGCCGGAATTCATGCTGGAGTGGCGCCTCAAAGCTTATCGTCGCTGGCTCGAAATGCAAGAGCCCGACTGGGCGCATTTGGGCTATGAAAAAATCGATTACGACTCGATTTCCTACTACTCAGCGCCCAAACGCAAAGAAGACATGCCCCAGAGCCTCGACGACGTAGATCCCGAGCTCCTGAGAACCTACGAAAAGCTGGGCATCCCTTTGCACGAGCGCGAAAAGCTTGCCGGCGTGGCTGTAGATGCGGTTTTTGATTCCGTATCGGTAGCCACCACATTTAAAGAGCCTCTGGCGAAAGCAGGCGTTATTTTCTGCTCCATCTCAGAAGCCGTGCGTGACTACCCCGAACTGGTCCAGAAGTATCTGGGCAGCGTTGTGCCACACACGGACAACTTTTTTGCCGGGCTTAACGCCGCGGTTTTCTCCGACGGCACCTTCGTATACGTGCCCAAGGGCGTTCGTTGCCCCATGGAACTGTCCACCTATTTCCGCATCAACGCGGCGAATACCGGTCAGTTCGAGCGCACACTGATCATTGCCGACGAAGGCAGCTACGTTAGCTACCTTGAAGGCTGTACTGCCCCGATGCGCGACGAAAACCAGCTGCACGCAGCCGTAGTTGAACTGGTTGCACTGGATGACGCCCAGATCAAATACTCCACGGTACAGAACTGGTACCCGGGTGATGAGAACGGCAAAGGTGGCATTTTTAACTTCGTCACCAAGCGTGCGGCATGTATTGGCAAGAACTCCAAGGTATCCTGGACCCAAGTGGAAACAGGTTCAGCCATTACCTGGAAGTACCCAAGCTGCATCCTGCGCGGTGAAAACAGTGTTGGCGAGTTTTACTCTGTCGCGCTCACCCACAACTACCAGCAAGCTGATACCGGCACCAAGATGATTCATCTGGGCAAAAACACGTCCAGCACCATCATTTCCAAGGGCATTTCAGCCGGCAAAAGCTCCAACGTTTATCGCGGCTTGGTCAAATTTGGCCCCCGTGCGGAGGGTGCGCGCAACTTCACCCAGTGCGACTCGCTGTTGATCGGCGACCGTTGCGGCGCGCACACGTTCCCGTACATTGAGAGCCTGAACAAATCCGCAATCGTTGAGCACGAGGCCACCACGTCCAAGGTGAGCGACGAGCAAATGTTCCTCTGCCGCCAACGTGGCATAAATCCGGAACAAGCCGTGTCCATGATCGTGAACGGCTTCTGTAAAGAAGTTTTCAAGGAACTTCCTATGGAGTTTGCGGTTGAAGCCGGCAAACTATTGGAAGTAAGCCTCGAAGGTTCTGTCGGCTAAGCCGGCACTACCCAAATTATTGCGCAAGCAAACAGAATTCAGACGGATAAAATAGAGAGAAGCCTACAAATGCTGAGCATCAAAAACCTGCACGCATCCGTTGAGGGCAAAGAAATCCTCAAGGGCATCAACCTGGAGATCAAGGCCGGGGAAGTACATGCCATTATGGGCCCGAACGGCTCAGGCAAAAGTACGCTTTCCCAGGTGCTCGCAGGGAACGACGCATTTGAAGTAACCTCAGGTGACGTCACCCTGAACGGCGAGAACCTGCTGGCAAAAGTAACCGAAGAGCGGGCACGAGAAGGCGTGTTTTTAGCGTTTCAGTACCCTGTCGAGATTCCGGGCGTCAGCAATCTGCAGTTCATGCGTACTGCCGTGAACGCCATGCGCCACCATAAAGGCGAGCCGGAAATGAACGCGGCTGAGTTTATGAAGCTGGCACGGGAAGTATCAAAGCAAGTGGATCTCGATCCGGCATTCCTCAAACGCGGCGTAAACGAAGGTTTCTCCGGCGGTGAGAAAAAGCGTAACGAAATCATGCAGGCTCTATTACTGCAGCCGAAGCTAGCCATTCTGGACGAGACCGACTCCGGGCTGGATATCGACGCACTGAAAGTGGTTTCAGACGGCGTTAACGCCCTGCGAGCCGAAGACCGGGCCATTTTGATGGTAACGCACTATCAGCGCCTGCTCGATTACATTGTGCCGGACTATGTGCACGTTCTGGCCGATGGCAAGATCGTGAAATCCGGTGGTCGCGAACTGGCCCTGGAGCTGGAAGAGCGCGGTTATGGCTGGCTTGGCATTAAGGATGAGGCAACTGCAGACAGCTCAGCTCTCTCCAACTCAGCCAATTAAGGAGATCGCGGAATGAAACCAGCATCGACTCTTTCCACCGCGTTTCTGCACCCGGCTGGCCAGGCGTTACCAGAGCCACTGCTCGCCCTGCGCAAGCAGCGCGGCGCCGCCTTGGTGGATATGCCCCTGCCAACGCGGAAAACAGAAAACTGGAAGTACTCCAGTAAGTATCTGAAGCTGACCGACGAGATGGCCGTCTCTTTGCCCACTGCCGGAAAAACTGGCAGCGCACTGGCCGTGCCCGGCTACAAGGTGGTTTTCATCAATGGCGTGATGATACCCGAAGCCAGTGAGTACCCGGATTTGAACAACATTCTTATCCAGCGCTTTGGCGACCTTTCAGATGCAGAGGCCAGTGAACTGGCTGAGCGCCTGGACACCACTCTAAACACCAAAGAAGTGCAGTTCGCAGGCCTGAACTCGGCCCGCTTTGAGGATGGCCTGATGATTCGCCTGAATCCAGATGCCGTTCTTGATCAGCCCTTGTTTATCATTCATGAGGTGACCGCAGACGCCAGCGGATCAGCCTTCCCACGCATTTTTGTGGATGCCGGTCGCAACAGCCAAATCACTCTGGTTGAAGAGTATATTTCCAGCGGCCAAGAAGCGGTTTTAGTGAACTCTGTAACCGAATTCACCCTTGCAGAAGGCGCAAATGTTACCAACATCCGCTTAAGCATGGGCGGCGAAAACGTACAGCACATCGGCGCCACTGGCGTAACCCAGCAGCGCAGCTCCCGTTTTGAGAGCCACTGCGTAGGCTTTGGTGGCCCCCTGCGCCGCCACGACTTGCAAGTGCGAATGGAAGGCGAAGGCGCTGAATGCAAGCTTAACGGCGTGGTCGTCACCCAAGGCACCCAGCACTACGACAACCACACCACCATTGAGCATGTGGCGGCCCATTGCGACAGCGAAGAAACCTATCGCAATATTGCGGCAGACAAATCCCACGCTGTGTTCAACGGCCGGATTCATATTCACCAGGACGCACAGAAGTCCAACGCGAATATGAATAACAAAAACCTGTTGCTCTCCACTGGTGCAGAAATCGACACCAAGCCAGAGCTGGAAATCTACGCCGATGACGTCAAATGTGCCCACGGCGCAACCATCGGCCAGCTCGACGAAGAATCTTTATTTTACCTGGTATCACGGGGCATTGACCGCCGAGAAGCCAACGTTCTGCTAACGATGGCGTTTATCAACGAGCTGGTAGCCCAAATTCCGGTGGAAGCCGTAAGAGACACGGTGCAAATCCGCCTGAACCAGTTCTTTGATCAAGCGTTTCAAGAGGCCTGAGTGGTATGAACGACCTGTCCATGGCAACCACAGCAACCCGCAAGGCGTTTGACGTACAAGCCATTCGCCGGGATTTCCCTATCCTGTCGCAACAGGTGAACGGGAAGCCGCTGGTGTATCTGGATAACGGTGCGTCGGCACAAAAGCCATCCGCCGTTCTGGATGCCATGGATCGCTATTACCGGGAAATGCACTCCAATGTGCACCGTGGTGCTCACACTCTCGGCGACCGCGCAACCGCAGCATTCGAAGGCGCCCGCGAAACTGTTCGCCGTTTTTTGAATGCAGGCAGCACCCAGGAAATTATCTGGACCCGGGGCACCACCGAAGCCATAAACCTGGTAGCAAACGGTCTGGCACCGCGCCTCAACGCCGGTGACGAGATTCTGGTGAGCCACATGGAGCACCACGCCAACATCGTGCCCTGGCAGATGATTGCCGAGCGCACGGGCGCCAAAGTGGTGCCGATTCAGGTTACGCCAGCAGGCGAACTGGATATGGATTCATTCAACAGCTTGCTGAATGATCGCACCCGCGTGCTGGCCATCACCCACGCCTCCAACGTTCTGGGCACGGTTAATCCGGTTGCAGGTATGATTCGCCAAGCCAAAGCCCGCGGCATCATAACGCTGCTGGATGGCGCGCAGGCGGCACCTCACTTCCAACCGGATGTGCAGGCACTGGATTGCGACTTTTACGTGTTCTCGTCTCACAAACTGTTTGGCCCAACGGGCATTGGCGTGCTCTACGGCAAAGCTGCGCTGCTGGAAGAAATGCCCCCCTATCAAGGCGGCGGGGAGATGATTGAGCGGGTATCGTTCGGGCGCACAACCTGGAACGTCCTGCCCTATAAGTTTGAGGCAGGCACTCCGGCTATTGCTGAAGCAGTCGGCCTGGGTGCTGCCATCGACTACCTGAATGGCCTCGACAGAGTAGCCATGGAAGCAGCTGAGAGCGCGTTGCTGGAGCGCGCCAACCAACTGGCTGAAACCGTTCCGGGCATGAGCATTATTGGCACCGCAAAACACAAAGTGCCCGTGATGTCCTTTAAAATCGAAGGGTTGCACCCGAGTGACATAGGGACTTTACTGGATCAGCAAGGCATTGCTATCCGCACCGGCCATCATTGCGCTATGCCACTGATGGATTTCTACGGAGTTCCCGGTACAGCCCGGGCCTCATTTGCGTTCTATAATACACTCAGTGAGGTGGATCAGTTATTTGCCGCCTTGCAAAAAGTTCAGCGCCTATTTGCCTGATGGAGGAGACACCATGACAGCAGAAGTCTTCACACCGACCGTTGGCGTCACTATGACGCCAAGTGCCGTCAAGCACGTGCGCAAGCAACTCGACAAAGCATCGAGTGCCAAAGGCATTCGGCTGGCCATCAGAAAAAGCGGATGCTCCGGCTTCAAATATGAAACCCAATGGGTGGATGAAGCCGCAGCCGACGACAGAATATTCCATATTGATGGGGTTGATGTGTTTGTGAAAGAGGAACACCTATCCATGGTGAACGGCATAGAGATCGACTTCGTGACCGAAGGCGTAAACTCCATGTTCCAGTTCCGCAATCCAAACGCCACCGCTGAGTGCGGATGTGGTGAGAGCTTTACGGTAACCTAATTCCGCCCCTCTCTGCGCCAAAAGAGGTTTAACCAGGCATGCAAGAACGTGAAGTCGTCCTGACCAAACGCGAGGTGGAAGCCCGCCTTGTTCCTACCGGAACAGAAATCATGATTCCGGTAGACAGCTTTGTGACCATCACACAATCACTGGGCGGTACCTTTACCGTTGCAGTTAATGGCAACCTTGCCCGCATCGAAGGCCACAACGCCGATGCCCTGGGCAAAAAACCGCTGGAAAGCAGTTTCGACACGCCAGAAGATGGAACCATTAATGAAAATCAGGTATGGGAAGCCATACGCAACTGCTACGACCCGGAAATTCCGGTTAACGTGGTAGATCTGGGCCTGATTTACGAGTGTCGAATCGAAAACGGCACCGCCGAAGGCAACCACATCTTCATCCTGATGACTCTCACCGCCGCCGGTTGTGGCATGGGGCCCGTCATTGCTGATGACGTGAAAACCAAGGTAGAGCACGTTCCCAACGTAGACAAGGTAACCGTAGAGCTAACCTTTGATCCGCCCTGGAACAACGACATGCTCACCGACGAAGCCAAGCTAGAATTGGGAATGTTGTAAATGCCAGCTACGGAACAGGATTTTCTCGACAACCCGCTAGGCACAAACCCATCGCTGGAAGACGTACTCGACGGCTTCGAATTTCTGGACGACTGGGAAGAGCGCTACGCGTTTATTATTGACCTTGGCAAGCAATTGCCAGCTTTCCCGGACGATGCCCGGGTTGAAGAGAACTATGTGCACGGCTGCCAGAGCCAAGTGTGGGTGATCTCCCACATCCACGAAGCCAGCGGCAAGCTCTATCTGCTGATAGATTCCGACGCCTGATTGTGCGCGGCCTTGCGGCAATGATCACTATTGCGCTGAACGGCAGAACCCCAAGAGATCTGCTGGCAACGGATATCGACGAATTGTTTGAACGGCTGGATCTGTTCCGCCATATCTCCCCAACCCGTGGCAACGGCTTGCGCTCCATGGTAGGGAAGATACGGGATATCGCGGCTGCTGAAATAGCAGCCTGAAACCAAGGCTCTCTCACTGTACTAGTAGATAACGGCGTAATCGCCTTCCTGAATATTGATATGAGAGCCAAGCTTGGGCATCCAGGCCCTTGCCGAATCCAGCGACAGACTGTGAATGTGCAGCTCTACACCTGTATCCCATAACTGAGCCGGCTCATCTGGCCTGGCAAGCCCGCTCTCAGCCCGCACCAAGTGCATTTTTGCACCCGGCAACAGCCTGATGGCGTTCCCACCTCCAGCAACAAGTCCTTCCCGATAACCTCGGTAATCGGCACAAGCATAGGTTGGCAGTCCAGCTGGGCAATCACGTCAGACGTCATAGCACCCAGCACTTTTTCCACAGCCTGCCCATAGGCAGTGTCAAAAAACCGGGGAGACCCAAAACTTATCTGCTCATTGCGGGGCACATCCCAGCGACCAGAGCCGGAATAACGCTTTTCCATAATCACTCTTCCGGTATAGCCATCGTGCACAATCATATCCAGCTCAAAATTGCGGCTGGTATCAGAGCTAAACAACGCACGCTTAACCTTGGCCCCGTAATCTGTATCCCAGG